>CAXQIE010000001.1:0-48929 GCA_964224415.1 Neptunomonas phycophila
GTGATCGCCATCCCCAAGACATCGAAGGAAAGCCGGGCGGCCGAGAACCTCGACATCTTCGATTTCGAACTGACCGATGACGAGATGGCTCGCATCCACGCCCGGGCCCGCCCGGACGGGCGGCTGGGCGACTGGCTGGACGACGCCTTTGAATGGGATCAGGATACCTCCCAATAAAAAGAACCGTGGGAGGTTCGACGTGGGAAGTGTGCTGCCGTTTCCGGGCACGGACCCGGACGATGCCGCCATCGGCCGGCGGCTGAAGCACTGGCGCGGCCAGCGCGGGGTCGATGTCGACAGTCTGGCCGGCGCCCTGAAGCTGACGCCCGAAGCCATCCGCAGGCTGGAAGCCGGCCATGCCCGCATGGACTCGATGCAGATCGCGGCGGCCACGCGCCATCTGCACCTGCCGGTCTGGGCGCTGGTGTCGGACACCCCGGCGTATTGAGCGACATCCTGGCCGCGTGACAGACGCGGCGACGCCGCCTAAGCGTTTTCGCATGGCCTACAAGTCCCTGCGCGAATTCATCGATCTGCTGGAAGTCGAGGGCGAGCTGGTGCGCGTGCGCGAGCCCGTCTCGACGCATCTGGAGATGACCGAGATCCAGACCCGGCTGCTGCGGAACGGCGGCCCGGCGGTGCTGTTCGAAAAGCCCGTCATGCCTGATGGCTCGATCAGCCCCATTCCCTGTCTGGCCAATCTGTTCGGGACGGTAAAGCGGGTGGCCATGGGCGTCACGCTGGAGGGCAAGAGCCGCACCACGGCCGCCGAACTGCGGGAGGTCGGCGAGCTGCTGGCCTTCCTGAGAAATCCCACGCCGCCGCGCGGCCTGGCCGACGCCATGGAGATGCTGCCGCTGGCGAAAACCGTTATGGCCATGCGGCCGAAGGTGGTGAAGAAGGCCCCGGTGCAGGAGGTGGTACTGAAGGGCGACCAGATCGACCTGACCACCCTGCCCGTTCAGGGCTGCTGGCCGGGCGAGCCGGCGCCGCTGATCACCTGGGGTCTGGTCGTCACCAAGGGGCCGTCCGACGACCGCGAGGACGACTTCAATCTCGGCATCTATCGGATGCAGGTGCTGGGGCGTGACCGCGCCATCATGCGCTGGCTGGCCCACCGGGGCGGGGCGCAACACTATGCCCGTCACAGGAAGGCCGGAAAGCGCGAGCCCCTGCCCTGCGCGGTCGTGCTGGGCGCTGATCCGGGCACTATTCTGGCGGCTGTCACGCCCGTGCCGGACACCCTGTCGGAGTACCAGTTCGCGGGCCTGCTGCGCGGCCAAAAGGCCGAGCTGGTCGACTGCAAGACCGTGCCGCTGCGGGTGCCGGCCGCCGCCGAGATCGTGCTGGAAGGCCATGTCCTGCTGGACGAGCATGCGCCCGAGGGCCCCTATGGCGACCACACCGGCTATTACAACTCGGTCGAGACCTTCCCGGTGTTTCAGGTGACGGCCATCACCATGCGCCGCGACCCCATCTATCTGACCACCTTCACCGGCCGCCCGCCGGATGAACCGAGCGTGCTGGGCGAGGCCCTGAACGAGGTCTTCATCCCCCTGCTGCAACAGCAGTTCCCCGAGATCACCGACTTCTGGCTGCCGCCCGAGGGGTGCAGCTATCGCATCGCCGTGGTGGCCATGAAGAAGGCCTATCCCGGCCATGCCAAGAGGGTGATGATGGGCTGCTGGAGCTATCTGCGGCAGTTCATGTACACCAAATGGATCATCGTGGTGGACGACGACATCGACGCCCGCGACTGGAAGGACGTGATGTGGGCCATCTCGACCAAGATGGACCCGGCCCGCGACATCACCGTCATCGAGAACACCCCGATCGACTATCTCGACTTCGCCAGCCCCGAGAGCGGGCTCGGCTCCAAGATCGGCCTCGACGCCACCGACAAATGGGCGCCCGAGACCAAACGCGAATGGGGCGAGGAAATCCGCATGGACGAGGCCGTGGTGGAGCGGGTGTCGGAGATGTGGGACCGGCTGGGATTACCCGGTGACGGAACACCGATCTGGAAATAGGCCCTCAGCTGCCGGAGCGGCTTGCTCCGCCATAAGTCAGCTTTCGCCACAGGGCCTCCAGCGGGCCCTGCGGAAAGAGGCGGAGCCACAGGGCCGAGATCACAATCTGTCCGGCGAACAGCGCGAGGCCGAGCGCCACGAACTGGACTGGCGTCAGATAGCCGATCCAGCCCAGGCCGATGCCGAAGAAGATCGCCGTGCCGAGGACTGACTGCATCACATAGTTGGTCAGGGTCATCCGGCCTGCCGGCGTGAATACACCCAGCGCGCCCTTGGTCCGGGGCCAGGCCAACAGGAAGGCCGCGCCATAGGCCAGCGCCAGCGGGATGACGCCCAGCGCATAGCCAACGTCGTGGATCAGGCCGTTCATGTCGCTGCCGTCCATGGTCGCCATGGCGAAAACGTAAAGGGCATTGCCGGGAATGCCGAACACCAGACCGAAGATCAGGACCCTCCTGAGCAGCGTGTAGTTGTTGAGCAAGGTGCCCGCCACCAGTCGCCGTCCGGCGATCAGGCCGAGCATCATCAGAGCCAGAACTTTCAGCGGTCGCCCGCTCTCAAGCAGCGATCCAACGCGCCAGATCGCGCCTTGGACCTGATACGTCAGGAACTCACTCCAGCGCGGGTCCCTGATGCTGGAGACGGCGTCGGCCATCGACATCTGCAGCATACCCGGGGCCCCCTGCAGGCGCGCCACCGCCTCGACGGCCTGATAGACACCGAGGTCCAGCGGAATGCCGCCAGCACGCAGCGCGGCCTTCAGCGGCACCACCAGCAGGATCAGGGCAATGGCCACCACCAGCAGGCGCCGGTCGCTCCAACCCCGCAGAAACACCAGCAGGAAGCCGAGCAAGGCGTAAAGGGTCAGGATGTCGCCGAGCCAGACGAAGACAAGATGGATCAACCCGAACACCAGCAGCACGGTCATTCGACGACGGAAGATCGCGACGCCCTGAGCGCCCTTGCGCGTCAGCCGGTCCAGAAGGATCGCGAAGCCAGCCCCGAACAACAACGAGAACAGGCTATAGAACTTCCCGTCGATCAGCCCGGTGAAGGCGACGGCTGCGACAATGTCCTGAAACTCTCCCGCCAGCATCACCCGCTGGTGCGGATCCAACATGAACCAGCCCGAGAAACTGGTGAAAAGATTGGCGAGAAACACACCCAGCAGGGCAAAGCCGCGCAAGGCGTCAACGGCCGTGATGCGCTCGGTCACCGGGCTTGGCCCGGCCTGAATGTCTGATGGCATAACCGGGTCCCTCGCCACCGTCATAACCGTAGATCGTCGTTCGGCCAAGTGGTCTCGGCGGCCGGTAGCCAGCTGTGGTGACGGGCCCTTGTTCGCCGTTTAGGGTGACGCCTCACTGGCGCCGGGGGGCCACATGAGCGCGTTCGAGTTCTTTTTCAGCTTCTATGGACTGCTGCTGGGGTTGTCGGTGGCGGAGCTGGTGGGCGGGTTTTCGCGGGTGCTGCATGAGCGGGAGCGGATCCGGTTCGGCTGGCTGACGCCGCTGCTGGCAGTGTTTGTGGCCATCGACATCGCCACCTTCTGGAACCAGGCCTGGGTGATCTTTCGCGGGGCGCCGTTCAACTTTGCCCTGCTGGTGCTGGGGCTGGTGGTGGCCGGGACCTTCTATGTGGCGGCCAGTGTGACCTTTCCGCGTGTCGCGACCGAGGGGAAGCGGCTGGATCTGGACGACCATTTCTGGGCGCACCGGCGGATCGTGTTCGCCTGTGTGCTGGCGGCCAATCTGATCGTGGGGGCGACCTTCTTCCTCGTCACCGGGCTGAGCGGTGAGATCGCCCGGATTCCCCTGGGGCCGATCTTCTGGATCGGGCTGGCCATCTTCATCGGCGGCACATCGATCGGGGCCCTGTCGCCGAGCCGGAAATGGGTGACCGGGGCGCTGATCGTGCTGGTCGCCTATCACCTTTTCACAACGGCCCGGTCGCTGACCGCGCTGGTCCAGGCCGGCGGCTGGTCGCTTCTGTGACGCTCCGCCAGACGTTGCGGCCCTCTGCCCGGCATGGTCAAAGGAACCCTATGATGCGTCGCCTTATCCTGATCAGTCTGCTTGCGGCGTCGGCCCAGCTTTTTACGGGAGCCCTCGCCATGGCCCAGACCCCCTCGCCCGCCCTGCCCAATCAGGCCCTGTATGATCCGCAGGGGTTTCTGCCGCCGGCGCCAGCGTGGGACGGGGCGAGCCGGTCGCTGCTGCGGCCTGCCTCTGACCCGTGGGCGACAGATTTCGAGCGCGATCCCGAGCTGGATTTCAGCCCGGACTATGCGGACACGCGCGCCTGGTTCGACCGGCTGGATGCGGCGTCGGACTGGATCCGCATCGAGCAGTTCGGCACTTCGCCCGAGGGGCGGCCGATCTATGCCGTGATCGCCTCCAAGGACGGGGCGACGCTTGATCCGTCCAAGCCGGTGATCCTGGCGCAGGCCGGCATCCACCCCGGTGAGATCGACGGCAAGGACGCGGGCATGATGCTGCTGCGCGACATCGCCTTCTACGGACGCGACGACCTGCTGGACGGGGCCAATCTGATCCTGATCCCGATCCTGTCGGTGGACGGGCATGAGCGGGCCAGTGCGTATTCGCGGCCCAACCAGCGCGGGCCGCGCATTCAGGGCTGGCGCAATACGGCGACCAACCAGAACCTGAACCGGGACTATATGAAGCTGGACCAGGCCGAGATGCAGGCGGTGCGCGGGCTGGTGCTGAAGTATCAGCCGGACCTGTATGTCGACATCCACGTCACCGATGGTCTCGATTATCGATATGACGTGACCTATGGCTACAACGGCGAGAACGGCGTCTGGAGCCGCAGCCCGGAGACGGCGCGGTGGCTGGACAGTGCCTTCAAGCCGGCCATGAATGACGCGCTGGAGGCCCAGGGCCACATCCCGGGCGAGCTGGTGTTCGGCATCGACGACCAGAACCCGCGCGCGGGCCTGTCGGACGGCGGGCTGGGCGAGCGGTTTTCGAACGGCTGGGGCTCGGCCGCCCATGTGCCGACCATCCTGATCGAGAACCACAGCCTGAAACCCTATGAGCAGCGGGTGCTGGGCACCTATGTCTTCCTCGAGACGGCGCTGAAGGTGCTGGCCGAAGACGGCGGCGACCTGCGGGCGGCGGTCGAGGCGGACCGGGCGCTGCGCCCCGCGACCATCCCGACCAATTTCGTGCCGAGCGAAGAGCCGGTCTCGATCCGCCCGTTCAAGGGCATCCGCTATGAGACCTATGTGAGCCCTGCGTCGGGCCGCGAGGAGGTGCGCTGGCTTGGCGTAGCCGATCCCGAGCTGTGGCAGATGCCGTTCTATGGCTCGGTGCCGACGCTGGAGCTGGCGCGGCCCGAGGCCTATTGGGTGCCGGCGCATCGGGCCGACATCATCGAGCGCCTGAGGATGCACGGCATCGAGATGGAGACGCTGGACGAGGCGCGCACGGTCTCCGTCGAGATGCTGCGGCTGGCAGACATCCGCCTGTCGCCGCGCACCAATGAGGGCCATGTGCCGGTACGCGTGGGCGGGGTGACGCCTGAGGCGCGCGACTGGACCTTCCCCGCCGGCTCGGTGCGGGTGTCGACCGACCAGCCGCTGGGCGATGTGGTGGTGCTATTGCTGGAACCGCAATCCAGCGAGAGCTTCTTTGCCTGGGGGATGTTCCTCGAGGTGCTGAACCGCGTCGAATATATCGAGGGCTATGCCATCGCCCCGCTGGCCGAGGCGATGATGGCCGCCGATCCGGCGCTGAAGGCCGAGTTCGAGGCGAAACTGGCCGCCGATCCGGAGTTTGCCGCCAATGGGGATGCGCGTCTGGCCTGGTTCTATGAGCGGACGCCCTTCTATGACGACCGCTTCAACCTGTATCCGGTCGCGCGGGAGACACGCTGATGACCCTGACGGATTTCATCGGGCCCGAGGCCGTGCCCGGAGCGCTGGATGCCCTGTCGCTGTGGGTCGGCCTGCTGGTGCTGTGGCTGGTGGTTCTGTCGTGGGGCGTGGTCGGGCAGAGGCGGCGTCTGAAGGTCGCCTTCGGGGACGGCGGCCATGTGTCGCTGACGGCGGCCGGGCGGGCGTTCGGCAATGCGGCCGAATATGTGCCGGCCGGGCTGATTGCCCTGATGCTGCTGGCCCTGACCGGGGCGACGCCGCTGCTGATCCATATTCTGGGGGCGACCCTGCTGGCCGGGCGGGTGATCCACGCCGGCGGCCTGCTGTTCCAGAAGGGGCCGTCGCTGGGGCGGATTCTGGGCATGGTGCTGACCTATGCGGTGCTGCTGTTCGCGGCCGGCCTGCTGGTCGGGCGGGCGCTGGGCTGAGGCAGAGGCCTCGGGGGCGGTTGCCCCTGCGCGCCCCTGTCGCCATATCGGGGCATGGCCGATTCCCCTGCTCCCTCCGCTGATCTGATCCACGATGTCCTGGCCGCCGCACTCAGGGCCGGTGCGGATGCCGCCGAGGCGGTGACCTCAGAGCGGACCGCTCTGTCCGTCGGGGTTCGCGACGGGGCACTGGAAGACGTCGAGCGCGAGGAAGCGCACGACCTGGGCCTCCGGGTCTTCATCGGGCGGCGGCAGGCGACGGTTTCGACCTCGGACCTGTCGACCCCCACGCGGGCGCGGCTGATCGAGCGGGCCGTGGCCATGGCGCGGCTGGCCCCTGAAGACCCATATGCGACCCTGGCCCCGGAAGAGCGGCTGGCCCGCGCGCCGTTCCCCGAGCTGGACCTCTATGACGACGCCTTCCCGGAGCCGACAGCGCTGGAGGCCGCAGCGCGGGACTGTGAAGCGGCAGCGCTGGGGGTCGAGGGTGTGGCGCGGTCGGAGGGCGGCCATGCCTCGGCCTCGCGCAGCGCCTGGCGGCTGGTGACCTCGCACGGCTTCGACGGCCAGTATCGCGGCACGGCCTTTTCGCTGGGCGCAGGCGTGATCGCCGAAAAGGACGGAGCGATGGAACGCGGCGGTGAGCACCGCACCCTGCGCCACCTGTCAGACATGCCGTCACCGGAATCGCTGGGGCTTGAGGCCGGGCGCCGGGCCGTGGCCCGGGTCGGGGCGCGCAAGATCGCCTCGCAGACCCTGCCGGTGATCTTCGAGAACCGGGTGGCGACCCAGGTGCTGTCGCCACTGCTGGGCGCCATCTCGGGCCCGTCGATCGCGCGCGGAACCTCCTTCCTGAAGGACGCCATGGGCGAGGCCGTGCTGCCCGCCCATCTGTCCCTGATAGATGATCCGTTCCGGCCGCGCGGTCTGGGCTCGACCCCGTTCGATGATGAGGGGGTCGAGGTGGTCGAGCGGGCGCTGGTCGATCATGGCGTGATCACCACCTGGCTGATGAACACGGCGGCAGCGGCCCAGCTGGGGCTGACCAGCACCGGCCATGCCTCGCGCGGGCTGGCCGGGCCGTCGGGCGTCTCAACCCACAACCTGCACCTGACGCCGGGCGAGACCGATCTGGCCGGGCTGATGGGTCAGGCGGGCGCCGGCCTGCTGGTGACCTCCATGTTCGGCCCGTCGCTGAACCCCAACACCGGCGATTGGTCGGCAGGGGTCTCGGGTTTCTTCTTCGAGGGCGGCCAGATCACCCATCCGGTCAGCGAGGTCACCGTGGCCGGCAATCTGCGGGCCCTTTGGATGCGGATGGTGGCGGGTAGCGATCTGGAGTTCCGGTCCTCGTTCAACAGTCCGTCGCTGCTGATCGACGGCGTGGCGGTGGCCGGCAAGTGACCGACCTCGCCGGCGATCTGGCCCTGATTGTCGAGGCCGCGCGCGAGGGCGCCATTCTGGCCGGGGCCGAGCGGGTCAAGGGGCTGGAGATCGAGCGCAAGCCCGGCGGCTCGCCCGTGACCAGCGCCGACTACGCCGTCGATGCCTTTCTGAAAGACCGGCTGCGGACCGCTCGTCCCGACTATGGCTGGCTGTCAGAAGAGACGCCGGATAGTCCCGGGCGGCTGAAGCACCGGCGGATCTTCGTGGTCGATCCGATCGACGGCACCCAGGCTTTTATCGCCAACCGCCCGTGGTGGTGCATTCCGATCGCCGTGATCGAGGACGGTCAGCCGGTGGCCGCCGTCATCCATGTGCCCGAGCTGTCCGAGACCTTTGAGGCAACCATCGGCACCGGGGCCCGCATGAACGGCAAGGTCATCCGCGCCAGCGACACGGATGCGCTGGAGGACGCCTCCCTGCTGGCCAGCGCCGGAATGCTGCAGGGGCCGCAGTGGGTGACGCCCTGGCCGCCCATGCGGTTCGAAAAGCGCAACGCCCTGGCGTACCGGATGGCGCTGGTGGCGGCGGGGGCGTTCGATGCCACGGTCGCCCTGACGCCCAAATGGGATTGGGATGTGGCCGCGGGTGCCCTGATCGCGCGCGAGGCCGGGGCCATCGTGACCGATCATCTGGGCGGGGACTGGCGCTTCAACCGGCCCGACCCGCGTCAGGACAGCCTGATCTGCTCCGCGCCGGCGTTGCACCCGTTGATCCTGGAGCGAACCGGGGCTATCCCCCGGGCCAGTTGACCCCTCCCCTTGATCAGGAGGCCTGCCCGCAGGCCAGCCGCCCATGACCGACACCCCCAAGACCCCCGGACAAGAGCCCGACCAACTGCTGCATCTGGTGATCGGCGGCGAGCTGCGTCACCTGGATGCCCCGGTGTTCCGCGACCTGTCGAAGATCGACTTCGTTGGGGCCTTCCCTAACTATGAGGAAGCCAAGAAGGCGTGGAAGGCCAAGGCCCAGGCCACGGTCGACAACGCCCACATGCGCTATTTCATCCTGCATGCGCACCGGATGATCGACCCGCGCGGCGACGCCCACTGAGCCCGGCCTCTGGCGCCCTGGCCCGGGCCGTGAGATGCTGAGCGCATGACCCTGTTCGGCCAGACCTTTGATACCCAGCAGGTGTTCGCCCTGGTGCTGCTGTGCGCCAGCCTGATCTATTGGGTGTTCGTCATGCGCGGCGAGCGCAGCTATCACCGCTGGTTCAAACGCTGGGAAGCCGACCGCAAGGCAAGGCGCGAGGCGCAAGAACAGGCTGAAGACGGCGGCTCCGGGGGTTCGGGCGGTCCCTGGGGCTAAGCCCTACTCCCGCTTGAGCAAACGCTCCGTCAGCAATGTGCCCCACCAGCCGGCCTTGAACTCGGCGCGGATGGCTTTCGGGTCATAGCCGGGGCTGTCGACCCATTCGAGGAAGCCGATGCCCTGCGGCTCGATCTCGTGGACGTATTTCTCGAGGTAGAAGTCCAGCACCCCGGTCAGGCCCTCGCGGCTGTGCAGATACTTCTTCGACAGCTGGCTCATGGCCTCGGAGATCGGCTCGCCCAGATGGAAGTGGCGGTAGAAGACGGCCATCAACCCCGCGCGGTCGGCGCCCGACTTGCAGTGGATCAGGACCGGGTATTCGATGGTCTGGAACAGGGCCTTTGCCCGGTGAACCCGGTCGGGGCCCGGCACGTCGCGTGAGTCCAGCGGCGCATCGATCAGGGTCAGGCCCAGCCGCTCGCAGGCGTCCTTCTCCAGCCAGTAATAGGCCTCGTCCCGCGCGCCGCGCAGGTTGATGACGGTCTTGATGCCCTTCGCCTTCCAGCCCGCCAGCTGGCGCGGTGAGGGCTGGTTGGTGCGCACCAGATCAGGGCCCAGCCAGTGGGCGTTGGAAAAGGCCACGCGCAGGAAGGCGTGGTCCTTCCAGATATAGTCCCATCGGATCTTGAGCCGGCCGGCCGGTGAACTGAGGTCGTAACGGGACATAAGGCCGGGATAGCGGCTCCCGGACCGTCCGTCATCCCGGAACACCATATCCCGTAGATCGGCGACTTGACGAACCCATAGCTTGTTGGTTATGAGTTTGATTAATAGCCAACGAGTTATGCTTCACCGTGTCGGACGCTCACGATCTGCTTTTCAGAACACTGGCCGACCCGACCCGACGGGCCATCTTCGAACGGCTGTGCCGGGAAGGGGAACAGACGGTCGGCGCCCTGACGGCCCGGGCCGGCGTGTCCCAGCCGGCCGTATCCAAGCATCTCGGCGTTCTGAAACACGCAGGTCTGGTGCGGGACCGTCCCGATGGCCGCCAGACCCACTACAGCGCCCAACTCGCCGCCCTCGCCCCCCTGACCGACTGGACCCGCGAAATGACCGCCTTCTGGGAGTGGCGCTTCGACGGGCTCGAAGACCTGCTCAACAGGATGGACCAATGACCGACGCCCCCGCCGAAACCCGCTCCGTCGTCATCGAGCGCGACTTCCCCCATCCGCCCGAGAAGCTGTGGCGTGCCCTGACCCAGCCTCACCTGATCGAGGCGTGGCTGATGAAGAACGACTTCAGCCCGGTCGTGGGTCACAGATTTCATCTGAGCGGAGATTGGGGTGGTGTGCTGGATTGCGAAGTCCTGCTGATAGAGCCGAACCGGACCCTGTCCTACACATGGGGCTTTGCGCACGCCGACCCCGCCTACAATCTCAATAGCGTGGTCACCTTCACCCTCACGCCGACGGATGCGGGAACGCACTTGCGAGTAGAGCAGTCGGGCTTCCGGCCAGATCAGAAGCAGGCCACCGGTGGCGCGAAGGCGGGTTGGATACAGTTCCTCATCAAGATGGAAGAGGTTCTGGGGCGCGACAACTGATCACCGCCCGCAGAGCAAGCCACATCAGAAGGAGGGTAAGTTGACCTTGAGCAACAAAGTTCGTCAGTCTCACCGATGGCTGTCCATCATATTTACACTGACCGTCATTGCTAATTTTGCGGCCGGGGCATTGGGAACACCGCCTCAGTGGCTCAACTACCTGCCGCTGCCGCCTCTGTTCCTGCTGATGTTCAGCGGGCTGTATATGTTTGTGCTGCCGCACGCGGCGCGGTGGCGTAGTGGAGCCGCATCATGAAGAAGCCTGTCCTTCTCTCGGGCGGAAATCCGCAGATTGCCAAGGGCTTTGGCGACGCGCCTGTGCAGGCCTGGATCGCAGCCGCACCGGGCTGGAAGGGCGCCGTCGCTCGCCAGCTTGACGCCCTCGTCGAACGCACCGTTCCCGGCGTCAGCAAGGCCGTGAAGTGGAACACCCCCCTTTACGGCGTCGAGGAGGGAACCTGGTTCATGGCCTTCCACGCCTTTGATCGCTATCTCAAGGTCACCTTCTTCCGTGGCGCCTCGCTGGACCCCGTCCCCCCCGTCGCGTCGAAACAGAAGGACGTCCGCTATTTCCACATCCATGAGGACGAGGCGATCGACGATACCCCTCTCGCCGACTGGGTGAGACAGGCCAGCATCCTGCCGGGCGAGCGGATGTAGGCGGCCTTACCCGACCTGCCATCCGACGCATGTCGCTCATCCGAGGGTCGAGGCGTGGACGGATGGGGTCCATGTCGCTTGACTTCGCCCCCGACCCGTCCGACCTCAGACCGATGACGACGTCCGCCACCGCCGCCGACCGAAAAGAGCCTGCCCGCCCGCTGCTGGGCCGGATCTGGCGTGACTATCTGTCCCGGCACAAGGTGGCGCTGGGGCTGTCGATGCTGTGTGCGGCGGTGGTCGGGATCATGGCGGCGACCGTCCTGCAGCTGCTGGAGCCGGCCATCGACGGCCTGTTCCTGGGGGAGGCGGTGACCATCTGGGGTGTGATCGCCGTGCCACCCGGGCGGGCGCTGGTGTGGATCCCCCTGATCATCATCGGCGCTGGCCTGATCTGGACGATGGCGGCGCTGGGACAGGCGGCGCTGGTCAACCGGCTGGGCCACGGCATCGTCGGCGACATCCAGATCAAGCTGTTCGGGGCCATGATCCGGGCCGATCTGGCGCGGCTGCGGGCGCAGCACTCGGGCGGCTTTGTCTCCTCGGTGCTGTTCGATGCCAATCTGGTGCGGGAAGCCTTCACCAACGGCATGGTCAACTATACCCAGCATGCGCTGACGCTGATCGCCGTGATCGCCTATATGGCCTGGAGCGACTGGCGGCTGACGCTGATTGTGCTGCTGGGGGCGCCGTTGATCGCCCTGGTGATCCGCCGGTTCGGCAAGCGGATGAAGAAGGCGACGACCGGGGCCATGGTCGAGACCGGCAATCTGTCGACCGCCCTGATGGAGAATCTGGACGGGGTACGGCTGATCAAGATCGAGAACCGCGAGGAGGCCGAACAGGCCCGCGTGGGCGAGGTCGTCGGCCGGCGCCAGCGCCATGTGATCAAGAGCGCCGATGCCCGCGCCTTTGCCGGGCCGATGTCGAACCTGGTGGCCATGATCGTGGTCGCCGCCGTCATGGCCTATGCCGGCTGGCAGGCGCGCGACGGGGCGATGACGGTCGGGGCCTTTGCCGCCTATATCGGCCTGCTGATGGCGGCGGGGCAGTCGCTGCGTCAGGTGACCAATCTGCAGACAGTGATGTCCGAAGGGCTGACGGCCGCCGACCGGCTGTTCGGGGCGCTGGATATCCAGCCCGAGATCCGCGAGGCACCGGATGCCCGGCCCCTGCCGCACGGCCCGGTGACGGTCGCGCTGGAGGGGGTGTCGTTCGCCTATGGCCCGCTGGGCGAGAACAGCGCCCCGACCCTGTCCGACATCGAGCTGGTCGTGCGGCCGGGCGAGACAGTGGCGCTGGTCGGCCCGTCCGGCGGCGGCAAGAGCACGATCCTGAGCCTGCTGCCGCGCTTCTATGACGTGACGGCGGGCAAGGTGACCATCAATGGCCGGGACATCCGCGAGATCCGGCTGGCCGACCTGCGCGACCGGATTGCGCTGGTGACGCAGGAGCCCTTCCTGTTCGACGATACGCTTGCGGCCAATATCGCCTATGGCCGACCGGGCGCGACGCAGGCCCAGATCGAGGATGCCGCCCGGGCCGCGGCGGCCCATGAGTTCATCACCGCCCTGCCCGACGGCTATCAGACCCGGGCGGGCGAAGCGGGCCTGCGCCTGTCGGGCGGTCAGCGCCAGCGGGTGGCGATCGCCCGGGCATTCCTCAAGGATGCGCCGATCCTGCTTCTGGATGAGGCGACCAGCGCGCTGGACACCGAGAGCGAGGCGCTGGTGCAGGCGGCGCTGGAGCGGCTGATGGAAGGCCGCGCTACCCTGATGATCGCCCACCGGCTGTCGACGGTGCAGAACGCCGACCGCATCTATGTGATCTCGGCCGGGCGGGTGCTGGAACAGGGCCGCCACGCCGATCTGGTGGCGCAAAAGGGCCTCTATGCGCGGCTGGCCCGCAGTCAGGCGCTGGACGGACAACCCGCCGGGGTGCCGGCATGAGGCCGCTGCGCAATCCCGTGATCCAGAAAACAGTCGCCTGGCTGCTCTCGCAGTGGATGGCCTTCTGCTACGCGACCCTGCGCTGGCAGCGCGAGAATGAGGGCGTCGCGGAGGAGGTCTGGGACCAGGGCGGCGGGGTGCTGGTGGTGTTCTGGCATTCGCGGCTGGGGCTGGCGCCCGCCAGCTGGCCGCACGGACGCGCCCAGCCGACCAAGGGGTTGATCTCGCTGTCGCCCGACGGACAGTTTCTGGCCCGGGCCATGGCGCGGCTGGGCTTTCCCGCCATCCGCGGGTCCTCGGCCAACAAGGACAAACGCCAGGAGGCCAAGGGCGGCACCCAGGCGCTGCGCGACGGCCTGCGCCAGCTGAAGGAGGGCGGACTGGCGATCACGCCCGATGGTCCGCGCGGACCGGCCAATGTCATGGCACCCGGCCTGCCGACCCTGGCCCGCATGTCGGGGGTACCCGTGCTGTTGATCGGGGTGTCCTGCAATCCGGCCATCCGGCTGAACAGCTGGGACCGTGCCGTCCTGCCCCTGCCGTTCGGCAAGGGGGCGGTGGTCTGGGACCGGGTGGACTGGCCCGAGGACGGCGACATGGACGCGGTCACCGCCGAGTGGACCGACCGGCTGAACGCGGTCGAGGCGCGTGCCGACCGGCTGACGGGTTTGAGCAGGGACCCGGCGTGAGCCTGCTGCTGGGCACCTATCGGCTGGCGACCCGGGTGCTGGAGCCGCTGGCTCCCCGTGTGCTGGCCTACCGGGCCCGCAAGGGCAAGGAAGACCCCGCCCGCATCAATGAGCGGCTGGGTCATCCCGGGGTCGCGCGACCCGCCGGAGCACTGGTCTGGATGCATGCCATCAGCGTCGGCGAGAGCCTGTCGCTGTTGCCGGTCATTGCCCTGCTGGCCGAGCGGCGACCGGACCTCTCGGTACTGGTGACCACCGGCACCCTGACCTCGGCCCGGATGATGGCCCAGCGCTTGCCCGACGGGGTGATCCACCAGTATGCACCGGTCGATGCCCCGGGGGCGGTCAGCGACTTTCTCGACCACTGGCGGCCGTCGCTGGGCCTGCTCGTCGAGAGCGAGCTGTGGCCGAACCTGATCCTTGAGGCGGAGGCGCGGGGCATACCCCTGATGCTGGCCAGCGCGCGGATCACCGAGCACAGCGCGGAGGGCTGGCGGAAACGTCCGGCGGCGGCGCGGGCGCTGCTGGAGGCCTTCGCCTGCATCCTGCCGCAGGACGAGGCGTCGGCCGGGCGTATCCGCGCGCTGGGCGGTCGGGACGACGGGCGGGTCAATCTGAAGCTGGTCGGGGCGCCTCTGCCCTTTGATCGCAAGGAGTTCGACCGGCTGAGCGGGGCCATCGGCGACCGGCCGGTGGTGGTGCTGGCCAGCACCCATGAGGGCGAGGAGGCGGCGCTGGTCCAGAGGCTGCTGACCCTCGATCCCCTGCCCTTCCTGATCGTTGTGCCGCGCCATCCCGAGCGCTCGGGCACGATCGAGGCGGACATGGCGGCGCTGGGCCTGACGGTCGCGGTGCGGTCGCGGGGCGAGACGCCCGGCCCCGACACCCGGGTCTATCTGGCCGACACCCTCAACGAGATGGGCCTGTTCCTGAGGCTGGCCGAGGTGGTGGTGCTGGGCGGGGCCTTTGGCCCGCTGATCGGCCGCGCGCCCGTCGGTGGCCACAATCCACTGGAGCCCGCGCGACTGGCCCGGCCGACCCTGACCGGGCCGGACATGAGCAATTGGAGCATCGCCGGAGCCATGGCCGAGGCCGGGGGGCTGAAGATTCTCACCGACCTGTCGCGCCTCGCGCCCCGCGTCGCCGAACTGTTGGCCAACCCGGCGCAGGCCCGCGTGCTGGGCCGTCAGGCCGAGCAGGCCGCGGCCGGCGCTGACGGAGGGCTTGAAGTGCTGTGGCAGGCGATGGCGCCTCTTTTGCCTCCCGCCGGAGGTCGCTGATGAAGCTTTCGACGCCCCGCTGGTGGTACCGCCGCGACCGCAAATACGGCGTGCTGCCGCGGCTGTTGCTGAGGCCGGTCTCGTGGATCTGGGCGGCGGCGACCGCGCGGCGGATGGCGCGGACCGTGCCGCACGACCCGGGCGTGCCGGTGATCTCGATCGGCAATCTGACAGTCGGCGGATCGGGCAAGACGCCGGTGGCGCTGGCCCTTCTGGAGCGGCTGAAGGCGCGGGGGGTGGCCGCCCACGCCCTGTCGCGCGGCTATGGCGGAAAGCTGGAAGGCCCGGTTCAGGTCGATCCTGCCGCGCACACAGCCGAAGATGTGGGCGACGAGCCGCTGATGCTGGCCCGGGTGGCGCCCGCCTGGATCGCGCGCGACCGGGCGGCGGGGGCCGATGCGGCTGTGGCAGGCGGAGCCGAGGCGCTGGTGCTGGACGACGCCCACCAGAACCCCTTGCTGACCAAGACCCTCAGCCTGATCATCGTCGATGGCGAGACGCGCGATGACGAATGGCCCTTCGGCGACGGGGCGGTGTTTCCGTCCGGTCCCATGCGCGAGCCGCTGGCGACGGGGCTGGCCCGGGCCGACGCCGTCGTCATCCTGATGCCGGCCGACCTCGAGGTGCCCGATCCGGAACTGGTGGCGACCTTCGGCGCCCTGCCGGTGCTGATTGCGCGACTGGAGCCCGCAGCCCCTCCCCCCGCCGGGCCGCAGATGGGCTTTGCCGGCATCGCCAAGCCGTGGAAGGTCGAGCGGTCGCTGAAGGCCGCCGGGTGCGAACTGGTCGAGTTTGCTCCCTTCGCCGACCACGCCGCCTATTCCGAAGGCGAGCTTCAGGCCCTGGCTGAGCGGGCGGCGGTGTTCAACGCCGGTCTGGTGACCACCGAGAAGGACTGGGTGCGCCTGCCCCCCGAATGGCGCGCGCGGGTCAGCGCCTGGCCCGTGCGCGCCCGCTTCGAGGACGCGGGGGCGCTGGATGCCCTGCTGGCCCGGGCCTGCGGCGGCTGATCAACGCAGATCGTCGAAGGCGATCGTGAACTCAGGAAAGGCATTCTGCTCTGCCAGACCAGCATACTCGTTGGCGGTGTAGGGCCCCATGGCGTCCTCGCCCTCGCCCCGCGCCTCGGCCGCGAGGTCCCGTTGGATGACCCAGTATTCGTCCGGCGTGCCCAAGGTCTGTCCAAACCGATCAGCTGGCTTGCGGAGCACCACGATGAAGCGGCTGTCATAGCCCGCTGCCATGACAGTCGCCTCAATGCCGACACCCGTGCAGCCCTCCGTATGCCGGACACACAGAGTCATCTCTTCAGGAGCGTCCACCCCGACGAGGTGGTAGGGCCCGACCAGCTTCTGATCGTGGGCGAAGCCGAAAGCCTCGAAGATGCAGGACGAAAGGGCGAGGGCGATGCCGATGGCCAGCATCGCCAGGGCAGGCAGCCTCATCAGCGGTCGTCCCGGTAAACCACCCCGCCCTTCATGACGAAGGTAACGTGTTCGAGGACGGTGACGTCGGCGAGCGGGTCGCCGCGCACGGCGATCAGGTCGGCGGGCATGCCGGGGGCGATGCGACCCGCCTGATCGGCGATGCCGAGGTGTTCGGCGGCGTTGACGGTGGCGGTCTGGATGGCTTCCAGCGGGGTCAGGCCGGCGCGCACCAGCAGGGCGAACTCCTGGGCATTGTCGCCGTGGGCCGAGACGCCTGAGTCGGTGCCGAAGGCGATCCGCACGCCACCCCGGTGGGCGCGACCGGCCATGTCGAGCATCAGGGGACCGGCTTGCAGGGCCTTTTCCGTCTGGGCCGGGGTGAAGAAGTTGTCCGGCCCCGACGCGACGCGGGCCACATAATCCCCGGCCATCAGGGTCGGCACCAGCCAGGCGCCGCTGTCACGCATCAGGCGGATCGACTCGTCGTCGAGGTAGGTGCCGTGCTCGATCGAGTCGCCACCGGCGCGCAGGAAGGCATTGATGCCATCGGCTCCGTGGGCGTGGGCGGTGACGCGGCGGCCCATGCGGTGGGCAGCCTCGACGATGGCGGCCAGTTCGGCTTCGGTGAACTGCTGGCCCAGACCGGCCGCGGTGTTCGAGAGAACGCCGCCGGTCGCGGTGATCTTGATGACGTCGGCGCCCGCGCGGACCTGTTCGCGGACGGCCCGCATGCAGTCGTCGACGCCCGAGCAAATACTGGGCGACGACAGGACGTGCAGGACCTCGTCGCGATAGCCATTGGCGTCGCCGTGGCCGCCGTGGACCGAGACCGACGACCCGGCGGCGATGATGCGCGGGCCGACCACATCGCCACGCCGGATCGCATCGCGCAGGGCGAAGACCGCTTCATTGGCTCCGCCCAGATCGGCGACGGTGGTGAAGCCGGCCATCAGGGTCAGCCGGGCGTGGCGCACCCCGATCATGGCCCGGTCCGAGGTCGACAGGGTGACGGCGTCCAGACGTCCGGTCGGGCTCTGCTGGCTGGTCAGGTGGACGTGGCTGTCGATCAGGCCGGGCAGGACAAAGGCGTCGCGAAGATCGATGACGCGACCCTCCCCGTCGAAGCCGTCGCGGATTTCGACCACCCGGCCGCCGCTGATCACAACAGTTTTATCTGTGAGAATTCTGCCGGTTCCGGGGTCAGCCAGCAGACGTCCGACCTGCAGGAACGTCGTTCCCCCATCAGGAGAAAGGCCAGTGGGGACCGCCCCTTGCTGTGCGAAGCTCGGGACTGCCGAGAGCAGAAACAGGCCAAGGGCCGTCAGGATCGAACGCATTTTACCCTCCCCGGTATGAGGCTTGCACCATAGGCCGATGTCAGGTTTCGCCAAGGCTCAGGTTGATATGGCCGTGCGGATTTGAAACAACCTGTCATGATCGTTGAACCGCAAACAGGGCGTCATATGCGGATATCGAGACGAGGACTGATTCTGGGCGGCTCTGCGCTGATGGCCGGATGTTCGTCTGCTACCGCCAGCACGGTCGACCTGGCCACGCCGCTGGTCATGCCGCAACCGGTTCCGACCCCGGCCGTCGAGCCTGTGATTCTGGCCGGTGACCCCGCGCCGCTCGATCCCAAGGGCATGGTCCGCAAGGAAGTGATGGACCGGGCCATGGCGGCGCTGGACATCCACCACCGTCGCATCCCACAACGGGACCGCATGTATCTGGTGGACTTCAAGGTGCATTCGTCCCTGCCGCGCCTGTTTGAAGTTGACCTGCTGGCCGGGACGGTCACGGCCCTGCGCACCAGCCACGGTCGGGGGTCGGATCCCGAGCACACGGGCGTGCCGCGTACCTTCTCGAACACCCCCGAGAGCTTCATGTCCTCGGTCGGGTCCTATGTGACGGCCGGTGCGAACTGGGGTCCGCAGCAGGGGCCGAATGTGCTGCTGGACGGCCTGGAGTATTCGAACGACAAGGCGCGCGAACGGGCCATCATCGTGCACGGCGCCGACTATGCCAATCCGGAATTCCTGGAGCGCGAAGGCAAGCTGGGCCGGTCGTACGGGTGCTTCTCGGTCGCCCACGCCGACCTTCCGGCCCTGCGTGAGCGCATGGGCGAGGGCCGCCTGCTGTTCGCCTTCAGCTAGGCGTCCGCCCCCAATCCCCTCGGCGTCATCCTCCGACTTGATCGGAGGATCGGTCCGGGCAGACCTTTACCCGTTGCGGGCGACACCGATCCTCGGGTCAAGCCCGAGGATGACGGCCTCACTCATACCCGTGGGCGGCTTCGTTGATGACCTGCGAGGGCATGTTGGAGAAGTCGACGGCGACGGGCGCGGCCAGTTTGGCCTGAAGCGTGCGGATGACGTGGGTCATACGGCGGCGGACCTCGCGCTCCGACTCTGAACCCGTGTCGAGGCTGAGCGGGGCGAGGCAAAAGTCGATGATGCCGTCGGTCGATCTGATCGGTTCCATGGTGGGGTCCTTCCTTATTCGGCGGCGACGAACTGGGCGGTTTCGGTCGAGTCCTTGAGCGCCGTGGTCGAGGACTGGCCGTTCGAGATGACGGTGGCGACCTGGTCGAAATAGCCGGTGCCGACCTCGCGCTGGTGGCGGGTGGCGGTGTAGCCGGTGGCTTCGTTGGCGAACTCGCGCTGCTGCAGCTCGGAATAGGCCGCCATGCCGCGGTCGCGGTAGCCCGAGGCCAGCTCGAACATGCCGTTGTTGAGGCTGTGGAAGCCGGCCAGGGTCACGAACTGGAACTTGTAGCCCATGGCGCCCAGCTCGCGCTGGAACTTCGCGATCGTCGCCTTGTCCAGCTTGGCCTCCCAGTTGAACGAGGGCGAGCAGTTGTAGGCCATCAGCTTGCCGGGGTGCTCTTTCTGGATGGCCTCGGCGAACTTCCGCGCATCATCGAGGTCGGGGTGGGAGGTCTCCCACCACAGCAGGTCGGCGTATTTAGCGTAGTTGAGGCCGCGCGCGATGCAGTGGTCGAGGCCGGTGCCGGGCTTGAGGCGGAAGAAGCCCTCGGGCGTGCGATCCTCGCGGTTGATGAAGGGATGGTCGCGTTCGTCGACGTCCGAGGTGATCAGCTGGGCCGACTCGGCGTCGGTGCGGGCGACGGTGATCGTGGGCGTGCCCATGACGTCGGCGGCCAGACGGGCGGCGACCAGATTTCGCTCATGCGCCTGGGTCGGGATCAGCACCTTGCCGCCTAGGTGGCCGCACTTCTTCTCACTGGCCAGCTGGTCCTCGAAGTGGACGCCGGCGGCGCCGGCCTCGATGAAGGCCTTCATGATCTCGAAGCTGTTCAGCGGCCCGCCGAAGCCGGCCTCGGCGTCGGCGACGATCGGGGCGAACCAGTCGCGTTTGGCGCCGCCCTCGGCGTGCTCGATCTGGTCGGCGCGCTGCAGGGTGCGGTTGATTCGGCGGCAGAGTTCCGGCGCGGCATTGGCGGGATAAAGCGACTGGTCCGGGTACATGGCGCCGGCGGTGTTGGCGTCGGCGGCAACCTGCCAGCCGGACAGATAGATGGCCTTCAAGCCCGCACGGACCATCTGCATGGCCTGGTTGCCGGTCACGGCGCCAAGGGCGTTGATGTAGGGCTCGCTGTGCAGAAGCTCCCACAGGCGGTTGGCGCCGCGCTCGGCCAGGGTGTGGGTGATCGGCACCGAGCCGCGCAGGCGCAGGACGTCCTCGGGCGTGTACGGGCGCTCGATCCCGTCGAAGCGGCCCTTGGGCGACGGCACCAGGTCAGCGAAAGTGGTCATGGGTATCCCTCGTCTCGAATGCAGGCGGCGATGGCCACCGGTTGCGAGGAAGGAAACACGCGAAGGTCATGATTGATACACGCTGGCCCGTCGCAATCCTGACAGTTAGTCACATCATGACACTTGCAAGGCCGTCACAATGTGACAGACTGCGGCAATGGATCAGGCGCCGGATCGCAAGCTGTTTCTGGGGGGACGCCTCAAGCGGCTGCGGCGCGAGCTGGACCTGACGCAGACGGCCATGGCCGCCGATCTGGGGGTTTCCCCCAGCTATCTCAATCACATAGAGCGGAACCAGCGGCCGGTGACGGCGCAGCTGCTGCTGCGGCTGGCGGAGACCTATGACGTCGATCTGCGTGCCCTGAACCAGGGCGGGGTGGGCGAGGCCGAGCTGGCCGAGGTGTTCGCCGACCCCCTGTTCGCCGGCATCAGTGTGCCGCGCCACGAGATACTGCAGCTGGGCGAGGACCTGCCGGGGGCGGCCGAGGCGCTGATCCGCCTGTACCGCTCGCTGGCCGAACAGCGCGGTCGCGCGCGGATCGAGGCCGAGCACGGCGGGATCGAGACGGGCACTCCGTCCGACTGGGTGCGGGACCATGTGCAGTCCCGCAACAACCATTTCGCCGAGCTGGATACGCTGGGCGAGGCGCTTCATGCCGCCTTGTTCGACCCGGCGGGCGGGGTGCACGACAGCTTTGAGGCGGCGGCGCGCGCCCGGCTGGCGGCGCGGCATCACCTGACCGTCCGGGTCATGCCGGCCGAGGTGATGGTCGAGTGGACCCGCCGGTTCGATCCACACCGGCGGCGGCTGCTGCTGTCGGAGACGCTGGGGCCGTCGTCGCGCGCCTTTGCCGTCGCCTATCAGCTGGTCTTGAGCGAGCACGGGGCCGAGCTGGAAGCGATGACCGGGGCGGCCCGTCCGCCGGACGAGGCGACCCGGCGGTTGTTGAAGGTGTCGCTGACCAATACGCTCGCGGCCGCGACCCTGATGCCCTACGGCCCGTTCCAGGCGACGGCCGAGGAGACCGGCTATGACATCGGGCGGCTGACGGCGCGGTTCGGCGTGTCGTTTGAACAGGCGGCCCACCGGCTGACCACCCTGTCGCGGCCCACGGCGCGGGGGGTGCCCTTCTTCCTCATGCGGGTCGATCAGGCGGGCAATATCTCCAAACGCTATGCCTCGGGCGCCTTTCCCTTCTCGCGCTTTGGCGGGGCGTGCCCGCGCTGGCGTCTGCATTCGGCCTTTCGCACGCCCGGGCGGATCGTCACCCAGATCATCGAGACGCCTGAGGGCGGGCGCTGGTTCACCCTGGCGCGCACGGTCGACCGGCAGGGGCACGATGCCTTCACCGAAGGACAGGACCTGGCCATCGGTCTGGGGTGCGAGCTGAAGCATGCGCACCGGCTGACCTATGCCCGGGGGCTGGACCTGACCGCGCCCGAGGTCACGCCGATCGGCCCGGCGTGCCGGCTGTGCCTGCGCCACCCCTGTGCCGAACGCGCCGCCCCGCCGCTGGACCGGCCGCTGGCGGTCGATGACTGGACCAAGTCGGTCAGCCCCTATCCGTTTGAGGCCTGACACGGAGATCAAGGCCCTCCCCGCTTCTGCATCCTGCGGCGCTGGGCGCGGTTGAGGGGTGGAGCGGGTTGCGGCACCGGAGGTGGAGTAGAGTCCCGCAAAACAGACTCCACTTTCTCCACTTTCGGGGCGGCCTGCCGGGCCTGGTGCGCGGCCAGATGGGCTTCGGCAGCGCGCAGGATGGCTTCGCTTTCGCGCAGGGCATCGCGGCTTTGCTCATGGGCCGCGCGCCGGCGTTCGGTGGCCCGGGCGCGGGCCTCGGCGTCCGCCGTGGCCTTCAGCTGGGCATGGACCCGCGTCCAGCGCGCGGCGCCGGCGGCATCCCCGGCATCCAGCGCGGCGCAGATGCGGTGCCAGACCTTGTCGAGCGCGGTCCACAGATCGTCGACGGGCTGATCCAGATCGACCGGCGCGGGCGGCGGCAGGGGCGCAGCCCGGCGGGGATGGTCACGGCGCAGCCACCCCTCACGCGCGGCGCGCTGCCAGAAGGTGGACGGCGACAGCGCCAGCTCGCGACAGACCATGGCGGCGGTCGACCCCGCCAGATAGGCCTCACGCGCGACGCTCCAGACGTCGTCGGGGGCGGAGGGAGAAGGAGCAGTCTGTGTCATGCCGGGGAGGCTGGCACGGGGGTGCGTCAGAAACGGTCGGGAGAATCTAAAGCAGGGTGCCTTGCTTGTCGGGGCCCGCTTCCCGTTTGGCCTTCTTGAACACGCTGGGGTCAAGCCACGGCATTTGCGGGCGTTTGCCTTCGAAGAGTTCTTCGATGGTCAGAATCTGCACCTTGGGATAGGTGCGGCCACCGGCCTCGTAGAAACCAGCAGCGGCGGCGCGGGCGACCATGGGCTTGGTCGGCGGCAACAGGGTCACGAACAGGCCCATCTGGGCGCCTTCGTGGTCGATGGTGGTGATCAGATCCTTGACATGACTGTCTGTCACGCCGCCGCCCTTGATGGAGACTATGGCCTTACCGGTGATGGTCTTCGATCCCGCACCGTCGGTGGACGGGACTTGGAACCAGACAAAGCCGTCGATGCCTCGGTCCGCGCCCTTGCGACCGCCTTTGTAAGGTTGAGCGTTGTCGATCATCGACAGCGCCCAGAGTTCGAACTGATGCTTGTCGGCCTCGGCCAGCGCGCGGGCGGCGCCCACATCCTTTGGGGTGCCAAGCACCTGGAATTCCGACAGCGGGAAGGCATCGCGCAGGCGGCGCTGGATCAGGCCGACCGCGAGATGGGTGACGTCGATGCCGATCCATTTACGGCCCATTTTCTCGGCCGCATGGACCGTAGTGCCACAGCCGCAGAAGGGGTCGAGAACGAGGTCGCCCTCATTGGAGGAGGCAGCAAGGATGCGTTCGAGCAGGGCGAGGGGCTTCTGGGTGGGGTAGCCGAGGCGTTCTTGGGCTTGGGAGTTGATAGGCGGAACGTCGGTCCAGATGGTCCCCATGACGCCGCCCGCCATTTCGTCAATGTAGCGTTTGAGTTGGGGGCGCTTTGACGTGTCTAACGAACCGTCGCGATACGTGGGATACCAAATACGATCTTCCGCTTCCAATCGGGCCATCGTTTCGCGCGAGTACCTCCAGCCCTTTGCAGGCGATGGGAAACCACGCCATTCATACATCATGTTCGGACGGGGGTTCGGGCTCAGCATATTGTCTAGCCGGTAAATGCGGCCGTCCTCATCCGTGTGCCTGTACTTGGCGGCCTTATACTCGTCGGAATGCGCCTCTCTTGGAGTGTTCCAAGTGAACGTCGGCCCCTTGGCATAAAAGAAGATGCAGTCCGCAACCTTGCTCCAGGTCTTGCTATCGCTATGCGTTGTCGTGCGCTTCCAGATGATCTCATTGCGGTAGCGCGTTGGCCCGAACACCGCGTCGAGCAGCAGCTTGAGATAGTGGCTCGCGGTCGGGTCACAGTGGAGATAGAGCGAGCCAGTCGGCTTCAGCACACGATGCAGTTGGAGCAGGCGCGCCGCCATCATGGCCAGATAGGCCATCATGTCATTTGTCCCTAGGAAAGACCGCATGGCAGCAAGCAAGTTGGCCGCGTCGCTGTTGCCCGAGGTCAGCACTTCCTGGTAGGCGGCCTCGGCCGCCATGTTCCAGTGCCAGCTGTCTTCAAACGCCTCGATCTGACTTTGCGACTGGACGCCGTCTGGCGTCTTGAACAGGACGTTGTAGTTGGCGTTCGAGTTGAACGGCGGGTCGAGATAGATCAGGTCCACCGTCTCGTCGGCAATGTGATCCTTCAGGATGCGTAGATTGTCGCCGTAGAACAGCGTGTTCTTGTCGGGCGTCCGGGCCATCGATTCCCCCTATCGAGGCAGAACACTAGCGCCCGGACATCATGTTCGCCAGCAGCGACCCCTCACTCCGCCAGAACCACCCTGCCCTCTTCCACGCGGTGCGGGATACCGGCGGCGTGGAGCAGGTCGGCGAGGGCGGTGACGGGGTCGGGGGTGCCGGTGTCGAGGAAGGTCTCGATGCGGGCGCGCAGCGTCGGGTCACCCGAGACGGTGTCGAGGTGGTCCAGCCATTCTGCGCGGGTCAGGACGCCGTCCTCGCGATTGGCGTCAATCAGGGGCTTGAGGAAGTCGAACCAGTCACCGCCGGTGGCGCGCTGCTGGGCGCGTTCGGCGACGAGGGCGAAGACGGCGCCGCAGGCATAGAAGGCGCGGTGATCGCCGAGCGCAGCGGCACCCTGGATCGGGCGGACGGCCAGGATGGCGCAGTCGTCGACCTCTTCCTGCAGCATGCCGAGCGCGTCGTATGAGGGGTTGAGGGCCTGGGTGGCGCGCACGGCCATGAGGTCGGCCCCGCCCTCGGTGATCCAGGAGTCGCGGGAGCGCTCGTAGCGGACGGTCTGGCCCAGCCAGAAGTGGGCGCTCTCATGGCCGATGAACCACTGGATATAGGCGGCGGATTCGTCGGAGCGCTCGGCATTGCCGATGCCCTCGAAGCTCATGACGATCAGGCCGGGCAGGACGCTGCCACCCATGCTCTGAAGGCCCGGCGTCGGGCCGCCCCAGCTGGCCATGATGGTCGGGCGGTCGGTCTGGCCGGGGCCGAGACGGCGCGCGTAATAGTCCGCGACGCCCGGCGCCCAGCCCTCAATTGCGGCGCTGATCCAGGCGGGCAGCCGGGGGTCGGCGACGGTGACGATCCGCTCGGCCTCCTTTATGCGGGTTTGGCCGAACAGGACGTAGAGGGTGCCGTCCTCTGTCACGGCCTCGCGCCGGCGCTCGCCCTGGACCAGCACGGGGCCGCTGCGATCCCGCCAGGTGATACGGGCGTTGCGGATGGCGATGTCCTGTCCGTTCAGGTCCTCCGGCAGGTCGCGGGCGACCTCCAGCGACGGCAGGGCGAAGACGTCGAAGGCCCCGGAGAACAGGGCGACCGAGCCGTCGGTGAAGGCCAGCACCGGATAGTCGGCCTCGAGATTGTGGTTCCGGGGCGTGATCTGCAGCCGGACGTGGCGCGGCACGGGACCGCCGTCGAGGCTGCGCAGGACGTCGAGGTGGCCGACGCGCTCCAGCACCACGCCGGGGGTGACGACGGTCCAGTCGGCCGGGCGCCAGGGCCGGCGCGATTCCATCAGCAGCGACGAGCGGATGAAGGCCCAGACGGGGGCGTCCTCGCTGAAGGTGTAGTCGACCGTCCACTGGTCGCCGTTGCGCGTGACCGATACATCGGCGCCCGGGATGTCGGCCTCGGCCAGCACGGACGGGGCGGGCGGCGAGGTCGGCGCGCAGGCGCCCAGCGTCAGGATGGCGGCCAGAGCCGTTGCGGCGGACAGCGAGCGCATGAGGGTCCCTCTCTTCGGTGCGCGGCACCCTAGCGTTGCCGTTGGCGGCGTCACCTTATGCTTTGGTCATGCTTGGGACGGATCAAGGGCCCGCTGGGCGGCCTCCAGTGCCTCGGCCATGGCTATCCTGAGGCGGTCGGGGCCGAGGATGCGGACCTGATGGCCCCAGGTGAACAGATGCCAGGCCAGCTCGCGCATGCCGGACGCCGTAAAGCGCACGATGACCGAGCCGTCGGGCTGGTCCTCGAAGGTCTGGGTCGGGTGCCAGCGCCAGGCGCGCGCCTCGTCCGCGCCCTCGGGCGTGATCAACAGCTCCACGTTTTCGACTTCGTCCTGATAGATGCCGAAGGAGCGCGAGGCGAAGGCCTGGAGGTCGAATCCCTCGGGCGGGCGGGCGGTGCCCTCCTCGACCGTGATGGCGCTCATCCGGTCAAGGCGGAAGGTCTGGATGCGGCCGCTCTCGCGGTCGGCGGCGACCAGATAGTTGGCCCGACCGAACATCAGGCCGCAGGGGGTGACGATCCGCCGACGTGAAGGGGCGCCGGGGCGGCTGTAGACAAAGCCCAGCGGCCGCTCGGCCAGCACGGCGTGGCGGATGGGCGTCAACTCAGCCTCGTCCGCCGTGGGGCGCGGGCCGGCCTGGACGGCGATGGTCTCGGCGCGGACGAGGGCCTCAAGGTCCGGGGCCAGACGGTTGAGGGTGGTCGCGCGCATGGCCGATTTGATCTTGCGCTCCAGCCCCTCCAGCGCCGCCGCCCGGCCCGGTTCGCCCGACAGTCTGAGGCCCGACGCGGCCTTGGCCAGCTCGACCAGTTCGCCGGCGGTGGGGGCCTGTTCAAAAGCCGACAGGCCGCCGCGGATACGCCAGCGCTTGTGCGGCGGGTCGGAGACCTCTTCGGCGGCGGGGAAGGTCATCAGCACCGCATCGCGCATGCGCTCGGCCGTGCGGCGGCTGACGGCCAGATCGCGGGCCATATCGTCGAGCGAAAGGCCTTCGGAACTGGCGGCCATGCGACGCGCCAGGTCCAGAATCATCGCGGCCTTGTCGTGGCGCATGGGAGCTCCGGATTGATACGACCGTTTCTGACGTATGTGTGCGCCAATCTATCCTTGTCATCAAGCGCCGGAGCGATCCGGCCCCGCCAAACAAGGATCAGACCCATGTTCCAAGCGACTCCTGCCCCCCGCCCGACCCGCCTGGCCGACCGCTATCTGACCGTGCCGTGCGACGCGGACGGGTGCAGCGATCTGGCGGTGATCTGGGACCGTCAGGAAGAACAGGTCGTCGATGTGATCAACCTGTCAGCGACCGCGGCCTATACCGTCGAGGACCAGCTGTGGGACGAGGCCCGCTGGACCCCCGGCATCAGCGATCAGGACAGCTGGATCCCGGCGATGGCCGCCTGATCCCTTGCGGGATGGACCGCAGGCCGCTAGCCCTCTGCGGCTTACGGAGGACAGACCTGTATGACGACGGCCAACCAGGACGGCGCGCGCCTGATCAATGAGGCGGTAGAGGCCTTCAAGGCCCGCGACCGCGATACGACCGCCGACAAGCTGGCGCGGGCGATCAAGGCCGATCCGCCGATCGGCACCAAATGGGCGTCGGTCTCGCGCCTGGCGGCGACCATGGGCGAGGTGTCGATTGCGCTGACCGCCGCCCGGCGGAACATTGCCGCAGCCCCCACGCCGGAATCGCGTCAGGCCTATGCCAATCTGCTGAGCCAGAACGGGCGCTCGGAGGAGGCCCTGCGCGAGGCCCAGGCGCTGGTGCGCGAGCGACCCAATGATCCGGCGGCGCTGCATTTTCTGGCCACCTGTCAGGTGCAGTTCGGGGACAATGCGGCGGCCATCACCAATCTGCGCCGGATCCTGGACCTGCCGACCGTGGCGCTGGGGGCCGAGAACGCCTGGGCGGTGCTGGCCGGCATCAAGAAGTTTACGGCGGACGATCCCGACATTCCGGCGATGGAGGCACTGGCCGCGCGCATCGGACATGCGCCGGAGCGCCGGCTGAACCGGGTGGTGCTGCTGTATGCGCTGGGCAAGGCGTATGACGACACCGGCCAGACGGACAAGGCGTTCGCCGCCTTCCACGAGGCCGGACAGCTGCAGATGCCGGACAGCAGTTTCAACGCTGACCAATCGGACCTGTTCGTCGACCAGGTGGTGAAGGGCTATGACCGCGCCTTCATCGGCAGCCTGCCCAAGAGCGACATCGACAGCGACCGGCCGATCTTCATCCTGGGTCTGCCGCGGTCGGGCACGACCTTGGTCGAGCAGATACTGGTCAGTCATTCGGCGGTGCACGACGGGGCCGAGGTCAATCTGTTCCGCCACGCGGCCATGTCGGTGCAGGGCTATACGCCCGAGGCGGTGCGTGCCGCCTTTGCCCAGCCGGGCGGAGAGACTTTGGCCACGCGGATCGGGCGGGCCTATCTACACCTGATGGACGAGCGGTTCGGCACCGAGGGCAAGGTGATCGACAAGACGTTGAACCAGACGCGGTTTCTGGGCCTGATCCATCAGTGCCTGCCGAATGCCAAATTCATCTGGCTAAGGCGGCATCCGGCGGGGATCGCCTGGTCGTGTTTCCGCACCCGGTTCGTGAAGGGCGCCGACTGGACCCGCTCGCTGACCGACATCGGACGGCATTTCCGGGGCGAGGACCGGCTACATGAACACTGGACGAAGGTACTGCCGCCCGAGACCCTGCTGACCGTGCCCTATGAGCAGTTGGTCGACGATCCCGACACCTGGATGCGGCGGATTCTGGGTCACGCGGGGCTGGAGTGGGAGGATCAGGTCAAGGATTTCCACGCCACCGACCGGGCCGTGACCACCGCCAGCTTTGCCCAGGTGCGTCAGCCGCTCTATGCCTCGTCCAAGGCCGCGTGGAAGCGGTATGAGACGCACATGAAGCCCTTCTTCGACACCTATTACGGGCCGGGCGCCGACTAGACCGAAATCGGTTCAGTTGGACGCATGTCTGACTGGGCTCAGATTTCGGTCCAGTGTTACTCGAGAGCCTGATTCACGGCATCGGCGGAGTCGCGAAGCGATTCCACCTCAACCGATCAGGCTCTACGACACGCCGTAGCGTTCGCGCATGGTGGCGATCGACCAGTCGATCAGGGCGGTCAGTTTTTCGCGGTCCACATCGGCCAGCCGGTTGAGGTAGAGGCAGGAGACGCTGGTCTTGTATTTGCCCAGCCCGTCCATCAGATCGGGCCGCTCGGTGAAGCCCGGCATGATGTAGAGCGTCAGGTTCGCCTTCCTCGGCGAAAAGCCGATGATCGGCCAGTCAGCGGGCTTCTTCGTCGTGTTGACATAGGTGTAGCGGTCATAGCCGACGATCGACGGGCCCCACATGACCGGGGCGCACCCGGTACGAGCGCGGAGCAGGATATCCAGCTCGATCCCGTCAGCCCGCCTGCCCGCATGGGGCACGGCGGCGAGGAACTCTTCAACCGACGCATCGGTTGGCAGTGTCTTTAACCCGGACATGGGTCAGGCCCTCCCTCGCGGGGCATCATCGTCCGCCATTTCGAATCCGGCAAACTCGAATCCGGGGGCGACAGTGCAGCCGACCAGGGACCAGCCGCCGAGGCTTTCGGCAGCCTGCCACTTCCCGGTCGGGACGATGATCTGGGGCTGGTGACCCGCCTCGATGTCCGGGCCGAGGATCAGGCGGCCGATGCCGTCGATGTCGAGCGCCAAGGGTGCCCCGTCATAGTGGTGCCAGATCTCGGTCGCGTCGACGCGGTGCCATTTCGACCGCTCGCCCGCCGTCAGCAGGAAGTAGATGGCCGTACCGACCGAGCGCCCGTCGATCGTGCGCGGATCGCGAAAGGTCTCGCGGTAATGCCCGCCTTCGGGATGGGGCTGAAGGTCCAGCAGGGCGATGATGTCGGCGGGGGTCATGGATTCAGAACCTGCGGTGTCCGGGCTCGGCGACGATCTGGTGGTCATCCTGCCAGATGATGCGGCCGGGGTCGCGGGTGGTGACGATCTCGACGTGCATGCCGCAGGCTTCCAACGCGGCCTTGAGCCGGTGCATCCGCTGGATGTGTTCCGTGGCCCCGGGCTTGAACCAGGAGAGGCCGGTCTGGTTGTCCGCCCTGGCCCGACGGTTGCGGTAGCGGTCACCCCCGGACACGAAGAAGTCCGGGCGGGCCAGGTGAGTGGTGAACCATCGATCAAGGGCGGCCAGCTCCTTGAGCGCCCATTCCTCGGCAACCTCGCTCTGCTCGGCCAGATCCATGGCCTGAAACACGCCCAGCCGGTTGCGCTGCCGCTCGACCATCTCGAAGCAGACAAAGCGGACGTAGGTCTGGTCGGCGGTGAGGCTCAAGGTCAGGCTTCAATCGAGCCGCTGCCAATGGCCGTCCAAATACGCCACCTCAGCCAAGGACGGACCCCGCAGGTTGGGTCCGATGACGTAGACCACACCTGCGGCAAGGGGCATTGGCGGAGAGGTCTCTTCGAAGCCCTCCGGGATCTCGCCGTAGGTGACGTGGTTCACAAACACGCAGGCATCACCAACCTTGCTGACAGCCCACACAGGGGCCCCTGGCTCGGCTGCAGTCGCGACGACAAATTGGTGCAGGCAGGCGCCGTCGCGTGCGAACAGACCGGAGTTGAGCGGCGTCACGGTCGGCGCCTCAAGTGGCCCGTCGATCTTCATGTGGAAGCGGTACGTACAGGCCGAGACCGCGAGCGCAATTACCAGAAGGCAAAGGAACAGGCTTCGCTGAATGATCAGTTTCGGACGGGTACGGGTCACTGGGTATCCAGACGGTGCCAGCGTCCTTCCTGGAAGATGAAGGCGCCGTACGCCCTAAAGGGAACATTGGGTATAGCCCCGGTCGAGCCATTGGCAGAGGCGTGATAGGTGACACCCGCCACCAGGGGTTTGGCGGGTTCTCGCTCCACAAAGCCCTTGGGCACCTCGCCATATTTGACTGTGCGTAACATGACGCATTCCCCGATATCCGAACGCACCTCCCACATGTCGGACACCCCGAGGGATCGGACACACACGGCACGTGGCCCGAACAGGCCCATCCCCCTCGCGCGGATTTCGGGGCTCTCGAGGGATCCACGGATATCCATGGCCCCAATCTGCTGACAGCCGGGCAAGGTCGAGATGATGCCCAGAACCAGCCCGACAGCGCAGAGGCGAGCAAGCGGCATCACAGCCCCTTCACGATCCCTTCGACCATCTTCTTGGCGTCGGCGAACAGCATCATGGTGTTGTCGCGGAAGAAGAGTTCGTTCTCGACGCCGGCGTAGCCCGAGCCCATGCCGCGCTTGATGAACAGGACGGTGCCGGCCTTTTCGACGTCGAGGATGGGCATGCCGTAGATGGGCGACTGGGGGTCGGTCTTGGCGGCGGGGTTGGTGACGTCATTGGCGCCGATGACGAAGGCGACATCACAGGAGCTGAACTCGGCATTGATGTCCTCCAGCTCGAACACCTCGTCATAGGGCACATTGGCCTCAGCCAGCAGGACGTTCATGTGGCCGGGCATACGGCCGGCGACGGGGTGGATGGCGTATTTGACCTCGACCCCCTCCTCCTTGAGCTTGTCGGCCATCTCGCGGAGCGCGTGCTGGGCCTGGGCGACGGCCATGCCATAGCCGGGGACAATGATGACCTTGGAGGCATTCTTCATGATGAAGGCGGCGTCGTCGGCCGAGCCCTGTTTGACCGGCCGGGTCTCGACGACACCCCCGCCGGCCGCCGCGCTGTCGCCACCGAAGCCGCCGAGGATGACCGAGATGAAGCTGCGGTTCATGCCCTTGCACATGATGTAGCTGAGGATGGCGCCCGAGCTGCCGACGAGGGCGCCGGTGATGATCAGGGCGATGTTCTCCAGCGTGAAACCGAGGGCGGCCGCTGCCCAGCCAGAGTAGCTGTTGAGCATGGACACCACGACCGGCATGTCGGCCCCGCCGATCGGGATGATCAGGGTGGCGCCGAGGATCAGGGCGAGCGCGAACACGCCCCAGAAGGCCCAGGTGGCCGTGCCGCCCGAGCCGACCATGATGCCGATCAGCAGGACGAGGGCGAGCGCCAGGGCGATGTTGATCAGATGGCGGGCGGCCAGCAGGATCGGTGCGCCGCTCATATTGCCGTTCAGCTTGGCGAAGGCGATCACCGAGCCGGTGAAGGTGATGGCGCCGATGGCGACGCCGAGGCTGAGCTCGATGATCGACAGGGTCTTGATGCCGCCCTCGGGCGTGGCGATGCCGAAGGCTACGGGGGCGTAAACCGCGCCGACCGCGACCACACAGGCGGCCAGACCGACCAGACTGTGGAAGGCGGCGACCAGCTGGGGCATCTGGGTCATCTGGACCCGCGCGGCGATCAGGGCGCCGGCCCCGCCACCGACGATCACCCCGCCTGCGATCAGGGCGAGCGTCAGCGGATCCAGCGCGCCGGTGATGCCGAGGGTGATCAGGGTGACGGCGATGGCAAGCGCCATGCCGACCATGCCGAAGGTATTGCCCCGTCGGCTGGTCTCGGGGCTGGAGAGGCCGCGCAGGGACAGGATGAACAGCACACCGGAGACCAGATAGGCCAGGGCGGCAAGGGATGCGGTCATTCGATTTTTTCCCCCAGAACGGTGCGGGCACCCGCAATCAGCGGCGGCAATGATTGCCGGACGATAACGACCACGCGCTCCATACGGACCTTTGCGTAGCCATCGACAAGGACATTTCTGAAACCGGCGGCGTCCCGCAGTTCCAGGTCTGCGATCCCCTCCGGGCGGGCCTTCAGGATCTGGGCGGCGGCCTCACCGACGATCTGGACTGTTCGCAACACCGCGTGCTCGCGAAGGCGGTCCGCGAGGATGGCCCCGGCATCACGGTCGCCGACAGCTTCGACGGCCTCGCTGCCGTAGGCGACGATATCGTCCAGCAGGAAGCGGATCGCGGGGTTCATCACAGCGATACAAGGTCCCGGGACATCCACGCCCATCGTTCCGGAATCATCATTGCCCGATCGACCAGATCGACCTTGCGGCCAACGGCGTCCTGCAAGTCCTGCTGAAGCCCGCCCAAGCGCCAGTAGTCCAGCTGCCCCACCACATCGAAGACGACATCGACATCGCTGTCGTCAGTCGCCTCACCCCGCGCGACCGAACCGACTACACCCACAAACTGGGCCCCCACGGCATGGGCCGCGGCCTGATGGTCGCGCAGGACCGTCAGCACATGATCCAGCAGGGGCGCACCCTCGAAGGCAGCCGCCCCCTCCTGAACGCCGGGACCGGTCACCGCCCCATCCCCTGGGTGCGGGCGAGGCGCCACAGGGCGGCGGCGATGAACAGGGGGCTGAGGATCAGGAAGGCCCAGTCGAAGGGGTCCAGCGGGCGACCGTCGATGACGACCCGCGTCAGGATGGCCGAGAACACCAGCACCACGCCGCAGTCGTTCAGGCGGACGCGGCGGATCGGATCGCGTTCCTTGACGAACATCCAGATCCACATGCCTGCGCCCAGCCCGGTGGCGATCCAGGCACCGACTTCGGCAATGCGGGTGGGGTCAGGCTGCATCATGCGTCAGGCGGCCGGCTTCGGGGGGGCGGCGGGCCGTTCCTTCTTGCGGTACATGGCCAGCATGCGGCGGGTGACCATGAAGCCGCCGAAAATGTTGACGCTGGCGAGGGTCACAGCAGCGACGCCGGCCCCCTTGGCGATCCAGCCGTTCATGCCCGAGGCCTCGGACACAGCGGCCGCCGCAATCAGGCCCCCGACGATGATGACGCTGGAGATGGCATTGGTGACGGCCATCAGCGGCGTGTGCAGGGCCGGCGTGACGCTCCAGACCACATAGTAGCCGACGAAGATGGCCAGCACGAAGATGGCCAGACGAAAGACGGTGGGGTCGACGTGTTCCATCAGCCCTTCACTCCTTCATGAACAATGGCCCCGGCGTGGGTGACGGCAGCGGCCTTGAGGATTTCGTCGTCGAGGTCGACGGCCAGCGTGCCGTCCCTGAGCATCAGGTCGACGAAGGCGACGAGGTTGCGGGCGTAGAGGCTGGAGGCGTCCGACGCGATGCGACCCGCCATATTGGTCCAGCCGACCAGGGTGACGCCGTTTGCGGTTGTGGCCAGCTCGCCGGCCTTGATGCCCTCGACATTGCCGCCGTTGTCGACCGCCAGATCGACGATCACCGAGCCCGGCTTCATCGAGGCGACGTGGTCGGCGGTGACCAGACGCGGGGCCGGACGGCCGGGGATCAGGGCAGTGGTAATGACCACGTCCTGCTTGACGATATGGCTGGCGGTCAGGGCGGCTTGTTTGGCCTGATATTCGGCCGACATCTGTTTGGCATAACCACCGGCGGTCTCGGCGGCCTTGAACTCCTCGTCCTCGACGGCGACGAATTTGGCGCCGAGCGATTCGACCTGTTCCTTGGCGGCGGGTCGGACGTCGGTGGCGGTGACCACCGCGCCGAGACGGCGGGCGGTGGCGATGGCCTGAAGGCCTGCGACGCCGGCGCCCATGACGAACACCTTGGCCGCCGCAACCGTGCCCGCCGCGGTCATCATCATGGGAAAGCCACGACCATAGGCGGCAGCCGCTTCGATCACTGCGCGGTATCCGGCGAGGTTGGCCTGGGACGACAGGGCATCCATCACCTGGGCCCGGGTGATGCGGGGCACGAACTCCATGGCAAAGGACGTGACGCCCGCCCCGGCCAGGGCCGTGACGGTCTCCCTCTCGCGCCAGGCATCCAGCAGGGCGACGACCACCGTGCCGGGCCTGAGTGCGCTGATCTCGGCGGCGGTCGGGCCGCGCACCTTCATCAGGATATCGGCCCCGGTGAGGGCGGTTTTCAGATCGCGGGCGACGGTGGCCCCGGCCTCGGCATAGGCGGTATCGGGAATGGAAGAGCCCAGACCGCTGCCGGTCTCGACGACCACGGCGGCGCCCATGCCGACCAGCTTCTTGACCGTGTCAGGGGTCAGGGCAGTACGCGTCTCGCCATCTCGGCGTTCGCGGGTCACGGCGATAGTGACGGCCAAGCGAATCCCTCCGTGGGGGTGGACTGTTCACGGACAGCCTAGGCTGTCTGGTCCCCCAGGGTAAAGCGCTGGTTTTATACGGAAGGGCCGCGGAAACGGCCCCGTGTTCAGTGTATCGGGGTCAGTGCTTCGCGGGCTTGGACTTGAGCGCGAAGAAGCCGATTACGGCCAGAGCCACAGCGGCGAAGAAACCGAAGACGAAGCTGCCACCCGGCTGGAGCCAGAGTACGAAGAAGGTGATCAGCACCGCGATGTGCAGCGAGCCCCATTTCGACAGGCTCATGAACAGGGAATAGGTCGCCTGCTGTTCGTGAACCGGCTGGGTGCCCTTTTCATACTCACCGTGGGCGTTGTCGGTCTGGGGGGTGGCCATGCGGATCATCCGGTCGGAAGGTCTGGTGTGCGGCCCTTATACCGACAGGGGCGTCGGGCTCAAGCGCCGTCGATGATATCCTGAAGCACCCGGGCCAGTCTCTGCTCAAGGGAGCGACATTCTGCCTCGCTGAGGTCGAGGCCGCCGGTGATTTCCTTTGAGACCGTCATACCCATCATCAGGGCCGCCGCCATGCGGGCGCTGACGGCGCCGTGATCGCCGCCGATCCATGTGGTGAGCGGGTTCATGAACTGCTCGCATGACTGCTGCTGGACCACCTCCATGGCGCGAGCGGAAGACATGGAGCGCAGGATGATCTGCAGGCCCTGCATCTTCTTGGGGCTCTTGGTGCCGTAGACGATCTCGTGGGCGATTCGGGTCGCGAAGGTCTCGCGGTCCCCGTCGAACAGGGTCGAGCCCTCGTGGCAGTGGTCGAGGGCCGCGCGGAACAGACCCTCCTTGGAGCCAAAATAGCGGACGATCAGGGCCGGGTCGACGCCGGCGTCCCCGGCGATGTCACGCATGCCGACATCGTCATAACTCTCGCGCGCAAAACGATTTTGAGCGGCCTCGAGGATCGAGGCGCGCGTGGCGGCAGCGTTGCGCGGGCGTGGGCCGCATACAGGAAAGGCCAATCCGGTCTCCGGTTAATGTCCCCACGGCCTATATGGCTTTGTCATCAGCTGTTGACAAGCGGAACCGGGATCACCATTAAGTCACCCGTCGTTGACACCGCGCCTCCTCCCGTTTGCGCCGTGCCGCCTTCCAATCTGAAACAGCCGGCCTGGCCGGCCGCCGGAGACTGCGCAGATGCGCCATTTCAAGATCATGGCCGTGGCCGTGCTGATCACGAGCCTGCTGTATGGATGCACCGACCGGAGCGAAGCGCAGGGCCCGCCGCCGGCGCCCGAGGTTTCGGTCGCAACCCCGCTGGTCGAACAGGTCGTCGACTGGGACGAATTCACGGGCCGGTTCGAGGCGCCGCAGAGCGTGGACGTGCGCGCCCGGGTCGGCGGCTACATCCAGGCGGTTCACTTCCGCGACGGGCAATATGTGAGGAAGGGGCAGCTGCTGTTCACCCTCGATGCCCGCCCGGCGCAGGCGGCGCTCGCCTCGGCCCGCGCTCAGGCCACTCAGGCCGAAGCGCAGGTCGCCCTGGCCCGCAGTGAGCTGGCCCGCGCCGAATCCCTTCTGGAAATTCAGGCCGTGTCCCAGGCCGAGGTCGATCAGAAACGCGCTGCCGTCCAGACCGCCGAGGCCGCCGTTGCCTCGGCCCGGGCCGCCGTGCGCGGTCGGGAGCTGGATGTCGAGTTCACCCGCGTGACCGCGCCCATCTCGGGTCGCGTCTCGGACCGTCGCGTCGACGCCGGCAATCTGGTCGGAGGCGGGTCGTCCGCCGCCGATGTGCTGACCACCATCGTCGCCTCAAGCCCTATCCACTTTGTCTTCGAGGCCTCTGAAGCCGTGATGCTGCGCTATCAGCGCGATTCCCGCGACGGCACCTCGGCGCCGATCCGCATCCGCCTGCAGGACGAGACCGGTTTCCGCTGGAGCGGCACGGTCGACTTCTCGGACAACGTCATTGATCCGGCCTCGGGCACCATCCGCCTGCGCGCTGTGGTGCAGAACGGCGACGGCTTCCTGAAGCCCGGCCTGTTCGGTCAGGCTCGCGTCGCCGGTGCCGCCCCCTATCAGGCCCTGCTGGTGCCCGACGCCGCCATTGCCACCGATCAGGCGCGCCGCGTCGTCTATGTGGTCGATGCCGAGAACACGGTCGTGGCCCGTCCGGTCGAACTGGGACCGCTGTCCGACGGACTGCGCGTGATCCGCTCGGGGATCGAGCCCACCGACCGGGTGATCGTCAACGGTCAGCTGCGCGCGCGGCCGGGTCAGCCGGTCACGCCCAAGGTGGTCGAGATCGAACGCACACCGACCGATGCCCAGGCCCCCGTGACCCGTGCTCCGCCCGCCGCTACCGCCACCCCGGCGGGCGCCCTGCCCCAACGCCGCTAAGCGGGAAAGTCCGGCCCAGCCATGAATATCTCTCGCTTCTTCATCGACCGGCCGATCTTTGCCGCCGTGATCGCGGTCTTCATCACCCTGATGGGGGCCTTCGCCTATCCCCTGCTTCCGCTGTCGCAGTATCCGGAGATCGCGCCGCCGACGATCACCATCAATACCGCCTATCCGGGGGCCTCGGCCGAGACGGTGGCCGAGACCGTGGCCGCGCCGATCGAGCAGGAGGTCAACGGGGTGGAGGGGATGCTCTACATCTCGTCGTCCTCGACCTCGGACGGGACGGTGGCGGTGACCGTGACCTTCAACCCGGGCACGGATCTGGATGCCGCCCAGGTGCTGGTGCAGAACCGGGTGGCGCTGGCCGAGCCGCGCCTGCCGGAGCAGGTGCGCCAGATCGGCGTGACGGTGAACAAGCAGGAGAGCGGCTTTCTGATGATCCTGGGGCTGACGTCCCCGGACCAGTCACTGGATAATGACTATGTCGGCAACTATGCGAACTCGACGCTGCGCGACCGGCTGCTGCGTATCGAGGGCGTCGGCGCGGTCCAGATCTTTGGCGGCGGCAACTATTCGATGCGGGTCTGGATCGACCCGGCCAAGGCGGCCCAGCGCGGCCTGACCGGGCCGGACATCGTCGCCGCCCTGCGCGCCCAGAACGTGCAGGCCGCCGCCGGGGCTATCGGCCAGCCGCCGTTCGACACCAATGCCGCGGCCTTCCAGCTGCCGGTGCAGGTCGAGGGCCGCCTGACCGACCCGAACGAATTCTCGAACATCGTCATCAAGACCGATGCCGAGGGCCGGGTGACCCGCATTCGCGATGTCGCCCGCGTGGAGCTGGGCGCCCAGGATTACGGCATCCGCGGCTTCTTTGACGGCGAGCGCGGCGTCGGCATGGCCATCATCCAGCAGCCGGGCGCCAATGCGCTGGGCACGGCGGATCGGGTCATGGAAGAGGTCGAGGCCATCCGTGCCGAACTGCCGCCCGGCATGGACATCTCCATTCCCTACAACCCCACGGAATTCGTCGCGGCCTCGGTCGAGTCGGTTGAGCACACCCTGATGGAGGCCATCCTGCTGGTGGTGCTGGTGGTCGTGGTGTTCCTGCAGACCTGGCGGGCGGCGATCATCCCGATCGTGGCCATCCCGGTGGCGCTGGTAGCGACCTTCGCCGTGCAGCTGATGCTGGGCTATTCGATCAACTCGCTGAGCCTGTTCGCCCTGGTGCTGGCGGTCGGGATCGTGGTCGATGACGCCATCGTCGTGGTCGAGAATGTCGAACGCTATATCCGCGAGGGTCTGGCGCCGAAGGAAGCCGCCTATCGCTCCATGCAGGAGGTCTCGGGCGCCCTGATCTCGATCGGTCTGGTGCTGGTGTCGGTGTTCGTCCCGACCATGTTCGTGCCCGGCATTCCCGGCATCTTCTATCGCGAGTTCGCCATCGTCATCACTACGGCCTCGGTCGTGTCGCTGCTGGTGTCGCTGACGCTGTCGCCGGCCATGGCCGCCATGTTGCTGAAGCCGCACAAGGCGCATGATGATCATGCCCGCAAGCCGGGCGTACTGGGCACGGGCCTGCATTACCTCGGTTCTGCCGGTCGCAAGTTCAACGAGGGGTTCGATTGGCTGTCGGATCGCTATGGCCGCCTGACGGCGCGGCTGATCCGCAAGCTGGCGCTGGTGTTCGGGGTCTATGCCCTGTTGCTGCTGGGCACGGGCTTCACCCTGTTCAACACGCCATCGGGGTTCATCCCGGAGCAGGATCAGGGATTCCTGATCGGGGTTGTGCAACTGCCGCCGGGGGCCTCGCTGGACCGGACGCAGGATGTGATGGCGCGCGCCTCGCAGATCATCCGCGATACCGAGGGCGTGGACGGCGTGGTGTCGTTCGCCGGTCTGGATGGATCCAGCTTCTCGTTCGGGTCCAATGCCGCGACCATCTTTGTGCGCCTCGACGCCTTTGAAGAGCGGAAGACCGCCGAACAGGCCGCCGCCTCGCTGGCCGGGGCCATCACCGGCGCGACCATGGGCATCCAGGACGCCAACATCTTTGTCATCGCCCCGCCGGCCGTGCAGGGCCTCGGCAACGGCAATGGCTTCCAGATGATGGTGCAGGACACCTCCGGCGCCGGCTATGTGCCGCTGGAAGGCGCGACGTTTGCCATGATGGGGGCCGCGGGTCAGGCACCCGAGGCCGTCAATCAGGTGTTCTCGACCTATAACACCGGCTCGCCCCGGATCGCCGCCGATGTCGACCGTGACCGGGCGCTGATGATGGGTGTCCAGCCCGGCGATGTGTTCAACACCTTGGGGGTCTATCTCGGCTCGGCCTATGTCAATGACTTCAACTATCTGGGCCGAACCTTCCGGGTGACGGCGCAGGCGGAGCCCTCGGCGCGCGATGACATTGCCGACATCGCCGCGCTGGAGACCCGGTCGGCCTCGGGGGCCATGGTGCCTATCGGATCGATCGCGACGCTTCGCGAGGAGTCCGGCCCGTCGCGGATCGTGCGCTACAATCTGTTCCCGGCCGCCGAGCTGCAGGGACAGGCCGCGCCGGGCGTGTCGTCGGGTGAGGCCATCGCGCGGATGGAGGCACTGGCGGAAGCCACCCTGCCCCCCGGGTTCTCCTATGAATGGACGGGCCTGGCCCTGCAGGAGAAGCAGTCCTCGGGCGGCGCGACGCTGGTGTTCGTCATGGCGGTGGTGTTCGTCTTCCTGGTGCTGGCCGCGCAATATGAGGCCTTCACCCTGCCGCTGGCGGTCGTGCTGATCGTGCCGATGTGCATTCTGGCCGCCATGGTCGGGGTCAATCTGGCCGGGCTGGACAACAACATTCTCGTGCAGGTGGGGCTGGTGGTCCTGATCGCGCTGGCGGCCAAGAACGCCATCCTGATCGTCGAGTTCGCCAAACAGGCCGAGGACGAGGGGCTGAACCGCTGGGACGCCGCTGTGCGCGCCTCGCAGACCCGCCTGCGTCCGATCCTGATGACCTCGTTCGCCTTCATCTTTGGCGTGCTGCCGCTGATGCTGGCCACGGGACCGGGGGCCGAGATGCGCCAGTCGCTGGGCACGGCAGTGGTGTCGGGGATGCTGGGGGTGACCTTCTTCGGCCTGATCTTCACCCCGGCCTTCTACGTCTTCATGCGCTGGGTGGCGTCGAAATTGCCCGGCGGGAAGAAGAGCCCCACTCCGGCCCCGGCGCCACGCCCGGCCCAGGGAGAAGTCCTATGATCCACCTGTCTTTCCTGCTGAAGGGACGCGTCGCGGCCTCGGCGCTGGCGCTGGGGCTGACGGTCTCGGCCTGTGCCACCGCGCCGGTCGGCACCCCGCAGGTCCTGCCTGAAGCGACCGCCGGCGGCTTTGTCGCCGACACCGGTCAGGGCACGGTCAGCGCCCCGGCTCGCGACGACTGGTGGCGCCTATACGACGACCCGATGCTGGATGCGCTGGTGCTGCAGGCCCTGGGCAACAACAATGAGCTGGAGGCCGCCGTCGCCAATCTCAGTGTGGTGCGGGCGTCGCTGGGGGAAGCACGGGCCGCACGCCTGCCGTCGACCACACTGACCGGTGCCGGCAGCTATGGCCGGCCGGCGGCGACCACGGTGCCGGGTTCCGGTGGCCAGCCGCTGGACGAGACCGAGACCTGGGACGTCGGTCTGGACGTTGCCTATGAGATCGACCTGTTCGGACGGGTCGGCTCGACTATAGCCGTCGCGCGGGCCGATGCCGGAGCCGCCGAAGCCGCGCTGGGTGTCGTGCGGGTGAGCGTCGCGGCTGAGACCGCGCGGGCCTATACCGAGATCTGTTCCGCCAATGTGCAGATCGCCGTCGCCGAACAGACCATCGAGCTGCAGTCGCGGACCCTGGAACTGACCGAGCGGCTGCTGGGTGCGGGCTCGGGCACCGGTCTGGACGTAGCACGCGCCCGCTCGGCCGTGGCTTCCAGCCAGGCGGCCCTGCCCCCCTTGCGGGCGCAAAAGGACGCGGCCGTCTTCCGGCTGGCGACCCTGACGGGGGTGACCCCGCGCGAGGTGTCGCAGGCGGTCATCGACTGTGCCGCGCAGCCTCGCCTCAGCCAGCCGATCCCGGTGGGCGACGGCGCAGGCCTGCTGACCCGCCGTCCGGATGTGCGACAGGCCGAGCGAAATCTTGCCGCCGCCAGCGCCCGCGTCGATGTGGCGACCGCCAGCCTCTATCCCAGCATTCAGCTGGGCGGATCGGTCGGGGCGACGGCCCTGGACCTGGGCGAACTGGGCGACGACGGCGCGCTGCGGTTCAGCGTCGGCCCCCTGATCAGCTGGTCCTTCCCCAATGTCGCCATAGCCCGGTCGCGGATTGAGGCGGCAGGCGGGCTGGCAGAGGCGGCGCTGGCCCGCTTTGACCAGACGGTGCTGGTGGCCCTGCAGGAAACCGAGACGGCGCTGTCGGCCTATGGCCATGCGCTGGACCGGCGGCAGGCGCTGACGGTGTCGCGCGATGCGGCGGCCGAGGCGGCGCGGCTGGCCCGGGCCCGGTTCGACGCCGGGGCCGACAGCTTCCTCACCGTGCTGGATGCCGAGCGCACCCTCGCCCAGACCGACGCCGCTTTGGCGCAGGCTGAGGCCCAGGTCGCGGATCTGCAGATCCAGCTGTTCAAGGCGCTGGCCGGCGGCTGGGCCCCCGAGGACTCTCAGGACTGAACAAAAGAAGAGGCCGCCGGAGGGATCCGGCGGCCTTGAAAGTCGCGTCCAGGAGCGGACGTTCGGTTGGGGATGGTGTCTCGATCAGAACGAATAGCGCGCGCCGATGAAGAACTGCCGTCCCGTGTGGTGATAGACCGAGGTCGACTGACGATCGTCGTCGCCGACCCACTGGTGGTTTTCCTCGTCGGTCAGGTTGATGCCCTCGAAGGTGACGGTGACATCGTCGGTCAGCTTGAACGACGACGAGACGTCGATGTTCAGCGTCTCCATCTTGCCTTCCAGGGCGTTGCCGTTGCGGCCCGGGACGTTCTGCAGATAGGCGTCACGATACGAGGCCGAGACCCGGGCCGAGAACCGGTCATCCTCATAGTAGAGGGTGCCGTTGTAGGCCGTGGGCGACAGGGCCGCGAGGTCGTTGGTCACGAAGGTCGTGCACAGGGCATTGGTGCAATAGTCGATCTCGGATTCGACGTTCGTGTAGTTCAGCTGAACGCCCAGGTTCGAGAACGGCCCCGGCAGGAAGGTGAACGGGGTCTGGAAGCTGATCTCATAGCCCTTCAGCGGTCCACCATCCGTATTCACCGCGCTGGTCAGGGCGAAGATGGTGGTGGACGAACAGGTGCCCGTGCAGAAGGAGGGATCGAAGGCCGAGGGGTTCAGCGAGGTCAGCTGGGCATAGGTCAGATCCTGACGGATCACCTGGATGTAGGTGTCGATGTCCTTGTAGAAATACGCGAAGGAAATCAGGCTTTCCGGTGCGAAATACCACTCCAGGGCCAGGTCGTAGGTAGAGGCCCGGAAGGGATCCAGCTCCACATTGCCGATGGTGGCCGTGTAGTTCGGACCGGTCGCGTTCAGCGACGTGGTCGGCACCAGATAGTTGGCCCCCGACATGGAGTTGTTGATCTGGGGCCGGGCCATGACCCGGGCCGCGCCGAAGCGCACCAGGACATCGTCGATCGGCTCATAGGTCAGGTTCAGCGACGGCAGGCTGTCCTGATACTCATGGGTGTCGAATACCAGGGTGCCGCCGCCCGTCGAGCTGTAGCCCTCGGCGTAGAGGGTGGTCCACACGTGGCGCAAGCCGACATTGCCGCGGAACGGACGACCGAACACGTCGGCGTCGAAATCCGCCTGGGCGTAGAGGGCGAAGTCCTCTTCCTCAAGGAAGCGGTTGCCGCCCCGGGCATTGCCGACCGTGATGCTGCCGAGGGTGAAGTCTCCCCCGGGCACGCCGGTGTCGCAGTTGCAGTAGATGTTGAACAGGCTGGCCAGGGCGTTCAGGTCCGGAATAACCCAGCCGGTCGGCGAACCGTTCGGGGCAAAGCCGCTGCCGAAGCCGGTCAGCAGGGTGGTGATGTCGGCCATGGTGACGCCGCCCGGGAGGGCCGGGACCACCGTCTCGTCCGTGCGACGGAACTCGTAGGACTCCGACGAGAAGGTCTTCCAGTTGGCACCGGTCCGCAGTGTCACGAACGGCGTGACGTCGAATTCCAGATCGGCCTGCAGGGACTCGAAGATGGTATCGACGCCCTGCGGACGGATGCGGATTTCCGAGCGCGGCACGCTGGATCCGATCGGCAGCCAGCTCCAGGCCGCCGGGTCCGTCACGTCGAAGCCGTAGCTGATCAGCGGTGTGTTGGGATTGCCCCGGAAATCAAAGGAATAGCCGTCGGTATTCTGGCGATCGAGGGTGACCGTGGTCTGGTAAGGGTTCTCGTAGTTCGACTCGGCGCGACCGGCGAAGAAGCGGCCGCGGACGTTGTCGGAGAAGTCGTGCTCCAGGGTAAAGCCGACCTGCAGGAACTGCGTTTCCAGCTGATCGTAGCGGGACTCGGAACGGACATCGACATTGTCGAAGAGACCGTAGACCAGGGTGTTGTTCTCGACCGCAGCGTCACGGACGATCACCTGGGTCTGACCACCGGCCGCCGCGTTACGGCTGAAGGACATGGCCTGCAGGAAGTCTTCCTGACGGGTCGAGTCGAGCTGCGAATACAGGACGTCGAGGCTGAGGGTCGTGGAGTCCGCCGGACGCCATTGCAGCGACCCGGTCAGGCCGAGGCGCTCCTGATGGTGGGTCAGGCGGCCATAGCGCGGCAGGCGCGGGATGAAGACATTGGCCTGGTTGGCGGTCTGGTACGCCGCGACATTCTCGGGCGTGTTGGCGGGACGCGGCAGGCCGGTCGCGCAGTTGGCCGCGTTCGAGCCATTCGCGCCGCTGTTGCCCGGGTTCTGCGGCGTGAAGCCCAGCGGCGAGCAGAAGCCACCCGAGCTGCCGGTGCCGACGGCGGGCGCCCAGCGTACGGAGCTGAAGCCCTCCTCGAACGAGTCCTTCTCGCTGTAGGCCACCGACAGCAGGGCACCGAACTGGTCCTGGTCGCCGAAGGTGCTGCTGACGAGGAAGGCCGCGCGCGGATTCCAGTTTTCGGACAGGTCGTTGTACCCACCCTGCAACGAGAACGCCATGCGCTGGCCGCGATAGTCGAACGGGCGGGCCGACTGCAGGTCGATGGTGGCGCCCAGAGAGCCCTCTTCCGTCTCGGCCGCAGCGGTCTTGCGGACCTTGATCGAATTGAAGAGCTCGGAGGCAAAGACGTTGAAGTCAAAGCCGCGACCGCGGTTGGCTCCGCCCGAGGAATCGGTTCCGCCGGTGGTGGCCTGGGCCTCCATGCCGTTGATGCGGGTGCGGGTGAAGTCGGAGCTGAGACCGCGCACGGTCAGCTGGCGGCCCTCACCGGCGTCGCGGTCGATCGAGACGCCCGGAATACGCTGGATGGCCTCGGCCAGGTTGGTGTCGGGGAAGTCGGCGATGTCTTCGGCCAGGATGACATCGACGATGCCGGCCTCGTTGCGCTTGACGTCGAGGGCGGCGGCAAGGCTGCCGCGATAGCCGGTGACGATGATCTCATCGACCTCGGTCTCGGGCTCACCCGCGTCCTGTGCGGCGACACCACCGACGCCGAGACACAGCGCAAGCGCCATCCCCGATCCACCGGCAAACAGATAACGACGCAGGGACTCGCCCCGTTTTTGAATGTGCAACATATGCCTCCTCCCAAGGACATACAGGACGCCGGAGGTGACCTCCGGTCTATCTTTTATTGAGGCTCAATCCTGAACCTTGTTTTGACACCGGTGTCATGCCTAGATGCAACAATGAATGACACCGGTATCAATGGCGAGCGTAACCCGATGACCACCGAAATGGCAAGTCCCGTGTCGCGGTCGCTGTGCAGCGCCCGTCTCTGGCCGTCGGCGGGCCTCGGTGCGGCTGTCGTTGTCGCCCTCTGCGGCGTCATAAGTCCCGCCGGACAGGCCTTCGGTCAGGGGAGGCCGGCGCAGGTGCTGGCCTTTCCCGGGGCCGAGGGCGCCGGGCGCTATGCCGCCGGCGGACGCGGTGGGCGTGTGCTGCGGGTCACACATACCGTCGATTCCGGGCCGGGCAGTCTGCGTGCGGCGATCGAGGCCGAGGGGCCCCGGACCATTGTGTTCGACACCGGCGGCGTCATCCGGCTGGAGAGTCCGCTGGTCATCCGGCGGGGACAGGTGACGATTGCCGGCCAGACCGCGCCGGGCGGAGGAATTACCCTGATCGGCCAGCCGCTGATCATCGCGGCCGACGATGTGATCGTGCGCCACATCCGCTCCCGGCTGGCGGCAGAACAGGTGGTCGAGGCCGATGCCATCTCGGTGACCCGGGGCCGCCGGATCATTCTGGACCATGTGTCGGCCTCATGGTCGGTGGACGAGACCCTGTCGGTCGGCAGCCGCTATGACCCGCCCGAGCGCGGCATCTACGATGTCACCGTGCAGAACTCGGTGATCGCCGAATCGCTGAACGCCTCGGCCCATGCCAAAGGGGAACACGGCTATGGGTCGCTGGTGCGGGGCGGATACGGCGCACGGATCAGCTTCATCGGCAATCTATGGGCCAGCCACAGGGCGCGGATGCCGAGGCCCGGCAACTACAGTCCGCCCGCAGTCGATCCCGAGGGGCCCTATTTCGAGTTCCGGGGCAATGTCTTCTACAACTGGGGCGGCGGACAGGCGGGCTATAATGCCGATACGAACAGCGTCTCGACCTATGCCTTTGTCGGCAATACCTATCTGCCCGGGCCCGACACCACCGGGCGCTGGGCGTTTGAGGATTCCGATCCGCTGGCGGTGGCCTGGTTCGAGGCCAACCGGATGGACGGCGCCCAGCCCGCTGATCCGTGGAGCCTGGTAAAGGACGACGGCGGACCCGGCACGCGGCTGACGGCGCGGCCGGACTGGGCCGGGGCGCCGCCCGAAGACCCTGATGCGTGGCGGGATCGGGTGCTGTCGTCGGCAGGGGCCTCCCTGCCCCGCGATGTGATCGATGCCCGGATCGTGGCGGGCGTCCGGGACCGGTCTGGACGGATCATCGACAGCCCGGACGCGGTTGGCGGACTCGGCCCGATCGACGCGGGGCTGCCGTGGATCGACAGCGACGGCGACGGCCTGCCCGACGACTGGGAGACGGCGCACGGTTCGAACCCCACGGACCCGGCCGACGGGGCGACCGACCCGGACGGCGACGGCCATACCCTGCTGGAGGACTGGCTGAACGCGTTGGCCGCAGCGCGCTAGCGCGCCATCCAGCCGCCATCGACGGTCAGGATGGTGCCATGGACATAGGCCGAGGCATCCGAGGCCAGAAAGACGGCGGCCCCGGCAAGGTCTGACGGATCGCCCCAGCGCCCGGCCGGTATGCGGCCAAGGATGTCGCGATTGCGACCTTCATCGGCGCGCAGGGCCTCGGTGTTGTTGGTGGCGAAATAGCCGGGGGCGATGCCGTTGACGTAGATGCCCTTTGACGCCCATTCGCAGGCCAGCAGACGGGTCAGGCCGGCCAGACCGCTTTTCGACGCTGTGTAGGACGGCACGCGGATGCCGCCCTGGAAGCTGAGCATCGAACAGATGTTGAGGATCTTGCCGCCCCGGTTGCCGGCCACCCAGGTGCGGGCGATGGCCTGACTGAGGAAGAAGGCGGTCTTCAGATTGGTGTCCATGACCGCGTCCCAGTCCTCTTCAGAAAAGTCGAGACTGTCGGCCCTGCGGATGATGCCCGCGTTATTGACCAGAATGTCGATGTCGCCCACCGCGTCGCGGGCCTTGCCCACCACATCGGCGATCGGCGCCGTGGTCGACAGGTCGGCCGGAATGGCGTGCAGGGCGCGGCCCAGGGCCGCCACCTTTTCCGCCGTTTCGGTCGGTGCCGAGCGGCCCACGGCAACAATGTCGGCGCCAGCGCCCGCCAGCCCCACGGCGATGGCCTGTCCAAGACCTGTATTGGCGCCGGTGACGAGGGCGGTGCGGCCGGAGAGGTCAAATGACGGGGTCATGCAGGCAGGCCTTCGGATGGGTTGTCACAGGCAGATTGAAGGCATAGGTAACCGGTGTCATAGTTCCATGCAAACCATGGAATGGCGCTGCTGCCATATCGTCGACACTGCCGACCCTGAATGCCGGACACCGGCATACCCCTTTCGCCCTGCCCGCCTGCGACCCTGAGGAAGACCATGAAAATCGCCCTGATCATCGAGAACAGCCAGGCCGCCAAGAGCGAGATCGTCCACTCGGCCCTGACCGCCGTGGCCGAACCGCTGGGCCATGAGGTCTTCCACTATGGAATGTACGGCGCCGAGGACAAGGCGTCGCTGACCTATGTGATGAACGGCCTGCTGACCGGCATCCTGCTGAACTCGGGCGCGGCAGACTTTGTCGTCACGGGCTGTGGTACGGGCATGGGCTCGATGCTGGCCTGCAATGCCATGCCCGGCGTGTTCTGCGGACTGGTGATCGATCCGACCGACGCCTTCCTGTTCGGCCAGATCAATGACGGCAACGCCATCTCCATGCCCTATGCCAAGGGCTTTGGCTGGGCCGCCGAGCTGAACCTGCAGGATTGCTATCGCAAGCTGTTCGAGGGCGAGCGCGGGCTGGGCTACCCCAAGGAACGGGCCCAGATCATGGCCACCAACCGCGGCATCCTGAAGGCGCTGAAGGCGGCCACCTGCAAGGACATGCTGAGCGCGCTGAAGGCCGTCGACCAAGACCTGCTGAAGGCCGCCGTCGCCGGCGAGAAGTTCCAGGAGTACTTTTTCGCCAACGCCACCGGCCAAGGCATCCGCGACTACATCCGGAGTGTGATAGAGGGCTAGGCCCTCAGGCCTCGGCCGTCGCCTCACCCTTTGCCGAAGCCGGCAGGCGGTGGGCGCGACGGCGGGCGCGCCAGTAGGTGATGGGCGTGACGAGAGTCCGCAGGATCGAGAACATGAAGGCCAGGCCATAGATGCGGATGCCGACGAGGAAGGCGTCGCCGCTGGGCGTGGCCGGGTCCAGCGGCTGGTCGAGGATGGCGCGGGTAACGGGCGCAAGGTGGTCAGGCCCGAGGAAGAACAGGAAATAGCCGAGCGACCCGGCGATGCCCTCGCGGATGAAGACCGTGATGGCCTCCGTCGTGCCCAGCGGGCCGACCAAGGTCTCCTGCACCGCGAGCGGCGCCCAGGCGTAGCTGGCGCCCAGCAGGGCGAAGATGGCGAGGAACATGACCAGCCGCGCGGCATAGGCCCCGGACAGCAAGGCGACGGTCTGGCCGGGGCGCAGGCGCTGGATCAGGGAGGCGCGCTTCAGGTCCTCGTCATCCACCGCCGGGATCAGATCCGGGAAGGTGGTCGACAGGATCGACAGGAATTTCCCGATCAGGTCGGCCAGCACAATCGCCAGCACCAGCAGGAACAGCAGCGAGGCCGCGGAAGGCTCGCGGACCAGCAGATTGACGGTGCTGGAGACGCCCAGGGCGGCGACAATGGCCAGCAGCACGATCGACACGACCGAGCCTTCGATCGTCCGCCGGACAAGCTTCAACAGTCCCAGCATGGTGGTCCCCTCCCCCTCTGGTTCAGCGAACCCTAGCACACGACCTGTGGCCGGGCGGCCTCAGTCCTGCAGCGG
>CAXQIE010000002.1:0-73250 GCA_964224415.1 Neptunomonas phycophila
GGCTGAGGGCTGTGCGCGGGGTGAAGATCCCCTCCACCACTTCGTGGTCCCCCTCCCCATCGATGATGGGGAGGAGACGCTGCGTCCTCCCGCAATTTACCGTCTGAATGGTCTGAACCGTCTGAACCGTCTGAATTCCCGACCCCGTTCCGGTCGTCATCCTCGGGCTTGACCCGAGGATCGGTGTCGTCCGTGACGGGGGCCATGGGGGCGGGGCCTGTACCGGGACGGACGCCGACTGCCCGGTCCGATCCTCGGGTCAAACCCGAGGATGACGGGGGTTTGCCCGCCAACGCGCGGGCCATGGCCTGGATTTCGGCGACCTGGGCTTCGAGGGCGTCCATGAGGGGGTTGGGCTTTGGCACCGGTTGGGGCACCGGCTTCGCTGGCGGCTTCCTCGCCATATCCAGCAGGGTGCGGTGGAGGCGCATCCAGCGGCCGGCTTCGGTGGCGTGGCCTTTCAGGATGGCGCGGTTCAGGCGGATCAGGGCGTGGGCGGCCATGTCGGCATAGTCGGGCAGGCCCGCCTCAAGCTCGGCCTCGAGGTCGACCGGTTCGGGCCCGGGCTGGTCCTGACGGCGCCAGCCTTCCTCGGCGGCGCGATTGCGGAGGGTCGAGACGCGCATGCCGTAGCGCTCGCAGACGACCGAGGCCGACTCCCCCGCCAGATAGTCGGCCCGGGCGCGGGCCCAGGTGGCGTCGGAGGCGCGGTGATGGCCGGAACGGGTCCGGGGCTCGCGCTCGGCGAAAATGCCGGCGCATTCGTCGTCGATTGACGCCCGGTCGGGGGCGTAGTCGGGATCGTGTCCGGGCCAGTAGCCGTATTCGGTGTGATGCGGGTCCATGGGGTCCTCCGTGTGCTCAACCGGCCAGTGTGAGGGGGCGGTGAGGCAAGGCGGGGAGAACGGTCCGGGAAACGGTGGGAGCGTTGAAAGAGTTGGGGAATTGGGTGGCGGCTATGATGGCTGAGGCGCTTAACCCAACATTCCTTCTCCCGTTGGGAGAAGGTGGCGCGGGAGCGCCGGATGAGGGGCGGTGGTGTCTGTCGGCGACAGCCGTGGCAGGACCGGTGCGACGGCTCACGCCGAAGGAGACGGTTAGCCCCTCACCCCCGACCCCCTCTCCCAACGGAGAGGGGACTTGAGAAAGAGGTTCATCACAGCGGACACAGCGAGGGCACGGCGGTCACGGCGGGAGGGTGTGACGCAGACTATCCGATTGCCCGGCGGATCATTTCATGAAGATGTAAGCGATTAATCCCTCGGAGGATGTGGGCAAGTGACCATGGGCTTCCGAGGGGCTAAGTCTCAACTTCCCCTTCTTCGCCTTACGTGTCCTTTCTGCCAGAATGACACTTGCCAGGCTATGCAGCCAAGCTCGCACCACCTCGGCACCACTCGGCACGTCTTCCACGCCGGCGATGATGACGTCTTGCTTCGCGCCAAGGCCAAGCTCGATCCGGGGCCCGGCTGCCGTGATCGCAAACCCTTCTTTGTCTTCGACCCACCAGTGTTCCAGCCAAGCGCAAGCATCCTCGGCGTGGCGGAAGATGCTCACATCGCCGGGCACTTCTTCGGCGGAGCTTTCGTTTACGACGACGATTTCCGAGAGCCAGTTGTCCGTCATCTACCAAAGGTGCCAGCCAAGTTGAGAGACGGCAATGGCCATAAGTCGGGCGCTCGTCGGACCAAAATGGTGCGGTGCACAAAAACTCCTTGCATTCCCTTCGCACTTGCACCATATGGCACATCAACGCCCCGGAGTTTTGCGTGGGGTGGACCTTTCAGAGCGGCGCAGGCCGCCACCGAACCAGGAGATGTGACCATGGCTGACACCGCCGAGACCACCAAGAAGACCGTCGAGACCGCCACCGCCAAGGCCCAGGCCCAGGCTGAGAAGATCCAGGCCGCCGGTGCGCAGGCCGTGCGTGAAGGCATGGACAAGTCCATGGCCTCCATGTCGGAGCTGAGCGTTCAGGCCAAGAAGAACCTGGACGCCGTGGTCGAGTCGGCCGCCGCTGCCCAGAAGGGCACCGAGGCGCTGACCAAGCAGGCCGCCGCCTATTCGCGCAAGTCGTGGGAAGACGGCATCGCCGCCGCCCAGTCGCTGACGCAGGCCCGTTCGGTTCAGGAAATGATCGAGCTGCAGACCAGCTTCACCAAGTCGGCCATCGAGCTGTATGTGGCGGAAATGAACAAGGCTGCTGAAGTCATGACCGCTTCGGTCAAGGACAGCTTCAAGCCGATCAACGAGCGCGTCACCGCCTCGGTTGAGAAGTTCCAGGCCGCTCGCTAACCCCGAGCTTCCTGACGGAACATGGACGGGCCCCGGTGGAAACGCCGGGGCCCGTTTGCGTCTGTGCAGCGGGGAGGACTGTCAGGATTCACAAGGAGGTGTGACTGGACGTCCCTTCAAATCCCGACATGATGACCTATCTGACTGTCTCTTCCCCGATCCGGACTTCGAATGCCCAAATCACGGCCTGATGAGAATGGTGGAGGTCTCGGCGCCGCCGTCGTCACCGAAACCAAGCCCAAGCTGAAAAAGCCGTCGCTGTACCGCGTTCTGATTCTGAACGACGACTACACGCCGATGGAATTCGTCGTCTATGTGCTGGAACGCTTCTTTGGAAAGAGTCGCGAAGACGCGACTCGCATCATGCTGCTCGTGCACCAGAACGGTGTGGGAGTGTGTGGCGTCTTTACCTATGAGGTGGCCGAAACCAAGGTCGCCCAGGTGGTCGAGACAGCCCGGCGGCACCAGCACCCCCTGCAATGTACGATGGAAAAGGACTGAGAGGAGCCTTCGCCTATGCCTTCGTTTTCCCGTCCTCTCGAAGAGACGCTGCACCGCGCGGTGGCCTATGCCAATGAGCGCCGCCACGAGTATGCGACCCTTGAGCACCTGCTGCTGGCGCTGATCGACGACCCGGATGCCTCGGTCGTCATGGGGGCCTGCAACGTCGATCTGGCGGCGCTGAAAGTGGCGCTGACGCTGTATGTCGACAATGATCTGGCGGCCCTGACCACGCCGGATGGCGACGACGCCAAGCCGACCGCCGGCTTCCAGCGCGTGATCCAGCGCGCGGTCATCCATGTGCAGTCCTCGGGCCGCGAGGAGGTGTCCGGCGCCAATGTGCTGGTCGCCATCTTCAGCGAGCGCGAGAGCCACGCCGCCTACTTCCTGCAGGAGCAGGACATGACCCGCTATGACGCGGTCAACTATATCGCCCATGGGATCGCCAAGCGACCGGGGTCTGCCGAGACCCGTCCGGCCAAGGCCGCCTCGCCCGAGGATGCCGAGGATGCGGCGGCGGCCAAGTCCGGCAATGAGGCGCTGGAAGCCTATTGCGTGGACCTCAACGAGAAGTCGCGGCAGGGCAAGGTCGATCCGCTGATCGGCCGCCAGAGCGAGGTTGAGCGCTCGATCCAGATCCTGTGCCGGCGGACCAAGAACAATCCCCTGCTGGTCGGCGATCCGGGGGTCGGCAAGACCGCCATCGCCGAGGGCCTGGCGCGCAAGATCGTGAACGGCGAGGTGCCGGATGTGCTGGCCGACGCCACCATCTTCTCGCTGGACATGGGCTCGCTGCTGGCGGGGACGCGCTATCGCGGGGATTTCGAGGAGCGGCTGAAGCAGGTCGTCAAGGAACTCGAGACCCACGACAACGCCATCCTGTTCATCGACGAGATCCACACGGTGATCGGGGCGGGCGCGACCAGTGGCGGGGCCATGGATGCCTCGAACCTGCTGAAGCCGGCGCTGGCGTCGGGCACGCTGCGCTGCATGGGCTCGACCACCTACAAGGAGTACCGCCAGCATTTCGAGAAGGACCGGGCCCTGGCGCGGCGCTTCCAGAAGATCGATGTGCATGAGCCGACGGTCGAGGACACGGTCAAGATCCTGCGCGGTCTGAAGTCGTACTACGAAAGCCACCACAAGCTGCGCTATACGGAGGCGGCGATCCGCACGGCGGTGGAGCTGTCGTCGCGGTATATGTCGGACCGGAAACTGCCCGACAAGGCGATCGATGTGATCGACGAGGCCGGGGCCAGCCAGATGCTGCTGCCCGAGTCGCGCCGCAAGAAGACCATCGGCCAGAAGGAGGTCGAGGCCGTCATCGCCCGGATGGCGCGCATTCCGCCGAAGTCGGTCTCCAAGTCCGATACCGAGAGCCTGAAGGAACTGAAGGGCGATCTGGAGCGGGTGGTCTATGGCCAGGAGCAGGCCATCGACCAGGTGTCGTCGGCCATGAAGCTGGCGCGGGCAGGCCTGCGCGAGTCGAACAAGCCGATCGGCAGCTTCCTGTTCAGCGGGCCTACGGGCGTCGGCAAGACCGAGGTGGCCAAGCAGCTGGCGGCCACGCTGGGCATCGAGATGCTGCGCTTTGACATGTCCGAGTACATGGAGCGGCACACGGTCAGCCGGCTGATCGGGGCGCCTCCGGGCTATGTCGGGCACGACCAGGGCGGGCTTCTGAGCGATGCCGTCGACCAGAACCCCCACGCCGTGGTGCTGCTGGACGAGATCGAGAAGGCCCACCCGGACGTCTACAACATCCTGCTGCAGGTCATGGACAATGGCATGCTGACGGATGCGCTGGGCAAGAAGGTCGACTTCCGCAATGTGGTGCTGATCATGACCACCAATGCCGGGGCGGCCGACAATGCCCGGGCGGCGATCGGCTTTGGCCGGGGCAAGGTGGAGGGCGAGGACGAAAAGGCCATCCAGCGCCTGTTCACGCCCGAGTTCCGGAACCGGCTGGATGCGATCATCACCTTCAAGGCGCTGGACGCAGACACCATCCGTCAGGTGGTGACCAAATTCATCCTGCAGCTGGAAGTGCAGCTGGGCGATCGCAACATCACGCTTGAGCTGACGGATGAGGCGACCGACTGGATGGCCAAGAATGGCTTTGACGAGCTTTACGGCGCGCGGCCTCTGGGCCGGGTGATCCAGGAGCACATCAAGAAGCCGCTGGCCGATGACATCCTGTTCGGACGCCTGACCAAGGGCGGGCACGTCAAGGTGGCGCTCAAGGACGGCAAGATCGTCTTTGATATCTCGGGCACCGAGACGGCGGCCAAACAGGCGGCGGATGCCGATGCCGATGAGGATGCGACCGCCGACTGACGGCGACTGCAGCGCGCATGAAAAGAGGCCCGGGGTTCGCGCCCCGGGCCTCTGTCATGTCAGGCTGTAGGCGACTCTAGCGGCGGCGGCCCAGCGCACCCAGCAACACGGCCAGACCGGCGACGATGCCGGTGGTCAGCAGGGGCTTGCGGCGGGCGAAGTCGAGGCCCTTGCGGGCGCTGTCCTGATAGTCGGCGGGGGCCCGGGCGACGAGGCCGTCAAGGCCGTCGATGACCCGGCCATAGGCGTCACGGGCCTTGCCCTTGTACTCGGTCAAATGGCCCTCGGCCTGCTGTTTGCGGTCGCCGGTCAGGCGGCCCAGAGCGGCCCGGGCCTTGCCGACGGTCTTTTCACGAGTGCCTTCGATGCGTTGGTCGGTCGCGGTCTGGTCGGTCATGCATAGTCTCCTGATGCGGATGGGGGAGGTTCTCCATCAAGCGCATGCGGGAGGTGTGAGTTCCGTCGCAGGCCTGCGACATCGCAGCGCTGCGGATCAGGCGGCGCGGGTGACCTCGGTCAAGGCTGCGCGGAGGGCGGACACGTCGGTGAGGTCGGCGTCCAGACGGGCGTGTTCGCGCTTCCAGATGGGAAGTGCTTCGGCGAGGATGGCGCGGCCGGCGTCCGTCAGGGCGGCCCTGCGGCTGCGGCGATCCCGTACGTCGGTTGTGGTCTCGATCAGCCCCTTGCGCTCAAGCGGTTTGAGGTTGGCGGTCACGGTTGAGCGGTCCATGGCCAGCAGCTGAGCCACGGCGCCAAGGGTAGGGGGCTCGGGACGGTTCAGGCCGTTCAGCAGGCTGAACTGGCCACTGGTCAGGCCCACGGGGGCGAGGGCGACATCGAATCGCCGGGCCAGCATCCGGGCCGCCCGCTGGGCATGCAGGCACAAGCAGTGGTCGCGAACATGAAGGGTGGCCTGATACGGCATCGGGTTTGACATCGTGCCAATTACGTTGATATCAACGTATAAGTCAAAGGGAGAGACGCCATGCCGACCGTCACCGCCTTCAAATGGGTGCCGCGCACAGGGTTCGGTCCGCGATATCCGCGTCCGCTGGGCGCTGGAGGAGGCGGGGCTGACTTATGATGACCGGCTTCTCGGATTCGAGGATACGACAACCCCGGAGTATCGCGCGCTGCAACCGTTCGGGCAGGTCCCGGTCTTCAGCGACGGCAAGGTCGAGATGTTCGAGAGCGGCGCCATCGTGCTGTGGATCGCCCAGAGTTCGGACGCCCTGATGCCGGCCGATGAGAGCGACCGGGCCATGGTGCTGACCTGGTTGTTCGCGGCCTCAAACACCATCGAGCCGCATGTGGCGGCGCTTGCGATCATTGACCTGTTCAATCCGGATGCGGAGTGGGCCAAGGCGCGTCGACCCGAGGTCGAGGCGTCGCTACGCAAACGGCTGGGCGAGTTGCAGACCGCCCTGGGCGACCGCCAGTGGTTCGCCAATGATCGCTTCAGCGCCGCCGACATTCTGATGACCCATGTGCTGCGCGACCTGCGGCACACCGACATCGTCGCCGACTATCCGGCGCTGGCCGCCCATGTCGCCCGGGCCGAGGCGCGGCCGGCGTTCAAGCGGGCGCTGGCCGATCAGATGAAGCCGTTCCGGGACCACGCCCCGGCCTGACCCGACCCCACGCCCGTTCCGGGCACCCGAGCAAAGCCTCACTGGAGACTGCTGCATGGCCCGGCTTGTTTATGGAATGAACGTCTCGCTGGACGGCTATGTCGATCACGAGAAGTTCGGGCCTGACGACGTCCTGTTTCGCCACTTCATCGAACAGGTCCGCAGCTCGGCCGGCAGCATCTACGGTCGCCGCCTGTACGAGATCATGCGCTACTGGGAGCAGGACGATCCTGAGTGGACGCCGGACCTGCATGAATTTGCCGAGGCGTGGCGCGCGGAGCCCAAGTGGGTTGTCTCGCGCACGCTGACGTCGGTGGGTCCCAATGCCACGCTTGTCCCCGACGATGTGGAGGGGGTGGTGAGCCGCCTGAAACAGGAGCGGGAGGGTGATCTCTACGTCGGCGGGCCGGTGCTGGCGCACAGTCTGACCGGACTGATTGATGAATTTCGCCTGTGCGTTCACCCCGTCGTGCTGGGCAGCGGCGATCCGTTGTTCGCCGGTCCGCGACCGCCGCTGCGGCTTGTTACGCACCGGCGGATCGGCGGGGAGGCGATCGAGCTGATCTACGTCCCGGCCTGATCGGTCCCTGCCGCGCCCAGGCCGGTCAAGGCCGTGCGCTCTGCCGGGGTCAGGTGACGCCAGCGACCTTCGGGGAGGCCGTCGAGGGTGATCGGGCCGATGTGGGTGCGCCACAGGTCCATGACGCGCAGGTCCAGCAATTCGCACATGCGGCGGATCTGGCGGTTGCGGCCTTCGCGCAGGACGAAGCGAAGGCAGAGCGGGCCGATCTGTTCGACCTCGGCGCGCTTGAGATTGCGGCCGTCCAGCGACAGGCCAAAGCGCAGGCGGGCGATCTTGGAGTCGGTGAGCGTGCCGCGCACCCAGACCTGATAGGTCTTGGGCAGGTCGGCGTCGGGGCCAATCACGGCCTTGGCCACCACCCCGTCGGTTGACAGGATCAGCAGGCCGCGGGAGTCCTCGTCAAGCCGCCCGATCGGGGGCAGGCTGTCGCGTGAGGAGGGCAGGGGGCCGTCACCCAGCTGAGCCGCCGCCGTCAGCAGGCGGGCGGCCGGGATCTTGCCGGGTTCGGGCTGGCCCGAGACATAGCCCATGGGCTTGTTCAGCAGGACCGTCATGGCCGAGTCGAGGCGGCGGGTGGCGGCATCGGACAGGACCAGGGTCTGGCCCTTCAGGATCTTGCGGCCGGCATCGGTGACGACCTCCCCGTCGATCTGTACCAGACCACACGCGATCAGGCCCTCGGCCTCGCGCCGGGAGCAGACGCCCGACTGGGCCAGCCACTTGTTCACGCGGACCGGCTCGTCGCCGGAATATTGCCCTGTCCAGGCCATGAGCATCCCTCTTGAAGCGCCTGCCTTAGAACAAGCGCGCATGGGCCGCCAACCCCCGGGGTGATTGAGGAAATCACGCGCCTTTCAAAGCAATGTGTGGAGTGCTCGCGTTGACTTTGAGTAACGGCTTCCTATATCAGGCGCCTACCAACCAAACCGCGCACGCCTCGCGCCCCGTGATGATTGATCACGGGACATGGTCGTTTTTATCGATGTAAGGCGCCGCTTCCTGATTATCTCGGGATCGCTGCCGCTCGGGCGTGGCCATAACAGAAGGACTCGTTTTGAAACCTCAAGCCGCCAAGAAATCCCCCAACCGCAATCGTTTCCAGCGCGTGCCGACGCGCGCCCGCATTGGTCTGGCCATGCGCCGTGACATGAATTTCGGACCGCTCGGCGATGTCGAGCCGATGATCCAGGCCGGTGGCCTGTCGATCGCGCCGATTTCGACCGGCGAGGCCAGCCTGCACGTCAATGGCGTGACGGTGCTGCCGACGGCCAAGGGCAAGGATTTGGAGAGCGGAGACCTCAAGGCGCTTGTGGTGCCGGGCGGTCAATCGGATGAGGCGGGGGACCAGGCGGTCCGTGAACTGATCGAGACCGCCCGCAGTCAAGGCGTGCCGGTTATCGCCTTTGGCGAGGGTGTGGTGCATGCCACGCGTGCCGCGGGGGCTAACCCTTCCGACTATGTCGATGCGCCCGCTGTGGTCGCAGACGGCGACGTCGTGACCGCGCTGGCCGACCGGGATGCGCTGTCGGCGGCGACTGCCCGGATCGGCTGAGTGCGGCTCGGCTGAAAGGGGTGTTCAGACCGAGCGGAACAACAGTCCGAGGTTGTTGGCGGGCAGGGCGGCGCGACGCGTGAGCCTCAGTCCGTTCGACCGGGCCTCTAAAACGACGTCTTCGAGGGCGCGCAGACCCCATGCCGGGTCGCGCGCCCTCAGGCTTTCATGGAAGGCGAGATTGCTGGGCGCGGTCTCGACGTCGGCCTCGACATAGGGGCCGTAGAGGGCGAGCAGGCCGCCCGGCCGGACCAGCCGCTCTGCCGCCAGTTTCATCAGGCCGACGGTCGCGGACCAGGGGCTGATGTGAATCATGTTGATGCACAGGACGACGTCAAACTGACCGTCCGGCCAGGTTTCGGCCTCGGCAGCGTCGAGCCGGAGCGGCGCCAGGAAGTTGTCGGGACCGTGGGCCGCCTGCCAGTCGGCGAGGGCGTTGACCGCATCCTCATTGAAGTCGGTGGGCAGAACGGTCAGGCCCGGGTGGGCCCGGGCGAGGGCCAGGCCATGGCCGCCGGTTCCGGTCGCGACTTCGAGCAGGCGTCCCCTCGACGGGAGGTGAGGCGCGAGCAGCCCCAGAATATGCGGCAGGTTTCGTTCTCCGGCCGGGGTTAACAGGGCGGGATCGTGTGCGGGACCGTCAGCCGTCAAAAAAATTCTCCATCACATTCCTGCCCGAGGTAACCGGTTACAGCCGCGTGGCATGCGGGGTCGCGACGGGCTGTGTGCCACGATCGGTGAAAAGTTGCAGCAGTTGACCTTGGGTCCGCGAGGGTGTTTTGAGCGTGTAACAGAGCGTGATCGTTGCGCTCTATGGGGGTATGTCGGCGAAGATCGACGCTCCCGGACGACGTTCAGGAGCGCGTTTCATGGTCCAATCCTCCATTCCCGGTTTGCACCCTGCACCGACCCGCCACGCGAAGTTGGTGGCCTGGGTCGAGGAGATCGCCCGGCTGACGAAGCCGGAGCGTGTTCACTGGTGCGACGGCTCGGAGGCAGAGAAGTCGGCCATCGTCGCCGACCTGATCGACAAGGGCACGCTGCGCCAGCTGGACCCGGTCAAGCGTCCGGGCAGCTATTATGCCGCGTCGGATCCGCGCGATGTGGCGCGGGTGGAAAGCCGCACCTTCATCTGCCCCGCCGATCCGAAGGATGCCGGCCCGACCAACAACTGGGCCGACCCGGCCGAGATGCGCGACCGGCTGAACGGGCTGTTCGACGGCTGTATGGCGGGCCGGACGATGTATGTCGTGCCCTTCTGCATGGGGCCGCTGGGCTCGGAGATCAGCGCGCTGGGTGTCGAGATTACCGACAGCGGCTATGTCGCCGTGTCGATGGGCATCATGACCCGGATGGGCAAGGACGCGCTGGACGCGCTGGGCGAGGACGGGATGTTCGTGCCGGCCGTTCACACCCTGGGCGCGCCTCTGGCCGAGGGCCAGGCCGATGTGCCGTGGCCCTGCAATGACGACAAATGGATCGTGCATTTCCCCGAGACGCGGGAGATCTGGTCCTATGGCTCGGGCTATGGCGGCAACGCCCTGCTGGGCAAGAAATGCTACGCGCTGCGCATCGCCTCGGTCATGGCCCGCGACGAGGGCTGGCTGGCCGAGCATATGCTGATCCTGAAGCTGACCGATCCGCAGGACCGGGTGAAATATGTGGCCGCGGCCTTCCCCTCCGCCTGCGGCAAGACCAACCTGGCCATGCTGCAGCCGTCGATCCCCGGCTGGAAGGCGGAGACGGTCGGCGACGACATCGCCTGGATGCGCTTCGGCGACGACGGTCGGCTGTATGCGGTGAACCCGGAAGCGGGCTTCTTCGGCGTGGCGCCGGGCACCAGCCGGAACACCAACAAGAATGCGCTGGAAACGCTGGCGACCAACACCGTCTTCACCAATGTCGCCCTGACGGCGGACAATGATGTGTGGTGGGAGGGCCTGACGAAGGAGGCCCCCGGGGGCCTGACCAACTGGAAGGGTCAGCCACACGATCCGGCTTCGGGTGAGCCCGCCTCGCACCCCAATGCGCGCTTTGCGGCACCCGCCAGCCAGTGCCCGACCATCGCGCCCGAATGGGAAGACCCGAAGGGCGTGCCGATCGACGCCATCCTGTTTGGCGGACGTCGTGCCAGCGCCGTGCCGCTGGTGACCGAGGCGTTCGACTGGGAACACGGGGTATTCCTGGGCTCGACCGTGGCGTCGGAAGGCACGGCGGCGGCCGAGAACAAGGTCGGCGAGCTGCGCCGCGACCCATTCGCCATGCTGCCATTCTGCGGCTACAACATGGGCGACTATTTCGCCCACTGGCTGGCCATGGGCCAAAAGAGCGACCCGGCGAAGCTGCCGCGCTTCTACTTCGTCAACTGGTTCCGCAAGGGCCCGGACGGCAAGTTCGTGTGGCCGGGCTTTGGCGACAATGCGCGGGTGCTGAAGTGGATCTCGGAGCGGTTGGACGGCGAGGCCGAAGCGGTCGAGACGCCGGTCGGCATGGTGCCGACGCGCGACTCGCTGGATCTGGACGGGCTGGACCTGACCGAGACCGACCTCAAGACCCTGCTGGACGTCGATGCCGAGGTCTGGACCGAGGAAGCGTCGCGCATTCCGGCCTTCTTCGAGACTTTCGAGGATCGGATGCCCAAGGCCCTGTGGGATCAGTTGAAGGCGCTGCAGCAGCGGCTATCGTCGGCCCGCAGTGCGTCCATGGCTGCCGAATAGGGCAGGCGACGGCTTGATTTCAGGACGCGCCCGGTCGATGCACCGGGCGTGACCTCCTCTTGCGACATTGCCGTGATCGGCGCGGGCGTGCTGGGCCTCAGCGTCGCCGCAGATCTGCGCGCGCGCGGGCGAGATGTGCTGCTCATCGACCCCGGTGGCGCCAATGCCTCGTCGGTGGCCGCCGGCATGATTGCGCCGGCGATGGAGAGCCTGCTGGACCCTTGGGAGGCCGATCCAGCGGGTCGCGCGGCCGAGCTGCGCGCGGCCCGGGATCTGTGGCCGGGGTTCGCTGAGCGGCACGGCATTGCGCTGATCCGGGACGGGGTGGACTGGATTGGGCCGGATGCCGACGGGGTGATCGCGCGGCTGGCGGCGATGGGCTTTGCGGCCGGGCGGACGGAAGCGGGTGTCTTTTGCCCGGAGGACTGGCGGATCGATCCGGTCGCGGCTTTGGCGGCGCTGGGGAGGGGGGCTGAGCGATTGGGGGGTCGGGTCGTGGCGGTGCGGCCGCAGGGGGAGGGGTGGCGCCTGACGCTGGCCGCCGGGGCCGGGATTTCGGCGCGGGCTGTGGTACTGGCCAGTGGAACGACATTTCCCGACCTGCCCGAGGCCGTCACACGCGTCGTGGATCAGGTTCACGCGATCGGCGGGCGGCTGGCGTTTACGTCCCGGCGGCTGGTTGAGCGTCCGGCGCGGTTTGCGGGCGGCTATGCGGTGCCGCTGGGTGAAGGCACGGTGATCGGGGCGACCATGGAGGCAGGGGGGCTGCTGTCAGATGCAGCCGCTTTGCAGGATAAGCTTCTTGAACACGCCAGACAGGCGTTGGGTCTGGCAGAGATTGGTCCAGTCGAATGGCGCATGGGCGTGCGGGGCGCCACGCGGGACGGCCTGCCCCTGACAGGAGAGGTCATGCCGGGCCTGCACCTGGCGCTGGCCCCACGGCGGAACGGCTGGCTGATGGGCCCGCAGGTGGCCGCGCAGACGGTGGCCGGGATCGAGGGCCGTCACACCTGCTGACAGCCCCCGATCCCTTCTGGCCTAGTCCGGCAGGGTGAAGCGGATACCGACGGTGACGCGGGCGCCGCCGACGGCCTGACCGTCCACGGTGCGGGGGCTCATGCGGAAGTCGCGCGACAGGCGGGTGGCCGCGCGACCGAAGCCGTAGCCGCCGGGGGTCTCGCTGACCACCTGACAGTCGGTGAGCGTCCCGTTCACGCGCACGGCGCAGCTGAGTGTCGCCGAGCCCGTGACGTTCGCTGTGATGGCCCGCTCCGGATAGGCGCGCATCAGGGCCTCGCCGGAGGGTTTGCGGACCCAGTCCGGGTTGGTGATGGTGGGCGGACCGGCGGGCACGGCCTCGGTCGGAGTATTGCCGGTGCCGGCCGGTGTCGGGTCGGGAATGATCTGCGTCAGGGTCATCGCCGGACCGGTCGCAGGCGTCGGAACGTCGGGAATGACGACGGTCAGGGTCTCGGTCGTGGGGACCGTGGTGAGCGGCTTGTGGATCGGCGGGTTGGGTGCCGGCGGCTCGGGTGAAACCTCGGGCTCGGGCGGAGGTTGCTTGTAGAACTCGAGCTTCATTGCCGGCTCAGGCGTAGACGGGGCGCTCACCGGGAGTTCGAAGCGTTGGTAGTAGAGGGCGATGCCGATCCCGACGTGCGCGGCCAGCACCAGTCCGAGGGCGGTCACAGTGGTGGGCGTCAGCTTCCAGCGCTGTGTTTCGCCGTAGTCGAGGGGGCTGACCAGGCCGGGGCCACCGGCGTGATTCATCATCATGGACGTCTCTCCCTTATGCCGTCCCCACAGCACACCCTGAGGTGAAGGGGGCGCTGACCTTGCGGCAAGTTTAAGGCGAGCGGGGTGTGCGACGATCACGGTTCGGTGGGTTAAGATTCAATTAACCATGTCGGCCCAGCCTCCCGACCATGACCATCAGTGCGATTCCCTCCCAGGGCGGTGTCGAGGCGGCCATCCGGCGCGCCTCTGCCTCGACGGGCGTGGACTTCGACTTCCTGATGAAGACGGCCCAGCGCGAGAGCGCCATGAACCCGGCGGCGCGGGCGCGGACCTCGTCGGCGGCGGGCCTGTTCCAGTTCATTGAACAGACCTGGCTGGCGACGCTGAAGCAGCACGGCGGCAAGCACGGGTACGGCCAGTATGCGGACCTGATCTATAAGGGGACCGACGGACGCTGGCGCGTGGATGGCGCGGCGCGGAATGTGGTGCTGGACCTGCGCTATGACCCCGTGGCGGCTTCGGCCATGGCGGGGGAGCTGACAGCCTCGAACGCCGCCTATCTGCGCGGGCGGATGGGGCGTGAGCCGACGGCAGGCGACCTTTATGCCGCGCACTTTCTGGGACCTGCGGGGGCGGCCAAGCTGGTCGAGGCGGTCAATACGCGTCCGGGCGCCAGCGCGGCGGCCCTCTTCCCTCAGGCGGCAGCGGCCAACCGGTCGATCTTTTACCGGGACGGACGCCCGGCAACCGTCGCCGAAGTCTATGCAAACCTGACCAGCAAGGCGGGGCAGGGCCTGCCCGCGGTTCCGTCTGGCGCGACCGCAGTCGATGCGCTGTCGCCGAAGGACCGGATGGTGGCGGACCAGATGGACCGGATGCGTCAGGATCAGGGCCTGCTGGCGCTGTTGCTGGGGCAGGAGGGCGAGGAGGGGAACGCCGGCTTCCTGCGCGCCTTTGTCGGCACGGCGGACGCCTGATCCAGCGCGGTTGGTAAACTGTGCATTAAGCCTGTCACGCGCATGCTTGGGAACAGGAATCGGAGCATACCGGTTCGTATAGCCCAGCTGAGTCCGACATGACGGCCTATCGCGCCCGCCTTACCGAGTTCGACATCCGCCGACTGATCAAGTCGACCGACGAGGACGAGCGCGCGGCCGCGACCCACAAGCTGTGCCGGAATATGGAGCGGGTCGAGCTGACGCCCGAGGATCGGGAGGCGGCGGAAAAGATTCTGCGCGTGCTGGCCCATGATGCGGCCGAGCTGGTGCGGCGGGCGATGGCGGTGACGCTGAAGTCGTCCGACCTGATCCCGCGCGATGTGGCGCGGCGGCTGGCGGCCGATGTGGACAGTGTGGCCCTGCCGATCATCGGCTTTTCGCCGGCGTTTTCCGATGAGGACCTGATCGAGATCGTCAAGGCAGGATCGACCACGCGGCAGGTGGCGATCGCTGCCCGGCCCAAGGTGTCGCGGGACGTCTGTCAGGTGCTGGCCGAGACCGGAAGCCGCGAGGCCGTGCGCACGCTGGCCGCCAATGACAATGCCGATCTGGCTGAGGGCGCGATGGACGTTGTCGTCGATCGGTTTTCTGACGCGCCCGATGTATTGACCGCCCTGTCGTACCGTCAGGTGCTGCCGCCGGACATCACCGAGCGGTTGATCGCCCATGTGTCGGAGACGGTGCGCGAGCATCTGATCAGCCGCCACGCCATTGCGCCCGAAGCGGCGATCCGCCTGTCGGCCCATGCGCGCGAGCGGGCCACGCTGGATCTGGTCGATCAGGCCGCCACCACGACCGATATGGCGACCTTTGTCTCGCGGCTGAACGGGCGAAGGGCGCTGACGCCGTCGCTGTTGCTGCGGGCGCTGGCACGCGGGCAGCTGACGTTCGTGGAGCACGGTCTGGCCGAGCTGGCCCAGACGCCGCATGCGCGGACCTGGCTGATGGTGCATGACGCCGGGCCGCTGGGGCTGAAGGCCATCTACGACCGGGCGGGGTTGCCGCCGCGCCTCTTCCAGGCCTTCCGGTCGGGGATCGACACCTGGCGGGCATTGCAGGCCGAGGGGGCGGATTTCACCGCCGAGACCTTCCGCCAGCGGATGCTGGAACGCTTCCTGACGCAGCGGCCCAATGTGCCACGTGAAGACCTGGCCTATCTGATGGAGCGGCTGGATCGCGAACCGATGCCGGTAGATGCGCAGCGGGCCGCCAATGCGGCCTAGGTCAGTGTCCTCATAAGCGACACGCGAAACCCTCCGAAACGCGGACTCGCGGAATGTCCGCTATGGGTGGGAAGCGGACCCCGACCAACGGACTGAGAGCATACGCTTCCGCAGAAATTTACCGGGCGCAGCGTCCTAAGTCTCCGCTTCGGGCTCGAGCGATCTGGTCAATGATGAGAGGGCTAGCAGCAGAACAGTCCGCTAGCCCTCCCCGTTCGGTCAAGTCTACATTTAGTGCTGGGCCGTCACTCTCAATGACAACCCCCTCCCCACCGAACGGAGTAACCATAATGTTCGGACAAGTCGCCTGGGCGTAGTCAAGAGGGCCGGATTCAAATACTTCTTCCATATGAACGGCCCAATACATAGGCCCGCCGATAGATCGACTCTGCAACTCGAACAAAATCACACATCTCGACTGGCCATTGGGTATCGAAACATTGATTTCCTTTGCGGTTCTGCCGTCAGAACATCCAGACAGGGCGAGGGCCGTTCCAAGCAGCACACACAGATTCGAACGCTTCATGATTGTGAGCCAGCTCTCGCACTCTTCGACCCGCTACATGAAGTCAAGCTAACAGCTAAACGCCCGACTGTCCGCTTCGGGTCGGGAGCCGACAGCCGCCCGAGAGTGTGAAGCGGACGTTGCAGCGCGACGGCTTACATCTCGAGAGCCCGTAGCGCGAGGCCACCGATCACCATGATGGTGGCCAAACCGATGATGTAGGCGGGCTTCTGCGGATCGCGATTTGGTGCGAGCAGTAGAGGGGAGCCGCAGGCGGCTGCCACGATGAGGAATCTGACCATCAGTGAAATGCCGTATAATGCGCTCGCTATAACAGTGACGAGCAGCGAGCCAATGGCCCAGTTTGCAAGGATGATTAGCGTTTTCGAAGTTGGCCGCATGTTGAGCACCCTGACGCAAGGGCATACGGAAGTCTAACGTCCGCTTTGGGTCGAAGGCCGACATTGACTTGCCGCTTGTAACCGGACCCGTGGTATCGGCGATCTTAGGGGTACGCACCCTGATGCTTCTCGAGGATTGCTGAGGCTCTGAAGCGCCGGGTCCCCGATTGTGCGGGGATGAGCGGATGGGGAGAACCCTAGGCCGCGTGTTCGGCGACGCGGGCTTCCAGGGTTTCGGCCAGGGTCTGGCCGACCGGGTGATCGTCGGTCTGGATCTTGTCGCGGACGACGGCGCGGATGGCGTCGATGTGGGCATCGACCAGCACCAGCGGCGCGGCCATGCGCTTTTCGGGAGCGTCCATCAGCTTGCACAGCGAACCGGCGAGGCGGGTCACCAACGGGTATTGATAGGTGGTGCCGAGCCCCTTGAGGTCGTGAGCGCGGAAATAGAGGGCCTCGGCGGTCTCGGGCGTATAGCCACGATCGCGGATGTCGGCCTGGGCCTTGTCGAGTTTTTCGATTTCGTCCTGCAGCCACTGGGCGAACTGGGACGACATCGCCTGCAGGGCTTCCTCGGCCTTGGCGATGGCCTTGGCATCGACACCGCCAAAACCGCCACCGACCTTCAGGCGAAGGGTGTTCGGGGGGCGAATGACCTGGGCCGGACCGCTCATCGGCTACTCCTGCGTAAACTGATGCAGGATCATGCCGCAGGGCGTCTTAAGAAGCCGTGACCGTCAGCCCGTGAATTGTTCGGCCAGCACGCGTTCCTCGAAGGAGCGGCCGGGGTCGAACATCATGGTCAGGTTGATGTCGCGTCGCTCGCAGACATCGACACGGCGAACGCGGCGCACCTCGAAACTGTCGGCGGTGGCGCTGACCGGGCGCTTGTCGGCCTCGAGCACCTCGAAGCTGACCTGGGCCTCGTGGGGGAGGAGCGCGCCGCGCCAGCGCCGGGGGCGGAAGGCGCTGATGGGGGTCAGGGCAAGGATGCGGGCATCCAGCGGGATGATGGGGCCGTGGGCCGACAGATTGTACGCGGTCGAGCCCGCCGGTGTGGCGACCAGGCAGCCGTCGCAGCTGAGCTCCTCCATCCGGACCCTCCCGTCGACGCGGATGCGTAGCTTGGCGCTTTGGCGGGTCTGGCGGAGCAGGGAGACCTCATTGATGGCGAGGCCGCTGTGGGTCGCGCCACTTTCGCTCCAGGCGTCCATCTGCAGCGGGTGGATGACGGTGCGATCGGCGGCGGCGAGGCGCGGCAGCAGGTCGTCCTCGTCATAGTCGTTCATCAGAAAGCCGACCGAGCCGCGGTTCATGCCGTAGACGGGCGTGCCCCGCGCCAGGTTGACGTGCAAGGTTTCCAGCATGAAGCCGTCCCCGCCCAGGGCGACGATGACCTCGGCCTCGGCCTCGGGCACATGGGCATAGCGGTCGCGTAGACGGGTAAGCGCGGCCTGGGCCTCGGGACGTTCGCTGGCCACAAAGGCCAGCCGGGGAGCAGGAGGAGGTGTCACCGGAACAGGTGAGACCGGCAGGGCCAGCTTGTCAAACGCATCAGGCCGGTCGTGATCAGGCCGCCGGCGAGGTGCCGTCGCCGATCAGGGCGCGAAGGGCGCGGGCCGCGGAGTGAGGCGAGAGAGCGCCGCGCAGCCAGGCGGCGTTGCCGGCCTCGCCCGGGGGACCGCCGTTCAGCTGGCGGATTTCATAGAGCAGGGGCGGGAAGACGGCGCGGTCTATGCCGACGGAGGCGCAGGCATAGTAGAGGGCTTCCGGCGTACTATGCGTCAGGCAGGCCTTGACCTGGGCCATGGTGAAGCCGCCGAGCACGACCAGCGCATGCTGGAACAGGCTGAGCTTCTTCTCGCGGATAGCCCGGATCAGATAGCCGGGGCGGAGCTGGCCCGCGGCCTGAAGTTTCAGCACCAGACGCCGGTCCATCTCGTCGCGGTCTGCATCGACCGGGGGCGGGGGCGTGCCCATGCCGAGGTTCGAGAAGGCCGAATGTACGGCGTCCTCGACGGCGTCATCCAGCCGGGTGTCGGTGATGGCAAAGCGTTCGGCCATCGATTCGCGCAGGGCTGTGCCGATCCAGCTGTAGAGCTGGCGGGCCATGGACTCGTCGAGGCGGGGGTGGCGGGCGAGGGGTGCGCGCAGGGCCGCGAGTCGACGTGAATGCTCGACCAGACGACGCAGGCCCTCGGCGCTGATCTCGGCCGTGGCATTGCCGGCAAGGGCCGTCAGGGGCGCGGGGTGGGCCTGGTCCAGAATGGCGTCGGCGACGCGGGCGCTGAGGTTCGGGCGGCGGGCGACCTCGATCTGATGCTCCAGACTGGCCTGGACGAGCACGGCCAGCAGATCCTCGTCCTTGAGGATCGGGCTTCGGGCGAGGATGGGGCGGGCGATCTCGATGTCGTCCAGCGCCAGGATGTTGACGAGGGCGGGTGGTGCCCAGGTGGCCGCCGCGAGGCGCTCGGACAGGGCCTTGCGGATATCGTGCTCGGCCTGACGGGCCAGCACCAGAAAGATGTCGGTCAGGACGGGGGACAGATCCTGACTGGTGGCGGGGTGCTGATCGCACAGGGCCATGACGCCCATCAGAAGTCGCTGCCGGTCTTCGAGGGTTCGGCTGTGGGCGAGGGTCAGCAGGTCCGTCATGGCCGCGCCGGGCGGCTGAAGGGGGCCGGTGTCTTCCAGGGCGACTGCCGTCACGTTCGACAACTCCCGACAGGTCAAGCCGACGACCGACTCGATACTTTGTCACCCGAACTATCGGCGGAGGCGGTGAAGACAGGGTTAACCACACCTTGCCGAGCGGGGCCGTATCGCGGTGCAGCTTGACCGCATGGTCGTCCGGAGCGAGTTTCGCATCGCAACCGAGGAGACAGGTCTATGGCTGATGGAGCCCCCGCATCGCTGAAGTCGCGCGTGTCCGAGGCCGAGTGGCAGGCGCGTGTTGATCTGGCGGCCCTGTACCGGCTGGTCGCACTGCACGGCTGGGACGACATGATCTTTACCCACATCTCGGCGCGGGTGCCGGGGCCGGAGCACCATTTCCTGATCAACCCGTACGGGTACTATTTCGAGGAGATCACGGCCTCGTCGCTGGTGAAGGTCGATCTGGACGGCAACATCGTCCAGGAGACGACGAATTTCATCAATCCGGCCGGGTTCACGATTCACTCTGCGGTGCACGCGGCGCGCGAGGATGCGCATTTCGTCATCCACCTGCACACGGTGGCGGGCGTGGGCGTGGCGGCGCAGCAGCACGGCCTGCTGCCGGTCAGCCAGAACGCCTGTCTGCTACAGCATCAGGTGGCCTATCACGGCTATGAGGGGCTGGCGCTGAACCACGATGAGCGCGAACGTCTGGTCGCAGATCTGGGCGACAAGCCCCTGATGCTGTTGCGGAACCATGGCACGTTGGCGGTCGGTCAGACGGCGGCGGCGGCCTGGGTGGGGATGTTCTTCCTCGAACGGGCCTGCGCCCAGCAGATCGCGGCCCTGTCCGCGGGGCGTGACCATGTACTGATTGCCCCCGACGCCGCGCAGGACGAAACAAAGGAGCAGGGCAAGGGCATCGGCTTCATCTCGGCGCTGGCCTGGCCGGGCGCGTTGCGCATGCTGGACCGCAAGTCACCCGGCTACGACGCCTGACCATGGAGCGGGGGCTGGGCACCGGTCTGGTTCTCGCGGGTACGCTGGCGGCGGCCTTTCCTGCGGTGGCCGGGCCGTGGACGCGCGAGCAGGCCACCGCCCAGTTCATCCTGAAATATGAAGTGATGCGGGCCGAACGTGGCTTTGACCCCGACGGCAACAGCCAGCCTCTGCTCGCCGAGCGGCGCGACACCAGCCTGGGCCTCTATGCCGAATACGGTCTGACTGATCGGCTGATGCTGGTGTTCAAGAGCGACTGGCAGAGCGGGTCGGACGCCTTTGTCGACTATGAGGGACGGGGACCGCTGGAGATCGGCCTAGCCTGGCAGGTCTACCGCGATCCAGCCAATGCCGTGGCGCTGCAGGTCAGCTATGCCGACGGGGGCGAAGGGCGGAATGCCGGCTATGCCGCGCCGGGCGAGGGCACCGCCGACTGGGAGGTGCGACTGTCGGCCGGACGATCGGTGACGCCGCCGCAGCCTGTGCTGGGGCTGCAATCTGTGTTCGTCGACGTGCAGGGTGCGCGGCGGTTTCGGCAGGGGCTGAAGGACGAGACGCGCGTCGATGTGACCCTGGGCGGGCGAGTCGGTCGGGACTGGATGGTGCTGGGCCAGCTGTACGGGGGGCAGGTGGACAACGGCGGGCCGCGCTGGTTGTCAGCCGAGACGTCGGTGGTGCGGGATCTGGGTGACTGGAGCGTGCAGGTCGGCTGGCGCAGCGCGCTGTACGGGCGGGAGACGCCACAGTCCGAGGGCTGGCTCGTGGGAGTCTGGCGACGGTTCTGACCCTGCGACGGAACACCGCGACGGAATCTGCAACCTGATGCGTTCCTGATTAGTAATTGCGTCTGGCTGACAGACCGCTATGTGCTGCCCGTATTGCTGCAGGGACTTTCCGACACGTGATCAAGCGCCATTTTCTTCTCGTCGCCGCCGGCGTTCTGGTCTTGCTGATGGCGGTCGCCGTGATCGTCCGGCTGTCGTTTGCCGATGACGGTGGCGGTCAGGGCGGGCCGGGAGGTGGACGGGGCGGCGCCCAGGAAGTCGCGGCGGTTGAAACGACCGAGCGGACCTTTTCCGACACCCTTCAGCTGGTCGGCGTTGCGCGGGGGCAGCGGTCGGTCGAGATCGCGTCCACCAACACCGAGCTGATCACGCGGGTGCTGTTCCGTGACGGCCAGTCGGTCAGGGCCGGCGCGCCGCTGGTCGAACTGCAGGCGCGCGAGCAGGAAGCCGGGATGATCGAGGCCCGTGCCCGCGTGGAGCAGGCGCAGAGGGACTATGATCGCGCCAAGGAGCTGGTTGATCGGGGCATCGCGCCCCGGGTCAATCTGGAGCAGGCCGACTCAGCGCTGAAGGCCGCGCAGGCGTCGCTTGAAGCGGCCGAGGCGCGCCGCGGCGAGCGCGTGATCCGGGCGCCGTTCTCGGGCGTGCTGGGCCTGACGACGGTCACGCCGGGCACTCTGGTCGGGCCGGGGACCGTGATCACGACGCTGGACGACATCAGCACCATCCGCATCGATTTCCCGCTGCCCGAGCGCTACCTGTCGCGGGTCCAGTCCGGCACGCCGATCAGTGCGACGGCGGATGCCTTTCCCGGCTCGCAATTCACGGGCCGGATCGCGCGGGTCGATACGCGGATCGACGAGGTGACCCGTTCGGCCACGGCGCGCGCGGAACTGCCCAACCCCGAAGGTCGTATCCGTCCCGGCATGTCTATGCGGGTGACCGTGCGGCAGGGCCAGCGCCAGAGCCTGGCCGTGCCGGAGTCCGCTATCCAGTATGAGGGCGAGGGCGCCTTCGTCTATCGCATCATGCCCGCCGAGGCGGGGCAGATCGCCCAGCGCATCGAGGTCGAGACCGGGGTGGTCGAGGACGGCTATGTGGAGATCCTGTCGGGGCTCGACGCCGGTGACGCCGTGGTGGCCTCGGGCCTGAACCGGATCCAGCCGGGCGCGCCGGTCACCGTGGCCGGACGGAGCCCCAGCCAATGATGCTGTCCGACATCGCCGTCCGCAGACCCGTCTTTGCCGCCGTTGCGGCGATCGTCCTGTGCGTGATCGGTGCGGCGGCGTTCTTCTTCGTGCCGGTGCGCGAACTGCCCGATGTGGACCCGCCGATCGTCTCGGTGACCACCAGCTATACGGGGGCCTCGGCCGAGGTGATCGAGAACCGGATCACGGAGCCGGTCGAACAGCAGATTGCGGGCATCCAGGGCGTGGAGCGGATCACGTCATCCAGCCGCGACGGGCGTTCGAACGTCCGCATCGAGTTTTCGCTGGATACGGATCTGGACGTCGCGGCCAACGATGTACGCGATCGCGTGTCGCGGGTGACCGGCCAACTGCCGGACCAGGCCGATCCGCCGCGGGTGTCCAAGTCGGACGCGGACTCCCAGCCGATCATGATCGTTTTCCTGCGCTCGTCTGAGATGGATCGGCTGGAACTGACGGACTATGCGGAACGGTCGCTGACCGAACGGTTCGCTACCCTGCCGGGCGTGGCCGAGGTGCGGATCTATGGCGAGCAGCGCTATGCGATGCGCGTATGGCTGGACGCCGATGCGCTGGCGGCGCGCGGTCTGACGGTCTCCGACGTCGAAAGCGCCCTGACGTCCCAGAATATCGAACTGCCTGCGGGGACGCTGGAGTCGACCGACAAGGACTATACGATCCGGGTGGCCCGCAACTATGCCACGGCCAGCGACTTCGCCAACCTGCCGATATTGAACGGCGGGTCTGCATCCGGGGCGGGCATATCGGGCGCGGTCGATGGGGGGTATGTGACCCGGCTGGGCGATATCGCCCGCATCGAGGAGGCCCCCGAGGACGACCGCCGTCTGTTCCGGGGCAATGGTCTGGACCAGATCGGTCTGGCCATCACCCGTCAGTCCCAGGCCAACGACCTTGCGATTTCCGAAGGCGTGCGCGCCATGATCGAGCAGGTCACCCCGACCCTGCCCGAGGGGGCGGAGCTGGTGGTCGGATCGGACAATTCGGTGTTCACCTCGCACGCCATTGATGAGGTGTGGATCACCGTCGGCATTGCGCTGGTGCTGGTGGCCCTGGTCAACTTCGTCTTTCTGGGCACGCTCCGGGCGGCGCTGATCCCGTCGATCATCGCGCCGATCTGCTTGCTGTGCATCTTCATCGTGCTGGCGGCTTTCGGCTTTTCGCTGAACCTGCTGACCCTGCTGGCCATGGTGCTGGCCATCGGGCTGGTCGTTGATGACGCCATCGTCGTGACCGAGAACATCCAGCGTCGCCTTGATCACGGAGAGCCACCGCTGGTGGCCGCCGAACGCGGGACGCGTCAGGTGTTCTTTGCCGTCGTGGCCACCACAATCGTGCTGCTGTCGGTCTTTGCGCCACTGCTGTTCCTGCCGGGCTACGTCGGGCGACTGTTCGTGGAGCTGGCCGCCGCCATTGCGGGTGCCGTGGCCTTTTCGGCCTTCCTGGCGCTGACCCTGTCGCCGATGCTGGCCTCCAAGCTGCTGCGGCCCGCCAGCGGCTCGGGCTTCGTGGCGCGCAAGGTCGATGCGGGCATGGACCGGCTGAAGAGGTCCTATCAGAACTCGCTTGAGGCCATGCTGGGTGTTCGCAAGGCCTTGATCGGGGTGATTGCCGTGGTGGTGTTTATCGCTCTGGGGGCGGTCGGCATGTTCATGAACCTGCCCAGCGAACTGGTCCCGCCCGAGGATCGCGGCAGTATCTTCGTTCGCGTTCAGGGCCCCGAGGGCGCGGGCTATGACTATACGCGCGACATCATGATGGGCATTGAGCCGATCCTGGCGAGCTATGCCCAGACCGGCGAGGTCGATAGCTATTTCATTTCCGCGCCCGGCTGGGGCGGGGGCAACAATGGCGGCAACGCCAGCCTCAGCCTGACCGATTGGGGCGATCGGGAGCGCTCGGCTGACGAGATCGCCCAGGATCTGAACCGCCAGCTTCGGAGCCAGCCCGGCGCCCAGGTCAATGCCTTTGCCCGCAGCGGCCTGTCGCGCGGGGGCGGGGGCAACAGCGTGGAAATGGTCATGACCGGCCCGGAATATGAAAGCATGTTCCAGTGGGTCCAGCCGATCATGGCCGCGGCCCTGGCCAACCCCAATCTGTCGCGACCACGCCTTGACTATGAGCCGAACTCGCCGCGCCTTCTGGTCAATGTCGATCCGGAGCAGGCCGCCAATCTGGGGGTTTCGTCCCAGGAGATCGGGCGCACCCTGCAGACCATGTTCGGCTCACGCCGGGCCACGACCTATATCAAGGGCGGGCAGGAATATGACGTCATCCTGCAGACCGAGCGCGCCGACCGCGCGGAAGTCACGGATCTCGAGACCCTGTATGTGGGAACGCGATCGGGCGGCGTTGTGCCGCTGTCGTCCGTGGTCGAGACCCAGACCTCGGGCGATACGCCGGACCGGCGTCGTCTGGACAGGCAGCGCGCGATCAGCCTCGAGGCCGATCTGAATCCCGGCTACACCATCGGGGATGCCATCGCCTTTTTCGAGGCAGAGATTGCCAAGCAACCGCCCGGCGTTGCCACGATCCAGTGGGACGGGGCAGCGCGCGACCAGCGCGAGTCAGGCGGTGCCGTCATTGCGGCCTTTGGACTTGCGCTGTTGCTGGTGTTCCTGGTGCTGGCGGCCCAGTTCGAAAGCTGGATCACGCCGGCGGTCATCATGCTGACGGTGCCGCTGGCAGCGGCGGGCGGGCTGTTCGGCCTGATCATGATCGGCTCCAGCCTGAACATCTATTCGCAGATTGGCCTGATCATCCTGATCGGGGTAGCGGCCAAGAACGGGATTCTGATCGTCGAGTTCGCCAACCAGCTGCGCGATCAGGGGCGGTCCGTGCGCGAGGCGATCATCGAGGCCTCGGCTCTGCGTCTTCGCCCGATCATCATGACGTCGATCGCCACCGCCTTCGGAGCCTTGCCGCTGATGCTGTGGCAGGGCGCGGGGGCGGGCAGCCGCCAGACCATCGGCGTGGTGATCTTTGCCGGGGCGATCTTTGCGACCCTGCTGACCCTGTTTGTCGTGCCGGTGATCTATGGCGTGCTGGCCCGCTTCACGCGCTCGCCGGAGTATACGGCCCGCAAGATCGAGGAATGGGAAGCGCAGGAAGTCGCGGCCAATGACGCCATGCCCAAGGCCGCGGAATAGGGCTTAGCGCGGTGACGTCTCGATCTTGAGCCAGGCGATCAGGTCGCGGCGGTCCTGATCGTCGGGCACGCCGGCGAAGCTCATCTTGTTGCCGGGCAGGAAGGTGCGGGGGTTGGCCAGCCACTGGTCGAGCCGGTCGGCATCCCAGGTGAAATCGGTGGCCTGGAGCGCCTTTGAATAGGTGTAGCCTTCGTGCCGACCAGCCGGGCGACCGAACAGGCCGTAAAGGTTGGGCCCGGTCATATTGGGGCCGCCCGGGGTGATGGTGTGACAGGCGCGACAGCGGGCGAAGGCGCGCCGGCCATTCTCGTAATCCGCTCCGTTGTAGGGCGCGGGCAGGGCCGCGATGGCCACGCTGATTTGTTCCGGCGTCAGGGGCGCGGGCGGAGGTGCTTTCGGCGTCTGCGGAGCTGAGGATTCGCCACAGGCGGCTGCGGCGAGCGCGGCGAGCGCGAGGCCGGTAAGGCGAAGGATCGGGGAGGGTGTCATGGGCAGCTCCGTGTTGTGTCCGGCATAGGTCGGGCGGCGGAAATCGACAAGCGGACTGGACGACGCGGGGCAGCACCTGATAATCACTGTCAACTGGAAGGCGCGCCGAATGCGGACGGTTGTGGCCCGATTTTTTCCGCCCGACCCGCAACGGCAGTTCAGACTTTCATGACCGAGATCATCACGCTGAGCCGGGCCCGCCGGGGTCAGGAGGGCCGGATTCACGCTGTCGAAGCGATCGAGGACAATCCCGCCGATGCGCTGGAGCTGGAGCGGCGCCTGCTGGAGTTCGGCCTGGTCGAGGGCGCGCGGGTGACGCTGATCCATGAGGGTCCGGTCGGCGGCGACCCGGTGGTGCTGGACGTCGAGGGCATGCGGATTGCCCTGCGCCGGCATGAGGTGCGCGGTCTGAGCCTGGCATTGACCGGCACGGACGCAGCAGAATGAGCGATACGGCAATCACGGTCGCCCTGGTCGGGAATCCGAACAGTGGCAAGACGGCTCTGTTCAACGCCCTGACGGGCAGCCGGCAGAAGGTGGCCAACTATGCCGGGGTTACGGTCGAGCGTAAGGCCGGCGCGATCAAGGCGCCTGACGGCACGCCGATGACGGTGCTGGACCTGCCGGGGACCTATTCCCTGCGGGCGCGCAGCCCCGACGAGGTGATCACGCGCGATGTGGTGCTGGGCCGGCGGCCCGAGGATGTGCCGGATGCGCTGGTGGTAGTGGCCGACGCCACCAACCTGCGGCTGGTGCTGCGACTGGCGCTGGAGATCAAGGCGGTCGGTCTGCCGGCCGTCATGGCGCTGAACATGTATGACATCGCCGAGCGTCAGGGTCTCCGGATCGATCTGGAGGGGCTGTCGCAGTCGCTGGGCATGCCGGTTGTGACGACCGTCGCGACGCGCAAGCGCGGGTTGGACGATCTGCTGGTCGCGGTGCAGGGCGTGCTGGCCTCGACCGCCGCCCGGCCCTCGACCTGGCATGAGCCGGATGTCGCAGAAATCCGCGCGGCGCACCGCGAGGCCAGCCGCATCCTGTCGGCCCATGTGCGGCCGCCCGAACGACCCGACACCCTGACCGGCAAGATCGACGGCGTGCTGCTGCACCCGGTCGCGGGGCTGCTGATCCTGCTCGCGCTGTTGTTCGTCATGTTCCAGGCGGTGTTCAGCTGGGCCGCGCCCGGCATGGACGCCATCGACCTCGGGCTGGGGACGCTGGGCGGCTGGGTAGCCGGGATCATGCCCGACGGCCTGTTGCAGAGCCTGATCGTCGACGGGCTGATCGCCGGGGTCGGCAGTGTGCTGGTGTTCCTGCCGCAAATTCTGGTGCTGTTCCTGTTCATCCTGCTGCTGGAAGACTTTGGCTATATGGCGCGGGCGGCGTTTCTGATGGACCGCATCATGGGTGGCGCGGGCCTGCACGGGCGGGCCTTTATCCCGCTGCTGTCCAGCTTTGCCTGTGCCATTCCCGGCGTCATGTCGGCGCGGGTGATTGACTCGAAACGGGACCGGCTGACGACCATCATGGTGGCGCCGCTGATGACCTGCTCGGCGCGCATCCCGGTCTATACGCTGATCATCGCCGCCTTCATTCCGCGCGAGACGGTGTGGGGCTGGGTCGAGCTGCAGGGGCTGGTGATGTTCGGCCTGTATGCCGCGGGGATCCTCAGCGCGCTGGTGGTGTCGTTCGTGATCCGCAAGATCTTCTGGAGGGGGGCGTTCGAGCCCTTCATGATGGAGCTGCCGGCCTACAAAATGCCCGATCCGGGCAGTGTGGCGCTTAACCTGTGGCAGCGCGCGCGCATCTTCCTGGAGCGGGCGGGGCGGATCATCCTGCCGCTGATGGTGGTGGTGTGGGCGCTGTCGACCTTCCCCGGACCGCCGCCCGGAGCGACAGGACCGGCCATCGACTACAGCTTTGCCGGGATGATCGGGCGGGCGCTGGAGCCGATCTTCGCCCCGATCGGCTTCAATTGGCAGATGGTCGTGGCGCTGGTGCCCGGGATGGCCGCACGCGAGGTCGCGGTGGCGGCGCTGGGCACCGTATATGCCGTGGCCGACGCCGAAAGCGCGGTCGGGACCCTGGCCGGGGTGTTGTCGCTGCAGTGGTCGCTGGCGACGGGGCTGGCCTTCCTCGCCTGGTATGTCTTCGCACCGCAATGCGTGGCGACGCTGGGCGTGGTCAAGCGCGAGACCAACTCCTGGAAGTGGATGTGGGTCATGGTGGTCTATATGTTCGCCCTGGCCTATCTGGCGGCCTTTGTGGTCTATCGGCTGGCGGTGGCGTTCGGCCTCGGCTGAGACGGAGCGGACATGCTGGCGACGGTCGGGATCGGAGCAGGGGGCCTGATCATCGGCTTGGCGGTGTCGCGGCTGAGCCTGTGGCTGGCGGCGCTGGACGGTGAGGCGGCGCGGGAGCCCGGCTTGAAGCGGGATGGGGCGCTCAGCCTGATGGCCGGGGGCCTCGGGGTCTGGGCCGCGCTGGCATCCCCAACCGTGTTGTTGGCGGCGGTCAGCGCGCTGCTGGCGTGGCAGCTGCTGATTCTGGCGGTCGTGGACGGCGAGAACTTCTGGCTGCCCGACGTGCTGACTTGGCCGCTGGTTGTGACGGGACTGTTCGCGGCGTGGTGGCTGGAGCCCGACAGTCTAATGAACCGCGCCACAGGTGCTTCGGCGGGGTTCGTCCTGCTGTGGGCGCTGGGCAGGCTATACCGCCGGCTGCGAGGGCGAGAGGGACTGGGCGGCGGTGATCCGTTCCTGATGGCCGGGGCCGGGGCCTGGGTCGGCTGGATGGGTCTGGCCAGCGTCATGCTGTGGGCGGGAGTCGCGGGGCTAAGCCTCGTGATCGCGCGCCGCGTTACGGGCAAGGCGGTCAGCGGTCAGGACGCCCTGCCGTTCGGTGTGTTTCTGGCCATCGGGATCTGGCTGACCTGGCTGTACGGGCCGCTGGGATTGGCGCTTACCGCCCCGTGATCAGGCGGACCAGAATGTGCGCCGTCGTCTCAATGATGGCCCGGTCGCTGTCGGCACGCTTCAACAGATTGAAACTGGCGGCGGCGGACTCGGCGATATTGGCGACTTCATAGGAGGCGAGGCGCGGGTCGTAGCCGTCCGGGTGAAGACCGGCGTTGGCCGCCTGGGCGATGCGGCGTTCCAGCGCCAGATGCAGTCGACGCAGACGGCCGACCCGGGCCTCAACGAAGGCCAGGTCGCCGCGATCGGCCATCATCTGCTCAACCCGGATAATGGCGCCGTGCCGATCCCAGAGGGCGAGCATGTCGGTGATCAGAGCGCGGGCGTGGGTCAGGCCCTGACCGGCGGACCAGTCGGCCTCGACATGATGGGCCAGCCCCTGCCAGTCGCTGGCGACCTCGTCACAGAGGGCCAGCAGCGCTTCGTCGAGGGTATCGAAATAGGTGTAGAAGGTGGGAGCGGACGTTCCGGCCGCCTGGGTCACATCGGCGATACGGATCTCGCCCAGATGCCGGGTGGCCAGCAGGCTGCGCAGCGCCTCCAGAATGGCCGAACGGGTGCGGCCGCCGCGCGCGCCGATCCTGTGTCCCAGCTTGTTGACGGCGTCGGCCATGAGACCCCGGGGGAGGGGGACGGGAAGTGGTGCCGGTTGCAGGAATCGAACCCGCGACCTTCGGTTTACAAAACCGCTGCTCTACCAGCTGAGCTAAACCGGCGCCGGGCGGTTATGCGCAGGCGGGGGCCCCCCGCGCAAGGGGGCGTGTGCACTGCGATATGGGCTCAGGCCGGTTCCAGTTCGGCGGCGACGCGGTCGGCGAGGGCACGCAGGCGATCGCTGTCTGCCATGGGGGCGTGGCCATGGCCCTTCATGGGCCGGTCCGCCCAGCGCGGGATGATGTGGAAATGCAGGTGGAACACGGTCTGGCCCCCGGCCTCGCCATTGAACTGCATGATGCTGAGCCCCTCGGGTTTCAGGGCCTTTTCGGCCGCGCGGGCGGTGCGGTGCACGGCGCGCATGATGCGGTCGAGGGTGTCGGGGTCGACCTCGAGCAGATTGCGGGCCTGCGAGGTTTTCGAGATGACCAGCATATGGCCCTCGGACTGGGGGAAGACGTCCATGAAGACCCGCACATGGTCGTCTTCCCAGACGGTCATCGAGGGGATGTCGCCGCGCAGGATGCGGGCGAAAATATTGTCCGGGTCATAGGGGCCGTGCAGGCTCATGCGGCGCTCTCCAGTCTGAATCGAGGGCAGCCTAACATGTCGGCGATGACGCGGGAGCCATTGACCGCCTGAGGCGCTGTGGCGAAGGGTATTGGTCGAGATCTGCAGTAAAGGAGACGGCGGCATGGTGCGCTTCATTATTCAGGCCCTGGTGACGATGGTCGGGCTGTGGCTCGCGGACTCTCTGATCGCAGGGGTCGAGTTCCTTTCGACAGGATCGCTGATCGCGGCGGCCATCATTCTGGGGATCGTCAATGCGTTTGTGCGGCCCATTCTGGTGGTCGTGACCTTCCCGATCACGGTGATCACGCTCGGCCTGTTCCTGCTGGTGGTGAATGCGGCGATGATCGGTCTGACGTCGATGTTCCTGGGCGGCTTTGTCGTCGACGGCCTCTGGCCGGGGATCGGGGCGGCGATCGTGACCGGTATCGTCAGCTGGATTGCGGGTGCCTTTATCCCGGACGAGGCCAGGGGGTGAGTGTACCTCCTTTGCCGCCTGTCAAACCCCGGCTGTCGCTGGTCGGGCCGGGGATTGTTGTTGCGGCGACGGGCATCGGGGCCGGGGATCTTCTGGCGACCCTGATCGCCGGGGGACGGTTCGGCTATGTGCTGCTGTGGGCGGCGCTGGTCGGGACCCTTCTGAAGATTGCGCTGGCCGAGGGCGTGGGACGGTGGACGCTGGCCTCCGGGAGGACGCTGTTCGACGGCTGGGCGCGACTGCCGGGGCCGGGCGTCAAGGTACCGGGCGGCGGGACGCTGAACTGGGCGGGTCTTTATTTCGGGATCTACGCCATCATTTGGGGTTTTGTGTACGGGGCCAGCGCCATGACGGCGACGGGCCTGCCGCTGACGGCCCTGTTCCCCGTTCTGGACCTGAAGACCTGGGGCATGATTTCGGGCGTGATCGGCCTGATCCTCGTCTGGCTGGGCAATTACGGCCTGTTCGAGAAGATCATGACGGGGCTGGTCGCCATCATGTTCGTGACCGTGGTCGGGCTGGCGATACTGGTGACGCCGGACCTGCCGCGCCTGATCACCGGCGTCTGGCCGACGCTGCCCGAGGGATCCGGGTTCTATACGCTGGGCCTGATCGGCGGTGTGGGGGGCACGATCACGATGGCGGCCTATGGCTATTGGCTGACGGCCAAGGGCTGGAAGGGCCCCGAGTTCATGCCGGTCATGCGCTGGGACAACCGCATTGCCTACGGCATGACCGGTGTGTTCGTGGTGGCCATGCTGATCGTGGGGGCCGAGCTGCTGCATGCGGCGGGCATCGCGCTGGCCAGCGGGGATCGGGGTCTGTTGAACCTGTCGGATGTGCTGCGCGAGCGCTTCGGCCAGCCGATTGCCATCCTGTTCCTCGTCGGATTTCTGGCGACGACGTTCTCGAGCCTGATCGGGGTGTGGCAGGGGGTGAGCCTGATGGTCACCGACTTTGTCGCCCATGCGCTGGGGCGGTCCGACGACCCGGCCATGACGGGGTCGAAGTCACCGGCGTTCCGGGCCTATCTGTTGTGGCTGACCTTTCCGCCGATGGCCCTTCTGTTCATCGACCGGCCGTTCGGGCTGATTGTGGCGTATGGGGTGCTGGGCAGCCTGTTCATGCCGTTTCTGGCGGGGACGCTGGTGTGGCTGCTGAACGGGCGTTTCCAGCCCGCGCCCTGGCGCAGCGGCTGGCTGTCGAACGGGGCCTTGGGGCTGGCGTCCCTGTTGTTCGCAGTTTTGGCAGGCCAGCAGCTGTACGAGATCGTCACAGGCTGAGCCTTGCCCGGCTTGCCGTCGCGGCAGGCTTGGCCTACCCCTCCGCACGCGGAATCACAGCTATGGACCCGGACGCATGACCCTCGCCTTCCTCTTCCCCGGACAGGGCAGCCAGACCGTCGGCATGGGCGGGGCCCTGGCCGGCGCCTTTGCCTCGGCGCGCGAGGTGTTCGACGAGGTGGACGAGGCGCTGGGCCAGTCGCTGTTCATGCTGATGCGCGAGGGCCCCGAGGATCAGCTGACCCTGACCGAGAATGCCCAGCCGGCGCTGATGGCCGTGTCGGTGGCCGTGGCCCGGGTACTAAAAGTCGAGTTCGGCATCGATGTCTCGAAGGCGGGCTATGTCGCGGGGCATTCGCTGGGCGAATATTCGGCCCTGTGCGCCGCCGGGGCGATCAGCCTCGCGGACACCGCCCGCCTGCTGAAGCTGCGTGGTCAGGCGATGCAGCGCGCCGTGCCGGTCGGCAAGGGGGCCATGGCCTCGCTGATCGGGCCGAAGACGGACCTGGCCCTGGCCGAGGCCGCAGCGGCCGCCGGATCGGAAGCCGGCGTCTGCGTCGTCGCCAATGACAACAACGCCGGCAATATCGTGATTTCGGGCGAGAAGGCGGCGGTCGATCGTGCGATCGAAAAGGCCAAGGAGCTGGGGGCGCGCGCCATTCCGCTGAACGTCTCGGCGCCCTTCCACTGTCCGCTGATGCAGCCGGCGGCCGACGAGATGGCCGACGCGCTGGCCGATGCGAAGATCGTGGCGCCGGTCGTGCCCGTGATCGCCAATGTGACCGCCCGCCCCGAGACCGATCCCGAGGTGATCCGCCGCCTGCTGATCGAACAGGTCACCGGTCGGGTCCGCTGGCGCGAGAGCATGGAATGGATGGCGGGCGAGGGGGGCGTGATGCGCTTTGCCGAGGTCGGCTCGGGCAAGGTGCTGACCGGCATGGCCAAACGCATCGCCCCCGACGCCGAAAGCCTGGCCCTGACCGCCCCGGAGGACCTCGAGGCGTTCGCGAAGTCGGTTGGGTGAAGAGTCCCAGTGAGTAGTGAGTCGTGATCCCGGTATCCGCGCGACCGCCCCTGCTCCCACACACTCCGAACCACTACCTACTACTCACCACTCACTAGCACTCTTCACGATCCCATCCCGGAGCCTGACATGTTCAACCTGACTGGAAAAACTGCCCTCGTCACCGGCGCCACCGGTGGCATCGGCGGGGCCGTGGCCCGCGCCCTGCACGCACAGGGCGCGGCCGTCGTGCTGTCGGGCACGCGCGAGGCGGTGCTGCAGGACCTGGCGGAGGAACTGGGCGAGCGGGCGTTTGTCGCTGCCGCCAATCTGTCGGATGCGGAGTCGGTCGACGGCCTGATCGGCCGCGCGGAAGAGGCCGCCGGGGCGCCGCTGGATATTCTGGTCGCCAATGCGGGCATCACCAGGGACGGCCTGCTGATGCGGATGAAGGACGAGGATTTTTCCGACGTCATCAAGGTCAATCTGGAGAGCTATTTCCGCCTGTCGCGCGCGGCCATGAAGGGCATGATGAAGCGCCGCTCGGGTCGCATCATCGGCGTGACCTCGGTGGTCGGCGTGACCGGCAATCCGGGTCAGACCAACTATGCCGCGTCCAAGGCCGGCATGATCGGCTTTTCCAAGTCGCTGGCGCAGGAGGTCGGCTCGCGCGGGATCACGGTCAATTGTATCGCGCCGGGCTTTATCGCCAGCCCGATGACCGACGTGCTGAACGACCAGCAACGAGAGACCATTCTGAAGAACATCCCCGCCGGCCGGCTGGGCACGGGCGATGAGATCGCCGCCGCCGCCGTCTATCTGTCCTCGGACGAGGCCGCCTATGTCACCGGCCAGACCCTGCATGTGAACGGCGGTATGGCGATGATCTGAGCCCACAGGTTCGGCATCAAACCCCGTAACCGCCCCTTCCCCCTGCGAGCGACTGTGCTAAAGGGCAGGGCACGACGGGGGCGCAAGTCCCGTTCGGGCTTGCGCCGTCGTCCTCGCCGTCCTACGGCAGGCATACAAGACAACTGCCGCACCCTGCGGCTTATCAAGGCAGAGACACCCCATGTCCGATACTCTGGAACGCGTCCGCAAGATCGTCATCGACCACCTGGACGCTGACCCCGACAAGGTCACCGAGAAGGCCAGCTTCATCGACGACCTGGGCGCCGACTCGCTCGACAACGTCGAACTGGTCATGGCCTTCGAGGAAGAATTCGACATCGAGATCCCGGATGATGCCGCCGAGCACATCCAGACGGTCGGCGATGCGGTGAAGTTCATCGACGAGAAACTGGCGGGCTGATGCCCGGCTGAAGCCGGCCCGATGGCCGCCGCGGTGTGCCCCTAGCGGGTGCGCCCGGCGGCCATTAGTGTTTGTGGCCACAGTGGAATCGATAAGGAGCCGCCAAGATGCGTCGTGTCGTCGTGACGGGACTGGGCCTTCTGACCCCTCTGGGGGCGGGCGTGGAGCACAGCTGGAAGGGGATTCTGGAAGGCCGATCGGGCATTCGCCAGATCACCACCTTCGACACCGAGGGCTGGGGCTGCACCATCGCCGGGGAACTGCCCAGCGTGGACGGGCGCGGCGGCGGCAAGCCGGGTGACCCGGGCGTTTTCGATCCCGACAGCGTCATGTCGGCCAAGGATCGCAAGCGCGTCGACAACTTCATCCTGTACGGCATTGCGGCCGCCGACGAGGCGCTGGCCGATGCCGGCTGGAAGCCCGAGACGGATCACGACCGCGAACGCACCGGCGTGATGATGGGCTCGGGCATCGGCGGGCTTGGCCCCATCGCCGATACCTCGCTGGAGCTGGAGGCCAAGGGGCCGCGCCGCATCAGCCCCTTCTTCATCCCCTCGGCCCTGATCAACCTGGCCTCGGGTCAGATTTCGATCCGCCACGGGCTCAAGGGCCCGAACCACGCCGTGGTCACAGCCTGCGCCTCGGGTGTGCACGCCATCGGCGACGCCGCGCGGATGATCGCGCTGGACGATGCCGACGTGATGGTGGCCGGCGGGGCCGAGAGTTCGATCGTGCCGATCGGCATTGCGGGCTTCCTGGCCTGCAAGGCGCTGTGCACCGACTTCAACGACACGCCGGAGAGGGCCAGCCGACCCTATGACAAGGACCATGCGGGCTTTGTCATGGGCGAAGGCGCCGGGGTGGTGGTGCTGGAGGAATATGAGCATGCCAAGGCGCGCGGGGCGAAAATCTACGCCGAGGTGGTCGGCTACGGCATGAGCGGTGACGCCTATCACATCACGGCGCCGTCCGAGGATGGCGACGGGGCGTATCGCGCCATGGCGGCGGCGGTGAAGCGGGCCGGGATCCAGCCGGGCGACATCGACTATGTGAACGCGCATGGCACCTCGACCATGGCCGACTGGATCGAGTTGGGCGCGGTCGAGCGTCTGGTGGGCGATGCGGCCTCGACCGTCGCCATGTCCTCGACCAAGTCGATGACGGGACACCTGCTGGGGGCGGCAGGCGCCATTGAGGCGGTGTTCACCGTGCTGGCGATCCGCGATCAGGTCGCGCCACCAACGATCAACCTGGACAATCCTGAACGCGAGACCGCCATCGATCTGGTGCCCCATAAGGCGAAGCCGATGAAGATCGATGTGGCCATGTCGAACAGCTTCGGCTTTGGCGGCACCAATGCCAGCCTGATTCTGAAGAAGGTCGACTAGAGTGGCGGGCAGGGGGGTGCCGTCCGACTCGAAGCGTCCGCTGGGGGCTGCGCTGCTGGCGGCATCCGCGACCTTCAGCCTGTTCCTGATCGGGGCGCTGGTCTGGGGCTGGAGTGTGTTCTACGCCCCCGGGCCCGAAGCGCGTCAGGGCGATGCGACCATCGTCGTCCTGCCCAGCGGGGCCGGGGTCTCGGCCATCGGGGCGTCGCTGAAGCAGGCCGGTGTGATCCGCTCGACCGACATGTTCAAGGCGGCGGTGACCCTGACCGGGGCCGATCGCAAGCTGAGGGCCGGGGAGTATGAGGTGCCCTCGGGAGCGTCGCTGCGCTCGGTCATCAGCCTTCTGGTCGATGGACGCGTTGTCCGCCATTACGTGACCCTGCCCGAGGGCTGGTCGTCCGCCCAGGCGTTCGACATCCTGATGGCCGAGGACATTCTGACCGGCGAGATCGAGGTTCCGGAAGAAGGCACCCTGTGGCCCGACACCTATGAGATCACGCGCGGCGAGAGCCGGGCTGCGGTGATCACGCGCATGCAGCGCGCCCATGATCGCAACCTGGCCGAGCTGTGGGCCCGTCGGAGCCCGAACACTGTGGTCAGCTCGCCGGAGGAGGCCGTGATCCTCGCCTCCATCGTCGAAAAGGAGACCGCCGTCGCCGAGGAACGGCCGATGGTGGCCTCGGTCTTCTCGAACCGGATCCGACTGGGCATGCGGCTGGAGAGTGATCCGACCATCATCTATGGCATCACCCAGGGACGGCCGCTGGGCCGGGGCATCCGACGCTCGGAACTGGACCGTCGGACCGACTGGAACACCTATCAGATCGACGGCCTGCCACCGACGCCGATCGCCAATCCGGGGCGTGAGGCGATCGCTGCCGTTCTGAACCCGCCGCGCTCGGATGCGCTGTTCTTCGTGGCAGACGGCACGGGCGGTCACGCCTTTGCCTCGACCTATGCCGAGCATCAGCAGAATGTCGCTCGCTGGCGGGCCATCGAACGCCAGCAGCAGGGTCTGCCGCCGGTCGAGGTGCCCCTCCAGGACGAGCCGGCCCCCGAGACCGGTGCCGAGATCACTATCCTGCCGCGCGGGGTGACTCCGGAATGACCGGTACCCTGTCGGGCATGACCGGCTTTGGCCGGGCCGATGGTGCGCTGGGCGGCTGGGTCTGGACGGTCGAGGCGCGCTCGGTCAACGGGCGCGGACTCGAGGTCCGGTTTCGCGGGCCGCCCGGATTCGACGGGCTGGAGCGGCTGACCAAGGCGCGCGCCCAGGCCTTGATGAACCGGGGTCAGGTGACCGTCGGGGTGCAGGCGCGGCGTGAAGCCGACGCGGCCGGTGAGATCGCCATCGATCAGGCCCTGCTGGACCGGTATCTGGCGCTGTCGATGGAACTGGTCGAGCGCGGCGCCGAGCGTCCACGCGCAGACGGCTTGCTGGCTCTGCGGGGTGTGCTGGATCGGCCGGAGGAGGCCGACAGCGAGGAACAGAAGGCAGCACTTGAGGCGGCCATCGGCGCCAGTGTCGATCAGGCCCTGATGGCTCTGGTTGAGGCGCGTCACGACGAGGGCCGTCAGCTGGTCGTCCTGATCGAGGGCTTCCTCGACCAGATTGCAGAGGGCGTCGAGTTGGCGGAGGTCGAGGCGGCCGCCCAGACGGAGGCGGTGCGCGAGCGCTTTACCCGCCGCATGGCCGAACTGGCGTCGGACACGCCCGGCCTTGAGGACAAGATTGTCGTGGAGGCGGCGGCGCTGGCGGCGCGGGCCGATGTGCGCGAAGAACTGGACCGGCTAAGGGCCCATCTGGACAGTGGACGTCAGCTGCTGGGACAGCCCCCGGCCGGGCGCAAGCTGGATTTCCTGATGCAGGAGTTCATGCGCGAGGCCAACACCCTGTGCTCGAAATCCGCGACGGTGGAGTTGACTCGGGTCGGTCTGGCGTTGAAGGCCACCATCGATCAGTTGCGTGAACAGGTTCAGAATGTCGAATGACCGTATGCCCCGCCGGGGCGTCCTGCTGATCGTCGCCAGTCCGTCGGGTGCGGGCAAGACCTCGCTGTGCCGACGGCTGATGGCGGATCACGGCGGGCTGGAACTGTCGGTCAGCATGACCACGCGGGCGATCCGGCCGGGCGAGCAGGCGGGGCGCGACTATCATTTCGTGGACCGAGAGGAGTTCCAGCGGCTGGTCGAGGCGGACGCCTTCCTCGAATGGGCCAATGTGCACGGTAATCTGTACGGCTCGCCACGCGCGCCGGTGGACCGCGCCCTCGCCGAGGGCCGGGACGTTCTGTTCGACATCGACTGGCAGGGGGCCCGCGAAGTGGCCCGCCGCTGTCCGGACGATGCGGTGCGCGTCTTCATCCTGCCGCCCAGCCTTGAGGAATTGCGTCGGCGTCTGGTGACCCGGTCACAGGATGCGGAAGAGGTCATCGACCGGCGGATCGCGAACGCCAAGGGCGAGATCGAGCACGCCGACGAGTTCGACTATGTCTTCGTCAACGACGACTTCGACCGCTCCTATGCGGAGCTGGCCCACATCTATCATGCGGAGCGGTCGCGCCGGTTTCGCAACGTCTGGGTCAGCGGCTATCAGCAGGCCCTGCTGAACGAGAAGGTCTAGCCTGTTACGCTGGCATTTCCGGGTTGGTGTTGATCATCCACGGGATGCCGAACCGGTCGATCAGGCTGCCGAAGCCCGGCGACCAGAATGACTCGCCAAACGGCATCACCACCTTGCCGCCCTCGGACAGGGCGTCGAACCAGCGACGGGCCTCGGCGACGTCATGGGTGTGCAGGGTCACGTCGAAGCCGTTCTTTGGCTTTTCGATACCGGGGGCCCACTGGACATCCATGTCGGCGCCCATGATGGCCTGGTCGCCGACCTGCAGCCAGCCATGCATGAGCCAGTCCTTCATGTAATCGGGAACCTCCATGTCGGCGGGGCCGTCGGAGTAGGGCATGGCCGCAGTGATCTCTCCGCCCAAGACACGGGCGTAGAACTCGAACGCCTCGCGGCATTGGCCGCGGAAGCTGAGGCTGGTGACGATCTTCATGGTGGGGAGGACCCTCCTGTTCAATCCTTGTTGGCGGCCAGCCAGGCTTCGAGCCGGTCGGCCGTGCTGGTCCAGCCATGGCGATGGCCGGTCAGGCTCTGTTCGGACTTCAGGCCTTCGTGGGTGAAGTCCATGTGGGTCTTGCCGTCATTGGTGTCGCTGAAGATGACGGTGACCAAGGTGTCAGCGGGCGGGCCGTCCTCGTGGCTCTCGTCCCATTTGAAGGTGAAGACGAGGCGTTCGTTCTCGACGATCTCGACATAGGTGCCGCCCTGCCAGAGCTCCTCGCCCGTTTCGACCGAGCGCAGGCATTTTCGCCATTCACCGCCGACGCGGAAATCCTGGGTGGCGCTGATCGCCGGCCATTCGACCGGCCCCATCCATTGGACGGCTATCTCAGGGCGGGTCCAGGCCAGCCAGACCAGCGGACGGGGCGCATCGAACACCCGCGTCATATGCAGGGCCGGGCGGGTCGCGAGATCGTCGGTCACGGCCATATCAGAAGGTCTTCACCAGCTCGGCCAGCTGGTCGGCGCATTGACCCCAACCCTCATGGAATCCCATCGCTTCATGCTGCTTCATCGTGGCCTCGTTCCAGTGATGGGCGGTGGCCGTGTATTTTGTGCGACCATCGGGCAGGGGTTCCAGCTCGATACGGCTGACCATGAAGGGTTGGCCGGCGGGCTTCCAGTCGGGCGTCAGGCCGTCGGTCGAGACGATGCGGCGGTTGGGGATGACCTCCAGAAACACGCCGCTGTTCGGGAATTCCTGACCGTCGGGCGAGCGCATGGTGAACTGCGTCAGGCCGCCAGGGCGGGGATCGCAGATCGCCTCGGTGATGGTCCAGGGCTTGGGGGCCAGCCACTGTTTGATCAGTTCAGGCTCGGTCCAGGCGCGGAAAATCTTCTCGGGCGGGGCGGCAATGATGCGCTCGAGAACCAGATCAAAGCGGTGGGCCGCGCCGTCGGTGTCGCACGGGTTGTCAGTTTCGTTGGCCATCGTCTTTTCCTCTCTGCAGATTTCTCAGATAGCTATCCAGACGGTCGAACGACGCGTCCCAATAGCGGCGATAGTGTTCCAGCCAGTCGGCCACGCCCTTGAGGGCCATGGGCTCCAGCCGGGCGGGGCGCCACTGGGCCTCTCGACTGCGGCTGATCAGTCCGGCCTTTTCCAGCACCTTCAGGTGTTTCGACACGGCCGGCAGGCTCATGTCGAACGGCTCGGCCAGTTCGTTGACGCTGGCCTCGCCCTCGCACAGGCGCGCCAGAATGGCCCGACGGGTCGGGTCGGCTAGGGCGGCGAATTTGGCGCTGAGGGGGTCGGGGGTCATGGCAACTTTCGTGTGTAACTGTGAGGTTAAGTAGCGGGTGGCGGGCCGTTAGTCAACCGATCAGTTAAATGCGGAGTGGCGGTCCGTCTGAACCGTCTGAATTGAGGAGAGATGAGCGGAAGCGCCCGTCCGGGTGCGGCGGGTTGGAGGGCAGGCGGAGCGCCGGGCCTTCGCCCGGAGAAGATGAGTATTACCGTTTCGACGAAGACAGACGCTCCGCGCGGTGGTTTTCCGGAAGCTTGCGTCGGGTGGCCGTGTTCGGGCCTTACCGCAGCGCCCCCGGCGGGCAGGGGTGTCCTGCGACACCTCCTGGACGATCAGGTATCCCCCCTGACCCAGTGCTGAAGGCGGGCCTTTCGCCCGGCTCGCAAAGCCTCCCTAAGACCCGAAAGCCGGACAGCACCGTTTTCAACCCCGCTCCATCCGCCCCCGTAGCAGCAAGGTCGCAGGCCTTACGAGCCCTCCGTGCGACGGGACGAGGGGAGTGTTGCACGGTCTTGCGGTGGGGCGGGTAGAACGGTGCGAGAAACGGTGGGGGCGTGGAAAGGGTTGGGGAATGTCGGGGCAGATTTCATAGTTCGATCCGCCAGCCCAGCATTCCGTCTCCCCTTGCGGGAGAAGGTGGGCCGCGTGAGCGGCTCGGACGAGAGGTCTCTCAGAGGTTTGACGAGAAGCTCGCTTCATTCCGCGCTGAACGTGCAATCAAGGCGTAACCCCTCATCCGCCCCCTTTTCAGGGGGCACCTTCTCCCGCAAGGGGAGAAGGGCAGGAGAGACGGCTGCCCGGATTGATCCTCTGCCTAACCCCCAATCTGTGGGAGACAGCCGGGCCGCATTGAGGGATGGTCGAAGCGTCCCTATGCTGGAGCGCGCCATGAAAACGATCCTCCTCATTCTCGTTGCCGTGACGCTCGTGACGGGACCGGCGCGGGCCCAGAGCAGCGACCCGGGCGCTGTGATTGATGCCCTGCATCAGGCGGCGCGCGAGGCGGATGGTGATACCTATTTCGCCCTGTTCACGCCGGATGCGCGCTTCATCGGCACGGACGCGACCGAGCGGTGGACCGTCGCCGAGTTCGAGGCCTATGCCACGCCGTATTTCAGCCGGGGTCAGGGGTGGGACTATCGCGTGGTCAGCCGGGACATCGCGATCCTGCCGATCGAATGCCGGTGCGTGGCGGTGTTCGAGGAGGTGCTGGACAATGACAGCTATGGCACCACGCGCGGCTCGGGTGTGCTGAGGCTGACCGACCAGGGCTGGAAGATCGAGCAATATGTGCTGAGCTTTGCCGTGCCCAATGATGTCGCCCGTGATGTGGTGGCGGTGATCCGCGCCGGGGAAGCCGCCCAACCCTGATGGAGTTTGAGGACGACGCCTTTGTGCTCTCGGCCCGGCCGCATGGCGACACGGGTGTGGTGGCTGACCTTCTGACCGCACATCACGGGCGGCGGTTGACCTATGTCGCGGGCGGCGCCTCGCGGCGGATGAAGCCTTTCCTGCAGCCCGGGTCGCGGGTGCAGGCCGCGTTTCGATCGCGCGACGACAGCCAGCTGGGCTCGGCAAGGCTGGAGCCGCGGGGCGAAGACATCAGCCAGCTGTTCGATTCGCCGCTGGCCCTGGCGGGGCTGGCGGCAGCCACCGCCGTCGTGCAGGGCGCCCTGCCGGAGCGCGAGCCGGAACCCGCCATCTTTGCGGCCATGGAGGCGCTGATGTCGGCCTTTGCCCATGATGCGGTCTGGCCGGCGGTGTTCATCCGGTTCGAGCTTGGCCTGCTGGCCAGCCTGGGCTTTGGCCTCAATCTGGATGTGTGCGCGGTGTCGGGGTCGACCGATGATCTGGCCTGGGTCAGCCCGCGCACGGGTCGGGCCGTCAGCCGGACCGAGGGCGCGCCCTATGCGGATCGCTTGCTGGGCCTGCCGCCCTTCCTGCTGGGCCATCAGGCGGCGGTCGTCGAGGGGGATGTCGGCATGGGGCTGGCCCTGACCGGCCATTTCCTGGAAGCCTGGGTGTTCCATCCGCGCGACAAGCCGTTGCCGCCCGCGCGGGACTGGATGGTCGAACGACTGCAACGATCCGGCTTGTTATAGGCGCGGTCGCGGGACTAGGGTCGCGCCGAAAGAAATCGGGGAAGTCACACCATGAGTATTCGTCGTCTCGCAGGCATGGGCGCCGCCCTGTCGCTGCTGCTGGCCGGAGGGCTGGCCGCGCCGGCGCTGGCCCAGTCGTCCGAGGATGCGCAGGTCGCGCGCCGGATGGAGTCCCATGTGACCTTCCTGGCGGATGATGCGCTGGAAGGCCGGGATACCGGCTCGCGCGGGTATGAGCTGGCGGCCCTGTATGTCGAAAGCCATTTCTTCGCCCTGGGCCTGACGCCGGCGGGCAATGCCGAGCGCACCCGCTGGCGCCAGCCGGTCAACTTCGCCGAGATCAGCCTTTCGTCCGGTCAGATGAGCTGGACCGGACCGGACGGCACCGCCCACAGCTGGAGCCATGGCGATGGCGTCGCGCTGATCCCGTCGCAGGTCGGTGAGGTGGCGCTGGATACCGGCTTTGTTTTCATCGGCTATGGTCTGGATGTGCCGAGCCACGGCCTCGACGACTATGCGGGGCTGGATGTCGAGGGCAAGGTGGTGCTGGCGCTGTACGGCATGCCCGAGGGCCTGCCCAGCGAGTTGGCGGCTCACCTGGGTTCGGCCAAGGCGACGACGGCCTTTGAACACGGCGCGGTCGGCTACATCATGATCCACTCGGCCGATACGCGGAACATTCCGTGGTCGCGCCTGGTCGGGTTTTTCGACGGACCCCAGACGCGCTGGGCGACCGCCGACGGTGTCGCACAGGGCGACGCCCCGGGCATTAAGGTCGAGGGTTTCCTGTCGCAGCCGACGACGGCCATGCTGTTCGAGGCGGCCGGTCAGGACCTGACCGCCATCCAGGACGCTGCCGCCGCCGGGACCTCGCCCAAGGGGTTTGAAATCCCGGGTGCAGCGAGCGTCAGCCTGACGGCTGAGGCCCGCTATTTCGAGAGCCCCAATGTGGTGGCCATCCTTCCGGGATCCGATGCGTCGGTCGCCGATGAAGTGGTGGTGGTCATGGGTCACCTCGATCACGTGGGCATTTCGGATGATGAAAGCGCCGAGGACCGCATCTCGAACGGGGCCATGGACAATGCCACGGGCATCGCCACCCTGATCGAGGTGGCCCGTGCCCTGTCTCTGTCGGACGAGCGTCCGCGCCGCTCGGTCATGTTCCTGGCCGTCACGGGTGAGGAACTGGGCCTGCTGGGCTCCAGCCGCTTTGCCGCCGATCCGACCGTGCCGCTGGAAGACATCGTCGGTGTGGTCAATCTGGACATGCCGATCCTGACCTATGACTTCGTCGATGTGGTCGCGTTCGGCGCGGACCATTCGACGCTGGGTGCCATCGTCGCCGAGGCCACGGCCGAGGTTGGCGTCGCCACGGTTCCGGACTTCATGCCCGAGGAGAACCTGTTCGTGCGCTCGGATCACTATGAGTTCGTCAAGGCGGGCGTGCCCTCGGTCTTCCTGGCGACCGGGCCGGGCGGAGAGGGGCGCGAGGCCATCGCGGCCTTCTTGGCGGACAACTATCACCAGGTCAGCGATGAGGTGGACCTGCCGTTCGACTGGAATGCGGCGGCCCGGTTCGTACGGGTGAATACCTCGATCGCCCGCACCATCGCCGACGGCGAGGACCGTCCCATGTGGTATGAGGGCGACGAGTTCGGCGACCTGTTCGATGCCGACGGCCCCCGCGCCACCCGCCCCTGAATGCCCGGTCGGCCCAACCGGGCGTATTTGGGCCTAGACTGAACGAAGCGGCGGGCGATTCGTCCGCCGTTTCCCTTTTGTACTGATGCCATGACCCTGCACACCCCTCCGCCGGACGGCGGCCGTATCGTTGATGAGCCGATGGGAGACGCCCTGTCGCGTCGCTATCTGGCCTATGCGCTGTCGACCATCACCAACCGCGCGCTGCCCGATGTGCGGGACGGCTTCAAGCCCGTGCACCGGCGGATCCTGTACGCCATGCATCAGATGCGGCTGAACCCGCAGGCGGCGGCGCGGAAATGCGCCAAGGTCGTGGGCGACGTCATGGGCGGCTATCACCCGCATGGGGATGCCTCGATCTATGACGCCCTGGTGCGGATGGCGCAGGCCTTTGCCCAGCGGTATCCGCTGGTCGACGGGCAGGGGAATTTCGGCAATATCGACGGCGATAACGCGGCGGCCATGCGCTACACCGAGTGCAAGCTGACGCCGGCGGCGGTGCTGTTGATGGAGGGCATCGACCAGAATGCGGTCGACTTCCGCCCCACCTATGACGATCAGGATCAGGAGCCTGTGGTCCTGCCGGCTGGCTTTCCCAACCTGCTCGCCAATGGATCGTCGGGCATTGCCGTGGGCATGGCGACGTCGATTCCGCCCCACAATGTCGGCGAGCTGATCGAGACCTGTCTGATCCTGCTGGACGATCCGGAGGCCTCGACCGAGAGCCTGATGCAGCACATGCCGGGGCCGGATTTCCCGACCGGGGGCGTGCTGGTCGAGGGCAAGGCATCGCTGCTGGAGACCTATGAGACCGGACGCGGGGGCCTGCGCCTGCGCGCACGCTGGGAGGTCGAGCATCTGGAGCGTGGGACCTGGCGGATCGTGGTCACGGAGATCCCGTATCAGGTGCAGAAGGGCCGGCTGATCGAGGCGCTGGCCGATCTGATCGACCAGAAGAAGGCGCCGCTGCTGGGCGATGTGCGCGACGAGTCCGCCGAGGACATCCGGCTGGTGCTGGACCCGCGTGCCCGCACGGTCGAGCCCGAGGTGCTGATGGAGAGCCTGTTCCGGCTGTCCGATCTCGAGGTCCGGGTGCCGGTCAACATCAATGTGCTGGATGCGACGGGCACGCCGGGCGTGATGGGGCTGAGGGCCTGTCTGCAGGCCTTCCTCGATCACCGGCGCGAGGTGCTGATCCGGCGCTCGAACTGGCGTGCAGAACGCATTGAAAAGCGTCTGCATCTGTTGGAAGGGTTGCGGATCGTCTTCCTCAATCTGGATGAGGTGATCCGCATTGTCCGGGAGGAGGAGCAGCCCAAGGCGGCGCTGATTTCCCGGCTGAACCTGACCGAGGTGCAGGCCGATTTCGTGCTCGACACCCGCCTGCGGCATCTGGCCCGGCTGGAAGAGCTGGCCATCGAGACCGAGTACAAGGAATTGGCCGAGGAGCTGGCCGGGCTGCGGGCGCTGATGGACTCGCCGTCACGGCAGTGGAAGCGCATCGGTCAGGATCTGGCCGAGGTGCGCAAGGCCCTGCCGTCGCCGCGCCGCACCATCTTTGGCGAGGCGCCCGAGGGCGGCGCCAGTGCTCCGGTCGAGGCGTTTATCCCCCGCGAACCCATCACCGTCATCCTGTCGGAACGGGGCTGGATCCGCGCGGCCAAGGGCAAGGTCGAGGACCCGTCGGAGCTCAAGTTCAAGGAAGGCGACAGCCTGGCCTTCCTGGTGCCGGCGTTCACGACCGACAAGCTTCTGGTGGCCGCCTCGGACGGGCGCATCTTCACCATCGGGGCCGACAAGCTGGCGTCAGGGCGTGGTCACGGCGAGCCGATCCGTCTGATGATCGACCTGGACGAAGGCGTCGAGATCGTCGCCCTGTTCGCGCACCAGCCCGGGGCGAAGCTGATGGTGGCGTCGAAGGCCGGCTATGGTTTCATCGCGCCGGAAGACGAGCTGCTGGCCCAGAAGCGCGGCGGCAAACAGGTACTGAACGGCGAGATGGCGGTCTGTCTGCGCGTCACCGGCGACCATGTCGCGGTGATCGGCGACAACATCAAGACGCTGGTCTTCCCCGTGTCGGAACTGCCCGAAATGACGCGCGGCAAGGGCGTCAAATTCCAGTCGTACCGTCAGGGCGGCCTGGCCGATGCCACGGTGTTTGCCGAGGAGACCGGGCCGGAGTGGGTCGATGGTGGCGGGCGCCGTCGCAACTGGCCCGACTGGCGCGACTGGATCGGCAAACGCGCCGCCGTGGGCCGTCAGGGACCGCGAGGCCTGCGCAAATTCCGCTGAGGTCAGCCTTCACGATTTCTGACATGACCCCGATTTCACTTGGGTCGGGCGGAGGGTTCGCGCGATAAGGGAGATCAGAAGCAAGGGAACCCGCTCATGATCACCTGGATCGTCATCGGCGTCATCGTCGTCCTTATCCTGTTCGTCGTCGTCGGCGGCTACAACAAGCTGGTGGCGCTGGACCAGCGCGCGGACCAGTCGTTCGCTGACATCGATGTGCAGCTGAAGCAGCGTCAGGATTTAATCCCCAATCTGGTCGAGACGGTGAAGGGCTATGCCACGCACGAGCGCGCCACCCTGGACGCCGTCACCCAGGCCCGGGCCGCCGCGGCGGGAGCGACCTCGGTCAATGACAAGGTCGAGGCCGAGAATATGCTGACCGCGACGCTCGGCCGCCTGTTCGCCGTGTCGGAGGCCTATCCGGACCTGAAGGCCAACACCAATTTCCAGCAGCTTCAGACCGAGCTTTCGGACATCGAGAACAAGCTGGCCGCCGCCCGCCGCTTCTTCAACAATGCGGTGTCCGAGTTCAACGCAGTGCGCCGCCAGTTCCCGACCGTGCTGTTCGCCGCCTTGGTGGGCTTTGGCTCGGACAAGCCCTTCTTCGACGTCGGCGAGGGTGAGCGCGCGGCCATGACCGCCGCCCCGCCGCAGGTGCAGTTCTAAGGCTCATGCAGGCTGTCGGGCTCCAGACCCATATCTGGGCGAACAACACCCGCTCGATCGTGCTTCTGGCCATGTTCCCGGTGCTGCTGGTGCTGGTGTTGTATGGGCTGCAACTGGTCCTGATGGGGTTCGGGATTATTCCCGGCAGCGGCGGTACGCTCGGCGACGACATGGCGCTGGCCGCCAGCATGCTGGTCTGGACCGTGCCGGCCGCCGCCGTCATGGCCGCAATCTGGTTCGCGATCGCCTATTTCGGCAGTCAGGCGATGATCGACGCCATGACCGGGGCCAGGAAGGTCGAGCGGCGCGATAATCCGGAGCTCTATAACCTGCTCGAGAATCTGGCGATTTCGCGCGGTATGCAGACGCCGACCCTGCGGATCATCGAGACGGACCAGCTGAACGCCTATGCCTCGGGCCTGCATGAGGGGCGCTATAGCGTCACCGTCACGCGGGGCCTGATCGACACCCTGACCCGTGACGAGGTCGAGGCGGTGCTGGCGCATGAGCTGACCCATGTGATCAACAAGGATGTGCGGACGATGGTGATCGCCTCCATCTTTGCTGGCATCCTCAGCGTCATGGCCGAGCTGGTGTTTCGAGGCCTGTTTTTTGCGCGCGGCGGGCGGGGCAACAAGAATGCCGGGCCGCTGATCCTGATCGGGATTGCCATTGCCGCGATCGGCTTTACCTTGGCGTTCGTCATCCGGATGATGCTGTCACGCACGCGCGAGTTCGTGGCGGATGCGGGGGCGGTGGAGCTGACCAAGAACCCGGACTCGATGATCTCGGCCCTGCGCAAGATCGAGGGACGGTCCACGCTGAAGGCGCCGGATGAGGTGCAGGGCATGTTTCTGGACAATCAGCCGGACAAGGCCGGGGTCATGGGCCTGTTCGCCACCCATCCGCCGATCTCGAAGCGGATCGAGGCGCTGGTGAAGTTCGGGGGCGGACGCGATTCCGGGCCGTGGTCGCCGCAGACCTATGCCCCCTCGACCTCGGTGCCGAGCGCCGGTTAGGGCAGGTCGCGCCAGCCCTCTCGCGTCAGGGCCTGAAGCGGGCGGAGCCGGGCCTTGTAGTCCATCTTGGCCGAGCCCTGGATCCAGTAGCCCAGATAGACGAAGGGCAGAGCCTGTTCGCGGGCCTGCATCAGATGATCCAGAATGGCGAACTGGCCGAGGCTGCGCCGCGCCAGCTGGGGATCGAAGAAGCTGTAGACCATCGACAGGCCGTCCGAGAGCATATCAGTCAGTACTACACCGACCAGGTCGCCGGGGCCGGCACCGACGGCAGGCAGCCGGTATTCGATCAGATGAGTACGCACGGCCGTATCCTCGACCATGGCCACATAGTCCTCCCAGCCCATGTCGCTCATGCCGCCGCCGGCATGGCGGGCCAGCAGATAGCGCCGTAGCAGGTCGAACTGCTCCATGGTCGCCTCGGCCTCGACCTGGGCGCGGACCAGATCGGCGTTCCGCTGAAGTACACGCTTCTGCGAGCGCGAGGCCGAGAAGCCGCAGACCGGCACCCGGACCGAAACGCAGGCGTCGCAGCCCTCGCAGGCCGGGCGATAGGCGATATTCTGGCTGCGGCGAAATCCGGCCTGGGTCAGTTCGTCATTCACCCAGGCGCCGTCGCTGAACGGCAGATTGGCAAACACCTTTCGCTCGATCCGGCCCGGCAGATAAGGGCAGGGCGCCATGGCCGTCAGATAGAAGCGAAGCTGGCGCTGGGGCACATGCCGGGTCATGGCCGCGCTCCGGTCTCCCGGGGGCGGGGATGCTCTGCAATGTCTGTCAGACGTGCACCATGCATGGAGGGATGGGAGACCAGTCCGCGCTTTGGCGCAAGGCCCTTCGCCGTTGAGGCATGAAGGGCGGGGGCCGCGGTCACAGGCTGGTATCGCTGGGAAGGACTGGCGCCTCGCGCAGCAGGATGATCGAGATCCGCCGGTTGCCGGCCAGACTGGGATCGTCGGGATAAAGCGGGTCCGACCCTGCCTTGCCGTTCACCGAATAGATGCGGTCCACATCAACCCCGGCCCCTTCCAGGATCAGGCGGGCGGCGTCGGCGCGGCGGGCCGACAGGCTCCAGTCCGCAGGCGCGCTGGAGCGGTTCGAGCCGGCGACCGAACTGGTGTGGCCGGTAATCGAGATGCGGTTGGGCAGGGCGGTGATGATCCGCGCCACGGCCCGCAGCAGGATCTGGGCGCGCGGATTGGGGCGGGCCGAGTTTTCCTCGAACATCGAGCGGCCTTCCTGATCGACGATCTGGATGCGCAGCCCTTCGGGCGTCTGGTCGATGATCAGCTGCTTCGACAGCTCGGCCAGTTCGGGCATGGACTGCATGGCCTGACGCAGGGATTCGGCGGCGCTGGCGAAATCGGCAGCCTCGCGCCGGGCGATCTCCTCGCGCAGCTGGTCCTCGCTGGCGGCGGCCAGATTGCTGCTCTGGCCGGCCTCGTCAGGCGAATCGGGGGCTTCCGGCGCCATCTGGGTAATGACCGACATCGAGCCCGAGCTCTTGGAGCCGTCATCGCCCAGAGACGTACCGCCCAGAATGCCGCCCGATCCCGAGGTGGTCGTCGAAATACTGGCCGGAGCGAAATATTCGGCGATGCCGCGCTTCTGCTCCGGGTCGGTCGTATTGATCAGCCACATCAGCAGGAAGAAGGCCATCATGGCCGTCACGAAGTCGGCATAGGCGACCTTCCAGGCGCCGCCGTGGTGGCCGTGTCCCGCAACCTTCTTGACCTTCTTGATGAGGATCGGACGATCGCTCAGGGACATGGGCACCTCGCTTGTGTGGTCGATGTTTCGACGATCAAGGTTAAGGTGACGTTTCCCCTGTCCACCGGCTTGTGTGCGCAAGCCCGGACGCTAAGGTCGCGCCGTGACCGACCTTTCTCCCTCTGACCCCGACGGCGCCGACGCCCGTGCCTATCGCCGCGCCATGGGGGCTTTCGCAACCGGCGTCTGTGTCGTGACCGTCGATGGCCCCGAGGGCCCGGTCGGCATGACGGTGAACTCCGTGACCTCGGTCTCGCTGGAGCCGCGGCTGTTGCTCTGGTGTCTGGATGACAGCGCGGAACGGGCCGGAGCCTTTCTGGATGGGCGGCCCTTCTCGGTTCATGTGCTGGGGGCGGATGAGGCAGACTGGGCGGATCGGTTCAGCCGGGGCGACTGCCGGCTGTCGGCCGATGAAGTCCATCGGGCCGAAACGGGAGCACCGATACTGAAGGGGGCTCTGGCGCGATTCGACTGTGTACTGCACGAGCAAGTCCCCATGGGGGACCACCAGATACTGGTCGGCCGGGTGGCCCATTTCGGGGCCCGGGAGGGCGCGGGCCTGACCTTCTTCCGGGGCCGCTACGGACGTATCCAGGAGGGCGTGGAATGAAGATCGCATTTGCCGGACTGGGCGTGATGGGCGCGCCGATGGCGGGACATCTGGTCGCGGCCGGGCATGAGGTCATCGGCCACAACCGCAGCGTGGCGAAGGCCCAGATCTGGGCGGAAAAGACCGGCGGGACGGCGGCGGGCACGGTGGCCCAGGCCGCTCGCGGTGCGGACCTGTTCATTCTGTGCGTGGGCAATGATGACGACGTGCGCGAGGTGGTGGGCGCGGCCCTGCCGGAGCTGACCTCGGGCGCGGTGATCGTCGATCACACCACCACCTCGGCCAGGGTGGCGCGCGAGATGGCCGCTCTGGCGCAGGCGCGGGGCGTCGCCTTCCTCGACGCGCCCGTGTCGGGCGGGCAGGCCGGGGCCGAGGCCGGCAAGCTGAGCATCATGATTGGCGGGGACGCCGAGGCTCTGGCGCGGGTCGAACCGGTGCTGGCGTCTTATGCCAAGGCCATCAAGCACATGGGGCTGGCGGGCAGCGGTCAGCTGACGAAGATGGCCAACCAGATCGCCATCGCCGGCGTCGTTCAGGGGCTGGCCGAGGCGGTGCATTTTGCGCAGGGCGCGGGCCTCGACACCGATGCCGTCTATGAGGCGATCTCGCAGGGCGCGGCCCAGAGCTGGCAGATGGACAATCGCTGGAAGACGGCGGCGGCGGGCCAGTTCGATTTCGGCTTTGCCGTCGACTGGATGCGCAAGGATCTGGGACTGGTGCTGGACGAGGCGCGCGCCAATGGCAGCCATCTGGCGGTCACGGCCCTGGTCGATCAGTTCTATTCCGAGGTTCAGGCCATGGGCGGATCGCGCTGGGACACGTCGAGCCTGGCCGCGCGGCTGCAGGCCCGGAAACGCCGCTAGCCGAGGAATTTCACCTCGCCGGAGTGCATCTGTTTGACGGCGGCGACGACCTTGAGGGTGCCGGCTTCCAGGGCATCGGCCAGGGAGGCATCGGCCACGCGCAGCTTGTCGGCGACGCGCTGGGCGTTCAGCTCGACAGCCTTGACGGCCATGTCGGTTGCGTCCGACCGGCGGGCTTCCAGCACGGCCGGAATGATCGGCACGATCATCTCTTCCAGCGAGGGGTCAAGCGGCATGGCGCCGTCGACGATGGCCTCGGCCGCCGCCACGGCGCCGCAGCCGGTGTGACCCATGACCACGACCAGCGGGCAGTTCAGGTGTTTGACCGCATAGACGATCGAGGCGAGGCCCCGGCGATCGACGGTATTGCCTGCTACCCGGATTGAGAAAAGCCTGCCAAAGCCCTGATTGAACAGGATTGTCGGGGGCGTGCGGCTGTCCGCGCAGCCGACGATGGTGGCGATGGGGTTCTGGCCACCCTGGAGAGGTTCGAGGTCATCGACCTTGACGTAGCCGAGGTTGTTTTCGCCGCGCAGGAAGGCCTCATTGCCCGCCCTCAGTTCGGCCAAGGCCTGATCGGGCGTGGGGCCAGCGGGGGCGGGGGCTTCGGGTGCAGGCGTCGGCGTCTCACTCTCAAGAACCGTCACTCCGGGACGTGCGGGCTTTTTGCCCATTCCAAACAGACCCATGATGTCCCCTCTATCGAGCTGATCAAGCTGGTTAACGGCGTTCGGCGTAAATCCGGTGACCGTGCGTCTCTGTCAAGCGGTCAGCGATTCAGCCATTCGGCGACGCGGGGTGCGAAATAGGTGAGAACGCCGCTACAGCCGGCGCGCTTGAAGGCACCGAGGCTTTCGAGGACGGCGCGCTCCTCGTCCAGCCAGCCGGCGTCGATAGCCCCCTGCATCATCGCGTACTCGCCCGACACCTGATAGGCGAAGACCGGCACCGAGAAGGTCTGGCGAACACGCTGAATTATATCGAGATAGAGGGTGCCAGGCTTGACCATGACGGCATCGGCGCCCTCGGCGATGTCCATGGCGACCTCGCGCAGGGCCTCGTCGGAATTGGCATGGTCCATCTGATAGGTGCGCTTGTCGCCGATCAGGGCCTTGGCCGAGCCGACGGCATCGCGATAGGGGCCGTAAAATGCCGAGGCATATTTGGCGGCATAGGAGAGGATCAGGGTGTCCTGATAGCCATTGGCTTCGAGCGCCTCACGGATGGCCTGCACCCGACCGTCCATCATGTCGGAGGGGGCGACGACATCGGCCCCGGCGTGGGCGTGGATGAAGGCCTGTTCGGCCAGTCGGTCCAGCGAGGCGTCGTTGAGGATCCGGCCGTCCTCGACCACGCCGTCGTGGCCGTGGTCCGTGTAACAGTCCAGCGCCACATCGGTGATGACGCCGATCTCGGGTACGGCCGCCTTGATGGCGCGGATGGTTTCGGGGACCAGGCCGTCGGGATTGGTGGCCTCGGTGCCGACAGCATCCTTCAGCTGGTTGTCGATATTGGGAAACAGGGCGACGGCGGGAATGCCCAGATCGCGCGCCTGCCGGGCGGCCTCGACCGCAGCGGCGGTCGACAGCCTGTCCACCCCGGGCAGGGTGCCGACCGGCACCCGGTCGGCCTTGCCGTCGTGCAGGATCAGCGGCCAGACCAGATCGGACGGGGTCAGGGTGGTCTCGGCGACCAGACGTCGCACCCACGGCTGGCTGCGCAGGCGCCGACCGCGGGTCAGGGGAAAGCTGGCGGGAAAGACGGGCGTGGACATGCCGCCTCATAGCCTTTGCCGGGCGGACGGCAAAGCCACACCCGACCGCCCGGGGGGTTCAGTTTGCGACGCCATGCTCTAGAAGGCCTGCAACACGACAAGAGAGGATCCCCATGGATTTCGCCCTGACCGAAGACCAGCGCGCCATTCAGGACGCCGCCCGCGCCTTTGCCGAGGCCGAACTGGCACCGCACAGCGCCGAATGGGACGAGACCAAACATTTCCCGGTCGACGTCATGCGACAGGCCGCCGAGATGGGGTTCTGTGGCATCTACACGGGCGAGGAACACGGCGGCATGGCGCTGGGCCGGGTCGAATCGGCGGTGATCTTCGAGGAGCTGTCGCGCGGCGATGTCTCGACCGCCGCCTTCATCTCGATCCACAATATGGCGACCTGGATGATCGACAGCGTCGGCTCGGCCGATCTGCGGGCCCGTTATGTGCCGTCGCTGGTGACTATGGAGAAGATCGCCTCCTATTGCCTGACCGAGCCGGGCTCGGGCTCGGATGCGGCCGCGCTGCGGACCACGGCGGTGCGGGACGGCGACCACTGGGTGCTGAACGGCTCCAAGGCCTTTATCTCGGGCGCGGGGACCAGTGACGTCTATGTGGTGATGGCACGGACCGGCGGCGAGGGGCCCAAGGGCATTTCGACCTTCGTCGTCGACAAGGACGCGCCGGGCCTCAGCTTCGGCGGGCAGGAACGCAAGATGGGCTGGAACAGCCAGCCGACCGCCATCGTCCAGTTCGATGACTGTCGCGTGCCGGCCGAAAACCTGATGGGGCAGGAGGGGCACGGCTTCCGCTATGCCATGATGGGGCTGGACGGCGGGCGGTTGAACATCGCCGCCTGTTCGCTGGGCGGGGCGCGGCTGGCGCTGGAAACGGCGCAGGAGTACGTCGCCAGCCGCAAGCAGTTCGGCAAGCCGATCGGCGACTTCCAGAACACCCAGTTCAAGCTGGCCGATATGGCAACCCAGCTGGAGGCCGCGCGCCTGATGGTGCTGCGTGGTGCCTGGGCCATCGACACCAACCATCCCGAAAAGACCAAATGGTGCGCCATGGCCAAGCGGCTGGCGACCGACGCCTGCTTCCAGATCGCCGACGAGGCCCTGCAGCTGCACGGCGGCTATGGCTATCTGAAGGACTATCCGCTGGAGCGCATCGTCCGCGACCTGCGGGTGCACCGCATCCTCGAAGGCACCAATGAGATCATGCGCGTGATCACCGCGCGCGAGATGATGCGGCAGTGATTGAGACCATGACCGACGAACCTGAAATCCTCGCGCGTATCCAGTCCGGTCTGGGCCGGATCACGCTGAACCGGCCCAAGGCCATCCATGCGCTGAACAAGGGCATGTGCGACGCCATGATCGCGGCGCTGCTGGCGTGGAAGGACGATCCGGCGGTGAAGTCCGTGCTGATCGACCACGCGGGCGAGCGCGGATTCTGTGCCGGGGGCGACATCCGCATGATCGCCGAAAGCGGGGCAGGGGATGCGTCGGAGGCGAAGGCCTTTTTCCATGCGGAATACAGGCTGAACCATCTGCTGTTCGAATATCCCAAGCCGGTGACGGCGCTGGTGGACGGGATTGTCATGGGCGGCGGCGTGGGCATTTCCGAGCCGGCCGAGGTGCGGATCGCGACCCAGCGGACCACCTATGCCATGCCCGAGACGGGTATCGGCCTGTTCCCCGATGTGGGCGGGGGCTGGTTCCTGCCGCGGCTGCCGGGCTTCGTCGGGACGTGGCTGGCGCTGACCGGGGCGCGGCTGAAGGCGGCGGACACCGTGTTTCTGGGCATCCACACCCACTATCTGCCTACCGATGCGCTGGAGGCCTTCCGCGCCATTCTGGCAACCGACCCCGCCCATCCGGCCGATGTCGCTGACGGGCTGGAGGATGATGCGGGCGAGCCGCCGATGGAGGCGCACCTGACGGCCATCGACCGGCTGTTCCGCTTTGACACCCTGGAAGAGATTTTTGCGGCGCTTGAGGCGGACAGCTCGGACTGGGCCAGCGCCCAGCTGGCGATCCTGAAGACCAAGTCGCCGCAGTCGATGAAGGTCTCGCTACGCCAGCTGCGCACGGGCGCCAAACTCGACAGCTTCGCCGACAATATGGCGATGGAATACCGGCTGGGCGGCCGGGTGGTGCGCACCCACGACTTCCAGGAAGGCGTGCGGGCCGTGATCGTCGACAAGGACAACGCCCCGGGATGGTCGCCTGCCGACATCGAGGGCGTCACCGATCAGGCGCTGGACGCCCTGTTTGCGCCGCTGCCCGCCGATGAGGAATGGACGCCCCTGCCGCAACTGGCGTAAGCCTTTGGCCGGGATACACACTGCGGGAGGATGGTCATGCGCCGTCAACTGACACTGCTTGCTGCGATGAGCGCCGGACTGGTGGCCTCGGGATGCATCATCATCGCCAGCGATGGCGGGGGGCAGACGGTCATCACCTCGACCTCGCCCGGCAGCGCGCGAGCGGACACGCGGGTCGCCATGGCCCTGTCGGACACGCGTCGCCCGGAAGAAGACCGCGCCCGCGATGCCCTGCGTATGCCGCTGCAGGTGATGGTGTTCTCCGAGATCAGCCCGGGCGATCATATCGCCGACATCCGCCCGGAAGAGGGCTATTACACCCGGCTGTTCGCGCCCGCCGTGGGCGACGAGGGCCGGGTCTATGCCTTTGTGCCGACCCGCACGGCCGAGCGCGAGAAACCCTGGGCCGATGCGCTGGCCGAGACCTACGGCAATGTGGTGCCGGTCGTCGGCCTGCTGGACGATATGCGTTTCGACACTCCGCTCGACGTGGTGTTCATGAGCCAGGAATATCACGACTTCCACATCCCGGCCTTTGGCGTTGACGTCGCCCGGATGAACCGCGCCGTCTATGACGCGCTGAAGCCCGGGGGCCTGTATATCGTGATCGACCACTCGGGCCGTGCCGGCACCGGCAATACCGAGGTGCAGACCCTTCACCGGATCGAGGGCGACTTCCTGAGAGCCGAGGTCGAAGCTGCGGGTTTTGTCTTCGAGGGCGCCAGCCAGGCGCTGGCCAACCCCGACGATGACCGCACCGTCAGCGTGTTTGACGAGTCGATCCGGGGTGAGACCGACCAGTTCGTCTATCGCTTCCGCAAGCCGGGCTAAGGTCACGCTGGCCTTGCGGGGCCTGAACGGCTAACCCTCCGCGCAAGAAACGCGACCACAGGGAGACGCCGACATGACCGAGACCATCGCCTTTATCGGACTGGGCAACATGGGTGGGGGCATGGCCGCCAACCAGGCGAAGGCGGGCCGCAAGGTCCGGGCATTCGACCTGTCCGAGGCTGCGGTGGCGCGCGCGGTCGCGGCAGGATGCGAAGCCGCCAGCTCGGTCGTCGAGGCCGTCAAGGACGCCGACATCGTCATCACCATGCTGCCGGCCGGCCCGCATGTGCTGAAGGTGTATTCCGAACAGATCATCGGAGCGGCGCCCTCCAGCGCCCTGCTGCTGGACTGTTCGACCATCGATGTCGACACGGCGCGCAAGGTCGCGGGTCTGGCCAGGGATGCGGGCTATGCCTCTGCCGATGCGCCCGTCTCGGGCGGCACCATGGCGGCGGATGCCGGCACGCTGGCCTTCATGGTCGGCTGTGACGAGAGCGACTTTGCCCGGATCGAGCCGGCGCTCGAGCCGATGAGCCGCGCCACCTTCCGGGCCGGGGACCACGGCGCAGGGCAGGCGGCCAAGATCTGCAACAACATGATCCTCGGTATCACCATGCTGGGCACCTGCGAGGCCATCGGTCTGGCCGAGAAGCTGGGCCTGGACCCGGTCAGGATGTTCGACATCGTGTCGAAATCCTCGGGCCAGAGCTGGTCGACCACCACCTACTACCCATGGCCCGGCCCGGTGCCGACCGCGCCCTCGAACCGCAATTATGACGGCGGATTCGCCACGGCCATGATGCTGAAGGACCTGAAGCTGGCGCAGGATGCGGCGGCCAAGTCCGGCGCCTCGACCCCGCTGGGCGCCCAGACGGAGGCCCTGTTCCAGATGTTCGACCGTCTCGGCTACGGCGGGCGGGACTTCTCGGCCATTCTGCAGCTGCTGCGCGGCAAGCTGGACGAGCTACCGAAGGGCTGACGGCCGAGATTGAGAACCGTTATCAATTAAGGGTTTGCGGCCAATTCGCCGCACTCTGAACATGGACTTTCCGCCGTCCGAAGCGCAAAAGAGCCGCGTCCGGAACGCATAAGCGAAAGACCGTCGATCTTGTTTGACTATAAGGCCGCCTTTGGAAACGCCGTCGACCAGGTGCGCGCCGAAGGCCGTTACCGGGTCTTCGCCGACCTGAAGCGTGTGCGTGGCCAATTTCCGCGCGCCATCTGGCGCCGGGATGACGGCACCGAGCGGGACGTCGTGGTCTGGTGCTCGAACGACTATCTGGGCATGGGCCAGCACCCCGCTGTGGTCGAAGCCATGCAGGCCGAGGTCGAGGCGACGGGCGCCGGCGCCGGCGGCACGCGCAACATCTCGGGCACGACCCGTTCCGCCGTGGACCTCGAGGCCGAGCTGGCCGCCTGGCACCACAAGGAAGCGGCGCTGCTGTTCACCTCGGGCTATGTGGCGAATGAGGCGACCCTGACCACCCTGCAGCGGATCATGCCGGGGCTGATCATCTTTTCCGATTCGCTGAACCACGCCTCGATGATCGCGGGCATCCGCAACGGCGGCTGCGAGCGGCACATCTATCAGCACAATGATCTGGAGCACCTTGAGGCCCTGCTGACGGCGGCCCCGGCCGATGCCCCCAAGCTGATCGCCTTCGAGAGCGTCTATTCCATGGACGGCGACATCGCCGACCTGGCCGGCACCATTGCCCTTGCCCGCAAATATGGCGCCCTGACCTATCTGGACGAGGTCCATGCCGTGGGCCTGTACGGCGAGACCGGCGCCGGAATCGCCGAGCGCGACGGCGTGCTGGACCAGATCGACATCATCGAATGCACCCTCGGCAAGGCCGTCGGCGTGATGGGGGGCTATATTGCGGCCGATGCGGTGATCGTGGATGCCGTGCGCAGCTGGGCCGCCGGCTTCATCTTCACCACCAGCCTGCCGCCGGCCCTGACCGCCGGAGCCCTGGCCTCGGTCCGCCACCTGAAGGCCCACCCCGAGCTGCGCGCGGCGCATCAGGCCCGGGCCCAGGCGCTGAAGGAGCGGTTCATGGCGGCCGGGATCCCGGTTATGCCGTCGGAAAGCCATATCGTGCCCGTGCATGTCGGCAATCCGGTGCACTGCAAGATGATCTCGGACATGCTTCTGGAAGAGCACGGCATCTATGTCCAGCCGATCAACTATCCGACCGTTCCCAAGGGCACCGAGCGCCTGCGCTTCACCCCGTCGCCGAACCACGACGACGGGATGATGGACGCGCTGGTGACGGCGATGGACAAGCTGTGGACCCACTGCAACGTGGCGCGCCTCCCTGCCGTGGCGTGACGGCTACCTAGGTGTGATGGGGCGGGCACGAAGCCCCAAGGCAGTCATGCCCAGGATCAAGCCGAGAAAGCCCAAAGACGCCAAAATGACGAATAGAGGATCATTCTGCCAAGGCCTCGGCCGGTCCTGATCTGTAGGGTCCGCAGCAATGCCATCCACAACAATGGCGGCTGGCCACAAATCCAGATGACCGTCGTATGATCCCTCTGCTCGGATTGTGCCGGTGAGGAGGGCACGTTTGCCATTTAAGGGATGCTCGGAACGGACATCGACGGGATAGTCGACCCACAGGGACCGGCCATAACGTCCTGCCCGAAAATCGGTTTCGTCGATCCAGATGGAATTGCCTTCATATTGAAGGATCAAGAAACCCTGCACCCCAACCTGCCGACCGTTCCATGCCGAGGGGTTTTCCAGAATCTCACTGAGAGGCGTTGTTTCTATTGCGGCATCTGACGGGGGGTAGGGCGCAGCAGCCATCAGGCCCAATAAGGCCAAAGTGATCAGAAGGGTTCGCCAAAGGCCCATAGGCGCAGTAGATCACAGACTGGGCCAAACACCCAAGGACCGGGACAGAGTTCATGGTGCATTCCCCCGATGGGTCCGACCCCGGCGAGGTGATCGTCGAGTTTGTGCGGAATGGCGCCTACCTGAAATGCTCTGCGGTGCACGTGGCCAGCGGCATCGAGGTCTCGGCGGTCGGGCCCGTAACCGAGCGCCACGGGCTGGAACGCATCGCCCTGGCCAAGCTGAAGCGGGCCCTGGCGGCACGCTGACCACAAGATGTTGTGGTCTCCCGCCGTGGGGCCTAGATAGATCAGCCATTCAATCCGGGGACTGCCGTGACTGCTCACACCCATGACGCCTTCTTCTCGCGCACGCTGGCCGAGGCCGATCCGGACATCTTCGGCGGCATCCAGGGGGAGCTGGCGCGCCAGAAGGAGCAGATCGAGCTGATCGCGTCCGAGAACATAGTCTCGAAGGCGGTGCTGGAGGCGCAGGGGTCGGTCCTGACCAACAAATATGCCGAGGGCTATCCGGGGCGGCGTTATTACGGCGGCTGCGAATATGTCGATGTGACCGAGGATCTGGCGCGCGCGCGGGCGAAGGCGCTGTTCGGCTGTGCCTTCGCCAACGTCCAGCCGCACTCGGGCGCGCAGGCCAATCAGGCGGTGTTCATGAGCCTGCTGACGCCGGGCGACACCTTCCTCGGGATGGACCTGGCCTGCGGGGGGCACCTGACGCACGGCAGCCCCGCCAACCAGTCGGGCAAGTGGTTCCGGCCCGTCACCTACAAGGTGAGAGAAGACAATCATCTGATTGATTATGATCATGTTGCCGAAATGGCCGACCGCGAGAAGCCCAAGCTGATCCTGGCGGGGGCCAGCGCCTATTCGCGGCACATCGACTTCAAGCGCTTCCGGGAAATCGCCGACTCGGTGGGGGCGTACCTGATGGTGGACATGGCCCACTATGCCGGGCTGATCGCCGGCGGGGTCTATCCCGATCCGCTGCCGCACGCCCATGTGGTGACGACCACGACGCACAAGACCCTGCGCGGGCCGCGCGGCGGCATGGTGCTGTCGAACGACGTCGATCTGGGCAAGAAGATCAATTCGGCCGTCTTCCCCGGCCTGCAGGGCGGGCCGCTGGAGCATGTGATTGCGGCCAAGGCCGTGGCCTTCGGCGAGGCGCTGAAGCCGGAGTTCAAGGCCTATGCACAGCAGGTGGTCGACAATGCCCGGGCGCTGGCCGCCGTCTTGGTCGAGCGCGGCACACACATCGTCTCGGGTGGCACCGACAGCCACCTGATGCTGGTCGACCTGCGGCCCAAGGGCGTGACCGGTAAGGCGACCGAGGCGGCGCTGGAGCACGCCCTGATGACCTGCAACAAGAACGGCGTGCCGTTCGACACGGCGCCTTTCACCGTGACCTCGGGCGTGCGTCTGGGCACCCCGGCGGGTACGACGCGAGGCTTTGGGGTGACGGAGTTCCAGCAGATCGGCCACTGGATCGCCGACGTGATCGACAGCATGCAGGGCGGGGACGAGGCCGATGCCGAGGTGTCTCGACGGGTGGCGGGCGAAGTGCGCGAGCTGACGCGTCGCTTCCCGATTTACGGATAACCCTCTGATGAAATGTCCCTTCTGTGGTCACGCCGACACCCAGGTGAAGGACAGCCGGCCGTCCGATGACGGGGCGGCGATCCGCAGGCGTCGGTCGTGCCCGCAGTGCGGCGGACGGTTCACCACCTTCGAGCGGGTTCAGTTGCGGGAGTTGGTGATCCTGAAACGCAACGGGCGCCGCACGCCGTTCGACCGCGACAAGCTGGAGCGGTCGCTGGGCATCGCGCTGCGCAAACGTCCCGTGCAGCCCGACCAGATCGAACAGATGGTCAGCCGGATCGTGCGCCAGCTGGAGAGCCTGGGCGAGACGGAGATCCCGTCCAGCGTGGTGGGCGACTTCATCATGAAGGCGCTGAAGGGTCTCGATGAGGTCGCCTATGTCCGCTATGCCTCTGTTTACAAGGACTTCCGGCACACGGGCGACTTCGCCCGGTTCCTCGGCGACGAGGGCTACAATGACGACAAGCCGGGTGGCGACGGCGCGCCGGAATGACCGGGCGCCCTACCGTCACACTGAAACTCGCCACCTCGCTGGATGGCCGTATCGCCACGTCGTCGGGCGAGTCGCAGTGGATCACAGGCGAGGCTGCGCGGCGTGAAGGCCACCGGCTGAGGGCCTGTCATGACGCCATTCTGGTTGGGATCGGCACGGTGCTGGCCGATGATCCGGCACTGACGGTTCGGTTGCCGGGCCACACCGGCCGCCAGCCGCTGCGCGTGGTGCTGGACAGCCGGCTGCGGACGCCGGAAACGGCCAAGGTTGCCTCGGGCAACAGCCTGATCTTCACGACGGCTTCGGCGCGCCCGATCGGCACGGCGAAAATCGTAGAGGTTGTCGAGGTGGAGGGGCGCCCGAACCTGCACGCCGTGCTCGACACCCTCTACGCGCGCGGCATCCGTTCGGTCCTGATCGAGGGCGGGGGCGAGGTCGCCGCCGGATTCCTGCGCGAAAGCCTGGTCGACCGGCTGGAATGGTTCCGGGCGCCGATCCTGCTGGGCAGCGAGGGGCGGCCCTGCGTCGCGGCCCTGTCGCTTGCAAAGCTGGCGGATGCCCCCAAGTTTCGGCGCATGTCCGCTGAGATCGTCGGTGACGATCTGTGGGAGCGGCTCGAAAGGATCTGAATGTTCACCGGCATCGTCACGGACGTGGGGCGGGTGCGGCGCATCACGCCGACCGCGCGCGATCACCGCTATGAGATCGAAACGGCGTTCGATACGGCCACGATCGACCTGGGCGCCTCGATCAGCCATGCGGGCTGCTGTCTGACTGTGACCGAGAAGGGCCCCGGCTGGTTCGCAGTCGAGGTCTCGGGCGAGACGCTGTCGAAGACCACCCTGCGCGACTGGGCCGAGGGCACACGCGTCAATCTGGAGCGGGCCGCCAGGCTGGGGGACGAACTGGGCGGGCACATCGTCTCGGGCCATGTGGACGGGCTGGGCTCCGTCGTGTCGATCACGCCCGAGGGCGGGTCGCACCGGATGGTGATCGAGGCGCCCGCGCCCCTGCACCGCTATATCGCCGCCAAGGGGTCGATCACGGTCGACGGGGTGTCGCTGACGGTCAATACGGTCGAAGGCCGGACCTTTGGCCTGAACATCATCCCCCACACCTGGGAGCACACGACGCTGGGCGGGCTTGAGGTCGGCAATTCCGTCAATCTGGAGATCGACATGCTGGCGCGTTACCTTGCCAGATGGCAGGAGACGCAATGATGCAAACCGCCCGGCAAACCGACACCCCCATCAGCCCCATCGAGGACATCATTGAGGATGCCCGGAACGGGCGGCCCTATATCCTCGTGGACGCAGAGGACCGTGAGAACGAGGGCGATGTCATCATCCCGGCCCAGTTCGCCACGCCCGACCAGATCAACTTCATGGCCAAGCACGCGCGGGGCCTGATCTGTCTGGCGATCACGGCTGATCGTGCGCGCCAGCTGCGCCTGCCGCCCATGGCCGCGGAGAACCGCGAGAGCATGGGCACCGCCTTCACCGTCTCGATCGAGGCGAAGGAGGGGGTGACGACCGGCATTTCGGCCGCCGACCGGGCCCGTACGGTGCAGATTGCGGTTGATCCGAACCGGGGCGCGGATGATCTGGTCTCGCCCGGACACGTGTTTCCGCTGGTGGCGCGCGACGGCGGGGTGCTGGTCCGCACCGGCCACACCGAGGCCGCGGTCGACATCAGCCGCATGGCCGGCCTGACCCCCGCCGGGGTAATCTGCGAGATCATGAACGACGACGGCACCATGGCGCGGATGCCGGACCTGGTGGCCTTCTCCCAGCTGCACGGTATCAAGATCGGCACGATCGCCGACCTGATCGCCTATCGCCGCCGTACCGAGACCTTTGTCGAGCGCGTGCTGGATACCGAGTTCGACAGCGTACACGGCGGACCGTTCCGCATGGTCCTGTACCGCAACACGATCGAGGGCGTGGAGCATGTCGCCCTGGTCAGCGGCAAGGTCGATCCGTCGAAGCCGACGCTGGTGCGTATGCATCAGGTGGATTTCGCCGCCGACCTGCTGGGCCATGTCGAGGCCCGCCAGGACTATGTGCCCAGGTCGCTGAAGGTGATCAGCGACCATGGCGGGGCTGGGGTTGTCGTCTTCCTGCGCGATCCGGAGCTGCACGGTCTGGCCGAACGGTTGATGGGGGCATCCCGGCCCCAGGCGGTGGACCGGTCGATCCGGAACTATGGCGTCGGCGCGCAGATCCTGAAGGATCTCGGCGTCCGCGACATGATTGTGATGAGCTCGACCCGCCCCAATCCGACCGCGCTGGAGGGCTATGGCCTGCGCATTGTCGGCTGGCGTGACATGGACGGAGAACCGGTGGCGTGAAGGATCCCGATCGCATTCTGATCGTCGAGGCGCGCTTCTACGACGATCTGGCCGACGCCCTGCTGGAGGGCGCGACCGACGCCCTGAAGGCGCGCGGCGTGCAGTATGACGTGGTGACGGTTCCGGGCGCGCTGGAAGTGCCGGGCGCCATAGCCGCCGCCGAGGAGGCCGGGCGCTATCCGACCGCCCCGCGCTATGACGGCTATGTGGCGCTGGGCTGCGTGATCCGGGGCGAGACCTATCATTTCGAGGTCGTATCGGATCAGTCGGCGGCGGGCCTGATGAACCTGAGCATCAAGGGGCTGTCGATCGGGAATGGCATTCTGACGACCGAGGACGAGGATCAGGCCTGGGCCCGGGCCCGCCTGAGCGAAGGCGACAAGGGGGGCGGCGCGGCGCGTGCCTGCCTCGAGATGATTGCCCTGAAGAAGCGGTTGCGCGTAGGACTGCACGGGTGACCGATCCAACCAGCCTCAAATCCATCCTCGACCTTCTGGACGAGAAGTCCGGGGACACCCCGACCCTGACGTCGCGCCAGCGGCGCGCGCGCACCGTTGCGCGTCTGGCCGCCGTTCAGGCCCTCTATCAGATGGAGCTGGCCGGAGAGGGCGTCGATACCGTCATCGAGGAGTTCTCGCGCCACCGCTTCGACGGGGACATCGAGGGCCAGATGCTGGCCGAGGCCGATGAGGCCTGGTTCGCCGACGTCGTGCGCGGCGTCGTGACCGAACAGAAGGCCGTCGATGCCGCCATCCGGGCGCGTTTGGCCTCCAACTGGAAGATCGAACGGCTGGACGCCACCCTGCGGGCCCTGCTGCGGTCGGGGGCGTGGGAGCTGATGCGCAAGCCCGAGGTCGCGCTGGAAATCGTCATCGATGAATATGTGGAGCTGGCCAAGGCCTTCTTCGACGATGCCGAGGCCAAGTTCGTAAATGCTGCCCTGGACGGGGTGGCGCGCGATACGCGGTCCTGATGCCGGCGGTCGACGTCGCCGACGAATTCGAGACCATCCGAAGACTGCTCGCGCCGCTGGCCCATCCCGAATGGGGCCGTGGCCTGACCGATGATGTGGCGCTGGTGCCGTCGCGCAAGGGCCACGATCTGGTGATGACCAAGGACGCCCTGGTCGAGGGGGTGCATTTCCTTGCCACCGACCCCCTGGATACGGTCGCCCAGAAGCTGTTGCGGGTGAACCTGTCGGATCTGGCCGCCAAAGGGGCCGAGCCGTTCGGCTATCTGCTGGCCTGCCACTGGTCCGAGCGCTGCGGCTGGCCGGAGCGAAAGGCCTTCGTCGAGGGGTTGGCCCGGGATCAGGCGGAGTTCGGCGTGGCCCTGCTGGGCGGCGATACCGTCTCCACGCCCGGTCCGGCGTCCTTTTCGATCACCTTGATGGGCTGGGCGGCGAAGGGCCGGATTGTAGGTCGGGCCGGGGCCCAGCCGGGGGATCTGGTGTTCGTCACGGGCACAGTCGGCGACGGCTGGCTGGGGCTGAGGGCGGCGCGCGAGTTGTTGACGCTTGAGCCCGAGCGGGTGGCCGCGCTTCTGGAGCATTATCGTCGGCCCATGCCGCGCACGGCCTTTGCCCCCGCCATTCTGGAACACGCCAGTGCCGCGCTCGACGTTTCGGACGGACTGATTGCGGACCTTGGGCATCTGGCGCGGGCCGGTGGGGTGGCACTGGACCTCCAGTTGGAGAGCCTGCCGCTGTCGCTGGCGGCCCAGGCCTGGTTCGACGGGCGGGCCGACCCGGTCCATGCCCTGTCCCAGCTGGCGACCGGCGGCGACGACTATGAGATCGTCTTTACCGCGCGGCCGGGCCAGGAATCGGCCCTGCGACGTGAAGCCGAGCGGCTGCACCTGCGACTGACCAGGGTAGGGGAGGTGAAGGCGGGAGAGGGCGTTCAGGCCCGCTATCTGGGCGAGCCCGCGGCGGTCGAGCAGACGGGCTGGGTTCACCGCTAGCCGGTCGGCAACGGAATTCTAACCCGTCCCCCCTAAGACGGGTTCATGGATCGCAGACATCTTCTTTCGCTCATGGCTGGTGGCATCGGCGTTGCCGTCGCCGGGCCGGCGCTGGCCGGGGACGACAAGCCCGCCGCCGCCGTCGTCAACCTGCAGGGCGTGGGCCTGCCGGTCATCGCCGGAGGACGGGTTCGCAACTATGTCTTCGTCAGTATCCGGCTGCATCTGTCGAGATCGGCCACCATGGAGGCGGTGCGGGCCAAAGACGCCTACTTCCGTGATGCCCTGGTCAAGGCGGCCCACCGGACGCCCTTTACGCTGGCGGATGACTGGTCACAGCTGGACGCAGCGGCCCTGTCGCGCAGCCTGATGGCTTCGGCGACGCGCATCGCCGGACAGGGCAAGGTCGCCCGGGTTGAGGTGCTGCACCAGGCGCCGCGTCGACGTACGGGTCGTCCGACGGGCTGATCAGCGTTCTGCTGTTGCGATTCATCCGGGCATTTGGCACGTTTCCGCCGCAATTCCCGAAGGACGCAGCGTCGCGTCCATTTGCGCACGGGGGGACCGGAAGGCGGACAGAGGCGAAAAGCCCGCCGCGCCAAGGGTCCGGGCGCCTTGCATGAACAGGGTACGGAAACGCCATGACAAACTATCTGTGGCTGGTCATCGCCGCAGGCGCGCTGGGGGTCCTTTACGGGCTGGTCCAGACCGCTGCGCTGATGAAGGCCTCAACCGGTAACGACAAGATGCGCGAGATCGCTGCGGCGATCCAGGAAGGGGCCTCGGCCTATCTGAAGCGCCAGTATACCACCATCGGCCTGGTCGGGATCGTGATCCTGATCGCCGCCTGGTTCCTGATCGGCCAATGGGCAGCCATCGGCTTTGTGATCGGGGCCGTGCTTTCAGGCGCCGCGGGCTATGCCGGGATGCTGATCTCGGTACGGGCCAATGTGCGTACCGCACAGGCCGCTTCGGAAAGCCTGTCGAAGGGGCTGGACCTGGCCTTCCGCTCGGGCGCCATCACCGGCCTGTTTGTGGCCGGCGGCGCCCTGCTGGGGGTTGCGGGCTATTACGCGATGATGACCGAGATGATGGGTCTGGAGCGCACCGGCCGTGAGGTGATCGACGGCCTGGTGGCACTGGGCTTTGGCGCCTCGCTGATCTCCATCTTCGCCCGTCTGGGCGGCGGCATCTTCACCAAGGGTGCGGACGTCGGCGGCGACATGGTCGGCAAGGTCGAGGCCGGCATCCCCGAGGATGATCCCCGGAACGCCGCGACCATCGCCGACAACGTGGGCGATAACGTCGGCGACTGCGCGGGCATGGCCGCTGACCTGTTCGAGACCTATGCGGTGACCACGGTCGCCACCATGGTGTTGGCGGCGATCTTCTTCCGCGACCAGCCCTATGTGGACGTCATGATGCTGCTGCCGCTGGCGATTTGCGGCGTGTGTATCGTGACCTCGATCATCGGCAGCTTCTTCGTCCGTCTGGGCAAGTCGAACAACATCATGGGGGCCCTGTACCAGGGGCTGATCGTGACCGGTGTGCTGTCGGTGGCGGCGCTGTGGTTCGTGGTCGACCAGATGGTCGGTGGTCCGGTGACGGCGCTGGGCGGTCAGGCAGGCGAGCGGGTCATCGAGCCCATGAACCTGTTCTGGGCCGGTCTGGTCGGTCTGGCGGTGACGGCCGCGATCGTGGTGATCACCGAATACTATACGGGCTCGAACTTCCGTCCGGTGCGCTCGGTCGCCAATGCCTCGGTCTCGGGGCACGGCACCAATGTCATCCAGGGTCTGGCGGTTTCGCTGGAGTCCACGGCCCTGCCGGCGCTGACCATCATCGTCGGCATCGTCACCAGCTATCAGCTGGCGGGTCTGTTCGGCATCGCCATTGCCACCACCACCATGCTGGGTGTGGCGGGCATGATCGTGGCGCTGGACGCCTTTGGTCCGGTCACCGACAACGCCGGCGGCATTGCCGAGATGGCGGGCCTGCCGGCCGAGGTTCGCACCTCGACCGACGCGCTGGACGCTGTCGGCAACACCACCAAGGCGGTCACCAAGGGCTATGCCATCGGTTCGGCGGGTCTGGGCGCGCTGGTGCTGTTCGCGGCCTATACCTCTGACCTCGACTATTTCTCGGCCAATCCGGAGCTTTATCCGTTCTTTGCCGGGATGGGCGAGATCAACTTCGGCCTGACCAACCCCTATGTGGTGGTCGGTCTGCTGTTCGGGGGGCTGCTGCCCTTCCTGTTCGGCGGCATGTCGATGATGGCGGTGGGGCGCGCGGCCGAGTCGGTCGTGGCCGAGGTGCGTCGTCAGTTCCGCGAGAACCCGGGCATCATGACCTATGAGACCAAGCCCGAGTACGGCAAAGCGGTGGATATTCTGACCAAGGCCGCCATCAGGGAAATGATCGTGCCGTCGCTGCTGCCGGTGCTGTCGCCGATCGTTCTGTTCGTCGGCATCCTGGCCATCTCTGACAAGGCCACGGCCTTTGCCGCCCTTGGCGCCATGCTGATGGGCGTGATCGTGACCGGTCTGTTCGTCGCCATCTCGATGACGTCAGGCGGCGGGGCCTGGGACAATGCCAAGAAGGTCATCGAGGAGGGCTTCACCGACTCGAACGGCGTGCTGCACGGCAAGGGATCCGAGGCTCACAAGGCCGCGGTGACCGGCGATACAGTCGGCGATCCCTACAAGGATACGTCCGGCCCGGCTGTGAACCCGATGATCAAGATCACGAACATCGTGGCCCTGCTGCTGCTGGCGGTGCTGGCCAGCGGGAATATCGGCTAACCGTCGCGTCTCCTCCCCATGCCCATGGGGAGGGGGACCGCGAAGCGGTGGAGGGGTTCTCTCTGCGCGAAGAGCCCCTCCGTCTCTCCGCTACGCTTCGAGCCACCTCCCCATCGCTGCGCGACAGGGAGGAGACAAAGGAAAGGCCCCGGGGATTGCTCTCCGGGGCCTTTTCACATCGTAGAGGTCACGCACTAGTCGGGGCGGCGCTGGCCGGGGACGTCTTCGTCTGTGCGGGGCAGCTGGCCGCGGCCGACGTTGCCGAGCAGTTGTTCGATGATCGTCAGCTCGCGACCGCGGGTCGGGGTCTCGTTGCGGTTCATGGCGACCTCCTGGCCGTCCTCCAGGCCCAGGGTGCGGACGCCCGCGACGTTGCCGGCGTCGTCGAAGGTGATCTCGGTGACATTGCGTTGCGCGATGAAGGCCCGGTTGAAGGTGTATTTCCGCGTCGTCTGGCTGATGTAGTACCAGACGCTGTCGTCCTCGAAGACCGAAGTGGCCGACGGCGATCCCAGCTGGGCCAGCACGGTTTCCTTGGTGTCGGTACCGACCGCGATGTCGGCGGGCTTCACGTCGATGGCCTGAAAGCCATGCACACCGACGACCGGGGCACAGGCGACGAGCCCGGCGGACAGCAGAAGGGCGGCGACGAGGGACTTGGAACGGTTCATGGACAGTGCCTGCGACAATACAAGGTCTTTGACCTAGACCCTGCTGCGTCCTAGTTCAACGTCGCGGCGGAAAAGGGGCCGTACGATCATGCTGAAAAATCTTCTCGGCCTCAGGGAAAGGGCCACGCCGGGCCGTGAGGCCTATGGGCTTGCGGTCTCCCGGGCCCGCGCGCGCGAGTTTTACGTCGATCACGGGGTCGAAGACCGGATCGACGCGCGATTCGAGCTTTATACGCTGCACGTCCTGCTGCTGGTGCTGCGGCTGCGCGACGAGGACACGCCGGGCGCCCGCGATGCGGCTCAGGACCTGTTCGACACCTATGTCTCGGCGCTGGATAACGCCCTGCGCGAACTGGGCGTGGGCGATGTCGCAGTGTCCAAAAAGATGCGGAAGCTCGGCGAGGCCCTGTATGGCCGTATGCAGGCCTATGAGACGCCCCTGCGCGCGGGCGATGCCGCAGGTCTGGCCGAAGCCCTGGACCGCAACGTTTATTCGGGCGAGGGCGCGGACCATGCGCCCTGGCTGGCCGCCTATGCCCTTGAGTGCCGGGCCCGGCTGGCGGCCCAGCCGGTCGAAGCCTGCCTGAAGAGCCCGGACTGGGCCGGAGTGTCCGCATGAGTGTCCAGCCGCCCGTCCTGCTCGAAGCCGTCCGCATCAACCAGATCGGCGAAAAGCGGACCTTCAGCCTGGCCCCCGACGCCGAGGCCCGCCGGGCCATCGCCAAATGGCTGAAGATTCTGGACCTGCCCCGGTTCGAGGCCGAGCTGACCCTGGTCCCGGCCCGGACCGGCTGGCACCTGTCGGGCAAGCTGACCGGGCAGGCGATTCAGGCCTGTGGCCTGACGCTGGAGCCGATCGAGGAGACGATCGACGACAGTTTCGGCATGGACTTCGTCGAGGCCGATGAGGCCAGCGACGCGTCCGAAGTCGAGGTGATCCTGGACGAGGACAGCCCCGATATCATCACGGATGGACGGATCGACGTCAGCCGCCACGTGCTGGAGCATCTGTCCCTCGCGCTCGACCCGTTCCCGCGTAAACCCGGGGCTGTGTTCGAGCCCCCGGAAGAGACCGCCGAGATTTCGCCCTTTGCCGTGCTGAAGGGCCATGTAAAACCACGCGCAGATACGGACGACTGAGTCCGCAGGACGGTTGCATCCGCCGGGCCGGGCGCTATCGTCCGCCACCCGAGGCCGACCGGCCCCCAGGAGTTTTCTGCTTGTCGAAGACGCTCGTCATTTCGCTGGACGCCATGGGCGGCGACCACGGCCCGTCCGTGGTTGTGGGCGGAGTTGCTGACTATCTGAAGGCCCACCCCGGTTCGGACCTTGGCTTTATCGTCCATGGCAATGCCGAGGCCATCGAGGCGCAAGTCCGGGCAAGCAAGCTGCCGAAGGGGCTGCTGGATATCCGCCACACCGACAAGGTCGTGGCCATGGACGAAAAGCCGGCCCAGGCGCTCAGGCGGGGCAAGGGTTCCAGCCTGTGGAATGCCATCGAATCGGTGAAGTCCGGCGAGGCTGCTGCCATCGTTTCGGCCGGCAATACCGGCGCCCTGATGGCCATTTCCAAGCTGCAGCTGCGCATGGCCGCGCCGGGGCTGGAACGGCCCGCCATTGTCGCCAGCTGGCCAACCTTGCGTGGCATTACGGCGGTACTGGACGTCGGCGCCAACATTGACTGTGATGCGGCCCAGCTGATCGAGTTCGCCATCATGGGCGAGGCCTTTCAGACCGCGGTCCATGGCACGAAACGCCCGACCATTGGCCTGCTGAATGTCGGGTCGGAGGACATGAAGGGCCATGAACAGGTGCGCGAGGCCCACCGTCTGCTGCGCAGCGGGGCCTTTGATCTGGACTATCACGGGTTTGTCGAGGGCGATGATATCGCGAAGGGCACGGTCGATGTGATCGTCACCGACGGCTTTACCGGCAATGTCGCCCTGAAGACGGCCGAGGGCACGGCGCGTTTCATCTCTGCGCTGCTGAAGGAAGCCCTGATGTCGGGCCTGCCGTCGCGGTTCGGGGCCATGATGGCGCTGCCGGCGCTGAAGAAGATGCGCAACCGGATCGACCCCAACGCCATCAACGGCGGGCCGCTGCTGGGGCTGAACGGCATTGTCGTGAAAAGCCATGGCGGGGCCAGCGCCTATGGCTTTGGCAATGCCATCCGCGTGGCTGGCGACCTGGCGCGCAGTGATTATATGACCAAGGTCAGCGCCAATCTGAAGCGCATGACGACCGTCCTCGAGGAGGACGAGGCCGGACCGGCGTCCGGGACCGGTGTGGAGGCTGTTCAGTGACTGTTGTTCGTAGCGCCGTGACCGGCGTCGGTGCCTATCTGCCGGAAAAGGTCGTGACCAATGCCGATCTGGCGAAGTTCGTTGACACCTCGGACGAATGGATCATTGAGCGCACCGGCATCCGCCAGCGTCACCAGGCCGCCCCGGATCAGCCGACCAGCGATCTGGCGGTCGAAGCGGCCCGGAAGGCCCTCGCCGAGGCCGGCAGGACACCCGCAGATGTCGACCTGATCATCGTTGCCACCACCACGCCGGACATGACCTTTCCGGCCACAGCCTCGATAGTGCAGCGCAAGCTGGGCGTGCCGGTCTGTGTGGCGTTTGACATTCAGGCGGTCTGCTCGGGCTTTGTCTATGCGCTGAGCGTGGCCGACGGCTTTGTCGCGCGTGGCACCTCGAAATGTGCCCTGGTGATCGGCGCCGAGGAAATGACCCGGCTGATGGACTGGGAAGACCGCACCACCTGTGTCCTGTTCGGCGATGGGGCCGGCGCCGTCGTACTGGAACCGGTCGAGGGGCAGGGGACGCCTGCGGATCGCGGAATTCTGGGCTCGGCCCTGCGCTGCGACGGGACCAAGACGGACCTGCTGTATGTCGACGGCGGTCCGGCCACGACCGGTCAGGTCGGCCATCTGCGCATGCTGGGCAATCAGGTGTTCCGCCATGCGGTCGTCAATATCGCCGAGGCCATCACTGCTGCCGCAAAGGCCGCTGGCATCGAGATCGCCGATGTCGACTGGTTCGTGCCGCACCAGGCCAATCAGCGCATCATCAAGGGCGTTGGCGACAGGCTGGGGCTGGATGAGGACAAGGTTGTCTCGACCGTCGCGATGCATGCCAACACCTCGGCCGCGTCCATTCCGCTGGCGCTGGATTTCGCCATCCGTGACGGGCGGATCAAGCGGGGAGATCTGGTCCTGCTGGAGGCCATGGGCGGCGGTTTGACCTGGGGCGCGTGCGCACTTCGCCTGTAAAACGAATTTACGCCTTTCCATTTCAACGCCTTTCAGCCTTTATTGGTGGTTGGAACTTCAGAGAGGGGAGGGACGCTTGGACGACCACCAGACACTGACCCGGGCCGACCTGTGCGATGCCGTGCACGATGCGCTGGGCCTGTCGCGCAATGAATGCGCCACCCTTGTGGAGCGGACGCTGGGCCTGATCGTCGAATCGCTGGAACGCGGCGAGACCGTGAAACTGTCCGGCTTCGGCGTCTTTCAGGTCCGAGAAAAGCGCGCCCGCATGGGCCGCAATCCCAAGACCGGCGTGCCCGCGGCCATCAATCCGCGCCGGGTCATCAGCTTCCGCGCCTCGCAGATCATGAAAAGCCGCGTCCACGGCGCCGCTGGCTGAACGGAGGGCCGCGCGTGGCCAAAAGCCCCGAAGCCTTTCGCAGTATTTCCGAAGCCGCCACCGAGGTGGGCGTCCCCCAGCATGTGCTGCGCTTCTGGGAGACCAAGTTTGCCTTTGTGGCGCCGGTCAAGCGGGCCGGCGGGCGTCGCTTCTACCGCCCCGAGGACATCGACATCCTGAAGGGTGTGCGGCGCCTGCTGCACGAGGAGGGGCTGACCCTCAAGGGCGTCGCCCGCCTGCACAAGGCCCAGGGCCTCAGGCGCATCCTGGGCAAGGAAGCGACCGAGACCGCCCCTGACGCCCCCATGCCGGAGATGCCGATCCGGCCCGCAGCACAACCGGCACCGACCGGCCTGTCACCCGATCAGCGCCAGCGTCTGGCCGAGGTGCTGCGCGACATCGAGGCCGCGCAAACCCGCCTGGAAGCCGCCCTCAGCCGCTGACAGCTTTATTGTACCGTCCAGCCCCGATTTGGGTTTACGACGCAACGGCTCCCCGTCTATAGGGAGCGCCTTCGGAGCGTGGCGCAGCCTGGTAGCGCACTTGACTGGGGGTCAAGTGGTCGCAAGTTCAAATCTTGCCGTCCCGACCAGTTCTTTTAAAAAGCTATAGTCTAGGTTCTTTAGCACCATCATTTGGTTTTAATGAGTTAGCGGATTTTGTCTCTCGATGACTAATGTAAATTGTTGAAATAAATATTATTAATCCTCCAATCCATGTCGAAGTCCCAGGAATTTCAGAAAAAATCAGCCACCCCAAAAGCGCTATGATGGGTAGTTTTATGAATCCAATTGGCTCTAGGCTAGAAATTTCAGCCATCGAGTAGGCTTTGGTCCATGAAAAGTGGGCTAGTGTAGCTAAAATTGCAATGCCCCATAGGTAAAGCCAAGTATCAAAACTGGGCCACTGCCAAACTGTGATAGCAGGCACAAAAGTAATTGGAATAAGCATAATGACCATCCACATAATAATTGCCTCAGGAGTGTCAGTAACAGTAAGCTTTTTGACAATTAGAGCGTTAATTGATAGCGATACAGCCGCAACAATAGAGAGCATTATTCCAAATGAGAAGCTAGTAAATCCAGGCT
>CAXQIE010000003.1:0-87089 GCA_964224415.1 Neptunomonas phycophila
CTTCCTTGACCTCAAACTCGTAGCCGTTCAGGTCGGTCGTATCGAACGCATAGACGTCGTTGACCTTGTGCCAACCCGCGTCGACCGCACCATACCAGCCATTCGGCTCAGCCGAAGCCGCACCTGCGGCGAAAATGCCGGCTGCGGCGACGCTGGCGAGAAGTTTTACCTTCATGCTCATCCCTCTAAATTCTGATCGTCAAACTTGACAGTGTGCCCCTGCTTACACGGGCGGCTCCAAGCACCGAACGGGATTATGCTCTTCGAGTTCCGGAATTGACGCATCGGTGGCGCGACTGTGGCCCGATTTCAACACAAATCCCCATTTCGGGGCACCAATCTCCTGCTAGGAGAGGCCATTCACCATCAGGGAGGCGCGCGGATGCGGCAGGAACTGGACGGAAGAGTGGCCATCGTCACCGGCGCCGGCGGCGGACTGGGCCGTTGTCATGCCCTGGCGCTGGCTGAACGCGGCGCAAAGGTCGTCGTCAATGACCTGGGCGGTGCACGCGACGGCACCGGCGGATCAGCAACCGCCGCCGAAGCGGTGGTCAAGGAAATCGAGGCCCTGGGCGGCGAGGCCATGGCCGATAGGGCGTCGGTCACAGACTACGCGGCCGTCGAGGCCATGGTGGCCCGCACCATGGAGCGCTGGGGCCGCGTCGATATCCTGGTCAATAACGCCGGGGTACTGCGCGACAAGTCATTCGCCAAGATGGATCTGGACGACTTCCGCTTTGTCGTGGACGTCCATCTGATGGGCGCGGTCAACTGCACCAAGGCGGTCTGGGAGATCATGCGCCTGCAGAACTACGGCCGGATCGTCATGACGACCTCCTCGTCCGGCCTGTACGGCAATTTCGGCCAGTCCAACTATGGCGCTGCCAAGATGGCGCTGGTCGGCCTGATGCAGACCCTGTCGATCGAGGGCCAGAAGAACGACATCCGCGTCAACTGCCTGGCGCCCACAGCCCACACCCGCATGACCGAGGATCTGGGCGCCGCCCTGCCGCTGGATCAACTGGGGCCGGAACTGGTGTCGCCCGGGCTGGTGCATCTGGTCTCCGAGGATGCCCCGACCCGCTGCATTCTGGCGGCCGGCGCCGGCGGCTTCGAGCGCGCCTATGTGACCTTGACGCAAGGGATTCGGGCGACCGGCGCCGACGCGCGTGAACAGGTGGCGGCCCGCTTTGACGACATTTCAGACCGCTCGGACGAGATCGTGCCGGAGATGGGCGCGGCCCAGGGCATGATCGAACTGGGTAAGCTGCAGACGGCGATGAAGGGCTGAGCCCCGGCCCTGTCTGCACTGGTTCACGTCGGGGTGAATGACGCTTGCCTTGACGCGGGGTCACGCGCTTAGCTGATCTCAGTACTCAGGAGAGGAACACAATGTCTCGCGAAGCCGTCATCGTCTCGACCGCCAGAACCCCGATCGGACGCGCCTATCGCGGGGCGTTCAACGACACGCAGGCTCAGCAGCTGGGCGCTCACGCCGTGCGCCACGCCGTCGATCGTGCAGGGATCGATCCAGCCGAGATTGAGGACGTGGTGATGGGCGCGGCCCTGCAGCAGGGCTCGACCTCGACCAATGTGGCGCGTCAGATCGCGCTGGCCGCCGGCCTGCCCTCGACGGTAGCGGGCATGAGTCTGGACCGTCAGTGCGCCTCCGGCCTGATGGCCATCGCAACGGCTGCCAAACAGGTAATGGTCGACGGCCAGACAGTCGCCGTCGGTGGCGGGCTGGAGAGCATTTCGCTGGTCCAGAACCAGCATATGAACCTCTATCGCTTCAAGGATGAGGCTCTCCTGAAGAAGGCGCCGCACATCTATATGTCGATGCTGGAAACCGCCGAGGTGGTTGCCGACCGCTACGGCATTTCGCGCGAGGCCCAGGACGAATACGCCCTGCAATCCCAGCAGCGCACCGCCGCCGCACAGGCGGCCGGCCACCTGGACGCCGAGATCGTGCCCATGACCACCACCATGCAGGTGATGGACAAGGCGACCGGCCAGACCTCGGCGAAAGAGGTCACCCTGTCGAAGGACGAGGGAAACCGGCCCGAGACCACGCTGGAGGGTCTGTCATCGCTCAAGCCCGTGTTTGGCGGCGGCGAAAAGATCGAGCAGGGCCGGTTCATCACGGCCGGTAACGCCAGCCAACTGTCCGACGGCGCTTCAGCCTCCGTCCTGATGGACGCCAGGGAAGCGGAAAAGCGCGGCCTGACCCCACTTGGCGCCTACCGCGGGATGGCCGTGGCGGGCTGCGAGCCCGACGAGATGGGCATCGGCCCTGTGTTCGCCGTGCCCAGGCTGCTGAAGCGTCACGGCCTGACCGTCGACGATATCGGCATCTGGGAGCTGAACGAGGCCTTTGCGGTGCAGGTGATCTATTGCCGCGACAAGCTGGGCATCCCGAATGACCGGCTGAATGTCTCGGGCGGCGCCATTTCGATCGGCCACCCCTATGGAATGTCGGGCGCGCGGATGACCGGCCATGTCCTGATCGAGGGCAAGCGGCGCGGGGCAAAGTACGGCGTCGTCACCATGTGCGTCGGCGGCGGCATGGGCGCCGCGGGCCTGTTCGAGATCTTCTAGACCTCGGGCACTGGCTTATCGCCACCCGCCGGGATCGCGCGCAGGGTCGAGACGAACAGATCGCGCCACAGGGCGACGTCGGAGTCCCGCACGACCTGCATCAACGCCTGCCACCGGTCCTTGCGCTCGGCCAGCGGCATGGCCAGGGCGCGGCTGAGGGCGTCGGAAATCTCTTCGCGGCTGAAGGGGTTGATCAGCAGGGCCTCGGTCATCTCCTCGGCCGCGCCGGCAAAGCGCGACAGGATCAGCACGCCGGGATCCTCGGGGTCCTGGGCCGCGACATACTCCTTGGCGACCAGATTCATGCCATCGCGCAGCGGGGTCACCAGACCGACCCGGGCGGCGCGATAGATTCCGGCCAGTTGGTCACGCCTGTAGGTGCGGTTCAGGTAACGGACGGGCTGCCAGTCCACATCGCCATAGGTGCCATTGACGTGCCCGGCCAGGCTGTCGAGGCGGCCGCGGATGTCCTGGTAGGTATCGACCTCGTCACGCGACAGGGGCGTCACCTGCAACAGGAAGACCTTGCCGCGCTGCTCCGGCTTGTCCTTGAGGAACTGCTCATAGCCCAGCAGTCGCTGCTCGAGCCCCTTGGAATAGTCCAGGCGGTCGACCCCCACGATCATGGAGCGGAAGGCCGCCGAGGCCGCCATCCGGTCATAGGTACGCACGCCGAGCGCAGAGTTCCGCGCCTCGACGAAGGCATCGACATCGATACCGATCGGAAAGACGCCGGTCTGGACGGTCTTGCCGAAGGCCATCAGGGCATCATTGGGCAGCAGCCGCCCATGGATGCCCGGCTCTGACGCCACATAGTCGCGGAACAGGTCCAGCCACTCGCGGGTGTGAAAGCCCAGCAGGTCAAAGTCGAACAGCGATTCCACCAACCTCCGGTGATAGGGCAGCGTCACCAGCAGCTGCCGCACCGGCCAGGGGGTGTGCAGGAAGAAGCCGATCCGGTTCCTGATGCCGCGCCGCCTGAGGTCCCGGGCCAGCGGGATCATGTGATAGTCATGAATCCATATCAGGTCGTCGGGCTGGATCAGCGGGGCCAGGGCCTCGGCGAACCGGTCATTGGTCCGCTCATAGCCTTCACCGAACGACCGCTCATAGGCCGACAGGTCTACCCGGTGGTGAAACAGCGGCCACAGCGTCTTGTTGGCATAACCGTTGTAGTATTCGTCGACGTCCTGAGGCTCGAGGTCCACGAGGGCGACGGTGACACCCGCCCGGTCCTCGATCTGGGCTTCGGGCTTCCATTCCGGCGTGGTGTTGCCGGACCAGCCGAACCACAGACCGTCGTATTTCCGGAGCGCGGCCGACAGGGCCATGGCCAGGCCTCCGGCCGAGCCGGCCGAGGGGTCGGTGGGCGCCGAGACACGGTTCGAAACGACAATCAGCCGGCTCATCGCACGTCCGTCCACGAGCGGCTGAGCAGGATGGCGCAGTTGATGATGCCGACCAGCGAATAGGTCTGCGGATAGTTGCCCCACAGTTCGCCGCTTTCCACGGCAATATCCTCGCTGAGCAGGCCGGCATGGGTTCTGCGCGCCAGCATTTCCTCGAAGATGGCGCGGGCTTCCTCATCGCGACCGTTCTGGTGCAGGGCCTCGATGAACCAGAAGGTGCAGAAGTTGAACGCCGTCTCGGGCTCGCCGAAATCGTCCGGCTCCACGTAACGGAACAGGAAGGGCCCTTTCTTCAGGTCGCGCTCGATCACCTCGAAGGTGCGAGCCATGCGCCGGTCGCCAAGGGGCAGGAAGCCGACATCGGTCAGTTGCAAAAGAGAGGCGTCCAGCTCGGTGCCGCCGAAGCTGGCGGCGAAATGGCCCTCTTCCTCCAGATAGGCCTCGGTCTCGATCCGTTCACGGATGAGGCGCGCCTTGTCGGTCCAGTTGGCGGCACGGTCCTTGAGCCCGAGATGAAGCGCGGCCTTGGCCAGCCGATCGCAGGCCGCCCAGCACATGACCGACGAATAGGTGTGCACCCGGGCGAAGGTGCGGAACTCCCACAGGCCGGCGTCAGGCTGGTCATGCATCTCGAAGGCGCGCTGGCCGACCTTTTCGAGCGCGTGGAAGTCCTCCAGCGTACCGGGCCGGATCATGCGTTGGTCGTAGAAGGCCTGCACCAGCGGCAGGACGATCTGTCCGTAGACGTCGTGTTGCAAATGCTCGCGCGCCTGATTGCCCACGCGCACCGGCTTCATTCCGCGATAGCCCTCGACGGTCTCGGTGATCCGCTCATCAATGTCCTCTTCCAGCCCGACGCCGTAGACGGGCTGGACGTGGCCGCCGTCGGCCTGGTCGACCAGGTTGCGGAGATAGACCAGGTAGTTCTCGAGAATGTCGACGGCGCCGAGGCGGTTGAGGGCGCGCACGGTGTAATAGGCGTCGCGGATCCAGCAGTAGCGATAGTCCCAGTTACGGCCGCTGCCGGGGAATTCGGGCACGGAGGTCGTCAGGGCGGCGACGATGGCGCCGGTTTCCTCATAGGCGCACAGTTTCAGGGTGATGGCGGCACGGATTACCGCCTCCTGCCAGTCCAGCGGCAGATAGAGCTTGCGCACCCATTCCTGCCAGTAGGCCACCGTGCGGTCCCGCGCGGCGATCAGTCCCGGCCCGACATCCTGATCGTAGGCCTCATCGGGCCCGAAGAAGAAGGCCATCGGCTTCTCGAGCCGGAACACCCGCTCATTGACGATATGGCTGACCGGGCAGTCGGTCGTCAGGCGGAAGATCGCGCCGGTACACAGATAGCGGATGTGATTGGAGCCGTGGGTACAGTCGGCGGGACGTGCTCCCCAGTCCGCCGCCGGGCGTAGGCGAATGGCGATGCGGGGCGTGCCTGACAGGGGCCGGATCAGTCGGCCAAAGGCCAGCGGACGATAGGTGCGCTGTTGATGCGCATGGCGGGGGCAAAAGTCGATGATCTCGAGGGCTGAACCATCGACGGCATGGAGAACCGTGCGGAGAACCGGCGTATTGCGCAGATAGGCCTGCTCGGCGCTGATCTGATCCTCCAGCATAATGTCCCAGAAGCCGTGCTCCGGATCGCTGCCGTCCATCAGGGCCGAGAACAGCGGGTCCCCGTCGACGCGAGGGGCACAGGCCCAGACATAGCGCCCCTGACGATCGATCAGGGCACTGACGGCGCAGTTGCCGACAGGGGCGAGATCGACAGACGGCTTCATCGGGCGGCCTCGGCCAGTTGCGCCAGCCAGTCGGCGACGGCGCGGGTATCCGCCAGGCCATAGCGCGCGGCGCTGACCCAGCGGGGGTCGACCAGTATGCCAAAGCCGCCGGCCGCCTCGGCCGCGCGAAAGGCGGCTTCATCGGTGCGGTCGTCGCCGATCATGACGGGGCGCGCGCCGGCAAACGGCGGTTCGGACAGAAAGGCGGCCAGGGCCAGCCCCTTGTCGGCATCACCGCCCTTAAGCTCGACGACCATATGCCCGGGCTGCAAGTGCAGGCCGTGATCCCGGGCCAGCATGGTCGTGGCGTGACGGACACCCGCCGCCCGGTCGGGCGCGTTGCGATAGTGAACGGCGACGCCCACGCCCTTGTTCTCAATCTCGACGCCATCTGCGATCTCGGCGCTCAGGGTCTGCGTCAGCCCCTCGACCGCCCGTGCCACATCGGTCTCGGCCCCCCGGGTCTCGACCCGTCCGTCCGAAGAGCGACGCTCCAGCCCATGCACCCCGGCCACCGGGGTGACGCGACCCTCCAGAATCCGGTCGACGTCGGCGAGCGCGCGACCGCTGAGGACCGCCACCCGGCCGTCCAGGGCCGCGATCAGGGCGTCCAGCAGGCGCGAGCGGCGCGGATCGGGGCCGACGTCCTCGGGCCGGGACTCGATCGGGGCCAGCACACCGTCGAGGTCCAGAAACAGGGCCAGGGGCCCCCTCCGGATCAGGGACGCCGGCACCGGGGGCGGCGCGAGGTCTCGGGGGTCGGTCGGGGCGATCACGGCAGTCATCAGGTCGGGTCGGATCTTTCTCAGGGCAGAGGGCAACACCGGAACGGGTGCCCGCACGATCGGGAGAGACCGTCCAACGGGGGAGGAAGACGGTCGGCTCGGGGTTGCGGGCTGCTAACGCTCCGCTGCGGCAAAGGTTGTCGCCTAACTGCGGTCAGGTCAAACCGCCGGGCGCCGGGATCGCCGGGACGGGGTCCGGCATTGTGCAACGAGGCGGGATGCGGCACATCCTGCGGCTTCTTCTCCGGCGGGCCGACGACGGCCGATCTGACGCGCGTGACATGACCCAGCCCCCCTTTGATGCCGACACCACCCAGGCCATTACCGATCACGCCCGGCGGGTGATCCGGCTGAACCGTGAGGCGCTGGAGGCCCTGGAGAACGGGCTGGACGACAGCGTGGCGCGCGCCTGTTCGGTGATCCTGTCGCGGCCCGGCTATCTGGTGGTGACCGGCATGGGCAAGTCGGGGCACATCGGCGGCAAGCTGGCGGCCACCCTGGCCTCGACCGGCACCAATGCCTTTTTCGTGCACCCCGCCGAGATGAGCCACGGCGACCTGGGCATGCTGCGGGACGACTGCACCCTGCTGGCCATCTCCAATTCCGGCGAGAGCCGTGAGTTGCGCGACCCGCTGATCTTCTGCCAGCGACGCGGCATTCCGGTGATCGGAATGACCCAGCGTCCGCAGAGCTTCCTGGGCCGTAACAGCGCGGTCCTGCTGCAACTGCCCCAGGTGGCCGAGGCCTGCCCCAACAATCTGGCACCCACCACCTCGACCTTGATGACGCTCGCGCTGGGCGATGCCCTCGCCATGGTGCTGATGGAACGGCGGGGCTTCTCGGCCGAGGCCTTTGGCCTGCACCACCCGGGCGGCAAGCTGGGCATGAGCCTGCAGAGCGTGCGTGACTGGATGGGGGACCGCCCGCGCAAGGTGGCCAGCGTCACCCGCGACACCCCCTTTGCCGACGTCATCTCGGCCATCACCGAGGGCATGAAGGGCGCCACCGCCGTGGTCGAGGCCGATGGACGCCTCGCCGGGATCGTCACCGACGGCGATGTGCGCCGCGCCTTTGGCCGCGAGCCGACCTCGCTGAAGGATCTGACGGCCGGCGATCTGATGAGCACCAACCCCAAACAGGTGTCGCCCGACGCCCGGATGAGCGATGCCGTCGACATCCTGACTCAGAACCGGATCTCGACCTTGCTGGTGGTCGAGGACGACCGGCCGGTGGCCATTATCCACCTCGCCGAACTGATGCAGGCGGGTTACGTCTCCTGACATGACCCGTGTTTGTATCGACGGCTTCAACATCGGCATGGCCAAGGGCACGGGGATCGCCACCTATGGGCGGAACCTGCTGCGGAACCTCAATGACGCCGGGCTGGACACCCAGGTGCTGTATGGCCCCAACGCGGCGATCAACAGGAAGCGGCCGATCCTGAACGAGATCGCCCTGATCGACGCCCATACCCCGCGCGACCGGCCGGTGCAGCGCAAGATCGAAACGATGACGGCGCGACTGGGCAAGACGGCGACGGCCATTGCGCCGAGCGACACGGTCATCTGGCCGTCGCGTGGGGGCGGGCGGCCGGCGGCCTCGGCCTACTGGAGTTCGCCCCGGCTGTTTTCGACCGCCAACCGGGCCTTTGCCGCCGACCGGGTGTTCACACCCCTGAGCTTTCGCCCGCACGAGACAGTGGCGCGCCCCGACGTGATGCACTGGACCACCGCCCTGCCCTGTCAGGCGCGTGGGGTGCCGAATGTTTATACGATCCACGACCTGATCCCCCTGCGCCTGCCGCACACGACGCTGGACAACAAGCGGCTGTTCCTGGGCCTGTGTCGCCAGATCGCGAAAAAGGCTGACCACATCGCCGTGGTGTCCGAGGCGACCAAGCGCGATGTCATCGACATTCTGGGCGTCGAGGACGACCGCATCAGCGTCACCTGGCAGTCCGTCGGCATTCCGCCCCGCCTGCTGGCCAGGTCCGACGAGACCGTGGCCGCGGAACTGGCCAGCGTCCACCAGCTGGGCTGGAAGGGCTATTACCTCTATTTCGGGGCGATCGAGCCCAAGAAGAATCTGGGCCGGATCGTCGAGGCCTATCTGACCTCGGGCTCGACCCGACCTCTGGTCGTGGTCGGGGGCCGGGCCTGGCTGGACGAGGACGAGACCGCCCTGATGCACCAGATCCGGCGGACCAAAAAGGCGCGCGAAAAGCGCATCCGCCTGTATGACTTCCTGCCGTTCTCACTGCTGGTCGACCTGATCCGGGGCGCACGCGGCACCCTGTTTCCGTCGATCTATGAGGGGTTTGGCCTGCCGGTTCTGGAATCGATGGCTCTGGGCACGCCGGTGGTCACCTCGACCGCCGCCTCCCTGCCCGAGGTGGCGGGCGATGCTGCCCTGATGGCCGATCCCTATGATACCGCCGCCATCTCGGCGCAGATCCGGGCGCTGGATGCCGATGACGATCTGGCCGCCGACCTGTCGGCGCGCGGCCGGGTTCAGGCGCAGAAGTTCAGCCCCGAGGCCTATCAGGCACGCCTGAGTGCGCTTTACGCCCGGGTGAGCTGACGCCATGGCCCGCACCGTCCTGTTCGATGCCGGGCGCCTGTTGCAGCGCAGCGGACGGACCACGCCCACGGGGGTGGACCGGGTCTGTCTGGCCTATGCCGAATGGCTGATGGGCCACCCCGATGTGCGCTTCGTGCCGGTCCGCAGCCGGGGCGACCACCTGACGGCGCTGGACCGCAAATGGTTCGGTGATCTCGCGGTGTCGCTGCGCGAACGGTGGACCGGAAATGGGGTGGGCGAGGCGGAGCGGACCCTGACCGACCTGCTGGCCCGGCCGCGCGGCGCGCGCTCCCTGTCCGGGCCGGTCAGCCGCGAACGCGAGCCCCGACGGCAGGCGATGACGCGGCTGTTGATGTCGCGCGCCCTGCCCGAGGTCAGCCGGGGCACCCTGTATGTGAATGTCGGCCACAGCGGCCTGACCAGCTCGAAGCTGTTGTCAAAGCTGGCGGCGGACGGGGCCCGGTCAGTACTGATGGTGCATGACCTGATTCCCATCACCCACCCGGAATACTGCCGCCCGGGCGAGGGAGCCCGGCATCGCACGCGCATGCGGCTGGCCCTGAAACAGGGGTCGGTGCTGGTGGTGAACTCCGAGACCACGGCGAAGGTGCTCAAGACCTTTGCCGAGCGCGAGGGGCTGGCGACACCGACCGTCGTGGTCGCCCATCTGGGGCTGGAGCCGCCGTTCGCGGAGCCCGGCTGGCGGCCCGCCGAGCGTCCCTGGTTCGTCCATGTCGGCACCATCGAGGCGCGCAAGAATCTGACCTTCCTGCTGACCCTGTGGCGACGTCTGGAGGAGCTGAGGGGCGGGGAAACGCCGGCGCTTGTGCTGATCGGACGCAATGGCTGGGAGAATGAATCCGTGCTGGATCATCTGGAGCGGTCGCCGCCGCTGCAGGGGCTGGTGCATCAGGCGTCCGAGCTGCCTGACGCGGCCCTGTCGCGGCTGATGCGGGCCTCGCGCGGGGTGGTGGCCCCCTCGGCGGTCGAGGGCTTTGACCTGCCCGCCGTCGAGGCCATGGCCATGGGGGTGCCCCTGATCGCGTCGGACATCGCCGCCCACCGGGAGCTGGTGCCCAGGGCGAAACTGATCGATCCGCTGGACGGACCCGGGTGGCTGAAGGCCATTGACCGGGCGGCGCGGGGCGACGGGCAACCCGCGCCCTACAAACCGCCCAGCTGGAGCAGCCATTTCCAGATCGTGGCCGAGGCACTGGGGATGAAGCCCGGCATCTGACGGCGCAGCCAGTCAGGCGCGACTGGCGCGCCCCCTGAAACGCCGGTAAGTCAGACGCATGGTCCGACGTCTTGCCCTCCCTGCCCTGTTGACTGCCCTGGTGCTGGCCGGATGCTCCACCCTGCCGGTCGAGGGCCCGTCGGCGCGCGACGTCAGCGGACAGGCGGCTGACGCGACCTATGCCCTTGTCGAGCTGGACGCCGGCGTCAGCCAGGTGCTGAGGGCCGTGCCGATCGAGACGAGCGCGTCGCTGGCCGGGGCCGAAAGCACAGCCCCGCTCGACCGCATCGGGGTGGGCGACACCCTGTCGGTCTCCATCTATGAGCCCAGCGGCGCCCTGTTCGGCGCGCGCGGCGGCGGCGGGACTGTACAGGGCGCCAGCCAGACCCTGCCCATGGCCGTCGTCGCGGAAAGCGGCACCATCCAGATTCCCTTTGCCGGGGCCGTCGCCGTCGAGGGCCTGACCGTCGCCGAAGCCGGGGCCGCCGTGCGCCGCGCCCTGATCGGGCGAGTCGGCAATCCGCAGGTCACGGTCACGCGCGCCGAAGCCCCCTCGACCGGGGTGACGGTGCTGGGCGAGGTTCGCACGCCGGGTCGGGTGCCCCTGTCGGTCAGCCGCGACCGACTGCTGGATGTGATCGCCGCCAGCGGCGGGCCCTCGCGCAGCCCCGAGGAGATCGAGGTGGTGGTCAGCCGGGGCCAGACGAGCTGGCGCGCGCCCTATACCGCCGTCACCACCCGCTTCGACCAGAATGTGAGGCTGGCACCGGGCGACCGGGTCAGCCTCGAATACCGGCCGCGCCGCTACAGCGTCATGGGCGCGCTGGGGGGCGTGTCGCAGGCCGAGATGGGACCGGGACCGCTGACGCTGGCGGCGGCGCTGGCCCGCGCCGGGGGCCCCAACCCCGATACCGCCGATGCCCGGTCGGTGCTGGTATTCCGCTTCGAGAGCCCGGCGGTGGCCCGGGCCCTGGGCCTGACCCAGCCGCCCAGCCCGCGCGGGGTGCCGGTCGTCTATCGCCTCGACCTGTCGGAGCCCAATGGGCTGTTCGTGGCTTCGGATTTCGAAATCCGGCCCGACGATCTGGTGTTTGTGCCGCGCGCGGGATCGACCGAGCTGCGCGAGTTCTTCGAGCTGGTCCAGAGCGTGACGCGGGTGGTCTATGACGTCTCGGTCACCAGCGCCCTCAACCTTGACTGACACGGACGCGCAGGCGCGGCTGGCGGCGCTGAGGGCGTCGGCGCTGGCGGTCTATCGGACGCATGACCTGCCGGTAAAGGCGGGCTTCTATCGCAAGGGTCCCCGGGCGAAGCGCTGGACGCGGCTGGCCGATGATCTGGACGCTGCGGCGCGCTGGGACCTGATCCGGGCCCATCCCGCCGACAGTGGCTGGCGCTATCTGGAGCGGGACCGTCTGGGAGAGGCGCACGACGTCCCTGCCGTGCGCGAGGCGTCGCGGGTTCTGGTGGCCTGTGCCCGGCTGGACGCCGCACTGGACGGGGCGGAAGGTACGCTTGCCGAACTGATCGATCTGGCCCTGTCGCTGCCCGCTGTTCCGCCTAGGGGGTGACCTCGGCGGCGGTCATGGCGAAGGCGCGCAGTTCGGGAATGCCCCAACCCTTTTCCGACGAGGTCAGCGCCACCTGCGGATAGGCGGCGGGGCGTTTGGCGATGGCCTTCAGCGTCTCGGCGACGCGCTTCTCACCCTCGCCCGCCTTCAGCTTGTCCGCCTTGGTCAGCACGATCTGATAGCTGACCGCGGCCAGATCGAGAGCGTCGAGCGCCTCGGTATCGACCGACTTCAGCCCGTGGCGGCCGTCGATCAGCAGATAGACGCGCTTCAACGTCACCCGCCCGCGCAGATAGTCCCGGCCCAGGTTCTGGAAGCGTTTGACTTCGCCCTTCGACGCCTTGGCCCAACCGTAGCCCGGCAGGTCGACCAGACGCATGCGCCCGTCCAGATCAAAGAAGTTGACCTCACGCGTGCGACCCGGCTCGTTGGAGGCGCGCGCCAGCCCCTTCATGCCCACCAGGGCATTGATCAGGCTGGACTTGCCGACGTTGGAGCGTCCGGCAAAGGCGATCTCGGGCCAGTCGGGCGGCGGCAGCTGCTCGATCTTCGCGCAGCCCATGACGAAGGTGGCGGGCCGCGCGAACAGCACCCGCGCAGCCTCCAGCTCTTCCTCGGTGAAGTCGGTCACGCGGCCTTCTTCTTGATGTACCGGTCGATGAAGCTGTCGATCGGGTTCTCGGCCTTGAAGCGGTGCATGATGATGTACTGCTGGATGATCGACAGGATGTTGTTCCACGCCCAGTAGACCAGCAGGCCGGCCGCGAACGGCGCCATGATGAAGGTGAAGACGAACGGCAGGAAGCCGAAAATCTTGCGTTGCATCGGGTCAGGCGGCGGGGGGTTCATCGCCATCTGCAGCCACATGGTCAGGCCGTAGAAGATCGTCAGGATACCAAGGCCCAGCGCCCCGACCAGCAGGCCGCCCAGCAGGGGCAGGCTGCCCGGATCCCAGGGGATCAGGCCGAACAGGTTCCAGATGTTGGACGGATCGCGCGCCGACAGGTCCTGGATCCAGCCGAAGAAGGGCGCGTGGCGCATCTCGATGGTGACGAACAGCACCTTATAGAGGGCATAGAAGACCGGGATCTGGATCAGGATAGGGATGCAGCCCGCCAGCGGATTGATCTTCTCGCGCTGATAGAGCGCCATGGTTTCCTGCTGCTGCTTCTGCATGTCTCCTTCGTGCTTCTTCTTGATCTCCTCCATCTTGGGCTGGAGCTTGCGCATCTTGGACATGCTCTCATAGGCCTTGTTGGCCAGCGGGAACATGACCAGCTTGACGACCACGGTCAGGGCCAGGATGGCCAGGCCGAAATTGCCCAGGACGCCATAGAAGAAGTCGACGATCAGGAAGATCGGGCGGGTCAGGAAGAACAGGAAGCCCCAGTCGATCGCATAGATGAAGCGCGGCAGGCCGAGGCTGTCCTCATAGCTCTTGAGGATTTCGTTGCGCTTGGCCCCGGCGAACAGGTGGCGGGTCTCGGTGATCTGGCGGCCCGGCCGGATGGTCACGGCCTCGCCCAGCATATTGGCCTGCATGGACGTGACATTGCCCTGTTCACGGGTGCGGAACTCGGCCTCGATGGCCTCGTCCTGATCCGGGATCAGCGCCGCCAGCCAGAATTTGTCGGTGATACCCAGCCAGCCGCCGGTCGACTCCTTTCGGATCGGCGGCTTCTTGGCCCAGTCCTTGTATTTATGCTGCTCGGTCGAATAGCCGCCGTTCTCACCGAAGGTGCCTATGGCGCCCTCGTGCGAGATCATCTCGCGGCCCAGCGTCGGGGGCACACCCTGACGTTGGACCGTGCCATAAGGCGCCAGCGTGATCGGCTGGGCGCTGAAGTTGGCGACCGTGTCGGTGATGGTGAACAGATATTGTTCATCGATCGAGATGACGCGGGTGAAGCGAAGGCCCTGGCCGTTGTCCCAGGTCAGGGTGACGGGCGTCGCGGGCGTCAGGGTCTCGCCCGAGGTCAGGCGCCAGGGCGTATTCGGCCCGGGAACGCCACCGGCCACATTGGTGCCCAGCCAGCCGAACTGGGCGAAATAAGCAAACTCCATGCCCTGCGGCCGGAACAGTTCGACCGGCTGGTCCGAACCCAGCGTCTGGTCATAGCCGAGCAGAAACAGGTCATCGACCTTGCCGCCCGTCAGCGACAGCGAGCCCTGCAGGGTATCGGTCTCGATCGCGACGCGGCTGGAACCCGCGAGGGCCGCCTGACGGTCGGTGATGAAGACGGGCGGCGTCGCCGGGATGTCGGCCGAGTCGGTCGGCAGGGCCACGCCCGGCTGGCTCTGCTCGGCCACCGTTTCGCGCTGAGCATCCAGCGCCGCCTTGCGCTGGTCCGCCTGGGGCTGCAGCACAAAGGCCTGATAGGCGAACAGAAAGATCACCGTGACCACGATGAAGATGATCGTGTTCCGATTGTTTTCGAGGTTCATGGATCGGCAGTCCTGGCCTGGTCTGGCGGAGAATTCAGGGCGCAGGCGAGGCCGAAGGCCCGTCGGGCGCATCCGGCCGCGGCGGGCGCGGGGTCGCGAGCCTTGTAAGGGCCCATTTCACATCGTCAAGCAAACGTGGCCAGGCGCGGTCCACCGTGCCCATGCGTGCAATCAACACATAGTCGGATCCGGGCCGTCCCAATTCGGGGATCAGCAGGCGCGCGGCCTCACGCAGGCGGCGCTTCGCGCGGTTGCGGACCACGGCCCCGCCGACCTTGCGGGTCGCCGTAAAGCCCACACCGATATGCAGCTCACCGTCGCCCCGGTCGCGACGCTGGACGACCACGCCACCCCGGGCCTCAGACATGCCTTTCGCGGCCGCCAGAAACTGGGGCCGCGAAGTAAGGCGTTCAATGCGGGTCATGGCCACACGGTCTCTCCGGACGGAGAGACCCGACGCATCAGGCGGTCAGGCGCTTACGGCCCTTGGCGCGACGGCGCGCAACGATCTTCTGACCGTTCTTCGTGGCCATCCGCGAACGGAAACCGTGACGGCGCTTGCGTACGAGTCGCGACGGCTGATAGGTCCGCTTCACGGTCGGCTCCATATATCTAGCAGTGACGCGGCAGACTTGATGGCGTCCACCGCAGGAGGGCGGGCGTATAAGACCCCGGGGCGCGGGTGTCAACGCCGTCGGCGTGCCACCGGGCCCCAGAACGAGACCGCGAAGCCATGACCGAGCCCCTGACCCCCGCCGATCTCAAGCCCGACCCCGAGACTTCGAGCCCGAAGAAGGGGCATGCCCCACGGTCGTTAAAGGACTGGGCGCTGCGCCTGTCGCCCATCCTGGCGCTCGGCGCTCTGGTGATCCTCGCCTTTGCCATGGGCTGGAACAAATATCTGTCGATGGAGATGCTGCGCGAGCATGGTCTGAATCTTCAGGCCTTCGCCGCCGAACAATTCCTGCTGGCGCTGGTCATCTTCATCGCCGTCTATGCCCTGGCCACCGCCAGCACCATTCCGGGGCCGGTTTTCCTGACCCTGCTGGGGGGGATGATGTTCGGGCCGCTGGTCGGGGCCCTGGCCCAGGCGACCGGGGCGACGCTGGGCTCGATCGCCATCTATATGCTGTACCGCAGTGCCATCGGCACCTGGCTGCGTGCCAAGTTCGAGGCGGACGCCGGTATGATGCACAGGATCGCCACCGGCATCGACCGCAATGCCTTCGTCACCCTGCTGACCCTGCGGCTGATCCCCAGTGTGCCATTTGTGCTGATCAATGCCACGGCCGGTATGGTCGCCGCTCCGCTGCGCCCCTACATCGCCGCGACCTTCCTCGGCCTTCTGCCCTCGACCTACATCTATACCTGGATCGGATCGGGACTGGGCGACCTGTTGCAACAGGGGGTCCAGCCGGACCTGAACATGCTGGTCTCGAAATTCTTCTGGCCGCTGATGGGGGTGGCCTTCCTGTCGATCCTCCTGCCCCTGATGATCAAGGGCGGTCAGGCGTGGTACAAGCGCCGTCAGAAGAGGATGGCATGACGGCGACTGCGGACCGGGTCTATCGCTGGGCGGTAAAGCCCCTGACGGCCCTGAAAGCGCGCGCCGATACGCCTGCCATGGCGCACCCCGGCCCCCGGATCATCTCCGGGCTGGCCTTTCGCCTGCTGCTGCTGACGGTGATCTTCACCTTCGCCGTCGGCGCCCTGATCATCGTGCCCAATGCCGCGAGCTTTCACGAGCGCTGGCTGCGCGACCGGCTGCAGGCGGCCGAACTGGCCTCCACCGCGGTCGAGGCCCTGCCCTACAGTATGGTCGACGATGAGGTGGCCGAGCAGTTGATGACCATCGGCGGCGTCCAGGCCGTGGTGGTCGGGGATCAGGGCGTGCGCCGCCTTTTGCTGCAGGCACCCAATCTGCCGCGCACACCGGATGTCATCGACCTGAGGGGCCGGGGCACCTGGGCGCGCGTGGTCGAGCCCTGGCGGACCCTGTTCGGTCACCCCGACCGGTCGATCCGGGTGCAAGCCCGGCCGCGCTATCGCTCGGGCGACTATGTGGAAATCCTCGCCCCGGCCGAGCCGTTGAAGCAGGAGTTGCGCGCCACCCTGGTCAACAGCCTGATCACCGCCGTTCTGGTCGCGGGACTGGCGGGTCTGATGCTGTATGCGGCGCTGGCGGCGCTGGTGCTGCGACCGCTGAACCGGGTCACGCGGTCAATCGAGCGGTTTGCCGGCGATCCCGAATCCGACCCCGAGACCCCGTCCAGCCGCCGCGACGAGATCGGTCAGGTCGAGCGCGAACTGGCCCGCATGCAGGGCGAGGTGCGTCTGGCCCTGCGCTCGCGTGCCCGGCTGGCGGCACTCGGTGAGGCCGTGGCCAAGATCAATCACGACCTGAGAAACATGCTGAGCGCGGCCCAGATCGCCTCGGACCGGATGGCCGATTCCGCGGATCCTGCGGTGGCGCGGGCCTTGCCCCGTCTCGAGCGGGCCCTGGGCCGGGCCACGGCCCTGACCCGCAATGTGCTGGACTATGGCAAGACCGAGGAGCCCGAGCCGCAACTGCGCCGCGTGCCACTGGGGCCAGCCGTGACCGCTGCCGCCCAGGATGCCGGACTGGAGCACAGCGACATCAAACTGGTTCGCGCCCTGCCCGCGCGTCTGGCGGTGACCGCCGACCCGGACCAGCTGCACCGCATCCTGGTCAATCTGATGCGGAATGCCCGGCAGGCGCTGAGCGACACGCCCGAGACCGTCAGCGGCACCCGCCCGCCGCGCCTGAAGATCGCGGCCGAAGCCCGGGGCACCCGCGTCCACATCCGGATGGAAGACAATGGGCCCGGTATTCCGCCGCGAGTCGAGGAGCGGCTGTTCCAGGCCTTTGTCTCGGGCGCCGGGCGCGAGGGGTCTGGCCTCGGCCTGACCATTTCGCGCGAGCTGGCCGAGGCGCAGGGCGGCACGCTCAGGCTGGTGTCGACCGGGCCGCAGGGCACGGTGTTCGAGCTGGTGTTGAACGCCTGACCTCCTGCATGAGGAAACTTTCACAGGCTTGACCGTTTCCGATGGCGTATGAGTGTTCCATCGGAGGACCCCATGATTACGCTTGTGACCCTTTCCGCCGCCCTCATGCTGGGCAACCCTGTGCTTCAGGATCCCGCCCCCCGACCGGCGCAGGACCCCGTCGTTCAGCAGGACTCGGGCAATGACGAAACCCACCGGCTGAACGCCCGGGTTCTGACCCAGCTGGAAGGCGCCAATGCGATCGAGGCCCAGGGCCGCGCCGCCTATGAAGCGGCCGTCGCCGAGCGCGAAGCCCGTATTGCCGAAATCGAGGCCGAGGCCGCGCGCGAACGGGCCGCCTATGAGACCCGTATGGCCGAGTATCGCGCCGAGGTGGCCGCCGCCGAAGCCCGTCAGGCCCGCTGGCGCGATCAGGTCGCGGCTTGCGAACGCGGCAGCCGTGCAGCCTGCGCCGGCTACTGACAACCGCCTTGCGTTTGGCGTTGTAAATCGCGCTGTCAAAGCAATGTGAGTGAGTCGAGTGGGCCGGAAGCGGAGCCTCGGTAATGAGCGGCTCGGGGAGCCTGTTCAGAGGCGATCGGGAGGGGGCCTGGAACGCCGCTTTCCAGTGCCGGAAGACGTGTCGTATGGCTTCCTAGACCAGCTGGGCGCCCCCGGAAGCAGGTCATTCGCTCTCTGGGGACAGGGGACATCAAGCTCGCAAATGCTCGGGCGGACATACTGCGCACCGAGCTGCGGTCCAAGATCGCTGCGCTTCGGTCCAACCGATCAACCTTGACCTTGGACGGCTATCTCGGTGAGCTGTTCGACTCCGAAGTCGCGCATTTTCGCGAGCACAAAGCTGCGAGCAGGGAGTTTGTCCGAATGCCCTCGCGCCGCGACACCCTCGACGCGCTATGGTCCGCCCGTCGCCAATCTCAAGCTGGTGCTCTACTATCAAGCGACCCGGAGGAGCGACGAATCGTCGCCGGATGGGCTGCCGAAGCATACTTCCAGAAGCTCGGACGGCTGGATCGTCTGACCCCGGGGTTGACGGACCTCTCCAGGATCATCGCCGAACTCGGCGCGAAGGGCGTCGGGTTTCGCTGCGACCCATAGCGGACGTTTCTTCAGTGCCCGCCAAAACGAAGTCGAATGCCGCCATTGATCGTGAACCCCTCCAGCGGTGCCCAGGACTCGACCGTCCAGCTTCCCGATGGTGACCGTTGGGGCAGAAGGAGCGGATCGTATCGGGTCTGGCGCACATTCAGAAGGTTTTCGAGGTTAAGGAAGACACGCACCCCGTCCGCAACAACGATTTCACCCAGCGCGCCCAACTCAAAATAATCCCGCCCCTCATAGCGATACGGGTTGCCATCCAACGGCTGTGAGCCTGTGTAGTAAGCCTCAAGGCCAATCCGGCCTCGATCATGATCCTCCCACATCGCGACGACGCCCCCCGACTGGCGAGGGGTCAGGGGCACGGTCCGGCGTCCCGTGCCGACAGGATCAGGTTCGCTCGCATCCACATAGACGTAGCTGCCGGTGACGGTGAAGGCGTCCCACCTGTAGCGAAGCAGTAGTTCGGTTCCGCGAGTGCGTGTCGTCCCTCCGCTATTGACCAGTCGAATACGGTTCGGTGCCACTTCTTGCACCTGCACAGCGTCTTCGATGTCTGACGCGAACAAAGTCACTGTCGCCTCGAACGGACCCGCCGCGTATCCGAGGTCGAGGGATGCCGTCTGTGCTGTCTCGGCCCGAAGGCCGCTAATCGGCTCCAGCCGCGAAAGACCAGAGGCTTCCGTCTCCTCGACAAACGGTGTGGGCGCATAGAAGCCCTTGCCCCACGACGCCCGAAGGGTCCAGGGACCAGGCCGGTAGAGGGCCGAAAACCGAGGGCTGAAATAGGATCCGTACTCGCTGTGATCGTCCCAGCGTCCGCTCGCGGCCAAGGTCAGGCTTTCTCCCACTTCACTTTCCACCTGAACGAAGAGGGCGGGCGTGGTGAAGGTGTAGTCGAAGAGGGGGAAAGACTCTGATGTGTAGTCGTCGGACTGCATAGCGGCCCCGACAACCCATGACGATCCCGCCCAATCGACTGATAGCGAAGCCTCGCCAAACAATGTCCGGTGCTCATCCCGCTCGATCACATCGCCGAACTGATGCCGATGATCTTGCGACACTGCCGAAGCGCGGAGTTGAGCAAAGCCCCCGTTGCCGAGTGACCGCTCGAAAATCGCACCGCCGTCAAAACGGGTCGTATCCTGTAGCTGAAGGAAGGGGGACCCATCGGGGGCATTGCGTCCGGCCAGAGTCCCACCCGCTCGTTCTTCCTGCATGGCTCCGAGCGTGAGGAACGCCGTGGCCCCGCTGTCGCCGGTCCAGAAGAGACGCGGGCGAAACGCCCAGCGGCTGTAACCGGCCATATCAGCCCATCCGTCACCGTCGATGTCTTGCGCGGACTGGTGATTTAATCCGAGGAGAGAAGAACCGCTCCATGAGACTGACAACGGTCCCGCGCCGTAGGCCGACAGGTCCTCGCCCTCCCGCGAGGTGACATTGAGGATCAACTCTCCCTCATGCTCGTCCGAGGGGCGACGCGAGATCAGGTTTATCACCCCGCCCAGAGCAGCGGGTCCGTAGAGGGCCGACGCCGATCCCTTGATGACCTCGACCTGCCCCAGATCGCTGGGAGGGATTTGAAGGAGACCCAGCGACGACGCTTGCCCTCCATAGAGCGGTAGCCCGTCCGCGAGTAGCTGGGTGTAGCGTCCACTCAGTCCCTGGACTCGAATGTTGGCGGACCCCAATGCCGGAGAGGTGACCTGGACCCGAAGGCCCCCAGTCTCAGCGAGCAGCATCGATATGTTGCCGGGCCGCATCAGGAGCTTTTCCTCGATCTCTTCCTGACCGATCACCTCGACCCTGATGGGCTCGTCTTGGACGCGACGGTTCGACCGCGTGGACTGAACGATAATCTCGTCGACCTCGAAGACCTGCGTCTCCGGCTCACGGTCTTGGCCCAAGACGGGCGTCGGCAGTGCCATGCAGACCAACAACACGGCCGCGATGCCCGATCCGGACTTCATCCGCATTCTTCCGACCGACCCTGACTAACCAAACCGGGGCGGTTCTACGCGAAACCGATGCTCTACGTAAGCGCGCTGGGGCTGCACCCACAACAAAGCGCGCCTGCGCTCCGATGTCCGCTTTTCACCCTAAGGCGACTGTCCGCTCCCGACCCGTTGTTGACGGTTCCGTCGCCGCTCACGGAGCCAGGATTGGACCCAGCAATACCATGACGGCCTGCCATCCAGCGAAGGGAATGCCAAATCTGCTTGGCCGGCCGCGATCTGGAGCCCGACAAAATAAGAAGGGGAGGAGTGATACGCCCCCAATCAGAGTGAAATCTTGCGTATCGACTCGGCCGGCGCTCAAGTCCGGGTGGCAGCCAGAAAGCGCTCACGGTCGCGCGCGGTGCGCTGTCGGATCTCAGTTACAGCCTCCGTCTCGACGGCCTCCAGCATCGCCTCGAAGAGACGATGGAAATGTTCGCGCATGGCAGTGCGCGCGGCCAGCGGATCCCGGTCCCGGAGGGCTGACAGAATGGCGCCGTGCTCGTCCGCACGCGCCTGCGCGTCATCCTTGCAAACGCCAGCGTACACGCGCCTAACCTTGGGCAACTCATTGCGCATGCGCCAGATCATCTGAACCATGTACTCAATGACGGGATTGCCAGAAATACGGGCGATTCCGAGGTGGAAGGCTTTGTCCGCATCTTCGCCTTCCATATCTGCTCCATTCATTGGCCGGGACATGGAGACGATCAGGTCTTCAAGTTCATCGATCTGGGCGTCAGTTATGTGGGCGCAGGCTAGGGCGGCAGCTTCGGCTTCGATGACTGCGCGCGCGGCAGTCAGTTCGAACGCTGTGACGTTCGGCAGTCCGACAGGATCCGTGCCGGATCTGGCCAGAACGTAAACGCCAGAGCCGGTCTTGATCGCGATCAAGCCCTGGGCTTCCAGGGCGATCTCGGCCTCACGGATCGTGACCCGACTGACATTGAAGCGCTCTGCCAACTCACGTTCGCCGGGCAAGCGCGCCCCGACGGGGTATTCGCCCGACTCGATCATGCCACGAATTTCACGTGCGATTGTCTGATAAAGTCGCGCTTCAGACATCAGTTGAACCAATCATAAGCAGCCAGTTCAAGGAAGGACCGGGAGGTTCGAGGAGGTCGAGCCTCCCGGCGATCCATCATCCTAATAGCGGAATCGGAAGCCGAGATAATATCTCGGTCCGTAGCTATTATACTCCCGCAGGCTGCCCGGAATAGGCATGTCGTGAATCCGCGGCTCATCGGTCAGGTTCGACGCCTCGAAGCTGAAGGACAAATTGCTGTTCACGCGATAGGACGCCCGGAAATCGATGGTGTCGGTATCCCGAATGTATCTGTTCTGAGCCGCGCTGCCGACGAATTTCTGGAAGTATTCCGTCCTACCCTTGTAGATGGCCTGCAATTCAACCGGGCCGATTTCGTAGTAGATGGATCCCGAGAACACATGCGTCGAAAGACCGAAAATGCCGGCAGGTTCGACGATGCCCGGCGTGACGACCCCGGTGACCGCGTCGACGCTGTCGCCCAGGCGGAGGTCGTGGTTTTCGAAGTTGGACTCCGCATAGTTGTAACTGCCCTTGACGCCCAATCCGTCGAACGGGGCTGGCAGTGACGAGAAGCGATAGGCCGCTGTCAGCTCGATACCCCAAAGGTCGCTGTTGTCGGACGTGGCGGTATCGACGATGACGGGGACCACGACCGTGTTGCCGTCGATTTCATAGGTTTCGTTGACGACTGACGGGACGAACCCGCCCGTGAACTGCTTATAATAGATCGCGCCACTGAACATGGAATCGGCGTTCGGATAGTACTCGTAGGATACATCCGCATTCCAGGACATGAGGGGCTCCGCCGCCGGGTTTCCGTTGGCCGTGATGCCGCTGATCGCCTCTTCGACGGTGGCGTAGGAGCCGCCGCCGGCCAGGGCAATCGTCCGACCGGCGCCAAGGGCGCTCGGGTCAGGCCGCGAGAGAGCGCGGAACACGCCGACCCGGAGCAGGGTGTCGTCCTTCAGGGCGAGAGTGCCGTTGAAGCTGGGCAGCCAGGCAGTCGAACTGCCACCGAAGGTTTCGGTTTCGAACGTGCCGGTGGAGACCAGCGAGACCGTGCCGTCGATGTTATTAATGACGTCGATCCCACTACGCAGGCCACGCGAGGTGACGTCCGTATTGACGACGCGCAAACCGAAATTGCCGGAGAACGGCAGGGCAAACAGTTCCGTCTCGAAGTTGGCCATGGCGTAGGCCGCGAGCGTGCGTTCCTCGACATCACGGTTGCCGATCGCGCGGATGTCTGCGTTGCGGCCTGTGTCTTCGACGCCGGTCAAAGCCTCGAACAGACAAAGCGGGTCGAACTGGGCCCAGCTCGTGATGCTGTTCCCCGAGGCATTGTCCAGAAATCCGGTCTGGGCAAAGTCCCGACGGCAAGCAAGGTTCGCCGCACTGGTTTCCGCGGTGGTAAAGCTCATTTCCACACGATCATCGAAGTCGGTGTAGGTCATGTCGGAGATACGAGCGCCGACGGCGACCGACGTAATCATCCCGTCGTTGCGCCGGTACTCGGCGTCGAGACGAGCCGATTTGATATCGTGTTCGCGGACATTTTCATCCCGCCGCACACGTCCATTCGTGCTGAAGTAGTCATGATTATTCACGTCGAAAGCCGGATCGACGGTGATGATCGGGATGTCCGTTCCGCGATAATCGAATGTGTAGGCAACACGGTTGGTGTTGATGACGCCCGGAGTGACGTTCCCATAGACGTCGCGATTGAACGACCGCATCCGGGTTTGGCGGTCCATCTCGCTTCGATACGTGCTTGAGAACGAGGCATCGGCCGAAATTGTCAGGTCGTCCCGCGCTTCCCAAGTGACCGTCAGCCCGCCGCCCTCATACTGTTCGTCACGAATGCGGTAGGTCGGCGTGGACTCTATCGAGCTGTTTCCCGTGTAGTACAGAAGGACCCCGTCATCGCTGACTTCGCGGTTATTCACGCCGCGTCGCGTTTCAGAGAAGTTCAGATCCTGTCGGTCCTCGGTGTAGATGCGTTGCGATGACTGATAATCGAGCGAAACCTCGACCCGGTCGTTGGGGCGCCACTGCAGCGCGACGAAGGCTGCGTCTCGCTGGTCATTCTCGGTGAACTGACGATAGGTCCGGCTGCCCGGAATGAGATAGTAGGGAGTCCCCGACAACACGCTGGCATTGGAAACCTCCGCACAGTTCGCAGTCGCGGAAACCACCTGGTTGCCGTCGCAGGCCACCCAGGTCGAACTGCTGGTGAACAGCTCTTCCGGGTTGCTGGTCTCAAGCGACTGGACGCCAATCGATATTCCCAGGCGCCCCGCCTCACCGAGGTCGTACTGGTCGATGTAGCTGAGCGTGCCGCGCCAGCCCAGTCCACTGGGATCGATCAGCTTGTCGTCATAGTCTGTCCAGAGGGCGCGCCCGTCGACCTGGAACCGGCGGCGACCAAAATCCAGCGGCTGGATAGTCCGCATGTCGATGATGCCGGAGACCCCACCCTCCACGAAATCAGCGCGTTGGGTTTTGTAGATCGCGACACTGCTGATCAGTTCCGACGGAAACTGGTTGAAGTTGACCGACCTGTCGCCACTGCCATTTGTGGCCTCGCGCCCGTTGAATGTCGCAAAGCCCAGGAATGGGCCAAGGCCGCGGATCGATATCTCCGACGCTCCGCCCTTTTCCCGGTGGGTCGAGGCGCCCGTGATCGTCTCGATGGCTTCACCGATGGACGACGCCGGAAGGTCGCCGATGTCGTCCGCCGAGATGACATCGGACACGATGTCGGCGTTGCGCTTTTGCTGAATCGACGACTGAATGGACGCGCGAATGCCGGTAACGACGATTTCGTCGACCTGGGTGTCCTGCGGCTCCGCTGTCGGGTCTGCCTCTTGGGCACTGGCCGCGCCCGCTGCCGACAGACCGGCCAAAGCAAGGGCCACGGCCATTCCTAACGAAACGCGGCTGGCCGAGCCCATGAGTCTTGAACTGGTGGTTCGCATAGTCATTCCTCCCCAATGCACGCTTTGTCGCGAGCTTGCCCAAACGATTGTCAGAGGTCTACCAATACGTCAACCTGTTTGTGCAACCTCACGCAGTGATTGGCATGCATCACTGGCTGACCCCTACTTCACCGCGCCAGTAGGTGCTGGTAAGCGGCGAGTGCGTCACAACTGCGCGGGCGGTCGCGAGCTTCACATCAGTCGGGAGCGCTTAAGAAAAACAGTTCACATTTGGCTATGGTCGAGCGAGCGGTATGGCCAATCATGCTAAATTGGTTGACGGCTTTTGGTTGCCGCCTTACGCTTCCAGTCAATCGAGCCGACAATAACGAGCCCGATACGATGCCAGAGGGAACGGGAAATGCTCTTACGAAGGCTGCAATCCGCAATTCTCGCGGCGGTGATGGTCACGACCCCTGCGATTTCGCCAGCCCTGGCCTCGGTCCCGCTGACAGATGCGGCATCGATGAGCGCCTCGAGAACGGCCTCCGTCGTTCTGGTCAAGACGCCTCGAGACTTTGAATCAGCGATGCGGGCAGCCCGGCCCGGCGACACGATTGCCCTCGCGGATGGCGAGTGGCGCGACTTCCAGATGGTCGTCGATGGATCGGGACGGCCCGACGCCCTGATCACGGTGACAGCCCAGACGCCGGGCAAGGTCTTTTTGACAGGGCAGTCCAACCTGCGGATGGCCGGACGGTATCTCGTCGTATCGAACCTGGTCTTCAAGGATGGCTATTCGCCAACCGGAGAGGTCATATCCTTCCGGCGCAACCGCGAGAACCGGGCTACCGACAGCCGGGTCACCGGCATGGTGATCGACAGCTTCAGCAAGCCGGAGCGTCGGGAATCAGACAACTGGGTGGCGATGTATGGCCAGAACAATCGGTTTGATCACAATCACCTGTCGGGAAAAACGAATGCGGGCACGACGCTCGTCGTGGTGCGGGATGAACAGCAGGGCCTCGAAAACCGCCACCGGATTGACCACAACTATTTCGGCCCGCGCCCTAACCTGGGCTCCAACGGCGGCGAGACACTCCGCGTCGGCACCAGCCACGACGCCGAGAGCAACTCCTACACGGTCGTCGAGTACAACTGGTTCGACAACTGCGACGGCGAGGTCGAGATCATCTCGAACAAGTCGGGCGGAAATATCTATCGCGGCAATGTGTTTTTCGAGTCGCGTGGCGCGCTGACGCTACGTCACGGCGACGGAAACCTTGTGGAAGACAACGTCTTCATCGGCAACGGAAAGCCGCACACGGGCGGCATCCGTATCATCAACCGTGATCAGACGGTGCGTAACAACTACATGGTGGGTCTGGCCGGCGAGGGTTTTGCCAGTGCCCTGACGGTCATGTACGGCGTCCCGAATTCACCAGCCAACCGCTATGTCCAGGTTGAAGGCGCGACGATCCAGAACAATACGATCGTCAATGCCAGAAGCGTGTTTCTGGGCGCAGGGATGGACGCAGAACGGTCCGCCGCGCCCGTTGACAGCATTCTGGAGGGTAACCTGATCGTCAACACTGACGGTCATGACCCGATCCGCATACGCGGCGACATTTCAGGCCTGCGCCTCGAGGGCAATATCCAGTCGCTGGACGGAGATATGCAAGCGATCCAGGGCGTCACCCAGCGCTCCGTGGTCATGGTGCGTGGATCTGCCGGACTATCGGTACCGGAAGACCTGGATGGCGTCGGCGCGCGTCCCGACCTGCGGGTTGTGCATCGTCAGGACACCGGGGTGTCGTGGTACCCGAAGAACGCCTCCGCTGTCGCTCTGGACAGCGGAGCAATGATCTCCGTCCATCCGGGCGAGGACACACTGACGTCCGCCTTTGCTGCGGGTGCGGCTGGCGATCAGCTGGTCTTGAAGCCGGGCGAATACCAGGTCAGCGCAGTATTGAGGGTGGACCGCCCGATGACGGTCCGCGCGGAAATTCCTGGCACAGTGACCCTCGTCTTTGACCGGCCGACCCTGTTTGAAATTGTCCGTGGCGGATCCCTCAAACTCGTCGGCCTGACGGTCTCCGGCCAACGCGCCCCTGACAGCGCCGGCAATGCGGTGGTTCGGGCGACCGGCAACGCGGCCAACTACCAACTTCTGGTCGAGGACACCCTGTTCACCACACTGACCGTCAATCGAGCCTTCGACGTCATCTATGCGGACAAGGGCACGACGGCGGATCTGGTCTCACTGACCGGGGTTACGGTTCGATCCGTCAGCGGCTCGGTTCTGTCCGCCAATACGGAAACCGACGATCTCGGCTTTTACAATGTGGAACGGCTGGAAGTTGAGGGCTCGGTGTTTGAAGACATCAGAGGCGCAGCGTTTGACGTCTATCGCGGCGGCACCGACGAAAGCACGTTCGGTCCGAACGTGCGCGTTGAAGGCTCCGTGTTCCGGCGCGTCGGCAACAACGCAAGTCCGGTTGCAGCTCTGGATCTGCATGGGGTGCAGCGAGCCGTCATTACCAACAATCAGTTCATCGAGGGCGGCAGTTTCCGCTTCTACCGAACGGTCGGTGCCCCCTCCTTCTCCGCGTCGGGCAACAGCTTCGACAGGGCCCCTGAGGCCTGGTCAAATCTGTACGCCGCCGAGGGCGATCGCTGATGTCGCTCCGGTCCATGCCGTCCCGACTCGCTCTCATCGCCGGCGTTGCCCTCGGCGGCCTGGCCGTGACACCAGCGGCCGAGGCGCTGGGTTCAACCCGGTCAGCTCAGATGGCTCCGGCCGAGCCGAACGCCTCACCGACGTTGGTGTCGGATCAGGAATGGCAACAGCTGGCTCTCGCCTCGCAACAGCTCCCGATGCTTGTCAGGGAACGTGCCCGGATGGAGGCCTCTGTTGCGACTGCGATGCGCGCAGGAGTCATCGTGCCTCTGCCGACGGATCCGGGTGGCGGTTATACGCATGAGCAGCACAAGCGGAACCAGCGGTCGATCCTTGAGGCGGGTACGCTCTATCGCCTGACCGGCGACATGGCCTACGCCCACTTTGTTCGCGACATCCTTCTGGCCTATGCCGATCTGTATCCCACGCTGGGCAACCATCCGGCGGCCAGGAACCAGCTTCCAGGGCGCTTGTTCTGGCAGACCCTGAATGACTCGGTGTGGCTGGTGCAGTCCATACAGGGCTACGACGCTGTGCGTGATGCGTTGAGCCCGCAAGATCGAGAGCGCATCGACGCGGACGTCTTCGGGCGGATGGCGCGCTTCTTGTCAGAAGAAACGCCGACCAACTTTAACCGCATCCATAACCATGCGACCTGGGCGGTCGCCGGAGTCGGCATGACCGGCTACGTGCTCCGCGATCCGCATCTGGTCGATATTGCGCTGAACGGGCTGGAAGGCGACAGCACCTCGGGCTTCCTGCGCCAGATCGACCGCCTGTTTTCACCGGACGGCTATTATGAGGAAGGGCCGTATTATCAACGCTACGCCCTTGCCCCCTTTGTGGTGTTCGCGGCCGCCATCGAAAAAAACCAGCCGGAGCTTGGCATTTTCGAGGTCGGTGACGGCGTTCTGATCAAGGCGGTTACGACCACGGTCCACAGCAGTTACGGGGGGCTGTTCTTCCCGATCAACGACGCCATCAAGGACAAGGGGCTGGATACCGAGGAGTTGGTTCTGGGCGTGGCCATTGCCTATGCCCGCACCCAGGACCCGACCTTGCTGTCCATCGCGCGTCGACAGGGCCGCATCCCTATGACGCCAGACGGTCTGGCCGTGGCTGAGGGTCTATCGCAGAACCTGGCACAGCCCTTCGCCTTCTCGTCCCGAATCTTGCGCGATGGCCCGGATGGCGACCGCGGTGGCCTGGCTATCCTTCGACGCGGGGACGATCTGACCGGCCAAACCCTGGTGATGAAGAACACCGCCCAGGGCATGGGGCACGGCCATTATGACCGACTGAACTGGTTGTTCTTCGACAATGGGCAGGAGGTCGTCACCGACTACGGCTCGGCCCGGTATCTGAACATTGAGGCCAAGAGCGGCGGCGTCTACCTGCCCGAGAACAACAGCTGGGCCAAGCAAACGATCGCGCATAACACTCTCGTCGTTGATCAGACCAGCCAGTTCGACGCACGGCTGTCGGTGGCTGAGGAGCACTGGCCGGAACCGGGCCTGTTTATCGATGAGCCGGGCCTGACCCTTAGCTCGGCCACCATGCGGGGGGCCTACGACGGTGTCGTCTTCACCCGGGTGCTGGCACTCGTCGACCATCCCGCCCTGCCAATGCCGATTGTGATCGATTTGATGAAGGCCGATGCAGACCGCGCGGTTACCTATGACCTGCCGCTTCACTTCAGTGGCCAGATCATGACCGTGGGATTCGAGGCCGAGCGCGCGGTTTCGAGCCGGCCGGTATTGGGGGATGGGGCTGGCTACCAGCACCTTTGGGTTGACGCGAACTCGCCAAATTTTCTGGGCGAGCGCAGCCTTTCATGGATGCTGAACGGGCGCTTTTACACTTACCGTTTTGTAGAAGATGTCCCCAGTCAGGCGCTGCTGGTCGAGAGCGGCGCCAACGACCCCGATTTCAACCTGCGCCGTGAACCGGCCCTGATCCGGAGGGTCGAGGGCCAGCCCTCGGTGCGCTTCGTATCGGTGCTGGAACCGCATGGCCGCTACGACGGCGTCGCCGAAACCGTCACCGACGGGTCCAGCCGCATCCGGCATATCGCCCATGCCGGCGACGATGCCGGGGACGTCATCGTCGTGACGCTGGTATCGGGCGAGGTCTTTGCGCTGGGCGTTTCCGCTCCCGGTCAGGAAGGCCGGAGCCACAGGCTGACTGTTGACGACAGGGTCTATGCGTGGACGGGCCCCTATGCCCGATTTGATCAGTAAGTCTTGCTGCACATCACCGCGCAACGGCGCGCAGAAAAACAGGATGAGAGCGACATGAAGCCGTCCAGATTCAGATGGGTCATCATTGCCCTGATCGCGATCGGAACCGTGATCAACTACGTCGATCGCAATGCGATGGCGGTGATGTGGCCTGAAATATCGGCTGACATCGGTGCGACCAAGGAAGAGTACGCCTTGCTGGTCACCATCTTCATGGTGTTCTACGCCACCGGTCAGTTCGCGTTTGGGCGCTTCTTCGACAAACTTGGCGTGCGGATGGGTTTCGCCGTGTCCATTGCGACATGGTCGTTGTCCATCATGCTGCACGGGATGGCGACGTCGATCATGTCGTTCAGCATTTTCCGGGCCATGCTCGGCTTTACTGAAGCCGGAGCATGGCCCGGCGCGGTCAAGGCCAATGCTGAATGGTTTCCGCCGAAGGAGCGGGCTCTGGCCCAAGGCGTATTCAATGCCGGGGCATCGATCGGGGCGATCATTTCAGCACCGCTGATCGCAGGGCTTTTCCTGCTGGTCGGGTGGAAATTCACCTTCGTTCTGGTGGGGCTGGTTGGCTTTGTCTGGCTGCTGCCCTGGTTGATTATCTACAAGGCGGGGCCGGCCAGCCACCCGTGGGTCAATGCGGCCGAGCGTGCCTTGATCCTGGACGCCCCCCAGGCTGTGCCGAGTGAAGGGCCAGAGGCTCCCGCCTATCAGCCCACCTTGCGCCAGATCCTGTCGCACAGACAGAGCTGGGGGATCATTGGGGCTCGCTTCTTCCTCGACCCTGTCTGGTGGCTGTTTGTCTCGTGGCTGCCGATCTATCTTGCCGAAACCTTCGGGTTTGATGTGAAGCAGATCGGCATTTTTGCCTGGGTTCCCTATGTCGGCGCCATGATTGGCAGCCTGTTCGGCGGGTGGCTGTCGGGGCTCATGATCAGTCGCGGCTGGTCGGTCGACCGAGCCCGAAAGGTCGCCATCACGCTGGGCGCTGCGATCATGGGGCCGGCCCTGATCGCAGCACCCCAAGCGCCCGGTCCGGTGGCTGCTGTGCTGATCATCGCCGCGGTTCTTTTCGGTTTTCAGGTCGCCATTGGAAATATCCAGACTTTGCCGGGTGACGTTTTCCACCAGAAAAGCGTCGGCACACTGGCCGGTGTCAGCGGCATGGCCGCGGTGGCGGGCACGCTGATCATCACCTGGCTGGTGCCAGCCATGACAAAGGTTTCCTACGCCCCAATCTTCGTACTGGTGGCTCTCCTGGTGCCCGTCGCCCTGTTCTTCGTCCTGTTCGTGACCGGCCGCATCGCGCCGGTGCCGTCCATGCCGACCTCCTCCTCCTCCTCCAAAATCAAGGACGCCTAAATGTCACTTTCCAACAAGGTCGCGATCGTCACGGGTGGCGGCCGTGATATCGGTCGCGCGGTCTCCCTTCGGCTCGCTCAGATGGGAGCCAAGGTCTGCATCAACTACGCCAACGACGAGGCCAGCGCCGCGGAAACCCTGAAGCTCGTCCGGGACGCCGGCGGTGAGGCCATTATCCACCGCGCCGACGTCTCGACCGCGGCGGGTGTCGACGGACTGATCGAGGCCGCCCGCGCCGGCTTCGGCGACCGCATCGACATCCTCGTTAATCTGGCCGGGGGCATGGTCGAGCGTCGGCCGCTCGCCGAGATTGACGAGGCCTTCTTTGACACGGTGATGAACCTGAACCTCAAGTCGGCCTATCTGGCCACCCGGGCCGCCGTCCCTCACATGGCGGCAGGATCGACGATCGTGAATTTCTCGTCGTTGGCCGGACGGGATGGCGGCGGACCCGGGGCTTCGATTTACGCCACGTCCAAGGGCGCGATCATGACCTTCACCCGCGCCATGGCCAAAGAGCTGGGCCCCCGGGGCATCCGCGTCAACGCCCTGTGCCCCGGCATGATCGCCACCCGCTTCCACGACACCTTCACGAAGGATGAGGTGCGCAAGACCGTCGCCGGTAGCACGCCGCTGCGCCGCGAGGGCAATCCGGAAGAGGTCGCCGCCACCGTTGCCTTCCTCGTCTCTGATGACGCGGCCTTCATCACCGGCGCCAATCTCGACATCAACGGCGGCCTTGCCTTCTCGTGATGTCCGCTGACGGGACGCGCGGGGTATGAGCGACCGGCCGCGCGTCGTCTCGTTCGGCGAGTGCATGCTCGAACTGTCCCGCCAGGCCGACGGCTCGGCCCGGCTGGCGTTCGGCGGCGACACGTTGAACACCGCCCTCTACATGGCCCGGCTTGGCGACGACGTTGCCTATGCCACAGCGCTCGGCCCCGATCCGTGGTCCGACGAACTGCGCGCCGCCTGGCGCGCCGAAGGGATCGACCTGGGCCTCGCCCTCACCGACCCCGACCGCGTGCCCGGCCTCTACGCCATCCGCACCGACGACGCGGGAGAGCGCACCTTCACCTATTGGCGCGAGACCAGCGCGGCGCGGAATTTCTTCGCGCTCGAAGCGTCCGCCGCGGCGGTGGAGGCGATGAAGCGGGCCGATCTGCTCTATCTGTCCGGCATCACCCTGTCCCTGTTCGATGCCGCCGGCCGCGCCAGGATCCATGACATCGCCCGGGCAGTCCGCGCCCGGGACGGCAAGGTGGCCTTCGACCCCAACTATCGCCCGCGCAACTGGCCCTCGCACATAGCTGCCCGCGACGCGGTGACGGCCTTCATGCCGCTGGTCGACTGGGCCTTGCCGACCTTCGAGGACGAACAGGCCTTGATGGGCGACGCGACGCCGGGGGACACCATCGCCCGCTGGCGCGCGGCGGGCGCGTCTCTGGTGGTCGTCAAACAGGGCCCCGACGGGGCCCTTGCCTCCGACGGCGGCCCGGGGCGGCTGATCGCGACCTCGCCGATCCAGCCTGTCGACACCACCGGCGCTGGGGACAGCTTCAATGCCGCCTGTCTTCACGCCTTGATTGCAGGCGTCAACATCGACGGGGCCGTTCAGGCGGGTCATGCGCTTGCACGCGAGGTCATCCAGAGTCGCGGAGCGATCATCCCGATCGCCCGGATGCCTGGGCCGGCCCACCGTCACGCGCCCGTAAGCCCGGCGGCAAAGACGCGGCAGTGGATCTCGGCAACCAAGCCGGAAGGGCACACGACCTCATTCCCCGATCCCACCCAATAAACACCAGCCAGCGCAACGATTGAGCAAAGCGTGCCTTCCGTTAGTTGCCGCCCGCAATGCGCACCGTGCATAAAAAGAACTGGATGGATCCCTGCCTACGCCGTGGGGTCGAGACGCCGTCGATCACCAGGTGGCTGCCGTTGGCACCTGGATTTGGGCTCCAAGCGGGCCGCCTACCACCACCTGATATCGTGTGCCAGATTGCAATCCTTCGACTATTCTCGTAATAACGAATAATGGACCATAGCTTCGCTGTCAGATGCTTCTCAGCGTTGGGTCATCCCCGGCGGCTGGAGGTTCTCCGGTTGCTCATCAGGCACGCTCCCGGCGGCCTCAAGGCGGGGGACGTCGCGCAGGCTTTCGAGCAGCCCGCAAGCACCATGTCGTCCCACCTCCGCATACTGGCGGACGCGGGTTTGATTTCCTCCGAACGCAAAGGCCGGGAAATCTACTTCACCCCGGACATTGATCGGCTCCGGGGGCTGGTCCTTTTCCTCGTAGCCGACTGCTGCGGAGGACGGGCCGAACAGTGCGAGCCGCTCTTGGCCGAACTCCTACCCTGCTGCCCCTGAGAACCCATGGACATCGTCATCTATCACAACCCCGCCTGCGGGACCTCGCGCAACGCCTTGGCCCTGATCCGTCATGTCGGGATCGAGCCGCACGTCATCGAGTATCTGAAGACCCCGCCATCGCGGAAGATGGTCGCTGAGCTGGCGGCGCGGACGGGGCAACCGCTTCGAACGCTGCTGCGCGAGAAGGGCACCCCGTATGCGGATCTCGGCCTCGGCTACGACGCGATCACCGACGAACAGCTGCTGGACGCCGTGGAAGCGCATCCCATTCTGCTGAACCGGCCCATCGTCGTCTCACCGCTCGGGGTCCGTCTGTGTCGTCCCTCAGAGGCGGTGCTGGACCTGCTGCCCGCCGATGACCTCAAGCCCTTCACCAAGGAAGATGGGGAGGTCGCTATCGACCAGGCGGGGCGGAGGGTCCGCTGATGGTCGATACCCCTGTCCTCCACGACAACCCGACGCACCGGCTATCTTTCCTGGACCGTTGGCTGACGCTCTGGATAGTCGTCGCCATGGGGCTGGGAGTGCTGCTGGGCACTGTCGTCCCGGGCCTGCCCGGGTGGCTGGACAGTCTGTCTGTCGGATCGACGAACATGCCCATCGCCATTGGGCTGATCCTGATGATGTATCCGCCGCTGGCGAAGGTGAAATACGAGGAACTGCCGCGCGTCTTCGCGGACAAGCGGGTGCTGGCGCTGTCGCTGTTCCAGAACTGGGTCCTCGGCCCGGTGCTGATGTTCGTGCTAGCCGTGATCTTCCTCCGCGACCAACCGGAATACATGACCGGCGTGATCCTGATCGGGCTGGCCCGGTGCATCGCCATGGTGTTGGTCTGGAACCAGCTTGCGAGAGGCGACAATCAGTATGTCGCGGGCCTCGTGGCCTTCAACTCGATCTTCCAGATCGTCTTCTTCAGCGCCTACGCATGGTTCTTCCTGTCCTTCCTTCCGCCCCTGCTCGGGCTTCAAGGCAGCGTCGTGGATGTGAGCTTCTGGACCATCGCGGGCGCGGTCCTGATCTACCTCGGTCTGCCTTTCCTCGGCGGATTCCTCACGCGCCGCGTGCTGGTCGCGCGCAAAGGGGCGGACTGGTATGAGCGCGGCTTCCTGCCGCGTATCGGCCCTATCACCCTGATCGCCCTGCTGTTTACCATCGTCGCCATGTTCAGCCTGAAGGGCGGGGACGTGGTGGCCCTGCCGCTCGACGCGCTGCGCATCGCGATCCCGCTGACCATCTACTTCCTCGTGATGTTCGTGATCAGCTTCCTGATGGGTCGGCTGATCAAAGCCGACTACCCGCGCACAACCGCGCTGGCGTTCTCTGCCGCCTCAAACAACTTCGAACTCGCCATAGCCGTGGCGATTGCAGCTTTCGGACTGGCGTCGCCGGTCGCGTTTGCTGCCGTGATCGGACCGCTTGTCGAGGTGCCGGTGCTGATCCTGCTGGTATCTGTCGCCCTGTGGCTGGGCCGCAGGTTCTTCCCTGCAACGACTCCGATGAAGGATGCCTGTTGATGGATCGCTTGCGCGAGCTGCCTGACCCGGACGATCTCCCCGCCCTGGAACGAGCATCCGCCCCGCATATTGCTCCTCTATGGATCGTTGCGACAGCGGTCCTACTCCCGGCTTTGCGTCGAGGAAGCAGCGCGCCTGCTCAGGTTCATGGGCTGCGACACCCGCATCTTTGATCCCTCGGACCTGCCTCTGCCCGGCTCCCCCGGCGACGATGATCATCCGGCGGTCAAGGAGTTGCGCGAGCATGCCTTCTGGTCGGAGGGCATGGTCTGGTGCAGCCCGGAACGTCACGGGCAGGTTTCTGGTCTGATGAAGCTGCAGATCGATCACCTGCCGCTCGGCATCGGTGGCGTGCGCCCTACGCAAGGTCGCACTCTGGCGGTCATGCAGGTATCCGGCGGCTCACAGAGCTTCAACGCAGTGAACGCCCTGCGCCTGCTGGGCCGGTGGATGCGGATGATTACAATCCCGAACCAGTCCAGCGTCGCAAAGGCGTAAAAGAAGTTCGACGACGCCGGGCGGATGAAGCCATCCAGCTACTATGACCGGATCGTCGATGTGATGGAGGAACTGGTCCGATTCACCGTGCTGACGAGGCCATATGCATCCGAGCTGGTCGACAGGTATTCCGAGCGAAAGGCAGCGCCGACATGGTCGATATCGGCACCGACCTATCGTCGATTGCGACCCGGACCAACTGAATCTCGTTCTCGCAGCGTCCGTTGAAGGTGGTCAGCTTGAACCCGTCGCCCTTGCCCTTTTCGGTGTCCTTGAGCGGCTTGCCCGACCTCCAGAACGGCACCAGGCCCCAGCGCATCTTTTCGACTACCCAGCCGTCGTCACCCAGCCGGGCCGTCAGTTGCCGGGTCGTGGGTCGGACATCGCGACCCACCGCAGAATAGACACCCGCCCACATCCAGGCATCACGACGACGCCCTGCACCGCAGCTTCTCCAGTTCCAGGGCAGCGGCCATGCGCTGGATCTCGCCCGGGTATTTCGCCTCGATCTCACGGACGATGGTCCGCAACCCGGCCCGCCCATCGGCGCCCTCGGGAACAAGGGTAGCGACCAGGCGGATCAATGGCTCGGGGTCGGTTTGGTGTGGCTGCATCTATGCTCTCCAGTTCATCCATCCGACCCGCCACGATTAGGCGGACCGATGGCGGGGAACGCAAGAACATAACCAGAACATCTTGTGGATGAGCGCTTGTGCCCATGCCCTCAAGCGCTCAAGCGCTCAAGCGAGCCAGGCGAGCCAGGCGAGCCTCCGAAGAATCCGCATCTGAACGCTCACATCGCCGATAATCTCTCTCTTTCAATGGTCTATGGTCAGTCAACATCAATCGACTGAGAACGACCACCATGAAATCTGCAGGACGCCCCAGGAACCCCGCCGCCCATGTGCCCCCAAGTCCGCTCGCGGCCTTTATCGACGCGAACTGGGACAAGACCGGGCTGACTAACGAGCAGGGCGCCGCACGCTTCGGCTTTGTCGCGCCGAACATGATCAGTCACTGGAGAACCGGGCGCACGCCCGTATCGCTGGCCCATCTCTTGACGCTCGCGGCCCTGCTCGGCGCTGACGAGGCGTCCCCTGTTCGTCCTGTGGCTGAAGCAGCAGCGTCTCCGTGACAAGACGATCCCGGCGAACGGACGCGAAGCGATCAGCGGTCAATCAACGATGCGAACGGCGTTGTAAAAACCGATGAAAAATGGCCCCTCCATCCCTCCTACTCTTTGAAATGAAAGGGAAAGAAGGAAGTGGCGCACCCGAAGAGATTCGAACTCCTGACCCCCAGATTCGTAGTCTGGTGCTCTATCCAGCTGAGCTACGGGTGCGCATCTGACCCTTGCGGGGCAGGGGCGGTTCTCTAGCCGCTCGGTTTCATCCGCGCAAGACCTGTGCGCCCCTGAAACACCGAGAATTTGACCGGCAGGCACGCGGGCGTCGAACGGCGGGCGAAAATGGGCTAGGCCGGATTGAGCTCCCCGATATGTCGTAACGGACCGGTTCCTTTCATGCCTGTGTCGACCCTTCTGCGTCCCCTGTCCGCCGTGGCCCTGCTGGTCGGCGCCGCCTGCGCGATGCAGCCGCAGGCGCGATCGGTCGAAGCGTCGCCCGCGATTACAACCGAGGTGCCGAGGGCCATCGGCCCCTTTGTCTCGGCCGCCAATCCGCATGCGGTGGCGGCGGGCATGGCGGTGCTGGATCGGGGCGGCACGGCGGCCGATGCGGCGGTGGCAGTCCAGGCGGTTCTGGGTCTGGTCGAGCCGCAATCGTCGGGGCTGGGCGGCGGCGCCTTCATGATGTGGTTCGACGCCGAAAGCGGCACGGTCACCGTCTATGACGGGCGCGAGACGGCGCCGGCCGCCGCCACACCCGAACTGTTCTGGCAGGACGGCAGGCCGCTGGGCTTTGCCGATGCCGTGATGTCGGGGCGCTCAACCGGCGTGCCCGGGGCCGTGGCCATGCTGGGTCTGGCGCAAGCGCGGCACGGACGGCTGGCCTGGGCGGACCTGTTCGGCGAGGCCGAGCGCCTGGCCGAGGACGGGTTCGAGGTCAGCCCGCGGCTGGGCGGCTTCATCGCCTCGACCCGCGGACAGGCCCGCAGCGACTGGGCCAATGCATACTTCACCGGAGCCGACGGAGAACGCGTCGAGACGGGAGATGTGCTGACCAATCCGGCCTATGCCGAAACGGTGCGGATGCTGGTCGTCGGGGGACCGCGCGCCCTGTACGAAGGCCCGATCGCCGAGGGGATTGTCACGACGGTCGGCGAGGCGCCGCGCCCCGGCGCCCTGACGCTGGAAGACATGGCCGGGTATCAGCCGAAGGTCCGCGGAGCCCTGTGCCGTCCCTACCGCATCTATGTGGTCTGCGTGCCGCCGCCGCCCTCCAGCGGGGTGTCGCTGCTGCAGCTGCTGGCCATGGCCGAGCATGTGCCGGCCGTCTCGGCCGGGCCGGATGACGCCGGCGCCTGGGTGGCCTTCGCCCGGCTGCAGCGGCTGATGTATGCCGACCGGGATCGCTATGTGGCCGATGCCGACTTTGTCCATGTGCCCGTCGCGGGCCTGCTGGACCCCGGCTATGTCGCCGGGCGCGCGGCCCTGGTGCCCGGGCTGACCGGAGCCGCAGAGGCCGGGAGCCCCCCGGGCATCGTCGCCGTCGGTACCGACGCCACGACCGAGCCTGCAGGGACCTCGCATTTCTTCATTGTCGACCAGTGGGGCAATGCGGTCAGTATGACGACCACCGTCGAGAGCGTGTTCGGCTCGGGACGGATGAGCGGCGGCTTCTTCCTGAACAACCAGCTGACCGATTTCTCGTTCGAGCCGGTCGATGACCTGGGGCGTCCCGTGGCCAATGCGGTCGCGGGCGGCAAGCGGCCCCGGTCCTCAATGTCGCCGGTGCTGATTTTCGACCGCGAGGGGCGGCTGGTCGGGGGGCTGGGCTCGCCCGGCGGGTCGTCCATTCTGGCCTATAACGCCAAGGCCCTGATCGGGACCCTCGACTGGGGTCTGAGTGTGCAGGACGCCTTTGACCTGCCCAATCTGGTGGCGCGCGGGTCGGGGCTGGGGGCGGACACCGAACGGTTCTCACCGGAGCTTCAGTCGGCGCTGGCGGAGCGAGGCCTGCAGCTCAGGCCGAATGCCAGTGAGAATTCAGGCCTGCACGGCGGTCTGTGGCGGCTGGGACCGGAGGGTTGGGCCTGGGACGGCGGGGCCGATGACCGGCGCGAGGGCGTGGTCGCGACCCGCTAGACCGTCACCAGTCGGGCTTGATCGAAAACTGGAAGGCCACCATGCCTTCGGTGACATCGGCCTCAATGGTGTCGCTCATGTCCCGCATGCCGCCGGGCTCGATCTCGCGATAGACCAGACCGACCGAGCTGTGGACGTCGCCCCGTCGATAGGCGACCCCGATCGAGGCATCGCCGAGGAAGGCCCCGGAGTCGTGGCTGTAGCCCGAGCGGGCATAGTTGCCGTCGCGGGTCCGGGCGAAATTATAGCCGACAGCCCGGCCGGAGCCTGCGGCGAACAGATACCAGCGCGCCCGGTCGCCGAAGACCTCCTGCCCCTCGGGCACCATACGGTCGACGTCCGACCCGATCGACAGGGTGGCCCCGGCCTCGGCCACGGGGCCCAGCGGGGTCAGCCCCACCCCGGCGTGGGGGGTCAGGGTCACTTCGAGGCCCGAGGCCGTATAGCCCAGCGTGGACGGCCAGCCCCGGCGATAGCTGAGGCCATAGCGCTCATCGTCGACCATGACGGCATCGCCGGCGCCGGGAGGCATAGGCCCGCCGTCGGCCCGGCGCAACGCGCCCGCGCTGTCGACGCGAAGGCTTTCGGTATAGGTGTCGGTTTCGCGCCAGACCTCGCGCGAGGTGGCGACCCAGGGCGAGCCGCGCTCAATCTCAAGCGGCCGCACGTCGATAGCGCGAGTCTCGGACACATAGGCCCCGGCAGTCACAGTCTGGACCCGGGCAGTATAGGCAGTATCGGAGTTCAAGCGGGTGGTGATTTCGCGGTCGCGGCGCCGGGCTTCCCAGCTGTCTTCCCACGGATCTGCGGTGTTGAGCGACGCCGTCGTCGACGGACCCGCCTGTGCAAAGGCGGCTCCCCCGAAACCGGTGGCCAGGACACACCCGACCAGGATGGACGTCGATCGCTTCACAGGCCCCTCACCGTGCCCTTACGCAGCGTTACGCGTCAGAGCATGCTACATCTGACCGCGCCCGACAAATGACTTTTCAGCGACGCGGTTCCGATCCCCTAACGGACGGGGATGGCCCTGCGTTCCCTCTCGCCGGTGCCTTGCCCTATTGGCAGGCCAGACACTCGTCGTAGTCGGTGCGCGCCACTGAAAACAGATCCGGCTGGTTCGGATCCACTTCCTGCTCGGCCTTGTCCTCCGAACCGGCGAACGACGCCCGCTGCACCGACTTGGACCGCAGGTAATAGAGCGACTTCAGCCCCCGCTCCCACGCTGACCAGTGCAGCATGTGCAGATCCCACTTCTCGACATCGCCCGGGATGAACAGATTAACCGACTGGGCCTGGCAGACTTCCGGCGTGCGGTCGGCGGCCAGTTCAACCACCCAGCGCTGGTCCAGTTCAAAGGCGGTCTTGAAGATGGCCTTTTCGTCGTCGGTCAGCGCGTCCAGATGCTGGACCGAGCCCTCGTTCTCGAGGATCGAGTTCCAGACCGTGTCGGTGTTGAGGTCTTTGCCTTCCAGCAGTTCTTCCAGATAGGGGTTCTTGACCGCGAACGAGCCCGACAGGGTCTTGTGGGTATAGATGTTAGCCGGGATCGGCTCGATGCCGGCCGAGGTGCCGCCGCAGATGATCGAGATCGAGGCGGTCGGGGCGATGGCCAGCTTGTGGCTGAAACGTTCCATGATGCCGCGCTCCTCGGCGTCGGGGCAGGCACCCTTTTCCTCGGCCAGCAGGCGGCTGGCCTTGTCGGCCTCGCGGCGCAGGTGCTTGAACAGGCGCATGTTCCACGACTTGGCCATGGCGGACTCGAACGCCACGCCCTGGGCCTGCAGGAAGGAGTGGAAACCCATCAGGCCGAGGCCCACCGACCGCTCGCGCTTGGCCGAATAGACAGCGGCCGACATTTCCGGCGGGGCGCGGCGGATGAAGTCTTCCAGCACATTGTCGAGGAAGCGCATGACGTCCTCGATGAAGCGCGGCTCGTCCTTCCACTCGAGGAAGGTCTCGGCATTGACCGACGACAGGCAGCAGACCGCCGTCCGGTCGACGCCCAGATGGTCGCGGCCCGTGTGCAGCATGATTTCCGAGCACAGGTTCGACTGCTTGACCGACAGGCCCAGCTCCTGCTGGTGACGCGGCATCTGGCGGTTCACCGTGTCCGAGAAGATCAGATAGGGCTCACCGGTCTGCAGGCGAATTTCGAGGATCTTTTGCCACAGGGCCCGGGCGTCGACGGTCTTCATGACCGCCTGGTCCTTGGGCGAGATCAGGTCAAAGGTCTTGCCGTCGCGCACCGCCTCCATAAAGGCGTCGGTGATGTTGATGCCGTGGTGCAGGTTCAGGGACTTGCGGTTGAAGTCGCCGGACGGTTTGCGGATTTCGAGGAACTCCTCGATCTCGGGGTGGTGCACGTCCAGATAGACGGCGGCCGAACCCCGGCGCAGCGAGCCCTGCGAGATCGCCAGTGTCAGGCTGTCCATCACGCGGATGAAGGGAATGATGCCCGAGGTCTGGCCCGCGCCCTTGACCTTCTCGCCGATCGACCGGACGCCGCCCCAGTAGGTGCCGATGCCGCCACCGTTCGAGGCCAGGGCCACATTCTCGTTCCACACCGACTGGATGCCGTCCAGGCTGTCGCCCACCGCATTCAGGAAGCAGGAGATCGGCAGGCCGCGATTGGCGCCGCCGTTCGACAGCACCGGCGTCGCCGGCATGAACCACAGCTGGCTCATATAATCATAGATGCGCTGGGCGTGGTCGGCGTCGTCGGCGAAGGCATTGGCCACCCGCGCGAACATGTCCTGATAGCTTTCGCCCGCCAGCAGATAGCGGTCTTCCAGCGTCTTCTTGCCGAACTCGGTCAGAAGGTTGTCACGCGAGCGGTCCAGAATGATGGAGGGCACCACCTTCAGATGCGGTCGTTCAGCGGTCGTCCCCCCAGACGTCTCTGCCGTCTTCATTTCCGCCGTCTTCAGTGCTTCCACGCCAGCCATAATGCTCGATAATCCCCGAATGCCAATGCAACAGCGCCTCCTGCCCTACCACACGATCTAGTGGCCGAAGCAGGTCCCGACGCCACATATGGGGCACAGATAGCTAACGACCCGTCAACGGGCTTGACGATCACATTGTTCGCGAATCGGGGGGCAAGCCACTCGGGACTGTGGAAAGCCCTGTGACACCGGGGTGACGCCTGCGGCCTGATCACGGAAACGTGATCGCCCGGCCGGCCCGTCGGAACGCCGACCAACCTTGGCCGTTTGGCGGCGATGACCCTCGCCGCCTTTCGACACCGCCTGGCCGAAATCCTGCCACCGCAGGCGGTGCGACTCCTCAGGCTGGCGCGCACCGAGGCGGCGGCGCTCGGGGCCTTTCTGGTGATGGCCATGGGCAGCCTGTTCTTCCTCGAACTGGCCGAAGAAATGGCCGAGCAGGGCGACCGCGGCCTTGACTATCGGGTGCTGGCGGCGCTGCGCCTGCCGGGCGATGCCGGCAATCCCATCGGCCCCTGGTGGGTCGAGGAGGCGGCTGCCGATCTGACGTCGCTCGGCGGGATATCGGTCCTGTCGCTCTTCACCCTGCTGGCGGTCACCTATCTGCTGCTGCAACGCCATCGGGGCGCCGCCCTCCGGCTCGTGCTGGGCCTGATCGGCGCCGTCGGCCTCAGCGAGGGGCTGAAATCCGTGTTCGAGCGGGAGCGGCCGCCCGTGGCCTATCAGGCGGTCGAGACGCTGAACGCCAGCTTTCCCTCGGGCCATGCCCTGCTGGCGACCGTTTTCTACCTCAGTCTCGGGACACTGGTGGCGCAGGGGCTGACGCGGCGCCGGGAAAAGGCCTGGGTGCTGGGCGCCGCCGGGCTGCTGGCCCTGACCGTAGGCCTGACCCGGGTCTATCTGGGCGCCCATTGGCTGTCGGATGTGCTGGCCGGCTGGTGTGTCGGTGCGGCCTGGGCCATGAGCCTGTGGCTGGCCGCCTGGGCGCTAGAGCGATACGGGCGGCACCGCGAGGCCCGACTTGCGCGGCAGGCCCCTCCGGCGTAAAGCGGCCCCCTCGTCATCGGGGAGTAGTCGCCCACGCAAAAGTGGGGCGCGCGTCAACACACTTTCCCTCGCCCGGAGGGAATGGCGCGTGCGGAGCTTCGCCAGACCTCAGGGTCGCGGAGCTGTTTGACAAGACCGCTGGCATCGCGGGGCGCATCCATGCGGGGGCGTTCGCGATGACCGTCGGTTCGCCCGTCGCCCCCGCCCGAGTGACCTGTTTTGACCCTGTTGTCTGTCGGCCCCTTCTGGGAGGCTCTCGGCGTCTCGACCGGCCTGGTGGCGCTGGCCGAGATTGGCGACAAGACCATGCTGCTGGCGGTGTTGCTGGCCGCAGCCTGGCGCCGGCCCGCACCCATCCTGTGCGGCATTCTGGTCGCGACGGTCGCCAACCACCTGGTCGCCGCGATCGCCGGATCGGTGCTGGCCAGCTTTGCCGAAGGACCCTGGCTCAAATGGGTGATCGGCCTGACCTTTCTGGCCTTTGGCGCCTGGACCCTGATCCCCGACCGGCTGGAACAACGCCCGGCTCCGAAGGAGACCACCTGGCGCGGCATCTTCCTGACCACCACCGCGGCCTTCTTCGTACTCGAGATGGGCGACAAGACCCAGATCGCCACGGCCGCGCTGGCGGTGCGGTTCGAAGCCCTGATCCCGGTCGTGATCGGCTCGACGCTCGGCATGATGCTGGCCAATACACCGGCGGTCCTGCTGGGTGAAAAGGCCGCCGATCGCCTGCCCATGACCTGGATCCGGCTCGCGGCCGCGCTCGGCTTTGCCCTGACGGGGCTGGCCGTCATCCTGTTTGACTGAGCCGCAAGAAAAGGCCCGCCGGACAGTGTCCAGCGGGCCAGGGGCAGGTTGGGGTGACGGCCCTAGGGACGCGGCGGGTAAATCCCGTACAGGGCGATGCACCAGTTGGTGGCCAGGATCGGGCTCTGGATCGATACGGACTGGTTACCGCCCGCGATCTGGACGACATGATAGTTCATGGGCAGTTGCCCGTTGCCGCTGCTGTATATCGACGACCCTGAAGGGAAGGTCCCGAGCATCGATCCATTGGGCTGGTTGGTGACCGGCCCTGTCTCGTCACCCTGAAGGTTGTGGGTGTGCGCCGGTAGATGGATTGACAGCAGCGTGGTTGAGCTGACGCCGGTCATCGCACCCAGAGGCATCTGGGAGGAGTAGCCGATCGGTGCCCGAGCCCGCAGGTCGGGCAGGGCGAACGTCTGGATGCCATTGCCGCCATAGGTCGTGCCGATCAGGCTGTAGAGGGTGCTGAATTGACTGATAGGCAGCAGTGTACCGTCTGCCCGATGCCAGTCCCTCGGACACCAGTTTGTAGCAAACTGCTGCAGTTCCCCGATAAAGGGATCTTGGGCCGCAGCAGGCGAGGCAAGACTGCCGGCCAGCGCCACCCCGGCGGTCAGGGCTGCCAATTTTCCTGATTTGATCATGATGATCCCCTACGATCGCGACGGGTAGATGCCCTGCAGGGACACGCACCAGTTCATGGCCAGGATCGGGTTCTGGATGGAGAAAGGCTGCCCGTTGCCGGTCTGGGTCACGACATTCGGGTGCATGGCGACCGAAGGCGTCTCGGACGGGGAGGCATAGATTGGCGAACTGGGCGGGAAGGTCGCCAGACTGCCGCCCGAAGGATTGTTGCTGGTGGGACTGGTCGACGCCGCGAGGAGCGTATGATTGTGCGCGGGCATCTGGTTGATCGTCAGCGTGGCCGTGGTGGTGCCCGTGGCAAGGCCGAGCGGCATGCTGGCTGAATAGCTGACCGGCGCCCGGCCCTGCAGGTTTGGCAGGGCAAAGTTGGTCTGGCCGTTGCCGCCGTAGGTCGTTCCATAAAGGGAATACAGGGCCTGGTTCTGGGCAATCGACAACAACGAGCCGTCAGCCTTGGCCCAGTTGCGCGGACACCAGTCCGTCGCAAACAGCGTCAACTGACCCACAAACGGCTCCGATGCCTGGGCCAGCACCGGCGCGCTGACGGCCGCATTGAGGCCGAGGGCCGCAGTGGCCCCGAGGGCAAGAAGTTTCAGTCGTTTCATGGTTTTAGCCTCCCTGTTCGGACATGACGTCCGCGACGCGGGGCGACCTCGACCAAACTCGTCGGCACGATTCCCCCCACGAGCGAACTATAACGCCGGTTCGTCAGAATTCTAGCGAAGATAGTCGCCCGATGAGATAGGCCTCCGAAAAAGCGAGGCACGCGGATCATCATTCATCCCCAGCCCTCCCGCGATTAACCACAAGATTTGGGGGGCGCGTCGATCACAATCACAATATCCAGCGCCGACCCCCCTTGGCAGGCCGCGCCTGTCCGCGCATGGTGCGGGCTCGCCCTGCAGCGATGACCCCTTCAGTTCACGAGACGCGCATGAACGCCCACAGCCCGATCACGCCCGCCAAGCCTGCCGGCAGCCTTCCCGGCCTGTTGACGCCCTCGGCCGCCTACAAGCCGTTCCGCTATCCGTGGGCCTTTGACATGTGGAAGAAGCAGCAGCAGGTCCACTGGATGCCCGAAGAGGTGCCGCTGGGCGAGGACTGCAAGGACTGGGCGGCCAATCTGAACAGTGCCGAGCGCAATCTGCTGACCCAGATCTTCCGCTTCTTCACCCAGGCGGACATCGAGGTGCAGGACAATTACATGGAGCGCTACGGTCGGGTCTTCAAACCGACCGAGGTCAAGATGATGCTGGCCAGCTTCGCCAATATGGAAACCATCCATATTGCGGCCTATGCCCTGCTGCTCGAGACCATCGGCATGCCCGAGGCCGAGTTCGGCGCCTTCATGGAATACGAGGCCATGAAGGACAAGCACGACTATATGGGCCAGTTCGGGGTCGAGACCGATGCCGACATCGCCCGGACGCTGGCCATGTTCGGCGGCTTCTCGGAAGGGCTGCAGCTGTTCGCCAGCTTCGCCATGCTGATGAACTTCCCGCGCCAGAACAAGATGAAGGGCATGGGCCAGATCGTCAGCTGGTCCGTGCGCGACGAGAGCCTCCACTGCGAGGGCATCATCAAACTGTACCACGCCTTCAACAAGGAGACCGGCGCGGTCACCAAAGCCGTGGCCGACGACATCCTGCAGTGCTGCGAGACGGTCGTGACCATGGAGGACAAGTTCATCGACCTGGCCTTCGAAATGGGCCCGGTCCACGGCATGACCCCCGACGACATCAAGGCCTACATCCGTTTCATCGCCGACTGGCGCCTGCGCCAGTTGCAGCTGCCGGAGCTGTTCGGCGGCGAGCGCGAGAACCCGCTGCCCTGGCTGCAGTCGCTGCTCAGCGGTGTGGAGCACGCCAACTTCTTCGAGGCCCGCGCCACCGAATACTCCAAGGCCGCGACCAAGGGCGCCTGGCACGGGGCCGACGGCGTCTGGGACAGCTTCGACCTGATGGTCAAACGCCGCAAGGAAACGGTCGAGGATTAGGGGCCTGCCGGGCTCTGGCGACGTCCGCGCGTTCGCAGCAGGGCGTTGGCTGCGGCTTCCGCCGAGCCCGTCCCTGTCAGGGCCACCGCGGCATAGGCCTGATCGACCGGCGACCAGACCATGGCGGCCTTGACCCCGCTCGCGCCGCCGGAATGGCCGATCCACGTCAGGGGCCGGCCGGGCTCGGGCACCTCATAGAGCATCAGACCCCGACCATAGGCCATCGGCTGGTCGAACATCCGCCAGGGCAGATCGAGCATGCTCCGAACCCGCTCCGTCGGCAGCAGACGTCCGGTCAGGACCGCCTGCAGCAGCCTCACCGCCCCCTCGGGCGTCGCCAGCATGGGCCCGGCGGCGCCCACCCAGCCGGGGTGGACCTCCACCTCCCCACCGGCAGAATCCGGCGGCGGCAAGGGCTGCATATCGGACACGGAATCGTCCGCACTCACGAACCGCACGCCCGACAGGCCGCCCCGCTCGACGATCCGACGGGTCAGAATCCGGTCCAGCGGCTGTCCCTCGACCGCCTCCAGAACCGCGCCCAGCAGCCAGTAGTTTGTGTTGGAATAGCGCCAGCCCTGACCGGGACAGAACAGGCTGCTCTCGTCACGCGCCACCGCGACCAGTTCGTCGATCGCCCGGAACCGGGGATCGGCCCGCACCAACGCGGCCTCGTTGGAACTGTAGAGGCCCGAAGTGTGATCCAGCAGCCTGCCGAGGGTGATGCGTTCGCCCAGCGGCACCCCCTCGACCCAGAGCGAGACCGGATCGTTGAGCGAGACCACCCCCTCCTCGACCAGCTGAAGCACGGCGACGGCGACCGCCAGCTTTCCGGCGCTGGCCCACCAGAACAGGGGGGCGTCGTTCGCGCCCGCCCGGCCCGACCACAGACCGTCGGCATCCAGCACAGCGCCCCCCATCGACTGCGCTCCCATGGCACCCGCAGCGCGCGTGAGCACATCGTCGAGCGCCGCATCCTCGCGCCCGGTCGCCTCGAAGGTAGAAGCGGGCCAGAGACCGGCGGCCGGTGCCGCCAGCGGCGGTGGCCCCAGTCGCGTGATCGCGCCCTCGCACAGCGGCGGCCGGGGTGGCGCGTCCGACGGGGTCTGGGCCAGCAGCAGAGTGGGCCACAGGGCGATCAATCCACCAAGGACAAGACCCCACATTCTATATCCCCGCATACCATTCATAGCCGCGGTCTTCCCAATAGCCGCCCTTGCCGCGGCCGATGTGGGCGAAGCTTTCGACGGCTTCGATGCGCTTGATGTATTTGGCCATCTTGTAGCCGAGCTGGCGTTCCAGCCGCAGACGGATGGGCGCGCCGTGCTTGATGGGCAGGATCTCGTCGTTCATCTCATACGCAAGGATGGTCTGCTCGTGGTAGGCCTCGCGGATGTCGACCGAGGTGTAATAGCGCTCGCCGTTCTCGGTCTGATCCAGGGCATCGAAGCAATGGAAGACCACGAACTTCGCCTCGGGCTTGAGCCTTGCACGGTTCAGCACGGCCGACAGGCGCGCCCCCTTCCATTTGCCGATCGAGGTCCAGCCCTCGACGCAGTCGTGCTTGGTGATCTGGGTGCGCGACGGCAGGCGCTTGAGCTCGGCCAGCGACAGGGCCAGCGGGGTCTCGACCAGGCCATCGACGATCAGCTGATAGTCGCGGAAATTGTTGGCCTTGAGCGCCCGGTATTCGGCGGCGGACGGATCGACCGAGCCATTGGCGCGGAAGTCTTTCGAGATGTCCTTTTCTTCGTATTCGGGGGCGAGCGCATCGCGGGCCAGGGCGCGCTGGGTGCGTTTCGACACCTGCTCGGCCTTCCTGACCGTGCACTGGGCCTGGGCATTGCGGACCAGACCGTCACAGCCCGACAGGGCCAGCGCCCCGCCGGCCAGCAGCAGGTGACGGCGATCAGGACGGATCACGGTCATCGGGCGTCTCCTCTGGCGGTTCGGGTTCGGTCCGGATCACATACCAGCCGGTGATCATGGACCTGAGATTGTTGAGCGGCCCGCTCAGGAACACCAGCAGCACATGGACAGCGGCAAAGGCGGTGATGCCCATGGCGGCGATGAAATGCAGGGTACGGGCCGACTGTCGCCCGCCCAGAATCGGCAGCAACTCCGGGATGGCGGCATTCATCATCGGCGACATGGCCAGCCCCGTGACCAGCATCATCGGCAACAGCACCAGCAGCACGATCAGATAGGTCAGCTTCTGGATGACATTATAGGTGCGCGCCGCCTCGCCCTCCGGAAACTTCAGCTTCGCATGCTCGACCACGGTGTCGGGGATGTGGGCCAGCTCCTCGCGGCTGGGCTCCATCATCCGCGCCAGCCGCCCCGAGAACAGGATGTACAGCAGATAGAGCATGCCGTTGGCGACGAAGATCCAGGCGAAGAAGAAATGCCAGTTCCGGCCCGTCGCCAGATCCCGATAGCTCGGCAGGGTCATCCAGCCCGGGATATTGCCAAAGCTAAGCCAGGCGTCATCGAACGTCGAATCCAGACCCCAGTACAGATGCGGGTGCGCCTTCAGGATCTGCAGGCCGGTCATCAGCAGGAAGACGAGACAGATCACATTGACCCAGTGCGTCAGCCGCACCGGCCAGGGGTGCCGCCAGGTCGCCACACGGTTCGGGCCAAGCGGCCGGTCAGGACGGGTCATGCGCCGACTATCCCCGACTTTGCGGCTGCGCGAAACCACAGTTGCATGACGACCGTCACGATCCGGGGCTAGGCTGGCCAAAACCCGGGAGGACACCATGGCCGAAGAGATCGTCTTCTACACCAACCCCATGTCGCGCGGGCGCATCGTGCGCTGGATGCTGGAGGAGGTGGGCCGCCCCTATGACACCCGGGTGCTGGACTATGGCACCACGATGAAGGCGCCCGAGTATCTGGCCATCAATCCGATGGGCAAGGTGCCGGCCATCGTCTGTGACGGCGAGGTGGTCACCGAATGCGCCGCCATCTGCACCTTCCTCGCCGACCGCTTTCCGGAGGCCGGTCTGGCTCCGGGCGCAAGCGAGGCCGGACGCGGCACATATCTGCGCTGGATGTTCTTTGCCGCCGGCCCGCTGGAGGCCGCCGTCACCGCCAAATCGATGAACCTCATGCCCCCCGCCGACAAGGCCGGAACCCTCGGCTACGGCACCTTCGAGGCCGCCGTCGATGCGCTGGAGGGTGCGGTCTCCGGTGACGGCCCGTGGATCCTCGGCGAGCGGTTCAGCGCGGCGGACGTCTATGTCGGGTCGCAGATCAACTGGGGCCTGATGTTCAAGACCCTCCCCGACCGCCCGGCCTTCGTCGCCTATGCCGAGCGCCTGCGCGCCCGCCCGGCCTATGTCCGCGCCACCGAAATCGACGACGCCCTGATGCCGAAGGGGTGAGGCGGCCTTCGTCATCTCCTCCCCCTCATGGGGGAGGTGGCGCGCCGCGAAGCGGTGTGACGGAGGGGGCGGTGGTGCGGGTGAAGGGTGCGGCTTGTCATCCCGGAAATCGCGCCAGCGATTATCCGGGAGGGATGGAGTGAAGGGACCGCCGTCCCGGATCGCCCCTGCGGGGCGTCCGGGATGACAACTGTGCCAGAGGAAACGGGGGTTTGCCTTCCTCCACCAAGCGAAACGAAGCGACCTAGCGCATCGGATGCGTCGCGGAACCTGTTCCCGTTCCGTTTCCGCGCGGGCACGGGTAAGGAAGGGCGGTGTCCCTTGTCGCTGCTCCTCCTTCGTCGCTGACCCTCGACCTGCCGCCTGCGCTGGCGACTCCGCCGGGTGCGGGGGCGGTGGCGGATGCGAGTGGGGCGCGGGCGATCGGGCGGGGGGCGGCGGAGGGGCTGTTCTGTGGGCCGGCGCCGGTGCTGGTCGCCCATGCGGGGCTGACGGCGCGGCGGCTGGGGCTGGAGGCGCCGGCGCGGGCCCCTCACCTGCTGGATGTGCTGGAGCTGTTCGTGTTTGTGCGGCCGGCGCGGTTCTGTGCGCCGACGCCGACGGGGCTGGCCATTGCGCTGGGGCTGGACGAGCCGGTGGGGGCGGTGGCCCAGGCCGAGGCGCTGCGCGCGGTGGCGGGGCGGTTGATGGGCGAGCTCATGGCGGCAGATTATCCGGACCTTGAGGCGGCGCTGACGCTGAACGGAACGCTGACCCGGGCGGGCTGGAGCTGGGGCGAGCGGATTGATCAGGCGCTGCGGGCCGGGCTGGAGGCGGCGGGCCGGGGGGTGCGCGAGCGGCGGGAGCCGGGCACGGGGCTGGACGTCTGGAACCGCCTGTCGGAATGGGAGGAGGTCGCGCCGCGCGGCGAGGCCGGATCCCACCCGGTCGACAGCGAGAGCGCCCGTATCCGGCTGGATCACATGCTGAAGGGTCTGGGGCTGGATGAGGCGCGGCCGACCCAGTCCGACTATGCCGCCGAGGCCGCCTTTGCCTTTTCCCCGCGCGATCACAAGGACCAGCCGCGCGCCCTGCTGGCCGAGGCGGGCACGGGCACGGGCAAGACGCTGGGATATCTGGCACCCGCCGCCCTGTGGGCCGAGCGCAACCACGGGACCGTCTGGGTCTCGACCTACACCCGCGCCCTGCAGCGCCAGATCGCGCGCGAGGGGCTGGCCCTGCCCGATCATGAGGGGCAGACGCGGCGGCGGGTGGTGGTGCGCAAGGGGCGCGAAAACTATCTCTGCCTGCTGAACCTGCAGGAGATGGTGCAGCAGGCCCAGCTGGGCGCGGGCGATGTGGTCGGTCTGGGCCTGACGGCGCGCTGGGCCGGGGCCTGTGCCGATGGCGACATGACGGGCGGCGATTTTCCCGCCTGGCTGCCGGGGCTGTATGCGGGGCCCGCCGCCCATCAGCCGACGCCCGCCAATCTGGTCGACCGGCGCGGCGAGTGCATCCACGCGGCCTGTCCCCACTATCGCCGTTGCTTTGTGGAGAAGACGGTCAGGGCCGCGCGCCACGCCGATGTGGTGATCGCCAACCACGCCCTGGTCATGGTGCAGGCGGCCTTCGACGGCGCGCGCGCCGCCCGTCCGGCCGCCGCCAGCGACACCGAGACCGCCGCGCTGAAGCGCATCGTGTTCGACGAGGGCCACCATCTGTTCGAAGCCGCCGACAGCGCCTTTTCCGCCAGTCTGTCGGGACAGGAGGCGGCCGAGCTGCGCCGCTGGATCCGCGGGCCGGAGACGCGCGCGCGGCGGGGCCGCGGGCTGGAGCAGCGGCTGGGCGACCTGATCGGTGACGACGGTCCGGCGCGCAAGGCACTGGGCGATGTGCTGGCCGCCGCCACCCGCCTGCCGGGCGAGGGGGCGCAGGGCCGCATTCTGCGAGGCGCCGACTCGGGCGCGCCGACCGGGCCGGTCGAGGTGTTTCTGGCGGCGGCGCTGGACCAGCTGCGCGCGCGGGCCGACCCGCGCGGAGGGTCCGAGGATCAGGGTATGGAGTGCGCCGCCCGCCCGGCCATCCCCGACCTGATCACCGCCGCCGCGAAGGCCGCCGAGGCACTGGCGGCGGTCGAGGCGCCGCTGCTGGCCCTGTCGCGCCATCTGGAGGATGTGCTGACCGAAGAGGCCGAGACGCTGGACGGCGGCGCCCGGGCGCGGATCGAGGGGGCGCTGCGCGGGCTGGACCGGCGGGCGCGCATGACCCTGCCGTCGTGGCGGGCCATGCTGAATGATCTGGCGTCGGGGGATGCCGCAGGTGACCCCGAGTTCGTCGACTGGCTGGCGGCCGAGAGCGCCTTTGGCCGATTGTCGGACGTCTCCCTGCGCCGCCACTGGGTCGACCCGACCCAGCCTCTGGAGGCCACCGTGATCCGCCCCTCGCACGGGGTGCTGGTGACCTCGGCTACCCTGACCGATCCGGACTTTGGCGAGGACCCCTTCCATCTGGCGAGGCTGCGCTCGGCCACCGGACGGCTGGAGACCCCGGTCCGCACGCTGAAGGTCGAGAGCCCATTCGACTATGCCGCCCAGTCGAAGGTGATCGTGGTCACCGACGTGCCGCGCGACGATCCGCGCCGGACGGCGGCGGCCATGCGGGCGTTGTTCCTGGCCTCGGGCGGCGGGGCGCTGGGCCTGTTCACCGCCATCCGCCGGCTGAAGGCGGTCTATGGCCTGCTGGGGCCCGAGCTGGGCCGCGCGGGCCTGCCCCTCTATGCCCAGCACATCGATCCGCTCGACGTGGGGGCGCTGGTCGATGTGTTCCGCACCGAGCGCGACAGCTGTCTGCTCGGCACCGATGCCATCCGCGACGGGGTGGACGTGCCCGGCCGGCCGCTGCGGCTGCTGGTGTTTGACCGGGTGCCCTGGCCTCGGCCGGACCTGCTGCACCGGGCGCGGCGGGAACGGTTCGCGCGCGCCGACGCTTCAGGCGGGGGCCGGACCTATGACGATGCACTGGCGCGCGGACGCATGGCCCAGGCCTTTGGCCGGTTGATCCGGCGCGCCGATGACAAGGGGGTATTCGTCATGCTGGATGCGGCCTGCCCCACCCGGCTTTTCGGCGGCCTGCCCCCCGGTGTAGAGGTCCAGCGCATGGAACTGGCCGAGGCGGTCGCGACCCTTTCCCGGTTCCTCGGTCCCGATCAGAACAGGACATCTGAATGACTGCAGCCGACACGCCCGGCCCGCGCCACAGCCGCCGGGGTCTGTTCATTCCGCTGATCGTGGTGCTGGCCCTGCTGGTCGCCTGGACCGGCTGGTGGTTCGTGCTGACCCAGAGGGTCGAACGCGAGGTGCTGGCCCGCGCCGAGACCCTGCGCGAGGCCGGGTGGGAGATCAATCACGGCAAGATCGAGATCGATGGCTGGCCCTTCCGCGCCCGGCTGGCGATGCGCGCGGTCGAGGTGACGGCGCCCTCGGGCCACGGGGCCCGCGCACCCGAACTGGTGGCCGAGGCCAATGCCTATGCCCCGCTGCACTGGGTGGTGATCGCTCCTGACGGCCTGACCATGCTGCGCGGCGACAAGGGCCGGGTATTCGTGCGTGCCGAGGCCATTCGCATGAGCGTGCGTGACGTATCCGAAGCCTGGCCGCAGATGGCACTGGAGCTGATCCAGCCGACCTTCCGCGCCGAGCCGGGAGCCGAGGCCTTTCCGATTTCCGCCGCCGAACGCCTGACGCTGGAGGCGCGCCCGGCGACGGCCCGCCCCCGGGACGCAGAGGCGCCTGCGCCGGGCGCCGACGACCTCGATGTCCTGTTCCAGATGGTCGAGGGCACGGGGCGTGAGGCAGGCCCGGTGGACCGGTTGACCGGCGAAGGGCGCCTGAGCGTGCGCACCGAGGTCACACTGGAACGCGCGGGGGCCCTGACCGGCATGGACAGCGCCGGCGTCTTCGACACCTGGACACAGGCCGGCGGCCGCTTTGCCAATGTGCGGGTTGAGCTGCAGTCCGGCGACAGTCGCGCCCTGCTGACCGGCGGGCCGCTGGTGGCCGATGAGGACGGGCGGCTGAACGGCAGCCTCAGCGTGCGGGCCGAGCGCGCCGCGCCGGCGCTGGCCGGTCTGGCCACCACCGAGGACAGTGTGGTGAACCGGGCCCAGGCCACCGCCGCCGCCGGTGCCGCCGCCGTGGCCGAGCGCGCGCCCGTGTCACTGGTGCTGGAATTCCGCGACGGTCGCACCTGGCTGGGGCCCTTTACCCTCGCGCCCGCGCCCCGGCTGTTCTGATGGCCGGGAGCGATCTGACCCGGTTGAGCGAGGCCCTGTCCGATCTGACGCCGCCGTCCGGCGACGGCGAGGCCGTTGCGGACCTGCGCCGGACGCTGAACGCCCTGCCCGCCGATCAGAAGGCCACGGTTCGGGCCGTGTTGGGCCGGGTGGAAGGTGCTGCCTCCGGGCCCCTGCATGTGCACGGCGGGTTATCGGCCCTCCTGGCCGCCGATCGGTTCGGGCTGGGATTCGCGCGGCTGGCCAGGGCCGAGGATGGGTTGAAGCAGGCCGCCGCGGGTGCCCGCGTGCTGATGGATCTGGCCGGGGTTACGGCCTGGTGGGGGCGGCTGCTGGCCACGCCCGAGGTTCATGTCATCGGTGCCCTACCCGACGATGCCGCTCGCCTGCCGCAGGCCCTGATGATCGGCCGGGGCAACCCCGAGCCGACCGGCGACGATCGCACTTTCTGGGTCACGGATTCGCCCCTGCCCGAGACCCGTCTGGTCGAGGTTCTGGGCCTGAACGGTCTGGCCGCCGCGCCGCTGATCGCAACCGGCGGCTTGAAGCTGATGATGATCGCAGGCTATGTGCAGGCCGACGACGGGCGGCTGGACGGCCTGCCCGGCACCCTGACCGGCGTCATCGGCGCTGCTCCCCTTTTCTGAAATTCAGACCCCGCGAGGACCCCATGACCGACGCCAAGGCCCCCGCCCCCAAGCCCGGCATTCTCGACATCGCCCCCTATGTCGGCGGCAAGTCCAACATCGACGGCGTGGCCCAGCCCATGAAGCTGTCCTCGAACGAGAACATGCTGGGGGCCGGTGAAAAGGCGCGCGAGGCCTATGCCAATGCCGTCAGCGGCATCCACATCTATCCCGACGGCCGGGCGGCCAAGCTGCGCTCGGCGGTGGCCGACAAGATGGGGCTGGAGCCCGAGCGGCTGATCTTCGGCAATGGTTCGGACGAGGTGTTCGCCCTGCTGAACCAGACCTATCTGACGCCCGGCGACAACATCGTCTCGGGCCAGTACGGCTTCCTCGCCTATCGTATCTCGGCCAAGGCCAATCAGGCCGAGGTCAAGCTGGCGCCCGAGCCGGACTACAAGCTCACGCCCGAGGCCATTCTGGGTCAGGTCGATGACCGCACCCGCATCGTCTATGTCTCCAGCCCGTCCAACCCGACCGGCAGCTACAATACCGCCGAGGAAATCCGCCAGCTGCACGCCGCCCTGTCGCCCGACATCATTCTGGTGATCGACGAGGCCTATGCCGAATATGTCACCGAGCCGGACTGGCAGACCAGTTTCGATCTGGCCCGCGACAGCGACAACATCGTCGTCACCCGCACCTTCTCGAAGATCCACGGCCTTGGCGGCCTGCGCATCGGCTATGGCTATGCCCCGCTGAAGGTGGCCGAGGCAGTCGACCGCATCCGCCTGCCCTTCAACGTCTCGGTCGCCGGGATCGAGGCGGCGGTTGCGGCGCTGGGGGATGAGGCCCACCAGCAGGCCTCGCGCGAGCTGATCCAGACCTGGCGTCCGCGCCTGACCCAGGCCATCCGCGGCTTCGGCTTTCAGGTCCTGCCCAGCGCCGGCAATTTCGTGCTGGTCCGCTTCAAGGACGTGGACCAGTGCAATGCCGCCAATGCCTATCTCAACACCAGGGGCATCATCGTGCGCCCGGTCGGCGGCTATGGCCTGCCCGAGGCGCTCCGCATCACCATCGGCACCGACGACCAGAACCGCGCGGTGATGGATGCCCTGAGCGAGTTCGCGGCGAGCTGAGACGACGGGCTGACAGAACCTGGTGGCGACCGCAAACCGGCGTCGCTACTTTGGCGCCGCAGCCAATCCGGAGACCGTCCATGCGTCGACTCAACTGCCTCAAGCTGATGGCACTCGGGACCGGCCTAATCGCGGCCAGCCCCACCTTGGCCCAGGAATCACAGGCGCTCGCAGGGCCGTACACCCTGCTTCTCGAGTCGGACAGCACCTTCCTGTTTCTGGCCAACGGCTCAATCCGCCGTGAAGGTGACCTCGGCTCGGTGACCACCATCGTAGGCATGACGACCGAAGTCATGCAGCAAACCGAGAACCTGTCGCATTTAGCCATGGCCATGATCATCGACTGCAGCAACAGCACAGCGACAGTCGTCAAGGGTGTCGGCTTCTATGCGGACGGACGATACGCAAGCACGACCCCGGAGAGAGAAGCGTGGGATCCCATTGTCGCCGGTACGCCGATGGCAGAGGTTCGCGCGGTGGTGTGTGATGGAGCCAAGCCCACGGGCCGTGATCTGGGAAATGACCCCGGGACCATTGTCGCCGATTACCGCCGTCGTAGAGATTGACGGCCGGCCCTAGTTCCTCCTGAACACCCGGCTGGCGCCCCAGCCGGTGAAGGCGGCGAGGATCACGCACAGGATACCGTAGGTCCACGGGCGGCCGTGGGCGAACTCATAGATGCCGCGCTCGATGCCGACCTTTTCGACGGTCAGTTCCAGCTCGGCGCTGGAGACCGGCTCGCCGTCCTGGAACAGCCAGACCTCGGCGTGATAGGTGCCCGTCGGCGCGCTGGTCGGCAGCACCACCTCGGCGCGGAACAGGCCGTCGTCGACAAAGCGTACCCCCTGCGGATCGGCGGCATAGAGGCCCTCGTCCTCGCGCAGGCGGATCACGGCCCGGCGCCAGTCCAGATAGTCCTCGCCCAGACGGCTGACCACGACATCGCGCACGCCATAGCGGGTGACGGTGCGGCGTTCCTCCGGGGCGGCGATGCGCAGGTGATCCAGCCCCACCCCCAGCCGCCGCAACTGGCCGAAGTTGGCGATGTCGCTGAGCGGGCGGGTGGACGACGTCATGTAAAAGCCGGGCGCGCCCTCGAACAGCACCGGCCGGCTGTTCAGCCAGACGCCCGCCGTCTGCGACTTGCGCACCAGACGCACGGGCGCATCGGGGCCGCGCACCACCACCACCACATCGGCGGGCGTGTCGGTGGGGTTGAACACCGCGCCATAAAGAACGATCGACGCCCCGGTGAAGCCCGAGTCGACCTCGACCTCCGTATCCGTCAGCGCCGCCGAGATGCGCAGGATGCGACCGGTCGCGACCGACGGGTCCTGTGCGATGACCGGCGCGGGTGCCTCGGCGATCACAGCCGGGGGCGGAGGGGGCAGGTCCTGCATCATCATTCCGGCACTCCCGGCGCGATGGCGAACAGGTCACTGGGCCGGACGAACAGCTCCAGCCCCATATAGATGCCGACGCCCAGGACGATCAGCCCCAGCATGGCGCGCAACTCCTCGCCCCGGAAGCGGCCCGACAGGCGGGCGCCATACTGGGCCCCGATCACCCCGCCGAACAGCAGCAGCGACGACAGCACGATATCGACCGTCTGGTTGCGCCCTGCCTGCAGCACCGTCGTCATGGCCGTGGTGATGATGATCTGGAACAGGCTGGTGCCGACCACCACCGAGGCCTTCATCCTGAGCACATAGAGCATGACGGGCAGCAGGATGAAGCCGCCGCCCACGCCCATGATGGCCGACAGAATGCCGACCCCGCCGCCCAGTGCCAGCGGCGGAATGGCCGAGATATAGAGGCCGGACTTGGGAAACTTCATCCGCCAGGGCAGGCCGTACAGCCACATCGGGCGACGGCGGTCCTTGCGCGGGGCCGGCTGACCCCGACGGCGCCTCAGGATCTGCTCCAGACTTTCCTTCAGCATCAGGGTGCCGATGACGCCGAGGAAGACCAGATAGGCCAGGGCCACAACCAGATCGGCCTGACCCATCAGGCGCAGCCAGCGGAACATTTCGACGCCGACCAGCGCACCCAGAATACCGCCCCCGGCCATGATGCCGCCCATGCGGAAGTCGACCGCCCCGCGTGAGGAATAGCTGATAACGCCCGAGGTCGAGGAGGCGACGACGTGGCTGGCCTGACTGGCCACCGCGACGGTCGGGGGGATGCCGAGGAACACGAGGATCGGCGCCATCAGGAAGCCGCCGCCGATCCCGAACAGGCCCGAGACAAAGCCGACCACCCCGCCCAGCAGAACCAGAACAGGCCAGTTCACCGAAACCTCGGCGATCGGCAGATAGATATCCAAAGGGCGACCTTCGGCTGGAACAGGACCCGGAATCGGCGTGACCGTCAGGGCTTAGCCCCGCCTCCCCGCCGTGGCCAGTGCATGAACGTTACAGATGAGCACCAACCCTTGCGGGGCCGGGGATCAGCTGGCGTCCGGCGGGGTTCCGGGCAGATAATCCCGGGCCAGATCCTCGGCCCGGGCGCGCTCGGCCTCGCTCAAAAGCGCGCCGACGCGGGTCACCGAGCTGGCGGCCTGTTCATCGCCCGAGCGGGCCGCGACCCGGTACCAGGCATAGGCCTCGACGTTGCTGACCGGCATGCCGCCCTCGCCCCGCTCATGGATGACGGCGGCATTGAACTGGGCATCCACCAGACCGGCCCGCGCCGCGCGCTTGATCCACTCCAGACCGGTCGGGCGGTCGGGCGTGCCGTCGGCCCCCTCGAACAGCCGCATGCCATAGGCGAACATCCCGCGCGGATAGCCGCCCTCGGCCGACCGCCGGGTCCAGTCGAGGCTTTGGCCCATATCGACGGGGGCCCCGGCCTCGCCGGTTTCATACAGACCCGCCAGCATCAGCTGCGCCGGGCCATAGCCCAGATCGGCCGACCGGGTCAGCAAGTCCAGCCCGGCGGGATCGTCTTCCTCGATGGCGGTCAGGGCGCGCTCATAGAGGTCCGTCGCCTGGGCCACCGTCTCGGCCGACAGGGGCGCGGCGCTGGTCGCCAGCGCCACCAGAGGCGTCCCTGCCGCCGGGTCGCTCGCACCGGCGGGCGACCAGGGCATGGCTTGGCCGGTCAGTTCGGTAAAGGCATAGAGACCGCCCATCAGGGTGACCGCCACCGCGGAGGCGCCCAGCGCCTTTTTCATGGTCGAGCCATCGCGGCTGGCCTGACGGTCCATCCGCTCCTGCAGCCGCGACTTGCCGCCCTTCTTGAGGCCAAAGGCCGAGCGGGTGGGCTCCGGCTCGGGCGCGGTCATGGCCGCCCGTGCGGCTTCGACCGCGCCACGCGTCGAGGCCGAGGCCCGACCGGCAGCCGCCGCTGCCCTGAGGGTGCGCGGATCGACGAAGTCGGTGTCGCCGGAAAACTCGTCGTCCTCCGGCGCTGTGGCCGCGAGCGCATCCGAGACATCGGCCCCGCCGAAATCCTGCGGGGCGCGGGTGACGGGGGCCGGATTCGTGGCCGCCGGACTACCGAACGGAGCGGACGTGCGCGGCGTGGCGAACCGGGGTGTCTGCGGTTCCTCGACCGGATCGGGGGCCGGGCCCTCGGCGTCGACCTCGGGCGCCGGGGCGGCGACGCCGCCGGTCGGGAAGGGATCGGCCGGGCCATCCAGCGGGTCGCTGGACCAGACCGGATCATCGGCCAGGGCCGCGACGCCAAAGGCCCCGGCGCGCCAGTCGGCGGCGGGCGGGGTCGGCTCGGGCTCGGCCACCGGTTCGGGTTTGCCCGCCTCCGGCTCACCCCGGCGGGCCATGCTCTCGCGAGCCTCGGCCAGCAGGCGGGCGGTGCGCTCCTCGCTCTGGCGCATACGCTCGGCCAGCTCGCCCGAGGCGCGGTCATAGTGTTGCTCAATGCGCGAGGAGCTGTCGGTCAGCTTCTGACCGATCTCGTCCAGCGCCTGGGTCGAGCGCCGCTCGGACTCGGCGATCCGCTCGCTGAGGCGATCCGAAATCCGGCCGATTTCGGTGCCCAGTTTCTCGAGTGCGACCGCGTGGCGGTCCTCACTGGCGACCAGACGGCGCTCGACGCCCTGGGTCTTGATCTCCAGATCGCGCTCCAGCCGGTCCATGCGGGCCGGGCCGTCGATCTCCATCTTCTGGACGCGGCCGTTCAGGTTCTGGGCGATGCGCAGCACCTCGCGGCCCATGGCCTCGACCGCCTGGGCCGAGCCGCGCTCGGCCTGACGCAGCTGATCGCCCAGAGCGGCCACCGCACGCTCCATCCGCTCCATGCGGTTTTCGGACTGGGCCGTGTCCAGCCGGTGCAGCATTTCGGTGCGGCTGGCCTCGACCTGACGGGTCAGGGCCTCGGCCAGCTTCTCCAGCTTGCCCTCATAGCGCTCGACGGGATCCGGCGCATGGCCCCGCGTTTCGGCGCGCGCCTCGGTCAGGCCAAGCCTCCGGTCCAGCTCGGAAAAGGCCCGCTCCAGCCCGCGCAGCGCCTCGCCCGTCTGGGCCTGGGCGGCGTCCAGACGGCGCCCGACGTGCTCCAGAATCTCGACGCCGCGATTGGCCTCGGCGGTCTTCTCGACCGCGTCCAGCCGCTGGCGCAGCTCATGGGTGCCGATCCGCTGGCGTTCCTCGATGTCATAGAGGCGGCTGGACAGGGCCCCGATAGCGGTTTCCGTCTTCGCAAACCCCTCGGCCGTGCTCGGGCCGGTCTCCTGCTCGAAGCGGCGCAGGCGGCGGTGCCCCTCGCGCAGTTCCTCGGCGATGTCGTCGATCCGGCGGACCACGCCGTTGTCGCGGCCGTCCTGCGCATCCAGACGCCGCACCAGACCGGCGACGGCCTGATCCACGCCCTGAATGGCGATGGTGGAGCGACGCTCGGCCGCCTCCAGCCGCTCGGCCATCATCTCGACCGTGGCCGACAGGCGCTGGACCGGATCGTCGCCGCCCAGACCATAGGCATCGTCCAGACGGCGGCTGCGGCTGCGCCGCTCATAAGTGTCGGCCACATGGGCACGGCGGGGCAGAGGGACGATCCCGTCCTCGTCATCGCCTTCCATGATCATGGAGTTCAGCCACTCGCCCAGGGTCATCCCTGAACGGCGGGCAAGGTCCTTGGCGACTTCGCGAGCCTTGGGGTCAATCCCCTTTACGCTCCACGGCGCGGCTGCGCTCACTGATTCGCCTCCCGACCACTAGCCATTGACGCTACCCACCCAGATCAGGGGTGTAAACGTGTGGTTAACCCCCAGATATAGCGATCGCGCCATCTTCCTGTGGACATCCGACCCGCTGCGACCCTGACAGGCGTGATTTAGTGAACAGACGGGGTTAACGCCTCGTAAAGATTAACCCTCTGGCAAGGACCGGGACGTCATGCCGCTGATCCCGACCCTGATTTCGCTGGCCGTCGTCGTCGGCTTCGGCCTGTTTTCCGGCTGGCGGGGCGCCCGTCCGCCGGACCTGATCCGGCCGCGACTGGTGCCCTGGCGGTTCCTGATGATCGCAGCCGCGGCCATAGCCCTCGCCCTGCTGGTCCATCTGGTGCGCCTGGTCGCGGGGGCGCCCGACGTCTGACCGGAACCCGATCGGCCCTGCCCTGTTCTTTCGGGTGACCCCCGAAACAGGAGCCCTCCCCATGGCCGACACCCGTCTCAGCCCCGCCGAAGCCGAAACCGAGTTCTGGAAACACCTAAAAAAATCCAACACCGGCATGCTGGGCCTGGACCGGCCCGGCTATCACAGCCAGCCGATGACTGCCTTCCGCGACGAGGAGACGGATACGATCTGGTTCTTCACGCGTGACGACACCGATCTGGTGCGTGATGTCGGCACCGGCGCCTCGGCCATGTTCACCTATGCGGCAAAAGACCAGCACGTCTTTGCCTGCATCCACGGCACCCTGATGCGCCACAATGATCGCGAGAAGATCGACCGCTGGTGGAACCCTGTCGTCGCCGCCTGGTATCCGGACGGCAAGGACGACCCCCATCTGACCCTGCTGCAGTTCACGCCCGGCGACGGTCGCATCTGGGTGGCCGACAAGGGCGCCTTCGGCTTCGCCTATGAAATCCTCAAGGCCAACATCACAAAGACCACGCCCGACAGCGGCGGCGTCGCCGACGTCAATCTGGGAGGCACCCGCTGATGGACGAGATTCGCGCGCATCTGAAGGCGTTCCGCACGGTCGACTGGCTGCTGCTGATCGCCGCTGCCCTGATCGGGTCCGCAATCCTCGACGGCATCATCGGCCTGATCGTCGGCGCCATCCTCGGCTATCTGGGCATCCTCGCCTGGCACAAGGGCGCTTTCCGCAGCCGCCGCAGCCCGCCGGACGAGCCGCGGGTCTGAGACTCAATCTGCCGCGACGAAGGCGGCAATCGAGGTGACGTCGTCATTCGTCAGACTGCGCCAATTGCACAGGATATTCAGCTGGCGCGCCACGACGGGATTGTCTGTCGCCCGCTCGGCGTTCTCATCGAGGCGCATCGTGCGTGGGTCGTGATGCGGGCTGTAGTCGATCCGCGCAGTCCGTCGACGCGTGCCCTCCTCACAGTCCCAGCGAGACAGCCACAGGGTATAGCGCCGCTGTCCCCTGGGCTGTGGCGGGACGGCGACATAGGCGGCCGAGAAACCTTCAGAGGTATCTGTCGGAACACTGTCTATCCGCACGGCAATTCTGTTCTGCTGTTCGAGCCCGGCGTCCACCCATCCAAACCGCGGCGGGGCCACAAGCTCCAGCAGCAGTATGAACGTCGCTGACCCCATGCCCATCTCGGTTCAATCCGCCGCGACGAAGGCGGCAATCGACATGACGTCGTCGTTCGTCAGCTCGCGCCAGTTGCACAGGATGTTGAGCTGGCGCGCCACGACGGGATTGTTCGTCGCGGTCTCGGCCTGTTCATCAAGCCTCGTGCGACGAGGATCATGGTGCGGGCCGTATTCAACACGCCAGAGCCTGTGCCTTGTGCCTGTCTCACAGTCCCACCGCGACAGCCACAGGACGTAGCGACGCGGCCGAGAAGCGGGCTGGGGCGGCACAGCGACATAGCTTGTTGAGAACTGCTCGATGACGGGCTCATTCGGCAAGGCCATCACACTCACCGCAATACGATCACGGCCTTCATATCCCACATCAACCCAGCCTGATCGCGGGGGGGATGCGAGGGCGATGACTGAAAGAATGACTATCCACATGTCTAGGTACCTCCCCCACTTCCGGGACAAGGTTGGGCATCCGGGTTCACCCAGGTTGGCTCCAGTGTTCCGGCTGCTGCCGCTTCCTCGTCGCTGATCTCGGCACGAGAGACGCCGTACTCGGGCAGTCCAGTCACAGGATTGGGCAGGAGACTCACGATATAGATGCCGAAGTTCGAGGGAGCTCCATTATGCTCGTCGTGCCACCGGGCATAGGCAAAATCGAAGTTTGACGGGACCGACGAACCCGGGGACAGGTGGCTATGGAACTGCCAACTACTATCCCGGCTCCGCAGCCCCCCGGAGGAATATCCATTGTTGGCCTGCCGCCCTCGTAGACAAATGGCTGGCCGTTCTCATCCATGATCGGCGGGCCGGAAACAATCGGCCCCAGAACGACATCGCCTCCCCCCATATCACACAAGAGAGCACCAAACTCTCGGTTCGCCAGATCTTCCTCGCCGAACGATTCAAGTGCTTCATCAAGAAACTGCCCTACCGCCTCCGCCGCGCGGGCGTCCGCATTCCACTGACGGCGGCTTTCCTCGGTGGCGCACTGTTGCTCCTCGTCTGACGGCCCGCGACCACCGGCCGTCTCATCGTCGCCCAGTTCGAGTTGCTGGTCCCCGCCCCCACCGCCGCGCGACGGCCATTGCAGGCCCGCGAAGGGCGACTCACCCCTTGCGCGCTGGCTGGTGACAATAATGTCGTCCACAGCTGTTCCCGGACCGGTGTCCGTCATGCGCGCCTCCCTGAACGAGAGGCGACCCTGCCCTTCACGGGACGCAACCGCAATTTATAGCGCCCGCGCATCGGGTAACAAATGCGCGAGCGGCCTACCCTGCGAGGCACCAGGCCAGCACGGCCTTTTGCGCGTGGATACGGTTTTCGGCCTCGTCCCAGACCAGCGAGCGGGGGCCGTCGATGACGGCGTCGGTGACCTCCTCGCCCCTGTGGGCGGGCAGGCAGTGAAGGAACACGGCGTCCGGCGCGGCCTGGTTCATAAGGGCGTCGTCGACCGTATAGCCTTCGAAGGCCTCCAGCCGCTCTTCATAGTCCTGATCGCCCATCGACACCCAGGTGTCGGTGACCACCACATCGGCGCCCTGCACCGCCTCATGCGGGTCGGACGTCAGCGTCACAGACGGCCCGCCGACGGTCAGGTCGCGCAGGTCGGGATGGTATTCCGGCGGGCAGGCGACGTTCAGGTGAAAGCCCAGCTTTTGCGCCGCATGCATGAAGCTGTGGCAGACATTGTTGCCGTCCCCGACCCAGGCCACCGTCTTTCCGGCGATCGGCCCGCGATGCTCCTCGATGGTCATCAGATCGGCCAGGATCTGGCAGGGGTGGCTGCGGTCGGTCAGGCCGTTGATCACCGGCACGCTCGAAAAGCGCGCAAAGCGTTCGACGTCCTCATGGTCATTGGCGCGGATCATCACCGCATCGACCATGCGCGACAGCACCCGCGCCGTGTCCTCGACCGGCTCACCCCGGCCCAGCTGCATGTCCGACGCCGTGGCGATGATCGACGAGCCCCCCAGCTGGCGAATGGCGGCATCAAAGCTGAACCGCGTGCGGGTCGAATTCTTCTCGAAGATCATCGCCAGCACATGGTCGCGCGCCGGCGCATCGGCATCGACCCAGCCCCTGGGCTTGCCCTTGCGCGCCGCCTTGCGGGCATGGGCATCATCCAGAATGGCCCGCAGGTCTTCGGCTGGCAGCCGGGAGATGTCGAGGAAGTGTCGGGTCATGGGCATTCAGGGGCGGGAGGAAGACAGAGGGGGTTCATCACGGCGGACACAGCGAGATCACGGCGAGCACAGCGATGTCTGTGCCAATCTGCCCGCCTGCGCCCTAAAGCACCAGACGGTGGAACCCGTCTTTCAGTCTGACGGTGTTGAAGTTGACCAGGTACCCCAGCCGGATCTGCGAAAATCGCAGGTAGGTGAGCACTTGCGCCTAATGGATCGACGCCACGGCGTCGATCGATTTGACTTCGACAATGACTTGGCCTTCGACCCGAAGGTCAAGCCGGAACCCGACGTCGAGGCGTGACTCGCGGTACTGGACCGGTATGGGCACCTGTCGCTCGACCTGCAGACCCGCCTGGACAAGTTCCTCGGCCAGACAGTGCTCATAGACCGACTCCAGCAGACCGGGGCCAAGGTCTCGGTGGACCGCAAAGGCCGCATCCATCACCGCCGTTCCAACCTCATTCACCGCGCTGGAAACGGGCTGATCCCCGCCGTGTTCGCTGTGCATCCGCTGTGCCCGCTGTGATGAACCTCCTTACCCCGTCAGCCCGCGATTTTACTCCGCGCGAACTCGCAGGTCTTTTCGAAGCGGGCGATGGCCTCGGCGGCGTCTTCGCGGGTGAAGTTCAGCGGCGGCAGCATGCGCACGCAATTGTCGCCGCCGCCGGCCACCAGCAGCTGGTTCTCGTCGCGGGCCCAGCCCATGAATTCGCGGTTGTTCGGCTTCAGCTTGATGCCGATCAGCAGGCCCTTGCCGCGCACGTCCTCGATCACATCGGGGAAGCGTTCCTGCAGCCCGGCCAGCTGCTGTTTCAGATAGCCGGCGATCTGGCGCACATTGTCGAGCGTTTCGGGCTTCGAGATCTCGTCATAGGCGGCCAGACCCACCGCCATGGCCAGCGGATTGCCGCCGAAGGTCGAGCCGTGCACCCCGACCGTCATCCCCTTGGCCGCCTTTTCCGACGCCAGGCACGCCCCGATCGGGAAGCCGCCGCCCAGGGCCTTGGCGATGGCCATGATGTCGGGTGCCATGCCGGCCCATTCGTGGGCCCACAGCTTGCCGGTCCGGCCCATGCCGCACTGGACCTCGTCAAAGATGATCAGCACACCGTGCGCGTCGCACAGCTCGCGCAGGCCGCGCAGGCAGACCTCGGGCACCGACCGCGCGCCGCCCTCGCCCTGCACGGGCTCAAGGATGATGGCCGCTGTATCGGGCTTGGCAATGGCCGCCTTGATCGCCTCGTGGTCGCCGAAGGTCAGCTGCGAATACCCGGGCAGGCGTGGGCCAAAGCCCTCGACATAGTTGGGATTGCCCGCCGCATTGATGGCGCCATAGGTCCGGCCGTGGAACGAGCCGTCAAAGCCGTAGATCTCGATCCGCTCGGGCTGGCCGTTGGCATGGTGATATTTGCGGGCGGTCTTCAGCGCGCACTCGACCGCTTCCGAGCCCGAGTTGGTGAAGAACACCGCATCGGCAAAGCTGTCGGCGCACAGCCGGTCGGCCAGTTCTTCCTGACCCGGGATCTGGAAGATGTTCGAGACGTGCCACAGCTTTTCGGCCTGGTCCTTGACCGCCTGCACCAGTCGCGGGTGGGCGTGGCCCAGCGCATTGGTCGAAATGCCCGAGACGCAGTCCAGATAGACGGTGCCGTCCGTCGCATAGAGGCGCGGCCCCTTGCCATGATCGACCGCCAGCGGCGCGCGGTTGTAGACACCCATCAGATGGCTGGACACGGGATCGGACCTCCAGAACGCGAAAGCCCCGGCGCGAGAACGGCACCGGGACCGATGAAACAGACGTCTGGCCTTGTCCGCCTCCGCCCCGGCTTAGTCAACACCGCGGGCGGTACGGCCGTCAGCTCTTCAGACGCCAGCCCGAGCGGAACACGGCCCAGCAGGTGACGGCGAAGACGAGGGTCAGCACGCCGGCGGCCGCGCCGCCGACCAGCAGATTGCTCTCGGCCTGGCCGATGAACCCCGCCCGGAAGCCGTCGATCAGATAGAAGAAGGGGTTGAAGCGGCTGAAGGTGGCGAACGGCTCGGGGAGGCGCTCGACCAGATAGAAGGCGCCCGACAGGAAGGTCAGCGGCATGACCACGAAATTCTGCACCGCCGACAGTTGGTCGAACTTCTCGCTCCACAGGCCGGCCAGCACGCCGACCATGCCCATCAAGAGGCTGGCACACAGGCCGAACCACAGGATCAGGCCCAGGTTCTGGATCTGCAGCTGGGCAAACGGCAGCACGCACAGCGCGGTCACCAGCCCGACCACCAGCCCGCGCGTCGCGGCGCCCAGGGTAAAGCCGATGGTCAGCTCCAGCGGGCTGAGCGGCGGGGTCAGGAAGTCGGTCGCCGTACCCATGATCTTGGCCTGGATCAGGCTGGACGACGAGTTGGCAAAGGCATTGTTCAGCATGGCCATCATGATCAGGCCGGGCGCGACGAACTCGGCAAACGGCGTGCCGTGCAGCGGCGGCCGTCCGCCCTCGAACGCCACCACGAACACCAGCATATAGAGCAGGGTCGTCACCACCGGGGCGGCGACCGTCTGGGCCCCCACCTTCCAGAAGCGCCGCACCTCGCGCAGGTAGAGGGTCCAGACGCCGATGCCGTTGATCCCGACATAGCGGCGCGGCACGGGCGGGCCCTTGGCGGCATCGGCGGTGGCGAGGTCAGCGAGGGTCGAGGTCGTGTGTTCGGTCATGTCGGCCCAGATGCGCCCGATACGGCGCCGGTTCAAGCCGCGAGGGCCCCAGCGGCTTCACCGAACACCGATTCAAGATGTGGTTTCTGTGGACACTCCGAATCGCACATCTTGCGTCTGTTAACGAGAGGTTTACGACTGGTTGTGGGTCAGGCGCTCCATACCGGGCACCCGACGCAAGATATTGAATCGACCACACCGGGAGGATGGCATGACCGCAGGCTGGACCGAGGATCGCGTTGGCGCACTGACCAAGCTCTGGCTTGAGGGCCAGTCGGCCAGCCAGATCGCCAAGGCTCTGGGCGGTGGCGTGACCCGCAACGCCGTGATCGGCAAGGTGCACCGTCTGGGCCTGTCGGGCCGGGCCGCGCCCAGCCAGCCGGCGCGCACGACCTATCGCCCCACCCGCCCGCGCGCTGCGGCCCCCGCTCCGGCCCAGCCGTCGGCCCCGCGCCGCATCGAGGCCGCCCAGTCGCGCCCCGTGCCGCCGACCCGTCCCGACCCGACCCCGGAAATGCCCGGCACGGCCACGGTCATGACGCTGGGTGCCCATATGTGCAAATGGCCGATCGGCGACCCGTCCTCGACCGAGTTCAGCTTCTGCGGTCGCCGCGCCTCGGAAGGCGTCTATTGCGTCGAGCACGCCCGGGTCGCCTATCAGCCCCAGGTCAAGCGCGGCGGCAAGGACGGCAGCACCGATCTCGCCCGTTCGCTGCGCAGATACATTTAGGGCGTGAAGAGTGGTTCGTGAGTAGTGCCAGTGAGTAGTGAGTGGTGGGCAGTGCCCGTTCGGAGCGTCGCCGGGCCCCTACTCACTATTCACTAGCACTCCTCACCCCTCACCAACGCCCTTCACGATCGCCCCTTGCGGGCCACCACCCCCTCGTCTGGCGTTCGCGCCGGGCGAGCCTTCGGGGGGCGGGGCTGCGGTTCTCCGGGTTGACGCAGCCCCGGCCTCCTGTCTCCTCCCTGTCGAAGACGGGGAGGTGGCGCGGCGCAAGGCGCCGTGACGGAGGGGTTCTGGGCCAGAAGCGCGACGAAGAGCCCCTCCACCGCTACGCGGTCCCCCTCCCCATCGCGATGGGGAGGAGACAACAGCCTCAGTTCAACGTCCTGGCCCCCGGCACATCCAGGCTGAAGGCGGGGATTTCCGCCTCGAACCGTTCGCCGTCGGGCGTTTCCATCACATAGCTTCCGCGCATCGCCCCGGACGGCGTCGGTAGCGGGCAGCCCGAGGCATAGCTGTGGCTGTCGCCGGGGGCGATGACCGGCTGTTCGCCGACCACGCCGTCGCCGATCACCACCTCCTCGCGGCCCGCGCCGTCGGTGATGATCCAGTGGCGCGACAACAGCTGGACCGGCACTCCGGTCAGGTTGACGATCTCGATCTGATAGGCCCAGACCCACAGCCCCTCGTCGGGGTTCGAGCGCCCGGCCAGATAGCTGGGCTGGACCTTCACCCGGACGCCCCGGGTTTCGGCGGTATAGGCGGCACTCTCATACATGCCCCCATGCTCGCCCCGCCGCGTGTCCGCCGCAAGCCCGTTTCCGCTTGACGACTCGCGCCGAAATCCGTGGAACATCCCCCATGACCTTCGACGCCTCCCGCCCCGGCATCCTGCCCTGCCAGGCCATCGACACCCTGATCGCAACGGGCGCCATCACCACCGACACGCCCTTCGACGCTGATCAGGTCCAGCCCGCCAGCCTCGACCTGCGCCTGTCCGACCGGGGCTGGCGGGTGCGCGCCTCCTTCCTGCCGGGCGAGCGCACGGTCGAGACCCGGATCCAGGACGTGGTCATGCACACCATCGACCTGTCGGGCGGCGCGGTGCTGGAAAAGGGCTGCGTCTATATCGTCAAGCTGCAGGAGCGGCTGAACCTGCCGAAGGGCGTGGTCGCCCGCGCCAATCCGAAGAGCTCGACCGGCCGCGTCGATGTGTTCGTCCGCCTGATGACCGACCGGGGCGCCACCTTTGACGATGTGGCCGAAGGCTATGACGGCCCGCTCTATCTCGAGATCGCGCCCCAGACCTTTTCGGTGCTGGTCCGCCCCGGCACCCGGCTGAACCAGCTGCGCCTCAAGGTCGGCGAGCCGCCCCGTCTGGAGACCCGCAGCGTCGGCGTCGATCTGGCCTTCGACACCGAAGGCGGCATCGTCGGCTATCGCGGGCGCCGCCACGCCGGCCTGATCGATCTGGACAAGGTCAACGGCCACGACCCCGCCGACTTCTGGGAGCCGCTGCGCGCCCAACGCGGCGAGCTGATGCTGGACCCCGGTGAGTTCTACATCCTTGCCTCCCGCGAGGCGGTCGAGATCCCGGTTGACCAGGCCGCCGAAATGACCCCCATCGACCCCTCGGTCGGCGAGTTCCGCGTCCACTATGCCGGCTTCTTCGACCCCGGCTTCGGCACCGACGAGGCGCACGGCGCGGGCTCGAAAGGCGTGCTCGAGGTCCGCACCCACGACACCCCCTTCATGCTGGAACACGGCCAGATCGTCGCCCGTCTGGTCTATGAACCCCTGACTGAACGCCCCGACCGCCTCTACGGCGAAGGCGGCAGTCACTACCAGAGCCAGGGGCTGAAGCTCAGCAAGCATTTCCGGGCCTGATATCCTCCCCCGTGCAGCGGGGGAGGGGGACCCTCCGTAGCCCGCAGGGCGAAGGAGGGTGGAGGGGGCGGAAACGTCCTCACCCTAGCCTCGCCACCCTCGGACTTGATCCGAGGGTCGGTCCAAGCTGATCGGATGAGACCCGCGCCAAAGCTCCGCCGACACTGGCACGGTTCCTGCTCCACTCATCCTTGTCGGGATCATTCCGGCACATGAAAGTGACGGGCGTTTAGCTCAGTAGCGCAGAGCGGCGGCTTCTTAACCCGCAGGTCCGTGGTTCAAGTCCACGAACGCCCCCCACTTCATGTCTGATCAGGGTTCTCAGGAGGCTGCCGTGTCGTGGATGACTGCAAGTACGGGGCTGGCCGGGCTCTGCGGACTGGCCGTCTTCCTTCACGCCTGGAGAGTTCGCGAGCGGGGCAATGGCGCCAACCCGGCCGTGCTGTCCCGAATAGGGATGGTCGTGCTGATCGTCACCTGGTGCGTTCTGGTGCCGATCACCCTCTATCTGTGGCGCGAAGGCCTCGCGACCCCCTGGCTGTTCGGGGCTGAAACCTACGACGGTGGCGTGGTCGAAACCGTCACCGCTGTCGGGCTGATCCTGATCGTCGTGTTGGCCGTCCGGGAGGCGGTCGCCTCACGCGCTGTGCTCAAGGCCGGTTTCTGGTCGGGCGTCGCCCTGTTCGGGATTCTGGCCTTTGGCGAGGAAGCCAGCTGGGGCCAGCACATCTTCCAGTGGTCTGCGACGGGAGCGTTCGCCACCGCGAACCTTCAGGCCGAAACCAATCTGCACAACTTCGTCTCGCCCCGGCTCTATGACATCGCCTATGCGGTGGTCGGTTGGGGCCTGGTTGTCGCAGCGGGCTTGCTGAGCCTGCGTCCGCCATGGCTGGCGCCGCTGCTGCGTCAGGCGCCGCTGGACCGCAGGTCGGTGGTCCGGATCGCCCTGCTGGTCTCCGCTGGCGTGCTCCTCCAGCACGAGCTGTTCGAGGAAATGGCCGAGGCTGTCGCCATTCTGGCCTTCGTCTTCATGCAAGCCGAGCTGGCCCTGACCCGGCCTGCCACCCCTGGGCCCGCGCATCATCCCGCCGCCCCGTGCCCCTCCGCATAGGCGGCGCGAGCGAGACCCCTCACTCCAACCTGTCCGCCTTCCTGAGGTCCGGGAACATCTTTGCCCAGAGGCCGGTGGAGGCCAACGCGCCGAACCCGCCGAACACCGCCGCGCCCACCGGGCCCAGCAGGCGCACCATCACGCCCGAATAGGCCTCGCCCAGTTCGTTCGAGGCGCCGATGAACAGCATGGAGACCGAACTGACGCGGCCGCGCATGTGATCCGGCGTGGCCAGTTGGATCAGGGTCTGGCGGATATTGACGCTGATCATGTCGGCCGCCCCGCCGATCAGCAGCACCAGCCCCGACAGCCAGGCGAACCGCGACAGGCCGAAGGTCAGGGTGCAGAGGCCGAAAACGGCGACCGCCGCCAGCATCCAGGTGCCGCCGTTCCGGGTGATCGGATAGCGGCTGAGCCAGACCGCCATCCCCAGCGCCCCGACCCCGAACGAGGCGCGCAGCAGGCCGAACCCCAGCGCGCCCACATGCAGGATGTCGCGCGCGAACACCGGGGTCAGCAGGGCCACGCCCGCGAACATGACCACCACCAGATCCAGCGAAATGGCGCCCAGCACGATCTTGGTCTTCCACACATAGCGCAGCCCCTCGGTCACGGCCTGCAGCCGCGTCAGCCCGGTCTGGATGACCGGCGGGCGGCCCGAGGTGCGGATCAGCAGCAGCGACAGCACGGCCACCCCGAAAAGGGCTGCGGATACGCCATAGGCCAGCGGCACCGACAGGCCGACGATCAGGCCGCCGAGGGCCGGCCCGGCAATGGCACCGGTTTGAAAGGCGATCGACTGGGCGGCAATGGCGGGGGCCAGCGCGCGGCGTCCGACCACCATCGGCAGAAACGCCTGGGTCGCGGGGGCGAGGAAGGCGCGCGCCGCGCCGAACACCGCGGCAATGGCCAGCAGCCCCCACAGCGGCGGATTGCCGTGCAGGGCCATGGCCAGAAAGCCCGCCGCGCAACTGCCCTCGACCAGAATGGACAGGATGACCGTGGTCTTGCGATCGCGCCGGTCGGCCATGGCTCCGGCCGGCAGGGTCAGGGCCAGCAGCGGCAGGAATTGCGCCAGCCCGATGAGGCCCAGATACAGGCTGGCCTGTTCGATCGGATGGTCGCGCCGGGCGATCTCATAGACCTGCCACAACAGGGCCGAGGACTGGATCTGGATGCCCAGCACTGCCGCCAGCCGGCCGATCCACAGCCAGCGGAAATCAGGCACCGACCAGGGGCTGGTCGGGCCTTCGCTTAACGGAGAGGCGTCGGGTCGCTCGTCGCTCACGTCCGACGATCAGTCTTCGGGTAGGGCGTCCCGTCGCGGTGCGAGAACACACCCGAGCGGAAGGTCATGTCGATGTCCGGATATTCGCCGTAATCACCGCCCGGCTTGCGGGTGCCGACCTCCAGCAGGACAGCATCGGCGTCGCTGCGGTTTTCCAGCTTGTGGCCGTTTTTGACCCCCGCCTTGAATCCGGCGCAGTCGCCGGCGCGGAGGATGGTTTCGCCCTCATCCTCGACCAGCACCACCTCGCCCGACAGCACCCAGACGAACTCGTCTTCGCCCGCATGCCAGTGACGCTGGCTGGACCAGGCGCCGGGAGGCAGGGTCAGATGGTTCACCCCGAACTGGTCCAGCCCCACGGCATCGCCCAGACGCATCCGGCGGCGCGCCTTGCACGGCCCGGCGTGTTCCTCGGGATAGCCGGTGCCGTCGGCCCGCGGCGCGGTGTTCAGATCGATACGGGGCATGGGGTCTTCTCGCAGGTCCTGACACCTCCTAAAGCATGGAGCCATGCACGCACCAGCCCGCCTGATCGATCCCGTTGCCCTGACCCGCGACCTGATCCGCAGCCCGTCTGTTACCCCCGTCGACGCGGGGGCGATGGCGACGCTGAAGGGAGCGCTGGAGGGACTGGGCTTCGCCTGCCGCGACCTGCCGTTCGAGGGCACGCCCAACCTCTATGCCCGGTGGGGCAGTGAGGGGCCCAACCTCTGTTTCGCCGGCCACACCGATGTCGTGCCGACCGGCACGGTCGCGGCCTGGTCGCATGATCCGTTCGCCGCCGAGGTCCGGGACGGCGTGCTTTACGGGCGTGGCGCAGTGGACATGAAGGGCGGGATCGCCGCCTGGGTCGCCGCCGTTTCGCGCGTGCTGGCCGAGGGTGGTGTGCCCGGCTCCCTGTCCTTCCTGATCACCGGCGATGAGGAGGGCCCGGCCCTGCACGGCACCAAGCGCGTCGTTGAGCAACTCATGGCCGAGGGCGAGCGGATCGACGCCTGTGTGGTGGGCGAGCCCTCCTCCTCCCAGCGGCTCGGCGACATGATCAAGGTCGGCCGGCGCGGCTCGCTGAACAGCTGGATCACCGTCAAGGGCCGTCAGGGGCATGTCGCCTATCCCGACCGGGCCGCCAATCCGGTGCCGGTGCTGGTGCGTCTGCTGAACCGTCTGGCCGAGGCCCATCTGGACGACGGCTATCCCGAGTTCCCGCCTTCGAACCTCGAGATCACCACGATCGACGTGGCCAACCCGGCGTCCAACGTCATCCCGGCCGAGGCGACGGCCCGGCTGAACATCCGCTTCAATCCGACCCATACGGGCGATGCCCTGTCGAAATGGCTAGACGACCAGGCCGCCGAGGTCGCGTCCGAGAGCGGTCTGACCATCACGCTCGAGCATCTGTGTTCGGGCGATGCCTTCCTCACCGACCGCGGGCCGCTGGTCGAGGCTGTCGAGGCCGCCGTAGAGGGTGTCGAGGGCATTCGCCCGGAATGCTCGACAACCGGCGGCACCTCGGACGCCCGCTTTATCCGCGCGCTTTGTCCGGTGCTGGAGCTGGGTCTGGTCGGCCAGACCATGCATCAGATCGACGAGCAGGTGCCGGTCAACCAGCTGGAATCGCTCACGGAAATCTACGCCGCCGTGATCCGCACCTGGTTCGCCCGAACCGCCTGAAATCCCTACTGTTCGAGGAAGCGCAGGGCGGTGAAGACATGGGCCTTCACGCCCACGATCAGCACATCCTCATTGACGTCGAACATCGGCGAGTGATTGGGCGCTGACGTCGCCGGATCGACCCCCTCCGCGCTGGCCCCCAGATGCCAGAAAACCCCCGGGATTTCCGCCTGGTAATAGCTGAAATCCTCGGCCACCGTGGTCGGCGGGACGGCCGGATTGACCTGCCCCTCGCCCGCCGCCTCTTCCAGAACCGGGGCCAGCCAGGCCGACAGCGCCGGGTCGTTATAGACCAGCGCCGCATTCTGCCGGACCGAGAATTCCGCCGTCGCGCCATAGGCTTCCGCCACATGGCCGATGGCCGCCTCGGCCCGCGCCACCAGATCGTCGCGCTGGGCGATGTCGAAGGTGCGCAGCGTCCCGCTCAGCCGCGCCTCGTCCGGAATGATGTTGTAGCGCACCCCGGCCTCGATCGTGGCGATGGTGAACACCGTAGGCGTCGCCGTCGGGTCGACCGTGCGGGCCGTCAGCGTATTGACCGTCTGGACCACCTGGGCGGCGACCGCGATCACATCGATGCCCTTCCACGGCCACGCCCCATGCGTCTGGCGCCCGGCCAGGACGATGTCGACCCGGTCCGATGCCGCCATGAAGCCCTCCGGCCGATAGAAGATGGTGCCCGGCAGGCCCGGCACGACGTGCAGACCAAAGATGGCCTCGGGCCGGGGATCGTCCAGCACCCCTTCCGCGATCATCAGCGCGGCGCCGCCCATGGGCTCGCCCGGAGGCGCCCCTTCCTCGGCGGGCTGGAAGATGAAGACAACGGTGCCGGAAATCTGGTCGCGCATGCCGGCCAGCACCTCGGCTGCGCCCATCAGCATGGCGATGTGGGCGTCGTGGCCACAGGCATGGGCCACGGGCACGGTGCGCCCCTGATAGGTGCCGGTCGCGGTCGAGGCGAACGGCAGACCCGTCGCCTCCTCGACCGGCAGAGCATCCATGTCGGCCCGCAGCGCCACGGTTCGGCCCGGTCGTCCGCCGCGCAGGATGGCGACCACCCCGGTCTTGCCGACCCCGGTCCGGACCTCCAGCCCCAGGCCGCGCAGGTGGTCCGCGATCACTTCTGCCGTGCGATGCTCTGCAAAGCCCAGCTCGGGGTGACGGTGAAAATCGCGCCGCCACAGGACGACGTCGGGCATGACCGCCTCGACCGCCGCCTCAACCTGTGCCGATTCAATGGACTGGGCGCTCGCAGGCGCCGTTCCCGCCAGCGCCAGCGATGCCGTGAGCCCCATCAGGACTGTCACGCGTTTGAGGTATTCGATCATCACAAAGCCTCCCCTGCCTGCCGGCCATGCTGTGCCCCCCTCATGCTGTGCCCTTGTGCCGCCTTGCACAAGCACGCGCCTTGTCCAATCTGGAGTCCCATGCCCATCAAGACTGCGAAAACCGAGTGGCAGGACGTGGTTCTGGTGTGCCGCAAATGCTCGAAGAAGCTGAAACGCAAGGGCTTTGGCCCGGACCAGGATCGCAGCCTCAGGAAGGCGCTGAAGCGCTGGATGAAACCCGGCAAGGGGCTGAAAGCCACCGTCGCCGTGGTCGAGACCGGCTGTTTCGACCTCTGCCCCAAGGGCGCTGTCGTAGCGGCCAATGCCCGCGCGCCCGAAAGACTGCTGGTCATCCAGCCGGGCACCGACCTGATCGAGATCCGCGACAGTCTGGGCCTGCGCGACGGCCGCAGGCGGAAACCCGACGCCACACGAATTGATCCGACCACCGCCTCCTGACGCTGGCCACGGGGCCGCCCCCGGGCGTATCGACGGGGGGTGAACCTCAAGAGCCCCACCTTCATTCTTCTGTTCGCGGTCAGCCTGATCGCGGCGGCCGGCAATATGGCGCTGCAGTCGGTGCTGCCGGCGCTGGGGCGGGCGTTCGAGCTGTCCGATACGCTGGTGGCCGGCGCCTTTGCCATTTCGGCCCTGATGTGGACCCTGACCTCGCCCGTCTGGGCGCGCCTGTCGGACCGGCTGGGGCGCAAGCGCGTGATCCTGATCGGCCTCGGCGGCTTCATCCTGTCGATGAGCGGCTTTGGTCTGGCCGCGACGGCGGGGCTTGAGGGCTGGCTGCTGGCGGTCGTCGCCTTCTCGCTGATGGTGGTGGCGCGCACCGTCTATGGCCTGTTCGGATCGGCCGCCCCCATCGCGTCGCAGGCCTATGTCGCCGACCGCACGTCCCCGGCCGAACGCACCCAGGCGATGAGCTGGCTGGCCTCGGCGCAGGGGCTGGGCACCGTTGTCGGCCCGGCTCTGGCACCCTTCTTCGTCCTGCCCCTCGTGGGGCTGGCGGGGCCGCTCTATGCCTTTGCCGCCATGGGCGCGGTCGTGCTGTGGGCCGTGTGGCGCTACCTGCCCAGCGGCGATGTGGTGCGTCAGCCGACCGACCGGCTCCGCGATCCCGGTCGCGGCCTGTGGCGGGATCCCCGGATCAAGGACTATCTCCTGTACGGCCTTGCCCTGATGGCGGTGCAGGCCATCAACATCTCCGTCCTCGGCTTTCACGTCATCGACGAGCTGGCGGTCGAGGGACTGGCGCCCTCGCAGGCCCAGCCCTTCATCGGCGTGGCCATGCTGGCCGGGGCGGCCGCCACCCTGATGGTCCAGTGGGGTCTGATCCCCATGCTGAAGATGCAGCCTCGTGACCTGATGCGCTGGGGCGCCGGTCTGGCCCTGGCCGGCAATGCCATGAGCGTCGCCTCGCCCGGCTTCTTCGGGGTGGTCGTCGGCTATGCCGTGGTGTCGATGGGCGTCGGCTTTGCCCGGCCGGGCTTCACCGCCGGGTCGTCGCTGTCGGTCGGCCCGCATGAACAGGGCGCGGTCGCCGGCCTGATGATGTCGCTGGCGGGCATCAGCTTCCTTGCCCCGCCCATCATCGGCGTCGGCCTGTATGAGCTGATGGAGCCTGCGCCCTTCGTCTTCAACGTGATCCTCGGTCTTCTCGCCCTGATCGGCTGTTTCCTCAGTCCGGTGCTGCGGATCGGCCCGGAGGACCTGCCCGATCGCGACGAGACGCCCGGCCCCGACACCGCCCCTGCCTCCCAGCCGGGACCGGAAGGCAATCGCCAGACGGGATAGTCATACGCCGCATCTCATGGCACATCCCGGGCCATGGACACACGCATCGAGAAACGAGTGGGCATTCAGGCGACCCCCGACCGCCTGTGGGACGTGCTGATCGACTTCCCCGGCTGGAGCCGCTGGAACCCCTATGAGACCGACGTCGAGGGGCAGCTGGCCTTTGGCGCCCCGATCACCATGACCGAGACCTGGCCCGACATGGCTCCGCGTCCCGTCGACGGCCGCCTCAACGAGTGGCAGCCGCTGGCCCAGCTGGTCTGGGTCGAAAAGCGCGGCTGGCTGTTCTCGACCGTGCGCTATTTCGAGATCGAGGAACTGGACAAGGGCTCCTGCATCCTGGCCACGGGGATGATGTTCCAGGGCCTGCGCGCAGAGCTGTTCATGGACAAGCACCGCGGCGTGATCCGCGAGGCGCTGGGCGACATATGCGACCGGCTGAAGGTCGTCGCCGAACAGGGCTGAAGCCCCGCCCGGCCACTATCCGCCCTTGGCCATCGTGTCCTGGATGTTGATGATCGCCGGGGTCAGAATGACGATGAACAGCACCGGCAGGAAGAACAGGATCATCGGCACGGTCAGCTTGGCCGGCAGGGCCGCGGCCTTCTTTTCGGCCGCCGACAGGCGCAGGTCCCGGTTTTCCTTGGCCATGGTCCTGAGCGCCGTGCCCAGCGGGGTGCCATAGGTCTCGGCCTGGGTCATGGCCGTGGCCACCGACCGGATGCCCGGGTGGTTGGTGCGTTTGGCCAGCCCCTCATAGGCCAGCCTGCGGTCCGGCAGATAGCTGAGCTCGGCCGACAGCAGGGTCAGTTCCTCGGCCAGATCGATGGAGGAGGCGCCGATCTCCTGGCTGACCTTCTGGACCGCCGCCTCGATCGACATGCCCGCCTCGACACAGATCAGCAGCAGGTCCAGCGCATCGGGAAAGGCCTGCATGATCGAGGTGCGGCGCTTGGAGATGCGGTTCGAGAGATAGAGGTTGGGCGCATAGAAGCCGACCACCGCTGCCGCCATCACCGCTGTGATGCGGGTCATGAACGGCAGGCCGAAGTCGTTGAACACGAACAGGTAAAACGTCACCACCGCCATGAAGATGAACGGCATGGAAAAGCGGAAGAAGTAGAAGGTCGTCAGCGGCCGCGGCCCGCGATAGCCCGCCTGGGTCATCTTTTCCGCGACCTTGGGATCTTCCAGCAGCTTGGTCAGGTTCAGCCGGTCGACGACCCGCTTCTTGAAACCCTCGTCTGCCTGCCTGAGGCTGCCGCCCTGCGTCGCCATGGCCTGCCGCGAGCGGCGCTTCAGCTCCTCGCGGCGGGCGGCGACGGCCTTCATCCGCTTGTCCAGCCCGACCCCGCCGCCCATCGAAGACAGCAGGGTAAAGACGGTGGCGAACACCGCCACGGCCACGCCCACGCTGAGCAGGTTCTGCGGATCGGTCAGAAACTGGATCATGCCGGCATGTCCATCGAAACGGGGGCCATCAGAACTTGAACGAAATCATCTTCTTCATGACGAAGACGCCCATCGACATCATCGCCACGGCGATCAGCAGCATGAACTGGCCGCGCGGGTCGGTGAACAGGATCATCATGTAGGCCGGGGTCGTCAGCGTCACGAGGATCATCACCGCCGGCGGCAGCGATCCGATGATCCCGGCAGAGGCCGTGGCCTCGGACGACAGGGCCTTGATCTTCTCGCCCATCATCCGCCGGGCGCGCAGGACGGCCGAGAGATTGCTCAGCGCCTCGGCCAGATTGCCGCCGGTCTTCTGCTGGATGGCCATGACGATCGAGAAGAATTTCAGCTCGGGCGTGGGCATGCGCTCGTACATCTTGTTGAGCGCTTCAGTGAGCGTCAGCCCGACACCCAGTCCCTCGACCAGCTTCTGGAACTCCGGCCCGAGCGGGGACGGGCTCTCGCGTCCAATGATCTTGAAACAGTCATGGACCGGCAGGCCGGACTTGATGCCGCGCACGATGACGTCGACGGCATCGGCGAACTGGCTGGAGAATTTCTTCATCCGCCCCTTGGCGAGGAAGGACAGCACCCAGCGTGGCAGACCAAGCCCAAACACCAGCGCCAAACCCAGACCCAGCAGGATGTTTAGTCCGAACATCAGCGCCATCAGCAGGGCGGTGACGCCCAGGCCCCCGCTGATGATCCAGAAGGTCCGGACGTTCAGGCTCAGCCCCGCGTGGCGGATGCGCGCCTTCAGCGACATGCGGGCCTTGCGGTCGGCCCGGTCGGCTTCCTGCAGCTGATCGACGATCTGCTTGCGGCGCGCCTCGGGCGTGTTGGCGGCGGACTGCTTTTTCAGCCGGCCATTGTCGACCTTGGGGCCGCCGAAGGTCTGGGCGCGCTTGACGGCCTGGGCACTGGAATCGTCGCCGCCGACCAGCACCCAGCCGACCGAGCCGATGGTGATGAAGGCGAGGACCGCAGCAAGGAGTGCCAGCATCGGGCCTACTCCGCCGCGTCGAGGGCTTCAGCCAACTCGCGCTCAAGGCCATAATAGCGCGCGCGGTCCCAGAAGCGTGGGCGCGCAATGCCGGTCGAGCGGTGGCGGCCGATGATCTTGCCGTTCTCGTCCTCGCCCGTGATCTCATAGACGAACAGATCCTGGGTGACGATCACATCGCCCTCCAGACCGACCACCTCGGTGATGTGGGTGATACGGCGCGAGCCGTCGCGCAGGCGGGCCGCCTGGATAATGACATCGACCGAGCCGACGATCATCTCGCGAATGGTCTTGGACGGCAGGCCATAGCCGCCCATGGTGATCATGGACTCCATCCGGCTGATGGCCTCGCGCGGGCTGTTGGCGTGCAGCGTCCCCATGGAGCCGTCGTGGCCGGTGTTCATGGCCTGCAGCAGGTCGAAGGCTTCCGGGCCACGCACCTCACCGACGATGATCCGCTCGGGGCGCATCCGCAGACAGTTCTTGACCAGATCGCGCATGGTGATCTGGCCCTGACCCTCAAGGTTCGGCGGCCGGGTCTCCAGACGCACCACATGCGGCTGTTGCAGCTGCAGTTCGGCCGCGTCCTCGCAGGTGATGACCCGCTCGGTTGGATCAATGAAGGCCGTCAGGGTGTTCAGCAGGGTCGTCTTGCCGGAACCCGTGCCGCCAGAGATGACGAGGTTACAGCGCGAGGCGCCGATCACGCCCAGCACCCGGGCGCCCTCGGGACTGATGGAGGCATACTCCACCAGATTCTTCATCGTCAGCTTGTCTTTCTTGAACTTCCGGATCGTCAGGGTCGCGCCGTCGATGGCCAGCGGCGGGGCGATGACGTTGACGCGGCTCCCATCCGGCAGGCGGGCGTCGCAGATCGGGCTGCTCTCGTCGACGCGGCGGCCGACCTGGCTCACGATCCGCTGACAGATGTTCATCAGCTGGGTGTTGTCGCGAAAACGGACATTGGTCAGCTGCACCTTGCCGCCGACCTCGATGAACACCCGGCCGGCGCCGTTGACCATGATGTCGGCGATGTCGTCCCGCGCCAGCAGCGGCTCCAGCGGCCCATAGCCCAGCACATCATTGACGATGTCCTGGACCAGATGCTCCTGCTCGGCCACCGACATGGAGACGTTCTTGATCGCCACCAGTTCGGCGACGATGTCGCGGATTTCCTCGGACGCTGCCTTCTGGTCCAGCTGCGCCAGCTGGGACAGGTCGATGGTGTTCATCAACGCGTTGAAGATGGTCGTCTTGGTCGCGTGATAATAGTCTGACTGTTCCCGGACGATCTCGGTGACCGTCTGGACCTTCTTCATCTGCTCGAAGGCAGGCGTGGCCCGGGGCCCCGGGCCCTTGGCACGGCCCGGATCGGGTTGCGGTGGCGCCTTGGCCTGCGGACGCGCGTCAGGCCGGGACGCCAGCGCGTCCAGCCGGTCCGCCTGTCGGGAGGGGGCACGTGCCGTGGGGGCCTCTGCGGTCTGGGCTCCGGGCGCGGCTTCGGTCTCATCAAAGCCAAAGGCAAAGGCTTCAGTCTGGATGCCGGGTTTCGGTTCGCTCGGCGCAGGCTGAACCGGCGCAGCGGGAGCCGGACGCGGGGCTGCTCCTCCCGGGGCCGTCGTCTGTGTGCGCTTGCCAAACACCGGAGCCGTCAGCCTTTCCTGAACAGGCTGCCGAACATCGACTTGCCCTTGGCCTTCGGTCCGGCCACGGCCGGCATCTCGCGGCAGGAGACGATCTGGGCCAGGGTCTGAAAGGCTGCGGCCGACTTGGACTTGTCGTTCAGGTCCAGCACCATCTGGCCGTTGTTCGCGGCCGTGCCGAACACCTTGGGCTCGAACGGAATGATCAGGCTGGGGTGAACGCCCAGCGCCGCGCCGAAGTCCTTGGCCGGGATCTCGGGTCGTCCCGGCACGCCGACCTGATTCAGCACCAGCCGCGGCGGTGCATCATTGGGCCGCCCCTGACGGACCAGATCGATCATGTTCTTGGCATTGCGCAGGCTGGCCAGATCAGGGGTGGCCACCACCACCACCTCATCGGCCGAGATCAGGCTGCGGCGCATCCAGCCGCTCCAGATGTGCGGCAGGTCCAGCACCACAAAGGGTGCCGTCGCCCGGATGCGGCTGGTCACCTCCTCGAACGCCTCGACCGAGATGTCCCAGTCGGCTTCCAGCGTCGCGGGCGCGGCAAACAGGCTCAGCTTGTCGGTGCAGCGGACCATCATCCGATCCAGCAGGGTGGCGTCCAGACGATCCGGCTGGCTCAGCGCATCCGCCACCCCGTTCAGGGGGTCCTGGTTGAAGTCCAGACCCGCCGTGCCGAACGGCAGGTCATAGTCGACGATCACCGTATTGGCGCCAATCCGCTCGCTCATCGCATAGGCGGTGTTGTGCGCGATTGAGGACGCTCCCGCACCGCCGCGCGCGCCGACAAAGGCGATCGAGCGGCCGACGAACGGCTGGGCAGGGTCCGAGAACAGGCCGCCGATGGCCGCGATCAGCTGCAGCGGCTGCAACGGCGCGACCAGATATTCGCTCACCCCGCGCCGCATCAGCTCGCGGAACAGCAGGATGTCATTGGTGGCCCCGATCACCACCACCTTGGTGCCCGCGTCGCAGACCTCGGCCAGGGCATCGATCTCGGCCAGCAGGCTGTGAGGGTCTTTAAGACACTCGACGATGATCAGCGGCGGCGTCGGCTCATGGGCATAGGTATCGATGGCCGCCGGAATCCCGCCCACGCGGATATGGGTGGTGGCCCGCGCCATGCGCCGGTCCTTGCCGGCCCGGTCGGCGGCGGCGAGCGTGTCCTGGCGCTCGGCGAAGACGTGGATGGCGATACGCGGAATCGAGACGCCGGACGGGTCCGGCTGGCCATAGCCGGGGCTGGAGGCGATCTCGGGCAGGCCCGACTCAATGGGCGCCAGCGCCGCCGACGCTCCGGCCACCAGTTCACCGACGGGATTGAACGGCTCGCCCTGATCAAAGGATTCGGCAGGCACCGGTGCCGCCGGAAAGGGCGTCGGCTCGCTGCCGATGGGCGCGGTGAACTGAAGCGGCTCGTGAGCCGGCGCAGGGGCAGACGCCCGTCCCTCCGGCCGGGCATAGCTCATGTCCAGGTCGAAGGACTCGTCGAGATCCGCGTCATAGGCGTCTTCAGGTCTGGGGAAGGCTGAGGCGTTCATCGGGCCCTATTCCACCGCCCGCGCAATGCGGCCGCTGACCAGTTCGTCCTGGGGTGCCGACGTCGGCTGACCGGCGCGGTAGTTCTGGAAGACCACGGCGGCGCGGCCTGAATCCGCCGGCGTCATGGCGCGCGGGCGCACAATGTCGCGCGGATCATCGATCTGGGCGGCCATGTTCGCTGTCACCGAACAGCCGAGGCCCGGCGACGGGGCATTGGTATAGCGCGGACGTCCGGCGCCGTTCACCGCAGCACAGTTCGGCATCACCGCCTGGACGATGTCGAAACCCACCAGCACCGGCGCGCGCGGATCGGGGGCGGCATAGCCTTCGACACGGATACGCTCGTCCGGCACGCCGCGCGCGGTCAGGGCCGCCTTGACGGACCAGGCGAGGTCAGAGGCCGCCGCATCGCCCCCGGCCGGAGCCTGGATCAGGACGCCGCCGACCCCGGTCGCCCAGTAGCGTTGTACCAGCGCGTCAACGGCGGCGCTCTGGTTGGCGGACATGCCCCGGTCGTGAACCGCGAGGGCGATCCGGTCCAGACCCGGCTCGACCTGCATATAATACTGCGAGATCGGCGTCAGCGGCGTAATGCCTCCGGCGCCACCGCCACCACAGGCCGACAGGGCCAGCGCCGCCGCCGCAACGGTCAGGACAGCAAAGGTGCGAGGGGTGCGTACGATCATGTCCGGCCTCATTCGATCACATAGCCGACCGGGCCGACCCAGCGGGCCGGGGTCTGGTCGTCGGTCTGGCGGGCCGGGCCATAGGTCTGGGTCAACTGGCCGAACAGCAGGGCCGAGGCATCGCCCGCGACGGTCAGGCCGTCGGCCGGGGTCTGCAGCCGGTCGGGGCTGGTCGGCGAGACGATATAGGCCTCAAGAATGATCACCAGTTCGGTCTCGTTCGACAGATAGTCGCGTGACCGGAACAGGCCGCCGGCGACCGGGATGTCGCCGAGGACCGGCAGCTGGTCGATGTTCTGGCGCGTGTCTTCCCGCAGCAGGCCGGCGATCATCAGCGATCCGCCCGACGGCAGCTCCACCGTCGAAGAGGCGCGACGCACGTTCAGCGCCGGGATGACCAGGGCGTTGTCGGCCGTGCCGCCCAGGGTGAAGGCGCCCGACGTGGTCAGCTCCGACACCTCGGTCGACAACTGCAGAGAAATCCGCCCCCCCGACAGCACGATCGGCCGGAAGGCCAGACGCACGCCATAGGGCTTGAACTCGATCAGGATATTGCCGCGATCGTCGCGACCGACGGGCACGGGGAATTCGCCGCCCGCCAGGAATTCGGCATTCTCGCCCGACACCGAGGTGGCATTGGGCTCGGCCAGAACGCGGACCAGACCCGCCCGTTCGAACGCCCGAAGCGTGCCGGTCAGGCCCTCCCCGTCATTGTTGGCATCGGTGTAGCGCAGGTTACCGCCGCCCAGCTGGCTGCCTGACACGGCAAAGGTCGCCGCATTGGTCAGCTGCAGTCCGTCACCGACCGTATCCAGAATGGTGGTGACGTCGAAGCCAAGCTGCTTCACGGCCGAGCGCTGCACCTCGATCACCCGGGCGCGGACCATCACCTGATCCGAGCCGGTGATGGTCATCATATTGATGACCTTTTCCGGCGCATCGACGAAGGCACTGGCGATCTGGGTCACGCGGTCGGCCTCGCCGGGGCTGGACACCGTCCCGGTCAGCAGGATCCGGTCATTGACGGCCTCGGCCCGCACATCGGTGCCGGGCAGGATGCGGCTCAGCGTGTCCTGAAGGGCGCTGACCCCGGCGTCGACGCGAATGCGCAGCGTCAGGATGGAGCGCCCGGCAGAGTCGAGAAACACGGCATCGGTCTCGCCGGGGGCCAGGCCGATAATGGTGATGCGGCGCGGCGTATGCAGAACCGCCTCGGCGACCGTCGGATTGGAAACGATCACATCGCGGGCGTCATTGGGCAGATCGACCGCCATCGACGTGCCGCGCGGCAGACTGACCAGGCGCGTGCCGGTGCCCATGGTCACCACTTCGCGGCTCTGGGCCTGAACCGGCGGGGCGGCGAACGGCATGCCCAGCAGCAGGGTGGCCGCAGCCGCAAGGGCTGTGCCTCCGCTGCGGAACAGGCGGGACATCGGGCTCATGGGACCACCACCACTTCGGTTTCACCACCGCGATAGACGCGCACCGTGCCGCTCTCGGCGCTGGGCGCCGCGCCCACACGACCGGACGGACCGCCGGTATCGGCATAGGATCGCAGCACCAGGCTCAGTTCGCCCTCAGACTTGGCAAGCGCGAGGGCCTCGGCATCGCCGGGCCGAACCTCGAGCGTGGCGGTCGCGCCGACCACAGCCTGTTCGGCATCCGAGACGCTGGTCGACTGATCGATGGCCAGAACCTTGACGTTCTGCAGCACAGTGGACGACGAGAAGCGCGGGCGGTCGCCTTCCTGGGCGCCCATATTCGCAAGATTGGTCTCGCGCGTCAGCAGCACATCGACCCGGTCACCGGGCAGGATAAAGCCGCCGGCGGCGGTCTCGACCGTTACGCGAATGGCCATGGCCCGCATGCCCGGCTCCAGATAGGCGGCCATATAGCCGCTGTCACCGGCGGGCACGACCTTGCGCGCCACGATCGGTTCGCCGGCCAGAATGGTCTCGCGCACGACGGCGCCGACGAAATCGGATTTGGAGGCCTGGGTGACGGCCTCGGTGGCGGCCCGCGTCACGCGGGCGACTGCGCCGTCCGGCTTTTGCACAGCGGGGGCCGTCTGGCCTTTCGCCGGAATCGGCACGGTGCCGTCGGTAACCCAGCTGGCGTCGACCGCACTGACCGCCCAGTCCTTCCAGATCATGTCCGCGGCAGTCAGGCGGCTGCCGGCTTCGAGGTCCTTGGCCGCGACCAGAACCTTGGCCATCGGCTCGGTCGGGGCGGCGGGCGATTCAGCGGCGGCGGGCGTGGTCGGCTGGCCCGAGGACGAGCCCATCGTACGCACCACCAATGCCAGGCCGATGGCAGAGATGGCCGCAACGCAGATCACGACGATACGGGCGGGCTTCATCCAGGGTCTCCGGCGGCAAGCGGTCGACCCGAATCATACTTCGGGCAACCTGACCGTTAACGACCATGAAGCCCGCGAGTTAACGCTCCCCTAAGCGCGGATTCACAGACGTTTATTGGATCAGAAGCCTGCGGCAAACCGCTCGACCATGGCGCTGGCGGGATAGGCCAGCAGCGCGCCCGCGGCGATCGCGACCCCATAGGGAATATCGCCCTTCGGCTCCATCAGCTGCGACACCCAGCCGGGCACGCCGGACAAATAGGGACGTGCATGAAAGCGGGCAAAAATCAGGGCCAGACAGAAGACCCCGCCGACGATGCCGGTCCACAGCAGGAAATAGCCGGACCCCGCAACCCCCAGCCACAGGCATGAGGCCGCCATCAACTTGGCATCGCCTCCGCCGATCCAGCGCAGGGCAAACATGCCGGCCCCGGCAAACAGGGCCAGGATCGCCACGCCGACGTGGGCCGCCACAGTGGACAGCGGCAGCCCTACCGCCAGCGCGGTCGGGAAGAAGGCGCCGATCAGGATCAGCGAGATCCAGTTCGGAATGGTCATCGACGTCAGATCCTTGAGCCCGGCGACGATCACCAGGGCGGGCAGGCACGCCAGAAGCATCAGGGTCAGAGTGTCCATAAAGCAACCCATAGAACGGACGCGTTAAAACGGCGTTTCCTGGATCTTGCCGGCAGCGCAAACGACAAGGGGCCGGAGCGTCGCCGCTCCGGCCCCCGTTCGGTTTTCAAGACGCGTCGGCAGTTACGCGCCGGCGGTGCCGCCCATGCCGGTCACAACGGCGTTGAACTTGGTCTTGATGGTCGTGCCGAGGGCGGTCACGGCCGAGATGATGACGACGGCGATCAGCGCCGCGATCAGGCCGTACTCAATGGCCGTGGCGCCGGATTCGTCTTGAGCGAAGCGCGAGATGAACTTGGTCATGGTGTCCTCTTGGTCGGTTCTTTGCGGGCGTGAATGGGGGAGACGGTCGCCCGCTCGGCCCCCGGATTGCACGATCACCCTAGGCGGGGTCAGTTAAGGAGGCGTCGAGAGGAATGGTTATTTGGCGTTTACTCTGATTTTACTGCGAGACGAAGGACGATCGGGCCCTCCGCGACCCGAAGGGCGTGGTAGCAGCAAGGCGGGTTCGTCACGGCGACCACTGCGATTTCGAGGAGAACACAGAGGGGTCGAGCGCGCCGCAACTATGTCCACCGTGATGGACCTCGTTGTTAAGTCCCCTCTCCGTTGGGAGAGGGGGGTTGGGGGTGAGGGGCTCTCCGCCTCCTTCGGCGTGAGCCGTCGCACCGCGCCTGCCACGGCTGTCACCGACACATACCGCCGCCCCTCATCCGGCGCTCACGCGCCACCTTCGGGTCCCATCGGGAGAAGGGACAACGATGGTGGGTCGAAGTCCCCAGCTATGTAACCTGCCCCCAATTTCCCCAACCCTTTCAACACCCCCTTCCGTTTTCCGAACCGTTCTTCCCGACCCGGTCGCGGCCTGTGCCACACTGCGCCCGTCCCGTCGCACGGAGGGCTCGTAAGGCCTGCGACCTTGCAAGCGGCGGGAGCGGATGGAGCGGGGTCGGACCTAACGGTCCGAGCGCCTCGATCACTGCCTCCGGGTGCGTGATCGGGGCAAGGGCTGAGGGGG
>CAXQIE010000004.1:0-8716 GCA_964224415.1 Neptunomonas phycophila
CGCGCTGAAGTTCATGAAGAAACTCATGAAGCGGCACGGGCCCGCGAGGACCATCACGACCGACGGGCTGCGCTCCTGCAAGGCTGCGATGAAGGAACTCGGAAACACCGAAAAGCAGGAGATCGGCTGCTGGGCCAACAACAGGGTCGAGAACTCACATCTGCCCTTCCGACGACGAGAACGGGCCATGCTGAGATTCCGGCAGATGAAGACGCTGCAGAAATTCAGCTCCGTCCACGCCGCCTTCCACAACCACTTCAACCAGGATCGCCACCTCATCAGCAGAGAGACATACAAGGCCCAACGCTCAGCCGCCATGGCTGAGTGGCAGACGCTCGCCGCCTGAGGCTTGTCTCCCCTGCCTAATCTGCGTCTTCCAAAGACGAGTTGTCGTTGGACTGACAGCACCTCGCCAATGGGTGGAAAGCGGACGTAGACCCGAGCATATTTGCCGCATGAAGATGACCTTCCAAGAAGTGGCTGACCGGTTTGAGGCCGTTCTATCCGGCACCCTCTCACGTGAGGACGCGGACCGATGGGCTTGGCATGCGATGCAAGCCGGCGACCGCAACGATCTGGACTTCGCTCCTTCCGGTGAGCCGCCTGAGGCCCGGACCCGGAGCGCCGTAGATGCCTGTGGGTGACCAGTTCCTGTCTCGCGCTTTCGGCCTGCTCTGGAGATCGGATCGGCCGCTGGACCAGTTCACGGCGTCGGGCGAATCTGGTGCCGTAGATGTCACTGTGCGGCGCTTCCCTCGCCTTGAGGATCGCCCCGGAGGCACGCCCATCAACAACGGCGAGGTCTTCGCCGATGGCGCCCGCTTTAGCTTCGGCGACGCGACATTCGACGTCTTTGGCGGTGAGCGGGTGGACTGGGCCTCGCCGAGCGACGACGCCGTGCCCGCAGCCTTCTTCGGGACGGTCGTCGCCATCATTCTGGCTTGGCGCGGCCTGGTGCCATTGCATGGCTCGGCCGTGGAAATCGGTGGCCAGGCGGTGCTGCTCGCCGGCCCTTCGGGCGCCGGGAAGTCGACACTCTGTGATGCACTTGTGCGGCGCGGCGGCAAGCTGGTGTCCGACGACCTGAGCGTCATGAAGCCCGTGGCAGACGGGGGCACGCCGGTGCTCTTGCCCGGGCGCCCCGCCATCCGCCTGTTCCCGGACGGCGCCCCGTCCGCAGAGATCAAGCAGTTGCACCCTGCCCCCATGGTCGATCCGACCCAAACCGTGCCTCTTTCCTCTCTGGTCCTGCTCCAGCCGTCAGCCGTATCCGGTGGTCTCCCGGGGGCAAGTGAAGCCCTGAGCAGGCAGCTCTTCCGCCCACAGTGGATGCAGGTCCTGCCGCATCGGCAGACCCGCCTCGCATCGCTGTTTTTCGCGTCCCGAAATGTCACGATGCTCACCCTGCCGGGCGCCAAGGATCGGCCGGACATCTCGATCAACGAGAAAGTGGATCAACTGATGTCGGCGCTCTCGAACGCCGATGGACACGGCCCCCGCTTTGGGGAATGACTGACGCTGTGACGACATTTTCGCTGGACATCGAACCGCCGCTTCCGCTGGCCAAGGCCCACGAGGTGGACCTGCTGCGCAAGGCGGTCGCCGGCAAGCCATCGTCCATCACCCTCAGAGGGCGGCTGGCCAGCCTGCACTTCATTCAGGATCGGTTCGACGAGGCGATCGCGCTTTACCGACAGCTTTGGGACGAAGCCCCCGACGCCCATTGGGCGACGATGCTGGCCGAGTGCCACATTTCCAGGGAAACCCCGGAGGACGATCGCCTGGCCGAGCGTATGGCGCGTCTGGCCCTGCCCCTCGCGGTCGAACCCCGGGACCGGGCCCAGGTGCTTGCCGTGCTGGGCAAGGCCTTGGTCCGTCAGGGACGGCGAGAAGACGCCCGGACGACCCTGATGGAAGCGCTAGATTCCGACCCGTCCAATGCCAATGCCTACAAGCGCTTGGCTGCCCTCGACCTTGCGTCCGGATCGACGGCCTCGGCCCTCGACACGGCCGACCATCTGATCGGCCGGGGCGTCGCGCACTCCCGGGTTCTGGCAGGCAAGGTGCTGGCGCTGGTCGGTCAGGGACAGTTCGATGAGGCCCGCAAGGTCGTCGATCTGGAGCGCTTCCTGCATCGGTCACGTCCAGCGGCGCCCGCCGGATGGCCGGACCTTGCGGCGCTGAACCGTGATGTGCGGAACGAACTGGAGCGGCACCCCGACATTCGCTTTGACCGCTATGGCACTGCGTCCAGCAAGACTTGGCGCGTCGATCAGCCGGCGTTCGCCTCATCCGTGGCCATCCCGGCCCTGCAGGACCTGATCCAGCAGGCTGTCATCGACCATGTGCAGCGTCTGGATCAGGAAGAGTCAGTGTGGGTTCAGGGGCGACCGGCCCGTGGCATCCTGCACAACTGGTGTGTCATCACCGACGGCGAAGGATACGAGGAATGGCACGTCCACCAGAACGGCTGGATGAGCGGCGTCTACTACGTCGACGTCCCGGACAGCATCACCTCCGGCAGCGGGCCCGGTGGCTGTATTGCTTTCGGCCTTCCCGAGGATCTGGTGGGGGATGAGGCAGCCCGGGAATTCGGCCAGACCCTGATCCGGCCCGAAGCCGGTCTCATGATGCTGTTCCCCTCTCACGCCTATCATCGGACCTTTGCCCACGGGGGCGAAGGCCGCCGGATCTGCCTGGCCTTTGACGTCCTGCGCGGCTGACCTCCGCATGCTGTGCACCGCCTTCGGCCTTTCTGTCCGCACGGAATGCCCCCTGCCCGGCGCCATGCGGGCGAGTAGTGGAGGCTCTGTGGACATCGAGATTGCCTTCGGGCAACCACGACCATGGACCGAAACCGTTGCCTGGGGTCCGTACAGGGCGCGGCATGCCGATCTGTTCGAGTTCGTCATGCCGGGCGTCGCCCGCTACACGCTTGAGGACCGCAGCCGGGTGACCGTCACGCCCGAGGACGGCGCCGACGAGGCGCCCATAGGCGAGATGCTGGTGGCGACCGTCCTGCCCAGCCTGATCTGGGCAAGAGGGGACGTTGTCCTGCACGCCTCGGCGATCGCAAGACCGGGTCAAAATGCGGGGCTGATGTTCGTGGGGGCCTCGGGATCCGGGAAATCGTCGCGACTACAGAGGGCGGTGGGTCGGAATGCACGGGTCATCGCCGACGATTCCGCGCGGGTGTACCTCCAGGACGGAGAGTTGCTTGCCAGCGGGCTTCCGGGCGGCATGTTTATCCGGACGCACGACGCTGCCGATAGCCGTACGCTTGTTTCTGTGCCCCCGGAACAGCAGCTGAAAGCACTCCCGGTGACGTCGATGCTTATCCTTGGGAATGACGACTCCCCTGTGCGCAGATTGACGGGCGTCGAAGCTCTCGCGAGCCTTCTGCGTCACCGTCACCGGCCGCGAATTCTCCGGTTGCTCGGAACCGAGGCTGACTTTATCGGACCTCTGGGTGACATCGCAGCCCGCCTCAGGATCGCGGTGGTAGGGGTCCGGGCTTGGATGCCATGACCGCAACGAAGGGAGACCGTGGCATGGCCACCTGGAAACGTCGTGAAAACTGGGTCGGTACCGAGGTCGAGGATCACCTTGTCATGCTGGACCTCGAAAGCGGTCGCTACATTTCCCTGAACGACACGGCCGCCGAAGCTTGGCGCCTACTGGAATCGCCGGTTGAGGAAACGGCGCTCGTCGAAGCCATGACAAAACTATTTGCAGTTGATCCGGCTCATTGTAAGCAGTCCATCATCCAGCTTCTGGACCGAATGGTCGGCCTGCAGCTGGTTGAACAGGTCGCCTGAGACGTCTGTTCAGGCTTGTGTTTTTATCGACAGGAGAAGTCGAATGACTGAAGTCAAATCTTCCGCCGCCAATGGCCAACGCGAGTGGGTCGAACCGGAAATCTCCGAGCTGGAAGTGACCGAGACAGCCGGCTTCCCGGGCGTCGGCGGCGACGGCGGCGCTTTTCCTGACTGCACCCGCTCCTGATCACTGGCCTCAGATCGTCTGATCCCGCCACCAGCGGAAGAACTCTGCTGCCATGGCCGTGGCCTGAATTCTGAACAGCCGGGTGGTAGGCGCAGCCCTTCCAAGGGCAAGATCGCCCAGCGCCCGGTCGAGCCAGTCCAGATCGAGCCACTCATGGGCTCCCGCCGCGCGTTGGGCCGCAAGTCTTTCGCGGGCGATCTCTGCATGGGTTGCCAGCAGCAACGGATAAGTGGGCGAAAAGGGCATTTTCGTCGTTCGTGAGACGATCCGATCCGGTAGCCGATCTCGCAGAATGGCGCGCCCGATCGCCCGCGGCACGCCGCCATAATTTGCGTATTCAGCGGGCAGTGAGGCAAAGCGGGCCAGCAGTTCCGGGTGCCGGAACGGCATGACATATCGCACTGCCGGGTCGCCAATGACAGTCGGGGACCATGCACTCTTGTCCCATCCCGCCGCGTAACCGAAAGGACCGGCCTCGCTCCTAGATTGTGGCCTGACCTCCCGACCGGTTGTCGACAGCCCCTCGACTACCTTGAGCAACCTTGCGGACAGGCGGACGAGGGACGGGGCGGACGTCACCCCGCTCGCCCTGCCTAAAAACGTCAGATCCGACCTCAGCCGTCGTGCCAGTCGTCGCTTCCAGGGAATGGCCGCAGCAACACCCGTCCCGGGATTGCTCACCGTCAGCTCGCCGTAAACGCCGTCGAACAGGGTCGACGCCCCCGCCCTGAAGGCCGCCTCCTCAAGCGCCTGGTACAGATAATGCCGCGGGGACATGAGAGGGCCTTCGCGACCGGCCAGCATCCGTTCCGTTGGGGCGTAGGGGTCGGCATCCTGTGCTGGCGTTACAGGGATCAAGGGCAATCCCAGGTGATTTGCGACCAGGGCGGCCCATTCGACCTCGTCAGCGATTCCGCTTTCTGCCGGGGCCGCCGAAGACAGAAGGTGCAGCCTCTGCCCCGGCTGGCGCTCCTCCGACGCGATCCAGACCAGCAGGCTGGAGTCGAGCCCTCCACTCAGCATGAAGGCGGCGTCGCGGCCGTCCGAGAGACGTCGCCTCACGGTTCGCCGAAGCAGGACTTCGACTTCGTGCACCGCCTCGTCAAATGACAGGCTGTCGAGGGTCGGCGCATCGGGCGCGGGCAGTGTCGCGGTTCGCGAGCCATCTTGGCCGATCGTCACCTGCGCCCCCGGCAGGAGCCGCTGCACGCCCCTGACAAAGGTACGATGGCCGAGGGGTCGGTCCAGCGGATACCGCCCCATCACGCGGATCAGGGCATCCGGGTCGAAGCTGCCGTCGATCCCGTCCAGCTTCGCCAGTCGCACCAGCTCGGGGGCAATCGCCACCTGCCCCTTCCACACCGCAAAATAGCCGTCGTCGCGCAGGCACTCCGACATCAGCAGGACCAGGGTCCGCGTTCGACCGTTCCATCGCAACAGGGTCCATTCGCCGCCCAGTTCCCTTGCCGCCTCGACGCCCCAGCGCCCCTGCGCGGCACCCGCGACTTCAGCATGGCTCGCATCCGCAGCCAGACCCAGACGCCGACGCATCTCGCCGGGCTCATCAATGTGTCCAAGGAAAAGGTCGGTGCACGGGCCGTCATCGTGGCGCGACGCCGCGTCCGGATGGGGGTCAGACGCAAGGGCTGCGAAACCGCCTGTGCTGTCAGGCTTGGTCGAAAAGCCCGAGAACAGGGGCCCGACGTGACGTCGTTCCAAAGGCGCGCCATCCAGCGAGGCAAGAGCGTAGAGACCGTTCTTCACCCGAGGAACCAGCCTGTGAACACCTGACGCGGCCCTCCTGCGACAAGAGGATGGACGCGATGCTCGCATCGCGAAGACACCTCGAACACCAGCGCGGTTCCCGCGACCTCGTGGCGGAACTGGATCAGGCGCTCCTTGCCCGGCCGCGCCCTCATTTCGAAGACGCCGCCCTCGTAGGCCTCGCTCCCCAGCGCAATGGTGATGCCGAGCCGACGGCGCTCGCCGTTCAGATCGTCGTGCCAGTCCAGTTCATCCCCGGGTCGCGGCCAGGTCCGCACCACCCGCCCCTCTACGTCGGCAATGGGCGAGCACCCGGTGACCTCTTCCAACCACCGATATAGAGGCGGCCGTCGCAGCATGAGAAGAACAGCGGTGCTGGCCAGCGGCGGACGCTCGATCTCCCTGTGGCCGAGGCCTTCCACCGTATCCGACGCAAAGGAGGCGCGTTCACACAGCCCCATGACGGACGTCAGCAGCCGACGATCAAGAGCATCGGGCCACACCTGAGCACGAGATGTGGCAAACGCCTCCTGCGCGGCGTCCACCGGGGGAAGAACCGTTTCGAAGGGCCCGAGGCGCGGTGTGGTCGAGGCCACTGAGGTCATGGTGCTTGCGGAACGCCTCGACAATTGGTTTGAAACTTGGGCCAGAGTTGCCCCGGCCCGTCCACTTCTAGCGTGGCGGCGCGGGCTGGCACAGCGACGAATGGACAAGCGTGGACAGAACAGACAACGCCCTCGCTAGTGATCGCCGACTCGCGCTGGCGCTCGCACAGCGGGCATATGCGTCCGGCAACGTGCGGCTCGTCACGCGAGATCTGAACGATTGCGACTACATCATCGCGACCCGCCAGGGCCTGCTGGCCGCCGGTACCGAGGGCTGGAGGCGGATCGCCCACGGCCAATATTACGGCCTGACGATGGACGGCAGCGACATTCTCGCGTTCGAGGCCTGCGACCGCCCCCGCATTCCCACCCGCATGGGCCGGATCGTCCGTCTGCGTGTGAACGACGCCCGGATCACGGATACGGAGGTGTTCGTGAGCGGCCTCGATAACGGTTGCCACCAGATCGACCTGATCGGCGACACCCTGGTCGTCGTCGACACCTATCGTCAGCGCATTCTGGAGATTGCTCCCGACGCCACCGTGAAGGAATTCCAGCCCTTCCCCTTCACTCGCGAGCAGTCCGGCACGGCGGACTATGTCCACTTCAACTCGGTCCTGGCCTGTGACGACCGACGCCTGTTGCTCCTGCACAATGACTTCGGACGGACAGGTCGGCCCAGCGAGATCGCCCTCTTGGACGCGTCCTGGAATGTTCTGGAGCGAAGGTCGATGGCGGGCACAGGATGTCACAATCTGGGGCTTCTCGAAGACGGCTCCATCCTGTCCTGCGGCTCGCTGGAAGGCACCCTGATCAGCACGACGGGTATGCAGGCCAAAGTGTCAAACCTGATGACACGAGGGCTGGCTGTCGGCCAGGATGTGATCGCCGTGGGCGGGTCGACCTTTTCCGAGAGGGAGAACCGGGACGGCGAGCCGGCCGTCCTTCATCTCCTCGATCGCGGGTACCGACCCCTCTCGAGCCTGTCCCTGCCCGCACCGCCCACTGAAATCCGGAGGCTGGACGGAAACGACCTGTCACTTTCGCCCCATGTAGCAGCCCGTGGTCTCACCCTGAGCTGGCCACAGGTCACCTTTTCGACCGCGTGACACTCTGGTAGGGGCGACAGAGCGGGAGGATGGTGTCTGGGCCGGCTAATACATTTCTGGCGGTGGCCGCTGGGGTTCAAGCTCCTGACGCCCGTGGCGTGGGTCCTGATCGGTGTGGCGTCGGGCCTGCTGGTCGTCGTGTCGTTCCGTCGGCTCGCCCCTCTGATGGGGAGTAGCCTCGAGGCGGCAGCTCTATTGCCCATCGCCGATGCAAACCAACTGCGACGCGCCCGACTGATTGGCCGTGCGGTCACGACGGCAGCGAGGTTCGCGCCTTTCCGCGCGGACTGCCTGCCGCAGGCCATGGCGGCGGTCACGCTGTGCCGCGCCTTCAACGTCCCCTATGCCGCATTCCTCGGCGCCTCGATGTCGACGCCTGACAAACCGGGGGAACTCGCGGCCCATGCCTGGGTTCGGTGTGGGCCCGTACCCATCACCGGCGGCACCGGCAATTTCCACAGGTTCGGCGTCGTGGCCTGCTTCGTCGCCCCTCACATCGGCATCCCGCGGGGTGGCCCCTAGAGACAGGTTTGCGTTGGACTGGCCAGACCCTTCTGGCTCTGACTGAGGCGTATGAGGCCTGAGGAAATGTCAGCTAAGGGTCGTAAGCGGCGTTGTCAGCCCAAACTGATTGCCGGTGACGTCGGGGACACCTAGCGTCTCCGGCATGGCCAAATCGACCAGCCCGTTCCGTTACCTTGACAGCTCGCCCGAGGTCATCGCCTGGTGGTGATGATGTACGTGAAATACCCGCTGTCGCTCCGGAACGTGGAGGAACTGCTGGCCGAGCGCGGCATCGACATCTGCCACGAGACGGTGCGGCTCCGGTGGAACCGGTTCGGTCCGATGTTCGCCGCGGAGATCCGCAGGAAGCGGGTCCAGAAGATGCGCGCTTACACCCACTGGCGGTGGCATCTCGACGAGGTCTACGTAAAGATCAACGGCGAGATGCACTACCTCTGGCGGGCGGTGGATCACGAGGGCGAGGTGCTGGAGTCCTTTGCCAGCAAGACCAGGGACGAGCCGGCCGCGCTGAAGTTCATGAAGAAACTCATGAAGCGGCATGGTCGCGCGAAGGCCATCACGACCGACGGCCTGCGCTCCTGCAAGGCTGCAATGAAGGAGCTCGGCAACGCCGAAAAGCAGGAGGTCGGACGGTGGGCCAACAACAGGGTCGAGAACTCACACCTGCCCTTCCGACGACGAGAACGGGGCCATGCTCCGCTTTCGGCA
>CAXQIE010000005.1:0-62663 GCA_964224415.1 Neptunomonas phycophila
CGAGCCTGAGGTCGTGCGTGGTGATCAGCGTCACTGGGCGCCCGGCGATCGACTTGAAGTCCGCCTCAAGTGGCGAGCCCGGGACCGCACCGAGGGCGGAGCGGTAGCCTCGATGTGTGTCTGGCGAACGGTGGCCCTTGCACCAGGCGAGGTAGGCGTCGCGCATGCCTTCCCACCTCATGACGGTTCCCGCCGCCGCCGCCGCCTGGGCTGTCGAGGCGTCGACGGAGCGGTGGGCGACGGACGCCTTGAGCATTGCTGATGGGTCGTTGCCCTCGGTGAGCATGCCACGAGCGCGAGCGACCAGATTGCGCAGCTCCGGGATGTCCGCGGCGTCGAACGCCGACAGCGGGCCGATGGCAATCTTTTTCACCCGCGTGATCAGGTACCAAGCGGCGGCTCCTGACTGCACGCGGATCGCGAGACCGGGCATTGTCGCGTCCCGGTAGATCTCGCTGTCGCCGTCACTGGCGATGCGAGCGGCCTTCCTGATGGTGTTCCCGTCGAGGATTTCAGTTGGCATAGGCGTGACCTGTGAAAGGGAGGCGTGACCTGACGGTTAGCACCATGGGCTCCAAAGGTCACGCCGAGGTCACGGCCAAGAAAGTTTACCGTTGCAGGCGGGGTTGAGAAAATTGCTGAACACGCGGTAGTTTAGGGGCTATATCACTATGCGGAGGTAGGGTCTGAGCCTCCTGACGCCCCTTACCAGCTATCTCTTAATCAGCGGGTCGTAGGTTCGAACCCTACATCACCCACCATCGTTTCTCCATTAAGGACATCGCTCTAGAGGCCTCGCGGCGGGCAAGCTGTCCGGCGCAGCCGAGGCCAATCCGCGCCGGGCAAGCGTCTTCCGCCCTACGCCGGGTCGGTATCGGTCGAGGTCCGAAGGGCTTCCACGCGCTGGATCAGGTCGCGCACAAGTGCCTCCGCCCGGGCGTCCTCAATGTCATGGACGTGTGGGCCGTTGATCCCGCTGCCCCCCGCGGTGTCGATCCGCACAGTTGCGATGCCGACCAGTCTCTGAAAGGGCCCACGGCGCACCGTGACGGACTGGACATTGCCGTACGGCACCGTCCATTCGCGCCGCACCAGCACGCCGCGCGTCACCTGCAGGCTGGTCGCAGCCAGCCCATACCGGTGACGACGGCGGCGCAGCAAGGCCACCCCGAGCATCACGGGCATTGCGACCAGCAGCAGCGCGGCGATCGGGTAGAAGAGCGACACCACCAGCACGATCACCGTCGGGAGCACCACCATCCCGATGAGGCCGCGCAGGATATGCCACCCGGAGACGGCCTTCAGGCGCGAACGATCAAACGAGGGAAGCCCGGCAAGGGCGATTATGGGGGCCAGCTCATGAGACCTCGCAAACGGGGCCAGTTCCTGACGGCCCGAAACCTGGTCGCCGCCTCCAAGCGTCTGAACCTTGAGCGCGGACCAGCCTAGACTCCCGCTCACGGCCCCGCGTTCGACAAGGCCCAGCTGGATCTGGCGCTTGGCCACCACCACTTCGTTCCGCGTCAACAGACCCCGTCGATAGCGAAACCGCGCCTCGTCATAGGTCAGGGTGAAGCCAAAGTTCTGAAGCACCGTTCGGGTGATCCCGGCCAGCAGTCCGAGGGCTATGGCGAAGGCCGCGACACTCAGCAGAACCACTCCGTTGAGCTGCGACTGAATCGCCTGCTCGGCCACGCCGACCACTTCCCGCCACCGGTCCCAGCCATAGCCGAGTACCTGTTCGAGGTACTGCAAAGCCCCGAAAATGGCCGCGATCCAGACCAGCGAGAAGTTGAACACTCCTGAGAAGAGCAGGCGCGGCATTCCCATATGAAACAGCAGGGCCTCGGCATCGGCCATGCCGTCCTCGCTGCTGGCCTCGGCACCGGCCCCGCCCACCCGAATGCTGCGGATGACCTCGCGGAGCCTGTGCGCTTCAGGGAGACTGACGCTGACCAGCCGGCCCTCGTCGGCCTCCCCGCCGCCGGTTTCGATGCGGACTTCCGCAACCCCGATGACCCGGGACAAGGGTCCTTGCTTGATCGAAACGTCCTGAATGCGCTCGGCAGGGATTGACCGGCGAGTTCGCTTGATCAGGCCGCGCGCGATGACGATCTGCCCGGGCAGGATCTGATAGGTAAAGGTGTACCAACGCAGCCAGGCGGAGATCAGGGCGATGGCCACCAGCAGCGACATCCCGATAAACAGGGCCCCCAGAGCTATGCCTTCGCCCCGCGACCAGGCGAGTACGACGGGAATACCGAACACGAGGGACGGAGCGCCCCGCAGGGACTGAACCAGGATGGTGCGTGGGTCCAGCCGCCTTGGCGGCATGACTTCAGTGGCAATTGATGCGTCCGCGGCGTTCACCAGGGCGCGTCGCTGATCCGGCCGCGGATCACATCCCGGATTTCCTCCGCCCGACGGCGACTGATACCAGATAGCGCCACCAGGCTGTTCTCGGTGCCAGCCGTATGCAGGATCAGGGTCGCAACGTCGGCACTTCGCTCGAGCGGCCCCTGACTCACGTCGATATGCTGGACCCGGGCGACCGGAACCACCGTGTGAACGCGCGTCAGCCAGCCGTGGGCCACGTGCAACTCCCGATCGGTGAAGGCATAGCCCCAGCGACGCCAGCGACGCGGTACGAAGAAGATCGTCGAGATCACGCCGAGGACACCCACCGGGCCCGCCACGACACCGGGCAGCATGTTCGCCTGCCAGTACAGCACGGCCTCCACGGCCGTCGCCACCGCCAATGCGATCAACCAGCCAAGGGCTGATCGGATACGCAAGACCCTGAGATAGCCGCGCTCCAGCGACTGGAGCGGTACAGGTTCAAATGCCATCCCCCTCCTTTATGCCCCCGGGCGAACCTGTTCAAAGGCATTGTGGATCCCGCGGCCGTTTCGTCGGATCGATGCCTCAGCGCACCTCTTCGCGCGAGGTGCCCTTTCCGTCGTAATAGAGGGTGAAGTGAGTGCGCGGCGGAATCCTAATCCGCTCGCCGGGCGTGGAGCCGTCGCCCACATTGCCGGCCATGACGTCATAGCAGCCCGCCGAGACGTCCCAGCTGTGGGACTGACCCGGACGAACAACTACCCCCTCGGGCAAACGGTCCAGACCATAGGACGAGGCTTGGCAGGTCGAGATCAGGATGGTGTCAAACGGCTGGCCATCGGACCGGTTCTCGAAGGTGAAGCGCGCCATCCGCTCCCCGTCGCGGATCAGATCGCCGCCGGTGATCAGCGACATGCAGCCGGACAGGGCCACCGCCATGCCGACCGCCGCCGCGCCCGCCCTCAGATACGAGTGAACTGTCATTTCAGCCTCCCTGTCAATGAGAGAGCATGGAATGATCGGCCGCCGCCGCACACCTGTTGAAAGCTGACGGTATGCGCCCCGGCAGGCCCCTAGTCGCGCGGGCCGGCGTTCTTGACGTACTGATCCAGCCAGCGGGTCATTTCCCACAGGGTGTGACCGACGGACTCCCGCGCGCGATAGCCGTGCGCCTCCAGCGGCAGCACGACATAACGAACCGTCGCTCCGTGGCCCTTGAGCGCGGCGTAGAAGCGCTCGGACTGGACCGGGAAGGTGCCCGAATTGTCATCCGCCTCGCCGTGGATCAGCAGGATGGGCTCATTGACCTGATCGGCATAGGTGAAGGGCGACATCTCCGTATAGGTGTCGCCGGCCTGCCAGTAGGTGCGCTGTTCGGCCTGAAAGCCGAACGGGGTCAGGGTCCGGTTGTAGGCCCCCGAGCGCGCGATGCCGGTCCGGAACAGGTCCGTGTGCGCCAGCAAATTGGCCGTCATGAAGGCGCCATAGCTGTGGCCGCCGACGGCAATCCGGTCGCGGTCGGCGACACCCATCTCGACCACAGCGTCGATGGCCGCCGACGCCGAGGCCGACAGCTGTTCGATATAGGTGTCATTGGGCTCCGCCCCGTCGACGCCGATGATCGGCATGGAGGGGTTGTCCAGGATGGCATAGCCCTGGGTGAGCAGGAACAGGTGGCTGGAGCCGCCCGGACGTACGAAGCGGTTGGCCGTATCGACCACCTGCCCCGCCACGCTGGCATCGGTGAACTCGGCCGGATAGGCCCACATCAGCAGCGGCAGGGGACCGTCACGATCCTTGTCATAGCCCGCCGGCAGATAGAGCGTGCCCGACAGCTGCACCCCGTCGGCCCGTTCATAGGTGATCAGCTGGCGGGTGACATCGGCCAGTTGCGGCGCGGGGTCAGGAAAGGCCGTCAGGGCCGTGCGGCTGCCGTCCGACAGGTCGCGCAGCTGGATATTGGCCGGCTCGGTGAGGGTCTCGCGGCGGGTCACCAGGCGGGTGCCCTCGTCGTCCAGAATGCCGACAAGGGTCTCATACTCACCCGGGGCCGAGCGCCACAGCTCGGTCTGCTCGCCGGTCCCAAGGTCCATGGCCGCGAGGAAGGGATAGGCGCCTTCCCGCGTCGCCCCCTGCCCCGACATCAGGATGGCCGAGCCATTGTTCGCGAACTGGATCACGGAACGGCCACGACCATTGTCCTCCATCACCGGGAAACCGGGATCATTGTAGCGATCCTGATAGTTCCGATCGATCAGCTTGCGCCCCTCGCCCGGGTTGGACGGATCAACGACAAAGCGCATCTCGTGGCGGGTGTTGAACCAGCGGGTGTTGACGAGGGCGATATCCTCGCGGCCCCACTGGATGCCGGCATAACGCTCCGGCAGGTCGATCAGGGTGGTCGGCGAACCGCTGAAGGGCGCGTCCAGCATCAGCACCCGGTCCCGTGCGGCGACCTCGTTGGCGGGATCACCCCCGTCCAGCGCCTCCACCCAGACCAGGGTAGCGTCGGCATCGGCCCGCCACTGGACCGAGCGCGGGCCGGTCGGCACGGCATCGAACGGCGTCGGCACATTGTCCCGCAGCGGCAGGTCAGCGACCCGATGAACCGGCTGACCGTTCAGGTCCGTGACCACCACATCAGCGGGGAACAGGCGCGCGGGCACGACATAGCTGTAGGGTCGCTTGGCCACGTTCTGCAGGATGAAGCGCCCGTCCGGCGACAGGGAGGCATCCAGGATCACGCCGGGTTGGCCGATCCGCTTTGCCGGGCCGTCCAGCGGCACCAGCATCAGCTGGCTGGTAAAATAGTGGTCGAACAGGGCCTCATCGCCCGGGCTGGACAGCAGGTCCTGATAGGTGCGGACCGGCGCCGCGCGTCCCATGCTTTCCTCGACGATCGGGCCGGACGGCGGACGGGTCACGTCGGGGGCGGCGCCGCGGCCCTCCAGGATGGCCCGGACCAGAAGCCCGGAGCTGTCAGGCAGCCAGTCGATACCCGTGCCGGCGGCCGCATTGATCACAGGGGCGGTCAGGCGTCGCGCCTCGCGGCTTTCGACATCCACGACCCACAAGGCCAGGCCCTCGGGCTCATCCATCAGGAAGGCGATGCCGTTCCCGTCCGGCGACCAGCTGGGCGAGGTGAAACGAGCACCCTCGGGTAGCTCAACAGCCTCCGCCTCGGCGCCATCCAGCCCTTTCAGGCTAAGGCCCGTCAGCCAGCTGACCCGACTGTTAGCCGGGCCGGTGTTACGCGGATTGATGCGATAGCCGCCCAGCCGCAGCATGGGCTCGGCCAGCTCCGAGATCGGCGGCAGATTCGAGCGATCAAACAGGGCCAGGGTGTCGCTGTCCGGGCTCAGGCTGGGCGCTGGACTGGGCAGGGTGTCGAGGATCTGGGCGATCGGGGCCGGGGGCTGCTGATAGACAACAGGGTCGGTGGCGGCTGCCTGGGCCAGCACGGTCGAAGGGGCCATCGCGGCCAGCGCCATCGCCGGGACGGCGGTCATAACCGCCAGAGCCGAAAGTCCATTCATCCAATGACGACGCCGCATGTGATCCACCCCGATAATGCCCCCCGACTGTGAGGGCGCGGCAAGCTAGGGGCCGGGGGTCGCGCGGGTCAAGCGCGCGATTGCCTCAGACCGGGTCCTGCCCCGGAAAGCGGGCGTCGTGGGCGTCCTGATAGGCGTCGCGGATGGCCTGGCGCGGCTGGTCGGCGCCGAGTTGCGAGACCTGGGCCATCCAGACATCGGCAACCTGCTGCACCGTGACGGTGAACCAGTTGGGCGCCTGCTGCCGCGCCCAGTTCTGGATCGAGGCCCCGTTGAACACCAGCATCAGGGCCGTCACGATCACGATCACCCGGCTGGTCCAGCGGCGATCGCGGGCGGCCAGGGTCTCTTCATCGGCAGGCGGCGGCGGCGGAAAGGCCATCTGCCCCAGCATCTTCAGCCGGCTGGGCCGCTTCGTCTCCAGCGGCAGGTCGTGGGCATCGGCGCCGGCATTCCAGTCGCTGGGCGGATCGACCGGATCCACCGGCGGCGGGGCCGGGGTCTCGACCGGTGGCATGACCTCCTGCCCAACCGGCGGGAAGCGCGACGGCGGTGGCTGGGGGAAATCCGTCGGGAACGGATCGACGGGATCCCGGGGGTCGTGAGGATTATTGGGGTCGTCGGGATGATCGGCCATGGTGCTCTACCCTCCCCTAGAACTGGAAATAGATGAAGGGGGCCACGCCGTCCGGGCGCATGGCCTCAACCAGCAGGAAGGCCGCTCCGACCAGCAGGCCCAGCGTCAGCGATGGCGCCGCCTTCAGCCTCAGCGCCAGCCCCTCGGCCGCGCGTGGCGGCAGCCAATGCATTCCCAGACCGATGACGATCAGGCCCAGCATGAAGGGTGTGGTCACGGCCAGCGGCGCCATCCGCCCCAGCCCCTCAATCATGGCCCAGGCGAGCTCAAAGGTCTCGGCCCGGAACAGGATCCAGCCCAGGCAGACGATGTGGAAGGTGACCAGCACGCCGACCACCGTCGGGATCACCTTGCGCCCCCCGAAGGCGGCCCGGCCCAGCCGCTCGATCACCTGAACCCCGCCATGCAGTGCCCCCCAGGCAACAAAGGTCCAGGCAGCCCCGTGCCACAGCCCTCCCAGCAACATGGTGATCATCACATTGAGGCTGGACGACCAGAGGCCCTTCTTGCCTCCGCCCAGTGGGACATAGAGATAGTCGCGCAGCCAGCTGGACAGGCTGATATGCCAGCGGCGCCAGAACTGCTGCATCGAGGACGCCCGGTAGGGCTGGTCAAAGTTGCGCGGGAAGGAATAGCCGAGCAGCAGGCCGGTCCCGATGGCCATGTCAGAATAGGCCGAGAAGTCGCAATAGATTTGAACCGCATAGCCATACACGGCTGCGGCGATGTCTAACGCCCCGTAGGCTGACGGGTCAAAGAAGACCGGATCGACCAGATTGACGGACAGCTCCGAGGCAATGATCGTCTTCTTGAACAGCCCCCAGACGATCAGAAGCAGACCCAGCGTCGCCGCCTCGCGCGTCAGACGCGGTGATCTGGCAAACTGCGGCAACAGGTCAGAGGCCCTGATGATCGGGCCGGCCACCAGTTGCGGGAAGAAGCTCATCAGCAACATCACGTCGAGCAGGCTGTCGGCCGGCTTGGTCGTTCGGCGATGCACGTCCACGACATAGCTGATGCCCTGGAAGGTGAAGAAGCTGATCCCGACCGGCAGCACCACCTGCAACAGTGGCAGATCCCGCTCCCAACCGACCCGGGTCAGCAGGTCCGCCATCTGCTCGATGAAGAAGCCGTAGTATTTGAAAAAGCCGAGGATCAGCAGATTGAGCAGGACCCCGAGCGCCACCAGCCACTTGCGCCGGGCCGAACTGTCATTGCGGGAGATCAGGGCAGCCACGCCCCAGTTCAGCGCCGCCGACAGGATCAGCAGGCCGACAAACCGCCAGTCCCACTGGGCATAGAAGAACCAGCTGGCCAGCAGCAGGAAGAGTTTGCGGCGGCCGTTCTCACGGTCCAGCGACCACGAGGTGAAATAGACGAACAGGAAGAAGACGCCAAAGGCGAGCGTCGGAAACAGCATTGATCAGTCTCCGCCGGTCCGGCTGGCACGCCAGCCGTCGTAGGTGGACATCAGATCATCCGCGAGGATGTCCCCGATCCACTCGGCGCCGGTCGCCGTGAAATGCACCCGGTCACCGCGCATCAAGGGATCGCCCAAGCCTGCCAGTCGATCCGCCGAACACGCCCCGCCCATACGTCCGTACCAGTCCCAGAATGCCACACCCAAGTCTTCGGATACCCGGCGTTGCACATCCCGGACCAGCGCGAGGGCGGGCGGCGTCTGCCATTCTCCCTCGCTGCCACAGCTTTGTGACCAGCGTTGTGGACCGGTGGCCAACTGACCGCGGCGCAGCCCGTCCGGCGCGCCGATGATCATCAAGCTGGCCTCGGGCGCCACCTGCCGCAGCCAGGCGATCCGACCTCGCAGCACCTGCTCATAGACCTGCGGATCGAAGTGGTCGTCGAAACCCTCATTGACGCCATAGGCCAGCAGGATCAGATTCGGCGGATCGGCCCGCAACTGGGCTTCGACCGTCGACGCATCGCGCCCTTCCAGATCCATCAGGGTCGAGCCGACGACCCCGAGATTGGACAGGCTAAGCCCCCCCTCGCTCCACAACCGGACATCGTCCACCACCACCGGGGCGTCTGCGGCCACCAACGTCAGGCCGGCATCACCGGGCGAAAGGGCGACTGCGGCACAAAGGGGCCCGGCAGTGCCCCGGCGAAAGTTGATGGACTGCGGCAAGCCGATCTCTGGCACAATGTGCAGCGTGCCCCGGTCCGGCCCGGCCTGACCGCAGACGCCGATCGTGGTCAGGGGCACGCCCGGGTCGACGATGAGGGACAGGTGATCCCCGGCCTCCAGCCGCCCCCGCCCGCCCGCCAGGCCCATCGGCACCCGCGTGTCGCCCGCGATCAGCGGGGCCGGCAAATAACGGGCGCCGGTCGCCGCCACGCTCACCTGACGCGGGGCATAACCGGTGTAAGGCAGTCCGGGCGGCAGGATGCCTCGACCGCCGCGTCCGAAGCGGGCCTGCATGCGGCTGCGAACCTGACCGCTGATCTGGTCGCCCGCCGTGTGGCTGTCGCCGATCTGCAGGATGTGGACACGACCCGCGCCCGTGCCATCAGCGGTCTCCAGCTTCAGGAATGCAGGCGCCAGGAATTCGGCCCCGCAGACCGGCGCGCCACAGACCGTCTTGCCCGGCGCCGGGCGCTCGACCGGCAGATAAGGGGTCTGGGCGCGACAGGCCGTCAGGCCCACCGTCAGGGACACGATCACAGCTGCCGCAGCGGCCCGGATCGTCATGGCTCAGGGCGTCGCCGCAGCGGCCTCGGCCTCTGTCACACCCATGTCCGCCTTAAGCCGGTCGGCCACGGGATCGGCCATGCGCAGATAGCCGCTCATGCTCATATGGATGCCGTCGCCCGCGCGCATGAGGCGGCGGCGGCCGTCCTCATCGCTCAGATAGGCCTCATAGCCGCCCGCCTCGTTCGAGGTCAGGGCCACGGTGTCGAAATACGGCACGCCCAGCGCCGTCATGCGCGCCTCGACGACGTCGTTGATGATCGTCATCCGCCCGTCAAAGCCGCTGCTCTTCATGCGGGGCAGGCCGACCCAGTAGACCTCGGCCCCGCGCGACCGCATCAGCGCGACCAGATTGTCGACCCGCTGGGCGTAGGCGGCTTTCCAGCCGTCGCTGCCGAACGGGTGAATCTGGCCGTCAATGACAATCGCCTGGGCGTCGTTGGTGCCGAACAAGACCACCGCCACATCGACCGGGCGCTCCGACAGCTGGCGGGTGCTCTTGGCCTGGATGTCCACATAGTCATAACGGCTGAGGCCGGTCGAGACTTCGCTGAACTTGACCACATCGACGCCGTCCAGATCACCAAGATCGCGGTACAGAGCCGCCCACAGGCCATCCGCCATGGAGTCGCCGAACACGCCGATCGTCAGGGTGCCGTCCGCGTAGCGAGCCTTGAGCGAGCTGGTGGGAACAACTGGAGCCTCGACCTCGACCGGCACGTCGGCAACAGCGGTCTCGGTGGCGGTGGCCGAGGCATTGGCCTGCCCGCCCAGCATCAGCGTGGGGTTGCTCAACCAGGCGCGACCGTCTGGGGTCAGCAGCAGGCCTGCCAGAACCCCGACCACAAAGGCCACCGTCAATGCGTTGATGCCAGCGCGCACGCCGTCCCCCGACGAATACAGCGGCTCAAGCCCGAGCCTCGCCGACAGATTAACCGATCCCGTGGCTCAGAACAGCACTTGCGCGCCTGTGGCGAACAACAAGGTTAAAATGCGTCAGCCGCCGGCGCGGCTCTCGGCCCAGCGCGCGGCCAGATAGCCAATGCTGGACGCCGAAAGGGTCAGGACCGTGCCCCACGCCAGATCGATGAGGGTCAGGCGACTGGACCAGACATTCAATGTCGCCTGATTGGTCAGGTCATAGGTGGCATAGGCGATGAAGCCGAGGACCGCGCCGTTCAACGCTGCCCGTGCCAGTCCACCGTCCCGAAGCGCCGGCGAAATGGCGAAGAATACAATCCCCGCGATGTAGATCAGATAGAAGGCGACAGCCGCCTTCATGTCCGGCTTGTCCGCCAGGATCGGCCCGAGGATCGGCTTGTAGAGGCGGTTGGTCATGGTGGTCAGCCACACGGCGTCGATCGCCGCGAACGCCAGACCCGCGCCCAGATAGCCCGCCAGATATTTCAGCATGTCCTTCCTCCCTGCTCAGCCCGCCGCGGGCCTGAGACGATAGTGGCTGACCGCCCAGGTGCGGCCCCCGTCATTTCCAAACAGGCCGGCGGTCGCCAGATAGAACCGCCGCCAGCGCCGGGTCCACAGACGCGCATCGGCGCCATAGGTTTCGGCCATCAGCTCGGCGACTCGGTCGGCATTCTGGTCCATATTGGCCAGCCAGTGCCGGGCCGTCCGCGCATAGTGTTCGCCGTTCCAGGTCCATTCGCTCTCGACCTCGAACAGGTCGGGGAACTGCCGGATCAGGCCCCGGCTGGGCATGACACCGCCGGTGAAAAAGTGCTGGGCGATGAAGTCCCCACTGTCGGTGTGATCGAACCTGTACGGCGCGTCGCGGTGCGTGAAGATGTGAATGAACATCCGCCCGTCGGGCTTCAGCCAGCCCCGCGCCCGGGTCAGCAGCGCCCGCCAGTTGGCCATATGCTCGAACATTTCGACCGAGACGATCCGGTCTACCTGTCCGGCCACGTCGGCGGGAGCCTCAAAATCATTCATGTCGCAGGTGATGACCGTCAGGTTGCCAAGCCCGCGAGCGAGCGCCTGCGCCTCGATGTGACCCCGCTGCCCATGGCTGTTCGACACCGCCACAATCCGCGAATTCGGATACTGATCGGCCATCCACAGGCTCAGCGAGCCCCAGCCACAGCCCAGTTCCAGAATGGTCTGGCCGTCCGCCAGATCGGCATGCTCGCAGGTTTCCCGCAGCGCCAGCACCTCCGCCTCGTCCAGCGTCTCGTCGCCGGTCGGATAGAGGCAGCAGGAGTATTTCAGCCGATCACCCAGACAGATCTCAAAGAATTCGGGCGGCAGCTCATAGTGCTGGTCATTGGCCGCGTCGGTGTGTTCGGCCACCGGGCGTTCGGCCATCGACCGGGCAAAGGCGCCCTCGTCGTGCGGTGCCTCGCGATCCAGTCGCTTGCGCGCCTCCGAAACCAGACTGTCGATGGCCCAGCGGGTCACCGGATCGGGAAAGGGCGCATCCTGAAGCTGGCGGATGGCGGCGGTCGCTGGATTCATAAAAGGCCCCGGTCCTATGGCTAAGCTGGCAACCAAACGTTGTTCCGGGCGTAAAGGCTCCGCCCGGATGTGTCCGGTTTTCGACATTTACGACTTCAACCGGAGCCTGGATGACTCATCCGACCTGTCCCCCGTCGCGTAACTGCCTCAAAGACGGCTTCAGGGAGAGAACATGAGCCCGCATCTGGTGAATTCCGACCTCGGTTCGACACAGCCTGGCCCCGGTCGGAGGATCGCGGTCGTAGGCTCGGGGATTGCGGGCCTCTCCGCCGCATGGTTGCTGTCGAGACAGCATCGGGTGACCCTGTATGAGGCTGAAAACCGGATCGGTGGCCACACCAATACAGTCACGGTTGAGGACGACGGTCACAGTACCGCCGTCGACACCGGCTTCATCGTCTATAACGAGACCAACTATCCCAATCTGAAGGCCCTGTTCGAGCATCTGTCGGTGCCGACGCAGCCGGCCTACATGTCGTTTGCCGTGTCGATCGACGATGGCGCGCTGGAGTATTCCAGCCACGGGATCGGCGCCCTGTTCGCCCAGAAGCGCAACTACGCCAGCCCCAGATTCTGGCGCATGATCGGCGACCTGCTGCGCTTCCAGAAACAGGCGCCAAAGGATCTGCCCGAGCTGGAGCGCACCGGCGAGACGCTGGACGCCTATCTGACCCGGTCTGGCTATGGCCCCCTGTTCCGTAACGCCCACCTGTTGCCCCAGGCGGCCGCCATCTGGTCGTGCACGCTCAACCAGATGACCGACTATCCGGCCGCGGCCTTCGTCCGCTTCTACATGAACCACAATCTGCTGAAGTATGACGTCCGTCCCACCTGGCGGACGGTGACCGGCGGATCGCGCGAGTACGTCAGCCGGCTGCTGGCCGAGTTCCAGGGCGAAGTCGTCACCAATGCGGGCATCAAGAGCGTCGTCCGCGGTCGCGACGGCGCCGCCCTGCGCTTTGACGACGGGCGGTTCGAGCGCTTCGACGCCGTGGTGCTGGCCACCCACTCGGATCAGGCCCTGGTCCTGCTGGAGGCCCCCTCGGCTGAAGAGCGCCGCCTGCTGGGCGCTATCGGTTACCGGCCCAACCGCGCGGTCCTGCATCGCGACACGGCCCTGATGCCGAAGCGGCGCAAGGCCTGGGCCGCCTGGACCCACGTCGGCTACTCCGCCCGCGCCGGCGAGGGCGGCGTGACCTACTGGATGAACGAGCTTCAGAGCCTGAAGGGCCCACCGCTGTTCGTCAGCCTGAACCCGGCGCTAGATCCCGCCGCCGACACCATCCTCGGCGAGTGGGACTATGAGCACCCCGTCTTCAACGGTGCCGCGCTGGCGGCCCAGAAGGCGCTGTGGAGTCTGCAGGGACAGCGCAATGTCTGGTTCTGTGGCGCGTGGTTCGGCTCAGGCTTCCACGAGGACGGCATACAGTCGGGCCTGGCCGTGGCCGAACAACTGGGCGGCCTGCGTCGGCCCTGGTCAGTCGAGAACGAGAGCGGACGCATCCATGTCGGGCCCCCGCCGACCTCCGCTCTGGAAAGGGCCGCGTGACGACACCGCCTGCCTTCGGTCTCTATATCGGCGAGGTCACCCACAGGCGGGTGCGCCCCTTCCACCACCGGCTGCGCTACCGTGTCTATATGCTGCTGCTCGACCTCGATGCGGCGGAGGCGAAGCTGTCTCGCCTGAAATGGTTGCGGCCCGGGCGGTGGGGGGTGATGCGCTGGAACGCGGGCGACTACGGTCGAAAGGGCGATCCTCGTCCGTTGCGGGCCCAGATCGAGGATCAGCTGTCCGCCGCGGGCGTCGATCTTGACGGCGGCCCGATCCGGCTGCTGACCATGCCGCGCATCCTCGGCTACGGCTTCAATCCGCTCAGCGTCTATTTCTGCTACCGGCCAGACGGCGCGTTGGCCGCGCTGGTCTATGAAGTGTCCAACACCTTTGGCGAACGACACAGCTATCTGATCGCGAGGCCCGAGGGCGAGCTCGGCGACCGCCGGCAGACCGCGCCCAAACGCTTCTTCGTCAGCCCCTTTATGGACATGGGCATGACCTATGACTTCATCGTGCGCCCGCCGGGGCAGGATCTGTCCGTCACCGTGGCCGTGCGGCGCCGCGATGAGCCGATCCTGACTGCGACCTTTGCCGGCCGTCACCGCCCGCTCGACGACCGCAATCTGGCGCGGGCCTTCTGGTCCCATCCGCTGCTGACCTGGAAGGTGATCGCCGCCATTCACTGGGAGGCCATCAAACTGATGTTCAAGGGGGCCCGGTACCGCGTCCGGGGTGCTCCTCCGGCTGACCCGGTAACCCACGGCACAGTCCTGTGACCGCTCCCGGGGTTGCCCCCCGCGACCGGTCACACTAGAGACCGAACAGACGGACCCAATTTCATCAGACGATGAAAATAAGAGGAAGCGATGAGGAAACTCTACCCTGACGCCAAGAGTGCGCTCGAAGGTCTGACCTTCGACGGCATGACCGTGATGGCCGGCGGCTTCGGCCTGTGCGGCATCCCCGAGAACCTGATCGCCGCCCTGCGCGACAGCGGCACCAAGGGGATGACGGTCATCTCCAACAACGCCGGCGTCGACGGGTTCGGCCTCGGCCAGCTGCTGGAAACCCGCCAGATCAAGAAGATGATCTCGTCCTACGTCGGCGAGAACAAGGAGTTCGAGCGCCAGTATCTGGCCGGTGAGCTGGAGCTGGAGTTCAACCCGCAGGGCACCCTGGCCGAGCGCATCCGGGCGGGCGGCGCGGGCATCCCGGCCTTCTTCACCGCGACCGGCGTCGGCACCCTGGTGGCCGAGGGCAAGGAAGTCCGTACCTTCGACGGCCGCGACTATGTGATGGAAACGGGGCTGGTCGCCGACCTGTCGATCGTCAAGGCCTGGAAGGCCGACGAGCGCGGCAACCTCGTGTTCCGCAAGACGGCGCGCAACTTCAACCCCATGATGGCGACGGCGGGCAAGGCCTGCGTGGTCGAGGTCGAGGAAATCGTGCCGACCGGCTCGCTGGACCCCGACCAGATCCACACCCCCGGCATCTATGTCGACCGCCTGATCAAGGGCACCTTCGAAAAGCGCATCGAACAGCGCACGGTCCGTCAGAGAGAGGGAGCCTGATCCATGCCCCGCACCCGCGAACAACTGGCTGAACGCGCCGCGAAAGAGCTGCAGGACGGCTTCTATGTGAACCTGGGCATCGGCATCCCGACCCTGGTCGCCAACTACATTCCCGACGGCACGGAGGTCACCCTCCAGTCCGAGAACGGCATGCTGGGCATGGGCCCCTTCCCCTATGAGAACGAGGTCGACCCCGACCTGATCAACGCCGGCAAGCAGACCATCTCGGAAATCCCGGAGACCAGCTATTTCAGCTCGGCCGACAGCTTCGCCATGATCCGCGGCGGCCATATCAACCTGTCCATCCTCGGCGCCATGGAAGTGGCCGAGAACGGCGACATCGCCAACTGGATGATCCCGGGCAAGCTGGTGAAGGGCATGGGCGGCGCCATGGACCTCGTCGCCGGCGTCAAGCGTGTGGTGGTGGTCATGGATCACGCCAACAAGCATGGCCAGTCCAAGGTGCTGAAGGCCTGCACCCTGCCGCTGACCGGCACGGGCGTGGTCAGCCGCATCATCACCGACCTGTGCGTCTTCGACGTCAAGCCGGACGGCACGGGGCTGGAGCTGGTCGAACTGGCCGACGGCGTGACGCTGGAAGAGGTCGCGGCAAAGACCGAGGCAACCTACACAATTTCCGAAAAGCTCAAGTCGCTGGCATAGTGCCTCCAATCGGCCGGAACAGGCCGAAGTGGAGGGTGATGAGATGGCTGACGGTAGCGGGCGCTTCTTCGGAATTCCGGAGCCCGATCCTGAACGCGTACAGGCCATGCAGGCCGAGGTTCAGGCGGATGCCACCGCCTATGGCGAGCGTTCGCGCCAGTCCGTGCGCGACTGTCTGGATCGTGTGCTGGCTGAGGCCCGCACGGGCGACCTGACCGAAGCCAGCGCTCGCATCGACCATTTGATCGCCTGTGTCGAGGGACTGCATCCCCGCGAGCTTGAGCCCCGGCGCGGCCTGGCCGGCCTGTTCGACAGCCGGAATGGGCGCCTGAAGCGCTTTCGCGCGGCGTTCCAGGCCGCTGGCCGCACGGTCAAGGACACGCTGGCCGAGATCGAGGAGCGACTGAAGGGCGTCGAAACGCGCGGCGCGTCGCTGAACGGCGCGCTCGATGTCCTGCGCGAAGGCGTTCGTGAGATTCACGGCCACGTCCGGGTCGGGCTGGCTGCACTGACCCCGCCCCCGGTCGCCGCAGAGGGCGATGAGACGCCCGTCGATCCCCATCAGGCCCTGCGTACAAGGCTTGACGATCTGGACGGCCACCGGGCCTCGGGCGTCGCTGCCCTGCCCTGCGCGCGCGCCATCCAGAACGCCGACTCCTGGGCTGCAGCCTCCGTCCGCCGTGCTGCCCCGGCTCTGAACGCCTGGCAGGAAGACTGGACCGCGCGACTGGGGCTGGACCGCAAGCGCCCGCGCAAGGTGCGACCCGACATTTCGGAACTGGAGGCCCTGCGGGACCGACTGCTGGCCACGCTCAACCGCATCAAGGCCGACGTCACCCAGGCCCAGGACCGTCGCAATGCCCAGGTCACCCGGCTGGAGGCCCTTCGGAAGGGCTGACCTTCGTCATCCCTAGGGCTTGACCCGAGGATCGGTGCCGCCCGCCAGGGATAACGGCCTGCCCGAACCGATCCTCCGATCAAGCCGGAGGATGACGAGCCGAAGCTGTCAGTCCGCGCGGGCGGCGCGGGCGGCATTGGCCTCGACCCACGTAACGATCTGCTGGTTCAGATCCTGCGTCGCCGAGTCATAGGCTGAAACAATCGCTCCCAGGCGATTGTCGCTCGCGGGCTGGCTGACCGAAAAGATTTGCTCCGACACGACCGTCCGTTCGGGCATCGCCAGCAGGCGGGCCCGGGCCGAGATGACCACCGATGGCACCGCGCCCGGCGCGGCATAGCGGGTCTCAAAAGTCGTGATGTCGACATCGAGACCGGCATCGGCGCGGGTCAGCTCCCGTCCCCCGATCAGACGAACGCCGGACCCGCCGGAGCCGAAAGCCATTTCCAGGCTCTGGGTATACAACTCGTCTGCATCGGAGACCCAGCGAGCCCCTGCCAGATAGGCCGCTTCATTGCCGGTAACCGAGAGGATGCGTTGGCCCGCGACCGCTTCGGGAAACTCGATCCGGCGCAGCGACACCTGCACACTCGCCGTGTTCCGCTCGCCCACATAGGGGCTGTCCAGCGGCCCAAACCGGTAAAGCTGCACCGGGTCCGGCGTCGACAGCAGGGCACAGCCGCCCAGCAGCATTGCAGCCGCCGTCAGGCCCGAGGCCGCCGAAAGAACCCGCCGGACGAGCGTCGTTGACCGCATGATCATGGCTGAACCTCCAGCTCGTTGGATGACGGCCGCGAGATGAACTCGCGCGGACTGGTGCGAACCTCCTCGACCAGATCTTCCAGGGACTGCGTCGCTTCGTCCAGGCCACGGATGGCCTCCTCCAGCTGCGGCAGCCCACTGGCCGCGAAGTCGTTGACCGGACCTTCCAGACTCCCGATCAGGCGATTGGCAGACTCGGCCGCTTCGACGGCCTGTTCGGCCGCCCTGTTCATATTGGCCACGGCTTGCTGCCCGTCGGTCTCGACCAGACGACGCGCGGATTCGCCCAGCGCCTGATACTCCGCCATGGCGGCATTGGCGCGGACCAGCGCCTGTTCCAGCTCGCCGAACATGCCCTTGCGGGCCTCCAGCTCGGTGCTCAGCGCCTCGATATTACGAACACTGACCGAGAAGGAACGGATGTTCTCGTCCGACAGCACCCGGTTTATCCGGTTGAGCGCATCGACGGTCTGGGCCAGCACCGTGCCGGACCCCGACAGCAGTTCCGCAATGGGGCTGGGCTGGCTCTGGATCACAGGCACGACATTGTTTGGATACTGGGTCTTCAACAGGGCGCTGCCCTCGGTCCCGGCGGTGATCTGGATATAGTTCAGCCCGGTAATGCCCTGCGGCTCCAGCTGGGCACGCGACGTCACGCGGACCGGTGTGGTGGCGTCGATACGGATACGGGCCACGACCTGGTCGCCCTTTTCCTGGTCGAGGCGCAGATCGGTCACCAGGCCGACGCGGATGCCGTTGAAATGGACCTCACCGCCCTCGGACAGTCCGCGCACCGGTCCATAAAAGACGATGTCATAGACGTCGTACTCTTCGTTGAACGACAGGCGTGCCAGCCAGATCGAGAAGATGATCAGGGCCACCGCCAGGGCGACCGTGGCGATCCCGACTGCTGCGTAATGGGCGTCTCTTTCCATGTCGGTGTGGCTCCTCAGCCGGTCCTGTGGGCGGCGCGCCCTCGCGGACCATGGAAATACTCATGGATCCAGGGATGATCCGAACGCTCAAGTTCGGAAACAGTCGCCTTGGTCACGACGTGCTTGTCCGCCAGCACCGCGACCTTGTCGCAGATGGCATACAGGCTATCGAGATCATGCGTGATCATAAAGACGGTCAAACCCAGATCGTTCGCCAGCGACCGGATCAACTCATCAAAGGCTGCGGCCCCTATGGGATCCAAACCCGCCGTCGGCTCGTCCAGAAACAGCAACTCGGGATCCAGCGCCAGTGCCCGCGCCAGCCCCGCGCGCTTGCGCATGCCGCCCGAAAGCTCGGCAGGCTTGAGGTGATGCGACTCCGGCCCGAGACCGACCAGGGCGATCTTCATCGCCGCAATCTCCTCGATCAAAGAGCGAGGCAGTTCGGTGTGCTCGACCAGGGGCGAGGCCACATTCTGCAGAACCGTCAGCGACGAGAACAGCGCGCCCTGCTGGAACAGCACGCCGGTGCGCCGCTCGATATCGGCCATATCCGCCTTGGTCGCTCCGGCCATGTCATGGCCCAGCAGATGGACGCTGCCGCCATCGGGCTCCTTCAGGCCGATGATGGTGTTCAGCAGAACCGTCTTGCCGGTTCCGGATCCGCCGACCACGCCCAGAATCTCTCCCCGCACGACGTCCAGCTCCAGATCCTGGTGGATCACTCGCTCGCCAAACTGGCTAAACAGGCCCCGCACCTCGATGACCGTCTCCGTCTGCCCGGTCATATGTTCAGCTCCAGGAAGATCAGGGCGAACACGGCGTCGAGGAAGATGATGGCAAAGATGGCTTGCACGACGGCTGCGGTCACCCGGCGCCCCAGGGACTCCACATCGCCCGAGACCGCCATCCCCTGACGGCAGCCGATCGCGGCGACCACAATGGCGAAGACCGGTGCCTTGATCAGGCCTACGAACAGGTGATTGCCGATATCTGGGATGACGCTCATCCGCTGGATAAAGAACGACAGGCCCAGGTCCAGCTGGCTCCAGGCCACCAGTGCACCGCCGAACAACCCCGCCAACATGGCGGTGAAGGTCAGCAGGGGCAGCATGATGATCATCGCCGCCAGCCGTGGGATGACCAGCGCCTGGAACGGATTGACGCCCATGACCTGCATGGCGTCGATCTCCTGATTCATCTTCATCGCCCCAATCTCGGCCGCGAAAGACGAAGACGAGCGTCCGGCCAGCAGGATGGCGGCGATGACCACGGCGAACTCTCTCAGAACGGAGATGGCGATCAGCTCGACCGCGAAAACGTCAAATCCGAACTGCTGCAACAGATCGGCGCCGATGAACGCGACGACCGCACCAATGAAAAAGGCGGTGACCGCGATGATGGGAATGGCATCAAGGCCCGCTCGCTCAACCTGGCTGACCCATGCGGGCCAGCGTATACGCCCGGGATGCTTCAGGGCTGAGCCGGTGGCCGTGATCAACCGACCGAGGAAGGCCATCGAGAGGATGGCCTCGCCGCCGATGTCATGCATGCCACGGCCGACCTTGGCGAATCCACGGGTCAGGGACGAGGGGCGTTTGAGGGGCGCCGCATCCGTGCACTCCGCCGCCTGGACGCGGCCATAGACCCGTCCAACCTCGGGTCGGGCCGACCATGCGCCCTCTGGCAGGGTGCCGTGAACCGCCTTGGAAAGAATCAGCGCACCTGTCGTGTCGAAACGGCCAAGGTCTGTCAAATCCAGCGTCGTGACAGGGGCGTCGCCCAATTCCTTGTGCAGGCGCGGACCCAGCCGCCCCCTCAGCCGCGACAGACCCGCAGCCGTCCAGTCGCCGACCAGACGCAGCCGAACGCCCTCGCCCTGACTGTCAATCTCGAAATCGGCGGTCGCCATGGCCCCTTAACTAGATCGGATGCCGTGATTTGCCCATGCGGAAATCACCCCGGCCCCTCCGGCGGGCCGAGCGCGCCGGAACCTGTGTCAAATGCGCCGAACTGCGACCGGTTGCCTTGAGGGCTGCCGTCAGCTCAGGAAGTTCAGCAGCGACACCTGCCGCAGTTGATTGATCACCTGGGCCGAGGCCTGAATCGCGACCTGCGACAGCTCCAGATCGGTGAGAGCCTGGGCCAGGTCGGCATCGGTCTTTTTCGACAGCATCTCGTCCAGCGAGACCTTCTGGGTGGTCTGGGCCGTGAGGATGGAGTCGACCCGGTTCTGCAGCGAGCCGTTGCGTGCGCCAAAGTTTGTGACCGTCTCGCGCGCCTGATCCAGCCGCGTAAGCTGGGCCGTCAGAAAGTCGCGGGTCGCGTCATCCAGCCCGCCGTTCATAGGTGTCGCTTCATGGAACAGTTGGATGTCACGGAAGATGTCGAAGGCCTGCTGTCCGACCTCATTGGCCAGAAAACCGGTTTCCATAAGGGTCCCCTCGTCGAGGCGCGACACCTGTTTCAGGGAGTCGTTTGCAAAGGCGTCCGACGCGGCGGGCAGGTCGGCGAGATCGGCCATGGTCATGGCTGTGACAGGGGGCGTGGCACTCTGGCTGCCAGCGAAGAGATAGCGGTTCTGGTGGCGGCTGTTCAGCCCGTCCTGGGTGATCTGATAGTGGCCTTGCAGTTCCAGCATCAGCCCGTCGGTGCGACCGCTGGCAAGGGCTGCGGCAATCGCCTCGCGCGCGCCGGACACACCCTCAGCCACCCGGTCCAGCGCCAGGTCCTGGGTGGAGAGACGCGAAGCGACAGTCTCGCCCGTGTCGATAAAGCCCTGGATACGGCTTTGGGTGGATTTCAGTGCCGTGAGGGTTTCGGAACTCCGACCAAATCCGGACAGGTCCGTTGCGACCTTCTGGGTCGAGACCCGCTCCTGCGCATCCTGGGCCCGGGTCTGGGCGGTCATCAGGTCAAGCAGGGCCGACTGGTAGTTCCCGAATGTGGATACGCGGTTCATCAGACCATCCCCAGCAAGGTGTCGTACAGTTCGCGCGCCGCCTGGATCAGTCGAGCCGAGGCGTTGAAGGCCTGCTGATAGGTGGTCATCAGCACCAGTTCCTCGTCCAGATTGACGCCCTCATGGGCACGCTGGCGGGCCGAGGCCTCGCCATGCAGGGCCACGGCACTGTCCCGGGCCGTCTTCGTCAACGACGCCCGGCCGCCGATGTCCCCGGCCAGTTCGGACGCGTAGCGCGACACGGAAATCTGTCCGCCCAGGGAATCGCCGGCGCTCTGGAACGCTGCATTGATCTGACCCGCATCGGCCAACAGCAGGGCTCCGCGCCCGTCTCCACTGGTCAGGCCTGTGGCGCCGACCGCTGCACTGAAGTCAAACTGGGCAAGTCCCAGCCGTGCCGGGCTCTGGCGGATGTCGGGGCGCATTGTGAAGCCGTCGGCCCGGGAGGCGCGCACGCCGCCACCGATCCCGAACAGCTCGGTGATCGACACGCCGGACGGCACCTGCGTCGTGCGATCTTCCATCACCGACAGGTGGGGCGCCGGGCTGGTGTTGGCATTAAAGCTTAGCGTGCCGTCTGTCGCATTAAGGGCAAAAGCGCCGAAGCGGCCCGCGCCCGTCGCCGGATTGTTCAGGGCCGCCAGCAAGTCGGCCATGGTGCCCCCGGCCGGGATGGCCACGGTCACATCCCGGATCTTGGCCCCGGTCTCGCCGGCAAACCGCAGGGTCAGCGTCTCGCCCGCCGTGAAGCCGTGCGGCGACAGGCTTGTCAGACCCGTCTGGTACAGGGCCGGGCGGTCCGTCGAAATCAGGTCGTTGAGACCAAAGAAGTGCGAAAAGCCGCGCCCGATCTTCCGCGAGGGATTGGCCGGATCGTCAGCGACAACCACACCATTGGTCCCGGTCGCTTGCAGGCTCAACACACCGTCAACGAAGCTGGCCGTGGCGGCTCCGCCCAGCTCGGCATTCAGCGTCGCCAGAAATCCGGCCGGCGTGGTGGCGGTGCCGTTGATGGTGATCGTCCCGCCCGAAAAGGCAATGTCGGCGCGAGCCTGGACCTGTCCGGTGGTATTGGTCACCGCGATCGCCGTATTGCCTGCGAAACCGGCAACTGCGGTCTCGAGCGACTGGCCGACATTGCGCCCGGTCAGGGTCGTCGGGGCCGGCACGGACGAGTTGGCATTGTGCGCCCGGTTCAGTTCATCCGCGACCCGGGTCAGCAGTTCCGCCAGCCGTTCCGCCGCCTGCGGGGCCTCGACATCGCGCATGTCGATCAGGCCCTTGATCTCACCCGAGGTGATGCTCTCCAGCAGGGGACGTTTCTCGCCGCGCGGTTCGGTCACCCAGATTTCGTTGAAGGCGGTTTCCGCGTTCACGGTGCCGGCGCGATTGTACGCCAGCGTGGCATGCCCCTCGCCCGCCAGCAGCACCCCTGCCCCGGTGCGGATCGACACACCCCCGACGGAACGCGCTGAAACCCGCACATCCATCAGTTCGGACAGCTGCCCGATCAGGGCTGCCTGGGCTGTCTCCGCGCCCGAACCGTCGCTGCCGACAGCACTGGAGCGGGCGATCTCGATGTTGAGTGCCTCGATCTGCTCCAGAAGGGTATTGGCCTGCTCCACCGCGCTCTGGATGCGGCCGTCGGCGTCCTCGCGCACCGCCTGGATCTGTCCGGCAATGCGATTGCCCTCGTCGAACAGGGCCTGGGCGCGGAACAGGGCCTCCTGCCTGCGGGGAGACGAGGCCGGGTCCTCTGCTGCGGCCGCAAACACCGAGAACGCCTGATCCACCTGCGCAAAGAAACCACCGTCGCCGCCGGGGTCTCCGAACAGACCCTGCATCCGGTCATACAATTCATACCGCACGGACTGGCGCGCGGCGTCGGCACCGGCGTTAAAACTGGCCGCCTGCAGGAAGCGGTCAGTTGCCAGGCGGATGCGGGTGACCTCGACGCCCGAGCCCATGCCCTGACTGATCAGGGTCTCCTGCTCGGCAATCTTTCGGACATAGCCGGGCGTGTTGACGTTCGAAACATTGTCCGAGACGACCCGCAGCTGAACCTGGGCCGCCGTCAATCCGCTGTTCGCGGTATTCATGATGGAGGAAATGGACATCAGAGCGCCCCCTGACGGCGGTCACCCGGCAAGCTCTTCCCGCATGCCTGCGCAATTTGCCCGGCAGTTTCTGGAAGGCTCGAAGTCAAGACACTGTAATCTATAGGGTTCATTATTGGCGACCGTTCGTTCGTTCGAAAGCGGCGCAAGGGACGGGCCAGAGTGGAGGACCCGGGCGATCACAGCGGCCACCGGGCAATAAACGTCCGTCCGCACGGCAAGATTCGACCTGGCCCGGATCATTGGCAACTTCACGAGAGCCAACTACCTCTCTGTTTTATTGCGCCTTTCGGACAAACTTCCAAATGGCCCGACCCTTGCGAACCGTCCCTCGACCCCGGTGCGTCCGGGTTCGACCTAATGGACGGAGGGGCTCAGCCCGATGCGCGCGGACAGCTTGTTCACACCCCTGCAGGGCGGGTCGGCCAGTGAGGCCGGCACCCGTTCGCCCGGGCGTGCGGGCGCCTCAGCCGAAGATATGGAAGCCTTTGCCGGACTGGTCAGCCAGGCGCAGGGCACCGACGGAAAGGACCGCCCGGCGACGTCGCGCCCTGAGCCACCCCTCCCGACCGGTACGCTCAGCGCGCCCGATAGCGATACCGCCACGGACGACGGCGCTTCGGCAAAGTTGACCGGGCTCGAAGACGGCACCGGACCGCACATCCTGCCGCACAATCCGCCGACCATCGGCAAGGAGGGCACGGGTCCGCAGATCCTGCCGGGCGAGGACGGCAAGGTCCTTTCCGATGACGGCCCGCCAGTACTGCCCCACAACCCGCCCGTCGTCGGCACCGCAGGCAAGGAAGGCACGGACCCGCAGGTCCTGCCGGGCGACGACGGCAAGGTTCCCTCCGACGAGCGTCCCCCCGTCTTGCCTCACAACCCGCCCGTCGTCGGTTCCGGGGGCGGCAAGGAGGGCTTGGGTCCGCAGGTCCTGCCCGGTGAAGCGCCCACCCTTGCCAAGGACAAGGGCGCGCAGGAGCCCCAGATCAATCCCGGCCCGCCGTCCGGGGCGCCAGCCGCGGGCAAGGGTGACGAAGCGGAGCCGTCACCGGCCCCCACCAGCGCCACGCCCCAAGGGACGGGCAAGACCCTGCCCGAGGGTCAGGCCGCAGCCCCGCTTGCCCCTGCCCTCGTCCGCCGCCTGCTGGCCACCCATGAGGCCCGGGATAACGCCGCCGCTCGCGGGTCCGGCAATGCGACCGATCCGGGCTCGCGTCTCAAGGCCCGGCTGACCGGCGATGCAGCGCCTGCCGCCCTTCAGGCGACCGGCACGCCAGCTCCGACGTCGATCCCGTCGTCTCTCCACGCCCTCACCATGGCTGTCGCGGGCCAGGCCGGACAGGCGGCGGCTGATCCCGCACCCGCAGCCCTCCCGGCGGCTGGTGGCGATGCTTCCGCATCGGTGGTTGGCGACGGCGCGACCGCAGACCCCTTCAAGGCAGCGCTGGCCGCGGTGGACCGTGGCCTTGGCCTGTCGACCCTGTCCCGTGCGACGGTCGAGACCACCGCCCTGATCGCGGCCCAGATCCAGAACCGCCTGAACGGCCGCTCGACGCGTTTTGAAATGGCCCTGACGCCCGAAGGCCTCGGCCGTGTCGATGTCAGCCTCGAGATCGACTCCGACGGTCGGCTGGCCGCACGTCTGGCGTTCGACAATCCCGCCGCCGCCACCGAGCTGCGCGGTCGGGCCGATGAGCTGCGTCGCCAACTGGAACAGGCCGGCCTGCACCTCGACAACGACGCCCTGCAGTTCACCGAGCGCGATCCCTCGTCGGCTGAGCGCGGCTTCTCGGGTTTTGATCGTCGCGCCTTTTCCCGCGCCTCCGACCTGAACGACCAGGCCGACCAGCCCGTGCTCGAACCCGCCGCCTGGCAAACTCTTTCCCTGACGCGAGACCGCGTCGATCTGAAGGTCTGATCCCATGGTCGATGCCATCAGCACCAATGACGCCGCCGGACGGATCGGCGCAGGCACCACCAGCCTGTTCAATAATTTCGAGACCTTCCTGAGCCTTCTGACCGCACAGCTCAGGAACCAGGACCCGCTGTCTCCGGTCGATTCCAACGAGTTCACCGGCCAGCTGACCCAGATGGCGGGCGTCGAACAGCAGCTGCTGACCAACGACCTGCTGACCAGCCTGCTAGCGGCCCAGCAAGGAACCGGCCTGACCACCGCCGCCACCTATATCGGCAAGGATGCGACCGCCGTCTGGTCGGCCACGCGGATCGAGGATGGAGAGGCGTCCTGGAGCTATGAACTGGCCGGCGATGCCGCCGAAGTCACGCTTCAGGTGGTGGACGGCAGGGGCAATGTCGTCTGGTCCGGCGACGGCCCCGGCAAGACTGATGGCGTTCACGACTTCACCTGGAACGGCCAGACCACCGGCGGTGGCCAGGTCGCCGACGGTGGCGTCTACACCCTGAAGGTCGTGGCCAAGGACGGATCAGGCGGAGCTGTCGATAACCAGGTGCTGATCCGCGGCCAGATATCAGGCGTCGAGCTCTATGACGGCGAACCCTATCTGACGATCGGCAATTCAATCCTGCCGCTCAGCAGCGTCATCGCCCTGCAGCAGGCCAACGATGCAGCGACCACCCCCACGGATCCCACCGACGACGAGAGCCTGCTGGCCTCGGTCGCATCGGCATTCAACCCATTGAAATACCTGTCCTAAGGAGAGTATCCCATGAGCATCAACAGTGCCTTGCTGGCTGGCGTGTCAGGCCTGACCGCAAACTCCGCTGCCCTCGCCGCCATCTCCCAGAACATCGCCAATGTGAACACGGTCGGCTACAAGCGCACGACCAGCGAGTTCTCGACCGTCGTCAACAGCCAGAGCCAGGGCAGCGGTTATTCCGCCGGCGGCGTCCAGGGTTCGGCGCGCCACTTTACTAGCCAGAACGGCCAGCTTCAGCGCACCACCTCGGCCACCGATCTGGGCATCGCCGGTCAAGGCTTTTTCGTCGTTACGGAAAAGCCCGAGAACCTTGAGGTCACCGACGCGCGCCTGTTCACCCGGGCCGGTGCCTTCCGCGTCGACAATCTGGGCTACCTGAAGAACACCGCCGGTCTCTATCTGCAGGGCTGGCCGGTCGACGCCAATGGCGACATCGCCACCGATCCGTCCGACCTGTCGCGCCTGCGGACCATCAACGTCGGCTCGGTCGGCGGCACGGCCGAGGCCACCACCCGCATCCAGCTGAACGCCAACCTCAAGTCCAGCCAGGCAATCTCGACCGAGGCCACTGATGCGGCCGCCGTTCCGCCCGGACCGACCGCCTATGACCCGCTGACCAACTCCATGGCTCTGTGGGATCCGGAAACCGGCACCGGCGTGAAGCCCGACTTCGAAGTCACCATCCCCGTCTCGGACTCCAAGGGTGGCCAGCGGACCATCGCCCTGTCCTTCCTGAAGAGCACTGTGCCGAACCAATGGTACGCTGAAATCCGTGCCATTCCCGCGGACGATGTCGTCTCGGGTGCCGGTCTGGCCAATGGCCAGCTCCGGACCGGCCTGGTCGCCTTTACACAGGACGGACGCCTCGATGTCGCGGCCATGGAAGCGCTGGGCGCCGCTGCCCTGTTCGCCGACCCGGCCAATGCCAATCTGAACTTCGGCTCGTCCAGCTCGGGCGCGCCGGCCGCGGGTGAATTCGCCTGGGCCCCGGAACTCGGTATCGACGAGCAGTCGCTGGCTTTCGACCTGACAGCGGCCGCCGGTGGCCTGACCCAGTACGACAGCGCCTCCGTGGTGCAGGCGACCATCACCAACGGTACGGCCTTCGGCAACCTCAGCGAGGTCAAGATCGACGAGCGTGGCTTCGTTACCGCCATCTTCGACAATGGCGTGACCCGCCAGATCGCTCAGGTCGCGCTGGCCACCTTCCCCAGCCCTGACAGCCTGACCGAGACTGCCGGCAATGCCTATCGCGTCAGTCAGGGATCCGGCACCTACAACCTGAAGGCCGCCGGATCGGGCGGCGCCGGCTTCATCGGCGCCTCGCAGCTGGAAGCCTCCACCGTCGACCTGTCCGCCGAGTTCACTGGCCTGATCACCACCCAGCGGGCCTATTCCGCCTCGTCAAAGATCATCACTACGGCCGACGAAATGCTGGCCGAACTGATCAGCATCAAGCGCTGACGGGCAGCAGGCGGAGGTCGGAAATGATGCGAAAAGCGGCCCTTTCAGGCGCCCGGAACGCGCCGTTTCAACGGCGGCGCGTTAGCCGTTCCTTCACCACGACGCTTAAACGGCCTTTAGCGCCAGTTGCTTATGGTCAGGGTCAGTGATGGTGGTGAAAGAGGCATAAGCCCATGTTGCAAGAGCGACGACTGAACAAGGACGGTGAGGCCTATGTGGTTGGCCCCACAGGCACGCCGCTGACCCTGCGCGATCTGCCACCGGTCAACACGGACCGTTGGGTGATCCGCCGCAAGGCCGAGGTCGTCGCTGCTGTGCGCGGCGGGCTTCTCAGCCTTGATGACGCGCTCGCGCGCTATCGTCTGACCGCAGAGGAATTCCTGGCCTGGCAAAAGGCCATCGACAAATGGGGCATGCAGGGTCTGCGCACCACGCGCATCCAACACTACCGCAACTAGGCTTTTTCTCCCGGAGGCTTGAGATGGCCGTTCCTGCGACGCAGGGGCGGCCATCTGCGTATGCGAGCCTCGAAAAAGCCGGGCAGGCCCTCTATATGCCGCGCATGACCACGGTGATCTCCCGCTCGCAGGATACCGCCTGCCCCCTGCCCGCCATGGCGCCCACCGATCTGGATGCGGCCATCGCCTCCGCGCGCGCGGCGGTTGGCCTGCCGGTCGGATCGCGTGTGGTAGCCGCCATGTCGGGGGGCGTGGACTCCACCGTGGTGGCGGCCCTGCTTCACAAGGCGGGCTATGACGTCGTCGGCGTTACGCTTCAACTCTACGATCACGGCGCCGCCCTCAAGAAGAAGGGCGCCTGCTGCGCCGGTCAGGATATCCACGACGCCCGTCTGGCGGCTGATACCCTTGGCATCCCCCACTATGTGCTCGATTACGAGAGCCGCTTCCGCGAGGCTGTGATCGACCAGTTCGCCGACAGCTATCTTGAGGGCCGCACCCCTGTGCCCTGCATCCGCTGCAACCAGACGGTCAAGTTCCGCGACCTGCTGGATGTCGCGCGCGATCTGGGCGCCGAGGCCATGGCCACCGGCCACTATGTCCGCCGCGCCGTCGGCCCCGACGGCCGCAGCCAGATGCGCAAGGCCATCGACCCTTCGCGCGACCAGTCCTACTTCCTGTTCGCCACCACGCGCGACCAGCTGGACTATCTGCGCTTTCCGCTGGCCGATCTGGAAAAGCCCCAGGTGCGCGGCGTGGCGGCTGAGCTGGGCCTCCGGATCGCGGCCAAGCCCGACAGCCAGGACATCTGCTTCGTCCCGTCCGGCGACTACCGGACCCTGATCGACAAGCTGCGTCCGCAGGGCCGTGAGGCAGGCGAGATCGTGCACATGGACGGCCGCGTCCTGGGCGCCCATGCGGGCATCACCGACTACACCATCGGCCAGCGCCGCGGCCTGAACGTCGCTGTGGGTGACCCCCTGTTCGTGGTCCGGCTGGAGCCAGAGACCCGCCGCGTGATCGTCGGTCCGCGCGAAGCCCTGCTGACAGGCGCCCTGACGCTTGAGGAAACCAACTGGCTGGGTGACGAGGCCGACTTTGCCGCCGCCGCTGCCACGGGCCGACCCGTGCTGGCCCGCGTCCGCTCGACCCGTCCGCCCCTGCCCGCCCGCCTGTTCCGTGACGGCGACGCGGTCGGCGTAGCCTTCGACGAGGGCGAGGAAGGCGTGTCTCCGGGCCAGGCCTGCGCCCTCTATGACCCGGCCGACCCGGACCGCCTGCTGGGCGGTGGCTTCATCGCGAGCACGACTGCGGTTGTCTGATCCCCTCAACCTGGCCCACCGGCAGGGGCTGCCGGGCGAGTGGCTGGCCCTCCGCGATCGCTTTCCGCGCAGCCGTTGGGGCGAGGCCGGGCTGAACCCCGTCGCCGCGCACTGGCTGCAGATGCATGCCGGCTTTCGCCACCACGGCGACCGCATGACCGGGCTGACCACGGCCTTCCGGGCGGACCCCACCCATCCCCGAGGACTACATGCGCAGCTGATCCCGGCGCTGCAGGCCTTCCTTCAGCACCTCGACGGTCACCATCGCATCGAGAGCGGGCACTACTTCCCGGTGTTCCGCCAAATGGCGCCCGATATCGCGGCCGGCATCGACCTGCTCGACCGGGATCACGACGCGGTCCATGCCCATCTGGAGACCCTGTTAGAGGCCGGGCGGGGATTTCACACGGCGGTGGCGGGCAATGCCCCGGACGCGGCGTCGCCGGCCCACCAGCTGGCCGATGCCTTGGACGCGGCCCTGCCCTCGCTGACGCGCCATCTCGACGACGAGGAAGACATCGTCATTCCCCTGATCGCCCTGATGGGCGACGCGATCCGCTGACGGCTTCCGCCTAGGCCGCCGTCATCGGCCCGCGTCGGACCTCACGGCCCAGCAGGGACGTCTCCGTCGCCGCCAGCCCGAACTCCGGTAGCAAATCGCGATGTTGCTCCAGCGGCGTCCTCATCAGTCGTCCCGCCAGCCGGTTCAGATTGCCAAGGGGTGTGTCCTGCACCCGCGCGATCAGACCGGCAAAACGCGGCCAGCGGTCGGCAGTCACCCGCACGCGGATTGTCTCGAGGTTCATGCACGCCGCCGTCACCGCGAAATCCGCCACGCACACCGCGTCGCCAAACAGGAAGCCCTCCTGCGGCGAAACGCTCTCCAGGTAGTCGAGGATCTCGGGCAGTTCGACGTCGCGCGCATGGGCGACCGCAGCCTGATCCGTCTCGCCGCCGAAGAAATGCGGCTTGAGCGCCATCTGGAAGAAGAGCTTCCAGCCCAGAACATCGAACAGCCGGGTGTCGCCGTACTCCTCCAGCCAGCGCGCCTGGGCCCGGGCCTTGGGATCGGCCGGCCAAAGCGATGGCCCGGCCCGCGTCTCCTCAATGTACTGCACGATGGCGCTGGAGTCGCACAGGGTGAAGTCACCCTCGATCCAGACCGGAATGCGCCTCAAAGGGCTGATCTTCGAAAAGCCATCGTCCCCCAGAAACGGGGAGATCGGGTCGACCTTCACCTCGACATCCTTGATTGCGCAGCAGGCCAGCACCTTGCGCACGTAAGGCGAAACCGGGCTTCCGATCACGGTGACGGCCGGCGCCATGATCAGGCCGCTTCGTCCTTGGGCAGCACATCTGCGACGGTTGGCCGGTCGGCCTGGAAGTCGACGGCGATATCGCTTCGCTTCACGATCTCGCCGCAGCAGGAGCAGGCCAGACGCGGCGACAGCTCGGACCCGCAGGTCTTGTGGGTGAAGGTCACGCCGGAATCCGCCTCGCCATACAAGTGTTTCGAACCCCAGCCATGCAGGGTCAGCAGCACGTCGGACAAATCCTTGCCCTTGGTCGTCAGCACATATTCGTTGCGCGGCGGGCGTTCGGAATAGGGCCGGACCTCCAGCACACCATGGGCCACCAGGGTCTTCAGCCGCGAAGCCAGCACATTGCGCGCCACGCCCAGCCGGTCCTGCCACTGCTCGAAGCGGCTGACGCCCTGAAAGGCATCGCGGATGACCAGCAGGGTCCACGGGTCACCGATCACCTCCAGTGTGGCGGCGATCGAGCAACTTTGTCTGGAGTAGTCAGCGGTGCGTCCCATGACGGAAAGGTGACGTGGCGGCAGGCTGATTGCAAGTGGGTTGTCATTCTGAACTCTCCGCCTATGTTTACCAGTCAGTCCTTTTTCGCAATGGACCCTTCTGATGACCTCCCCTACGCCGCGTCAAACCCTGGACCATGCCCTCGCTCTGACGCCCGGCGCAGGGTCGGACCGGATCGCCGACCTGACAGCGGACTTCTCCAACGCCCCGCTCGCCTTGCCTGCGGACAAGGGGGCTCCGTTCGGGGGCCTCATGGCCGCGCTGGCTGTTCGCGCCATGCGTGAGGGCCTGAACATCCAGCCGCCCCTGATGACCCTGACGGTCCAGTATCTGGCCGCCGCCCGCTTCGCGCCGGTCACCTTCTCGCCTACCCTCGACCGTGGCGGTCGTTCCGTGGCCTATGCCTCCGTCACCGCCGGCCAGCCCGGACGTCCCGCCCTGACGGCGCTCGGCACCTTTGGCACCCTCTGCCACGGGCCAGAGGTCCGGCCCCTGTCGCCCTCTGCCACGCCCTTTGAGGCCCTCGATCCCACGCCGGTCGATCCGCGCCTCGCTCCCTGGTTCACGCGCTATATCGAGCACCGGTTCGACGGCGGTCCGAAGATCGGGGGCGGCTCCCCCCTGTCGGACCCGACCCTCAGGCTGTGGATGCGCACCGTCGACCATCGCCCGCTGGACGAACTCAGCCTGTGTTTCCTGCTGGACGGTATCTTCCCGTCCTACATGACCGTGCTCCCGGCCCCGCCAGTACCTTCGGCCAGCGTTGACCTGCGATACGATCTGATCGAGCCGGTGACGCCCGACACTTCGCCCGAGGGCTGGGCCATTTTCCAGTTCCGCACACGCGACGTTTCCGGTGGGTGGGCGTTGGATGACGGTGTGGCCTTCGCGCCGGACGGTCGGCCACTGGCTCTGGCCCGCCAGAGGCGCAAACTTTTCGGGCCACGTCGCACGCCCGAGGCCTGAGCGCAGGTGCAAACAGACTTGCGTTGCAGCGCACAAAAGCCGATCTAGCCTTCACCTTATCCGTATCCGAGGGACTGCTTTCCATGACCCAATCCAACGACCCCGTCGTCATCGTCGCCTTTGCCCGCACGCCGATGGGCGGCTTTCAGGGCGCACTGAGCGGCGTCAAGGCGACCGATCTGGGCGCCACCGCCGTCAAGGCCGCGGTCGAGCGCGCCGGCGTCAGCGCTGACAAGGTGGAGCAGATCTTCATGGGCTGCGTGCTGCCGGCCGGTCTGGGCCAGGCCCCGGCCCGCCAGGCCGCCATCGGCGCCGGCCTTGGCGAACATGTCGAGGCGACCACAGTCAACAAGATGTGCGGATCAGGCTTGCAGGCGGCCATGATGGCCCACGATGCCCTGATGGCCGGCACTGCTGACATCATCGTCGCGGGTGGCATGGAGTCGATGACCGGCGCTCCCTACGTCATGAACAAGCACCGCGGCGGCGCGCGCATCGGCCACGATGTGATCGTCGACACCATGTACATGGACGGTCTGGAGGATGCCTACACCCCTGGCAAGCTGATGGGCGCCTTCGCCGAAGACACCGCCGGCCAGTACCAGTTCACCCGTGAACAGCAGGACGAATACGCGATCGAATCCCTGCGCCGTGCCAATGCCGCCATCGAAAAGGGCGCCTTCGAGGCCGAGATCACGCCGGTCGAGGTGACCACGCGCAAGGGCACCGAGACGGTCACCACCGACGAGCAGCCGGGCAAGGCCCGCCCCGAGAAGATCCCGACCCTGCGTCCGGCCTTCGCCAAGGACGGCACCATCACCGCCGCCAATGCCAGTTCGATCTCGGACGGCGCCGCCGCCCTGGTCATGACCCGCGAGAGCGTGGCCAGGGCCATGAACCTGCCGATCGTCGCCCGGGTCGTCGCCCACGCGGCGCACGCCCATGAGCCTGGCCTGTTCACCACCGCCCCCGTGCCCGCCATGCAGAAAGCCCTGAAGAAGGCCGGCTGGTCGGTCGACGACGTCGACCTGTGGGAGATCAACGAAGCCTTTGCCGTCGTGCCGATGATCGCCATGAAGGAAATGGGCATGAGCCGCGACAAGGTGAACATCAACGGCGGCGCCTGCGCCCTCGGTCACCCGATCGGGGCCTCGGGCGCCCGCATCCTCGCCACCCTGCTGGGTGCGCTGGAAGCCCACGGCAAGACCAGGGGCATGGCCTCGCTCTGCATCGGTGGCGGCGAAGCCGTTGCCATGGCCGTCGAGCGGGTCTGATCCCGCCATGCTGGACCGGCGGCAGGCTCTGGGTCTCACCGCTCTGGGGCTAATGTCGCCCGGTCTGACGCTGGCCGCCGACGAGGCGCCGGTCGAAGCACTGCGCCTTTGGCCCGACGCGGCGCCGGGCGGCGAGGCCGTGACCGTCACCCCTGAGGTGGTCGAGCGCTCGACCGATCCGGCCTTTCACGACCGGATTGCGAAACACACCCGCGACCCCCTGCTGACCGTGGTGCGGCCGGCCCGGTCAAACGGCGTGTCCATGCTGCTGATCCCCGGCGGGGGCTATCGCTGGGCGGTCGTCGACAAGGAAGGCATGGACTGCGCTCATGTCTTCGCCGGCATGGGCTACACCTGTTACGTCCTGCGCTACCGCCTGCCGGCGGACGGCTGGGCGGCGGGGCCGGATGCGCCCTTGCAGGATGCCCAGCGTGCCCTGCGGCTCGTCCGGGCGCACGCCGCCTCGGAAGGCCGCGAGGCGGACCGCACGGTCGTCCTCGGCGCATCCGCCGGGGGCCATCTGGCGGGACTGCTGGGCGCCCGGCCGGACGATACCTATGCCCCGGTCGATGCAGCGGACGCCTACGCCCACCGCCCCGACGCCCTGATCCTGCTTTATCCGGTCGCCACCCTGACCGACCCCCATGCCCACGCCGGATCGCGCCGCGAGCTGCTCGGCGAAAGTCCCGCGCCCGATCGGGTTGCCGCCTATAGCCTGGAGCAGATGGACTGGGCGGGCGCCGCACCCACCTTCCTGCTGCACGCCATGGACGACACAGCCGTGCCGGTCGAAAATTCGCTGATGCTGTCCGCAACCCTTCGGCAGTCCCGGGTTCCGGTCGAGGTCCATCTGTTCGAGGAAGGCGGCCACGGGTTTGGCATCCGCCTGATCGAGGGCCGACCCGCCGCCGTCTGGCCCGATCTGGTGCAGGGCTGGCTGGCGCGGCGCGGACTGTGAACAGTCTGTAATATTCCGCAGCTTGCACCCCCCTCTCCGCCCGCTAAGGTCGCCGCTTCCTTGGGCCGGTAATTTTTGTGGGGTTTTTCATGCGCATCCGAATTCTGGTCGCGGCCTTGGCCGTGTCCACCCTTACGGCAGGGGCAGCGGCCGCCCAGGTCAGCGTCGGCGCGGTCGATCAAAGCCGCGGCACCTATGAGGACAAGTTCCGCCAGTTCGAAGGCGAGAGCTGGCCCAGCCCCAATGATTACCGCACGGCCTCGGGCGCGCCCGGCCACCGCTACTGGCAGCAGCAGGTCGACTACGTCATCGACGTGCGCCTCGACGAGGATGCCAAGGCCCTGACGGCCAGCCAGCGGATCACCTATCACAACAACTCGCCCGACACCCTGTCTTACCTCTGGATCCTACTGGACCAGCAGGACATGGCCGAGGGGTCGATGGCGAACGTGGCCTCGCCGAGCTCCAGCTCTGAGACCTATCAGTTCTTCGAGGCCCTGGGCTTTGAGCGCGGTCAGACCTGGGCCGGCGGATTCCGGAACATCACCGTCAAGGGCACCGACGGTCGTCCGCTGAACTTCACCCAGGTCGATGCCCTGCTGCGCGTCGATCTGCCCCGCCCGCTGGCACCCGGCGAGCGGATCAGCTTCGACATGACCTATGCCATGCCGTTCGCGCAGACCATGGTGACCGGCGCCCGCAGCGGATACGAATGCTTCCCGGGGTCGACCCCGGCCGGCAACTGCATCTTCCAGGCCGCCCAGTGGTTCCCGCGTCTGGCCGCCTATTCCGACTATGAAGGCTGGCACACCCTGCCCTTCCTCGGCTCGGGCGAGTTCCCGCTGGAGTTCGGCAACTACCAGGTCTCGATCACCGTCCCGGCCGACCACGTCGTCGCCGCCTCGGGCGAGCTCCAGAACAGCCGCGACGTGCTGACCCGCGAGCAGCAGGCCCGCATGGAGCAGGCCCGGTCGGCCACCGACGCGCCCGTCTATGTGGTCACTCCGGATGAGGCCGCAGCCCGCGAACAGGGCCGGTCGACCGACACCCGCACCTGGCGCTTCGAGGCGGAGAACGTCCGCGATTTCGCCTGGGCTGCGTCACGCGGCTTTGTCTGGGATGCCATGGCGGTCCGTCAGGACGAGCCGGGTGCCGAATATCCGACCGTCATGGCCATGTCCTTCTACACCAAGGAGGCGCGGCCCATGTGGGATACCTATTCCACGCGCGCCGTGGCCCACGCCATCGACGTCTACAGCTCGTTCACCTTCCCCTACCCCTATCCGACGGCCCAGTCGGTCAACGGGCCTGTGGGCGGGATGGAATACCCGATGATCACCTTCAACGGGGCCCGGCCGACGCGTGACGAGAACGGTACCATCATCAACGGCGACGAAACCAAATACGCCCTGGTCGATGTGATCATCCACGAGATCGGCCACATCTGGTTCCCGATGATCATCAACAGCGACGAGCGCCAGTGGACCTGGATGGACGAGGGCATCAACACCTTCCTCGAATATCAGGCGACCAAGCTCTGGGATCCCGATTTCCCGTCGCGGGGCGAGCCGCGCGACATCGTCCGGTTCATGACCTCGGACAATCAGGTCCCGCTGATGACCCGCTACGACACGGCCCTGAACGCCGGCAATGTCGGCTACCTGAAACCCGGCTCGGCTCTGGTGGTCCTGCGCGAGACGGTCATGGGTCGCGAACTGTTCGACCGCGCCTTCCGCGAATATGCCGAGCGCTGGAAGTTCAAGCGCGCCACCCCCTACGACTTCTTCCGCACCATGGAAGAAAGCTCGGGCATGGACCTGGACTGGTTCTGGCGCGGCTGGTTCTATTCGACCGACCACGTGGACATCTCCCTCGAGAACGTCGTCCAGGCCCGTCTGGCCACGGATGAGGATGAAGAACAGTCTGACGGTCCGCCGCCCCCCGGTGAGCCCGAAGCCGAAGTCGTCGAGCCGCCCGTGCCGCTGACCATTGCCAACAATGCCGGCATGCAGACGGTCATCGAGCGCAACCCGTCGATCGACGCCTATGATGACAGTGCTGACGGCGCCTACCCGCTGACCGACGAGCAGCGCCGGGCCATCGGCCGGGGCGGTCGCCAGATGATCATGCCCCTGATCCAGGAAGCCCAGGCGTTCGACTCCAATGTCTATCGCTTCAGCTTCAAGAATGTCGGCGGCGTGGTGATGCCTATCATTCTGAAGCTGACCTTCGACGACGGCACCAGCGAAGTGGTGCGCATCCCGGCCGAGATCTGGCGCTACAACAGCCAGGAAGTCAGCTGGCAGTATGTGACCGACAAGACCCTGGTGCAGACCGAGGTCGATCCCGACTGGGAAACCGCCGACGCCGACCGCGAGAACAACTACTTCCCGCGTCGCTAGTCAGCATTGACGATCAAGGCCGGGGGCGCGTTCCGCAAGGGACGCGCCCTCAGTCGTTTTCGTCCAGCCCGTTCAGGTCAGCGGGGTCGGGCTCATAGTCCAGCAGGTCAGAGGGCCGGCACCCCAGCGCCGCGCACAGCCGCGCCAGGGTGGAAAAGCGGATGCCCTTGACCTTGCCCGAGCGGAACAGGGACATCTGGGTCTCGCTCAGCCCCACCTCGGCAGCCAGCTCGCGGGCGGTCCGGCCGCGTTTGGCCAGCACCGCATCAAGGGTCACGCGAACGGGCATTCAGATCATCTCGTCCAGCTCGGCCTGGACGTCAGCCGCCTGATCCAGCACCCGCCCCAGCAGGAACAGCGCCCCGCCGATCATGCCCAGCGTCATGCCGCTGACGTCGAAGTGGAACCAGCCGCCCTGACCACCCTGAAGGATCCGCGTCAGATTGGTCACCACAAACACGCTCAGAACCCCGCCCACGCCAAGGGCGAGCCCGACATTGCGCAGCGCCAGCACCAGCGTCGGCTGGATCAGCCGTCCCTTTGACAACTGCCCCATGGCCCGGCCGATCATCCACACCGCCGCCAGATAGCAGACGGCCGGCATCACCCAGACCACCGAGCTGGCGATATCCCAGGTGTAGGGGACCGAGTCGCCCCGGATCCTGAGCCAGAGCGGCAGGATCAGATGCATCAGCGCCAGCAGGGTGCCGACGCTGATCACCATGAACCGGGCCAGCAGCTGGAACTGGCGGCAGCGCGCCCGGAACCGGGCCAGATCGTCATGACTCATCGGGCTCTCCCTGTCTGAACTTTAATCTTGACTTAAATTTCTGCTGTCGGCAACTTTATATAAGAGTTAAATCACGAGGCATCGCATGCTGGCCATTGAAACCCGCGACCTCCGCCGCCGTTTCGGCCCGACCGTGGCGGTAGACGGCGTATCACTCTCGGTGCCCCGGGGCTGTGTCTATGGCTTCATGGGGCGGAACGGGGCGGGCAAGACCACCACCCTCAAGATGCTGCTGGGGCTGGTCCGACCCGACTCGGGCACGATCCGCATCGCCGGCCGGGACGCCTTGGCCGACCGGCTGGGCGCCGCCCGCTGCATGGGGGCCCTGCTGGAGGCCCACGGCTTCTATGCCCACCTGTCCGGCCGCGAAAATCTGGACCTGACGCGGTCCCTGCTGGGGCTCAGGCCGACCGAACTGGACCGGGTGCTCGAGATTGTCGGCCTGACCCCCGACGCCGGTCGGCGGGTCGGCGGCTATTCGCTGGGCATGCGCCAGCGACTGGGGATCGCCCGGGCCCTGCTAGGCAGCCCCGAGGTTCTGATCCTCGACGAGCCGACCAATGGTCTGGATCCCGACGGCATCGCCGACATGCGCGATTTCCTGCGAACCCTCCCTGACCGCGCCAACGCGACCGTCCTGCTGTCCAGCCACCTGCTTGGCGAGGTCGAACAGGTCGCCGACCGCGTCGGCATCATCCATCAGGGCCAGCTGGTCCTGCAGGACGATCTGGCCACCCTGCGCGCCGGACAAGCCCCCCAGCTGCGGCTGGGCTGCGATGACCCTGACCGGGCCCGGTCCGTGATCCTTGGCCTTGGCCTTGGCCTGACGCGCGGGCCGGACAGCGACCGGATCACTCTCGCCCCCGGTGCCGACGTCCGCGAAACCGCCCGTGCGCTCAACCGGGCCCTGGTCGAGGCCGGTATCGACGTCCACGAACTGAGCCCCCAAGCCCGCTCGCTCGAGGCCATCTACCGCGACATCACCGCCCTGACCCCGCCTCATAAGGAAGCTGCCTGATGCACCGCGTGCTCATCGTCGAACTGCGCAAGCTGAATCGCTCGCTGGCAGCCGCCCTGGCCATAGCTGCGCCGGGCCTAATAGCGGTCTTCACCTTCTTCAACATGCTGCGGGGCAAGACCGCCCAGCCCTGGGACATGTGGATGGTCGGGGCCACGGGAATCTGGGCCTTCTTCATGCTGCCCATGAGCGTCACGGCCCTGACCGCGCTGGTCGCCCACATGGAACATGGCCCCCGCACCTGGGACCATCTGCGCGCCCTGCCCCTGCCCCGCTGGACGATCTATGCCGCCAAGGCCATCAGCGTCTTTCTGGTGTTGGCCCTGATGAGCATCGGTGTCTTCGTCCTCACCGGGGCCGCCGTGAAGCTGGCCGTCGCCCTCAAGCCGGAGTTGGCTCCGACGGGTGTGTTCGACGCCACCGTCTATCTGGACATGCTCGGCCGTATGTACCTGGCCGCCACCCTCGTAGTGGTCATCCAGCTATGGATTTCCCTGCGCTGGGCCAGTTTTGTGCCCGGGCTGGTGGTCGGGATCGGCGGCACCTTCTTTGCCGTGGTCGCCACCGCAGCCAAGGTGGGCGTCTTCCTGCCCTGGCAGATGCCGGTCAACATGCTGTCGACCGAGGGCTGGCGCTTGCATACCGCCTTGAGCCTGGGTCTTGGCGGCGGTCTTCTGCTGCTGGCTCTGATGCTTTGGCGCCTGTCGCGGCGCGAGGTGCTGTAGGTCGAAGTCAAGCAACCGCGCCAGCCCGCCCGCCGGTGCCATCATCAGGATCATGGCCGCCTCCTGAGTCGTAATTGATACTCATTATCATGTTTGCGGATTCGGTCACCCCATGGCAAGCCTTCACAAGAAGTCCGCTCCCAAGGTCGCCCCCTGCCCGCCTCCCATGCCCGCTCCTGCGACGACTGCGGCCTGTGCTGCAAGCTGATGGGCGTCACGGCGCTGGACAAACCGGCCGGTCGCTGGTGCACCCATTTCAAAAAGGCTCAGGGCTGCCGGATCTATGACGACCGGCCCACGGACTGCCGGGTGTTCAACTGCCTGTGGCTGCTGACCGAGGCCCTCGATCCCGATTGGAAACCGTCCGTCTGCGGCTTTGTCCTGCACAGTGAAGCCGGCGGGGCAAGACTGGTCGTTGAATGCGATCCGGCCCGCCCGCACGACTGGCGACGAGCCCCCTATCAGGCGGCCCTCGAACTCTGGGCGCAGCAGGGGCAGGAGATATTGATCATGACCGGGCCGCGAGGCCTGAGACTGCTGCCGGACGGCGGCACCCGGCCGGTACGAAGGGCCAGCTAGCGGGGCTCGACCGTCTGGCCGATCGCATCGGCAAGTGCCCGGTCCTCGTCACTGACGGCGGACACCCAGACGTGCAGCTCGACGCCGTCGCGCAGCCGGTACACATGCTCCAGCGCCAGATTTCGACCGTTCTCGGTGACGATGATCGAACGGCGCCCGGCGCGCTCGCGCTGCTCGCCGCTATAGATCGGAAACTGCGACTGCGGCCCGACATAGATCATCACCAGGCCGCGTCCTTCCCGCCGGACCGAGAAGATGTCGAACTCCGGGCCTGACCGTCCGGGATAGAGACCTGCGCCAGCAGGCATGTCGACACTGAACGGCAGCGCCCGGCGTTCGGCCACCGTCAGGGGAGCGGGTTCGGGCGCGGGCGGTGCCGTGGGTTCTGCGGCCTCGGCCGCCGCTGTGGTCTCAGCTGCGGGGTCCGCCTCGGGTTCGGCAGCAGGCGTCGCTTCTACGTCAGGCTGAGTTTCTGGCTCGACCTCAGGCTCTGGCTCAGGTGCAGGGGGGGTCGCGATGGCGACCGGCGGGCCGCTGTTGAGGTCGCGGGTAATGTCGTCGCCGTCAGCGTCCTGAGCGAGGACCACACCGGGGGCGAATACCAGACCCACGGCCAGTCCAAGGCCGACATGGGCAAGAGGGCGGGTGAGTAGATCGAGCGCGTTCATGGCCCGACCATCCCCCGACGCCACGCCGGGCGCAAGTCCGCACAGCTGTCGAGATCAGGCGGCCTGCAGTTCCACCCAGAAGGTCGCGCCCTGACCCGGCTCCGACACCACGCCGATGTCGCCGCGCTGCAACTCCACCAACCGCTTGGCCAGGGCCAGGCCGATCCCATGGCCTTCAATCGCAGATCGCTCGAGCCCCAATCGGTTGAATGGCTCGAACAACTGCGTCTGCTTCTCGGCCGACAGACCGGGGCCCCGGTCGATGACCTCAATGCGCACCCCGCCCGTCACGCGAACGGCCTTCAAGATAACGACACCGCCCGATGCCCCGTATTTCACGGCGTTGCTGGCCAGATTGCCGATCACCTGGGTCAGGCGCTGAGAGTCGGCCAGCACCACCATGCCATCGACCGCGCATTCCAGCTCGATCCGCACAGCGGCGGCTTCGGGCCGCAGCGCCGTCACCCGGGCCACATCATCCAGTACCCCATGCACATCGGTCGGGCGCAAGTCGACCTTGACCGCCCCGGACTCGGCGCGCGCCACGTCCAGCAGGTCGTGGGCCAGGGCCTCGACCTGCCGGGCGGTCTTGACCAGCATGTCCGCCATGTCCCGTTGGGTGTCAGTGACCTCGCCGATCTGACCGGATTTCCAGAGTTCGCCGATGCCGATCACGCCGCCCACCGGGCTCTTGATCTCATGGGCGACATTGGCCAGCAGCCGCGACTTGGCCGCCGAGGCGCGCTCGGCCCGCACCTGACCGGCCCTGGCGCGATCCGCCAGAAGATCTCGCTCTTCCAGCAGGGCAGCGACCAGCAGGATAGGCATAAAGCCCAGCAGCACCATCACCTGCGCCAGCATGGCGCGATCAGCCAGCCCGGCCACGCTCAGCGCAAAGGGCCCGTGACCCAGCATCGCGCCGCCGACAGCCGCCAATGTCACGATCAGAAGGGCCGCAGCGATCCCCAGCGTCCTCAGCCGGGCGGCAATAAGAATGAGCAGAGGGATCACTGCAAAGCTCATGGGCACACTGGCGAGCCAGAATACCGTCAGCGAGGCGCCAATCAGTACGCTCAGGAGGCCAATGGTCTCGACCAGCTTCCACGGCCTGCGCAGAACACTCAGGTGCGCGCGGGTCAGGGCCAGGCCGAAGGTACCGATGACGGCCAGCCCCAGCGCGTGACCGAACCACCAGGTCTGGAAGGATGCGGCAATATCCGCCCCGCTCATCGCATACAGACACAGCGAGGCGAACAGAGCCGCAGGAATCGGCGCGATGACGGCCGCGCTCAGCAGAAACCGGGCGCAACCTTCGACCGTGCTCAGGTTCAGCCCCGGTGCGAAACGCCGCGCCAGTGTCACCGCCAGAACGATCTCGACCATATTGGCGACGGTGAACATGACCGAAAGCAGCGGAGGATTTCCGACCAGAAACTCGCCGACCAGAATTCCCAGCGCGATCAATCCGCCATAAGCGAGGTCGTAAATCGGCCCGCGCGAAGTCCTCAACCAGACGACTGTTGCAAGGCCACCCGCGCCCCAGAGCGCCGCAACAAGGCCCGCTGTGCGCGCAAAGTTCACTGACAGGACAATCAGCAAGGCCACGCCCACTGCGGTCAGTATGGGCACCAGGGGCTGTGAGAACACAGGCTCGTGGACCCGCTCCGTCACAGCGCGGGCCGCGCCCCTGTCGGAGGCGACCTTCACGGGCTTTGCGATATCCAGCGCGGGGCTGACCGGCATACGACTTGTCCACATCACACAAACAGCCCGTGATGCTTAACCGCCGCTCTTTAATATCCCCTGAAGTTCACCGCGCAGTGCCGCGTTGAGCGCGCGCACAGCCTCAGCCGGTCCGGCCGGGTACGACCATACCGCGCCGCTGACCGCCACGAAGTCCGCTCCGGCCTCGGCCAGGGTCCGGGCATTGGTCGCATCAATGCCACCAATGGCAACGCAGGGTACCTCCATGGTCTCCTGCCAGATCGTCAGCACATCCGGGCTGGCGGTGTATTCGACCGTCTTGGTCGTGGTCGGGAAGAAGGCGCCAAAGGCCACATAATCCGCTCCCGCCTCGGCCGCCTCCATGGCCAGATGGCGACTGTCGTGACAGGTCACGCCGATCATCCCGTTCGGCCCCAACAGGCGCCGCGCGTCGGCTACGGAGCCGTCCTGCTGCCCCAGATGCACCCCGTCGCATCCCGTCGACTTCGCCAGATCTGCGCGGTCATTAAGGATCACCGCGACATCGCGCGCCTGGGCGATGGGGGCCAGCACCTCAACCGCGCGCCGCACCTCGGCGTCCGGCACTTCCTTCAACCGGATCTGCAGCGCCGCCACATCCCCGCCCTCCAGCGCCTGTACAAACTGGCCAGCGAACGCCGTCAGATCAGGAACGGCGGGCGGCGTGATCAGATACAGCCGGCACGGCGGACGGGCGGGAACGGTGGTCGTGCTCATGATGCGCAAGTGCGACGCCGCATCGCATTCGTCAACGCCGCATCGCGCATGCGAACGATTTGCAGTCGCCACGATTGGTGCTATAGCGAGGCGTTCTCAACTGACCCCGGCGTGTGCGCTCCGTGTACATCTGTAACTGCAATGGCCTGAGACAGCGTGACGTGGCCAAGGCCATCGACTCGGGTGCCACCCGTCCCCGCGACGTCTTCGCCCATCATCAGTGCAGCGCCCAGTGCGCCAAATGCGTCTGCGAAATGCGCCAGATGATCCAGGAAACGCGCGAGTCCTGGGCCATAGCCGCAGAGTAGCGACGGGGCCTATCGAGACCGACACGCAAAGTCGTTCTCATCTTACTGAAAACGCAGATTATTTTTTGAGAGCCGCCGTGCGGTGTGCTAGACTGGCGTCCTGCATCAACGGCGGGCGATTCCCCACGCGCGGCCTCGCCCCGAACTTGAAAGGCCTCGGCCATGAAGGGCGATCCCGCGATCATCCGCACCCTCAATGGGGTTCTGACCAACGAACTGACGGCGGTGAACCAGTACTTCCTGCACGCCCGCATGTTCGAAAGCTGGGGTCTGTCGCACCTCGGGAACGTCGTCTACGAGGAATCGATCGGCGAGATGAAGCATGCCGACATGCTCATCAAACGCATCCTGTTCCTCGACGGCCTGCCCAACCTCCAGGACCTGCACAAGCTCAAGGTAGGCGAGGATCCCATCGAATGCCTGGGTGCCGACCTGCAGCTGGAACTGGACAGCCGCAAGGCGACCTCGGCCGCCGTCACCCAGTGCGAGGAAGCCCGCGACTACGTCAGCCGTGATCTTCTGATGCGCATCCTGGCCGACACCGAGGAGCACATCGACTTCCTCGAGAACCAGCACAAGCTGATCGAGCTGATGGGCGCCCAGAACTATCTGCAGTCGGCGATGAAGGAGATCCTCACCGACGGCGGCGCCACCGGCAACTGATCGGGAACGGACGCGGGGCCGGGCCATTCCCTCCTTCAAGGCTGGAGGAGACTGGATGTTCGATCTCGACGACGTACACGATAAGGCGACCGATCTGATCAATGCCCGTGACCGCGACGGTGGCCATGTCCTGCTCGGGCTGGGCCTGACGCTGGGCTTTGCCGTCACGGCGGCGACGCTGGCCCATCTGTCGATCCGCCCCCGCAGCAAGGGCGGCAAGGATCAGCCGATCACCGAGCGCCCGCGAGGCTCTTTGGGTCTGATCCTGCCGGCCATGTTCTCGGCAACCACCCTTTCGGCCCTGCGTGTCTGGAATGCTCCGCCGCGCCCGGAGCGCACCCGTGCACTCGGGCTATGGGCGGCCGCCCAGGTCCTGAACGGTGTCTGGATCGCGCTGCGGCCCGCCGGTCGCGGCCTGCAGGTCGCAGCGGCTATGTCCTCGGCCGGCATGGCCGCCGCCTTCGCCCACGAGGCCCGCAAAATGGACAGTCGCGCGGGCAAGATGGCCTCCCCCATAGGGTCAGGCGTCAGACTGGCTAACCGGGTCGAGCCGGACTGAGACCCCAGCACGGCGCTTGCCCTTTGACCGCCGCCCCTGTAGGGGTCGCGTCCGAAATTTCGCGCGCGCCTGCGCCTCCAGACTCCATCCCCCTGTGATCCTATGAAAATCAACGGCAACACCATCAAGCCCGGCATGGTCCTGCAGCACAACGGCGGCCTGTGGGTCGTCACCAAGGCCAGCCATGTCAAGCCGGGCAAGGGCGGCGCCTTCGCCAACGTCGAGGCCAAGAACCTCGAGACCGGCAACAAGCTGAACGAGCGCTTCCGTTCGGAAGACAAGGTCGAGCGCGTCACCCTGGAGCAGCGGGACTATTCCTATCTGTTCGACAACGGCGACTCGCTGGTCTTCATGGACGACGAGAACTACGAGCAGATCGAACTGCAGAAGGACTGGGTCGGCGAAGACCGCATCCCCTATCTGCAGGAAGGCATGAAGGTGGTGATCGAGAGCCACGAGGGCCGTCCGATCGGCCTGGAACTGCCGGAACAGGTCGTCCTCGAGGTCGTCGAGACCGAGCCGACCGTGAAGGGCCAGACCGCCTCGTCCTCCTACAAGCCGGCCATTGCCAACAATGGCGTCCGCATCATGATCCCGCCCTATATGTCGACGGGCGAAAAGATCGTGGTCGACACCACCACCGGCGAATACGTCCGCCGCGCGGACTGATCCGGGCGGTCCAGCCGGGCCGTCCTCTTTCTTGAACTTCTCCGCCTGTCCGGGCAAACGCCTTTCAGGACTTGTGGACCAGGAGATTCCCCATGGCCCTCGCCTCTGCCCTTCTGCAAACCATGATCGACGCGGTGCGCAAGACCGCCCGTCCGATGCTGCGCGACTTCGGCGAGGTCGCCCAGCTGCAGGTGTCCCGTAAGGGTCCCGCCGACTTCGTCACCGCTGCCGACATCAAGGCCGAGCAAACCCTGTTCGAACTGCTGACCAAGGCGCGCCCGGGCTATGGCTTCCTCGGTGAGGAGCGCGGCCTGATCGAGGGCACCGACAAGTCGCACACCTGGATCGTCGACCCGATCGACGGCACCACCAACTTCATGCACGCCATGCCCCACTTCGCCATCACCGTGGCGCTGGAGCGTCGCGCCCCCGACGGCACCGCCGAGATCGTGGCGGGTGTCACCTTCAACCCCGTGCAGAACGAATTGTTCTGGGCCGAAAAGGGCAAGGGCGCCTATCTGAACGACGCGCGCATTCGCGTGACCGGCCGCAAGGACCTCAGCCAATGCCTGATTGGCACGGGCCTGCCCTTCATGGGCAAGACAGGCCACGCCCAGGCGATCAAGGACATCCACGCCATGGGCCAGCGGGTGGCCGGCATCCGCCGTCTGGGCTCGGCCGCACTCGACCTCGCCTGGGTGGCCGCCGGTCGCTACGACGCCTTCTGGGAGCGCAATCTCAAGCCGTGGGACGTGGCGGCGGGCCTGTTGTTCGTCACCGAGGCCGGCGGCGTGGCCTCGACCATCGACGGCACCGGCAATGTGCATGACGGTCAGCAGATCCTCGTCGCCAACTCTGACCTGCACCCCCAGATCGCCGCCATCCTGCGCGCGACCTGATCTGCAGGCTCAGTCGGCCCGGAACTGCAGCCGGGCCAGACGGGCGTACAGACCACCGCGCGCCACCAGCTCGGCGTGGGTGCCGACCTCGACCACCCGCCCTTCGTCCATGACGACGATCTGGTCCGCGCGCAGCACGGTCGCCAGCCGGTGGGCAATAACAAGCGTGGTGCGCGCCTGCATGGCCTCGTCCAGCGCCACCTGAACCAGACGTTCGTTCTCGGCATCCAGCGCGCTGGTGGCCTCATCCAGCAGCAGGATCGGGGCCTGACGGATCAGGGCGCGGGCAATGGCCAGCCGCTGGCGCTGACCGCCCGACAGGCTGCGGGCCCGCTCACCCAGCGGCGTATCGAACCCCTCGGGCAAGGCGTCCACGAAGGACAGCGCCTGGGCGCGTTCGGCGACGTCCCGGACGTCCTCCAGCGGCGCATCCTCGCGACCAAACCGGATGTTCTCGGCCGCAGAGCCCGAAAACAGCGGCGCCTCCTGCGACACCCAGGCAAAGCGCGACCGAAGATCGACAGGGTCGACGGTCGAGGCCTCGACCCCGTCCACCCTCACTTGCCCCGACTGCGGATCATAGAAGCGGAGGAGCAGGCGGAAGACCGTCGACTTGCCCGCCCCCGACGGCCCGACAAGCGCCACCGTCTCGCCCGGTCTCACCGACAGGGTGAAATCCCTGAGCGCGGGCAAATCCGGGCGCCCCGGATAGGCGAAATTGATCTCGCGCATCTCGACCGTGCCCACCGGCGGCTGCGGCAAGGCGACGGGCTTCGCGGGGGGGCGAATATCGGGCGAGGCCCTCATCAGCTCGTCGATACGTTGCATGGCTCCCGCGGCCTTCTGCACATCGCCCCAGCTTTCGCCCAGCGCGCCCACGGCACCGGCCACAAACACCGACAGCAGCACGAATTGCAGCAGGGCCCCCGGCGTCATCCGCCCGGCAATCACGTCCTGCGCGCCCAGCCACAGCACCAGTGTCACTCCGCCGAACATCAGGGTGATGATCATGGCGGTCATCCAGGCCCGCGCTCTGATCCGCTTCAGCGACACGCCAAAGGCCGCCTCGACAGCCGCGCCAAACCGGCCGATGGCCGAGGCCTCGCGGCCAAAGGCCTGCACCGTCTCGATCGCATCGACGCTTTCGCCCGCAAACCCGACCGCTTCGGCGAACCGGTCCTGCGAATCGACGGTCAGTTTGCGCACCACCCGACCGAACAGAAACAGCGGCACGATCAGCAGCGGCAGGACAAGCAGAACCAGCCCCATCAGCTTGGGACTGACCACGAACAACAGGATCATCCCGCCGATCATCGTCAGCACGTTGCGCAGGGCAAAGCTGATCGAGGTCGTCATCAGGGTGTCGATCAGCTGGATGTCGGTCGTCAGGCGCGACAGCACCTCGCCCGTGCGCATCCGCACGAAGAAGGCCGGGTCCAGCGTCAGCACCCGCCCGAACAGGGCGGTGCGCAGATCTGCGATGATCCGCTCGCCTGTCCGCGTCACGAAGTAATAGCGCACCGCCGAGGCGACACCCAGGAACAGGGCGTTGAGCCCCAGAAGCAGGAACCAGAAATTCAGCTGCGACCCGCCTGCCTCGAAGCCGTTGTCGATCGCCCCGCGCGAGGTCACCGTCAGCCCCAGCGAAGCGGCCGTCGACATCAGCAGCCAGAACATCGACAGCGCCACATGCCCGCGGTGCTGGACGGCAAAGGGCCACAGGCGCAAAAGCGGTCGAACGTCCTTTTGCCGGGTGCGCCGCTCGCCCGCCTCGCTCAGCCGCTCGCTCAGTTGGGCGCCCGCGCCGGGACGGCCGGAGGCCTCGGCATCCAGGTCGGCCGGGGAGCGGGAGGACAGGGGTGTTTCGGTCATGGCCCGCGCCTCTTGCCCCGGAACGCTACCCGGTGTAAACGCCGCCCCTCTCCCGCCGGGGCCTCTGGCGGGTTTCCCATTTTGCGCACCGACGGTCGGCATCGTCACCGCGCCTGAACAGACCGGACCAACGCGATGAAAGCGGACACCCACCCCGACTACCACTTCATCACCGTGGTGATGACGGATGGCACGACCTACCAGACGCGCTCGACCTACCAGAAGGAAGGCGCCACCCTGAACCTGGACATCGATCCGCTGACGCACCCGGCCTGGACCGGCGGCAATCAGCACCTGATGGATCGCGCCGGTCGCGTGTCACGCTTCAATTCGAAATTCGGCGGCTTCATCAAGAAGTAGGTCGCAAAGGCCGCACCCGTCTCAAGTGCGTCCCGGAAGCCACAGAGCGCCGTCCCTCGGGGGCGGCGCTTTCTGTTTGTCTGGAACGCCGATAAGCTGCGGTTGATTATAGAACGGCGAGGCCATTCCGGGCCCCGCGACAAGCTGGACGGCAAACGGGTCATGATCACGCGTCGACAACTGGGTCTGGGTGCAGCCACGGCCGCCATTCTGGGAGCGGCCCAGGCCGCCCATGCCCAGAACGCGCCGCAGGACCCACCAATGGGCCGCCCCCAGGGCGTTCCCCCGACCCGCGATCCGACCGCCGTCGCCTTCTACAACAGCTTCAATGACCAGCTAGCCCGCCTGCCCCGGACGGAGCAGCCCGACGTCCGCGTCTTTTATGAGATGAACGGCTGGACCCCGGTCTGGACCGCCTCGCGCCTCGACAATCTGCGTACGGCTGCCTCGAAGGCCGAGCGCCATGGCCTCGCCCAGTACGACTTCTTCGACTTCGAGGCTCTGTCCGCCGACCGCAGCATGGCGGAAATGCGGACCACGGCCGCCGCCCTGCGCTACGCTCGCGTGCTCAGCGAAGGTCGCATCCGCCCCGAGACGGTCGAGGACCTGTGGGAGATGCGCAAGAACCGCGTCGACCTGCCGCTCGGCCTCTACCGGGCCCTCGCCTCCAATGGCGTCGTCGAATGGTATGAGGGCCTCGCCCCGACCGACATCGGCTACAGCAATCTGTCGGCAGGCTATGTCCGCTACCGCCGGATGATCCGTGAGAACGGCGGCTGGCCGACCTTCCGCGTGGGCGCCAATATTGAGCCGGGCGACGTCGATCGCCGCGTGCCGATGCTGATCCAGCGCCTGATCGCCGAGGGCGATCTGAACGAAGCCGAAGGCATGCGCCTGCTGGCCATGGCCGACAATTTCTATGGCCCCGAGCTGCAGGAAGCTGTCCGGAGCTTCCAGGGCCGTCACGGTCTGGTGGTTGACGCGCGCATCGGGTCCGGCACCCAGCAGTCCCTGTCGGCCTCCGCCGAGGATCGCGCGCGCCAGATTGCCCTGAACCTCGAGCGTCGCCGCTGGCTGGCTCGCGATGTCGAGCCCGAGCGGATCGAGGTCAATACCGCCGCTGCCATCATGGTCTACTGGAAGGACGGACGCCCGGTTCACTCCAACCGCGTCGTGGTCGGCACGGCCGCCAACCAGACCCCCAGCCTTGAAAAGCCGTTCGCCTCGGTCGTGGCCAATCCGCCCTGGTACGTGCCGGCCGGCATCGCCCGTAACGAAATCCTGCCCCGTGGCCCCGGCTATCTGGCCGCCAACGACATGTACATCTCGAACGGCACTGTCATCCAGCGCGCCGGCCCCAGCTCCGCGCTCGGCTACGTCAAGTTCGAGCTGCGCGACAGCTACGCCATCTTCCTGCACGACACCCCTTCCAAGAGCGCATTCAACCTCGCCTATCGCCACCGCAGCCACGGCTGTGTGCGCGTCGAGGGTGCCGTCGAGTTTGCGCGCCTGCTGCTGTCGCCTGATCCGGCCAAGCTCGAGGAGTTCGACACCGCCCAGGCCACCCGTCGCACCACGCGGGTCACCACGGGGCGCGAGATCGGCGTGCGTCTGCTGTACTGGACGGCCTTTGTCGACGGCCAGGGCCGCGTGGCCTTCCGTGAGGATGTCTACAAGCGGGATGAAAAGCTGGCCGATGCGCTCGGCATCGCCGTCTCCCTGCCTCGTCCGGTCCAGGATGGTCGCGTCGACGCCAACGACGTCGGCCCGTAGAATTCAGTTCGGAATATTGGTAGCCCCGAAGGCCGCCGCCAGCCTGTCGAACTGACTCTGCACCGGGTTCGGTGTGTCCGCTGGCGGAGTTGCGTCCACATACATGCGTCGGTCCAGATAATGGATCCGGTCATACAGTTTTTCGGCCCGCACCGCATATTCGACCAGTGCGATCGGCAGGTCTGCAGGCGGCGGCGTCTCGCCCTCCACCTTGCGCGCCGACAGCCGGTAGCGCGCCTCGCACGCGGCACTGGCCGCCATATCGCCTTCGCGCACGGCGCGCTGGACCAGCAGCCATGAGGCGATCTGCATCAGGCGGGTGGTCAGGCGCATGCTCTCGCCCGCATAGGCCAGGGCGCTGGAACGTGACAGCAGCTTGGAGTCCCGCCGCCCCTCGCCGTCCAGATAGGCGGCCGTTTCCTCGACCAGTTCCATGCCCTCGCGAAAGGTGCGGTCGAACAGGTCAGACGCGGCAAAGTCGGTCACCACGGCGACGCGACCGTCCACGGCGGTGCCGGACGGGGGCAGATCGGGCGAGGACGTCTCTTCAGTCATCAACACTATTTACCTGTACGAGAACCCTGTTGCCGCAGCCGGAGCCACGTCGACCCGGTTGCCTGCAACGGTCATGCCACGCCGACCGTGCCGTTACGAGCCGAAGTTGAAAAGCGCCTCGGCCGCCGATTTGCGGGCCGCCTTGCTCTCCATCGCCGCCTTGACCCGGGCGATCTCGGTCTCCAGCAGGGTAATCCGGTCCTGACACTCCTCAACCGAGTAAAGATCCAGATCTTCGCGCGCCAGCTGACCCAGCAAGGCGCCGCGCTGCGGCCTCGGTTCGGCGTCGTCGATGATCATGCCCGCCTCCTTGGTTCACCGTTCTTCGGCCCCTATGTGAACGCCCGGACACAGACGATTGCAAGGGCGGCCCCATGAAACGCATCTCGGTCACCGGTGGCACCGGTCCCGCGACTGCCCTGACACTGGTCGAGACCCCGGACCTTCAGCCCGGCCCTGGACAGGTCCGCATCCGGGTGCGCGCTGCCGGGGTCAACCGTCCCGATCTGCTGCAGCGCGAAGGCCGCTATCCCCCGCCCCCCGGTGCGCCTGAAACCCTGGGTCTCGAAGTCGCCGGCGAGGTCGACCGGCTCGGAGATGGCGTGGAGGGCATAGCCGTGGACGACCGCGTCGCGGCCCTGTTGGGTGGGGGCGGCTATGCCGATCAGGCTGTAGTCGATGCCCGGCACATCTTCCCCCTGCCCGATGACCTCGACCTTGTGACCGCCGCCGCCCTGCCCGAGACCCTCTCGACCGTCTTTGCCAATATCTTTGAGGACGGACGGCTCCGAGCGGGTGAAACGCTTCTGGTCCACGGCGCCACCAGCGGTATCGGCGTCACCGCCATCCAGATGGCAAAGGCGGCGGGCGCTCGTGTCATCGCCACCTCACGCGGCGGAGCCAAGGCAGACGCTGCGCGGGCCCTCGGTGCTGACGTCAGCCTCGATGCCACAAGCGATGACTTTGAATCGGCCACCCGGGATGCCGGTGGGGCCGATGTCATCCTCGACATGGTCGGCGCCGACTATGCTCCCCTCAACCAGGCTCTCCTGAAGCCCGGCGGGCGCTGGTCCGTGATCGCTACCCAGAGTGGGGCGCGGGCCGACATCGACCTGATGCGGCTGATGCTCAAGCGGATTGTGCTGACGGGCTCGACGCTCCGCTCGCGCAGTGCCGACGAAAAGGCGCGCCTGATCGCGGCGGTCCGCCAGATGGCCTGGCCCTGGGTGGAAAGCGGTCAGGTTCGCCCCCCGATCAATGCGACCTTCCCGCTGGCAGACGCCGGTCTCGCCCACCTCCGGCTGGAGGCGGGCGAGCACATCGGCAAGATCGTTCTGGTGGTCGACTGACTACCAGCGGTCTCCGCGACCACCGCGGCGTACCGGCCGCAGCGACGAGACCCGGTCGTTGATGCCCCAGGCGGCCAGATTGCTGACATCGCCGTTGAATCGCTGGCAGTTGCCGCGGAAGTAGGCGTCGGTGCAGGCTTCCCACTCACCCCGGAAGCGCATCGAGCTGATCTGGTCGTTGAAACCCGTGCGATCCAGATTGGCGATCTCGCCCGTAAAGGTCGTCGAGGGCCCGCGGAAATACGCATCACGATAGACGGTGATCTCGGCCCGGCCACCGCCCCAGCCACCACCGCCATTGCCCCCACCGTTACCGCCCCCGTTTCCGGGACGGTCCTCAAAGTCACCCCGGTGCGGGCCACAGACCAGCCGTCCATTGTTGTTGGCGATATCGTGCGGACCACAGCGGTTCAGCTCGATCGAGGTGCCACGGATGCGGCCGCGCTCGTCGCGGCAGTCTGCGTAAAGCCGACCCTGATTCACATAGTCCCCGCTGCAGCTTCGGGTATAGCTGCCGCGCGGCGAGACCCGCTGCGGATCCTGATAACTCCCCCGCGGTGCTCCCTGCGGGTCCTGATCGGCGACGGGGGCTGGACCGCCCATTGCCAAGGCCGACATGGCGGCCACTCCTGCCAAACTCAACATGATCTCTCCTCCACACTTTCGGTCGGGGCCAAACCCCCATGAGTCCACCGTGACGCTTCGCAGATGAACCTTGGCTGTATGAGCTCGCCATATGCCGTTTTCTTTTCAATCGAATGCGCCTATACAGAAGGCTTCCGCGCCCGGCCGAAAGGTCGGGCGCCGCTGTTTCCGGGCCCCGGCTTACGGGCCCCTTCATGAACCGGAACGACGTCATGACCGACATTCTCATGCCCAAGGCCACTGCGGTCTGGCTGGTGGACAACTCCTCCCTGACCTTCGAGCAGATTGCCGACTTCTGTGGCCTGCACCCGCTGGAGGTGCGCGGCATCGCCGATGGTGACGTCGCCCGTGACATCCGCGGCGCCGACCCCTTGATCAACGGCCAGCTGACCCGCGACGAACTGGACAAGGCCCAGGCCGACGAGTCCTACCGCATGAAGGCCGTTGTCAGCCGCCACGCCGAGCTGCTCAAGCCCGCCAAGGCCCCGCCGCGCTATACGCCGGTCTCGCGCCGTCAGGACCGCCCCGACGCCATCATGTGGTTCGTCAAGAACCACCCCGAGGTGACCGACGCCCAGATTTCGAAACTGCTGGGCACCACCAAGGCCACGATTGAAACGGTGCGTAGCCGCACCCACTGGAACACCGCCAACATCAAGCCGGTTGACCCCGTCACCCTCGGCCTGGTCGGCCAGATCGTTCTCGACGAAGTGATCAAGAAGGCGGCCGACAAGAAGGCGAAGGAGGACGCCAGGAAGGGCGGCGCCACGCTTCAGACCGGCGAAGCCCAGCCGGAGACCGAACCCGCGTTCGAGCCCGACGCCCCCGAGGCCCGCAGCCAGCACACCGCCGAGTCCGTGTTCGGCTCGCGCGACTGACCCATCAAGGCCAGGATGCAAAAACGGCCCCGGAGCATCTCCGGGGCCGTCTTCATGATCTGGATGTCCTGACTATCCGCTCTGTCGCTCAAGGCCGGCAATCTGCTCTTTCAACCTGAGTTTTCGGAGTTTCAGGGACTTGAGGTAGAGCGGATCGGTGGCCGGGTGGGTCGTTTCCTTCTGGATCGCGGTGTCCAGATTGCGGTGACGGTTTCCCAGTTCGCGAATACGCGCCTCGATGGTCATGGCTTGCGCCTCCTTGTCTAAGGGACCAGTAGATTGAGCGCCCGGATGGCGACCGTGTGGAATCACGTTTCGGTGATTCTCATCGCCGCCGGACCAAAACAGGGTCGCTGCCAAAAGGGTCAAAGTTTTGAACTCTGCCGTATCGAGCGATGATCGTCCCTTGATAGTGGGCATTAGCGGGGCGTCCGGCGTCATCTATGGCGTCCGGATGCTCGACGCCCTGCGGGATTTGGGTGTGGCATCGCATCTGGTCGTGTCGCGCGCCGCCCTGCTGACCCTGGCGCAGGAAACCGATCTGTCGCCCCAGGACCTGACCGACCGCGCCGATGTGGTCCACAAGGTCGCCGATGTCGGGGCCTCTATCGCCTCGGGCTCGTTCCGCACCCGCGGCATGGTCATCGCCCCCTGCTCGATCCGCAGCGCGGGTGAGATCGCCACCGGCATCACCTCGACCCTCCTGACCCGCGCCGCCGACGTCACGCTCAAGGAGCGTCGCCGTCTGGTGCTGATGGTGCGCGAGACCCCGCTACACCTCGGCCATCTGCGCACCCTGACCGCCCTGTCAGAAATGGGTGCGATCATCGCCCCGCCCCTGCCCGCCCTCTACGCCCGTCCCGACACTCTGGATCAGGTGATCGACCAGAGCGTCGGCCGCGTGCTGGACCTGTTCGATCTGGACTGGTCGCCGGTCACCCGCTGGAGTGGCCTGAGCGGACCTGCGGCATGAACTCGCCCGGATTCTGGGACTGGGCGCTTGAGGCCTATGGCCGCGACGGCGTGGCCGACGCCTGCATCGACCTGCAGGATCGCCACGGCCAGTGCGTCCCCCTGCTTCTCTGGGCGGCCTGGATCGCCGCCCGGGAAGAGTCGGCGTCAGACGACACGCTTGAGGCCGCCTGCGACATCGCCCGTGCGTGGGACGAGACGACCCTCAACGCCCTGCGGGCCCTTCGTCGCAAGCTCAAGTCGCCTCACCCGGACATCGAGGCCGGCGCCCGTCTCGACATCCGCCAGAAGACGATCGAGTTGGAACGCCGGGCCGAACACCATCTAATGCAGGCGCTGGAGCATCTGCCGCGCGAAGCCGCGCCCGGTCCCGATACACTCCAGAGCCTCGTCGCCGTCACCCGAGTCTGGTCGCCCGTCACCCCGCGCAAGGAACTGCAGACCCTGACCGCGTGTCTTTCAGCCTGAACCCGGCTCGGCTATACACAGGGAAATCAGGGGTATCGGCCGCAATGAACGACGACGCGAGTCTGACGGAAGAAGAACTGGCGCTTCACATACGGCTCCGGGGTCTGCGTCGTGAGCACGCCGATCTGGACGCTGCCATCGAGGCTCTGGGAGCCACCACTGTGCCGGATCAGCTGCGCATCGCCCGTCTCAAGCGCCAGAAGCTGGCCCTCCGCGACGAGATTGTGAAGATCGAGGCCCGCATCCTGCCGGACATCATCGCCTAGGCGTCGGAGGGTGCCTGCACGGTCCAGTTGGACAAGAGATCAGGGTCGCGAACCAGCTCACCCGTCTCTGTCAATCGATAGTCGCCCGGGGGCGCCTTTTGAAAAGCGTTCAGCTGAGGCGGCAGCCAATAGCGTTCGCCCGTCCTCTTGCCGGACAGATCGAGTTCGATTCCGGTCTCGGGACTAACGGCAACAATTTGGCCGTGCAACTGTTCCCTCCGAACAAGCTGGCCTGCGGGATCGACATAGGTGAGCCCCACTAGGACGACCGCCCCCATCCACTCCCTTTCGGCGCTTTCCCAGTCCATTACCGCCCCGGCTTCCTCAGCCACATCGCCGCATCCGCTTCGGCCAGCCAGGTTTCGACATCCTCCTGCCCGGTCCAGGCCCGTACCCCGAAGGACCCACCGAGCGGCACCGTCTGCCCGTCATGTTGAAAGCCCTCGGCCTTCAGCGTCTCGGCCAGACGCGCGGCCTTTTCGCGGCCTTCCTCGATCCCGGCATTCATCATCAGCAAGCCGAACTCGTCCCCGCCCAGCCGCCCGACTGCATCCGATTCTCGCAGATTGTCGCGCATCAGTTCGGCCACACGAACCAGGGCCGCATCCCCTGCGGCATGGCCATAGGTGTCATTGACGCCCTTGAAGCCGTCCAGATCCAGATACAGCAGTACGGCGGGCACCTGATGCCGCTTGCAATAGGCCATGGCCCGGTGCAGCGCCGTGACGAAGCCGCGCCGGTTCAGCGCCGGGGTCAGGACATCATGGTCCGCCGCCGCCTCGGCGGCTTCCGCCCGCGCGCGCAGGGCCTCGACCTCGGCCCGCAGCCGGGCCAGCTCGGCCTCAAGGGCATCGGAATCCGGCAGCGGGGCAGTGGTCTGGGACACGGAAACGGCAAGACTCCAGAGGCGGCAGGAGGGCCAGCAAGGCCCGACTCAGGCGATCGCGCCCGCCCTGATGCTAACCTGCTTGGTTGCAGGCGCAACGCGGGTGCTGTAACCGGCCCCTTCCCGCCGCTCTGGCGCGCCTTTGAGGGACACCCATGGCCCCGTCCTCCATGGAACCGACACCTCCGGCAGGGGATGCCACGGCACCCGTGGCCATCGTCATGGGCAGCCGCTCGGACTGGCCCACCATGAAAGCCGCCACCGACAGCCTCGACCATCTGGGCGTCCGCTGGTCGGCCCGGGTCGTCTCGGCCCACCGCACACCCGATCGCATGGTCACCTTTGCCCGCGAAGCCCGCGACAAGGGGGTCAAGGTCATCATTGCCGGAGCGGGCGGCGCCGCCCACCTGCCCGGCATGGTCGCTTCCATGACCTCGCTCCCCGTGCTCGGCGTGCCGGTGCAGTCGAAAGCGCTCAGCGGTCTCGATTCCCTGCTGTCGATCGTCCAGATGCCCGGCGGCATCCCGGTCGGCACCCTGGCCATAGGCGAGGCCGGGGCAAGGAACGCCGGCATCCTCGCCGCCCAGATCCTGTCGCTGAACGACCCTGTGCTCGCTGGACGGCTGGACGCCTTCCGCGAGGCCCAGACCGAATCCGTACCCGATACTGTCGAAGACTGATGAGCGCCGATCCCGCCCCGCATCCCTCCGCCCTGCCCCCGGGTTCGACCGTCGGCATCCTCGGCGGCGGCCAGCTGGGGCGGATGCTGTCCCAGGCCGCCTCCCGCCTCGGCTTCGATGTCGTCATCCTGGACCCCGAGGAAAACAGCCCTGCGGGGCGGGTCTCGCGGGGCCAGATCGTCGCCGCCTATGACGATCCGACGGCCCTCAATGTGTTCGGCCGCGTCTGTGACGTCGTGACCTTCGAGTTCGAGAACGTCCCCGCCCGGTCGGTCGAACTGCTGGCCGAGGCTGGCGCCCGCGTCGCCCCCGGCCCCCGCGCCCTGGCCGTCGCCCAGGACCGCATTCTGGAAAAGACCTTCCTCAACGAAACCGGTGCCCCGACCGTCGAATTCGCCATGGTCGACGATCTGGCCTCGCTGGAGACGGCCCTGAAGGTCATCCCTCTCCCCGCCCTGCTGAAAACCCGGCGCGAGGGCTACGACGGCAAAGGCCAGGTCTGGATCAAATCCGCGAAACAGGCGGCGGCCGCGTGGGTTTCCATCGGCGAGCGGCCCGCAGTGCTCGAGGCCCGGGCCCTGTTCGTGCGAGAACTGTCGATCATCTGCGCCCGCGGCTGGGACGGAAAGACCGCCGTCTATCCGCTGGGCTGGAACACTCACAAGGGCGGCGTGCTAAAGACCACCGTCGCCCCGGCCGAGGTGGACTCAAAGACCGAACGCCGCGCCCGCGCCATCGCCCGCGCGGTGCTGGAACAGCTGGACTATGTCGGCGTGCTGGGCATCGAGCTGTTCGACCTCGGCGAGAGCCGCCTGCTGGTCAACGAGATCGCCCCCCGTGTCCACAACACCGGCCACTGGACCCAGGACGGCTGCGTCTGCGACCAGTTCGAACAGCACATCCGCGCCATCACCGGCTGGCCGCTGGGCCCCACCGCCGCCCATGCGCACGTCGAGATGACCAATCTGCTCGGCGAAGACATCGAGCAGTGGGAAAAGCTGGCCGGCAAGTCCGATATGCGCCTGCACCTCTATGGCAAGGGCGAGGCCCGCCCCGGCCGCAAAATGGCCCACGTCAACCGGGTGCGCCCGCTCCAGGCCCCCCCGATCTAGGCCTCTGCCTTCGGGCCATACCGCATCCGGCTCAGCACTTCGGTGACCTTGCGGAGCGGGGCCTCGAAATCCTTGCCGGCCTTCCACTTCTCGAAGGCCATGACGTTCTCGATGCGGTCGGCGACAAAGGACTCGGCCGCCTCACGCCCGTCGAACCAGCGCATGGTCAGGGCGGGGATCAGGATGCCGGACAGGATGGTGCGCTTCGAATAGTGGTTCCAGTCCGTGGCCGTGTCCCCGGCCCAGACCCAAAGCCGGTCGGCCGTCTCCCACGCCAGCTTCAGCCCCAGATCGCTGTTGGACGGCAGGGCCAGAAAGCCCGCGCATTTGCGACAGGCCTCAAGGTCTTCGGCCCCGGCTTCCATCCGCGCCGAGACGCCCCGGGCGATGCGCTCGCGGATCTTGAGCGAGGCGGGATCGACCCCGGCCAGGGTGGCAAAGGCGCGGTCGTCATGGCGACGCGATATCAGGGCCGCCAGATCGCGCGGCCCGTGCGGCAACAGCAGGTCCTGGTCCCCCTGCGACAGGCCCGCGGCCTGTGCGGCGGCGCGCACCATGGCCGGGCTCCACCCCAGTCGGGGCGCAAGCAGCACGGCCTGGTCCAGCACGGCCTGTTCGGTTTCCCGGGCCCACAGATTGGCATCGTCGACGGAAGACATGGCGGCATGATAGGCCTGCCGCATCAGACTGACGAGCCCCCGCAACAGGCCGCGACGATCTGCGACAGTGAACTGGACAGGGGGGGCGGGTTCGTGTATCCGGCTCGCCTTCACCCGGAAGCCCTCGGTTTGCGGGAAACCGTGTTTTTGTCTGCCCGTCTCCCTTCAGAAAGGACGCGGCGGGCAGTCAAAAGGAGAGATACCCCTGGTTCAGATTTTTGTCCGCGACAACAACGTCGATCAGGCGCTCAAGGCCCTGAAGAAGAAGATGCAACGCGAAGGCAGCTTCCGTGAAATGAAGCGCCACGTGCACTACGAAAAGCCGTCGGAAAAGCGCGCCCGTCAAAAGGCCGAGGCCGTCCGTCGCGCCCGCAAGCTGGCCCGCAAGCGCGCCCAGCGCGAAGGCCTGCTGCCGATGCCCAAGCCGCGTCCCCGGTAAGACCCGACGCTTCGCTGAATACGCAAAGGCCGCCCCGGATAACCGGGGCGGCCTTTTTGCTGCGCGGTCCCCCTCCCCGTCACTGACGGGGAGGTGACGCAGGGTCTCACCGTCCCCCACCCCGTACGGCGCCGAGGAAGCTCTTCCAGCTCAGCTTCACGTCCGACAGGGCGCCGGCGCGGAAGGCCCGTCCCGCGACCCAGACCATGAACAGGGCCATGGCGAACATGCCCACCATCGTGCCCACGATCTCGATCATGGGCGGGTCCGAGTGGGCCCGGGCCGCCATCAGGAAGGGCGTGAAGAACGGCACCCAGGACAGGATCTTGACCAGCGGGGCGTCGGGGGTCTGAAGCGCCATCTGCACCACGATGATCGGCACGACCAGCACCATCATGATCGGCCCCATCAGAGTCTGGGCATCGCGCGGCGTCTCGCAGAACGCCCCGATGGCGGCAAACAGCACGGCATACATCAGATAGCCGCCGATGGCGTAGGCCGCGAAATAGAGCAGCATGCCGTCGGTCAGCAGGATCTGTCCCACATTCATGGCCTGCTCGGGCGCGAAGTGCAGCAGGCCGGCCGCCCCGATCCCGCCCCAGGCCAGCAGCACGGTCGCGGTCAGCATGGCCACGCCCAGCACCTTGCCGGTCAGAATTTCGGTCGCCGAGGCCGAGGACATCAGCACCTCGAGGATCTTGTTCGACTTCTCTTCCATGACGCTGTTCAGCAGGATGGAGGCCCCGGTGATGATCAGCGACCACAGCAGGAAGGCCGAGCCGAAGCCGATGATTCCCGGCAGCTTGTCGCGGAAAGACACCTCGCCGCCACTGGCCGCGCTGGGAGACAGCACCACCACCTTGGGGTCGTAGGCACCGGTTTCGCGCACGATAGCCGGATCGATCCCCGCTTCGCCGAAGACCTCGGCCCGATTGGCGTCTTTCATGGCGTCGCGAACGAAGTTGCGAACGGTGTTGTCGGTGGCCCGGCGAGACCATACGCGCGCTGTCGGTCGCCCCTCCTCATTGCGGGTCAGGATGACGACGGCATCCAGCTGTTGCGCCGTCTCGGCCTCGTCACCCAGATAGTGCCGGATTCGCGTCTCTCGCTCCCCCGAAGTCGAGGCTCCTGCCAGATCGGCGGGCGCCTCGACCAGATTCAGTTTCGGCCTGGCCATGCTGGAAGCCGCGCCGGAGGCCGCTTCGGCACCTATGCCTTCGCCGGCGAATTCTCCGGCCTTCTCTGCGGCCTCGCGGGCGATCTCGGCCTGACGCTCGACATCCGTAGCGAGTGCCTCGCGGACAGCCGCCGCAAGACCCGATGCCTGGGGTCCGTCCTCAAGCAGAACGACCTCTCGCACCGGCTCGCTGTTCTTCATGAGCATGGGGATGGCGACGCCCAGCACGGCGAACATCGGGATGGCCAGTAGCGACAGCCAGAAGCCGACCGTCATGGCGTAGGCAGCAAATTCGCGGCGAGCGATCAGCAGGATGCGGTTCATCGGGCGGCCTCCGTCGTCTCGGCCCGTTTCATGGTCTGGTCCTGATTGGGGTCGACCCCCGTCAGGTGGATAAACGCGTCGTGCAGGGTCGGTTCGCGCAGTTCGAAGCTGCGCACATCCAGCCCGCCGAGGAAGGCGGCCTTGAGCGCCTCCTGCCCCCGGGCGCCGGGGTTCAGCTGGGCCTTGAGCGTCTTGACCTCGCCGTCCTGACGGACCGTCTCGACCGAGGCCACGCCCGGCAGGGCCCTGACGGCCTCGACTGCGATGTCCCCTTCCAGCGACAGGTGCCGCAGCGTCTGGCTGCGCGCCTCGTCGACCGTACCCTCAAAGGCCTTCTGGCCCCGGGCCAGCAGCACCACCTTGTCGCACAGGCGCTCGGCGTGCTGCATGACGTGGGTCGAGAACAGCACCGTTGCACCATCGGCGGCCAGACCGCGGATCATCTCTTCCAGACCCTGCTGGTTCATCGGATCAAGGCCCGAGAAGGGCTCGTCCAGGATCACGAACTCGGGCTTGTGCACCACCGAGGCAATCAGCTGCACCTTCTGGGCCATGCCCTTGGACAGCTCCTTCATCTTCTTGGCCTGGGCGTGCTCCAGCCCCTGCTGCTTCAGCATGATGCGGGCGCGCTTGCGCCCCTCGCCGGACGGCAGGCCCTTCAGGGCACCGAAGAAGGCGATCGCATCGACCGGGGTCATCTTCTTGTAGAGGCCGCGCTCTTCCGGGAGGAAGCCGATGCGGTTGCGCACCTGCCGCCCATCGGACGCTCCGAGGATTTCCAGCGTGCCTGACGTCTGCGGCTGCAGGCCCAGGATCATCCGCAGGGTCGAGGTCTTGCCCGCCCCGTTCGGCCCCAGAAAGCCGCAGATGCTGCCTTTCGGCACGGAGAAACTCAGATCCTTGACGGCCTGGAACGCCCCATAGCGTTTGCTGATACCGTCCAGACTCAGTGCGGCGTCCATATGCGCCCCCCTTGGAAACTCTTGCTCAAGACGAGTCCTAGGGTATGTAAAGGGTGTTTGACAACCTTGGCCGCGCCGGATCGGCGCCGGTTTTCATGAATTCCTTGTCATGAATCTGGCGCCGAGGCTCAGGACGCGTCGATCACCACGACTTCGAAGGTGCGGTCCAGAACGCGCGCCGGATTGATCGGTGTGCCGCCGCGGCGCACTTCGAAATGCAGGTGCGGCCCGGTGGAATAGCCGGTCGAACCGACCAGACCCAGGCGGTCCTCGCCCGTCACGGCCATGCCCGTCGCTACATCCACGCGGCTCATGTGCGCATACATCGTCGTCATGCCGTTCGGGTGCGCCACTTCCACAAACCGTCCATAGCCCTCGGGCTGGTAGCCGGTACGGATCACCACGCCCTCGGCGGCGGCAAAGATGCTGGTCCCCGTCGGCGCGGCCATATCGACGCCGTTGTGCGGACGCGCGGCCCCCTCCCCACCCAGACGACGCATGCCGAAGCGCGAGTTGATCGGATAGCCTTTCAGCGGGGCTTCAAAGCGGATTTCCCGGGTCACCGGGCCGGCCGGCTCGGCCACGGCCACCACCGGAGGGGCCACCGGCCCCTTGTCCGTTGCGGCTAACGGATCGTCACCCATCGGGATCGAGATCGGGGCAGCGGCCATCGCCATGACAGCCACGGCGACGAGGCCAAGGGATTGGCCGGATTGGGTGACAAGGCTACGCAGTCGGGCGTCAAGGCGTCGCATCAGGCGGCGTCTCCGTTCTGGAACGTGCGGCAGGTGAGCGGCAGATCCCCCGGGGACAGCACCGCCTCATTCGATGAGGGCGCCTTTTGCCGTTCCCCTTGGACGAGAATGAGGCACCGGGCGCGTCAGGACGTCGCACCCCGGGAACCGATGGACCGGAAAGAAAAAAGGGCGGAGCCACTTCGCCCCGCCCTTCTCCATTTTTGACCGGTAGATGCCTTAGTTCAGCGGCATCCGCAGAGTGATCCCGCCGACGAAGCTGTCGGCATGCTCGCCGTAGCGGCCCTTCAGGCCCAGACCGACCTGCGCCGGGCCCCAGTCGACCTCAAGGCCCATCTGGGCCAGCAGCTGGCCACCCATCGGGTCTTCGATCTCGCGGTACAGCACCTGCGACGGGCTGCCGGCAATGCCGGTGCCGACCGGGTCGGAGCTGTCGTCCAGGCTGTCGCGATAGCCACCCTCGACATAGAAGGTCACGCCCTCGATGCCGCCCTCGGCGCGCAGGCTGACCTCGCCGGTCAGGCCTTCGACCGTGCGGTCCTCATAGGCGTACTGCGCGGCCACACCGTTTTCGATGTAGCCGTCCACATCCGTGGAGGCCCAGGTCAGCGCAACGCGCGGCGACAGGGCGATGCCGCCCATGTCGAACCAGGTCCCGCCCTGCACCCG
>CAXQIE010000006.1:0-18028 GCA_964224415.1 Neptunomonas phycophila
CCCGAAGTGCGGGATCTGGACGTCCGGCGCAGGCAGCGCCTCGGGCACGGCGTCGGGCTGCGGATCCGCGGCGGCTTCGGTTTCACCGAGCAGGGCGGCGACGGCTTCGGCGCGCGGATCCCGGTCGTCCGGCTCTGGCTCTGCGGTCGGGGCGGGCTCGGGCTCGGGCGGCGGCAGCGGGGCCGAGAGCAGGGCGGCCAGTGCCACGGGATGGCCCGGATCGGCCATAAACAGGGCGCGCTCAGCGGCCCGGCGGCGCAGGCCATCCTGGGGCGAGGCGGGCTGGGGCCAGTGGACGAGGGCATCAGCCGCTTCACCCGTCGCGCCGCGTCCGAGGGTTTCCAGCACATCCGACGACAGGAAGGTGTCGATGCCGACCGACAGGACGAAGCTGGCCAGGGCGTCGAACTGGTGGGCGTTGAGCGAGGGGATGCGGCCCTCGTCCATCGCGGCGTTCAGCGCCTTGACGATGGGCAGCAGGTCATACTGCAGCAGCAGTTCGGCATCGGCCTCGCCGACCGTCAGGCCCTCGCGTGCGGTCAGCCGGTGGCCGTAGCCGATGATCCAGCCGCCTTCGGCATCGCGGGTGGCCGAGGCGCGAAAGCCCTCGAAGCTCTTGATGAGCACCACCCCCTCGCGGGAGACCTTCATCTTGTGTCGGATAGCTTCAGACACCGCAATTGACCCAATTCGAGACGGCGATCGTCGCCGTGCCAGTCTTCCAGCAAGCCCTGCGCCACTAAAGCAGGACGAGAGTGGCGAGGCCGAGGAAGATCAGGAAACCAAAGAAATCGGTCGTGGCCGTGACAAAGACAGCGGAAGAGACGGCCGGGTCGAACTTGAGTCGCGAGAGGGTCAGCGGAGTGAGGACGCCGACGGTGGCGGCGACGATCAGGTTCAGGACCATGGCGGTGGAAATGACCGCCCCGATGCGCCAGTCGCCGGACCACAGGGCGGCGGCCACACCGATCAGGGGCGACAGGATCAGGCCGTTGGCCAGGCCGACCACCAGCTCCCGCCAGAAGGTGCGGACGGCATTGGAGCTGTTCAGCTCGCGGGTGGCCAGCGCGCGCACGGTTACGGTCAGGGCCTGGGTGCCGGCGTTGCCGCCGATGGCCGAGACGATGGGCATCAGCACAGCCAGGGCGATGATCTGCTCCAGCGTTGCGCCGAACCACGAGATGACACTGGCGCCCAGCACGGCTGTGCCGAGGTTGACGGCCAGCCAGGGCACCCGGCCGCGGACGATCTCGGGGATCGAGGAGCCCCGGTCCTCATCCGACACACCGGCCAGACGCAGGATGTCCTCGCGGTTCTCTTCCTGGATGATGTTGACGATGTCGTCGACGGTGATCTGGCCGACCAGCCGCCCGGCCGAGTCGATAACGGGGGCCGAGATCAGGTGGTATTTCTCGAAGACATAGGCGACCTCCTCCTGGTCCTGGTCGACGGCGATCTCGTTGATCGGCTCCATCAGGTCGGTCAGGGCGGCGCTGCGCGGCGCACGCAGCAACTGGCTGACAGCCACCCCGCCGACGGGCCGGTTCAGCGGGTCGACGACATAGATGTCGAAGAACAGTTCGGGCAGTTCCTCGCCCTGGGACCGGACGTGGTCGATGGTGTCGCCGACACTCCAGAACTGCGGCGCCGCCATCACTTCGCGCTGCATCAAACGACCAGCGGAGTCCTCGGCATAGCCCAGACTGTTTTCGATGGCGGCCCGGTCGAGTTCAGGCATGGCGGCCAGGACGCGTTCGCGGCGGTCTTCCTCAAGGTCCTCGACGACGGCGGCGGCGTCGTCCGAGTCCAGTTCCTGCAGCGCTTCGGCCAGGGTCAGGTGCGGGACGCGCTCCAGCACCTCCTCGCGGATACCGTCGTCCAGCTCGGGCAACGTTTCGGCCAGCAATTCGGGCGGCAGCCAGAGGGTCACCACGGCCCGATGCTCGACCGTCAGAAAGCCCATCAGATCGGCGACGTCGGCCGGGTGCAAATCTTCCAGCAGGCCCCGCAGCCGCATGCCGTCGCCGTCATCGGCGGCGTCGACGACCTTTTCGACAAAGGCGGCGGTCAGCACATAGTCCTCGTCGAGGGCCACGTGCTCGATGTCGTCGTCAGGGACGGGCGGCAGGGGGGCGTCTGCGGTGGTGATCACGCGTCGTCCTCCCTCGTCCTGGCCCGTCAGATTGCCGTTGCGGTCGGAGCTGGCCCGCCGAAACCCATGAGGGCGTCTGTCGGCCATGCGGTTCAGTGGGTCAAGATGGCCAGAGGCGCTTGCGGGCGAAAGCGTGCCCCGATCCCGACTTCAGGTAGCGCTCGAAGGCGAGAGCCTGACCTTGTCCGAGAAGGCCACATAGGTCACCACCCGCCATGGTCGGTTCCCCGCCGTATGGGGCGAGCCGCCGCTGTTGTGGACTGTGAGCCGAACCTTGAGGTCCTCGGTCACCCCCACGTACCGGTGCCGGGGCGCCGAAAGGCTCTCCAGCAGGTAGACGTAGTACATATTGCCCTCGCGTCCGACGGCCCTGCTACGCCGAGGCTTCGCAGCGCATCCTGCTTCGCCTCATTCCGACAGACTTGTCCTGCGAAGCCCCGAGGGGGCGAAGCAGGATGGTGCGGTCGAGAGGCACCGTCGGAGCTGCTCGCTGTCGCTCATAGCGCCTCATTGGTCAAGCCGGATAAGGCCTTACGTGAGCCGGCGCATCGCATAGTTGCTCATAGGTCCGCGCTGTTTTGCGTGGTAAAGGGTGGACTGAAAGGTGGACCCTGTGCGGTATCACGCGCTGAACCAAATGACGGCTAAGAACCTCGGCGCTGGAAAGCATGCCGACGGGCAAGGTCTATGGTTGGTGAAGCGTGAGAAGGCTTTCGGTAAGTGGGTTCTGCGCTTGGCGGTCCACGGTTCCCGTAGGGAAATGGGCCTCGGCCGGTGGCCGGACGTGTCGATCGGAGAGGCTAGAGAGCTCGCTGAGGGCGCTAGGAAGCTCGTACGCTCCGGAACCGATCCCATAGCGGCCCGTAGGCGAGCGAAACGGGTCCAAGTGGTTCTGACCGTTCGGGAGGCCGTAGAGGGCTGTTTTGATGCTCGTAAAGCTGAACTGAAGCGGGATGGCGAGGCCGGGCGGTGGATGAGCCCGCTTTCGGTCCACATTCTGCCGAAGCTCGGTAAGCTCCCGGTCGAGGAACTGGACCAACACCTCATCAAAGAGACCCTCGACGGCATCTGGCACAAGAAACCGGAAGCCGCTGAGAAAGCCCTGAACCGGCTTTCGCTCACCCTCAAGCACGCCGCCGCGCTCGGTCTGGATGTTGACCTCCAGGCGACGATGAAAGCGCGTGCGCTCATGGGCAAGCAGCGCCGTACGACCGAGCATATCCCGTCCATGCCGTACGAGGACGCGCCGGCATTCTACCAGCGGCTAAAGGCGATGGAGGGCGTGTCCCCGGTGGCGTTGCGGTTCCTGATGCTCACGCTCGGCCGTACCAGTGAGGTGCGACTCGCGACGTTCGATGAGATCGCAGCGGATATCTGGCTGCTCACGGCGGAACGCCGGAAGGTGGGACCTGACTTCCGTATCCCGCTCTCGACTGAAGCACTTCGGTTGGTGAAGGATCGTCGGAGAGCCTCATCGAACGCGTACCTGTTCCCAGCGTACAAGGGTCAGCCGCTCTCTGACGCCGCTATGGCGAAGGTGATGAAGAACGCCGGGCTCGAGGCGAGACCGCATGGGTTCCGTGCGACATTCCGGACGTGGGCGGAAGAACAGACCGACGCTGCCTTCGAGCTCAAAGAGGCGTGCCTGGGCCATGTGGTGGATACCGGCGTGGTCGGGGCTTATCAGCGCAGCGACCGTCTGGTGAAGCGTCGAGCGCTGATGACGACGTGGGCGGAGTTTCTGACGAAATCCTGAGCCGATGGCGGGGAGTTTCGGGCGGATGGTTCTCAACCGACGAGCGGAGGTGCCGGACGACGGCTAGGGTGAATTTTCGGACATGGTATTTGCCCCGCTCGACTGACCGCTGCCCTCAGTATCAGTCGCATCCCTCACGCCGAAAATGACTTTGAGCGATGTCCCCCGGCGCAAGAGCCCGCCAGAATCATGCGCGCGGCCCAAATACGATGATGGCCGCCCCGACGATGCAGAGCCCCGCGCCGAAGACGTCCCAACGATCTGGCCGCATCCCCTCGATCTGCCAAAGCCATATCAAGGAGCCGACAACGTAGATCCCGGCATAGGCGGCATAGGCGCGACCTGCGAACGCCACGTCGATCCGGGTCAGCGCCCATGCGAACACGATCAGCGCCGCGATGCCCGGTATAGCCCAAAGCTGGCTGCGATCCAGCCGAAGCCAAGCCCAGAAGGCGAAGCAGCCCCCGATTTCGGCTGCGGCGGCGAGGACCATGTAGGCGAAGGATTTCACAAAGGCATTGAGAGCGTGTGCTGGTCCCGTCGTCAACGCGTCCATCCCGCTGCAACCGCGACCACCATACCCGCTGTGAAATCAGCTAGTTCAAAGCATCCAGTGACGCTCGGGATGCTACATGAACCAAATGATCCGCAGCTTCTGCCTGACGCTCGTCGCGGGTAGAGGCTGACGGTGCGGCGGTGCCGTCGTCGAGAGCGAGCGATGGGCACTCTCAGGAAGCTGGAGACGCCACTGGCTCCCAACCAGCGCCGGTCGCTGGACTTCGTTTCCGACCAGCTGACCGACGGTCGCATGTCGAAGAGCGGGTATGACGACATCGGCCCGGGCGGCGAACAGGCTGGCCGAACCGACTAGCCAGAGCACGCCGATCGCAACGGCGATCATTCGTCCTCCGCGGTCTTGTGGTCCAAGGGTCAGACAGGCCAAGCCGACGCCGCCCAGAATCACGGCATAGCCGAGATGCAGCGGGACGCCGTGAGACCCGGACAAGATGAAGGCAAGGCAGAAGACGACGCCTGCCGCGAGGAGGCTTGCGACCCCAGCGACGACGAGATCCAGTGTCAGGTTCGGCTTAGGTGGGGGCCTTTGCCGCGACCGCCTGATCCTGGCGCGGCCCTCCTTCCAGCGAATGCCGCGACTCCGGACGGTGAACCGCTTGCCAGCCACGGCGTCAGGGCCTGACGCCGCGGGACGGCGCGTCCTCGTGGCGAGCCACCAAGATCCTCATCCGGATGATCTCGGCCTCCTGGGCGGCGATGATCTCACGCGCGAGGCTTTGGACGTCAGCGGCCTCTCCGTGCTCGACCGCGATCTTCGCCATGGCGACGGCACCTTCGTGATGAGCGATCATGCCGCGAAGGAAGTCGATGTCGGCGTCGCCCGTATAGGCAACGGCCATCTCCCGGTGCATCCGGTCGTTCGCATCTCGATAGGCCGGGGTGGAGGGTGCCTCCACTGGCGTTGCGCCCTTGGTCTGATAACCACCGACATCGCGGGTGGATGAGGGGGGTGTCGATTCCGCTGCAGGCCGTGACCGTGCCGTCAGCATGCCGTAGGCGAAGGCCGACAGCGCGAGGAACACGGCGATGACGGAAACCCAGCCGATGCGCTTCATGACGGTGTTCCGTTCGGGTCTGGAGCCGCCGTAGCGACCGCCACGTCAGAAGAGCCAACGCGGCTGGTCGGATCGCGGTAGCCGAGGAGCCGAAGGGCATTGAACACGACCAGAAGGGTCGAGCCCTCGTGCATCGCCACGGCCGGTCCGATGCCGAGACCGAAGATGGTGGCAGGCACGAGGAAGGCGACCACGCCAAGGCTGACGACCAGGTTCTGCAGGATGATGCCGCGGGTTCGGCGACTGAGCCCGACGGCGAAGGGCAGTTGCGAGAGATCGTCGGACATCAGGGCGACATCCGCCGTCTCCAGGGCGACGTCGGAACCGGCCGCGCCCATAGCGATTCCCACAGTCGCAGTGGCCATGGCCGGGGCGTCGTTCACCCCGTCCCCGACCATGGCGATCTTGCCCTTGGCACGGAGCCGTTTGATGGCCTCCACCTTGTCCTCGGGCATGAGGTCGCCCCACGCTTCGGAAAGGCCGACCTGGCTCGCGATCGCCTGGGCCGCCTTCTGATGGTCCCCCGAGATCATGATCATCCGGGATACGCCCAGCGCGCGCAGGGCCTGAAGCGTGGTGCGGGCTGCCGCGCGTGGCGTGTCCAAAAGACCGATCACCCCGAGATCGCGCTCTCCCTGCCGCACGACCATCAGGGTGCGTCCATCATCCCGGAGCCGCGTCACGGCGGCCTCCGCCTCCTGACCCAGGGGAGCGACGCCATGGGCGCCGAACATCTCGGGCTTGCCGATGAGGACCGTCGCGCCCTCAAGCTGAGCGGTGACGCCCTTCCCGGTCAAACTCTTCAGGTCCGACGCCGGAGCGATCGTCTTGCCGCCGAGACGGTCGGACCCGTCGCGGGCGATGGCTTCCGCCAGAGGGTGGTCGCTCAGCCGTTCCACGGCGACGGCGGTCATCAGCAGATCAGTCTCGCTCGCGCCGCCCACGGGCACGATGTCCGTGATGCGGGGCCGCCCCTCCGTCAGGGTGCCGGTCTTGTCGAAGGCGATGGCATCGAGGGAGCCGAGGTGTTCAAGCGGCGCGCCACCCTTGATCAGGACGCCCGCCCGAGCCGCTCGCGCCACGCCGGACAGGACGGCGCTGGGCGTGGCGATGGCGAGGGCGCAAGGGCTGGCCGCCACCAGGACCGCCATGGCCCGGTAGAAACTGTCGCGGAACGGCTCGTCGACCACCACCCAGGCGAAGAGGAGGAGAAAGGCGAGGCCGAGCACCACGGGCACGAAAATCCGTTCGAAGCGATCGGTAAATCGCTGGGTCGGAGACTTCTGGGTTTCGGCCTCGCTCACCATTCGGACGACTTTGGCCAGCGTCGTGTCGGTTGATTTGCGCGTCGCCTCGATCTCGATCGATCCCGACCCGTTGATGGTTCCCGCGAAAACGATCGAAGCAGACGCGATCTGCGCGGGACGAGCGCGAGCGGCCTCGGCATCGGTCACCGGTTGTTTGTCAACGGGCATGCTCTCGCCTGTCACCGGAGCCTGGTTGATGCTGGTAGCACCGACCACGACGAAGCCGTCCGCTGGCAGCCGCTCGTTCGGTCGAACCACGATCGTGTCGCCGACCTCGACCTCTTCGACCGGCACTTCAACAACCTCGTCGCCCCGACGAACATGAGCGGTGCGCGGTGCCAGGTCGGCCAGGGCCTCGATCGCGCGTTTGGCGCGCCCCATCGCGTAGTGTTCGAGAGCGTGGCCGATGCTGAAGAGAAAGAGGAGCAACGCGCCTTCCGCCCAGGCGCCGAGCGCCGCTGCACCGGCGGCGGCTACGAGCATCAGGGTGTCGATCTCGAAGCGCTTGTTGCGGAGGTTTTCGAAAGCCTCGCGGACCGTGAAGAAGCCGCCGAAGCCATAGGCGACAAGATACAGACAGAGAGGCAGCCACGCCGGAACGCCGGGAGCCAGCCTTTCGAGACCGAAGCCCAGCGCCAGTGCGACGCCGCTCGACACAGCGAAGATCACCTCGGTGTTCGACCCGAACACGCCGCCATGCGCGTGGGCGTCAGCCCGCGCCTTTTCATTCGCATGGTCATGGCCGTCCCCGGCTTGATGGTCGGTATCGGACGAACTCATCGGACCGCCTCCTCAGTGTCTTCGGTGCGAGCGGCGTCTCGAAGGATTTCGACCCCGCCCTTGATCGCGAGCGCGGCCACCAGCAACCCGACCACGAGGTCCGGCCAGGCCTGATCGAGCCACAACACGAGCCCGCCGGCGACGAGAATGCCGCCGTTCGCGGCGAAGTCGTTCAGGCTGAATGTCTCAGCGGCGTCCATGTTCACGTCATCGGACGTGACCCGTTTCAGCAACATCAGGCAAATCAGGTTCACGACCGCCGCCACGAGGGCCAGACCCATCATCGTCCAGCCGACCGGTTCAGCTCCGAACCACCATCGTCGGCCGACGTCTATCAGCACCCCGACGGCGAACAGCAGCAGCAGAATGCCGGACAGACGCGCCGCGCCTTTCTTCCAGGACACGGCGCGGCCAACCGCGAGAAAGCTGATCAGATAGACGACCGAGTCCGCTCCGTTGTCGACCGCATTGGCGAGCAGGGCGCTGGAGTCGGCGAGGATGCCGCCCGCGCCCAGCCCCACGAAGAGCAGCGCGTTGAGGATGAGGACCACCAGCAGCGTCCGTCGCTGCTGGTGGTCCTGAGCGGTCAGTGCCGTCAATCGTCCATCCCTTCCGACGCCCTGTGCTTGACCGCCCTCGCCGCAAACGTCGGCAGGACGAGCAGGGTCAGGATGGTCGCAGTCAGCAGCCCGCCGATCACGACCGTGGCCAGAGGCTTCTGAACTTCCGCTCCCGCGCCATGCGCCAGCGCCATCGGGATGAAGCCAACGATGGCGACAAGGGCGGTGGTCAGGACGGCTCGAAGACGGCTGGAAGCGCCTTCGATGGCGGCGTCGTAGGGCGTCAGACCTGCCGTCAGACGTTCGCGGATCGCCTGCATCAACACGAGGCCGTTCAGGGTCGCCACGCCCGACACGGCGATGAAGCCGACCGCCGCAGAGACCGAGAAAGGCATGCCCCGCAACAGCAGCGCCAACGCACCGCCGACCAGGGCCAGCGGCACGCAGGCGAAGACCAGCCCGGCCTCCGCGAAGGAGCCGAGGGCCAGGAACAGCAGCACACCGATCAGGACGAAGACGACCGGGATGACCAGGCCGAAGCGTTGCTCGGCCCGTTTCAGGTTCTCGAACTGGCCGCCCCAGTCCAGATAGACGCCGGCTGGCAGTTCGATCTCCGCGACCTGACTCTGGGCGTCGGTGACGAAGCCGCCCAGATCGCGACCGCGCACATTGGCCTGGACCACCATGCGGCGACTGCCGTTCTCGCGGCTGATCTGGTTCGGTCCCTCGCCGGTCTGGATGCGCGCCACCGAGGACAGCGGCACGATGACGCCGGTGTCCGAAACGATCGGCAGGGCCGCCAGCGCCGCCGGGTCGTTGCGGGCGTCATCGGGCAGACGCACGACCACGTCGAAGCGCCGGTCGCCCTCGAAGATGCGCCCGGCCTCGGCTCCGCCGATTCCGGCCGAGACCGCTTCGCTGACGTCAGCGGCGGACAGACCATAACTGGCGGCGGCGGTGCGATCGACGCTGACGGTCAGGGTGGGCAGGCCGGAAGCCTGCTCCACCCGCACGTCCGCAGAGCCGGACGTCTCGCGCAGCGAGGCTGCCACCTGATCCGCTACGCGCTGGAGCGTGTCGAAGTCGTCGCCGTAGACCATGACGGCGAGATCGGTGCGGACGCCCGAGATCAGTTCGTTGAACCGCAGTTCGATCGGCTGACTGAACTCGAAATTATTGCCGATCTGCTGGCCCGCGACCTCCTCCAGCCGTTCGATCAGTTCTTCTTTCTCCAAGCTTGGATCGGGCCAGTCCTTGCGGTCCTTCAGCACGATGACGCTGTCTGAGATGTTGGGCGGCATCGGGTCCACCGCAGCCTCGGCCGTGCCGGTGCGCGAGAACATAGTCTCGACCTCGGGCTGGGCCTTGATGGCGCGCTCCAGGGCCATCTGCATGGCCAGGGACTGCTCCAGCGAGGCCGAGGGCACGCGCAGCGCCTGCATGGCGATGTCGCCTTCGTCGAGCGTCGGGATGAACTCGCGACCCAGGGACATGAAGGAGACCGCGCCGATTGCCAGCGTGGCGACGGCCGAGATCAGAACGACCTTGGGCCGCGCGACCGCCGCCTTGATCGCCGGCTGGATGAACCGGCGGGCGAAGCGCAGAATCCGGGTCTCGTGTTCGACCGCCTGACCGTCCGCATCGACGTGGACCGTCTTGGGATCGCGCACCAGCAACGCCGTCATGGCGGGCACGAAGGTGAAGGAGAAGATGAAGGCTCCGACCAGGGCCAACATGACGGTCGCGCCCATCGGCTGGAACGTCTTGCCCTCGACCCCTTCCAGCATCAGCAGCGGCGCGAACACGAGAAGAATTATAAGCTGGCCGAAGGCGGCGGGTTTGACCATCTGGCGCGCGGACTGGACCGCGACGTCCAGGCGTTCATGCCGGGTGAGCATCCGCCCGACCGCCGCCCGACGCTGTGTCAGCATCAAGAGCGTGTTCTCGATCACCACGACGGCCCCATCGACCATCAGGCCGAAGTCGAGGGCGCCCAGGCTCATCAGGTTTCCGCTTATGCCGAACCTGTTCATGCCGATGACGGCGAACAGGAAGGACAGCGGGATCATCAGGGCGGTGATCGTCGCGGCGCGAATGTTGCCCAGCAGCAAGAACAGCACGACCACGACCAAAAGCGCGCCCTCGGTCAGGTTCCGGGCCACGGTCGAGATGGTCGAGTTGACCAGTTCGCTGCGGTTCAGAACCGGCAGGGCGACGATGCCCGGCGGCAGGCTGTCGTCCACCTCCGCCAGCCGTTCGGCGGCGGCTTGGGCAACGGTCCGGCTGTTGCCGCCCGCGATCATCAGGGCCGTGCCGAGAACCGCTTCGTGCCCGTCTCGGCTGGCGCCGCCCAGACGCGGTGCCTGGCCGATCTCGACGGTTGCGACGTCGGCGACCCGAACGACCAGACCGCCACGATTGACGACCGGGGCTTGGGCCAAATCGTCGATGGTCAGGGCCAGGGCGTCGGTGCGCACGACCAAGGCCTCGCCCGCGCGCTGGATATAGCCGGCGCCCGCCTGGGTATTGGCGCGCTCGACCGCCTCAACCAGATCGCCAAGGCCGAGGCCATAGGCGGCAAGCTGCGAGGCATTGGGCCGGACGGCGTATTCCTTGACGTAGCCGCCCACTGTATCGACCCCGGCGAGGCCGGAGGTTGTGCGCATCTGGGGCGCGATGATCCAGTCCTGGACTGTGCGCAGATAGGTCGCCTGTTGTTCAGGCGTGGTCAGTCGTTGGCCTTCGGGCGTCAGATAGACCCGTCCGGCCTGCCAGCCGGGCTGGCCTGGCGCGGACAGGTTCTTGCTGTTGAAGGGGACGTAGTCCACCGTCCACATCAGCACCTCACCCAGACCTGTGGTGATCGGCGAAAGGCCCGGCTCCACGCCTTCGGGCAGCCCCTCCGATGCGGCGGCGAGCCGTTCGGCGACCTGCTGACGGGCGAAGTAGATGTCGGTCTGGTCGGTGAAGATCGCGGTGATCTGGCTGAAGCCATTGCGCGACAGCGATCGCGTGCTGGTCAGGCCGGGGATGCCGGCCAGGGCCGTTTCCAGCGGATAGGTGACCTGTCGCTCGATCTGCTCGGGGGCCAGAGCGGGGGCGACCGTGGTGATCTGCACCTGACGGTTGGTGATGTCGGGCACCGCGTCGATGGGCAGCTTGGTCAGTTCGAACAGACCCAGGGCCGCGACAAGGCTGACGGCGATGATGACGAACCAGCGGAACCGGACTGACGCTTGGATGATGGCTGTGAACATGATCGTCGCCCCTAGTGACCGTGCTCGGCCTCGCCCTTGGCGAGCTCGGCTTTCAGGAGGAAGGCGTTGGCCCCGGCGATGCGTTCGGCCCCGGTCAGGCCGCTCAGGATTTCCGTGCGATCTCCCGCCTGCCGACCCGCAAGGACGGGGACTGCGCGGAAGCCTTCGGCGGTGCGCACGAACACGACGCTCGCGCCTTCGACCGTCTGGATCGCGTCCGACGGAACGGTTAGGCCACTGACAGCGCCGCCGGTGACGACCGTCCCCGACACCGCCGATCCAGCCGGGGGCAGCACACCCCCCGTCGGACGCGCGCGAATGACGGTCGCGCCGCTCTCGGCCCCGGCTCCGGCGGCGACGCCGGTGACGACGGCGTCGAACTCTCCGGCCGGTCCCTGCACCCGGACCGCGCTGCCCGCGCGAACCTGGGCGGCGAGCGCCGGCGGGGCGTTGAAGACGATCTCGACCCTTGCGGGGTTGGTGACCTCGGCGATTACCCCGCCCTGGGCGGCGAAACCACCCGGCCCGACCTGAACGCTCGTCACGACGCCAGAAATCGGACTGGTGACGCTGAGCCTGCCGGATGCACTGGGTGAACCGGCCGCCGCGACCCGCGCCCGTGAAGCGCGAGCGGCTGCGTCTGAGCTGAGGGATTGGGCACGAGACGTCTCGACGTCTTGACGAGCGACGACGCCCGCCTCCTCAAGATTGCGATCCCGCTCATAGGCTCGACGGGCGGCATCAGCTGATGCAGTGGCGGCGTCAGCCTCCGCGCGCAGGGTGGCGGCATCACCACTGACGAGGATCGCCAGCGGCTGGCCGGCCCGCACCGATTGGCCCGGAGCCACCAGAACCCGCTCCACCCGACCTGCGACGCTGGTGGCGACAGCCGCCCTGGCGTCGATCATCGGTTCGACCCGGCCCGAAAGGCGGGTTTCGCCACCGCCGCCGCCGCTTACCGAGACGATTGAGATGTTCGCGGCGGTGATCTGAGCCGCCGTCAGAACGACGACGCCTTCTGCGCCTCCTTCTTCGTCGGCATGGCCTTCCTCGCCCTCCGCGTGCTCGCCTTCCTCCTCGGAATGCCCGGCTTCGCCCTCCACCGGCGGCGTCTCAGCAGGCGAGCGGGTCAGCGCGTAGAAACCTCCGCCGCCCAGCACGACGCAGGCGGCGACCCCGGCCATCAGCCAGGTTTTGTTTATCGTGGGTGTGCGTTTCATTGCGATGTTCCAAACGGGGCGCGGCCCTGCAGGCGCGCGAGATCGACTTCTGCCCGAACGCGCGCGAGGCGAGCGTCCACGGCGGCGTTACGTGCGGAAATCAGTGCGGCTCGGGATGAACTGAGTTCGAGCTGGGAGATGCGGCCCGCGTCGAAGCCGATGCGAGAAAGGCGATAGGCCTCCTCTGAGGCGGTCACTCCGGCGTCGGTGGCCCAGACCCGGCTGCTGGCTGACCGCAATCGCGCCTCGGCGGCCGCGAGGTCAGCCTGGGCGTTTTGTCTGGCGCCCGTCGCCCGCGCGTCCGCAGCCCGGAATTCGGCTTGTGCCGCGTCGTAGTTGCCGCGGTTACGGTCAAACAATGGCAGAGGCATACTCACGCCAAAAGTAAGGGCGGTCGCGTCTTCTGCTTCATAGCGGCGAACACCGACCGAGACGCGGACGTCCGGCCTTGCCCGCACCCTTTCCACTTCGATACGACTCTCGGCGGCGGCACGCTCAGCCTCCGCCACCCGCACCTCCGGAGCCGTCGAGGCCATCTGGCCGACGGCGGGGGGTTCGCGATCCAGCAAGCTGGTCGGTATCGAAGTGACCGGTGCAGGCAGCATCGCCACGACAGTCAGCCGCGCGAAGGCGGCCTCCCGCTCGGCTCGGGCCTCCTCAAGAGCAGCCCTGGCGGCGGCTGCCTGACTTTGGGCCTGAACGCCGCGAAACAGCGGCTCACGACCCTCTTCGACCAAAATCATCAGAGCGCGCGCGTCCGCGATCGTGAGGTCGAGAGCTTCCTGCGCCAGCAGGAAGCGTCGATCGGCGGCTTCGGCTTCCGCATAGGCGAGCGCCAGCCTGCCAGCCGCATCCAGGGTGGCTAGGTCGCGCCTCAGATTGGAAGTCCGACCTTCGGCTTGAGCAACTCCGACTCTGGCGCTCCTCCTTCCCCAGAGGTCCAGGTCCTGGCTGACAGACAAGGTGGTCTCGGCGTTCCCGTAACCCGAGAACGGGCCGGTTCCGAAAGCGTTTTCAGCTTCGAGACTCAGCTCCGGATTCGGCCGGACGCCAGCCTGACGCATGCGTGCTTCGGACGCGTCCACCAAGGCATTGGCCTCCAACGCACCCGGAGTGAGTCCTATGCGTTGCAGCAGCTCTTCATATGACGGCACAGGATCCGCCCAGGCGGGGCCGATCGCAAAGGTCGCCATAGCGACCACGGCGCAGCCGACCGCGAGACGCGATCGACCATATTTTAGGGGTGACATATTTCAAATCCCAGAAGGTCCAAACGATCTGCGCGCGCCGAAAGGCGCCGGGCATCGTTAGGCTCTGGGGGGACGTTTCAGACCGCTGGGCGCGCGCGACGCTAGAGGCTCTGTCGTCGGCCGCAACAAACTCGGGGCGGCGATCCGAGCAACAGACGTGGCTTGGGGAGACTCCGGAATTGCTGCGCCGCTGTGGTGGCAGTGTCCATGTGAACAGACGGCGTGATTCTCGGGACCAGCGGGCATTTCACCACTGTCGTAGAGGGACGCCGCAGCATGGGCGGGCTCGAGTTCCACAGCGCAGGCCGCCGCATCGACGGTCGGAATCAGGACGAAGACGGCGACGAACAGCGCGATAAGAGCCGCTACGATCCCTACTTTGTTGCTGTGATGCACCATCAGCCGCCGTGTATCATAAGAAGCTGCAGAGCGCCAATGTCAAAGTTCGGCCACCTCGAAGTTGGCTCGGACCTATCTTGCCTACGTCAATCCGCACCCACCACTGGTGGTCAAGACAAACTGTTTCGGCCTGTAGGGTCAGACGGTCGCGTCGGGAGCGGCACGGTCATTGGGATCGACTTGGGCGGCGGCATTCAGGGGCCCACAATCCACGTCCGTCGCCATCGTCGACGATGTCCATTGAAGCGGGCAGCGTCTCAGTGGTTCGCGTCACGCCTTGGGCCTGAGCTCATGCCTGAGCCCGGCCCCGAACTTGCGGTAGGTCTGGCATTTCTGAAACACGGCGAAGAGGTCGCCGGTCGGGATGCCCTCGAGCAGTTTGGCCACGCGGCCGAAGCCGACCTCGGCAAAGCCGTCCGCGACATTGCCGGCATTGAGGCGGTCCACGAAGAGCTCGAGCATTTCGTCGCGAGCGTTGCGCGGCAGCTTTTTTTCAGCGCGCCGCCGCCGGATTCTCTCCAGATAACTGTCTGTGTCTGAATACTGATCGGGAAGCTCCATACTGAAATGCGGTTATCGGTCGTCCCGCTTCCGGCTTCTGGGGTCTTCCCCGGTTTGGAGAAGGCCCTTAGCCATGGCGGGCTAAGTGATGCACAGAGCGGTGATCCGTTTTCTCCCGGCGCTCATGCTCCCTCCTCTCTAGGCTCCCTCACTGGTTCCCAGCCCAGGAGCCCGTAGTCCTCCGCCGACAAGAGGGACTTTGCATGTAATCGGCGAAGCGATGGTCTTCCCCGTATGTGGAGCCTGACCCTTCCTCTCATTCAATATGGCGACCGCCGGAGGCTGAGAGGTTCGCCAACCTTCCCGGCAGGATGAAAAGCAAAAGCCCCGAAACCGTGGTGGCGGCGTCGGGACTTTTGCCTGCGATGCGCCACCACGCGTTACGAAACATATCGCTCTGGGACCATCATAAGGGATGCCCGACTGATCCGGCCCGGGGGGTGTGGATAGCGGACTGTGCTCCTCGCGAAGTCTGCGGTGAGCCGACGCGGCGGAGCCCCTAAAACGCCGAAGATTTTCCATAAAAAAAACAGGCCCCGAAGGGCCTGTGTCAGTCAAAGAGCGTCGGATGCTGAAAGCGACCGGCGGCGGTCTTGTGCGCCCTGGGCCGCAGGTCTTGGTGAACCTCGAACAGGGTCGGCTGGTCTTGACGCCTTACCGCCTCGGCTCGCTGCTCCTGATAGATGCGGTTCACGTCCCGCATCCGGTAGGTCCGACCGTCCAGCGTCACGGTGCGCATGCTCCCCGTCTCCCTAGAAGAGCGAGAGCTGACGCGACGTGACGACATGATCCTGCCACTCGCGGCTTTGGGCCATGTGGTCGAGCCAGGCGACGACATAGGCTTGCGGACCTCCCGCATCCTCGACCGTGCCGGGGTGCAGATACTCAGAGCGGTAGCCGGTCTCGGTGACGGGGATCCTGGCCCTGGAAGGAATGCGAAGCTCGAGGTGCGACATCGCGAGGATGTCTTTCGGCTTGTAGGTCACCTCGATCTCGATCCCCTCCCAGACGATCATGACGATCCGGGCGGCGTCCATGGTCAGTAGTCCAGCGCATGCATGATGGTCAGCACGCGCGTCGTGACCGCCGGGTTCGCCGGATCGGGCGAGGCGAATTTGCAGGCCCGGTCGTAGTAGTCGAGCTTGAACAGATATTGCTCGCCCTCGAACGTAATCGCGCCGAAGTCGTGTTCGCGGTACGGATCGTTGCCGTCCTCGAACTGGTCGAAGTCACGCACCTTCTCGAGCAGCCGACGTTTGGCGTCGGGCTCGAGGGCGTCTACGGCGTCCGTGAGCATCACGGCTCCGCCGACGAAAGAACTGCGGAAACTGTCGTTCAGCTCCCGGACACGGTCGATGGTGGTCGCGGACATGAATGCCTCCTTGTGCTGTCCGCTCCTCATCATCTCATAAAAGAAGAAACCCCGCCCTGACCGGGCGGGGTGTAAACAAGGGCTCGTCCGGATGCGCACAGGAGCCTGATTGTCAGGTTCTTGGCCTGGTTCCTGCGTTGTCTCGGGCATTGCCCGGTAGGCCGCAACAAATGCGCCGAGCGTTCCGCCTGATAGTGTCGCCACGTCTGGCGATACTGCGGGGTCGTCCACCCCCATCATACCTCAAACCCAAACTCACCTCGCCCAGCGGACAAAAAGAACCCCTCGCGATGGGCGAGGGGTTCGGGATCAGGCGCGCTTTTGGAGCGGCACGACATTAGTCTGGAAGTCAGGCGGCAGGTAGGTGATGTCCTGCACACCCAGGTAGCCGAGAAGCGTTCCGGTCGGGTCCCGGATCGGAACCGCGATCGAGCCACGGCAGACGCCACGCGGGGCATAGCCGATGCCCAGGGTTCTGGCGATCTCGGGGTCGAAGCCGAGGGCCAGAACCGCATCGTGGTCCGTCTCGAGATAGCTCAGCGGGGAGAGCCTACTGCCCCCCTCCGCCTCACTCTCGGGAACCGTGCGGGGCCTTGTCGGACCGGCTGTACTGCGGGACGGTACCAATCCAGCGCGTTCAGCCAGCTCGACGGCAGCATCCTTTGCAGGGATCGCAAGGATGTGCGCGGCGAGAGCAATCTGATCACCGCCTTTCTTGAGGGAGAAGCAGAAGAAACCTCTCCCTTCGGTGACGACCAGAGCCCGTTCGCCGCCGGCTTTGCAGGCAGGGCAGGGGCCGCGCCATTGATTGCCGGAGCTTTTCAGGTCGAGCTTGAGGAGCGCGACGGTCTCGGCAAAGGAAACCTTCGCCTTGACCTCCGCGAAGTCGATAAAGGTGCCCATGGCAGCCTCCTGATCAGATGAGAAAGAACAACTATATTCCTCTCTCATTATACATACGCAATCCAATATTGTCATTGAGGCACACTGTGTAATGCCCTCTTTTTTGGACGCGTTATTTGTTCGTTGATGGTCAAGCGCTGTAATGGTGCATGACGAGCCGGAGGCCGCTTTCGACGAGATCCGTCACGTGCTGAAGCCGCAGGGGCTCCCCGTCAGAAACCACAGCAACGGCTAGAGGCTACGCTGGGGAATTCGGTTCTCATTTTAAATCGGTGAAACCGCACTCAGCGGGCATGGGGAAGGTCCTTTTTGTGACTCGGGGGAGACGTTTGCGACCTCAGCCATCAGGGTGCCATCGGTATCCGAACCTTTTGCGTGTGCTGAGGAGCGAACCTAGTGACTGAAAATTTAACCTTCTGTTTCGTCGATTTTGAGGGGAGAATCTGGCAGCGACGTAGGGGATCTCGTTGAAGGAGTTCCCCATGACCCGATTTATACCGATTGTGGTCGCTTCCGCCTTGGCGCTGTCTGCCTCACCCGTACTGAGCCACGCACGTCTGGTGTCGGCCGCCCCCGGCGACGGAGCAACGGTCACTGCGCCCCGCACGATCAGCCTGACGTTCAGCGAGCGGTTCGCCGCGCCGTTCTCCACCGTCGAGGTCAAGGACGGACGGGGGCGCGCCATCGCCTTGACCAAAACGGTGTCGGAGGACGGCAAGACGTTGGGCGGGTCGTTCGCAGCGCCGCTGTCGGCCGGGACCTATCGCGTGACCTGGGCCATCGCGGCGGCCGACGGTCACCGCATGACGGGAAACTACAGCTTCACCGTCCGCTGACGTGCCGATCGACCTGACCGTCGTCGTCCTTCGGTGGCTCCAGT
>CAXQIE010000007.1:0-31485 GCA_964224415.1 Neptunomonas phycophila
CAAGGCTGCAATGAAGGAGCTCGGCAACGCCGAAAAGCAGGAGGTCGGACGGTGGGCCAACAACAGGGTCGAGAACTCACACCTGCCCTTCCGACGACGAGAACGGGGCCATGCTCCGCTTTCGGCAAATGAAGACGCTGCAGAAATTCAGCTCCGTCCATGCCGCCTTCCACAACCACTTCAACCAGGACCGCCACCTCATCAGCAGAGAGACATACAAGCCCAACGCTCAGCCGCCCTGGCTGAGTGGAAGACGCTCGCCGGATAGGCGCTGCATCCCCTGCCCTGCCTGCGCTCAGTGGAGACGAGTTGTCGTTGGACTGACAGCACCCGTTGGACCGACAGCCCCCTTTCGGCCCGACGTCAGTTCGCAGGGGCCCGGTCTGTCCGCCAGCCGGCATCGCGGGCTGCTGCCTCTTCGAGGGGGGCGAGCGTCTCCTTGCTCATCATCACATCAACCGTGTCGAGCACCGGTCCAGGAACTGTCGATCCGGCCTGTCGCACCTCGGGGCCTGCATCCGGGACCGGAGCCATGACCACGATCTGCCATGCCTGACCGCTCCGGCATGCCAGACCAGCCAGTCCCGAAGCGCGCGCCTCGAACGTCCGGCACCAACGCGCGTCCTGATCCTGGAAGGTCAGGCCGACCGAACGACCTTCAGCGTCCGGCCCTTGGGCGGCGAGGCGCGTGTCCAGCACCCTCAAGAGGTCGCCATCGACCACAGTTCCGCCGGGCGCCATCAGCGCTCGGCCCGCGCGGCCTTCCAGACCGGAGGCCAGCAGCATTCCGCCCACGAATGCGGCAGTGACCAGGCCGGCCCATACCCCCGTACGTTGCGGGAGGGTAAATGTGTTTAGCGCCGCGCCCGCACGGGCGATCCAGCTCGCGGGTTGCCGAGCGGCGGATATCCGGGCTGCCAGGGCGAGGTCACGCGGGTCGGCCACACAGGGAAAGGCGTCTCGGGCCACAGTGTTCAGACGCCGAAGGCTTTCCGCGCGCCTCGTCATGGAAGGGCTGGCGTCTATGAGGGCCTTGATACGATCAGCCTCCGCAGGCGGGAGCTCTCCGTCGATCCATGCCATCAGGATCTTGTCGTCCAGCTGGGTCATCCGGAAATCTCCTGACTGGACAATGTTTCAACAAGCGCCAGCCGTCCCCGTACCAGGCGGCTCGTCAAGGTTCCGACCGGTATTCCGAGAACCTTGGCGGCCTCCGCATAGGTCAATCCTTCGATCAGCACGAGCGCGACGGCATGCCTCTGGTCGTCAGGTAGACGATGAATGGCATCGCGCATCGCCATCGCGTCGGCGCGCGCGTCCTCATCTGCGATGGACCTGTCCGGTGCTCTGTCGTCGGTCTCACTACTTGGCGAAAGTATGCGAGACCAGCGGCGTGCCGACCGACCGTCATCGATAGCGATGCGTCTCATGATCGTGAAAGCCCAGCTGTCGAGGCGCGTCCCCGGTCGGAAGGTATGGCGGCTGGCCAGTGCCCGCTCAACGGTCTGCTGGACAAGGTCCTGCGCATCCGCATCCTGGGACCGCACCACGCGGGCAAATCGACGGAGGCGCGGAAGCAGCTCCACAAGTCCATTCTGAAACTCGTCCAATCGATTTCCCCGGCCATAGTGGATGAAACGAGTGAACCCTGTCGTTTCATCCCATAGTATAATCATGGGGCCGCATTCCGGAGCCAACAAATGGAGCATCTGAAGATGGGCGAGCAGTTCTGGCGGGTCCTGGCCGCATTGCTGGCGGTCGTGCTCATGGCGCTGTCGCCGCCTGCTATGGCCCAGATTCCGGGCTTGTCGCGGTCGATTCCATCCCTGCCGCCCTTGGGCGGAGATGGCATGCCTCCCTTGGCCGACACGGACCGCTACGTCCGCGCAATAGTGGACGAAGCACTGCAGGCACCGCGCCGTCTGACACGCCTCGCCCGAAGGTCCGACCGGCGGCTGGACGTCGACCCGAATGGCTGGCCCGTCGTTGCCCGTGAGATTGTGGTGATCGACCTGGGCATGCAAGCCCGGGCGACGATCCTGGCAGCCGGCTATGTGATTGTTCGCGAGGAGCGGCTGGAGGCCCTGGGGATCACCTCGACCGTACTGGCCCCGCCCCGCCGCCTGTCCCTGGACAGGGCGATGGTGGCGCTTGAGCAAATGAATGTCGAGGCATCCATCGGCTACAACCATATCCACGCGCCCGCTGGAGACATCACCGATGCGGCCTACGGGGGCCTGGCTCCTGCGGGCGTGCTGTCTGTTCGCCCGAGGCTTGGATTGATCGATTCCGGCGTAGATCCTTCCCATCCCGCGCTGGCCGGATCGCCCATCGCGCAGCGCGGGTTTGCCGGCCCCCCAAGGATGGGCGCACACGGCCTCGCCGTCGCCTCCCTGATGGTCGGACAAAGTGGCAGTTTTCGAGGGGGTGCGCCCGGCGAGGCCTTGCTCGTCGCGGACATCTACGGTGGCCAATCGACAGGGGGCGCATCCACGGCGCTGGCGCAGGCCCTCGACTGGCTCGTCTCGGAAGACGTCCCGGTCATCAACATCAGTCTCGTCGGGCCGCGCAATCCCCTTGTGGAACGCGCCATAGCACGGGCACAGGCTCTGGGGGTGATCATCGTAGCGGCCGTGGGCAACGACGGACCTGCCGCAGCCCCCCTCTATCCGGCCTCCTATCCGGGTGTGGTTGGCGTGACCGCCGTCACCGGTCGCAACAGCGTTCTGCCGGAAGCTGCGAGGGGCCCCCAGGTTGATTTTTCTGCTCCGGGTGCGGACATGGCTGCGGCCGCGCAGTCAGGTCGATGGACCACCGTGCGGGGCACGTCTTTCGCCGCTCCGATCGTTGCCGGACTGCTGGCGCGAACCAGCGGCACGTCCCTTGCGAGAAGCGCCCTGGACCTGGGCACTCCCGGTCCGGATCCGGTCTACGGGGCTGGATTGGTCGGCAGCGCCTCTCGCACTGAGCCGCGGAGTGTCGGGGCTCGCGGCCGCCTGCGCCAGCAATAATTTTTGCGCGTGGCGGGATGAAGTCGCCCGGTCCGCTCGTTGGACCTGTTGATGGCGGGATTGACCGCGATTTGCAGGAGACTGACGATGAAAAAGGTAATCATGATGGCCACAGTTGCTGCCGGCCTCGCAATGGCAAGCGCATCGCACGCCCAGGTGCTGGGCGGCTCCGGCGGCCTGACCGGCGGTCTGGGCGGGACCATCCAGCCCGGCGGTGTGTTTGGCGGAGCCGGCTCGATCGGTGGCAATCTGGGCGGCGTCGTGGATGGTTCTCGCGCGGTAGGGGCCCCGACCCGGGCCCTGTCGCGCGCCGAGCGCCGGGCCGCTGCTGCCCAGGAACGCGCAACGAGCGAAGTGGAAAGTGGTCTCGCCCGTGTGGAGAGCGCGGCCGCTCATGTGCAGGACGAAGCGGGAACGATGACGACGGACGTTTCGGGGCGCGCCTCAGGCGCAATCTCTTCGGCGGCCGACGCCTCCTCCAGTTCGATGGATGCAGTCGTAACCGGGCGCGTCGAGGATGCAGCACAGGGTGACCCCGCTCCTGTGACCGTTGACGACCGGTCACGTCGTCGCGCGCGCGTCAATTTGGGTGCCGACGCATCCGCCTCGGCCACCTCAAATGGCGGCTCTACGTCCGCGTCGGCAGGCGCATCGGCCAATGCTCGCGCCCGCACTGACGACTAGCCCATGACCGGCGCCCCGGCCCTGGCCCCGCAGTGAGACTGCCGGGCCGGGGCCAGATGCGCTTCGCCATCGAGGACGCGCAGGTTCGCGAAACGGCCTGCCCTCTGAAACTCCGCCCTCACAGGGAGACTTCCTTGCCCCACTCCAGGTCCGCTCGCATTTGCATCGCCCTGTTCGTCACGCCCCTGTCAGGACTGGCGACAACCGCTGTCGCTCAGGTTCGATGGGAGACGTCCGCCAGCGTGGAATACTCGACGGGATCGTATGGCGGCACAGAGGCGACGGAGGTGGTTTACGCCCCCCTCAGCGTGGCTGCGGTCGCTTCCCGCTGGAGATTCGCCGCCGCTCTTCCCTACGTTCAGTTCGAGGGCCCGGGGGGAACAGTCTCCGGCGGAGTCGTTGTGCCTGGCACAGGGCCCGTCGTCCGGCAGAGCGGGCTTGGTGACCTCTCCGTCGGCGCAGCCTATCAACTGGTCGAGCCAGTTATCGGACGCACGCAATGGGAGTTGGCCGCGGCCATAAAGATTCCGACGGCAGGCGAAAACCTGGGCACGGGTGAGGCAGACTACAGCCTGCAGCTCGGGGCGCGGCAACCTGTTTCTGACCGATTCACTCTGGTCGCCAGCGTCGGCTATCAGTGGCTGGGTGATCCGGCGGCCTTTGAGTTGCAAGACGGTCCGACCGCGACCGCCGGTGTCAACTTTGCCCCTGCGCAAGGCCGGAATCTCGGGGTGCAGGTGTCTTACAGGCACCCGTTCCAGCACGGCCTCGAGCCCCAGACCGTCCTCAACCCTTATGTCCGGTCGGACTTCTCGAACGGCTGGTCTATCACAGGGTATGGCACGGCGGGGCTAACCACCGGTTCTCCGGATTACGGGGTGGGGCTCTCTCTGGGCCGGTCCTTCTGAGCGCCCTCTGCCGCAATCGCTGTCAGTCGCTGAGTAGAAGACCCTCGCCGGGGGAAGATCTGCGTCCCCTGCCCTACCTGCGGTGAATGGAGACAGGTTGTCATTGGGCTGACAGCACCGCCACCAGCCAACTATCGAAATATTGAGATATTTTTCCGGGCGGGCAGCAGCTGTCACTTCCACACATCGACCCGCAGCCCCGAAGGAATCGCTGGCTCCGGGGGACTGGGCTCACAGTCTCAACGTGGAACGACTGGATGGCCGGGTGTCGAGGACGGGCGCCGCGGACGCTTGGCCGCGCCCTGTCGATGGATCCCGCAGCGATTGTCGTGGCCATAAGCAGGGCGGGGTGGATCATGGGCTCGGAGACCCGGTGTCCCTGCCTCCAAGCCGACGGATCCATTTGCTGGACCTGAACGCACTACGATCGATGGGTCAGGCGAACACCTTGGTGATGCCGTCGCAGAAGGCGGGCAGGTCGTCGGGATTGCGCGAGGTGACAAGCTTGCCATCGATCACCACCGTCTCGTCGACCCACTCGGCGCCGGCGTTCGTCAGGTCATTCTTGAGTGAGGGCCAGGAGGTGAGCTTGTGCCCCTTGGCGATACCCGCATCGATCAGGGTCCAGGGGCCGTGACAGATAGCGGCGATCGGCTTGTCGGCCTTTCCGAAGGCGGCAATGAAACTGATGGCCTTTTCCTCCAGCCGCAGGGCGTCGGGGTTGATCACCCCACCGGGCAGTACGAGGCCGTCGTAATCGTCCGCGCTGATGTCGCCCAGCGCCTTGTCCACGCCCACCTTGCGACCCTTGTCATGGTGTTCGAAGCCCTGGATGTCGCCGGACTCGGGCGCCACTATGTGAACAGTAGCGCCCGCCTTGCGCAGGGCGTCGACGGGCTTGTCCAGTTCGACCTGTTCGAAGCCGTCCGTGGCTAGGACGGCGATGGTTTTTCCGGAAAGGGTGGACATGGGCTGCTCCGTGTCTGTCAGGGGTAGAGGATCATACAATCCCGGGAGGTACGCGGCGTTCCCGTGTCCGCTTCCCGACATTGGAACCGGGGGGCTCCGGTGGGCTTTCTGCAGGGGTCACAACCGCCCGGACACGCCCCATGAAAATCGCCCAGGTTTCCCCTCTGTATGAAGCAGTTCCCCCCACGCTCTACGGAGGCACAGAACGGGTGGTGGCGCACCTCACGGATGCGCTGGTCGATCTGGGCCATGAAGTCACCCTGTTCTCGTCCGCCGAGGCGCAGACCCGCGCGCGTCTGGTACCCGTCCGGGATCAAGCCATCCGGCTGGACCCTGCACCGCTCAAGTCGGATATGGCGGCCCATATGGCCATGCTGGCGAAGGTGCGCAGCATGGCCGACCAATTTGACGTGATCCATTTCCACACCGACATGATCCACTTCCCGTTCTTCGAGGACAGGGCCGGTCGGACGGTGACGACGCTGCACGGGCGGCTGGACCTGAAAGACCTGCCCGCGGCCTATGACGGCTGGCCGCAGTTCCCGCTGGTGTCGATTTCGGATGACCAGCGCCGCCCCCTGCCCTGGGCCAACTGGGCGGGCACGGTGCAGCACGGCATGCACGCCGACCTTTACCGCCCCAGCAACCGGTCGTCGGGCTATCTGGCCTTCCTGGGCCGCATCTCGCCCGAGAAACGCCCCGACCGGGCCATCGAGATCGCCACGCGGCTGGGCATGCGCCTGAAGATCGCGGCCAAGGTCGACGCTGCGGACTCGGTCTATTTCGAGAGCCGCATCCGGCCGCTGCTGAACAATCCGCTGATCGAATTCGTCGGCGAGATCGGCGACGGCGACAAGTCCGAATTCCTGGGCGGCGCCGACGCCCTGCTGTTCCCCATCGACTGGCCGGAGCCCTTCGGCCTGGTCATGATCGAGGCCATGGCCTGCGGCACGCCGGTCATCGCCTGGCCCAATGGAGCAGCGCCGGAGGTGATCGAGGACGGCGCGACCGGCTATCTGGTCAGCAGCATCGACGAGGCGGTGGATGCGGTCCGCCGGGCCATCACACTGGACCGGTCGGCGATCCGCGCGCGCTTCGAACTGCGTTTCTCCTCGACCGCCATGGCGCAGCGCTATCTGGACATCTATCGCGAGCTTCTGGCCCGCACGCCCTATGCGCCGCCAGGCATCGAAGTCCCGATCCCGGCGACGACGCTGAAGATGTCTTCTGCCGCCGTAGCCTGATTTCGATCTTGTGCGTTAGACGGTCTCACGCAGGAGACCCGCTCTATGACTGACGCCCAGAATGGGTCCACGGATACCCCTGAAGCCGAAGTCGCCGTGCTGGGCCGGTTGATGCCTCTGAAGGAAGGCGATGCCTTTCTCGTGGCCGATCCGCTGGGCGACATGAGCGGCGGGGCGGACGGCTTCTTCGTCAGGGATACGCGGATCCTGTCGCAGCTGCGGCTGTTGATCGGCCATGCGGCGCCCTCGCGGCTGAGCTCGGCCCTGTCGGACGACAATGTCTTCTTCGTCTGCCAGGGGACCAACCGTCCCCTGCCCCCGATGGGCGGCCGCTCGGCCCCCGCCGGCATTATCCATCTCGAGCGGCGGCGGTTCCTCTGGCAGGAGCGGATGTACGAGCGCATCCGCCTGACCAACCACGGGGTCGACGAGGTCATCCTGCCGCTGGCTGTCGAATACGGGGCGGACTTTCGCGATATCTTCGAGGTGCGGGGCTCGAGCCGTCTCGACCGCGGACTGAGTGAACCGCCGGTCCGCGACGGGCGCCGCGTTCGCTTTACCTACGAAGGCCTGGACGGGGTAACGCGCCGGACCTGCCTGTCCTTCTCCGAACCGCCGGCCTCGATGAGCGCGACGCGCGCCGCCTTTCAGCTGACCCTGCCGCGGGGGCGACGGTTCGACCTGTATCTCGAGGCGGGCGCCGACACCTGCGAAGCGCCCGACCGGGAGCGCTGGCGGCTGGCGTCGATCCAGGCGCGGCTGGCCATGCGGGCGCGGCGGCGGCGGGGCGGCGGCGTGCGCGGCCATCGCAGCCCGCGCTTCAACCAGTGGCTGGACCAGTCGCGGGCCGATGTAGCCCTCCTCACCACGGACCTGCCGACCGGGCCCTATCCTTACGCAGGGGTGCCGTGGTTTTCGACGCCGTTCGGCCGCGACGCGATCATCACGGCCTGGCAGATGCTGTGGCTCGACCCCAGTCTGGCACGGGGGGTGCTGACCTATCTGGCGGCGCGTCAAGGCACGACCACCGACGCCTTCCAGGACGTCGAGCCCGGCAAGATCATGCACGAGACGCGGGGCGGCGAGATGTCGGCGCTCGGAGAGGTGCCGTTCGGCATCTATTACGGCGGGGTCGACACCACCTGCCTGTTCGTGGCGCTGGCCGGGGCCTATGCGCGGCGTACGGGGAATCTGGCGCTGATCGAAGCGCTGTGGCCGAACCTGCTGGCGGCGGCTGGTTGGATGGAGGCCCGGGGCGAGGCGAACGGTCTGGGCCTGATCGACTATCAGCGTGCCCGGGACACCGGCCTGTCCAATCAGGGCTGGAAGGACAGCGAGGATTCGATCTTCCACGCCGACGGCAGCTTTCCGAAGGGGCCGATCGCCCTGCTGGAAGTGCAGGGCTATGCCTATCAGGCGTGGCAAGCGATGGCCGCCATGGCAGGCGCGCTGGGGCAGGACGCGGCGGAGTGGACCGACAGGGCCGCGCGTCTGAAGGCCGTGGTCGAGCAGCGCTACTGGATGGAGGATCAGGGCTTCTATGCCATCGCGCTGGACGGCGATGGCGCCCCCTGTCGCGTGCTGGGCTCGAACGCGGGGCACCTGCTGTTCTCAGGACTGGCCGAGCCGGAGCGGGCCGCGGATGTGACCCGCACCCTGCTGTCGGCGCGCTTCCGGACAGGGTGGGGGCTCAGGACACTGGCGACGCGCCAGCCGCGCTACAATCCGATGTCCTATCACAACGGCTCGGTCTGGCCGCACGACACCGCCCTGTGTGTGGCCGGCATGGCCCGCTATGGCGAGCGGGACGCGGTCGCGCGGGTGCTGGACGAGCTATATTCGGCGGCAGTCAATTTCGACATGCGGCTGCCCGAACTGTTCTGCGGTTTCAGCCGCGAGACGGGCGAGCCCCCGGTGCCCTATCCGGTGGCCTGCATGCCCCAGGCTTGGGCCGCGGGCTCGGTCTTCCTGTTGCTGCAGGCCAGTCTGGGGATCGACATCGACGCGCCCGGGCGCCGGGTGCGCGTCGACCGTCCCCGCCTGCCTGGCGGGATCGACCGACTGACCGTCACGGGGCTCGAGATCGGGGACAGCCGTCTGGATCTGGTGTTCAGCCATATCGACGGGCGCACCACCGTCCGCCCGCTACACCGCAGCGGGCCGCCGCTGGACATCGTCGCGACGTCCTGAGCTCAGAGGTCCGGCAGGGTCTGGCTGGCAAAGCCCCAGCCGGCCAGGGCCTTATCCTCCGACCGCTCCATAAGGGTCTCGACATCGGCGATGGAAAAGGGATGCGCGTTGGTCATGTTGCGCAGTTCGTCCCAGCTGACGGGCACGGCCACCGGAGCGCCGGGACGGGCCCGGGCCGAGAAGGGCAGGACCGCCGTGCTGCCCCGCTGGTTGCGCAGCCAGTCGATGAAGATGCGGCCCTTGCGTTTGGCCTTGCTCATGGTGGCGACGAAGCGGTCCGGTTCCGCCATCGACAGCGCGCCCGCGAACCGGCGCGAAAAGTCTTTGTGCGCCTCCCAGTCATGGCCGGGGGTCAGGGGGACGACCACGTGCACCCCCTTGCCGCCTGATAGCAGGGCGAAACTGACCAGACCCAGGTCGGACAGGCGGCGGCGGATGTCGCGGGCGGCGCTGACCACATCACCGAAGTCGAGCCCCTCGTCCGGATCGAGGTCGAAGATCATCCGGTCGGGCGCCTCGATCTCATCGGTCCGGCAGGCCCAGCCGTGGAATTCGATGGTGCCCATCTGGACGCAGGCGACCAGACCGGCCGCGTCCTCGATGTAGAGATAGTCCTCGGTGCCGCCGTCCTTTTCGCGAATCGGGACGGCGTGGACATGGGGGCCGAAGCTGCCGCTGTCGTGCTTCTGGAAGAAGCATTTGCGGGCCCTGCCCTGCGGACAGCGGACCAGACTGATCGGGCGCCGGGCGGCGAACGGCAACATGAGCGGCGCCACCGCCGCATAGTAGTCGGCCAGCTGGCCCTTGGTCTGGCCGCTGCCGGGAAAGATGACGCGGTCGGCGCTGCTGACCTTGACCGGACGGGCCGCGGCAGGCCGGGCCGCGCGCGCGCGCTCGGGCTTCACATCGGCGGCGGGCTTGTCCTCGCGCAGGCCGAGGAAGCTGCCATGCCGGACATTGCCGTCGGCGGTGAACTCGGCAAAGGCCACCTCGGCGACGAGACGCGGCGTCAGCCAGGTGACGCCGCGCGCGCTGGCCCGGTCAACCTCGGCGGGCGGGGTCTTGCGCTCCAGCCGCTGCATGCGCCCGGCCAGATCCTCCATCACCTCCTGGGTGAAACCGGTGCCCACATTGCCCTTGTAGATCCAGTCGTCGCCCTCCTTCTGGGCCAGCAGCAGGGAGGCGAACGGGCGGCCGCGGGCCGAGGAGGCCTTCCAGCCGATGATGACGAACTCCTGCCGCAGCGTGCATTTGACCTTCACCCAGTCGCGGGTGCGTCGGGACCGGTAGGGCGCGTCGATGCGCTTGGATATGATGCCCTCCTGCCCCGCCTTGCACAGCGAGGCGTAGAGCGTCTCGCCCGCCCCGATCAGATGGTCGGCGACATGGATCGGGGGCTCGGCCGCGCGCAACAGGGCCTCCAGCCGCTCCTTGCGCTCCACATTCGGGAGCGACGTCAGGTCCTCGCCGTCCAGCGACAGGAGGTCGAAGGCGTGGAAGGCCAGGGCGTCGTCGGCAGTCTGGCTGCCCTTACCGCGCTTGAGCACGGCCTGCAGCGACGAGAAGTCGGGATTGCCTTTGACGTCATAGGCGACGATCTCGCCGTCGATCAGGCAGGGAGGCAGGTCCAGTCCCTGGATCACCTCGACCAGCGGGCCGAACTTGTCGGTCCAGTCCTTGCCCGTGCGGGTGAAGACAGACACGTCCGGCCCCTTGGCTGAGATCAGCGCACGATAGCCGTCGAACTTGATCTCGTGCATCCAGTCGTTGCCGGTGGGCACGGCGTCGACCAGGGTCGCCAGCTGGGGCGACCGGAAGGCGGGGGCCTTGGCGGTGCTCCGCTTCCGGGGCTTGCGCGCCTTTTTCGTATGGTCAGCGGCGCGGGCCATCTCGCGGGCGAAGGCGTCGTCGCCCTTGCCGGCCAGGGGGTGTTTGCCCTCGGTGTCAGCGGCGATCTCGGCCATGGTCCGGCCGGTCAGCACACTGGTCAGGGCCGTCTCGACCAGACCGTCGCCGGGCGCGGCATGGGCGTCGCTGATCTTGCGCAGCAGCCAGTTCTCGCGCTTTTCGCCCTTTCGTGGTTTCAGCCGGATCAGCAGCCATTCGCCCTTCATCCGCTGGCCGTGGACGATGAAATGCAGATGACCGTCCTCAAGGTCGTCGGCGGACTTGCCCTCGATCGGCTCCCACCGGCCCTCGTCCCACAGCATGACGGTGCCGCCGCCGTATTCACCCTTCGGTATGATGCCCTCGAAGCGGCCATAGGACAGGGGGTGGTCCTCGGTGCGCACCGCGAGGCGTTTGATGTCCGGATCGGTCGCGGGGCCTTTCGTGACCGCCCAGCTCTTCAGGACGCCGTCGACCTCGAGGCGCAGGTCCCAGTGCAGGCGGGTGGCGTCATGCTTCTGGACCAGAAAGCGGTCGCCCTCGCCGGTCCCGACCTCCCCGCGCGGCTCGGCGGTGCGGTCAAAGTCGCGCTTGCGATTGTATTCCGCGAGCAGGTCGCCGGCCCGGGTCTTCGCCTTTGACCGCGCCTTCGTCGCCATGGATCAGGCCCGCTTCTTCGCCGGCGTCTTGCGGGTCGAGGTCTTGCGCGCGGCGGTCTTGCTCGACGCAGACTTGCCCTTGCTGTCGCCCACCGACTTCTTCAGCGCCGCCATCAGGTCGATGACATTGCCGCCGCTTGCCGCCGCGGGCTCCTCCACGTCCTCCAGCACCTTCTTGCCCTTGGCCTTGGCCTTCTTCTCGACCAGCTTCTTCAGCGCGTCGACGTAGCGGTCGTGGAATTCGGAGGCGTCGAAGGGCGCCGTTTTCTGGTCGATCAGGGAACTGGCCAGATCGATCAGGTCCTTATCCGGCTTGTCGGTGCCGATGCCCTTGAAGAAGGACTGGCCCTGCCGGACCTCGTCGCCATAGCGGAGGGTCTCCAGCAGTATGCCCTTGCCGCACGGCTTGAGCGCCACGAGCTTTTCGTGACCGCGCACAGACAGCTGGCCCAACGCAATCTTTTTCGCCGAACGCAGGGCCTCGCGCAGGACGATGAAGGCCTCTTCGGCCAGATCGTCGGCGGGCACGACGTAATAGGGCTTTTCGAAATAGAGGGGGTCGATCTCGTGCGCCTCGACGAACTGGACCAGGTCGAGCGTCTTCTTGCTCTCGATGCGGACGGCCTCGATCTCGTCGTCGTCGAGCAGGACGTAGTTGCCCTTCGAGACCTCATAGCCTTTCACGATCTCGTCACGGTCAACGGGGCCGAGGCCGGACACCACCTTTTCGTACGAGATCGGCTTGCCCGACGGCTCGTGGATCTGGCGAAAGCTGATCGAGGCACCGGACTTCACGGCCGCGTAGATTTCAACCGGAATGGAGACCAGGGCCAGACGGATATTGCCCTGCCAGTAAGCGCGCGCGGCCATGAATGACTCCCTGTTGCGGGAGTCAGAACACCTGAGCGGCCGCAGGGTTCGCGGTGTGAGCGTGGGAGCAGTCGGGTCCGCCTCAAAGAACTTCCACGCACGCCGGACCCTTTCTTCCCGCCCTGGTCTGCAGCTGTGGCAATATGGGGTCTCAACAGCAGGGAGGGTCTCCGGCGAGAGCGAGGCGACCCGGCGGCAACGGCCCGGGACGAGCGTCGGAGCCTCACACGGATTTCAGACGGTTCAGACGGTTCAGACTATTCAGACGGCATTTTCCGCGTCTCGCTCACAGCTCCGGATCGGGCAGCGAAAGGAAGGCGGATCTGAGGGCCACAGCCCAGTCGTGGGCGATGGTCTGGAAATAGGGGTCGTCCCGCTCCATCCGCTTCTCGTGGGTCGGCTCGTACTGGCCGGCGGTATAGGTCTGGAAGTCGATCGGCAGGCCCACGGACAGATTGGCCTTGAGCGTCGAGTCGAACGACACCACCAGCAGCTTGATCGCCTGTTCGAAGCTCATGTCCGGGTCATAGCCCCGCACCAGGATCGGGCGGCCGTATTTGGTCTCGCCGATCTGGAAATAGGGGTTGTCGTCGGTGGCCTCGATGAAATTGCCCTGCGGATAGATGAGGAACAGCCGCGGCGGCGTGCCCTTGATCTGACCGCCGAGGATCAGGGTGGCGCCGAACATCGCCTCGGCCGACTGGCCGCTCTGGGCATTGGTCTGGATGGTTTCGCGCAGGGCCTCGCCGACCAGACGGGCGGCCTGGAACATGGTGGGGGTCTCGAGCAGCGACGGATTGCGCTCGGCCGGGACCTTGGTGCGTTCGTCGAGGATGCTGACCACCGACTGGGTCGTCGCCAGATTGCCGGCGGTCATCAGGGTGATCATCCGCTCGCCCGGTTTGTGCCAGGTGAACATCTTGCGAACCGTGGCTACATTGTCGACGCCGGCATTGGTGCGGGTGTCCGACATGAACACCAGTCCCCGGTTCAGGCGCATGCCCACGCAATAGGTCATTCGATCGTCACTGCCCCCGGCATGGCCTGGCTACTGCTGAACCTGCAGCTGGACCACCATCGACTCATTGCGGCCCCCGTAGACGATACCCGAGATCGGCGCCGCTTCACCATAATCGAGGCCGGTGGCGACCCGGACGTAGCGGGGATCGGGCGATACGCCGTTCGAGACGTCGAACCCGACCCAGCCCAGGCCGTCGACGTGGACCTCGGCCCAGGCGTGACCGGCGTCCTGGTCGACCCGGTCATCCATCATCAGATAGCCGCTGACGTAGCGGGCCGGATAGCCCATCAGCCGCGCCGCGGCGATCAGGATGTGGGCATGGTCCTGACAGACACCGCGCCCGGTTTCCAGCGCCTGCTCCGCCGTCGTCGAGAAATCGGTCGTGCCGGTCTCATAGCCGACCGTCCGCAGGATCAGGGCCGACAAGGCGTGCAGGCGAGAGGGATCATCGTCGAAGTCCTTGCCCAGATCCCGCACCAGCTGGCGCACCCGGGGTCCCGGGCGGGTCTGGGGCGTCGCCCTCTGGAAATACCACAGGGGGGCAAAGCCGCCGTGCTGGCCGATCACCCCTGCGGTGTCCGAGGTATCGACCTCGCCCTCGCACAGAAGGGTCACCGTGCGGGTGCCGGGTTCGATGGACAGAAGTTCGACCAGGTTGTTGTGCTGGTCGGTGTAGGCGACCTCCTTGCGGCCGCCCTCGATTTCCGTGCGCCAGGACAATACCGTCTGCCCACCCGAGTGCTTGGGGGTCAGCCGAATCTTTTGCAGGCCGCGGCTGACCGCCTGATCATAGTGGTACTGGGTGCTGTGCCGGACCTTCACGCGCATGGGATCATCCGTAGAACCTGTAGTCCCGCTCGATCTGCTGGCCGAGGGCGTTGTTGCGGCCGATGAAGTCGCTGAGCACCCCGTGAAGGCCGGACTCGAAGATCGACTCGATGGAGTGATCGGCCAGCCGCTTGACGTTGGCCCGGGCCAGATCATGGCTGGGCACTTCGCTTCCATAGGTCTCGGCGAGGAAGCCCAGGTGCTCGGCGATCTGTCCGGCGCAGAAGGCCAGCGAGCGCGGCATGCGCCGGTCCAGAATGATCAGATTGGCAATCTGGCGCGGGTTGGCCGTCCCGTCGCTCAGCCAGCGATAGGCGCGCTGGGCGGACACCGAGCGCAGGATCGTCTCCCACTGCACATTGTCGAGCGAGGAGCCGACATAGGAGACCGACGGCAGCAGCACATAGTATTTGACGTCAAGAATCCGGGCCGTGTTGTCCGCCCGCTCGATAAAGATCCCCAGGTGGGCGAAGTTGTAGACGTCGTTCTGCATCATGGTGCCGGTCAGGGCGCCGCGCACCAAAGCATTCTGACGGCGAATGGTGGCGAGAATGTCGGGCAAACCGTTCTCGGACACGGGCCGCTTCAACACCTCGCGGATGGTCATCCAGCCTTCGTTGGTCGCCTCCCACACCTCGCGCGTCAGGGCTGTACGGACCAGGCGGGCACTGGTGCGGGCGCTGTTGATGGCCGAGACGACGCTGGACGGATTGTCTTTCTCGCGCAGCAGATAGTCGATGACGTTCGCCGCATTGAATTCGTCGTACCGCTCCAGATAGCCCTTGCGGACCCCTGCGGTGCTGATGATCGAAGCCCACTCCGCCTCGGCCGCCGCAGAGCGGGTCAGGGCAATGCGAAAACCTGCATCGACCAGACGCGCCGTGTTCTCACTGCGCTCCAGCATGCGGAACATCCAGAACAGGCCGGCGGCGGTCTTGCCTAGCATGCCAGCCCTCCCCGTCCGCATATGATGATCGCGCCCGCCCTCATTCTTCCAGCACCCAGGTGTCCTTGGTACCGCCGCCCTGGCTGGAATTGACCACAAGGGAGCCGGCCTTCATCGCCACGCGGGTCAGGCCGCCCGGGGTGATCTCGATCTTGCCCGGGGAGACCAGTACGAAGGGCCGGAGGTCGACGTGGCGGGGCGCCAGGCCGGCCTTGGTCAAGACCGGGACGGTCGACAGCGCAAGCGTGGGCTGGGCGATATAGTTGCCGGGGCGCGACTTCAGCTTGTCGGCAAAGGCCAAGATTTCGCGCTTGCTGGCGGCCGGGCCGACCAGCATACCGTAGCCGCCCGAGCCGTGCACTTCCTTGACCACCAGTTCGTCCAGATGTTCGAGCACATAGGCCAGGGCGTCGGGCTCGGCACAGCGCCAGGTCGGCACATTCTTCAGGATGGCGCTCTCGCCCGTGTAGAACTGGATGATGTCCGGCATGTAGCTGTAGATTGCCTTGTCGTCGGCGATGCCGGTGCCGGGGGCATTGGCGACGGTGATGCCGCCCGCGCGATAGACGTCCATCAGCCCCGGCACGCCCAGCTGGGAGTCCGGATTGAAGCTCATAGGATCGAGGTAGTCGTCGTCGACCCGGCGGTAGAGGACGTCGATCGGCGTGTAGCCGCGGGTCGTCCGCATGGCGATGCGGCCGTCGACCAGCTGCAGGTCCTGTCCCTCGACCAGCTCAACCCCCATCTGGTCCGCGAGGAAGGCATGCTCGAAATAGGCCGAGTTGTGGATGCCGGGCGTCAGGACCGCGACCACGGGGGTTCCGGCACAACTTCGCGGCGCGCTCGCCGCCAGCGATCGCCGAAGCAGCTTGGGATAATCGCTGACCTCACGCACCGCGACCCGCGAGAACAGCTCGGGGAACATCCGCAGCATCGTCTCGCGATTTTCAAGCATGTAGGATACGCCCGACGGCGTGCGGGCATTGTCCTCGAGCACGAAGAAGTCGTCCTCGCCGGTGCGGACAATGTCGATGCCGACGATGTGGGTATAGATCCCGCCGGGCGGCTCGACCCCGATCATCTGGGGCAGGAAAGCGGCGTTGGCCGCGATCACATCGACGGGGATGCGGCCGGACCGCAGGATCTCCTGCCGGTGATACATGTCGTGCAGAAAGGCATTGATGGCCCGCACCCGCTGCTCGATCCCGCGGGTCAGGCGGCTCCATTCGCGCGCCGAGATAATGCGCGGTACGATGTCGAAGGGGATCAGCCGCTCGTCGGCTTCCTGTTGGCCATAGACATTGAAGGTGATGCCGGTGCGGCGGAAAAAGACCTCGGCGTCCTTGGATTTCTTCTTGAGGGTCTGCGCGCCCTGACGCTCGAACCAGTCGGCGTAGCTTGCGTATGGCGGTCGACAGGACGTGCCGGAGCCATTCATTTCGTCGAAAAAGTCGGGCCTGTTCGCCATTGCAGCATGTGTCGCACAGGGGGCAGGCCGCGACAATGACCCCGCAGGATTGCCGAAACCACTCAGCGGCCTGAGGAAAGCCGAAAGCCGCTTGCGGGCCTCGGCCCGCCTATGTATTGCGACGCATTCTTATTTGCACTGGAGTGTCGTTGTGTCGCCGCGTGGTCTTGCCCTTCTGTCGTCTGTCGCCGTGATCGCCCTGACACCGGCCCTGCCCGCCCTGGCCCAGCAGGCGGACCCGGAGGAGACGCGGGTGGACGATATCGTCGTCACCGGATCGCAGGTCACGGTACCGCCGGCCTATGCAGGCGGTCAGGTCGCCACGGGCGCGCGCGTCGGCCTGTTCGGGGCGATGGACCAGATGGACACACCGTTCGCCTTCACCGCCTATACCGAGGAATTGGCCCGCAACCAGCAGGCCCGCAGCGTCGGCGACGTGCTGCAGAATGATCCGGTCGTCCGCGTGTCCAAGGGCTTTGGAAACTTCCAGGAGCTGTATGTCATCCGCGGCTTCCCCGTCTATTCGGACGACATGACCTGGAACGGCCTGTACGGCGTGCTGCCGCGCCAGTTCGTGGCCGCCGAATTTCTTGAGCGCGTTGAGGTGTTTCGCGGCGCGACGGCATTCCTGAACGGCGCCGCGCCCGGCGGCAGCGGCGTCGGCGGGGCATTCAACCTGATGCCCAAGCGTGCCGGCAGTCAGCCGCTGACCCGCCTCACCGCCGGACTGGAAGGCGGCGGCGAAAGCTACTTGGCCGCCGATGTCGCGCGTCGCTTCGGCCTCGGCAATGAATACGGCCTGCGCTTGAACATCGCCCGCCGTGACGGCGAGAGCAGCGTCGAGGATCAGGAGCGCGAACTCAGCGTCATCGGACTCGGTCTTGACCGGCGGGGCGACCGCGCCCGCTTCTCGGCCGACATCGGCTGGCAGGATCACCGCATCGACTCCCCGCGCCCGACGGTGACCCCCGCCGGCGCCATTCCAGCTGCGCCTGCTGCCGACAGCAATTTCGCCCAGCCCTGGACCTATACGGACGAGCGCCAGCTGTTCGGCGTGGCGCGCGGCGAGTTCGACATGACTGAAACCGTCTCGGCCTGGGCGGCCTTTGGCGGGCGTCAGGGCAAGGAACAGAATGTGCTGGCCAATCCCACGGCCCGGCCCGATGGCACCCTCAGCGCCTATCGGTTCGACAATGTGCGTGAAGATCAGATCATCTCGGGCGACATCGGCGTGCGCGCGGACCTGACCACCGGATCAGTCGATCACCGTCTGGTCGCATCGGCCTCGACCGTGCGCTCGCGGTCCGAAAACGCCTACGCCTTTTCGAATTTCGCCGGGTTTGCCAGCGATCTCTATGCGCCGGTCGATGTGGCCCCGCCCACGCCCGACTTCTTCGTCGGCGGCTCGCTGAGTGATCCCAATGTGACCGAGCGGGTGGAAAACAGCAGCGTCGCGGTCGCCGATATGGTGTCCTTCCTGGATGGACGGCTGCTGGCCACGGTCGGGGTGCGCTATCAGTCGATCGAGACGCAGACCTATGACTACAACACCGGTGCCTTCGCCTCGGGCTATGAGGGCGACGCGACCACCCCGGCCTTTGCCCTCGTCTACAAGCCGACCGAGTGGGCCTCGCTCTATGCCAACTATGCCGAGGCCCTGATCCCCGGCCAGACCGCGCCCGCGGTCAGCGGCGGCGTGCCGGTCACCAATGCCGGCGAGGTGCTGTCCCCGTTCCGCGGCGAGCAGGCCGAGGTCGGCTTCAAATACGACCTTGGCCGGTTCGGTGGCTCGATCAGCCTGTTCTCGATCACCCTGCCCAGCGCGTTTGTCGAGGACGGGGTGTTCGCAGCCAATGGCGAGCAGCGCAATCGGGGTCTGGAGGTCACCTGGTTCGGGGAGCCGCGCGATGGCCTGCGCGTGCTGGGCGGCTGGACCTTTATCGACGCCGAGCTGACGCGCACCGCCGGTGGCACGCTGGACGGCAAGGCCCCCATCGGCGTGCCGGAACTGCAGTTCAACGCCAATGTCGAATGGGACGTGCCGACTGTCGCCGGCCTGACGGTCGAGGGTCGCGTGGTGCGCACGGGCGAACAGTCGGCCAATGCCACCAATACGGTCGATCTGGAGTCCTGGACCCGGCTGGATGCCGGGGTGCGCTATGGCTTTGAGCTGCAGGGGCGTCCGCTGAGCCTGCGGGCCCGGGTCGAGAACCTGACGGATGAGGATCACTGGGTGGCCGTCGGCGGCTTCCCGGGCGCCAACTATCTGACCCTCGGCGCACCCCGCACCCTGACCGTCTCGATCTCGGCGGACTTCTAGGCGGAATGCGATCCAGCACCATCCGGGCCTGGTCGTGGGTGCACACATGGTCGAGCCTGATCTCGACCCTGTTCCTGCTGATGCTGTGCATCACAGGCCTGCCCCTGGTCTTCACCCATGAGATCGAGCACTGGCTGCTGGATGAGACCTGGGCTCCGGCCAATCCGGACGGGGAAAGACTTGACCTGGATCAGGTGCTGGACGCCGCCCTGTCGCGGCATCCGGGCGAGGTCCCCGCTTTCATGAGTTTCGACACTGACCGGCCGGTCGTGAATGTCACCAGCCAGGCGCCCGATGCCCCGGCCGGTGTCTACACCTTCCAGCCGATCGACCAGACCAGTGGCGAGGCCGCCCCTCTCGTCGCCGGTCATCCGGTGATGGAGTTCATCCTGCAGCTTCACACCGACATGTTCCTCGGACTGCCCGGCATGCTGTTCCTCGGACTGATGGGGTTAATGCTGGTGGCAGCCGTCGTGTCCGGGGTGGTGCTTTATGCGCCCTTCATGCGCCGGCTGCCGTTCGGCACGGTGCGGCAGGAGCGGTCGGCGCGGACCCGCTGGCTGGACTGGCACAATCTGGCAGGCATCACGACGGTGGCCTGGGTGCTGGTGGTCGGCGGCACCGGCGTGGTCAATACGCTTGCCGTGCCAATCATCGCCCACTGGAAGGATACGGCGCTGGCCGATCTGGCCGCCGCCTATAGTGCCCCCGTTGCGCTGGACGAGCGAGCTTCGCTGGATGCGGCGGTCGAGCGGGCCAAGGCCGCTCTGCCCGGTCGCCAGCTCCAGTTCGTGGCCTTCCCCGGCTCGGACTATTCGACCGACAACCACTATGCGGTGTTCTTTCACGGCGACACGCCGCTGACGACGCATCTGACCACGCCGGCTCTGATCGATGCGCGCACCGGTGAACTCGCAGCGGTCTCGCCCATGCCCTGGTATGTGAAGGCCCTGTCCCTGTCCCAACCCTTGCATTTCGGGGACTATGGCGGGCTGGGCCTCAAGATCGTCTGGGCCATTCTGGACGTCATCACCATCGTCATCCTGGTGAGCGGGCTCTACCTGTGGGTGGTCCGGCGGAGACGCGCGCCATGAGCCGCGCCGACCTCAGCCTGTGGCGCATATTTCGCATTCCGCTGCTGCTCGTGGCGCTCAGCCTGACCGGCCTGATCGGGGCCCTTCTGGACAATGGCCTCTGGGACGGGTTGGGTGCCGCGCTGTTGGCCGCTACACTGGTCATCGCGACCGCAGCCTGGGTCCGCAGACGGCGTTCCCGGTCACATTAGCCGGAACAGTTCCGGGTCGCAGCGGTTAAGCTTTGGGGGCGTCCGGCCCCGCGCACCTGAATTCCAGATGACAAGCGAGGTCTGAACCAGCGCATGTGTGGCCTGAGTGGCGAGATCAATTTCAACGGACAGCCGGCTGATATCGCCGCTGTAGAACGGATGACCGGGGCGCTCGCCCCACGCGGGCCGGACGGCAGCGGGGTAGTGGCGCGCGGCCCGGTCGCCTTCGGCCACCGACGCCTCAAGATCATCGACCTCAGCGACAAGGCCCAGCAGCCCATGGTCGATGCCGACCTCGGCCTGATGATGGTCTTCAACGGCTGCATCTATAACTATCCCGAGCTGCGCGCCGAGCTGCAGGGCATGGGCTATCGCTTCTTCTCGGATGGCGACAGCGAGGTGATCCTCAAGGCCTGGCACGCCTGGGGCGAGGCCTGCGTCGACCGGTTCCACGGCATGTTCGCCTTCGTCATCCATGAGCGCGACAGCGGGCGTGTGGTGATGGGCCGCGACCGATTCGGTATCAAGCCCCTCTACCTGGCGGAACAGGGCAAGCGGCTGCGGTTCGCCTCCAGTCTGCCGTCGCTGCTGGCCGGCGGCGGCGTCGATCGCTCGATCGATCCCGTCGGCCTGCACCACTATATGACCTTCCACGCCGTGGTTCCGCCGCCCCACACTATCTTGAAGGGCGTGAGGAAGCTCCCCCCGGCCACCGTGCGGATCTTCGAGGCCGACGGGGCCTCCCGTGACTGCCTGTACTGGGCGCCGCAGAATGTGCGTCGGGCCGAGGATGCGAACCTGACGGCCGAAGACTGGCGGGATCAGGTCCTGGACGCCCTGCGCGTGGCGGTGAAACGCCGCATGGTCGCCGATGTGCCCGTCGGCGTGCTTCTGTCCGGCGGCGTCGACTCCAGCCTGGTCGTCGGCCTGTTGGCCGAGCTGGGCCAGACGGGGCTGCAGACTTTCTCGGTCGGCTTCGAGGCCGCCAATCAGGAGAAGGGCGACGAGTTCGTCTATTCCGACCTGATCGCCAAACACTACGGCACCGATCACCACCAGATTTTTGTGCCGCATGACCGGCTGATGCAGTCCCTGCCCGGCACCATCAGCGCCATGTCCGAGCCGATGGTCAGCTATGACAATGTCGGCTTTTACCTTCTCAGCCAGGAGGTCGCGAAACACATCAAGGTGGTCCAGTCGGGCCAGGGCGCGGATGAAGTTTTCGGCGGCTATCACTGGTACCCGCCGATGCTGGAAACGGCCGATCCGGTCTCGACCTATGCCGGGGCCTTTTTCGACCGCAGCGACGCTACACTGCGGACCCAGGTCAATCCGGACTACCTGCCCGACACCAACGCCAGCCTCAAGCTGGTCCGCGACCACTTCGCCATTCCGGGCGCCGAGACTGCCGTCGACAAGGCGCTCCGTCTCGACAGCCAGGTCATGCTGGTCGACGACCCGGTCAAGCGGGTCGACAATATGACCATGGCCTGGGGGCTGGAGGCGCGGGTGCCCTTCCTCGACCACGAACTGGTCGAACTGGCGGGCCGCATCCCCCCGGAACACAAGCTGTCCCAGGGCGGCAAGGGCGTGCTGAAGGAGGCGGCGCGTCTGGTCGTGCCGTCAGAAGTCATCGACCGGAAAAAGGGCTATTTCCCCGTCCCCGCCCTCAAATACATTGACGGGCCCTATCTGGAGATGGTCCGCGACAGTCTGAACAGTCAGGTCGCGCGCGAGCGGGGCCTGTTCCAGCGCCCGTATCTGGAGACGCTGTTCGAAAATCCGCGCGATCACATCACGCCGCTGCGCGGGTCCGAGCTGTGGCAGGTTGCGGTTCTGGAAATGTGGCTGCAGTCCCATGGCGTCTGACGCACCCCGTCAGAAGCCGCGGGCGGCTCCGCACCGGCTGAAACGCATGCGCCATGAGGGGCTGAAGCCCATGGTCGGCGGTGCCGAGCGGGAGATGACGCCGGATGCCGTGCTCGACATGGGTTGGGGCCGACTGCTGTTCGCCCAGACCTTTTCCGATGCCCAGCCGCTGATTGAGGCCCTGCGATCCGAGGGCCCTGACCGGCGCGACATCGCCTTCTATGTGCGGAATCCGCATGTGCTGCTGGCCTCGGCCCCGCAGGAGGTGTTCCTCGACCCCTCGCACACCTTCCGGCTGGACCTCGCCACCTATCGCCCGGGACGGCGCCAGCCCCGGGGCTTCACCGTGCGTCGACTGGCCTCTGACGACGACATCGAGGCGACCAACCGGATCTATGCTGCCCGGCGCATGGTGCAGATCCGGCCCGACTTCTTCTCCAGCCGCAAGGATGACCGGGCCCTGACCTATTTCGTCGCCGAGGACGAAACGACCGGCGCCATCATCGGCACGGTTACGGGCGTCGATCACGTCAAGGCGTTTTCCGATCCGGAGGAAGGCTCGTCGCTCTGGTGCCTCGCGGTCGATCCGCAGGCGACCCAGCCGGGCATCGGTGAGGCCCTGGTCCGGCGGCTGGCCGAGCATTTCCGCACGCGCGGACTGGCCTATATGGATCTGTCGGTCATCCACGACAACGAGCAGGCCATCGCCCTCTATGAAAAGCTGGGTTTTCGCCGCGTCTCCTTCTTCGGGGTGAAGCGAAAGAATCCGATCAATGAGCCCCTGTTCAAGGGCCCCGACCCGGCCAGCGACCTCAACCCCTATGCCCGGATCATCGTCGATGAGGCGCGGAGGCGGGGTATCGCCACCGACGTCCTTGATGCCGAGGGCGGGTTGGTGCGCATGACCTGGGGCGGTCGCTCGATCCGGTGCCGCGAGAGCCTGTCGGAACTGACCTCCGCCGTCGCCGTCAGCATCTGCGACGACAAGCGCATGACCCGCCGCATTGTGGAACAGGCCGGACTGAAGGTGCCGCAGCGCTACGATCCGGACGACACCGAGGCCCTGGCGACGGCGCTGGCCGAACGCCCCGCCCTGGTGGTCAAGCCGGCGCGTGGCGAGCAAGGCAAGGGCGTGGCCGTCGGCCTGACCTCGATGGACGATGTGCAGGCCGCCATCGAGCAAGCCCGTACCCTCTGTCCCGAAGTGCTGGTCGAGGATCATGTCGAGGGCGAGGACCTGCGGCTGGTGGTCATCGACTTCAAGGTGGTTGCGGCGGCCATCCGTCGACCGCCTCGCGTGGTCGGAGACGGACGCTCTACACTGCGAGAGCTGATCGCCCATCAGAGCCGCAGGCGTGAGGCGGCTACGGACGGCGAGTCGCGTATTCCGCTGGATGCCGAGGCCCGGCGCACCCTGGCCGAAGCGGGCTATGGCTTTGATGACGTCGCCCCGGCCGGTGAGGAAATCCGCGTCCGCAAGGCCGCCAACCTGCACCTAGGCGGCACCATTCACGATGTGACGGGTGAGGTGCACCCCGCCCTGATCAATGCCGCCGTGATGGCTGCCCGTGCCATCGACATCTCGGTCACCGGCATCGACCTGATGGTCCCCGACCACAGGGGGCCCGAATATCACTTCATTGAGGCCAATGAACGCCCTGGCCTCGCCAACCATGAACCCCAGCCCACGGCCGAGCGGTTCATAGACCTGCTGTTCCCCCTGTCCGGGGCTGCCGCCAGCCGGGTGGCCCTGAACAGCTGACGCCAAGGAGACCCATGCCCAAGCCCGTCATTGACGCCGACTATCTCACCGAACGCCTGTCCCGACTGCTGAACATCCCCAGCCCCACCGGCTATACGGACGAGGCCGTCTGGGAGGTCTGTCGCGAGCTGGAGCGGCTGGGCCTCAGCTTCGATCTGACCCGGCGGGGCGCCATCCGGGCGAAACTGCCGGGCAAGGACGCCAAGCCCGCCCGCGCCCTGGTGGCCCACGTCGATACCCTGGGCGCCCAGGTCAAGCGTATCAAGGACAATGGCCGTCTGGAGGTCGTGCCGATCGGCCACTGGTCATCGCGCTTTGCCGAGGGGGCCCGCGCCACCATCTTCTCTGAAGGCCAGCGGTTCCGGGGCACAATCCTTCCGCTCAAGGCCTCGGGCCACACCTTCAACGAGGAGGTCGACACCCAGCCCGTGGCATGGACACAGGTCGAGTTGCGCATCGACGAGCGGGTGCCGGACCGCGCGGCGACCGAGGCGCTGGGTGTAGAGGTTGGCGATATCATCGCCATCGACCCCCAACCGGAATTCCTCGACAACGGCTACATTGTCTCGCGTCATCTGGACGACAAGGCGGGGGTCGCCACCCTGCTGGCCGCGCTGGAGTGCATGGTGCGCGAAGGACGCACGCCCGAGGTCGACACCTATGCCCTGATCACCATCGCCGAGGAGGTCGGTGTCGGCGCCTCGTCGGTGCTGGTCCCCGACGTCGCTGCCATGATCACCATCGACAACGGCACCACCGCGCCCGGCCAGAATTCGTCCGAGTTCGGGGTGACGCTGGCGATGGCGGACCAGACCGGGCCGTTCGACTGGCACCTGTCGCGCAAGCTGGCCCGGCTGGCGCGGGAACACGACATCCCCTTCCAGAAGGATGTGTTCCGGTACTACCGGTCCGACTCGGCCTCGGCACTCGAGTCCGGAGCCGATATCCGGACGGCGCTGGTCACCTTCGGCATCGATGCCAGCCACGGCTATGAGCGCATCCATCTGGACGCCCTGATGTCGCTGGCCGAACTGCTGGTCGTCTACGCCGAAAGCGAGGTCGAGATCGAACGCGACATCCGTCCGCTAACGGGCGTCAGCGGCTTTACCCACCAGCCCATCGACTAAGCCCGTCTCTTGCCGTCCGGCACCGCTGCCGTAAGGTGCCAGTCATGGAACCGCCCAAGGACAAGGAAGAGGCTCTCGCCGGCCTGCTGAACGGGACGATGGTCACCTTGCTGGGCGGCGCGTTCCCGGCATTATTCCTCTGGCAAGTGGGTCGGCACTGGCAGGAAATCCTGGGTGGCCATTTCCTCGATGGCGGGGTCGATAACGCGCAAGGCATCGGCGCGCTGACCCTGAGCGTCTACAGCTTCTTCATCATCCGCTCCGGCATCCGGATGCTGCACCTGAACTGGAGGTCCCTGCGGAAGCTCTGAGAGCCCCCTACTGCAGGGGCCGCAGCAGCGGCGCAACCGCGTCCATCCGGTCCACCGACGGGGCAAACTCGGGATCGCGCCGCGCGTGTGTCGCCTGCTCAAAGGCATAGCCGAACGAAAGCACCTGCTGGTCCTGCCACTTGCCGCCGATGAAGCTCATGCCGACGGGCAGGCCGTCGACAAAGCCCATCGGCACGGTCAGGTGCGGATAACCCGCAACGGCCGCCAGTTGGCTGGCCGAGCCCAGATAGTTGTCGCCATTGACCACATCGATCGACCAGGCCGGGCCGGTAGTCGGCGCGATCAGCACCACGACGTCGTGGTCCGCCATCATCCTGTCGATGCCCTCGGGACCGGCCAGCCGGAAGGACCGCTCGCGCGCGGCGATATAGTCCGGGTCCTCGAGCCCCTCCGTCGCCTCTGCAGCGATGAAGATGTCCTGACCGAACAGGGCCAGCTCGCGCGGCGTGGCCTCGTTGAAGGCGATCACATCGGCCAGCGTTCGGGTCGAAACCTGGGCCAGGTCCGTCGAGGCCAGATAAAGGTTGAGGTCGACCTTCAGCTCGGTCAGCAATACGGCGAACTCGGCCCCGCCGATGGCGCCGCGATTGGGCCCCTCGGTGATGTCGACCAGAATGGCCCCGGCCGCTTCCAGCGCCCTGAGGTTCTCCTCGAAAACCAGATCCGTGCCGGTCGAATAGCCGGTCAGGAACCGCATCACCCCGATCCGCTGGCCGCGCAGCGACCCGGCGTCCAGCCCGGCGGCAAAGTCCACGCGGTGCGCATCCGCCTCGGCGGTCGCGGGATCGGCCGGATCGCCGCCCGCGATGACGGTCAGCACCACGGCGGCATCGCGCACGGTACGGGTCATCGGGCCGGCGGTGTCCTGGCTGCGGCTGATCGGCACGATATGGGTGCGCGAGACCAGACCCACGGTGGGCTTGAAGCCGACGATGCCGTTGATCGCCGCCGGACAGGTGATCGAGCCGTCCGTCTCGGTGCCGATGGCCGCCGGCGCCAGCCCGGCCGCGACCGCCGCCGCCGACCCCGCCGACGAGCCACAGGTATTCCGGTCCAGCGCATAGGGATTGCGCGACAGGCCGCCGACGGCGCTCCAGCCACTGATCGACTCGGATGAGCGGATATTGGCCCACTCCGACAGATTGGCCTTGCCGAGGATCACCCCGCCCTCGGCCCGCAGCCGCGCGACCAGCGGTGCATCGCGCCCCGGCGCATTGTCGATCAGCGCCATCGATCCCGCCGTGGTCGGCATGTCGAAGGTCTCGATATTGTCCTTGATCAGGATCGGCATGCCGAGAATGCCGTCACCCGGCTGCCAGTCGATTTCCGTAACGGAGGGCGACCAGGTGATGACCGCATTGGTGGTCAGCCGGTCGTCAATACAGAGCTCTGCGACGTCGTCCGGCAGTTCCAGACAGTCCGCATCACCTGCTTCGGCAGCGGCCCACGCAGCATCGGCAGCCCGTTCTGCGGCCTCAGCCGCCTCGATTTCAGCGGCGCTCCAGTCATCCGTCCGCGTGACCTCGACGCTAATGCATCCGCCCAGCGTCAGGGCCAGCAGGCTGGCGCCAATCAGTCCTGCGCGTGCGGCGACCGCGATCCGATCGTGCGATCCAGGAAATCCAGATAGGTTCGCCATTGGTGTAGCCCCCGCTCATTGCCCCGGATGCCGTGGCGCTGGCCGGGATAGAGCATGGTCTCGAACGGAATGCTCTGGGCCTGCAGCGAGTCCAGCACGCGGGTGGTGTTTTCAAAGATGACATTGTCGTCGGCCATGCCGTGCATCAGCAACAACCGCCCGGTCAGCTGGTCCAGCTGATCGACCACGTCCGAGGCTGCATAGCCCTCGGGGTTGGCCTCCGGCGTCGACATGAAGCGCTCGGTATAGTGGGTGTCGTAGAGGCTCCAGTCCGTGACAGGGGCCCCCGAAATCGCAGCTGCCAGGCCCATCTCCGGCTCGGTCAGCATGTGCAGCGTCATGAAGCCGCCGTAGCTCCAGCCCATGGCTGCGATACGCTCATCGTCCACGAATGGAAGCGTTCTCAGATAGTTGGCGGCGCGAACCTGATCCTCGATCTCAGGTTGCCCCATGGTCAGATAGAGGGCCTGTTTGAACTTCGTCGAGCGCTCGCCCTCGCCCCGGTTATCGAGGCGGAAGACGATGTATCCGGCCTCAGTCAACAGTTGAGTGGTCGAGGCCTGCCAGGCATTCCGCACGCCCCCGCCCGAGGGGCCGCCATAGACCTGCATGACCACGGGATAGGTCTTTGACGGGTCGAAGCCCGGCGGGGTGGTCATCTGCCAGACCAGGGTCTCGCCTGCGCTTTCCAGCGTGCCGAAGGTCGGCGTCTGGCGGCGCGAGACATAGGGGAAGAAGGGGTGGTTTTCGTCCAGCCGGTTCTCCTCGATCCAGCGCACGCGCGTCCCATCAATCCGGTAAAGCGCCGACTGGGGCGGAGTCTCCAGATCAGTATAGTTGCCGACATAGGCCGTGCCGGTGGAATTGACCGAGGTCGACCACCAGCCGCCGCGCGGGGTCACCTCGACCGGGGTGATGGTCTCGTTCAGGCTGGCGCGGAACAGTTGCTGCTCGATCGGATATTCCTCTCCGTCGCGCATCGAGGCGGTGAAGAAGACGTCGCCGGTCGCAAGGTTGACCCCGTCCAGCGCCTTGACCGCATAATCGCCGGTCGTGATCGGCCGGATCAGGGTTCCGTCGCGGTCATACAGATACAGGTGGCGCCAGCCGCTCTCTTCCGACGACCAGATGAAGCGCCCGTCGGCCAGCGGCCTGAAATTGTGCGTCAGGCTCACCCAGGCCGGGCTGGTTTGGGTCAGGATCACCTGCGACTGGCCCGTCGTCGGGTCCACGGTCAGCAGGTCGAGCGTCTGCTGGTCGCGCGACTGGCGCTGGACATACAGGGTCTGGCCATCGACCGACCAGGCCACGCGGGCCAGATAGATGTCGGTGTTGTCCCCGAGGTCGACCTTGACCCGTTCGCCCGTCGTGCGGTCATGCACATAGAGATCGACGACCGCATTGGGCCGGCCCGCACGGGGATAGCGCTGCTCGATGACGCTGGCACCGCCGCCGGTGATGTCCAGACGCGGCACCACATCCACCGTCGACTCGTCCGTGCGCTGCAGGGCGATGTAGCGTTCGTCCGGGCTCCACCAGTAGCCGGTGTCGCGGTCCATCTCTTCCTGGGCGATGAACTCGGCCGTGGCCCAGGTGATCAGGCCCTCGCCGTCCGTCGTGATGGCCATTTCCTGACCGCTGGCGAGGTCATAGACGACCAGGTCCTGGTCCCGCACCCACGAGACATAGTTGCCGTCCGGGCTGACCTTGGCGTCGATCTCGTCGGCCTCGGTCTCGGTCAGGCGGCGCACGGCCCCGCCCCCTCCTGAGTCGTTGGGGCGCTCGGCGAGGAAGATGTCGCCTTCCAGCGGGGCGAGGATATAACGGCCCTGCTGGTCCCAGGCGTATTCGACCACGCCCCGGGCGCTGATCCGCATCCGCTCGCGCCGGGCTTTCTCGGCTTCGGACAGTTCCCCCGCGTCGGGCACCAGAGCGCGGGCGTCGATCAGCTTGAACGGTTCGCCGCCGTCGACCGACACGGCCCACAGGTCCAGCACATCTACATCGTCCTCGCGCGAGCGCAGGAAGGCGACCAGCTGGCCATCGGGTGACAGGCTGACGCCGCGCGCCACCGGCCCGTTCAGCGACGGGCTGGAAAATACCCGCTCGGGCGTCAGGATCGACGGATCGGCGGCCTCCTGGGCCTGGGCCAGACCGCCCAGCGCGGTCGCGGAACCAAGGGTGAGAGCGGAGACGGTGTGTCGAAGGGTCGAGGTTTTCATGGGCGGCACGCTAGAGGGGGTTTTCCCGGTCGTCACCCCGAAATCGAATGCGGAGACGGAACGCCTCACCCGGGTTTCGCTGGCGGGCGTCACGCTCTAGATAGGGCGCAATGACCCAGACCCTTTCGTCGACCCCGGCTGCCCCTGCGGCGGATGCCGCCCCTGCCCGGCCGTCGCCCTTCCACGCGCTGAAGGTGCTGTGCGTGCGCCACTGGACCGAGCAGCTGTTCAGTTTCACCCTGGAGCGGCCCGAGGATTTCCGCTTCCGCTCGGGCGAGTTCGTGATGATCGGCCTGCCGGGAGCGGATGGCGGAAAGCCCGTACTGCGCGCCTACTCCATCGCCAGCCCCCACTGGGCCGAGGAACTCGAGTTCTTTTCGATAAAGGTACCCGACGGCCCCCTGACCTCACGCCTGCAGAAGATCCAGCCGGGCGATACGGTACTGATGGGCAAGAAGCCGACCGGCACCCTGGTGCTCGACGCCCTGACCGGTGGTGAGCGGCTGTGGCTGATCGGCACGGGCACGGGCCTGGCCCCCTGGCTGTCGGTCGCGCGCGATCCCGAGACCTACAGCCGCTTCGGACAGGTGATCGTGTGCCACACCGTGCGTCAGGTGGCCGATCTGGCCTATCGCGACTTCTTTACCACGGACATCCACGACGACCCGCTGGTCGGCGATGAGGCCCGGGCCCAGCTGATCTATTATCCCACCGTGACGCGCGAGCGATTTGAAACGCCGGGGCGTATCACGGATCGAATCCGCTCGGGCGATCTGTTCGCCGATCTGCAGCTGCCGATCGGCTTTTCGCCCAACACCGACCGGGTCATGCTGTGCGGGTCGATGGCGATGATCAAGGAAGCCGGCGAGCTGCTGGAAACCTACGGGCTGAAAGAAGGCTCGAACGCCGAGCCGGGCGACTATGTGCTGGAGCGGGCCTTTGTCGGATAGCGTGACCTTGGACCCCCGTACCGCGCCGGAGGCCTGCACCTCCATGGCCGAGGTCCGTCAGGGCGTCGATGCGCTGGACCGCGCGCTGGTCGCCCTGCTCGCCGAGCGTCAGGGCTATATGGAGGCCGCCGCGCGCATCAAGCCCGGCCGCGACGTGGTCCATGACGACGCCCGGATCGAGGATGTGGTGGCCAAGGTGCTGGCCGCCGCGCGCGAAGCCGGCCTGTCCCCTGACATCGCCGAGCCGGTCTGGCGCCTGCTGATCGACCGGTGCATCGCCCATGAGTTCGCGACGTGGGACCGAACGAGGGGCCAGATTCGGGGCTAACCTCTCAGGCCTCGCAGCATCAGCTCGTGCCGCCAGGCCGCGACATCGGCCAGCGCCACATCCAGCGCATCCCGGACCCGGTCCAGCAGGGGCGACGCTGCGGGCTTTTCGGCAGCTTCAGCGGCTGCACAGGCCTCGGCCAGTGCCCCGGCACCAATCCCCGCCGCAGCCCCCCGGACCGTATGGGCGGCGTCGCGCCAGCCCTCGTGACGGATGTCCAGCATCGGCGACCATAGCACGGCCTGCTGCACGAACAGGGCCAGAACCTCCTCCGAGATGGCGTCATCACCGCCGGTCATGGCCTCCAGCACGGCAAAGTCGACCGCCCCGCTCAGATCCCGTCGTGCCATGATGCCCTCTCCGACTCAGAGGGCGCAGCTTAACGCCGCAGCCTCCGGGGCGAAATCGGCCTTGCGTTCGCGGGACCGAGACAGTATGTCCGCCCCTTCGCGCTACCGGGCCCTCGCCCGGCCGGACGATACGGGTGATTAGCTCAGTTGGTAGAGCAGCTGACTCTTAATCAGCGGGTCGTAGGTTCGAACCCTACATCACCCACCATCGTTTCTCCATTAAGGACATCGCTCCAGAGGCCTCGCGGTAGGCAACCTGTCCGGTGCAGCCGAGTGCCGTTGGCGCCGGGCCAGCGTCTTCCGCCCTACGCAGGGTCTGTATCGGTCGCGTTTCGAAGGGCTTCCACGCGCTGGATCAGGTCGCGCACAAGCGCCTCCGCGCGGGCGTCCTCAATGTCGTGGACATGCGGCCCGTTGATCCCGCTGCCCCCGGCGGTGTCGATCCGCACAGTTGCGATGCCGACCAGCCTCTGAAAGGGACCACGGCGCACCACGACGGACTGGACATTGCCGTACGGCACCGTCCATTCACGCCGCACCAGCACGCCGCGCGTCACATGCAGGCTGGTCGCAGCCAGCCCATACCGGTGACGACGGCGGCGCAGCAAGGCCACCC
>CAXQIE010000008.1:0-18074 GCA_964224415.1 Neptunomonas phycophila
CCGGCCTGTCACGCCGGAGGTCGCGGGTTCGAGCCCCGTCACTCGCGCCATTCCTGACCTGGTTCGGAATGGCGCCGCGTTCCCCCTCCCCTACCCCCCGCTATAGCCCCCGATGATCGGCAGCACTTCACCGGTGATGTAGCTTGAGCACTGGGGTGACGCGAGGAAGACGTAGGCCGGGGCGATCTCCTCGGGCTGGGCGGGGCGCTTCATCACCGTCCCCGATCCGAACTTCGACGTGCCCTCGGCATCGCGGTCCGCCGGATTGAGCGGGGTCCAGACCGGGCCGGGTGCCACCACATTCACCCGGATGCCGCGCGGCGCCAGATGGGTGCCCAGCGACCGCGCGAAGGCGTGGATGCCGCCCTTGGTCATCGAATAATCGAGCAGTTGGTCGTTCCCCATGATGCCGGTCACCGACCCGGTCATTACGATGGCCCCGCAGTTCTTCAGATGCGGGACCGCCGCCTGGCAGATATTGAAATAGCCGTAGAGGTTGGTCTTGAGCGTGCGGTCGAAATGCTCGAACGTCAGGTCCTCGAAAGACGGCACATGCTCCTGAAAGGCGGCGTTCGGCACCACCACGTCCAGCCGGCCGAAGGCGTCGAGCGTGGCCTGCACGGCCGCCCCGGCGAAGGCCGGGTCCGAGACATCCCCCTTGAGCACAATCGCCTTGCGGCCTTCCTTCTCGACCGCCTTGCGGGTGTCCTCTGCGTCGCCTTCCTCGTCGAGGTGGCAGATGGCGACATCGCAGCCCTCGCGCGCGAACAGGACCGCTACGGCCCGCCCGATTCCCGAATCGCCGCCGGTGATCAGGGCGGCGAATCCCTCAAGCTTGCCCGAGCCCTTCCAGAAGGGCGCATCGTACATCGGCTGGGGATCCAGGGCGGCCTCGTCGCCCGGCTTGGTCTGGTGCTGCTTCGGGAAGGGGGGCTCGGGATAGCGCCGGGCGCCGGCCTGCACCGCCCCCTGCTCTACCGCATCGCCCGAGCGGGCATCTTTTGCGTCGATCCGTTCCTGGATCCCGCGTTCCTGATCGGCAATTTTCTCGGCGCGCGCGTCGAAGCGGTCGTCCATGGCTGGCCTCCTGTGCGTTCAGAAGAGCAATGCGCCATGCGGGCGGCCTGTTCCGAACGGTCAGGCTTCAGTAGGTAGACGGGGCGCCATACCTCCGGGTCTCGCCCGAAACCTCACCATTGCGAAGCTCGATCCGGATCAGCCGGTCGTATTCGCACTCAGGCATGTCGGGCGTCTCATAGCCCAGCGCCCGGGCGATCAGCGGGACCGTATTGCTGTGGCCCGAGATCAGGATCACGGCATCGTCCGGCAGGGCCAGAACGCCCCGGCGAAGAGTCTCTACGTGGGCTTCCACACCGGCGTCGAGAGGGCTCACGGCAACAAATGCGCCAGACGCCGCAATCGTCGGCGCAGCCGTCAGGCGTGTGCGCTGCAGGGGGCTGACCACCACCAGGTCCGGCATGTCGTCGGCGAACAGGGCCGCCACCGCTTCTGCGCGCAGGATGCCAGCGTCGGACAGCACAGGATCCCGCTCGGTATCGCTGGCCTTCTCGGCATGACGCACGATGTAGACCGTCTGGGCTGAGGCCGTAGCCACGCCGCAAGCAAGCGTCGCAGCGGTGGCCAGCCCGGTGATCAACAGCTTCTTCATTCCGTCCCCCCTCGGGTAAATTCAGACTTCCCGCTGGCCTCGCCATAGACCCGGCACAGGTCCTGAAACACGCGATCCCAGGCAAAATGGGTTTCAGCCTTCTGGCGGGCCGCACGGCCGACGACATCCAGATCCCGCTCGAACAGGGCCGACACCGCCTCGGCATAGGCACGCGGTTCGGCCCGATCGGCCAGTTGCCCGACGGACGTGTCGACCGTCTCGGCCACACCGCCGGCATTGACCCCCACGACCGGGCGGCCGCAGGCCATGGCCTCCAGCACGATCAGGCCGAACGGCTCCTTGTCATTGGCGTGCACAAAGGCATCGCAGCTGGCAATGATCTTCGACACCGCCCTTGGGTCGGTCTCATAGGCCATGGCGATCACCCGATCTTCGGGCGGCATGCCTGTTCCCGCGCCGACCAGCACCAGATGATAGGGATCGCCCAGCAGCTGAACCGCCTCGATCAGAACGTCGATGTTCTTTTCCTTGGCCGGACGCCCGGCGAAGCACAGCAGGCGTGCATTGTCCGGCAGGCCCAGCTGGTCCAGCAGCCACTGACGGTCGCGGCGGTCCGGGCGGAAAGTGTCGATCTCCACGCCCAGCGGGCGGATGACGATGTTCTGGATCCCGGCTTCCTCAAGGCGGCGGGCGATGAAGCGGCTGGGAGAGACCACCGCATCGAACTGCGAGAACAGGCGGGCCCAGCGCTTCTCGACGGGCTTCTTGGCCCATTCTCCGAAGTGCAGGGCCGCAAGCCCCGCCGGATCCGAGTGGCAGAATCCAATCACCGGACAGCCGACCCGCTGGCCGGCCTCCAGCGCGCCCTGCCCCGGCGTATAGGGATCACCCGCCTCGATCACCGAAGGCTTGAGCGCCGCCACCCAGGCGCCCCAGCGGCGCACGGAGGACGGCCAGCGATAGCCGTCACCGAACGGCAGCTTGGCGGCATGCAGCCGCATCACATCGTCATTCCCGACCCGATGGCGAGCGCCCGGCACGACCAGACTATGGGCGATGTCCGGCCGGTTGTCGGCGAGCCAGGCCTTTTTGGACAACAGATAGCGCTTCACGCCGCCGGATCGGGGAGCGTACAGCATGGTCGTGTCGACCAGCCGGGGGCGGGCATCCGCCGCGACCGTTTTTACGGCCTGGAAGGCCTCAGACACTTCCTCGTCCAGGCCAGGTATGAGCCGAAGCTCAGTTTCCTGAACGTCCTGCCCCCGCAGGCTTCGGGCCAGCTTGAGCCCGGTTTCCCGGCTCGATCCGTCGGTCAGGGATTTTCGCTTCAGGCGGGACTTTGATTTTACCATGATCGCCCGTAACGCCAGCCGCGGCCAATCTCAAGTCTCGTCCGTGCCCGGCGGATCCTCCTCGATCCGTCGCCCCCTCCGACCAAGGGCCTCCCGGATCAGGACCTCGACCTGGGCATTGACCGAGCGGAACTCGGCCGCGGCCAGCCGTTCGACCGCCGCCATGACCTTGGGTGACGTGCGGAACAGGAAAGCTTTCCGGTCTTTCGGCATGTCAGAGGATCAGCCGTACAGCGTGCCCGTATTCACCACAGGCTGAGCTTCGCGGTCGGCACACAGCACGACCAGCAGGTTGGACACCATGGCGGCCTTGCGGTCCTCGTCCAGATCTACGACGCCCCGGCTGTTCAGGTCCTGCAATGCAGTCTCGACCATTTCGACCGCGCCACGGACGATCAATCTGCGCGCGGCCAGTATGGCTTCGGCCTGTTGCCGTCGCAGCATGGCCCCGGCGATCTCCGGCGCATAGGCCAGGTGGGCGATGCGGGCTTCGTCGATGGCAACACCCGCCACGGCAATCCTTCCGACCAATTCCTCGCGCAGCCTGGCGGCGACCTCTTCGGCATCAGCCCGCAAGGTCAGTTCGTGATCCTCGCCATGATCATAGGCATAGTGGGAGGCCATATCGCGCAAGGCCGTATCCACCTGGATGTTCACGAAAGCGCGGAAGTCGTCGACGTCGAACAGGGCCTGAGCCGAATCCTGGACACGCCAGACCACATTGGCTGCGATCTCGATCGGATTGCCACGCTTGTCGTTCACCTTCAGCTTGTCGCTGGTCAAGTTGCGGACCCGCAGGCTGATCTTCTTGCGAGAATACCAGGGCAGAACCCAGCGCAGGCCCGTCTTGCGATCCGTCCCGCGGTAATCGCCGAACAAGAGGATGGCCATCGCCTCATTCGGCTGAAGCGAATAGAGCCCGCAAAGTGCCAGCAGGCCGATCACAGCCATCAACAGCCCCCCGCCCAGGTTCCACGCCGTATCCGGCTCAGGAATTATCAGGGCCGCGCCGCCTACGATGAGGAGTAGCCCCAGACACAGCATTGCGATCCCGTTGCCCGTGCGAGCCGGATACTCGCGGGACAGGGAATGAGCACCGGTCGGCGATTGGGATTGAGCGTCGGTCATGTACACCCTCCAAACAGGACGGAATGATATCACTTCGATATCCTATCTCGCAAGCCACAACCCAAGTTCCATGTGTCCAAATCTACCTGGCGGCCTTGCATTCGCCTCAAATTCGGGAAACTTGGGACATAACCGGCACCATCCTGCTAGATGGTCTGCATCTATAAGCTCGCGAGTTTCCACGAGGGGTTTGTTCCGAATGCGTTATCTGTACGCGACCGCAGCGGCGATCGCTCCCCTTCTCTTCGCCTGTGGTGCCAACGCCCAGGTGGCTATCGATTCTTCGCGCACGACGCCGATCACGACGACCAATCCGGCGGGTAACGGCCCCGACGACATCATCATCGTCTCGGGCGGCGCCATCAATCTGGCGTCTGGCACCGCTGTTACAGTCAATTCCAGCAATGACTTCTCCATCAACGCCGGTGGCGCCATCACAATGTCGAACAGCGCCAGCGGTTCGACTGCCATTCTGATCGAGGGCGGCCACACGACCGACATCACGGTTGGCGGGTCGATTATCGTCGGCGACGACCTGACCGAAACCTCGGATACAGATGGAGACGGGGATCTCGACGGCCCGTTCGCAACGGGTTCCAACCGCTTCGGCATTCGCCTGAACGACGCCGGCGCGATGAACGGCAACGTCGTCATGCAGAGCGGCTCAAACATGCTGGTCGAGGGCAACGACTCGTTCGGCATCTCGCTCGAAAGCGACCTGATCGGCAATCTGACCAATCAAGGCACGATCCGGGTCATCGGCAACAACAGCATGGCAGTGCGGTCGCTCGGCACCATCGACGGCACTGTCTATCTGGGCGGCAACATCTCCACCGTCGGCGGCGGCTCGACGGCCATCGGCATGTTCGGCGACATCACCGGGGGCCTGAACATTCAGGGTTCGGTGTCGTCGACCGGGTATCGCTACACCACCCGATCCAGCGACGAGTTCATCGAAAACCTCGACGCCGACGATCTGCTGCAGGGTGGTCCGGCTGTCATCATTGCAGGGAATGTCGCTGGCGGCGTGACCTTCGGTCGTCCTCCCGCCGATGAGGACGAGGATGAGGCGGACGAGGATGGCGACGGCATCGTTGATGGCGATGAGGGCAGCGCCCAGATCAACGTCTATGGCGAAGCCCCGGCAATTCTTGTGGGATCGGACACCCAGACGGTCACGCTTGGCCTGGCCGGCTCCGGAGATCTGGCTTACGGCTTCATCAATCAGGGCTCGGTCAGCGCCCAGGGCGTCTATGACGGCATTGAGGCCAACGGCATTCGTTTCGGTGTTGAGGGCGGTCAGGACGTTATCATCGAGGGCGGCATTCTCAACTCCGGGACCGTCGCGGCCCTCGCCTATGACGCCAACGCTGTTGGCGTCCGGTTGTCCAGCGGCGTGACTACGCCCCAGTTCATCAATGACGGATCGCTGACGGCGGCCTCGGCCTCTGACCTGAACACGACGGTCACGACCCTGCTGATCGAGGCAGGTGCCAGCCTGCCGACGTTCATTAACAACGGGCAGTTCCTGGCCTCGTCGGGGGGCGGCACGGCTGATTTGACGGCTCTGCTTGATCTGAGCGGAACCCTCACGTCGATTACCAACACGGGGTCGATGCAGGCCAATATGTTCGCCAATGAGGCGGGCGACCCGATCACCGGCACCACTACCCTGATCAATGTCGAGGCCAACACCACCGGCGTTACTCTGATCCAGGACGGCATCGTCGACCCGGACAGCGAAGAGGACGACACCGACGGGGACGGTGTTGTCGACAACGATGAACCCTCCATGGTCGGCGCCATTCGCCTCGGCTCGGGCGCTGACGTGGTCGACATTCGGAACGGTACCGTGCTCAGCGACATCTCGTTCGGGGATGGCCTCGACACCCTGTCGATCACCGGCGGTGCCTTCGTGCGAGGCAACCTCTCGGACAGCGACAGCCTGCTCGACATTTCGGTCGCCGATGGTGTTCTGGACCTCAGCCAGACGACCATGATGGATATTTCCAATCTGACCATCGGCAGCGACGGACGATTCGTCGTGAGCATCGACGGCGACACCAACAGCGCATCCGGTTTCAACGTCTCGGGAACGGCGACGATCGAGGACGGAGCCGAACTGGGCGTCCGGTTCACCTCCCTGATCGACGGTCCAAGCCGCTTCACCATTATCGAGGCAGACACCCTTAACTTCGGCGACCTCGACCTGGATGCCATTTCGGACAATGCGCCCTACCTGTTCATTCTGGATGCCGGCGCGGACCTCCCGAACAACGAGGTCTATGTCGACGTCCGCCGTCGCACCGCTGAGGAAGCCGGGTTCATTTCCGTCGAAGCTTCCGCTTATGACGCCATCTACGACGCCCTGGATCGCGACTCCGGTATCCTGACGGCCTTCATCAACCAGACGGGCCGTGATGGATTCATCAATCTGTATGAGCAAATGCTGCCTGACCACTCGGGTGGTCCGCTGCTGTCGCTTGCCAGCGGGGTAGATGCCGTCACGCGCGCCCTGGTGGGCCGCAATGCCTCGGCCCAGCCCGGTGAAACCAGCGCCTGGGTTCAGGAAATCACCTTCTACGCCGACAAGGACAAGACCGACACCTACGGCTTCCGCTCCGAAGGCTTCGGCGTCGCGGGTGGCGTGGAATACGGCACGACCAACGGTGCGCTGGGCGTCAGCATCGCCTTCACCTCCTCAGACCTCGAAGACCCTGAGTCCGAGGCCGAGGAAAACCTCACCGCCAACCTGGTCGAGCTGGGGCTCTACTGGCGCGCCCAGGGGCAGTACTGGACGACCTGGGCACGGGCCGCGGCCGGCTATGCGTCGTTCGACGCCGAGCGTCAGTTCGTCGGGGGTGGCCTGAACATCAGCAATGAGTCGAGCTGGAACGGCTTCACTTTGGCCGCAGCGGGTGGCGCGTCATACGAGCGTGAGTATGGTCGTTTCACCCTGCGTCCCGAAGTCTATGCCGAATACTTCTCGCTGAGCGAGGAGGCCCGCGAAGAGGTCGGTGGCGGAGACGGGTTCGATCTGATCATCGACGAGCGCGACGGACACATGTTCTCGGCCGTTGCCGCCATGAACATCGCCTACACGATCGATGAGAACAGCTGGCTCAAGCCGGAATTCCGCATTGGCTGGCGTCAGAACATCTCGGTTGATCCGGGCACCACGATCGCCCGCTTTGCCAGCGGGGGGCCCTCCTTCAGCCTCGACCCCGATACCATTGAGGGCGGTGGCCCGATCATTGGCTTCCGTCTGAACGTCGGCAATGAACTGGGCATGCTGAGCGTCAGCGCTGACGCCGAGATGATTGGCGACTATATGCGCTACATGCTGCTGCTGCGGGCCAGCTTCCGCTTCTAGGCGTCGGGCAAGACAGACAAAGGGCCGCTGGATTGCTCCGGCGGCCCTTTTCTTTTGTGGTGGGCGGCGAGGGGTTCGAACCCCCGACCCCCTCGGTGTAAACGAGGTGCTCTGACCAGCTGAGCTAGCCGCCCGTCCCTGTGGCTATGCCCGTGCGGGATCAGCCGTTCAAGGCGCTTTTCAACCCTTCGCCCGGCCGAAACCGGACCGTTCGTGCGGGCGGGTAGAGCAATCGCTCCCCGGTGGCAGGGTGGCGCCCTTCCCTCTCCGGACGATCTGCCGGGATAAAGGCCCCAAATCCGGTCAGCCGAATGGTGCGACCCTGGGCGAGCCCTTCGGTGATGCCGTCAAGCAAAGCCTCCAGTGCCGCACGGGCCTGATCCGGCGTCAGGTCGGCCGCCCGGGCGATGCGACCGACCAGCTCCGGCCGCGACATCAGTGGCTGATGACGGCGTCGGGGCCTGGCTCGGCACCCGGCATCCGCGACGGCAGGGGATCGGTGGCCTCGTCCCATTCGACGGGGGTCAGCGTTCCAACCAGGGCCCACTTCAGCGCCTCGTCAGCGGTCGACACCGGCACAATCTCCAGCGCCTCCTTGACGACGTCAGGCACGTCGGCGAGGTCCTTCTCGTTTTCCTGCGGGATCAGCACCGTCTTCACGCCCGAGCGGAGCGCGGCGAGCAGCTTCTCCTTCAGGCCCCCGATCGCCGTGACGCGACCGCGCAGGGTGATCTCGCCGGTCATGGCGATGTCCTTGCGCACCGGAATCCCGGTCAGGACCGAGACCATGGCGACCGTCATGGCCACCCCGGCCGAGGGGCCGTCCTTGGGCGTTGCGCCGTCCGGCACGTGGACGTGGATGTCGGTCTTTTCAAAGACCGGCGGCTTGACGCCGAAGGTCAGCGCCCGGGCGCGGACATAGCTGGCCGCGGCCGAGATCGACTCCTTCATCACGTCCTTGAGGTTGCCGGTCACGGTCATGCGCCCACGCCCTGGCATCTTGATCGCCTCAATGGTCAGGATGTCGCCACCGAACTCCGTCCAGGCCAGACCGGTGACAATGCCGACCTGATCCTCCTCGTCCGTCTCGCCATAGCGGTATTTGCGGACGCCCGCATACTCGGACAGCTTGTCCGCATCGACGGTGATGGTCAGCAGCTTGCCCCGTGCCATCTCCCGCACGGCCTTGCGGGCAAGGCCGCCCAGCGCCCGTTCCAGCGATCGCACGCCTGCCTCGCGGGTATAGTAGCGGATCAGGTCCCGGATGGTCTCATCCGGCACGATCCATTCGCCGTCCTTCAGGCCATGGTCCTTGGTCAGCTTGGGCAGCAGGTGCCGTTTGGCGATCTCGACCTTCTCGTCCTCCGTGTAGCCGGCGACGCGGATCACCTCCATGCGGTCCAGCAGCGGCTGGGGCATATTCAGGCTGTTGGCCGTGGTCACGAACATGACGTTCGAGAGGTCGTAGTCGACCTCCAGATAATGGTCGCCAAAGTTGGCGTTCTGGGCCGGGTCCAGCACCTCGAGCAGGGCCGAGGACGGATCACCCCGCCAGTCGGCGCCCAACTTGTCGATCTCGTCCAGCAGGATGAAGGCGTTGGTCGTCTTCGCCTTCTTCATCGACTGGATGATCTTGCCGGGCATGGAGCCGATGTAGGTCCGGCGGTGACCACGAATCTCGGCCTCATCGCGCACGCCACCCAGCGACATGCGGACGTATTCCCGGCCCGTGGCCTTGGCGATCGATTTGGCCAGCGAGGTCTTGCCGACACCGGGAGGGCCGACGAGGCACAGGATCGGCCCCTTCAGGCTGTTGGTGCGCGCCTGGACGGCCAGGTACTCGATGATCCGTTCCTTGACCTTCTCCAGACCATAGTGATCCTCCTCGAGAATCGCTTCGGCCTTGTCGAGATTGATGGCCTTGGTCCGCGCCTTGCCCCAGGGAATGCCCAGCAGCCAGTCCAGGTAGTTCCGCACCACTGTCGACTCGGCCGACATGGGGCTCATGTTGCGCAGCTTCTTGACCTCGGTATCCGCCTTGGCCCGCGCTTCCTTGGACAGGCGCGTCTTGCGGATGCGCTTCTCCAGCTCCATCACCTCGTCGCGCGCGTCGTCGGTCTCGCCCAGCTCGCGCTGGATCGCCTTCATCTGCTCGTTCAGATAATATTCGCGTTGGGTCTTCTCCATCTGGCGCTTCACGCGCGAGCGGATCTTCTTCTCGACCTGAAGGACGCTGATCTCGCCCTCCATCAGGGCATAGACGCCCTCCAGTCGTGCCGGCACGTCGATGGTTTCCAGCAGGGTCTGTTTGTCGGCGATCTTGACCGACAGGTGCGCGGCGACGGAATCGGCCAGCTTGGACGCGTCGGTGATCTGCGGGATCGACGTCAGCGCCTCGGGCGGCACCTTCTTGTTGAGCTTCACATAGCTTTCGAACTGTTCGACCACCGCACGCGACAGCGCCTCGGCCCGCGCCGGATCTGCCGATTCATCGACGATGTCTTCGGCTTCCGCTTCGAAATACTCGGCCTGATCCGTAAAGCGGATCAGACGCGCCCGGCCCTTGCCCTCAACCAGCACCTTGACCGTACCGTCCGGCAGTTTCAGCAGTTGCAGCACATTGGCCAGCACGCCGATCGGATAGATGGCATCGGGGCCCGGGTCGTCGTCGACCGAGTTCTTCTGGGTCGCCAGCAGGATCTGCTTTTCACCCTTCATGATTTCGTCGAGCGCACGCACGGATTTCTCGCGCCCGACGAACAGGGGCACGACCATGTGGGGAAACACCACGATGTCTCGGAGCGGCAGGACGGGAAGGGTTTTGGTCTCGGACATTCTACTCTCCTGGCCGACGTCACGACGTCTGGCCTACAAGGCATTTCCCGGAAGCGGCGAAACACCCCCTGTCCCCGACACTCGGCGGACATTACGGAGAAAGTATGTGGCGCTTCGTCCGTCGGGTTCAAGACGGCAATGACATCCGCCCACAGACCGGGTCAGCGGCGTAGCGTCGCCCCCAGGGCCTCGCGACAGGCGTCGGCCTCATCGACGAGCGCCTGCCGGTGTTCGGCAGACCATTTGTCGAGCGTCCGGTAAGGCATGGCCAGCCGGGGATTGTCCCGAAGCGTTTTCCGGTTCCGCTCCAGAAAGCCCCAGTAGAGACGATTGAAGGGACAGGCGCCCTCCCCCGTCTTCTGCTTCACGCTGTACCGGCACCCTGCGCAGTAGTTGCTCATCCGGTCGATATAGGCCCCGGACGCGGCATAGGGCTTTGATCCCACGACGCCGCCGTCGGCAAAGGTCGCCATGCCCCGGGTGTTCGGCATCTCCACCCATTCGAAGGCATCGGCAAAGACGACCATATACCAGTCGTCGACCGGGTCCGGATGCACGCCCAGCAGCATGGCCAGATTGCCGGTCACCATCAGTCGCTGGATGTGGTGGGCGTAGGCATGCTGACGGGCCTGCGCCACGACATCGGCCACGCAGGCCATGTCCGTCTCTCCCGACCAGTAGAACCACGGCAGGGTCCGGTCGGCATCGAGGGCATTGCGCCGGCGATACTCCGGCACCTTCAGCCAGTAGATGCCGCGCACGAACTCGCGCCAGCCCAGCACCTGACGAATGAACCCCTCAACGGCATTCAGCGGGACCCGGCCCTTGCGATACTCGGCCTCGGCCCGACGACAGACGTCTAGGGGATCCAGCAGGCCGACATTGAGGGACGTCGAGATCAGGCTGTGCCACAGGAATCCCTCGCCCTCTGCCATGGCGTCCTGCCAGTCGCCAAACGACGGCAGAATTTCCGCCAGAAAGTGCGACAGGGCGGCCTCGGCCTGATCGTGAGTCACCGGCCAGTCGAAGCCGTCCAGATCGCCGAAATGATCGGAGAAGCGCTGCTCGACCAGCGCCATGACAGCCCGCGTCGTCTCGCCGGGCGGAAAGCGTTGGCGGCTCGGCACAGCCGTTCCTGCAGGCAGCTTCTTGCGGTTCTCGGCGTCATAGTTCCACTGCCCGCCTTCCGGCTGGTCGCCATCCATCAGGAGACCGGTCTCGCGGCGCATCTCGCGATAGAAATACTCCATACGGAGCTGGCGTTTCCCCTCGGCCCAGGCGCGAAAGCGACCGGATGAGCAGATGAAGCGGTTATCCTCGCGGGCCTCCACCAGGACGGAGAGGCGCTCCGTGACGGTATTGAGGGCTTGTTCGAGCCGCCATTCGCCGCACAGGGTCCGGATCAGGCGGTCGCAGCCGCTTGCGGCAATGGCCCGCTCGACCTCGCCCGCGATCGAGCCGGTGTTGTCCCGATCATCCAGCGTCACATAGCGGACTGTGTGGCCTGCGGCCCTCAAGCGGTCGGCGAAAGCCCGCATGGCCGCGAGGACCAGAACGATCTTCTGCTTGTGGTGCCGGACATAGGTGGCCTCGTCGGCCACTTCGGCCATCAGCACCGTGTCGCCCGGACCGATGTCCGACAGCGCGCTCAGATCATCGCTGAGCTGGTCGCCGAGGACCAGACGAAGCGCGCCCACGGCCAGTCGTCAGGCCGCGCCGTCGGCCTTCTTCTTCTTGTCGGCATAGATGAGCAGCGGCTGGGCCTTGCCCTCGATGACCTCGGCGTTGACCACACACTCCTCGACGCCCTCAAAGGTCGGCAGCTCGAACATGGTCTCCAGAAGAATTCCTTCCAGAATCGAACGCAGGCCGCGGGCGCCAGTCTTGCGCTTGATCGCCTTGCCCGCGACCGCGTTCAGCGCGTCATCGGTGAAGGTCAGTTCGACGTTCTCCATCTCGAACAGACGTTTGTACTGCTTGACGAGAGCATTCTTGGGCTGGGTCAGGATGGTGACCAGCGCGGCCTCGTCGAGATCCTCGAGCGTCGCCAGAACGGGCAGACGGCCGATAAACTCGGGGATCAGGCCGAACCGCATCAGATCGTCGGGCTCGACCTGTTTCAGGACGTCCCCCATGCGGCGCTCGTCGACTTCCTTGACCTTGGCGCCAAAGCCAATCGAGGCTCCCTCGCCGCGCGCCGAAATCACCTTCTCCAGGCCGGCAAAGGCGCCGCCGACGATGAACAGGATGTTGGCGGTGTCGACCTGCAGGAACTCCTGCTGCGGATGCTTGCGGCCGCCCTGCGGGGGCACGGAGGCGACGGTGCCCTCCATGATCTTCAGCAGGGCCTGCTGCACGCCCTCGCCCGAGACGTCGCGGGTGATCGAGGGGTTGTCCGACTTGCGCGAAATCTTGTCGATTTCGTCGATGTAGACGATGCCGCGCTGGGCCCGCTCGACGTTGTAGTCCGAGGCCTGCAGCAGCTTGAGGATGATGTTCTCCACGTCCTCACCGACATAGCCGGCCTCGGTCAGGGTCGTGGCGTCGGCCATGGTGAAGGGCACGTCGATGATGCGCGCCAGCGTCTGGGCCAGCAGCGTCTTGCCCGAGCCGGTCGGCCCGATCAGCATGATATTGGACTTGGCCAGTTCAACGTCGTTGTTCTTGGCCGCGTGATTCAGGCGCTTGTAGTGGTTGTGAACCGCGACCGAGAGCACCTTCTTGGCGTGGCTCTGACCGATCACATAGTCGTCAAGGACCTCACGGATTTCCTTGGGTGTCGGGACGCCGTCCTTGGCCTTGACGAAGCCGATCTTGTGCTCTTCGCGGATGATATCCATGCACAGTTCGACGCATTCATCGCAGATGAACACGGTCGGCCCGGCAATCAGTTTGCGGACCTCGTGCTGGCTCTTGCCGCAAAACGAGCAATAGAGCGTACTTTTAGCGTCTGTACCGGCGGCTTTGGTCATCGACCCTTCTCACTTCCACGAACCCGCCATACGGGGAATTCGCGCTTCCTGCGAACCTGATTCCAACAGGCTAGGTCCGAAGGTCTTCAAAAATTGACAATCCCCTATCCGGGGCGAAGCGACAACCCCATCCGGTCATCCGGATTGGGGAGCATCCCTGTTTTCAACTTGACCTGTCATCAAGGCGAAGGTCTGACATAGGGATCAGACCCGCCCCGCGCCAGACCCGATGAGTGCCCGTCCTGACCCACCCTCCTGCCCTATCCGGACCGCTTGTCGCGTTCGACTTTGACGGCACCCTGACCGTGGCCGACAGTTTCACAGCCTTTCTGCGCTGGCGGGCGGGACCCACCGGCTGGCTGGCGGGGCTGGCCGCCCTTGGGCCAGCCACGGCCCGCTATCTCGTCGACCGGGACCGGGGCCGGATCAAGGCGGCAGCGGTGTCTCATTTTCTGGAGGGCGTCGAGGCCCTGCAGCTGTCCGAGGAGGCCGACCGATTCGCCGATCGGGTCTGGCACCGGTTCATGCGACCGGATGCCCTGGCCTGCTGGGAAGAGTGGGGTCGAAAGGGCGCTCACCGGGTGATCGTGACCGCCTCGCCTGCCTTGACGGTTGCGCCCTTTGCCAGACGGCTGGGGGCCGAGGCCTTGCTGGGCACTGAGCTGGCCCTCGACCCCGACGGCCGGATCACCGGCGCCTTCGTGGGCGAAAACTGCCGGGGCGAGGAAAAGGTCGAGCGATTGATCCGCGCCTATGGCCCCGATGTCGTGCTGGAAGCGGCCTATGGCGACACCTCGGGCGATGCAGAGATGCTGGCCCGGGCAGCCCATCCCGGTTTTCGCCGTTTTCGCCAGCGACCCTGAGGCCATGCGTAGCCTTGCACTCCTGCTGTCGGGCCTGGCCCTGACTGCCCTTTCGCCCGTCCCGGCCCTGGCGCAGGAGTCCGCGCCACGTACGCGGCCCTCCTTTGCGGTCGACGCCGACGGGGAACGGCTGGTGGCCGAGGCGGGGCTGGACTGCAGCGTGCGGGAGGTCGACCTGCGCGGGTACGACGGCAATGGCGACGGGCTGTACGAAATCGCCTGTCGGGAAGGCGCGGGCTATCTGATCCTCAATGCTCGCCCGGCCGTGGTGCACCCGTGCCTGATGCTGCAGGGCATCCGGCTGGATCAGCGACCGAACCGGATGCGGCAGGCTACGCCCCAGTGCCAGCTGGCCGGTAATACGGATCCGGTGCCGGAGTTGATGGCCCGCGCCCGGGATGCCGGGATCGACTGCGAGATCGATGCGGTGGCAGTTCTGGGGCTGGATGCCGACCGCCATCCGCTGATCGAGGTCGGTTGCCGCGACCGCGACGGAGCCTGGCTGGAGGGGCCTGACAGCCGGACGGTGACCGCCTGCCTGATTGTCGAGGCCCAGGGCGGCGAGTGCGGATTTACGGACGGCGCCGAGAGAGCCCGCGAAGTCGGCCTTTGGCTGGCCGGAACCGAGGCCGCGGCCTGCGACGTCGCCGAGGCGGTATTCCGGGGCCGGACCCCGGACGCGGAGGTTTATGAAGTCCGATGCGGGGCGGGCGACGGCCTGACCTTTGAGCGGACCAGTCACAGTCGGGCGATCGACATCCGGACCTGCGAGGACAGTGCAGCGGTCGGGCGTCCGTGCGCGCTCACTCCTCCTCCAGCTGACCGCGATAGGCACTGAGGATCGCCTGGGTGATGGACTGGACCTGGGCCATGGCGCTGATCCGGCCCGGGCGCGTGGCATAGATGCCCTCCATATAGGCGCGGTCCCAGCCGGACAGGCCGGCGATGCTGTCAGGCTGTTCGAACAGGTTCAGGATGGTCTCATAGCGACCTGTCTCGGCATCCGGATTGACCTGGACCAGGGCGACCATGGCGACGTAATCGCCGAGTTGCGCAAGCGAGACGCCGCCCAGCTTGTCGACGTCGATGATCACGAAGGAGCGCATCATCCGGTCCTCGACCGAAGACTGGATGCGCGACGCAACCGGCACCCGTGTGATCGGCGCGTACCCGAGCGCGTCCTGCCTGGGATCAAGGTTCGGCATGGGTCGCATTTCGCCGGGCAAACGGACCGTCCGCTGACCGGTCTCGGAGTCCGTCGGCATGCTGACATGCCACCAGCGCACCGGGCGATCCGAGCTCGTGAAATCTTCGAACGCTGCCCGCCCCCGATCCATACCCGATCCGCCGACCCGGAACAGGCGCGGACGCATCTCGACAAACTCGCGGGTAAAGCTGGCACCATCGGTCGTGCCGATGATCAGGATGCTGGGCTCACAGCCGGGCTGGCCGGCGGAGAGACCGAGGTCCCGGGCGACATCAGAAACGCGGTCGATCAGGTATTGCGCGACCTCGGGATCGAAATTGGCAACCCCGACGCACACCCCTTCACGCCAGCGCGCCGGTCCACGCCCCCGGGCAGGGGCCGCGACCTCGCGGACGTACTCTGCCGTGCGTTCCTCGAGCCGGGTGCCCTCGACCACGATGTCCTCGAGCCGATAGACGGTCGGGTCCTGCGGCGGCGGGTCCGGAGGGTCCTGAAACGCTGACACCGCCAGCGCAGCCGCCATGAGCGAAGCGATCATTCCGACCTCCGTACCGGTCGGCTCCCGGGAGCCGACCGCCGATATGTTACCCGACCCTAGGGGGTCTTGATGCCGTCCTCATCCGCCTGCTGGCGCCGGTCATAGACGTGATCGACGATGCCCCAGCTCTTGGCCTCATCAGCGCTCATGAAGTGGTCGCGATCAAGGGTCTTTTCGACTTCCTCATAGGTGCGGCCGGTGTGGTGGACATAGATTTCGTTCAGGCGACGCTTGGTCTTGATGATGTCCTCGGCGTGGCGCTCGATGTCGGAAGCCGTCCCGCGGAAGCCGCCCGAGGGCTGGTGCACCATGATGCGGGCATTAGGCAGGGCGATCCTGTGTCCGGCCTCACCGGCCGTGAGGATCAGCGAACCGGCCGAGGCGGCCATGCCCATGACCACGGTCGAGACCGGCGACTTGACGTATTGCATGGTGTCGTAGATCGCGAGCGCCGAGGTCACCTGACCGCCGGGGCTGTTGATGTACATGCTGATTTCCTTCTTCGGGTTTTCCGATTCCAGATACAGCAGCTGGGCACAGATCAGGCTGGCCATGCCGTCCTCGAACGGGCCGGTCAGGAAGATGATCCGCTCGCGCAGCAGGCGCGAGAAGATGTCGAACGCGCGCTCACCCCGGCTGGACTGCTCGACCACCATGGGCACGAGGTTCATGTTCATCAGTTCGATCGGATCGCGCATGAAGGCCTTCTTGACTGCATAGGGGGCGCGACTCGGCGGTCGTGCCCGTGTGAGAGCCGGAATATCGCGATGCGAGGCACCCGGCGCAAGGCGCGTCAGTTTTCGGGGGCCGCCTCCTGCTCCGCCCGCAGGTCCCGGGCGAGGTCCGAAGCAATGCTGGACGCCAGTGCGGCCGGGTTGCGGCGCATGGCCCGGTCGTCGCGGTACAGGGCCTCGAGAAAGGCCAGGTCCCAGTCCGTCATGCTGTCGGCCACGGCGGGATTTTCGACGACGTTCAGGATCGTCGGAAAGCCCGCGATCTCGCCCCGCGGATCGATCTGCGCCAGCGCCACCATCGACAGATAGTCAGCCAGCTGGGGGGCAGTCAGATGGGCGACGCCGTCGACGTCAACGATAATGATGACCTTGTTCAGGTCATCGCGAATGATGGTGGTCAGAAGCGATCCGAAGGTGCTGATTGAAGGGGCCGAGGGATTGCCCTCATTGTCCGTCTCGCCGGGGATGCGCACGGCAATCCTTCCGGTTTCAGAGTTGATCGGGAGGGCCATATGCCACCAGCGCACAGGAGCATCGCCCTCCTGAAAGCGGCCGAGAGCCGCCCGTCCGAGGTCCATGCCACTGCCACCGACCCGGAAGGCGGCGGGCTCGGCCTCGACCATCGCCCGCGCCATCGTCGCCCCGTCGTCGGCGAAGGTGATGATGACATTCGGCGAACAGCCAGGCGCGCCGATCTGGAGCCCCAGATCCTCGGCCCGGGTTGAGATGACATCCGCCAGATATTGGGCCGCCTCGCCCCTGAGATTGACCACACCGACACAGACGGTGTCGCGCCAACGGGCGAGGCCCCGGCCCCGCGCGGGGACCGACAGGCTGTAGACGAAGTCGCGAGCCGCCTCGTCCAGCGGACGACCGAGGACGACGATGTCGTCGACGCGCACTTCCGTGGGATCCTGGACCGGCGGATCCTGCACCGGAGGGTCCTGGGGCGCAGCCGTAGCCAGAAGGGCAGCGAAGGCGGTGGCGGCCAGCATGGGGAAGCTCCGGGCAGATACAGGCGGGGACGCAGTGCCCCTCAAACGCGCCAAGGGCATAAAGCCGTCGCCCCCGCAAAGCGCATTACATCGTTGTAATGTCAGGCGGGTAGCCACCCACGCGAAAGCCCCTCTCGCCGCGTGCGGTAGAGGATATGGAGAGGCGGGCGGCGCGTGGGCCGGGGGCCCGGAACCGTATGCGCCCTGCTTTCGCGTTACGGGCGCTGTGAAATTTTCGGCACCTGACCTGTGCGCCGCCCCGGTCGGTTCACGCGAGCGCCCGGGGGGACTGTCTCTTCAGCCGGGGGTCGGGGCGCCGAAAAGCTTGCGCACCCGACCTCGCCTGTCCCGGTTCGACAGCAGGTCCCAGTCTCTCGGCCCGCGACGGGCGAGGCGTCCAGAAACGCCCCGGACCCCGGGGTTTCGCCCCGGGCAGTCCCGCTCGAC
>CAXQIE010000009.1:0-16095 GCA_964224415.1 Neptunomonas phycophila
GGGGAGGTGGCGCGGCGCATCTTGCGCCGTGGAGGAGGGGTTCTGGACCCGGGGCTGAGGGCTGTGCGCGGGGTGAAGATCCCCTCCACCACTTCGTGGTCCCCCTCCCCATCGATGATGGGGAGGAGACGCTGCGTCCTCCCGCAATTTACCGTCTGAATGGTCTGAACCGTCTGAATTCGGCCTGGCCAGCGAGCGGGCCATGGCCTGGATTTCGGCGACCTGGGCTTCGAGGGCGTCCATGAGGGGGCTGGGCTTGGGCGCGGGTGCGGACTTCGTCACCGGTTTCCGCGCCATATCCAGCAGGGTGCGGTGGAGGCGCATCCAGCGGCCGGCTTCGGTGGCGTGGCCTTTCAGGATGGCGCGGTTCAGGCGGATCAGGGCGTGGTTGGCCATGTCGGCATAGTCGGGCAGGCCCGCCTCAAGCTCGGCCTCGAGGTCGACCAGTTCGGGCCCGGGCTGGTCCTGACGACGCCAGCCCTCTTCGGCGGCGCGATTGCGGAGCGTCGAGACGCGCATGCCGTAGCGCTCGCAGACGACCGAGGCCGACTCCCCCGCCAGATAGTCGGCCCGGGCGCGGGCCCAGGTGGCGTCGGAGGCGCGGTGATGGCCAGAGCGACCGGATGGGCGTGACCGGGGCTCCCGCTCGGCGAAAATGCCGGCGCATTCGTCGTCGATGCTGGCCCGGTCCGGGTCGTAGTCGGGATCGTGTCCGGGCCAGTAGCCGTATTCGGTGTGATGCGGGTCCATGGGGTCCTCCGTGTGCTCAACCGGCCAGTGTGAGGGGGCGGTGAGGCAAGGCAGGGAGAACGGTCCGGGAAACGGTGGGAGCGTTGAAAGAGTTGGGGAATTGGGTGGCGGCTATCCGATCTGAAGTCTCCTCCCTGACGAAGTCGGGGAGGTGGCGCGGCGGCGAAGCCGACGTGACGGAGGGGCTCTTCAGGGTGTGCACGGGGCCTGGAACCCCTCCACCGCTCCGCGGTCCCCCTCCCCATGGAATGGGGAGGAGACAGTGCTCAGCCCTCTGCCTTCAGGATCGCCTCTATCCCCTCGCGGTAGCCGGGGTAGCGGGGGCGCCAGCCGAGTTCGGCCTTGGCGCGGGCGTTCGAGAGGCGTTTGGAGTCGAGGTAGAAGCGGCGCATGCCTTCGGACACCGAGGGGTCGGTCCACTCGATCTCGGGCGGCAGGGGCAGACCCATGCGGTGGGCCGCCCATTCGATGACCTCGTCGGCGGGCGAGGGTTGATCATCGCACAGGGTATAGGCGCGGCCGGGGTGGGGGCGGGCCATGGAGGCGGCAAGGCCCGAGACGACATCGTCGACGTGGATGCGGTTGAACACCTGACCGGGCTTGCGCACCAGACGGGCGCTGCCGTCGCGCAGCTTGTCGACCGGCGAGCGACCCGGGCCATAGAGGGCGGGCAGGCGAAAGACCTGAACGGTCAGGCCCATGCTCTGGCCGGCCTCCAGCCATTCGGCCTCGGCCCGGACGCGGCGGGCGCCGGTCAGGCTGGAGGCGTGCAGCGGCTCATCCTCGAAGGCCCAGGCGCCGGCACGATCCCCATAGACGGCGCTGGACGAGATATAGCCGATCCAGTCGGGCCAGGCGCCCGAGGCCGACAGTGCCGGCACAAGCGCTCGCAGGCCGGGACAGCCGGAGGGCTCGGGCGGGGCGGTGACCAGCAGGGCCTCGACCTCTGCCACGGCGGTCCTCAGGGCCTCGACATTCTCGGGATCGACGGCGTGAAAGCCGTCGGCGGTCAGCCGGTCACGGGTCTCGGCCGAGCGGGAGGTCAGCCAGGCGGTGCCGCCGCGCGACAGGATGTCCCGGCCCACGGCCTGACCCAGCCAGCCGCCGCCGAAGATCAGGATCGACGGGGACTGGAGGGATCGGGACGGGCTCACGCGTGAACCGGAATCAGGCCGTGCGCAGATGGGCGGCGGCGGTGGCCGAGACCACGGGCTCGGACTTGAGGGCCTCGGCGCGCCGGGCGTTCCAGCTGGAGACGCAGGGGATTTTGGAGCGGTCGGCCCGGTCGGAATAGCGGCGCGCGATCTCGGTCACGTCCTGCATCAGGCCCTCGGCCAAGGTGATGGGCTTGAGGCCCAGCTCGCGGAACTGGTCATTGGCGACGACCAGTTCGTTCTCGTCGGCTTCCTGACGGGGGTTGGGGACGTTGTGGATCTCGGCGCCGGTCATGCCCGAGATCAGCTCGGCGAGATCGCGGACGCGGCGGCTTTCGGTCATCTGGTTGAGAATCTTGACCCGGTCGCCGGCCTTGGGCGGGTTCTGCAGGGCCAGTTCGACGCAGCGGACCGTGTCCTGGATGTGGATGAAGGCACGCGTCTGGCCGCCCGAGCCGTGCACCGTCAGCGGATAGCCGACGGCCGCCTGGATGAGGAAGCGGTTCAGCACGGTGCCGTAGTCGCCGTCATAGTCGAAGCGGTTGATCAGACGCTCGTCCTTGCGGGTTTCCTCGGTCTCGGCGCCCCAGACGATGCCCTGGTGCAGGTCGGTGATCCGGAGGCCGTCGTTCTTGGCGTAGAACTGGAACAGCAGGGCGTCCTGGGTCTTGGTCATGTGGTAGATGGAGCCGGGGTTCGGCGGGAACAGGATTTCCTGTTCGGTCGGGCCGAAGTCGGTCTCGACGGTGACCTTGAGATAGCCCTCGGGAATGCGCAGACCGGCCGTGGTGTAGCCATAGACTCCCATGGTGCCGAGGTGGGCCAGGTGGACGTCACGGCCGCTCTCGACCATGGCGGCCAGCAGGTGGTTGGTGGCGTTCAGATTATTGTCGACGGTGTAGAGCTTGTGCCGCGCCGACTTCATCGAATAGGGGGCGGCGCGCTGTTCGGCGAAGTGGACGATGCTGTCGGGGGCAAAGTCGCGGATCAGGGCGACCAGACGGTCGAACTCCTTGCCGACGGTCATATTGACGAAGCCGATCTCCTTGCCCGAGACCTCCTTCCAGGCGGCGATGCGGTCGCCCATGGAGCGGATCGGGGTCAGGGACGAGACCTCCAGCTCATTGTCGATGTTCCGGCGCGACAGATTGTCGACGATCGTCACATCCCAGCCGCGGGCCGACAGGTGCAAGGCCGTTGGCCAGCCACAAAAACCATCGCCCCCGAGAACCAGAACTCGCATCGACATATACTCTCCTGCAATCGCGGACCGGGCCGCCGGCCAATGCCCTAAAGCAACGGGCTCGTGATCCCAAGCCCGAAGGCGGCTGGTGAACGGCTCAGGCGCGCAACAGTTCGTTGACGCCGGTCTTGGCGCGGGTTTGCGCGTCGACCCGCTTGACGATCACGGCACAGTAGAGGCCGGGGCCGCCGTTGGGGTCGGGCAGGGTGCCGGGCACCACGACGGAGTATGCGGGCACTTCGCCGCGGAACACCTCGCCGGTCGCGCGGTCGACAATCCTGGTCGAGCCCGACAGGTAGACACCCATGGCCAGCACCGCGCCCTCGCGGACGATCACGCCCTCGGCGACCTCGGCGCGGGCCCCGATGAAACAGCCGTCCTCGATGATGGTGGGGTTGGCCTGAAGCGGCTCCAGCACGCCGCCGATGCCGGCGCCGCCCGACAGGTGGACGTTCTTGCCGATCTGGGCGCAGCTGCCGACCGTGGCCCAGGTGTCGACCATGGTGCCCTCACCCACGAAGGCGCCGATGTTGACGAAGGAGGGCATCAGCACGACGTTCCGACCGACGAAGGACCCGTGGCGGACGACGGCCCCGGGGACGGCGCGAAAGCCTGCCGCCTCGAAGCGGGCATCCGTCCAGCCGGCCCATTTGACCGGCACCTTGTCCCAGTAAGGCCCGGGGGTGGAGTCGGGCGCACCGGCCCCCGCATTGGTGGCCAGACCCATGCGGACATTGGGGTTGAGGCGGAAGGACAGCAGCACGGCCTTCTTCAGCCACTGGTGGGTCGTCCAGCTGCCGTCAGCCTCACGCGAGGCGACGCGAAGGGAGCCGTCGTCGAGACCCGCCAGGGCAAAGTCGACGGCGTCGCGGATGTCGCCGGTCGTGGCGGTCGAGACCGAGGTGCGGTCCTCCCATGCCTGTTCGATGACGGACTTGAAGTGGGCGGGGTCGCTCATGCGGCCTCCTTGAGGGCGGTTTCAGTCAGGAATTCGAGCAGGTCGGGGGTGTGGTGATCGACCCAGTCGCCGATCTCGTGGCCGTGTCCGTCGCCGACCAGCACAGTGGTCATGCCCAGCGCCTTGGCCGGGGCGAGGTTGCGCGGCGTGTCCTCGAAAAAGACGGCGCCTTCGGCCTCGATGGCGTGGGCGGCGAGGAAGCGGCGGAAGGTGGCGGGGGCGGGCTTGGGCACCAGATCCATGTCCTCGATGGCGAACACGCCCTCGAAGGCGCCGGTGATGCCGATGCGCTCAAGCACGCGGGCGGCGTGATAGCGGGCGCCATTGGTCAGGACGAAGCGCCGGCCGGGCAGACGGCGCAGCGCCGTGTCGAGGTCGGGATTGGGCTCCAGCGAATCCAGCGGCACGTCGTGGACCTCATGCAGGAAAGCCTCGGGGTCGACCGCATAGTTGGCCATCAGTCCGGCCAGCGTCGTGCCGTGCTCGTTCAGGAACTGCTTTTGCAGGACAAGCGCCTCGTCCTGCGGCAGGCCGACGGCGGCCATCATGAAGGTGTTGATGCGTTCCTGAACCAGCCGCATCACGCCCTGTTCACGCGGATACAGGGTGTCGTCCATGTCGAAGATCCAGACGCGGGCGCGGTGGAGCTCGACGCTCATTTGGCCCGCACCAGGGTGCCGGCGCCGTGTTCGGTGAACAGCTCGACCAGCATGGCGTGGGGGCGACGGCCGTCGAGGATGACCACGGCCTCGACCCCGGCGCGCACGGCGGCCATGGCGGTCTGGAGCTTGGGGATCATGCCGCCGGTGGCGGTGCCGTCGGCGATCAGGCTCTCGGCCTCGGCGAGGGTCATCTGGCGGATGATCTGACCGTCCTTGCCCTTGACCCCCTCGACATCGGTCAGCAGCAGCATGCGTTTGGCGTCGAGCGCGCCGGCCAGGGCGCCCGCGACCGTGTCGGCATTGACGTTATAGGTCTGGCCGTCGGCGGCCACGCCGATCGGGGCGACGACCGGAACCCAGTCGGCATCGGATTCGATCAGTCGGGTGATCAGCTTGGCATCGACGCGGGTGGGCTCGCCGACAAAGCCGAGGTCGACTTCCTGCTCGATCAGGCTGTCGGGGTCGCGCCGGGTGCGGCGGGTGCGCTCGACGGTCAGAAGGCCGGCGTCCTTGCCCGACAGGCCGACGCCGCGCACATCGGCCTCCTTGCCCGCCACGGTGATCCAGTGGGCGATCTCCTTGTTGACCGCGCCGGACAGGACCATTTCGGCCACCTGCATGGTGTCGGAATCGGTGACGCGCAGGCCGTCGACGAAGCTGGACCTGACGCCCGCCTTGTCCAGCATGGCGCTGATCTGCGGCCCGCCGCCGTGGACCACGACCGGGTTCACCCCCATCAGCTTCAGCAGCACGATGTCGGCGGCAAATTGCTTCGCCACGGCCGTCTCGCCCATGGCGTGGCCGCCGTATTTGATCACGACCGTCTCGCGGTCATAGACCTGGATATAGGGCAGGGCCTCGGCCAGGGTCTTGGCCGTGGTCCAGGCGCGGTCTTCGGATTGGCGTTCGATCTCATCCATTATGCGGGCTCACTAGATCGGATCGGCCCGGAACGGAAGCGGGGGGCGCGCAGGCTCGCGGGGCGCGTGTAGCCCGCATACCCCGGTTCACTTTCAGTTGACCGTCACCGCTGCTGTAGCGCTTGTCGTTCGGGATTCCTGCAGTAGGGTGCCTGCTGGATATTCACGCGAGGGGCTTTCCCAATGTTCGATACCCTGTTCACCGGTCGTCAGGCGACCGCGCTTTCGGTCTACGGCGGCACCGGCAATTCAGGCCGTTTCGTTGAGGACAGCACCGGAAGCGACGCCTACTCCACCTTTGGCGCCATCTCCAGCTACGGGCTGTGCGGCGGCTGCGGACGGTTCCACGGCGCCACCGATCTGGGCGACATGGGCGGCGACAGCGGCTATGTCGCGGCCATCCTGAACGGAGACGACCGGGGCGGTTTCGGCGATAATGGCAAGCCCTCTCTGGGACCGATTGACGCGGGCATCCAGCTGACGCGCGCCAATGCCTTCTGGGGTAGCAGCCTGGGCTCCTCGACCACGGTGACGTTCGCCTTCCGGTCGACGGCGCCATCCACCATGCCGAACGGAACGGACGGCTTCTCGCAGTTCACCCAGGCCCAGATCACGGCCACCCTGCTGGCTCTGCAGTCGTGGGCCGATGTTGCGGGCATCACCTTCCAGCAGGTGACCGACCCGGGTAGCGACTACTCGAACAATGCCACCATCCTGTTCGGGAACTACAGCACAGGGGCTTCGGGTGCAGCCGCCTTCGCCTATCTGCCCGGCAATGCCGCTGCGGGCGCGGCCCAGGGCGATGTCTGGATCAATAACAGCCTCAGCTACAACGCCACGCCGGTGCTGAACGCCTACGGCTATCAGGTGCTGACCCACGAGATCGGCCACGCCATCGGCCTTCTGCACCCGGAAGACTACAACGCCGGGCCAGGCGTCAGCATCACCTATGAGGCCAATGCCACCTATTTCGAGGACAGCCGCCAGTATTCGCTGATGAGCTATTTCAGCGAGCGAGAGACCGGGGCGGACTTCGTGCGCTGGGTCGGGAACACCGGCTTCTTCCAGTATTCGGCCGTGCCCCTGATGGACGATATCGCGGCGGCGCAGCGCCTGTACGGCGCCAATATGACGACGCGTACCGGCGACACCACCTATGGGTTCAACTCCAACGCCGGCCAGCCCTGGTTCCAGCCCGATGGTAACGGCTACATGATCTTCGCGGTCTGGGACGCGGCGGGCAACGACACCTTTGACTTCTCGGGCTACAGCCAGAACCAGGTGATCGACCTGCGTCAGGCCGCCTTCTCGAGTGTCGGCGGTCTGGTGGGCAATGTGTCCATCGCGCTGGGCGCCGTGATCGAGAACGCCATCGGCGGTTCGGGCGCCGACCAGATCCGCGGCAACTCGGGCAACAACAGCCTGCGCGGCAATGGCGGTAATGACCAGATCGACGGCGGTCTGGGCATCGACACCGTGGTCTTCTCGGGTAACCGCAGCGCCTATACCATCACCTGGAACGGCCAGATCGGCACGGTGGTCGGGCCGGACGGCACCGACACCATCACCAATGTCGAATTCCTGCAGTTCGCGGACCAGACCATCGCGGCGACCCCGACCGGCGGCCTGGTGGTGTCCGGCGACATCACCAACGAGACGATCAGCGGCACGGCCTTCGCCGATGCGATCAATGGGCTGGGCGGCAATGACACGATTAACGGCCTGGCCGGCAATGACACCCTGGACGGCGGGTTCGGCAATGACATCCTGAACGGCGGCGAGGGCAATGACACCCTGATCGGCGGGTTCGGCAATGACACGCTGAACGGCGGCAACGGCTATGACATCGCCGACTATTCGACCGCGGTGGGCGGCATCACGATGAACGGAACGTCGGTCACGGGTGCGGCGGGCAACGACACGCTGAACAGCATCGAGGAGGTCATCGGCTCGACCTTCTCGGACAACCTGACCGGCACCGCAGGCAACGATGTGATCCGCGGCGGCGGCGGTGTCGATGTGATCAATGGCGCCGGCGGTAATGATCGCCTGTACGCCGGCATCCCGGCCGAGATTGCGGCTCCGGATGTGATCAAGGCCCAGTCCACGGCCAACACCAGCATCGGTACGGCTGTATCCCTGACGGGGACCTTTGATCTTCTGGAGAATGACGACATCGTCAACTCGACGACGATTCCGCACTCGACGGTGCGGGGGACGGCGAGCGGAGCGGGTCGTGAATTCTATGCCATCACCGTCCAGGCGGGCGATCAGGTAACGCTGGATATCGACGGTGCCGGTTTTGATACTGTGCTGAGAATTCTCGATGGCAGTGGCGTCCAGTTGGCCGTCAATGATGACGCCGCGACCCCCGATGGAGCGGCCACTGACTCCGGCCTGACCTATACCTTCGGCGCTTCCGGCACCTTCTATATCGAAGTGTCCCAGTGGGCGGCCGGCGCCGGCGCTTCGCTGGTGACGAGCGCGCCCCCGGCCGGCGGTACCTATACGCTGCACGTTTCGCTCCCCAGCGCGACGGCTGTGCCCCTGACCCTCCAGGGCTCGACCCTGGATGGCGGGACGGGCGACGACGAACTGTTCGGCAATGCCGGTCCTGACACCCTGAACGGCGGCACGGGCAATGATCGCCTGACGGGCGGTCTGGGCAATGACACGCTGAACGGCGGGGACGGTTATGACGTCGCCGTCTATGAGGGCGCTTACCGGGGCTATTCGGCGGCGCGGTTTGATGCGGTGTCGGGCGGTCGCGAGGGCGGCAATGACACCCTGTCGGGCATGGAGGCCGCCGAGTTTGTCGACGGTACCCTGACCTTCAACGCCGACAGCGATGCGGCCCAGCTGATGCGGCTGTATTCGGCGGCCTTTGGCCGGGAGCCCGATGCGCTCGGCTTCGAGATCCAGCTGAACGCGCTGGAATCGGGCGTGCCGATCGAGGAGCTGGCGCGTCGCTTCATCGCCTCGGCCGAGTTCGTCAACAGCTATGGCACGCTGACCGATCGCCAGTTCATCGACCGGCTGTATCTGAACGCGCTCAACCGCGACGGCGATCCGGACGGCATCAACAGCTGGCTGGTGTATCTGAACAACGGCGGCACGCGCGAGGATCTGATGCTGATCTTTGCCGAGTCGGCCGAGCACCGGGCCATCAGCTGGTCGACCCTGGCCGAGGGTCTGTGGGTCGGCAACGACAATGCCGCCGCCATCGCCCGGCTGTATGACGCAGCCTATGACCGTCTGCCGGACGAGGACGGGCTGATCAGCTGGACCGGGGCGCTGGCCGGGGGCACGACCCTGCTGGCCATCGCCACCACCTTCCTCAACTCCAGCGAGGGCCAGGACATCTATGGCGGGCTGACCAATGCCCAGTTCGTCGATGCCCTGTACCAGACCGTGCTGAACCGCGCGGCCGACAGCGGTGGCCGGGCGCTCTATATCGAGGCCCTGACCAACAATACCCTGACGCGCGCCGAAATGCTGGTCGAGTTCTCGGAATCGGCCGAGCACCGGGCCATCACCCTGCCGCTCTATGTCGAGGGCATTCCGACCGTGGCGCCCGCCCCGGTGATCGCCTCGGCTGACGATGCCGATACGGGACCGCAGGTGTCGCCGCTGGCCGAGGATGATCTGGTCCTGCCCGGTCTTGAGGGCAAGGTTGATCATGACGGGGCCCTGGTGCTGCCGGGTGCCGATGCCGCCGTCGATCCGGAGGCGGGCAAGGTCGCCGGACCGCAGGTCCTGCCGGTGGAAGACACCGGGCCCGTGTCGAAGGATGACGCCGGGCCGCAGGTCCTGCCGGGTCTGGACGACGATGACTTTGTGGTGCTGTCGAAGGACGCTACGGGGCCCCAGGTGCTTCCGGCGGCCGATGCCGGACCGCAGGTCGGACCCCAGGTTCTGCCGGGTCTCGGCGAGGACGACTTCATCCTCGACAAGGCCGCGCTGGACACCACCCCGCTGGTGCTGCCGCAGGCCGAGGACGCCGTCTCCGATGGCGTGGCGCTGAAGATGGCGATCTGGGCCGATCAGGGCCACGCCCTGTTCCTGCCCGACACCCCCGGCGCCGAGCCGGTCGATGCCCTCAACCCCGAGAACGACTGGGGCTGGGCCTGAGCCTGAACCCGGGCAGCCCCGCGCCGCCCGGACCCGGAACCGCAGAGGGGCTGTCGCACACGCGGCAGCCCCTTTGTCATGGGGGAGATGTCAGGGATGGTCCTGTTCGGCCCCGGTGATCTGGCGGCGTTCCAGACCCGCAAGGTCGTCCAGCCGGATCGCTTCAAGAAAATCGGCCCGCAGCCGTGTGTCGTCGGCCGCGCAGATCATGAAGCCGATCACCCCTACGCCGGGTGAGGGGGCCTCCTGTCGAGCCGTTCCGTCTGTCACCGGTCGGGACTGGAGGGCCAGAACCAGAGGCGCGTCGGGCTCGGCAGGGGTCGGCAGGTCGACGGCCCGCCAGGCCACGGTGCCGGTCTGAAGGCGCCCGCCATCAACCCGTTTGCCGCCGCTCTCCAGCTGCCAGTCGCAGGCCGGGCCATCTGGTCCCTTCAGCCCGATAAACAGACGCAGGGGGCCGCTCGCCGCCTCCAGTCGCATCTTCAGCAGCGCCTCTCCGGCGCGCGTCGGACAGCCCCAGTCCTCGGGGGGCCGCCAGGTATCGCCGGCGCGGAAGGCCTCGGCGGGCAGAAGGCCGGGATGGACGGCCAGTTCCAGACTGCGCCGCATCCAGACGTAGCGACCGGTCGGGAGGTCGGGGACCGGTGCATCCGGCAAGGCCGCCCCGTCGCCTGCGTCCCAGCCGGACAGGCAGTTCAGCATGTCATCGGCCACGGCGGCCCAGCTGCGGGGCCGGAAGCGGCCGGCGATGTCGGCGCGGAGCCGCCGACGCCAGCTGTCCGTCAGGCTGAGCCGTTCAAGGGTGTCGATCAGGCCTTCGGTGTCTCCGGCCCGGTAGTAGACCGCCAGATCGCCTCCGGCCTCGGGCAGGGAGGAACTGTCGGAGGCCAGCACGGGGGTGCCATGGCACAGCGATTCCGTGACCGGCAGACCCCAGCCCTCGTACAGACTGGGGTAGAGGGTAAAGGCGGCCTGACGATAGAGAGCGGCCAGATCGGGATCCGCCAGCCCGCGGCGCATCTGCACCTTGCGCTGCAGGGCGGGATCGCTGTCCAGCCGGGCGAAGACCGCATCGTTCAGCCAGCCGTGATTGCCGACGCAGATGAGGGTCGGCACAGCGTCCTCTCCGTGGCGGTCGATCAGGGCCTGCCAGGCGCGGAAGGCCTCGAGGTGGTTCTTGCGGCTCTCGATGGTCGAGACGAACAGGACATAGCGGTCGGCGGCGAGGCCGAAGCGCGCCAGCACCTCGGCGTCGTGGCGGTCGCGCAGGGCCGGATCGAGGGCCAGCTCGGCCGAAGGGCGAAAGTCGGCGTCCAGGGGCACGACATGGACCCGCGCCGGATCAACCCGGTGGCCGAGGCGCCCCGCCACCCGGTGAAGATCGCGGGCCGAGGCCTGCGAATTGGTCAGCCAGCCGTCGGCATGGGTGAAGACCCCCATGACCCAGCTGATGAAGTCCTGGGTGAGGGGGCGCACGCAATGCTCGGGCGCCATCACCGGGATCATGTCGTGGACAAAGGGCACATAGCGGATGCCGTGACGCCGCCGGGCCTCGCGCACACGCAGGAAATAGTTCTGCAGCCACCAGGAGGTGCCCAGATTGACCAGCCAGGCGCCGGTGCGGAAGCGCAGGGGTGGAGCCAGCTCCAGCCCGGTCTGGAGGGCGTCCATCAACCTTTGCCAGTCGGGATCGTCCAGCGAGCCGTCGGCACGGGCGGCGTCGGCGAGGTCGAGGAACAGGTCGGACGGCACGGGCACCCAGCCGTCCCGCCCCTCGGCAAAGGCACAGACGGCGATCTGGTCCGCGCGGTCCGGGGTGGAGAGCAGGGCGGAGATGACCTCGATCTGGACGCGCTGGATGCCGGTCGGCAGGCGCGCGTTGCGGAAATAGCCCAGCAGGTCCGAGACGTCGAAGACATAGCGGGCCTGATGCGCCGGGGCGCCGGTGCCACTGGTCGGGGATTGCGCGCGAAAGCGGGGCTGTGTGGTGCGCAGGGCCTCCATGACAGCCGGATCGGTCGAGCGATAGCCGCGCCGGGCCAGATCGCGCAGCGCCTCCCGGGCGGGTCTGAGGGTCGGCATCAGGATCAGGGCGCGCTCGAACGCGGCAAGTCCCTCTCCCGGCCGATCGAGCAGCATCAGGATATGGCCCAGCTGGAGCGCCGCATCGGCATCGTCGGGGGCGAGGGTTGTGGCCTGTCGATAGGCGGGCTCGGCCTCGGTCCGGCGGCCGGACTCCTTCAACGCGTGGCCGTACTGGACCCAGATGGCGGCCCGGGTCGGGTCGATGTCCAGCGAGCGGCGATAGTGGCGGGCGGCGGCGGTCCAGTCGCGGCGGTCGCGGGCGGCATCGGCGCGTGCCTGGGCCTCAATGGCGGTCGGGGGCTCGAGCCGGGCCCGAAGGGTTGAGAGCAGGGTTTTCAAATCCGCCATCAGGCTGCCCTCAGGAAGCCATAGGCCTCGACGGCCTCATGGACATTGTCATACAGGCGCGCCTGACCGCCCTCGAGGATCAGGGCGCGGTCGCATTCGCGCTCGACCAGATGGGTGTCGTGCGAGGCCATGATGAAGGCGCGGTCGGCGCGGCGGGCGAACAGCTCCTCGCGGCATTTGTCCTGAAAACGGGCGTCGCCGACGGCCACCACCTCGTCGATCAGATAGCAGTCGAACTCGATGGCCAGCGACAGGCCGAAGGCGAGCCGCGCCCGCATGCCCGAGGAATAGTGTTTGACCGGCTGCTTCAGGGCGCTGCCCAGTTCGGCGAAGTCATCGACGCGGGCCAGCAGCTGGTCGAACTCGCGCTCATACAGCCGGGCGAGGAAGCGGATGTTGTCGAGACCCGACAGGCTGCCCTGAAAGCCGCCGCCGAAGCCGATCGGCCAGGAGGCGGGCATGCGCCAGCGGACCTGACCGGCGGTGGGGCGCAGCACGCCGCCCAGCACCTTGATCAGGGTCGACTTGCCCTGGCCGTTGCGGCCCAGCAGCGCCAGCCGGCCGGTGCGCGACAGGGAAAAGTCGACGTCGGCGAAGACCGACGTGCGGCCGGGTGTCCAGGCCTTGGCCAGCCCGGTGACAATCAGACCCGGATCGACGGGAGGGGCTGTCCCGGCCGTCATCCCTGCTGCCGGTGCTCGCGCAGGCCGGACCAGACCAGCCAGCCGACGCCGTACAGCAGAAGGCTGCCGATAAGGACGATCAGGATCGACAGCCAGCGCCGCGGCAGGGTCGGCTCGTCGGCGAGGGCGGGGCTGACCACGCGCTGCAGATAAAGGGCCTGACGCCGGGCGTCGCGTTCGGCCGCCAGCAGGGCGGCGGTGGCTTCGGACAGCTGCCGGTCGGCCAGTTCGCGTTCCAGCACCAGATCCTCGTAGGCGCTGACGGCGGGCACCAGCGAGGAGGCCTCCCCGGCCAGTTTGGAGCGTTCGGCCGAGATCTGGCGCTCATAGGCAGCGATGCGGTTGTCGAGGCTGGGCAGTTGCGGGCTTTGGGGGGCCTCGGCCGCCAGCTGGGCGCGTTCGGCGCGCAGACCCGCGAGAGTCGCGGACAGCTCGCCGATCAGGCCGGCGCCCTCGGCCGCGACCATGGAGGGGTCGATGAAGCGTTGGCGGTTGCGGAAGGCCACCAGCCGGCGCTGGGCCTCGCTGAGCCGCTCGCGGGCCTCGTCGCGGGAGGTTTCGGCCTGGCTGACCGCATCGGCGACCGAGCGGGCGTTCAGCCGGTTGACCAGACCCTCGCCGCCCGTCAGCAGGGCCTCGGCCAGACGACGGGCGTCCTCGGGGCGATAGGCCTCGACCCGCAGGATGCTGATGCCGGTGGTGGCGTCATAGCCGACGGTGACGAAGCGCTGGTAGCCCTTGTACAGGCCCTCGCGGCTGCGGCTTTCCCACGGGCGGGGCCAGCGAGAAAAGATGTCGGCGCCCGGAGGTCCAAGCAGGCGGGACAGGTCCAGCGACTGATCCAGCTCGGCCACCGCGTCGCGCGAACGCATATAGTCGTGGACCGCAAAGGCATCCGTCTGGGTGGCGCTGAGGCCGACGCCCTGCAGGGTCAGGCCGAGGGCATCGGGCTGGGCCTGTCCGGCCTGACGGACGATGAAGCGCGCCTCGGACACATAGCGGGGCGAGGCGATCAGCAGGAAGTAGAAGGCCGCCAGCAGGGTCGGCAGGATGACGCAGATCAGGAACGGCCAGGACGGCGCCCAGCGGGGCAGGTCGGGCAGGCGCCGGCGCTGCCGGAACGACAGACGGTCACGGGGGATTTCCGGCACGGGATCAGTCATGACGCGACTGATAACCCGTGAAGGCGCGACAGGCTATCGGTTCGGAACGGCGGGATCACTCGGCCTCGATCCGGTCGCGGGCCCCGGCAATCAGCAGCAGGCCCAGCAGATTGAGCACCAGTCCCCAGCCGAAGGCATAGACGCCGTCATAGTGGGTTTCGACAAAGGGACCGAAGACTCCCGCCCGGATCATCTCGACCGCATGCGGCAGGGGGATCAGCAGATAGGCGTCGCGCCAGGCGGGCGGCACCCAGGACGCCATGAAGAAGGCGCCCGACATGGGGATCAGGGCATAGGTCAACAGCGGCACGATCCGCTCCATGAAGGCGAACCGCTGGGCCAGCGCGCTGAAGATCAGGGCCAGCCCCAGCCCGAGGAAGGCCAGCAGCAGCCAGCCGCCGAACACGAGGCTCCAGTCCTGCGGGGGCGAGACCTCGCCCAAGAAACCAAGCAGCAGATAGACGACCATGAAGGCGGCCGTCGTGCCGAGAAATTCGAGGGCGTTGCGTGCCGCATAGAGGTGCAGGACCGCGATCGCCCGATGGTGCAGCAGGCCGGTGTTGGCCTGAAGCGCCGACAGGCTGAAGCTGATCTGATGGCGGAGCAGCAGCAGGGCCATATAGCCGGTCATGACCATGGGCCCCAGCCGAATGCCATGCTCGTACTCGGGCCGGATCAGGTTCCACATCAGGACGACGCCGAGGCAGAAGACGAGGGGCTCACCGATCACCCACAGGAATCCCAGGCCCTCGCGGCCATAGCGGGTGATCAGCTCACGCAGCATCAGGGCCCGCACGATCGACAGATGGCGCAGGGGGCCGGTCCGGGCAGGGGAAGCGGGCGCGGGCGGAAAGGCGGACATGACGGCACGATAGGCGGTGGCGGCGGACACGCAAGGAGCGGGCGCGCGAAGGTCACGTTAACCGTCCATAAGCGGCCACGCCCTCACATGAGGTGGCGGCGAACCGGCGAAACGCGGAGGGTGCGATGATCGGCGACAGGCGGGTGATCGGCATTATCCCGGCCCGGGCGGGATCCCGACGCATGATCGGCAAGAATACGCGGATGCTGGCCGGGCGGCCAATGATCGGCTGGACGCTGGCGGCGGCCCGGGCTTCGCAGGTACTGGACCGGATCGTGGTGTCCAGCGACGACCCGGCGGTGCTGGATCTGGCGACCAGGATGGGCTGCCCCGCCCCGTTTGTGCGTCCGGCCGCCCTGTCAGGTCCGGAGGCCTCGGTCATCGACGCGGTCGAGCACGCCCTGGGCGAGGTGGGCGGGGTCTGGGACTATGTGGTCCTGTTGCAGCCGACATCGCCGTTGCGGCGGGCCATCGATATCGATGCGGCGGTGGCCCTCGCCGAGCAAAGCGGCGCGCCGGCCGTGGTCAGCGTCTCGCCCCTGCCCAAGCCGCCCGCCTTTCACGTGCAGATGACGGCGGACGGGCGCCTGGCCGGGCCGCCAGACACTCTGGCGGACACCTTTGTGGTCAATGGCGCCGTCTATGTGGCGCGGCCTGAGCGGCTCGGGCGCGAGCGGACCTTCCGGCCGGAAGGGGCGCTGGGCTATGTGATGCCGGTCGAATGCGGCTGGGACGTCGATACGGCCGATGAGTTTGCGGCCTGCGAGGCCCGGTTGCGCGTGGATTCAGGCGCCCGGGCGACCTGAAGCTGTATCTTCGGTATCACGCTGCCACAGTTTAGGCGTTTTCTGAGTCAGATCAGCCTCGACCTGCGATGCGGGCGCTGTTATTAGAACCGCGAGGCGGCGTGTCCGTCGCATATTTCAACGAAGGCTGCGGAGGGCATTCACCGATGCGTGTTAAGAGTTTTATCCTGGCGTCCAGCGCCGCTGCGGCGCTTGCCCTGGGTGCAGGTGCGGCTTCGGCTGAGCCGAATGGCTGGTATGGTGCGGTCGACGCGGGTTGGCACAAGGTCAACGACGTCTATGCGTTCGATACGACCGACCTGAACGGCTACGAGTTTGAGGTCAAGGAAG
>CAXQIE010000010.1:0-62081 GCA_964224415.1 Neptunomonas phycophila
CTGATGTTCGTGGTGGCGGGCGAGGTGCTGGCGGCCACTTCGGGCATGGCGTGGGAGGACTTTGTCCAGACGCGCATCCTGGACCGGGTCGGCATGTCCGACACGGCCGTGATGGCGACCCGCGCGGATCCGGCGAAGTCGGCCCTGCCCCATGCCCGGGTCGGACCGCCGCTGCGCTATCAGGGCGAGATGACCCGCATCGCCGACAGTATCGCCGAGGTGTGGAACTGGGATTCCGCCGCGGCGGCGGGTGGGCTGTGCGCCAGCCCGCATGACTGGGCCAAATGGATCGCGGTGCGACTGGCCGACGGCAAGCTGGCGGACGGGTCGCCACTGTTTTCCGAAGCCTCGGCGCGGGAGATGTATCGACCGAACATCATCAGTTCGTCTTCGCCCGGGCCGACGGCCGAACTGCCGGGGCGGTCGATCGCCTCGACCTATGCCATGGGGCTGGCGGTGCAGGACTATCGCGGCGAGCGGCTGATCAGCCACGGTGGCGGCTCGCCCGGCGGGATTTCGGCGACCGTGCTACTGCCCGGCCGGAACGCGGGCTTTGCCATCTTCTCGAACGCCGAGGAGAGCTATCTGCTGAGGGCGCTGCGCAGCGGCATCGCCGACATCGTCATGGACAAGACCGGCTTCGACTGGATCGCCGACAGCAAGCGCTATGAGGCCGAGTCGACCGAGCGGTCGCTGGCCGCCGCCGTCGAGATCGACTCGAAACAGGCGGCGGGCGCTGCCCCCTCCCTGCCCCTGTCGGCCTATGCCGGGACCTGGCGCGATCCCTGGTATGGCGACATTGTGATCGAACGACGGAGTGGCGGCCTGTGGCTGCGCTTCACCCACAATCCGGCGCTGCAGGGGCCGCTGGAGCCCTATGACGGCGAGACCTTCCGCACCCGCTTCCCGGACAAGCGCGAGGAAGACGCCTTTGTCACCTTCGAGATCGAGAACGGCCAGCCGGTGCGGGCCACGGTCAAAGGGGTCAGCCCGGATATTGACTTCAGCTATGACTATCAGGACCTGAGGCTGACCAGGGTCTGAGTCCGAAAACCGCGAGACAGGGGACGGGCGCCGGGGCATGGTTTGCGCCATGGAGAGCCCGCCCCCCCTGTCGGCTGAAGCCTGTTACCGCGCCGTCGTCGCACGCGACGCGCGGTTCGACGGGCGCTTCCACACCTGTGTGAAGACAACGGGCATCTATTGCCGTCCGGTGTGCCCGGCGCGGACGCCGCTGTTCGCCAATGTGGAGTTTGTCGCGAGCGCCGCCGAGGCGGAGGCCAAGGGCTATCGCCCCTGCCTGCGCTGTCGGCCCGAGACGGCGCCCGACTATTCTGCCTGGCGCGGAGAGGTCGCGACCGGGGGCGCCTGGCGGGGGACGGCCAATACCGTCAGCCGGGCACTGCAGATGATCGATGAAGGCGCGCTGGATGAGGGCGGGCTCAAACGGCTGTGCGACCGGCTGGGCGTGGGCGAGCGGCACTTGAGACGACTGTTCCGGGGGCATCTGGGTGCGTCGCCCGTGGCGGTGGCCCAGACCCGGCGGGTAAGGCTGGCCAAGGCCCTGTTGCACCAGACGCGCCTGCCGATGGCCGAGGTGGCCATGGCCTCGGGGTTCGGCAGTGTGCGGCGCTTCAACGAGACCTTTCAGGCGCTCTATGACCGGCCGCCCTCGGCGCTGCGGCGCGGCGCGGGAGAAGAGGCCGGGGCGGGGGTCGAGCTGTCGCTGAGCTGGCGTCCGCCGTATGAGCTCGACGCCCTGATGGCCGCGCTGGCCGCGCGGGGCGATGCGGTGGTGGGGGGCGTCTGGTCGCGCGTCCTGGACCGCGACGCTGATGGTGCGGCCGGACGGGTCGAGGCGAGAGCGGGCCGGGGACATGCCCTGCAAGTCCGGGTCGAGGCGGACCGGCTGGAGGCCCTGCCCCGGGTGCTGGCGCGGGTGCGGCGGGTGTTCGACCTGGGCCATGACCCCGAGGCGCTGATGCGCGATCTGGGCGGGGATCCGATGCTGGGGCCCCGGGTGGCCGCGCGGCCCGGCCTGCGCCTGCCGGGACCGTGGGTGCTGGACGACGGGGCCGTGGCGCCCGCCGACCGCTGGCCCGATCCGGACACCGAGGCGCTGGCTGCAAACTGGCGCCCCTGGCGGGCCTATGCGGCGCTGTATCTGACGATGGACGAGGAGACCGATCATGCGAGATGCGCGTGAGCTGTGGCTGGACCGGGTGGAGTCGCCGCTCGGCCCCCTGCTGGTCGCGACGGATGCGAAGGGCGTGGTCCACGCGCTGGACTTTGCCGACTATGAGCCGCGCATGCGCCGGCTGATGCGGCTGCGTCACGGGGTCGTCGACCTGTCGGAAGGTGGCGAGACCGGGCTCGTCCGGGCGGCGCTCGAGGCTTATTTCGCCGGAGACACCACGGCGCTGGACCGGCTGCCGATCGAGACAGGCGGCACGGATTTCCAGCAGTCGGTGTGGCAGGCCCTGCGCGCAATTCCGCATGGCCAGACCCGGACCTATGGCCAGCTGGCCGAGTCCATCGGCCGCCCCACCGCCGTGCGGGCGGTTGGTCTGGCGAACGGCGCCAATGCCATCGCCGTGATCGTGCCCTGCCACCGGGTGATCGGCCGCGACGGCACCCTGACCGGCTATGCTGGCGGGCTGGAGCGGAAGCAGTGGCTGCTGGAGCTGGAGCGCGACGGACGCTGACGGATTCACTTGCGTTCGGCGGCCGAAGGACTATGTTCATGCCGACTTATGCTGAAAGTGAGCATAAGGAGGGCGGCCGGGGCGATCCCGCCGTCCTGTTTCGGGCCTCATATTTGCTCAGATTGAGCAAAAGGAGAAAGAGATGGCCGACGGCGCCTTTGGACTGTCCCCGGAAACCGAGCGGGCGACGGCCGCGATCTGGCCCAAGGTGCGTGATCATGTGACGCCGCTGGAATGGCCGGCGCAGGCGGAGCTGATCGTCGAGATCAACCGGCTGAAGGTTGAGCGCGACGCCTTCATCCTGGCCCACAACTACATGACGCCGGACATTTTCCATGGCGTGGGGGACTATGTCGGCGACAGTCTGGGACTGGCCAAGGAGGCCGCGAAGGCGAAGGCGAAGGTGATCGTCCAGGCCGGCGTCCACTTCATGGCCGAGACCTCCAAGATCCTGAGCCCGGACAAGACGGTGCTGATCCCCGACCTCAGGGCCGGATGCTCGCTGGCGGCCTCGATCACCGGAGCGGATGTGCGCCTCATCAAGGCGCGCTATCCGGGCCTGCCGGTCGTGACCTATGTGAACACCACGGCCGATGTGAAGGCCGAGACCGACATCTGCTGCACCAGCGCCAATGCGGTGCAGGTGGTCGAGTGGGCGGCCAAGGAATGGGGCGTGGACCGGGTCATCCTGATCCCCGACGAATTCCTGGCGCGGAACGTCGCGGCCCAGACGTCGGTGGGCATCATCGCCTGGAAGGGCCGGTGCGAGGTGCACGAGCGCTTCACCGCCGATGACATCGCAGAGATGCGCGCGGCGTATCCGGGCGCCGAAATCCTGGCCCACCCGGAATGCCCGGAAGATGTGCTGGCGGCGTCCGACTTTGCCGGATCGACCGCCGCCATGAGCGACTATGTCACCCAACGGAAGCCGAAGCAGGTGGTGATGATCACCGAATGCTCCATGGCCTCGAACGTGGCGGCGGACTCTCCGGACACCCGCTTCATCGGCCCGTGCAACCTGTGCCCGCACATGAAGCGCATCACGCTGGAGAACATCCGCGATTGCCTGGTGAACATGCAGTTCGAGGTGACCGTGCCCGAGGCGCTGATCGAACCGGCCCGCCGAGCGGTCCAGCGGATGGTCGACCTTCCCCCGCCCGAGAAGCCCGCGCGCTATGATCTGGTGCGGGCCCGCCACCACGTCGATGTGGAGCTGATCTGATGTACTATGTAGCCCCGACCCGGGTGGTGGCGAATATCGAGCGCGCACCGTGAAACTGATGACGCTGCTTGCATTGTGGCTGGGCGTGACGCAGCCCACATTGCGGAAATGAGCGACACCCTGCCCCCGACCCGTCCACCCCGCCCTGGCCCCAATGCCGGACCTTGGGGATCCGTGCCGGGCACCCGCGCACAGTCGCCCGAGGTGCGCGTTGCCACGGCCCCCGAGGACAAGGGTCAGGGGCTGGTCTGGGCGGTGCTGTCGACCGTGCTGCTGGGCGGCTTCATCTGGTGGATCAGCGGCAGCTGGGTGATCGCGGTCGCCGCGATCGTCGGCCTGTTCGTGCACGAATACGGCCATGTGCTGGCGATGAACCGGCTGGGGATGGGCCCGGCCAAGGTCTATATCATCCCCTTCCTCGGCGGACTGGCCCGCGGGCAACGGATGCCGACGAGCGAGTGGCACGGGGTGCTGGTGTCGCTGGCGGGCCCGGCGTTTGGCCTGCTGGCCGCCCTGCCCTTCTTCGCCCTCTATTTCGGAACCGGTGAGACGATGTGGCTGAGCGGGGTGTTCGCGATCGGCATCATCAATCTGGTCAATCTGGCACCGGCCCCGCCGCTGGACGGCTCCAAGGCACTGGGCCCGGTGCTGGCTCGCATCCACCCCATGGTGGAATACGGCGTCATGATCGCCATCGGGGCGCTGGTGGTGTGGTGGGGCGTGTCGAACGGCAGCTTCATCTTTGCCGCCTTTCTCGCCATCGCCCTGATCGGTCATCTCAAGCGGGGCCAGTGGCGCCCCGAGGGTCGGCAGCTGAACTGGCGCGAGGCGGGCTATAGCGTCGGCCTGTTTGGCGTCACGGCGGGCGCCTGTCTGGGTGTGACGGCTGCGGCTTTCCTGGTCCCGACCGGGGGCGACGTCGAGGGCGCGCTCGACATGGTCGGTCGATTCCTGTCGATCGGTCGATGAAGACGGTTCGCCATCACGGCCCGCTGATCATCGGCGGCGGGCTGGCCGGCCTGTCGGCCGCGCTGGAGGCAGCCCCCGCCCCGGTGCTGGTGGCCACGCCCGCAACCCTGCTGGAGGCCTGCGCCTCGGCCTGGGCGCAGGGGGGGATGGCCGCTGCGCTGGCGGAGGATGACACCTCGGGTCTGCACGCAGACGATACGGTCGCGGCCGGGGCCGGACTGGTCGAGCCGGAGCGGGCACAGGCCCTGACCGATGCGGCGCGCGAGACGATCGCGTGGCTGGACCGGCTGGGCGCTCCTTTCGACCGGGAGGCGGACGGTCATTACCACCTGAGCCGGGAAGCCGCCCATTCCCGGGCGCGGGTGGCGCGGGTCGGGGGCGATGGCGCGGGGCGGGCCATCCTGTCAGCACTGGTCACGGCGGTCCGGGCCAGTGCCCATATCACATTGTGGGAAGACGCCCGGCTGACCGGACTGGTCCGGGACGCGGCGGGCCGGTTGTGCGGCGCGATCCTGACACGCGGAGAGCGTCGCGTGAGGGTGATGGCCCCGGCGGTCATTCTGGCGACCGGCGGGATCGGTGGCCTGTACGGTCGGACCACGACGCCGGGCGGGTTGCAGGGCGCAGGTATGGCGCTGGCCTGGCAGGCCGGGGCCGAGATCCTGGATCCCGAGTTTGTGCAATTCCATCCGACCGCCATCCGCCTGACGACGGCGGGGCCGGACAGCGAACTGGTGTCGCCCCTGCCGCTGGCGACCGAGGCCCTGCGGGGCGAAGGGGCGCGGCTGGTCGACCGTGAGGGGCGTTATCTGCTCGGCGAGGCCGGCAGTGCCGATCTGGCCCCGCGCGATCAGGTGGCGCGCGCGGTTCATGCCGCCGAAATGGACGGCCGAGGCGCTTTTCTGGACGCGACCCGGGCCATCGGCACAGCCTTTCCCACGGCGTTTCCGGCGGTCTATGCCGCCTGTATGCGCATGGGGCTGGACCCGCGCAGCCAGCCGATCCCGGTCGTGCCTGCCGCCCACTATCACATGGGCGGGATCGCCGCCGATACCGACGGCCGCACGGCGGTCGAGGGCCTTTATGCCGTGGGCGAATGCGCGGCCACGGGCGTGCATGGGGCGAACCGACTGGCGTCCAACTCCCTGCTGGAAGCCGCCGCCTTTGGCCGGAGAGCCGGTCGGGTGGCACGGAGCGAGACCCTGCCCGGGCCCTCGCCGCTGGTCGAGATCACGGGAACGGACCTGCCCGGGATCGAGCTGAGGCGGCTGCGCGACCTGATGGACCGCCATGTTGGGGTGGTGCGTGACGCTGAGGGACTTTCGGCCGCCCTGGCCGAGCTTGCGGAGATCGAGGTGCGGTACCCGGACGCTCTGCCTGTCATCGCGGCGACCTTGGTGGTCCGGGCAGCGCTGGCTCGCGAGGAGAGCCGGGGGGGCCACTATCGCGCTGATTATCCCGAAACCCTCGCCCGGGCGCGGCACAGCCGGATGGTGCGCGACGCGGCCGAGGTTCCCCGGCCGCTGCTGGCCGCAGAATGAAGGACGTGACGCCCATGGTCCCTGCCCTCCCCGACCTGTTGATCGAGCCGATCATTCGCGCCGCGCTGGCCGAGGATCTGGGGCGGGCAGGCGATGTGACGGCGGCGGCCTGCATCCCCGAAGGCGCACGGATGAAGGCGGTATTTGCCGCCCGCAAGGACGGGGTCATGGCTGGCGGCGCCTGCGCGCGACTGGCGCTGCTCGCGCTGGATGCCGGAGCCAGGGTCGAGGCGCAGGTGGCCGACGGTCAGACCTTTGCCGCAGGCGATGCCCTGATCGTCGTTGAGGGTCGGGCGCGGGCCGTTCTGGGAGCTGAACGCACCGCCCTGAACCTGCTGGGGCGGCTGTGCGGCATCGCCACCCAGACCCAGGCCTATGTGCAGGCGGTCGAGGGCACGGGCGCGCGGATCGCGGATACGCGCAAGACCACGCCCGGCCTGCGCGCGCTGGAAAAGCATGCGGTGGCCTGCGGCGGGGGGATCAACCACCGGTTTGGGCTGGATGACGCCATCCTGATCAAGGACAACCATGTCGCTGTCTGTGGCGGTGTGGCCGAGGCCGTGCGGCGGGCAAAGGCCCACGCCGGGCATTTGATGAAGGTTGAGGTGGAGGTCGACAGCCTGGACCAGCTGGACGCCGCCCTCGCCGAAGGCCCGGACGTCATCATGCTGGACAATTTCAGTCTGGACGATCTGCGCGAAGCCGTCCGACGCACGGCCGGTCGGCTCACACTGGAGGCTTCCGGCGGGGTGACGCTGCATACCGTGCGTGCGATCGCAGAGACCGGCGTCGATGTCATTTCGGTCGGCGCCCTGACCCACTCGGCGCCCAGTCTGGACATCGGTCTGGACGCCGCCTGAGGGGTATCAGCTTTCCGAAGCGACGGGAGTGGCCGGAACCGGGGTCGCCTGACGACGCGCGGGCGCTGCAGCGGGGACTGCGGCGGGCGCTGGCGTAGCCGCAGGCCGCTGGGCGCGCGGGGCCGGGGGTGTGGATGCGGTCGGAGTCGGCACTGGAGCAGCCGCGGCGCGGATGTCATCCTCGGTGCGGCCTTCTTCGGCCAGCAGGACGCTGTAGGCGACGGCCTGCCCCACCTGACGGACGGGCTCGGCCATGTCGAGTCCGGCCTGGACCAGACGCGGCTCATCTGAACCGGTCGAGGGCGCGGGGTCATAGGCAAAGGCACGGCTGGACCCGCTGCGACCGCCAAAGCGGTAGAAGACGTGATCACCGACCTGACCCACGCGGATCAGGGAGGTGCGCCAGCGCGGGCTGACACCCGTGGTGTGGAAATGGGTGGCATTGCCGACCGGGGCATAGACAGAACCGGACAGCGCCTCGGAGGCGACCTGACGGGCCCGGTTCCAGGCCCGCTGGTTGACGCCGCGACGCATGGAGCCGTCGCAGGTGAAGCTGAACTGGCAGCCGGTGCGACGACCGGCGCCCTGGAAGACCACGGCACAGACGGTCTTGGGGAAGGCCGGGTGGCGGGCCCGGTTAATGACCACCTGGGCGACGGCGCGCTGGCCGTCGCGGCCCTCGCCCCGGGCTTCGTAATACACGGCCTGCGTCAGGCATTCGAGATCGCGGCTGGCGTCCAGCGCACTGCCGAGGCGGAACGGCTGGGCCGCCGGGTGCGACGGATCGGTCGAGGCCAGGCGCAGGCCCGGCGTCATGTTCGGCCCGGTCGGACGCAGCTGTTCCAGACGCGCGGTCAGAAGCTCGGTCTGGCGGTCGCGGCGGCTGGGGCCGGCAACGGTGTAGGGGTCATGGCGACGGGCGATGGCGAGTGCACTGGCGTTCAGGCCACCGGCCGCAGCGGACAGGGCTTCTTCGGTAAAGCCGGCCGCGGCCGCGCCGTCCAGCCGGACCGCCTGGGCGCGCAGGGTCGTCGCCTTGGCCACGGTCCCGCCCAGATAGGCCACGCCGATCGCCAGACCAAACAGACCGCCCACGAGCGCCGCGGCGACACCGGGCGTCAGTCGTGTACGGGCAGCCGAGGTGTCGGGCGTTCGGGGCGACAGGGGCGATGACAAAGGCTTTATCCAGTCCGCAGGGCGCAATGCCGCCCCTTATTTAGTCTGTCGATGGGCGGGGTTTTCGCGAAACCACGCACACGACGAGGCCGACGCACCGGCAGTCCGCCGATCGTCGGGGACGCGCCTTTAACATAGGCAATGTGACCCAAATAGGGTTGATTCGCAAGAATCAGAGGAGGTGAAGCATTTTTGCCCCACCCATTGGCACCGGGATAGATGATCCGTGCACACTCTGTGTCGACTGAGACAGATCATGCCGCGATATCTGGATGCGAGGGTTCAAGCTGAGTTCAAAGGTCAGATGGGTGCATTCTTGGTGCGCTCAAGTGCAGTGTGGACGAAACCTTGGACAACTTGCTGTTCCAGCGCAACTTCTCAACGGCGCTCCCACCCTTGGGAACCGCCGAAGGCGGGGGCACGTTTTCTGGTCAACGTAAAGCCTGACCGGGATCGGCCCGGGGACAGCGCTCAGCCCAAGGTAAAGACATGACCCGCAAGACTGTGATGACCGCCGCCCTGATCTCGACCTTCGGTCTGGCTATGGCGGCCTGCGGCAGCACCATTGAACAAAAGGCCGCAACCGGTGCTGTCGCCGGCGCTGTGGTCGGCGGTCCGGTCGGAGCCGCCGTGGGCGGCGCTGCCGGCACCGCCGTCGGCCAGGCGACCAAGGACGACTGACCTTCCGGCAACAGGCAGGGGCGGGAAGGCCCCGGCAACCCGTCCGTGACTTGATCCGCGCGGACTTGCGCCCTAAAGCCCCCCGGTCGGTGCATCCCCCAGGACCGACCGGGCCCGGCCATGCGTGTCGGGGCGCCGCGGATCATTTTACCGACCCACCCTAGCAGACCGAGACTTGATGAGAGATCTGAAGCAGACCGGCTTTGCCGATCGCCTGGCCGCTCAGGCCGAAGCCAAGAAGGCCCTTCTGGCCCGTTTCAAGCCCAAGCCCTCCATCCCGGATCCGGACTTTGACCGGCGCGCAGAGAAGCTCGCTGCGGAAAAGGAGGCCGCGCGTCTGGAGAAGGAGCGGCTGAAGCAGGAAAAGGAAGCGGAAAAGCTGGCGGCCCGGGAAAAGGCCCGGCAAGAAGCCGAAGCGAAGAAGGCCGCCGCCGAGCAGGCCAAGGCCCAGACCGCCGAGCAGATCGAGGAACAACGCCGCAGCGAACGCCGCGAGCGCAAGGCCGCGATCAAGGCGGAGCAGCGCGCGCGCCGCGCCGAGAAGAAGAACCGCCGCTAAACCCGCTGCGGTCGGCAATCAGGATTCAAGCACGGTCCTGAGCGCCTCAATGGCGAAGGGCTTGCGTACCAGCGTCCAGGGGGCGTCGCGCAAGGCCGCATCGACGTCATCGCCCGCATAGCCGGTTGCCAGCACGATCCGCATGTCGGGATAGAGGGTGCTGGCGCGGCGGGCGAGGTCGAGGCCGGACATTGCGCCCGGCATGACGATGTCAGTCAGCAGAATATCGAACCGCCGGGCCTTGAGCCGTTTCAGGGCGAGGGCCGGATCCGGAGCCGTTGTCACCGTCATTCCCATGGCCTCGAGTAGTGCCACGGCGATCGCCTGCACCTCCGGGTCATCCTCGACCAGCAGGACAGACCGTTCGCCGCCCCCGGCCGTTGATGCCATGCGAGTCGGCTCAGCCAGCGCGGGCTCAATCCCGAGGGCCACGGGCAGGTACATTTCCATCCGGGTGCCTTCTCCCGGGCCGGTCACGACATGGATGGCGCCGCCACTCTGCTTGAGGAAGCCGTAAACCTGCGACAGGCCCAGCCCCGTGCCCTTGCCGACCGCCTTGGTCGTGTAGAAGGGCTCGAAGATGCGCTCGCGCACCTCATCGGGAATGCCCGGCCCGTCGTCGCTGACGCTGATGCGGACATAATCCCCGGGCTCAAGATCCCTGATCTCGCCCGCCTTGATCTTCAGACGCCGGGTCTCGACCTCGACCCGGCCCTTGCCTCCCACGGCGTCACGGGCATTGACCAGCAGGTTCAGCAAGGCCGCCTCGAACTGGGCCGTATCCACCCGCACCCGGGCTCCACCGCGGCGCAGGCGCGTCCGATAGGTCATGCTCCCGCCCAGCGCCCCCCGGATCAGGGGATCGCCCTCACGGATCAGGGCATTGACGTCAACGGACTCGGGCCGCAGCGCCTGTCGACGGGAAAAGGCCAGCAGTTGATGGGTCAGGCGTTCGCCGCGACGGGCCGCGCTGAGTGCCGCCTCGGTCAGTTTCCGGCGTTTGGCCTCATCGACCCTGTTGTTGAGCAGCATGTCGAGGCCGCCAATGACCACAGTCAGCAGGTTGTTGAAGTCATGGGCCACACCCCCGGTCAGGCGACCGACCGCCTCCATCCGCTGGGCGTGCATCAGATCGGCCTCTGCCTGGGCCTTCTCCAACAGGGCCCGGCCGACCCGGTCCTCAAGCAATTCATTGATGCGTTTCAGATCGACTTCAGCCTGTTTGGCGTCGGTGACGTCAAAGGCCACACCCACAAAGCCCTGAACCTTGCCCTGGGCGTCCAGACGGGGCCGCGAGAAAGACCTCAGCCAGCGCCAGGCGCCGTCCTGGCGGCGATAGCGCCCTTCAAGGCTGAACGGCTGGCCGGTGGCCTCTCCCGCAATGGACTCGGCAATTATGCGATCGCGGTCCTCCGGGTGGATGAACTCGCGCCAGTCTGTGTTGAGCGTCGCCGCATCCTCAACGCCCATGAACCGGATGTAGGCCTGATTGACGAACTCACGGGTGCGATCCTCGGCCGTGACCCAGATGAGCACGGGTGCATCGTCCGCCATGGCCCGGAAGCGATGCTCGCTCTCCCGCAGGGCCAATTCGACCTGACGGACCTCGGACAGGTCGATATTGGCACCGACCACGCCGAGGAAACTCCCTTCTGCATCAAAGCGTGGCCGGGCATGGGTTGACAGGATCCGCCACTCCCCGTCTTCCCGCAGGTAGCGAGCCTCGATTTCAAGCGGGGTGCGGGTCTGCAGGGCGTTCAGGCAGGCGGACCAGACGCGATCACGGTCTTCGGGGTGTATGGCCTCCATCCATGGGGCCAGATCCGTCAGATCCGTCGGGCGGTCGCCCCAGAAGCGACGAAACTCGGCATTGAGATAGACCCGGCCCTCGATATCGGCGGTCCAGAGCATGACGGGGGCGACATCGGCGATATCCCGAAAACGGGCCTCGTATTCGTTCACCCGCGCTGCAGCGGCCCGCAGGTCCCCCACGGTCGTGTCCAGACGGCGCATGGCCCGCCGGAGGGCCGACGCCACCCAGGTCACGAACAGACCGACGACAATGAAGTTTACCGTGGCCACCCGGCCGAGGTTGCTGGTCAACCCCACGCCAGTCGCATCGAGGCCTGCCACAACCCAGCCGCCCAGCAGGCACAGGAAGACCGCGACCGCGCCGGCGATCCGTCCCCCCGCCAGCGCGGCCAGAACCACGGCAGGCAACAGGATCATGAACCCCGTCACCTCGGCATAGAATTCCGATAGGCCCCAGCGCACGGCCAGCCCGGCCGCAGCTGCGACAACCCCGATCAGGACGGCCTGAAGGATTGTCGGCAGCGGGGTGCGGGCCAGCCGCGCCAACAGACGGTCCGCACTGAACCACGCGCGGTCGGCGGCCTCGCCGCCCCGGTCCTCGCCCTGGTTCATAGGATCGGTCCCCACCGCGTTACAACACGCTCACGCGCCGTTGAACGCAAGCGTCACTGTTGCGTTCCCCCGTCGCCGGGGCCCTGAACCAGCCGGTTGCTCAAGCCCCGACCGTTCCTATCTTTGAGTCTTACCCAGACACGCATCCCCCGGAGATTCCCATGACCACCGCCACCATCCAGACCGGACTGAAGAAAGCCGACCGCAGCGAAGTCTCGCAAGCCCTGACCAAGGTGCTGGCCGACAGCTTTGCCGTCTATCTGAAAACCCATGGCTATCACTGGAACGTGCGGGGCCCCGAATTCTTCACGCTGCACAATCTGCTGGAACAGCAGTACACCGAAATCTGGGGCGCGCTGGATGATATCGCCGAACGGATCCGCGCGCTCGGCATCCTGGCGCCGCAAGGCTATGCCACCTTCGGCAATCTGACGGCGATCAAGGACGGCGATCCGGAGCAGGACGCAGAGGCCATGCTGAAGGAACTGATGCGTGACCACGAGACGCTGATCGCCACGACGCGCGATACGCTGTCGCTGGCAGATGATGCGGGCGACGAGGCCACGGCCGACCTGATGACCCAGCGTCTGGCGGCGCACGAGAAATTCGCTTGGATGCTGCGCTCTACGCTGGGCGGACGCTGATCCTGACCGGGGAGCAACCACACCGGGTCGCTCCCCGTATGCCTGAAATTCGCCCGGTTGGGCGGCTAACATCGTGTGCTGAACCGATGAAAGCCCTATATCCCGCCCCATGCGCCTGATCGCACCCGTCCTGGATTGGCTGAAGGCCCGGTTCCCCGATGGTCGGGGAACCGGGCTGAGCGTTGTCGCCCTGCTGGCGCTATCGGGTGTGGCCATGACCGCCAGTTCAACCGCCCGCCCCGAGATGGACCTTCGGGTTCAGGCGGTGATGGATGCCACCCGGGGCGACCTGGGCCCCGAGGGGCTCGAGGCTATGGCCGCCCGCATGAACCCGGCCCAGCTGGCGCTGGCGATACGCCACGACCCGGCCGTGCAGAGGGTGGGCCATTTCGGTATGACGCCGGGCTGGGAGACCCTGTCGCTGGCCGGCAAGCCGACGCTGGAACAGGGCGAGACCGGGCTTGAGGCCCAGCGCCTCAATGCAGCCCGGCCAGTGACACGTGGCCTGCTGCGACCGGCGCGCCCCTTCACGCTCGGAAAGATCGCGACTGCAGATCGCAACCGGGCCCTGCGCTGCCTGACGCAGGCGGTCTACTATGAAGCGGCGCTTGAACCTCGTCCCGGGCAGGAAGCTGTGGCGCAGGTGGTGTTGAACCGGGTCCGCGATCCGAACTTCCCCAACACAGTCTGCGGCGTGGTGTTTCAAGGCGCCGAGCGCATCACAGGATGTCAGTTCAGCTTTACCTGTGACGGGGCGCTGTCACAGGCACCCGTCGCCTGGGCGTGGAAACGGGCCGAAGACGTCGCCCGGCGCGCGCTGGACGGCCACGTGGCGCAGCGGGTCGGCACCGCCACCCACTATCACGCCGACTATGTTTTCCCCTGGTGGGCCCCCAGCCTGGGCAAGATCGACCAGATCGGGGCACACATCTTCTACCGCTGGAAAGGCTTCCCGGGCGAAACGGCCGCCTTTTCGCAGGCCTATGCCGGGCGCGAGCCCGTGATCGACGAGGCGCGGTTTTCGCAGCCGCGCCTTCTGCTGGCGGACAGCGCGGACGCCGCGACCGAGGTCGCCCTTGACGGAACGGTCGTGGGAACGCCCCCCCGAACCGTCGAGATCAACGGCCAGACCCGCGTGGTCGGGGCCGTAAGCCTGGGCGGACGTCGACAGCCGACGCCCGAGGAAATCGCAGAGATCAACAGCAATCTGGCGGACTTCGAGGCAGAGGAATCCCCCGCGCCGCGAGCGGCTCCTGCCCCCGTGCCGGGTGTCGTGACCCTTGAGGTCGAGGAAGTCGGCCGGCCCGGACGTTAGGCCCCCCGGACAGGACGACGTCTGCCCTATTGAAACCTGAACGGCCGAACGGCATTCATACGGTTCCGGCGCACGGCGCCGCTTCCGAGATCTGGATGTCCGATACATCACCCGACAGACCGTCCTGGACCGAAGCCGAACGGCTGGCCGCGCTCCACGATTACGAAATTCTGGACACCGAGCCGGAGCGCGCCTTTGACGACATCGTCGATCTGGTCGCGACCCTGTTCGAGGCGCCTATCGCGGTCGTCAATCTGATCGATGACGGTCGCCAGTGGTTCAAGGCCGAGAAGGGTCTGGGCGTGCGCGAGACGCCGCTGGACACAAGTTTTTGCGCCCACGCCATCCTTGAAGCCGACCGGATGGTCGTGCCGGATGCGACTGAGGACCCCCGCTTTGTGTGCAACCCGCTGGTCACCGAGGCCCCCGGCCTGCGCTTCTATGCCGGGCAATTGCTGAAGTCGTCCGAGGGACTGCCGCTCGGCACCCTGTGCGTGCTGGATACAAGGGCCCGTCCCGAGGGGCCGACCGATATCCAGCTGAAGGCCCTTGAGGTCCTGGCTGCCCAGGTGATGACACAGCTAAACCTGCGGCGGGCGCTGAAGCACCAGCAACGCTCCGAGGCCGAGTTCCGCGCGATCACGGACTCGCTGCCCCAGATGGTCTGGTCGACCCGGCCCGATGGCTTCCACGACTATTACAATGCCCGCTGGTACGAATTCACGGGGATGCCACCGGGATCGACGGATGGAGAGGGGTGGAATGACATGTTCCATCCGGATGACCAGCAGCGGGCATGGAGCCTGTGGCGACACTCGTTGAACACGGGAGAGCCGTACGAGATTGAGTATCGTCTGAAACGACATGACGGTATCTATTGCTGGACGCTGGGCCGCGCCATGCCGGTCCGGGATGAGGCGGGCAGGATCGTGCGCTGGTTCGGCACCTGCACCGACATCGACGACCTGAAACGGATGGACCAGGCCAAGGAGCTTCTGAGTCAGGAACTGAGTCACCGGATCAAGAACATCTTTGCCGTGGTGTCGGCCCTGGTCGCCCTGTCTGCCCGGCAATACCCGGAGGCCAAACCCTTTGCCCAGGCCCTGCGGACCCGCATCAATGCCCTGGCCCGCGCCCATGAGTTCGTCCGGCCCCACAGCGATGTGTCGCAGCCGTTGATGGGCGACATGACCCTGCATGGCTTTCTGGCGGCGCTGTTCAGCCCCTATACTGACGATCAGGGGAAGGCCCGGGTGCGGATCAGCGGCGACGATGCCGCCTTTGACGACCAGGCGGCGACCTCGGTGGCCTTGCTGTTCCATGAACTGGCGACCAATGCGTCGAAGTACGGCGCCCTGTCGGTGTCAGGGGGTTATGTCGAGGTGACCACGGAGCAGACGGCCGGCGGTGACTTCCATCTGGCGTGGCGCGAGCGGGGTGGACCCGAAGTCAAGGGCGCGCCTCGCACGGCCGGCTTTGGCTCGTCGCTGGCGTCCCTGTCGGTCGAGGGGCAGCTGGCGGGCAAATTGTCGCGCAACTGGAACCCGGACGGCCTGGAGGTGCTCATTGAACTGCCCCGTACGGCGCTGTCCCGCCGCAAAGCGGCCCGGGACCTTACAAAGGCGTAACGGCGCAACCGGCACGCAGATTGCACGTTCTTTTAAACAACGCCCCTTACCCCCTTTTTGGAACCCAGCCCCCGTTTTCGCCCATGCCCGCCCGTATCCTTATCGTCGAAGATGAAGCCCTCGTGGCCATGGAGCTGCGCTTCGTGCTCGAGGACCTCGGCCACGAGGTCGTGGGTACGGCTGCGGACTCCCCGGCTGCCCTGAAAATTGCCAAGGAAACCGAGGTCGATCTCGCGCTGGTCGACATTCACCTGTCGGACGGCCCGACCGGCGTGACCATTGGTCGGGAGCTGGCGGTCGATCACAAGGTCGCCGTGCTGTTCATGACGGCCAACCCGGGCATGGTGAGGAACGGCGTGGCCGGCGCTATCGGCGTGCTGTCCAAGCCGACCGACGAACGCATTGTGCAGGATGCCGTGGCCTACGCTCTCGATCTGCGCAGCGGCGCCGTCCGCAATATGGCGCCCCCCCAGTTGCAGTTGTTCGAAGTCGGTCCCCGGGCCTGAACATGCAGGACGTGAAAGGCTCGACCGTGGAGCAGCTCGTTTATGTCAGCCGCAGCGTCCGGAGCGTCAACAGCGCCATCGGCATGTCCGACATCCTGGCGGAAGCCCGCCCCAACAATGCCCGGGACGGGATCACCGGTTGCCTGACTGCCATTGACGGCCGGTTTGTGCAGGTGATCGAAGGTCAGGCTGACAAGCTCGACGATTTGATCAACCGCCTGCTGCGCGATGAGCGCCACACCGACCTGCGCGTCCTGGAGCGCCGCACGGTCACCGAGCGGGCCTTCCCGCAATGGGACATGTTGAGCCCCGTATTGGTGACCGCCGAGATCGACGACCTGCGCAGCCTGATGCGAGACGACTCGCGCGGCCGGCTGGACGACTTCATCGGACCGTTGCAGACCGCGCTCGCCCGTCAGAGCGAGGTCCTTCATGAGGCGCGGACTTTTAGCGACGGTCCGGTTCCCAGCGCGTCGAATGACGATGAGGCCGAACGCTCGGCCTGACCCGGGCTACCAGGCGCCGATCTTCTCAGCCTCGGCGTGGGAGATGGGGGTTCCGGCGCGGGCGTGGTCCACCTCCGCCAGGTAGCGGGCGGCCTCCAGCGCCGCCATACAGCCCATACCCGCCGCCGTGACCGCCTGACGATAGACGTCGTCGGTGACGTCGCCCGCCGCATAGACCCCTTCGATCGAGGTGGCCGTGGTGCCGGGCCTGACGACCAGATAGCCACCCGCCTTGGTTTCCAGTTGGCCCGCGAACAGTTCGGATGACGGGGCATGGCCGATAGCGATGAAGACGCCGTCGGCGGGCAGGTCGCGCGTCCCGGTGCCCTCGGTCGCGCGGATACGGACGCCGGTGACGTTCGAGGCGATGCCGTCGGTCTGGCCCAGGATCTCGTCGACAACGTGGTTCCAGACCACCTCGATCTTCGGATGAGCAAACAGCCGCTCCTGCAGGATCTTCTCGGCGCGGAACTCGTCCCGACGGTGCACGACCGTGACCTTGGAGGCGAAATTGGTCAGGAAGAGCGCTTCCTCAACCGCCGTATTACCACCCCCGACGACCACGACCTCCTTGCCCCGGTAGAAGAAGCCGTCACAGGTGGCACAGGCCGAGACGCCAAAGCCCTGATATTTCTGCTCGCTTTCCAGCCCCAGCCATTTGGCTTGGGCACCGGTCGAGATGATCACCGTCTCGGCCAGCAGCTCTGTGCCGGAATCGAGCGTCAGCCGGAACGGGCGCTGGGACAGGTCGGCCTTCGTCACGATGTCCTGAATGACCTCGGTGCCGACATGCTCGGCCTGGGCCTGCATCTGTTCCATCAACCAGGGGCCCTGAATGACCTCGGCAAATCCCGGATAGTTTTCGACGTCGGTGGTGATCGTCAGCTGGCCGCCTGGCTGGATGCCGGCAATGACCACCGGTTCCAGCGACGCGCGCGCGGCATAGATGGCGGCGGTCCAGCCGGCAGGGCCGGACCCGATGATGGCGACACGGACGGTGCGGGGGGCGGAAGAAGAGCTGCTCATGGGGTCTATTTAGGGGCTGATTCCCGATCATGCGATGGTTAGTGTGCCCCCACGCAACGAAGGAGCTGGGGATGAGTGAGAACCGGAATACAGCCTTCCTGCCGCTGGGCATGGGGGTCGGCATCGCCATCGGCGTGGCGCTGGGCACGGCATTGGACAATCTGGCGCTGGGACTGGCGCTGGGGGTTGCGATCGGCGCCGGCGTCGGCGCCAGCGGTATGGCGGCCGGCAACCGGAAAAAGAAGTACGGCGACGGGTCGGCAGGCATCGCGCCCAGCGACACCAGCGAGCGGTCCTCCAAGGATTTCGACGCCGGTGACGGTGGTGGAGACGGCGGCGGCGGCGGCGACTGACCGTCAGCTTCGGTATCTTCCCTGCTGCCCCGTACAGGTTCAGCCTGCACGACACGGATGGAACAGCTGGAGTGGAGCCATGCCATGGCGCAACATCATCGGCGGCGCCGTCATCGGCGTGATCGCCGGGTTGGCCCTCGGACTGGCCATGGGTCAGCCCGGACAGGGCTTGATGACGGGGCTGGCGCTGGGAGCCGGAATCGGATGGGGTCTGTCCAGGTCCGGCGCCCGCAAGGGAGATTGACGCCCCGGTCGCATCGTAACATGGAAGCGCCATGAGCGACCTCGGACACAGCGCGCGCGAGACCCGCACCTTCATTCGCCGGTTTCTGGCGATCGCACGGCGCAACGTCGACCACGAGGCGGTCTCGGAAAACGTCTATGAGAATGGCGGTCTGAGCGGGCGCTATCTGATCATGACCGGGATTTCGGCGGCCATCGCCATCCTGGGCCTGATGCTGTCCTCGCCGGCCGTGGTCATCGGAGCGATGTTGATGTCGCCCATGATGGGCCCGATCGTGGCCCTGGGCTTCTCGCTGGCGTTGCTGGACTTCAGCGAGATGAACCGGGCACTGCGGGCCCTGGCGCTCGGCTTCGGTCTGGCCCTGATCGTGGCGGTGGTCCTGACCGTTCTGTCGCCACTGAAGGAGCCAACGGCCGAGATTCTGGCGCGGACCCGGCCCAATTTCTTTGACCTGTTGATTGCGGTCTTCTCCGGCATTGCCGGCGCCTATGCGGTGATCAAGCAGCGGGGCGAAACCATCATCGGCGTGGCCATCGCCACCGCCCTGATGCCGCCGGTCGCGACGGTGGGCTTTGGCCTTGGCACCGGCGACATGGGCATCGCGGGCGGGGCCTTCTTCCTGTTCATGACCAACCTCGTGGCCATCGCGCTGGCCGCGACCCTGACGGCGGGATTCTATGGATTCCGCCCCCGGCTGATGGAGCGACCGGTCAAGTGGCGCGGACTGGCCGTGGTGCTGGTGTTCGCTGTCCTGTCGGCCCCGCTGGCCCTGTCGCTCAGGGCCATCGGTCTGGAAAGCCGCGCGACCGCCGAGACGCGACTGGCGGTCGATGCCATCTTTGCCGGATCAGAATCGCGCATCACCCTTCTCGAGGTCCGCAGCCAGTCGGGCGAAGTGACGGTGTCCGCCCTGATCAGCACACGGGCGCTGGTGGCCGATGCCGAGCGCCAGCTGCAGCAGCGGCTGACGGCCGCCCTGCATGTGCCGGTGGCCGCCAGTCTCGACCAGATCGTCGTCGCCGACCCGCAGGCGGCCTCACGCGCGGTCCAGGCCAGCCCGGTTTCGGCCCCTGATCCGGTCGCGGCCCTGCGCGGGCGACTGATCGATGCCGTCCCCTTTGCGACCGATGCCATCATGCTGAACGCCGAAGGCTCGCAGGCCCTGGTGCTGCTACGGCCCGAGGCCGGGCTGAACCTGCAGAGCGCTTATGCGCTGGAGACAGCCCTGAGCCAGCGGTTCGAGGGGTTGTCAGTGCTGGTGACGCCGCCGGTGCAGCTGTTCGACACGGTCGATCTGGGCGATCCGGAGGCCCGGGCGCGGGCGGTGTGGGCCCTGTCCCGCTGGCGGGCCACCCCGGCCATCCGCATGTGCCGCCCCGAGCAACCGCCCGAGCCGGAAACCCCACCCGCTGAGGGTGAGGAAGCACCGGCCCGTCTGGATTCGGGCGGGACCTTCGTCGCAGAACTGGCGGCGGCCGGCGTGTCGACCACGACGGAAGGTGCACCCGCCTGTCAGCGCAGCGACATCAACACCGCGCGCCTGTCGTTCTAGCTCAGGCCCGCCAGGCGTCGTAACGCGCCAGCAGCAGCCGTGCCGCCCGGTCGGTCTCGGCCAGGGGCACGCGCGGGGTGGCCGGGAAGTCGAGCGTGCCGTCGAACGGACGCGCCAGGCCGCGGATGATCAGGGCCTCGCGCAGGCGGTCAAACTTGGACCCGGTCTTGCGCGCCACCATGGGCAACAGGTGCACAGGGCGACCGGTCGAGGCGGCTTCGGCTGCCATATTGGCGCTGTCCTCGGTCACCAGCACATGGTCGGCGGCGCCCAGGAAGCCGAAATAGGGATTGTCCCCCTGCCCGTCCCAGACCCAGCCCGGGATGCCCGCCAGTCCCTCGCGAAGAACAGCCTCGGCGCCAGGCGGGGTGCGACGCGACAGGGTGACCATGACCGAGCCGCCGACAGCAGCCACCGCCCCGGCGATTTGTTCGGCCAGCCGGGCAGCATGGCCGGGCGGCAGATCGTGACTGGCCGAGCGCCCTCCGATCAACACGGCCACGCGCGGATGGGGAAGCGGATCAAGACGGTCGGCAAAGGCCGCAACGGCATCCGCGATCCGGACGGGCGTGATGCGGTGGGGCGAGCCGAGAATGGAGACCACATTCGGCCCGCTGAGACCGTCGTGCTCTGGGGCGACGACCAGATCGAAGCGGTCGGTCCGCCAGCGCGGGTCCTGGGTCTGGACGACGAAGGGGCGGCCCGGTCCGGCGCTCGCGGCCCTGACCGACAGCGGCAGGGACGCCCTGCCGGTCGCAATCCAGATGTCCGGCCAAGCGGCGCCGTCGGGCGGCAGGACAGGATCGGACGCGGGATCGCGCATCCACGGCTGCTTCAGCGCGGAGGGCCATTTGTCGAACGCGGGACGCCAACCGATACGGCAGACTTCGATGGCGGCCGGACGCAGGCGCTGGACAGCCTCGGCCAGTCCCAGCGCCTGATTCTGGATGCCGGCCCGGCCGTCAGAGACGACCCGGACCCGGAGGGGAGACCCTCTGTCGCGTGTCAGATCCACTCGACCTTGAGGATTTCATAGGCCTTGACGCCACCGGGCGTGTTGACCTCGACGACATCGCCGACCTCTTTGGAGATCATGGCGCGTGACAGGGGCGAGGTAATCGAGATCCGGCCCTGTTTCACATCGGCCTCGTGCTCGCCGACGATCTGATAGCGGGCCTCTTCGTCCGTGTCCTCGTCGACCACGGTGACGGTGGCGCCGAACTTGACCTGGGTCCCCGACAGCTTGGACACGTCGATCACCTGGGCCCGCGACATGCGGTCCTCGATCTCGGCGATCTGACCTTCGATCCAGCCCTGACGTTCCTTTGCGGCGTGATACTCGGCGTTTTCGGACAGGTCCCCGTGCTCACGGGCCTCCGAGATCGCCGTAATCACCGCGGGACGTTCCACGGACTTCAATTGCTTGAGCTGATCGTCCAGGGCGCGATAGCCCGGGGCCGTCATCGGCACTTTTTCCATAGGGTGGTGAGTTTCTTGTTTCGCCCGACTGCGGAGAGGAAGATCAACCTTGGTAGAAGGTCGCGGGGCGCGCGCGACCGGGGCAAAAAGGATAGGTCACGATTTCGCTGAACTCAAGCGGTCGGACGTATCGTTGTGCGGCGCACCTTGTGGATCAGGCTGCGCGTCAGCCACGCCAGGGCCGCGAGGGCCACGACCATGAAGGCTGCGGACACCAGGGCCAGCTTGGCGAACATCAGCGCGAGACCGAAGGCGGCGACCACCAGTGCCAACGCGATGAGATAGAGGACTGCGATCTTCATGACGGGTTAACGCCGTCCGCCGCCAGCGGTTTCAAGGGCCGTCCTGCGATCAACGCGATTGTGAAGATGCGTCCTCGACCGTGTCCCAGGCAGCACGCACCAGGGTTCCGAACACAGCACGGCGGGTCTCCCACGGGTCGAGGTCACGGCCGCCGCCTGCCTGCCCCAGCCGCGCGACGGCAGCGTATGCGGTCTGGCGCGCGAGGGGCAGGGCGATCTCGCTCTGGCCCGCGTCCAGCCATACGGCTGCCAGTCGTTGATCGCGCATGATCCGCCGCGGGTGGTCGTCGGGCAGACGGTCCGTGGCCAGACCGCGCGCCCGGTCAAAGGCCTGAATGGCCGCTTCGCCGTGGCCCAGAGCCCGCTGGTTATTGCCGAGGGCAAACCAGGCCGAGCTTTCCGCCGCCCACCCCGCGCCCGCGTCGGTGAGCAAGGCCAGCGCCTCGCGGTGCAGGGGCTCCGCCTCCCGGTGGCGGCCCAGACGATCGAGGGCGGAGGCCTGCATCGACAGGCTGGACGCCGCCGAAAGCGACTGCCCGCCCTGTCGCTTCATCACCACGACCGCCGCCAGAATGGCCTCGGCCTCGCCGGGGCGATCGAGCGCCATCAGAGCCAACCCCAGCCGATGCCCGTAGATGGCCCGGAGAGAAAGATCAGGCTCGCTCATGAACAGCTGCCGCAGCAGAGGCTCGGCCAGATCCGGACGCCCGGCGGCCATGCGGGCACTGGCCAGACGATAGAGGGCTGTCGTCGAACGGCGGTCGGACGATCCGTGCAGCGTGACATTCCCCTCGACTGCCTGACGCAGGACCGGAAGTGCCGCCCGGTCGTCCCCCATGAGGTCGAGTCCTGTGCCGTAGAGACCCAGCGCCTCAAGGGTCTGGTCGTGCCGGTCGCCATAAAGCGCGCGGGCCGCAGACAGGGCCTCTGTTGCGGCCGCGAGCCCCTCTTCAAAGCGGGACTGTCGATAGAGGATGTCCGCCATCTGGATCAGACCCCGAATCCGCAGGTCGGACGGCAGGTCAGGTTGACCCAGTACGGCGGTCACGAGGGTCTCCGCTCCGTCCGTCCGGTCGAGCTCGGCGAGCAGACCGGCGCGGTAGAGGTCGGCGGCCTGGCTGAAGGCGGTTCCGTCCCAGCCCAGCGCGGCCCAGCGTGAGGCGACATGATCCAGCCGGGCCAGCGCCTCTTGCGGCAGCCCCAGTTCCCCGAGTGCAAAGGCGGAGTTCGCCATAATGTGCAGGGTGACCGGATGATCAGCGCCCAGATCCGCCCGCGCCCGGTCCAGCGCGGGCCCGGCCAGCGCGAGGGCGGTTTCGGGGCCGTCGGCGACGCGGACCGCTTCGACCAGACGGGCTTCGGCCTCAAGTGCCGGAAGGGACCGGGGGCCGTCAGCGGCGATGGCGGCATCGAGGGCCGCGCGGGCCTCGGCCACATCCGGCAAGGAAGTCTGGCCCAGAGCGACCGAGGGCAGGCCACACAGGCCGGCGAGCAGGCTGAGCAGGAAGCAGACTCTCATCAGACCTCCAGTCTGGCAGACCGGATGGCTCCAGCCCACTGACAGCATCCGACGCGATCAGGCGTAGCTGTAGGGACCGCCGCGTTCGAGCGCCCGCTGCCAGGCGGGGCGGGCGTGAATGGTTTCCAGAAAGGCCTTCAGCTTCGGCCGGCGCTCAAAGCCGGGAATGCGGCTGGCGCCCGCCTCGATCGGAAAGCTCATCATGATGTCGGCCGCCGAGAAGGCCCCGCCCGCGAACCAGGGGTGAGCGGTCAGCTCAGCTTCCCAAAAGTCGATATGGGTCTGGAGCTGGGGATCGATGAAGCCCGTCTGGGCCTTGCCGGCGATGGAATTGACCAGCGGCCGAACGAGACCGGGGGCGCGTTTGGGCAGCTGGCTGAACACCAGCTTGAGCAACAACGGCGGCATGGCCGAGCCTTCGGCATAGTGCAGCCAGTAACGATAGCGGCGGCCCGCCTCGGTGCCGGACGGCGGGGCCAGCCGCCCCTTGCCGTGGGTCTCGATCAGATAGTCCACGATCGCCCCGGTCTCGGCCACGCGGACGTCGCCGTCATCGATCACCGGCGACTTGCCGAGCGGATGAATGGCCTTCAGCTCGGGTGGAGCCAGCATGGTCTTGGGGTCGCGCTGATAGCGTTTGACCTCATAGGGCAGCCCCAGTTCCTCAAGCAGCCACAGCACCCGCTGGGACCGGCTGTCGTTCAGGTGGTGCACGGTGATCATGGCTGGCGCTCCGATGCGAACCGTCAGGCGTAAGCCTGCAGCGGGCGCACGTCCAGATCGTCGTTACGGATAGCGGCGATGGCGTGGACGGCGGCAAGCGCCCCGGCGGTCGTGGTGTAATAGGGGATCTTCATCATCAGGGCCGTGCGCCGCAGGCTGAAACTGTCCTGCAGGGACTGTTTGCCCTCCGTGGTGTTGAAGACCAGCTGGACGTCGCGGTTCTTCATCGCATCGACGATGTTGGGGCGCCCTTCCAGCACCTTCTTCACATGGCCGACCGGCAGGCCTTGCTGGACCAGCCAGGCATGGGTGCCGCCGGTGGCGATCACCTCAAACCCCTGTTTCAGCAACAGGGCGACCGGTTCGACGATGAAGGGCTTGTCCGAATCCTTGACCGAGACAAAGGCGCAGCCCTTGACCGGAAGGGTGGTACCGCCGCCGATCTGGCTCTTGGCGAAGGCGCGGGCAAAGGCCTCGGCCATGTCGGGCTCGCCCTCGCGCTTCCAGTCGAGGCCCATGACCTCGCCGGTCGAGCGCATCTCCGGGCCGAGCACCGTGTCGACCCCGGCAAAGCGGGCGAAGGGGAAGACCGCTTCCTTGACCGCGATATGGTCATAGGGGCGGTGCTCCAGCCCGAAGGAGGCGAGCGGCTCTCCGGCCATCACCTTGGCCGCGATAGCTGCGATCGGTTGGCCGATGGTCTTGGCGACGAACGGGGCCGTGCGGCTGGCGCGCGGATTGACCTCCAGCACGAAGATGCGCGGACTGTCCGAGTGGGGCTCCTCGATGGCGAACTGGACGTTCATCAGGCCGCGCACCCTGAGCGCCTTGGCCATGGCCTCGGTCTGGCGCATCAGCTCGGCCACCACCGCCTTCGACAGCGAATAGGGGGGCATGGAGCAGGCGCTGTCGCCCGAGTGAACTCCGGCTTCCTCGATGTGCTCCAGCACCCCGGCCACGAAGACGGTCTCGTCATCGCACAGGGCGTCGACATCGACCTCGGTGGCGCGGTTCAGATAGTGGTCGATCAGGACGGGATCGTCGCCCGACACCCGCATGGCCTCACCGACATAGCGGTCCAGCTGTTCGCGGTCGTGAACGATCATCATGCCGCGGCCGCCCAGCACATAGGAGGGCCGCAGAACTACCGGATAACCGACCTCGTCCGCCTTCTGCGCGGCCTCTTCGGCACTGCGGGCCAGGCCGTTGGGCGGCTGCATCAGGCCGATGTCATGCAGCATGACCTGGAAACGCTCGCGGTCCTCGGCCAGATCGATGGAGTCCAGCGACGTGCCCAGGATCGGCACGCCGTCCTCGTGCAGGGCATGGGCCAGCTTCAGCGGCGTCTGGCCGCCGAACTGGACGACCACGCCGGCCAGTTCGCCCTTCGACCGCTCGACGTCGATGAGCTCCAGCACGTCCTCGGCCGTCAGCGGCTCGAAATAGAGGCGGTCCGAGGTGTCATAGTCGGTCGAGACCGTTTCGGGGTTGCAGTTGACCATGATCGACTCGACGTCGATCTCGGCAAAGGCAAAGGCCGCGTGACAGCAGCAGTAGTCGAACTCGATCCCCTGGCCGATCCGGTTGGGACCGCCGCCGAGGATGATGGCCTTCCTGCGGTCCGAGGGGCGCGACTCGCACTCGGGCACCTGGCCGAGCGCGCCGGTCTCATAGGTCGAATACATATAGGCGGTGGCTGATGCGAACTCGGCAGCGCAGGTGTCGATGCGCTTGAACACCGGGCGGACGTCCAGCCCGCGACGGGCCTTGCGGACCGCGGCCTCGGTCGTGCCGGTCAGGGCGGCGATGCGGGCGTCGGAGAAGCCCTTCGCTTTCAGCTGGCGGAAGGCGCGGGCGTCGGTCGGCAGACCCCGCACACGCAGATGACCTTCCTCGCGCACGATGTCGGCGATCTGGCGCAGGAACCACGGCTCGTAAGAACAGGCGGCCTGGACTTCCTCGACCGTCAGACCGTGGCGGAAGGCCTGAGCTATGACGCGGATGCGATCCGGCGTGGGCGTACCCAAAGCGCGGACCACGGCAGCGCGGATGGCGCTTTCGTCATCGGTGTCGGTCGTGCCGTCGATCTCGATCTCGTCAAAGCCCGCCAGGCCGGTTTCCAGCCCGCGCAGGGCCTTCTGCATCGACTCCTGGAAGGTCCGGCCGATGGCCATCACCTCGCCCACCGACTTCATCGAGGTCGAGAGCAGCGGCTCTGAGCCCGGATATTTCTCGAAGGCGAAGCGCGGAATCTTGGTGACCACATAGTCGATCGAGGGCTCGAACGAGGCCGGGGTCACGCCGGTGATGTCGTTGGTCAGTTCGTCGAGGGTGTAGCCGACGGCCAGCCGGGCCGCGACCTTGGCGATCGGAAAGCCGGTAGCCTTGGACGCCAGCGCCGAGGAGCGCGACACGCGCGGGTTCATCTCGATCACCACCATGCGGCCGTCGGCAGGATTGATGGCCCACTGGACGTTCGATCCGCCGGTCTCGACGCCGATCTCACGCAGGACGTTGATCGAGCCCGTCCGCATCCGCTGATATTCCTTGTCCGTCAGCGTCAGCGCGGGGGCGACGGTGATGGAATCGCCCGTGTGGACGCCCATCGGATCGACGTTCTCGATCGAGCAGATGATGATGCAGTTGTCCGCCTTGTCGCGGACCACCTCCATCTCATACTCCTTCCAGCCGAGGACGCTTTCCTCGATCAGCACCTCGGTGGTCGGCGACAGGTCGAGGCCACGCTCGACGATCTCGCGGTACTCCTCGACGTTATAGGCGATGCCGCCGCCGGTCCCGGCCAGAGTGAACGACGGGCGCACGATGGCGGGCAGGCCGACGAACTCCAGCGCCTCCTCGGCCTCGTCGATATGATGGATGGCGCGCGAGCGGGGGCTTTCCAGACCCAGCTTGTCCATGGCGTCCCGGAATTTCTGGCGATCCTCGGCCTTGTCGATCACCTCGGCGCGGGCCCCGATCATCTCGACGCCCAGACGGGCCAGCGCGCCCGACTGCTCAAGGGCGAGGGCCGTGTTCAGGGCCGTCTGGCCGCCCATGGTCGGCAGCAGGGCGTCGGGCCGCTCCTTCTCGAGGATCTTCTCGACGAATTCGGGCGTGATCGGCTCGATATAGGTGGCGTCGGCCACCTCCGGGTCGGTCATGATGGTGGCGGGGTTCGAGTTCACCAGAATGACCCGGTAACCCTCGGCCTTCAGCGCCTTGCAGGCCTGAACGCCGGAATAATCGAACTCGCAGGCCTGGCCGATGACGATCGGACCGGCCCCGATGATCAGGATTGACTGGATATCTGTGCGTCTGGGCATCGCGGGCCTCTTCTTGTCAGTTCGTCACGACCGCACACTCCCAGCCGTCATAGTCCAGCTGGAAGGCCGCGGCCCAGGATTGCATCATGGCGGACACGGGCGCGAACGAGGCTTCGTCCACCGCCATGGTCGTCTCCAGAATGGTCGAGTCGTCGGCCCCGCGCGTGATAAAGCCGGCCCGGCGGGCCACCTCGTTCAGGTCGTCGTGGTCGCCTTCGCCATAGAAGTAGAACAGGGTGTGACGCGGGGTGACGCCGCTGTCGCCATGCTCCGCCAGAGCCGCCCGGATCATGGCATCACGCTCGTCATGCGGGATATCGGCAGCGGTCACGGAACGGCGGTCCTTCGGCGCACGAAAACCCGACGGAGGGAGGGCCCCCGGCGCGGTCACGTCTGGTTGTCGGTTAAGCGGCCGGTCTAAAGACGCGCGGCCTTGCTAGCAAGGCCTGAATCAGCCCGGGTCACGTTCTATCCGCGCCAGCCATTCGGGCAGCTCGTCGAAGCGGGCCAGGGTGACATAGCGCGGGTGGCCTTCCGGCGCGTCGGCCAGTTCGTGGGCCCAGGTGACCTCATAGGGAATATGCACCCCCCAGGCGCCGGCTTCGAGCGCAGGCAGCACGTCGGAGCGCATGGAATTGCCGACCATGGCGCCCTCTTCCGGGCCGGTACCGTGGCGGGCGAAGACCCGCTCATAGGTGGAGCGGTCCTTTTCCGAGACGATCTCGACGCCCGAGAACAGCTCGCCGAGGCCAGAGGCGGCCAGTTTGCGCTCCTGATCCATAAGGTCGCCCTTGGTCACCAGCACCAGCCGGTAGGTGTCGGTCAGCTGCGCAAGGGTTTCAGCGACGCCCGGCAGGGTCTCGACGGGGTGGGCCAGCATCTCCCGCCCTGCGGCCAGGATCTCGCGGATGGCGGAAGACGGGGGGTTGCCGTCGCACAGCTCCATCGCCGTCTCGATCATCGACAGGGTGAACCCCTTCACCCCATAGCCATAAAGGCGCAGGTTGCGGCGCTCGACCTCGGCCAGCCTGTGCGCGATCACCGCATTGTCGTGATCGGTAAGAAGGTCGAGAAACCGGGCCTGGGTGAGGCGAAAGATCGTCTCATTGTGCCAGAGGGTGTCGTCGGCATCGAGGCCGAGGGTGGTGATGCGCATGGCGCGCTGCCTAACACCGGAATCAGGCGTTTGGGAGAGGCGATGAGCGAGACATCGGCAGTCGTGATCGGCGCATCGGGCGGCATTGGTGATGCGCTCGTCCGGCAGCTGGTGGCCGCGGGCGACCATGCGCTCGTGCATGCCCTGTCGCGATCGGGCACCGGGCTGGACCTGGAGGATGAGGATTCCATCGCGGCGGCCGCGTCGCGGATCGCCGACGGACCGCCCCCTTCACTGGTGATCGTGGCCACGGGGGTGCTGCACGGTGCCCACTCACCCGAGCGGACCTATCGCGCCCTGTCGGCCGAGCACCTGATGCGGGACTATCGCCTGAACGCCATCGGCCCGGCGCTGGTGGCCAAACATCTCCTGCCCCTGATGCCACGCGAGAGCCGAAGCCTGTTTGCGGCCCTCTCGGCGCGGGTCGGGTCGATCGGGGATAACCGGCTGGGGGGCTGGCACGCCTACCGCGCCTCCAAGGCGGCGCTGAACATGCTGATCCGCAATCTGGCCATTGAGCACGGACGGACGCACAAGGCCGGGATTGTCGTCGGCCTGCACCCCGGCACGGTGGCGACCGACCTGAGCGCGCCCTTCCAGGCCGGCGTGGCCCCCAAAAAGCTGTTCACACCGCAGCATTCGGCGGCGGCCCTGCTGTCGGTCATCGACGGGCTGAAGCCCGCTGACAGCGGGGGGGTGTTCGCCTGGGACGGCCAGCGTATCCCCGCCTGAGCGGACCGCATGGTGAACGGGCGCTTCACCGCCTTTGTTGAGGCTCCGTAGACAATCCGGGGCGCACCCTGCAGGCGTCGGGGACCGACTGTCACCTGGAGGTGGCCCATGCGGACCTTTCCTTATGACCCGGCGGGAACCGGCGGGTTCACAGATGAGACCATGGCGGGCGCGGCGGGCGCGTCTCAGCCGCCGCTGCATTTCGGTGCCCAGCAGGCGAACTTTGAACTGGTCACGCGCGGACGGCGGGGCCTGGCAGTCAGTCTGATCGCGCAGGACATCGTGGCCCTGGACAGCGGACAGGCGGTGTCCCGCCGCGTCCGCCGGATCATTCGCCATACCGGGGGCGAGGCCGGGCTGAACCTGTTCGGGCGCGGCACGCTGGAGGGCGCGGACCTGCGCCGCATCGACCTGCAGACCCTGCGGATCGGTCTGGACCTGCTGCGTCGCACGCCGGGACTGACGGGGGTTCTGCCAGTTTTCTGGCGGACACTGGCGACCAGCCACGGCCGGTTTGCCCTGTTGTATGCCGGCACCAACGACGAGACCCGCCCCGCCGGACTGTCGATGGAGATCATGGGCGGCACCGAAACCTCGCGTCTTGAGGCTGTGGCCGAGGTCATCGAACAATTCCAGTCCGGCCCGATCGGCATGATCCTGCATGCCGCGCCGGACATCGGAATCGTGCGCCAGGCGGCACAGGCGCGGGCCTCCTGTCTGTGTCTGGATTTCGCCGGGGTGGATCACCTGTCGCCCGAGGGCAAGGCCGAGGCCCGCGACCTGATCGCGGCCGCACGGCAGGTGGCGCCGACAGTGCTGCTGGTCAATCTGAGGCCGGACTGGTCACCCGCCGCCCACGAGGCCGGGGCCACCCACGCCGTCTTTGCCCCCATGGAGCCGCTCAGCCTGTAGCGGCAGAGGTTGACCGAACGGGGTATGGCCCCTAACACCCGGCCGCTTCCGGCCCCTGTCGATACGCGACGGGTGCACGGGGGCGAACTCCGCGATAGGATGCCGCCATGACCCGAACCCTTCCCGGCGTAACCGGCGTGCTGGCGCTCGCTGACGGCACCATCCTGCAAGGACTCGGATGCGGGGCCGAAGGGTCAGCGCTGGGCGAGGTCGTCTTCAACACCGCCATGACCGGCTATCAGGAAATCCTGACCGACCCGTCGTACATGAGCCAGATCCTGGCCTTCACCTTTCCGCACGTCGGCAATGTCGGGGTAAACGCCGAAGACGTCGAACAGATGGGCGAGAGCGCGGCCACTTCGGCGCGCGGCGCCGTCTTCCGCGATATGCCGACGACCCCCGCCAACTGGCGCGCGGGCCAGTCGTTCGATGACTGGATGAAGAGCCGCAATGTCGTGGGACTGGCCGGGGTCGATACCCGCGCCCTGACCGCGCGCATCCGCGAAAGCGGCGCGCCCCATGCGGTGATCGCCCACAATGCCGACGGACAATTCGATCTGGACGCCCTGGTCGAACAGGCCCGGGCCTGGCAGGGCCTGGTCGGACTGGATCTGGCCAAGGATGCCTCGACGCTGCAGGCCTTCGACTGGGATCAGGGCCTGTGGGACTGGCCCGAGGGCTATCCGCGCGTCCAGGCCGCCGACAAGTCGGTCGTGGTCATCGACTATGGCGTCAAGAAGAACATCCTGCGGGCGCTGGCCTCTACGGGTGCGAAGATCACCGTCGTGCCCGCTACCACCCCGGCCGAGGACATTCTGGCGCGCAAGCCCGACGGCGTGGTGCTGTCGAACGGCCCGGGCGACCCCGCAGCCACCGGCGAATATGCCGTGCCGGAGATCAGGAAGCTGGTCGCGTCGGGCACACCCCTCATGGGCATTTGTCTGGGCCACCAGATGCTGGCGCTGGCCATGGGCGCGAAAACGGTCAAGATGGATCAGGGCCATCATGGCGCCAACCACCCGGTCAAGGACCTGACCACCGGCAAGGTCGAAATCGTGTCCATGAATCATGGCTTTACCGTCGATCGCGACAGCCTGCCGGACGCGGTGACCGAAACCCACGTCAGCCTGTTTGACGGCACCAACTGCGGCATCGCGCTCAGGGACAAGCCGGTGTTCAGCGTGCAGCACCACCCCGAGGCCAGTCCGGGGCCGACTGACAGCCTGTATCTGTTCGGCCGCTTTGCCGACCTCATGAAGGCCGGAGCGTGAGCTGGGTCCCCCCCTCGACCTTTGTCGAAAAGCTGAAGCGGCTGTTCTTCAGCCCGCGCCAGGAACTGGACCGGATCGTCGCCCGCGAGCTGCGAAAGGGGGAAACAGAAATCCATCTGCTGCCGCAGTTGGTCGATCCCACCCGCATCGCCATTGATGTGGGCGCCAACCGGGGTGTCTGGACGCGACAGATGGCGGCCCTGTGCCCCGAAGTTCATGCGTTCGAGCCCAACCCCAAAATCTTTGCCATTCTGGACGCCGCCAGGCCCGCCAATGCGGTGACCTATCCCCTGGCCCTGTCGGACAGGGACGGCGGGTCTTCGCTCTATGTACCGCGGTCGGCACGTGGCTATTCCAATCAGCGAGCGACGCTGGTTCCGGATCAGCAGCCGGGCGTCGAGACCGGCGTCGTGGATGTCGAGACTGTGCGCCTCGACGACCTCGACCTTCCGCCCTGCGGCTTCATCAAGATCGACGTCGAGGGCCATGAGGCCGCCGTGCTGGCCGGTGCCCGCGCCACGCTGGAACGCGACCGCCCTACCCTGTTGATCGAGATTGAGGAACGCCACACCGGCGTGCCGATCGAACAGGCCATCGCCGGGGTCGCGGCCATGGGCTATGATGCCTTCTTCCTTGAAGGGGGTCAGCTGACCGGCATCGCGGCGTTTGACCCGGATCGTCAGCATCGCCAGGCCGTCGACACGCCTGATTATGTTTACAATTTCATCTTCAAGGCGAGAGACATCAGCCAAGGCACCCCTTGAAATTCGACGAACGATTCATCGAGGAGCTCAAGTCCCGGCTGCGGCCGTCGGACGTCATCGGCCGCACGGTGAAGCTGAAGCGGCAGGGTCGCGAGTTCGCCGGCCTGTCGCCCTTCACCAAGGAAAAGAGCCCGTCCTTCTTCGTCAATGACGAAAAGGGCTTCTTCCACGACTTCAGCTCGGGCAAGCACGGTGACATCATCAGCTTCCTGCAGGAGACTGAGCGGCTGAGCTTTGTCGAGGCGGTCGAGCGGCTTGCCAATGAGGCGGGGATGGCCCTGCCCGCCCCCGACCCCCAGGCAGCGGCCCGTGAGCAGCGCCGCAGCACCCTGTTCGACTGGACCGAACTGGCGATGAAGTGGTTCTCGGCCAATCTGCGCCGGTCGGTCGGCGCCGGCACGCGCGAGTATCTGAAAAAGCGCGGCCTGCCCGAGGACCAATGGGAGCGGTTCGGTCTGGGCTATGCGCCCAATGACCGCGACGGCTTGAAGACCGCCCTGATCCAGCAGGGGGCGACGCCCGGCGATCTGGTCGAGGCGGGCCTGTTGATCGCGCCCGAGGGCGGCGGTGCCCCCTATGACCGGTTTCGCGACCGGCTGATCTTTCCCATTCTGGACGACCGGAGCCGGGTGGTCAGTTTCGGCGGCCGTGCCATGAATCCCGATGACCGGGCCAAATATCTGAATGGCCCGGAAAGCCCGCTGTTTCACAAGGGCGCGACCCTCTACGGCATGCCCGAGGCCCGCAAGCTGCTGGGCACCTCGAAACAGGCGGGGCTGGTGGTGGTCGAGGGCTATATGGATGTCATCGCCTGTCAGCGGGCGGGCATTCCGGCGGTCGCCCCGATGGGCACGGCCCTGACGGAGGAGCAGATGGCGCGGCTGTGGCGGGTCACGCCCGAGCCCATCCTGTGCTTTGACGGGGACGCCGCCGGACAGCGGGCGGCGGGCCGGGCGGTCGAACGCGCCCTGCCGCTGCTGAAGCCGGGGCGCAGTTTCCGGTTCTGTTTGCTAACCGACGGGCGCGACCCTGATGACATGCTGCGCGAAGCCGGTGCCCCGGCCCTGCGTGAGGCCCTCGCCCGCACCCGGCCGTTTGTCGAGGTCCTGTTCCAGAAGGAGGCCGAGGCCGAAACGCTCGACACGCCCGAGCGACGGGCCGGCCTGAAGGCGCGTCTGAGGCAGGCGACCGAGGCCATCACCGACCGCGACCTGGCGGAGCAGTACCGCCGCGACCTGTTCCAGCGGTTTGATGCCGTCATGCCGGGACGCGGTTCAAAGAATGCCCACCGCACCGATGGCCGCACGGCCGCCGGCTGGAAACGGGGCGCCCCGCCGCCCCTGGCAGGCCAGACGCCCGAGGGGGCGGAGGCGCTGCATGCCTTCAACCGGTCCATCGAGCCGATGGCCGCCGCCCTGGCGCTGGCGGCACTGGATGACGTCGAGCGACTGGATGTCCATCTGGAGACGGTGGCCGGGACCGGATTCGGGGATCCCGCGCTGGACGGGCTGGCCCAGACGCTGGTCCAGCAGCGCCTCGGGAGCCACGCATCCCTTGACTCTGTCGCGCTTCGTCGCCATCTGGCCCAATCGGGTTACGAGGCCCTGTTGCACGAGGTCGAGAAGGCGGCGGCAAAGTCCGGCGCGCCCTTCCTGGCAGAAGATCTGCCCCTCGGCGAGGCACGGACCCTGTGGTCGCAGGCGTTTGACGCCCTGACGCGGATAGCTGCGTTGGAGCGGGCGCTGGCCATGGCGAAGTCGGAAGCCCACCGGGCGTTCGACAGCTCTGCCTTCACCCGGTTGAAGGCGGAGCGTGATGCCCTGCGGCGTGCGATCAAGTCGGGAAGCCTTTGGGAAGAGGCCGCAGGAGCCTAACAGGACCGCGGACGTTTTCCTGTTCATATAGTGCCGGATAGCCACAGGCTGCGGCGGGTCGGAGACGGAAGACGGGATGAGCGCGCAGACGGACACGCAGGACAATGACGCCCCGAATGACGGGCCCCTGCTCGATCTGACCGATGCCGGAGTCAAAAAGTTCATCAAGCAGGCCAAGACGCGCGGCTATGTGACGATGGAGGAACTGAACAAGGTCCTGCCGTCCGAGGAGGTGACCCCCGACCAGATCGAGGACACCCTGGCCATGCTGTCCGAGATGGGCGTCAACGTCGTCGAGGCCGAGGAGGACGGCGAGGCCGCCCAGGGCACCGACGTGGCCGAGAAGGCCGAGACCTCGGTTTCCGAGACCGACGCCAAGCCGACCTATGACCGCACCGACGACCCCGTGCGGATGTATCTGCGCGAGATGGGCTCGGTCGAGCTGCTGAGCCGCGAGGGCGAGATCGCCATCGCCAAGCGCATCGAGGCCGGCCGCGACGCCATGATCTCGGGCCTGTGCGAGAGCGCCCTGACGTTCGAGGCCATCATGGTCTGGCGCGACGAACTGCTGAACAACCGCATCCTGCTGCGCGAGGTCATCGACCTGGACGCCACCTATGGGGTGCTGAACCCCGCCAGCCTGCCGCACAACCAGCCTCCGCAACCCATCCCCGGACAGCCCAAGCCTCCGCGCACCGCCGAGGAAGCGGAGAAGGAAGCCGAGGAAGAAGAGGACGAGGACGATTTCGACGACGGCGGCGGCATGTCGATCTCGGCGCTCGAAGCCGAGCTGCGCGACGGCGTCATGGAAGTGCTGGACGCAGTTGCCAGTGACTTCGGCGCCTTCCGCCGTCTGCAGGACAAGCTGGTCGAGGCCCGGCTGAAGGGTGAGACCCTCTCGGCCAAGGACCAGAAGGCCTATGAGGCTCTCTCGACATCGATTTCAGATCGTCTGAAGTCGATGAAGCTGAACAACAACCGCATCGAGGCCCTGGTCGAGCAGCTGTATGCGATCAACAAGCGGCTGATCTCGCTGGAAGGGCGTTTGCTGCGCCTCGCCGACAGCTATGGCATCTCGCGCCCGGAATTCCTCAAGGCCTATTTCGGCTCGGAGCTGGACCCCGACTGGGGCGAGCGGGTCAAGGACATGGGTGTCCGCTGGACCAAGTTCAGCGAGAATGAAGCGGCCCAGATCGGCCAGATTCGCGGCGATGTGGCCGCCGTTGCCTCCGAAGCGGGGCTGCCGATCGACGATTACCGTCGCATCGTCCAGAAAGTCCAGAAGGGCGAGCGCGAGGCCCGTCAGGCCAAGAAGGAAATGGTCGAGGCCAACCTGCGCCTCGTGATCTCCATTGCCAAGAAATACACCAACCGCGGCCTGCAATTCCTTGATCTCATTCAGGAAGGCAACATCGGCCTGATGAAGGCGGTCGACAAGTTCGAATACCGCCGCGGCTACAAATTCTCGACCTATGCCACCTGGTGGATCCGTCAGGCGATCACCCGCTCGATCGCCGACCAGGCGCGGACCATCCGCATTCCGGTGCACATGATCGAGACCATCAACAAGATCGTCCGCACCAGCCGCCAGATGCTGCATGAGATCGGCCGCGAGCCGACCCCGGAAGAACTGGCCGAAAAGCTGGCCATGCCGCTGGAAAAGGTCCGCAAGGTCCTGAAAATCGCCAAGGAGCCGATCAGCCTCGAGACGCCCATCGGTGACGAGGAAGACAGCCACCTGGGCGACTTCATCGAGGACAAGAACGCGATCCTGCCCATCGACGCGGCGATCCAGTCGAACCTGCGCGAGACCACCACCCGCGTTCTGGCGTCGCTGACGCCGCGCGAGGAGCGGGTTCTGCGCATGCGCTTCGGCATCGGCATGAACACCGACCACACCCTGGAAGAGGTCGGCCAGCAGTTCAGCGTGACCCGCGAACGCATTCGCCAGATCGAGGCCAAGGCGCTCAGGAAGCTGAAGCACCCGTCCCGGTCGCGGAAGCTGCGGTCGTTCTTGGACAGCTGATCAACTGCTCCGGCGACAGACCAACTGTTGCGCTGCCTTCGATTTAAGGTCGCGCAGGGCGCACAGAAGCGTCGCCGGTCATACATGATCGGCGATTAGACGACTGAACCTGTGATCAACGGGGGACGTCGTGACCATGCGTATTCAATTTCAGAAAACCTTGCTTCTGACGAGCGCGATGGGCGCTCTTGCACTGTCTGCCGGGTCGGCCTTGGCCCACAACGCCGACCCGACGACCCAGCTGGACGAGATCATCGTCACCGCCCAGCTGCGCGCCCAGGACCCGGTCGAGGTGCCCTTTGCGCTGACGACCTATTCCGGCGAGCGTTTGCAGGATCTTGGTATTCAGGACTTCGAGGCCCTTTCGGCGTTCGTGCCCGGCTTCCTGGTGCAGAACCAGTCGCCCAACAATCCGGGATTTGTGATGCGCGGCATCACCTCGGATGACGGGGCCTCGACTACCGAACCCCGGGTTTCGGTCTTCCAGGATGGTGTGTCGATCTCCAAGGCGCGCGGCTCGTTCGTCGAGTTGTTCGATCTGGAGCGCATTGAGGTGGCCAAGGGCCCGCAGTCGACCCTCTACGGTCGTGGCGCGCTGATCGGTGCCGTGAACATCGTCCAGAACCGCGCCCGTCCCGGGATGATCGACTCGGCCGCCGAGTTGCGGGCCGGCAACTATGGTCTGGTGAGCACCGACCTGATGATCAACCTGCCGCTCGGGGATATGATCGGCGTGCGCTTTGCGACCCGCCTGAAGCGCCAGGACGGCTATGTCGAGAACCTGCTGGGTGGCCCCGACTACAACAGCGTGAACACCGAAGCCTATCGCCTCGGCATCGCTTTCGAGCCGAACGACGCCTTCCGCTTTGACGTCATCGCCAACTATCAGACCGACGACACCACCGGCACTTCGTTCAAATCGATAGCCTATGAGCCCGCCGATCCGACAACCGGCACCGTGCTGGGTGGACGCGCGCCGTGGGAGGGCGCAGCCCTGACCCCTACGGCCACCTTTGACGGCGGCAAGGTTCTGGGTCTGGACCGCGACGTCTGGGGTGTGACGGGATTGGGCCGGCTGGACCTTTCAAACTCGCTGACCCTGAACTCCACGACGGCCTACCGCCGCTTCGACTCGTATGAGACGTTCGATGCCGATGGCGTCTCCCTGCCGATCCTGACCGCTGCCGAAGAGGCCTTTGGCGAACAGTGGAGCCAGGACGTGCGCCTGAATTACGACAATGGCGGCCGTGTCACCGGCTTCATCGGCGGCGGCTGGTTCCGCGAGGAAGGCTATCAGCGCACCCCGACCCAGTTCGACGAGCGCATGGCGCTGGCCCAGCTGGCCGGTCTGCTGGACGGCAATCCGCTGGCGAACGGCGTCAACACCCTGCCGGCCGCCTTCTACGGTTCACCGGCCATTCTGAACCCGATCCTGGCCGGCTTTGGCCTGCCCGGTCCGGCCATCCCCGGCATCGCCGCCAATCTCAAGCCGGTCCACATCGAAACCCCGACCAACAGCAGCGAGCTGACCTCTTGGGATGTGTTCGGCGATGTCACGTTCCAGGTCACCGACCGGTTCGAGGTCTCGGGCGGTCTTCGCTACACGCGCGACGACAAGACCACCGGCTTTGCCAGCGAGCTGAACAATGGCCGGTCAATCCTCGGCGGCCTGCTGGCCGTGCAACAGGTCCAGGCCCAGATCGCGGCTCTGGTCGCCATCGGCACACCCGAAGCCCTGACCCAGGCCGCAGCCCTGGGCGCCTTTGCCAATGGCGTGGTCGGCGGGCTGGCGACGCCGGGTTCGGTTGGCCTGCCACCCTCGGCCGGTTTCCCGCCCTTCGGTCTGACGTCGCAGCCGACGCCCAACAACGGCGACTTTGTCTATGGCGACCTGGAGGACGACGGCATGACCTGGCGTCTGACGGCCCGCTATGCCGTGTCGGACAATGCCAGCCTGTACGCCAACTATGCCCGCGGCCGTCGCCCCAAGGTGCTGAGCGCCCGGTCGCCCTCGGCCCCGCTGGGCAACCCGACCTTTACCGAGGTCGATGCCGAGACGGTCGACAGCTTTGAAGTCGGGGCCAAATATGCGGCGGCCGACGGACGCCTGCGTCTGGACGGCTCGGTCTATCGGTACGACTACGAGAATTTCCAGACGACTATCCAGGACGGCACCCGCTTCATCGTCACCAACGCCGGTGAAGCCAGCGCCTGGGGCTTTGAGGGGCAGTTCGACTTCCTGGCGACGGACACGATCCAGCTGTTCGGCACCTACGGCTACAACCACTCACGCTTTGAATCCGGCGTCTATGACGGCAACCGGTTCCGGCTGTCGCCCGATCACATGGCCTCGATCGGGGCCGTGTGGACCGTTCCGGTCGCGGGCGGCGCGTTCGAGGTTCAGCCGACGTACACCTGGCAGTCGAAGGTCTTCTTCAGCGATGACAACGACATCCCTGCGCTGCAGGTGTCGAACTTTGTTCCGGACACGGCCCAGGATGAGTTCCAGGATGCCTATGGCTTGCTGAACCTACGGGTTCGCTATCAGCCCACCTCGGGCGACTGGACCGTTGAGGCGTTCGGCGAGAACCTGCTGGACGAGGAACATGTCAAGGATGCCGGTAACACCGGTGACGCCCTCGGCATGCCGACCTTCATCGCCGGCCGCCCCCTGACCTGGGGCCTGTCGGTCCGCCTGCGCTACTAGGAGCCCGCCGCCATGAAGATCGATCGCCGCGGCCTCCTGGGCCTGTTCGGGGCCGGTACGGCGTCGTGTGCCACCGCGCCCGACCTGGCTCCGGTCGCGGCGGTCGATGTTCGCTTTGACCACGGCGTGGCCAGCGGTGATCCGGCGGCGGATTCCGTCGTGCTGTGGACGCGCGTCACACCCCCCGAGGGCTTCGATGGCACGCTTACCGTAACCCTTGAGATCGCCGGTTCATCCGATCTGGCCGGGGCGACCGCCCACACCCTGACCACCGGCGGCGGGCGCGACTATACGGTCAAACACGTCGTCACCGGCCTTGCGGCGGGACGAGACTATTATTTCCGGTTCCGCGTGGGAAATGCAGTATCTCCGGTCGGGCGGACCCGGACCCTGCCTGCAGGGGCGACGCCCAAGGTCACCCTCGCGGTCGTCTCGTGCCAGCTATATCCAGGTGGGCTGTTCAATGCCCATGACGCCATTGCCAGGCTGGAGCGCCTGGATGCCGTGGTGCACCTCGGCGACTACATCTATGAGTACGGAGCAGACGACAACGCCTATGGCATGGCGACCGGTCGACGCCTGAATCGCCTGCCGGATCCGCCGCACGAGATCGTCAGCCTGGCCGACTATCGCCGCCGGCACGCCCAGTACAAGACCGACCCTGACCTGCAAGCCGCCCATGCCCGGGCGCCGTTCATCTGCGTCTGGGACGACCATGAGGTTACCAACGACAGCTGGGTCAGCGGCGCCGAGAGCCACCAGCCCGAGACCGAGGGTGACTATGCTGCCCGCAAGGCAGCGGCGCTGAAGGCCTATTACGAATGGATGCCGATCCGCGAGCCGGCACCGGGCACACTGTCCGAAGCGATCAACCGGACCTTCCACTTCGGCGATCTGGCCAGTCTGATGATGGTCGAGACGCGGCTGACCGCGCGTACGGCGCCGCTCGACCATGGCGATCTGACGATGAGGCCGGGTCCGGACGGCACGCCGGTGCCCGACGTCGAGGCCTTCATGGCCCGGCGTAACGACCCCGCGCGGGAGTTGCTGGGCGACAGCCAGCGCGCCTGGCTGGGCCGGGAGCTGGCCGCGTCGCGTCAGGCCGGCCGCCCCTGGCAAGTCCTGGGCAATCAGGTTGTGATGGCCCGGGTGCAGGGCCCCGATGTCACGACGATGCTGCCCCCGGCCCAGATCGAGCGCATGCTGGCCGGCCTGACGCCGGAGATCCGGGCGCAGGTGGAACAGGTGATCGGCCTGTTCAAACTGGGCGTACCATTCAACCTGGATGCCTGGGACGGCTTCCCCGCGGCCCGGGAGCGCCTGTATCGGACCTTCCGCGAGGCCGGGGTCCAACCACTGGTCCTGGCCGGCGACAGCCACGCGTTCTGGGTCAATGCGCTGCACGACTATGCCGGCGAGCGCCGGGCGGTGGAGTTCGGCACCAGCGCCGTGTCCAGCCCGTCGCCCGCCGACGCGCTTGGCAATCTGCCGCTCGGTATGGCCCTGTCGGCCGCCAATGAGGAGGTCGTCTTCTGCGACCAGGCCTCGAAGGGATTTGTGCTGATGACCCTGACGCCCGGGCGCGCCGACGTCGCCCTGATGGCCGTCTCGACCATCGTCACCAAGCCTTACGAGCTCAGGGCCGTGAAGCGCTACAGGGTCGACCACACGGCTGCGGGCGCCGGAGCCCTCGTCGAGGTCTGAGGCGCCGCTCCTACCCGTCGATCAGCACGTCGAAACCCGCGAAGATCATACGCTTGCCGTCGAACGGCATATCCAGCTTCATCATGCGCTCGTCCTGCATCAGGGTTTCCCAGGCCTTGTCGCGGGTGGCCTTGTCGGGCCAGGTGATCCAGCCGACGGCGACGGTCTCGTCCGTCTTGAGCTGAACGGCCTTTTTGAAGTCGGTAACCTTGCCGTCAGGCACATCCTCACCCCAGCACTCGGTCACCTTCAGGGCGCCCTGTTCCTTGAAGAAGACCGTCGACTGGCGCGAATGCTCCAGATAGGCGGCCTTGTTGGCGGTCGGGACCGGGATGACGGTGATGTCGAGAAAGGCCATGGGGGGCTCCTGTTACGTTTCCGTTGAGCAGGACGCCCGATTGAGTTACATTTGTCAACAATGAAGTTAGGAAAGATAACCAGCAGGTCGAGCCGACCGTATGATGATGCCTGCGGCACGGCGCATGCCCTGGAGCTGGTCGGCGAGCGCTGGGCCCTGCTGGTGGCGCGGGAGCTGATGCTGGGGCCGAGGCGGTTCAGCGATCTGCGGGCCGCCCTGCCCGGTCTGTCGGCCAATGTCCTGACCCAGAAGCTGGCGGGGCTGGAAGACTCGGGCGTGATCCGCAGACGTCGGCTGGAGCCGCCCGCCGGGGTGCAGGTCTATGAGCTGACCGACTGGGGCCTCGAGCTGGAGGAGGCGCTGAAGGTGCTGGGCCGCTGGGCCGCGCGTTCACCCCGGCACGACCCGACCCTGCCGCTGAGTGCCGTGTCGCTGATGCTGTCGCTGCGGACCATGTATGCACCGACGCCGGGTGTGCGGGACATGACCGTGGCCTTTGAGCTGGGCGGAGAGAGCTATTTCGCCCGGATTGAGGGCGGTGCGCTGACCACCGGGCGTGGCCGACCGGACCCTGCTGATGTGCGACTGACATCGACGCCAGAGGCCGTGGCGGGCGCGATCTATGCGGACATGCCCTTGGCCGACGCGGCGTTCGAGGTCGGCGACCGGGGGGTGTTTGAGACCTTTGCCGACCTGTTCAGCCTGCCGCCGAAAGCCGGATAGGCACAACCCGCCCCACCATGGCCTTTATCCGTGTATAGAGGCGCCTTCCCCATCGCCCGGCCCGAGGTTCATGCCTTGGCCGGGCGCGGTCGTTTCGGCGACCCCTCTTTGCTGTTCAGGACTGTCGATGCCGTTTCCCGTGACCCACCCCGCGCTTGATCGCGCCCTTGCCGACCGTGGCTATGCCGAGCCGACGGCGGTGCAGGCCGCTGTGCTGGAGGGCGACCATTCGGGATCGGACCTGCTGGTCTCTGCCCAGACCGGATCGGGCAAGACGGTGGCCTTTGGGCTGGCGGCGGCGCCGACCCTTTTGGGCGAGGCCGAACGGTTCGGCAAGGCGGGCAAGCCGCTGGCGCTGGTGATTGCGCCGACGCGCGAACTGGCCCTGCAGGTCGCGACCGAACTGACCTGGCTGTACGCCGGGACGGACGCCAAGCTCGCCACCTGCGTCGGCGGAATGGATGCCCGCAAGGAAGCCCGCGCCCTGGGCTGGGGCACCCATATCGTTATCGGCACGCCCGGCCGCCTGAAAGATCACATCGACCGGGGCAATCTGGACCTGTCGGAGCTGAAGCTGGTGGTGCTGGATGAGGCCGACGAAATGCTCGACATGGGATTTCGCGAGGACCTCGAGTTCATCCTCGACCAGTCGCCGGCCGAGCGCCGGACGCTGCTGTTCTCGGCCACCATCGCGCGTGAGATTGCCATTCTGGCCAAACGCTATCAGCGCGATGCGGTGCGGATCGACACCACCAACAAGAGCCAGCCGCACGGCGACATCGAATACCGCGCCATGCGGATCGCGCCGAACCAGATCGAACACGCCGTCGTCAATGTGCTGCGCTTCTTCGAGGCCCCCGGCGCGCTGGTGTTCTGCTCGACGCGCGAGTCGGTCAAACATCTGCAGGCGGCCCTGCGCGAGCGCGGCTTCCAGTCGGTCGGCCTGTCGGGCGAGTTGAGCCAGCGCGAGCGCACCGATGCGCTGCAGGCGCTGCGCGACGGTCAGGCACGGGTCTGTGTGGCGACCGACGTGGCCGCGCGCGGGCTGGACCTGCCGGACCTAGGGCTGGTCATCCATGCCGAGCTGCCGGTCAACCGGGCGACCCTGCTGCACCGGTCGGGCCGGACAGGCCGGGCGGGCAAGAAGGGCGTGTCCGTCCTGCTGGTGCCCAATCCGAAACGCCGCCGGGCCGAGATGCTGATCTCGTCGGCCGGGGTCGAGGCCAGCTGGGACGCGGCGCCGGGCGCCGACGCCATCCGGGCGCAGGACGAGGCGCGCCTGATCGCCGGCTCGATCTTCGATGAAGCCGTGACGGACGAGGATTTCGCCCTGGCGAAGAAGCTGATGGCCGAGCGCAGCCCCGAGGAAATCGCCAGCGCCTTCATCCGCCTGCAGCGCGCCAAGATGCCGGCGCCGGAAGACCTGACCGATCCGGGCGAACGTCCGGCCCGCAAGGAGCGCGGCGATGCGGCTACCGCCTGGCCGACCGAGCGGCTGCAACCGCACGAAGTGACCTGGTTCCGCGTCGATGTGGGCCGTCACAGCGAGGGCAAACAGGCCGATCCCAAATGGCTGATCCCCGTGATCTGCCGTCTGGGCGGGATCACCAAGCGCGACATCGGCTCGATCCGCATCCTGTCGCACGAGACCCGGTTCGAGATCGCCCTGCCCGCCGTCGAAGGCTTCAAGTCATCGTTGGCCTCGGCCAAGAATGCCGAGGTGGCGATCACCCCGTCGTCCGCACCCGACAATGCCTATGAGGCCCGGCCGAAGCGCCCCTTCGTCAAGAAGCCCTATGCTCCGCGCGCTGAGGGCGAGGCTGACGGTGGCGAGCGGCCGCGTCCGGCCTGGAAGACCAGGAAGCCGCCGTTCCAGCCCCGGACTGACGCGGCGCCCGCAGAGGACCGCAAGCCGTGGAAGGCCAAGGGCGATCCCAAGTCGAATGGCAAGCTGCGCGGCAATGCCCCGTTCAAGGGCGGAGCGCCCAAGCCCCGGGTCGAGGGTGCGCCCCCGCCTGCCCGGACCAAGCCGCCGTTCAAGAAGGCCGGCAAGCCGCACAAGCGCGCGGGCTGATCTAAGGTCTTGCCATCGGGGAGATCGGGGGACAGTGTTTGCCCATGAGCACGCACGCCCCTGAGGACCGGTTCGCCTCGTTCGAGGCCTTCTATCCGTATTACATCCACGAGCATTCGAACCGGACGTGCCGGCGCATCCACGTGGTGGGGTCAGCGCTGGTGCTGGTCGTGCTGGCCCTGGCGATCGTGACGATGAACGCATGGTGGCTGCTGGCCATGCCGCTGGTCGGCTATGGCTTTGCTTGGGTCGGGCATTTCTTCTTCGAGAAGAACCGGCCCGCGACCTTCAAATACCCGCTGTGGAGCCTGATGGGCGACTGGCGGATGTTCTTCGAGACCGTGACGGGCAAGCGCCGGTTTTAATTCCAGGCGGGCGGGCAGCCGTCGAAGGTGCCGGCCCGAACCACCGTCAGCGAGCGCATGTTCAGCGGCGTGACCGGGGCCATCGAGCCGCGGCCGTGGCCGGTGTAGAGGTCGATCTTGTTGCCCTTGATGGCGCCGCCGGTGTCCGAGGCGTACCAGTAGCCGTCGTGGATCGTGCCGTCGGCCAGCACCAGACCGACCGTTTCCTTGATAAACAGACGCGTGCGGCGGGGCACGACGCGGGGGTCGATGGCGACGGTGCGCATGGCGATCGGACGGCAGCCGAGCGAGTCGTTGCCCGTCGCTCCACCGCCACCTGCGTGATACATGCGCGCCGACAGCATCCAGTCGGCCTCGCGCACGGCCAGGGCCCGTTGATCCTCGTCCAGAGACAGCCAGACATCCGGGGCAAACCCATGCTCGGCCGCTTCGGCCTCGGCCGAGACCAGCGCTTCATAGGGCACCGGGTCGATGGATGAGGCGACCGCGGGGGTCACCAGGGCCAGCACCAGAGCAAGGGTCTTGAGCATGAAGGAATCGCCATATCACCGATCCTCGAACCGACCGGCGCCGGGTGTTTGCCCGCCGAATGGGACAAGAAGACGGCAGGCGAAGCGGTGTCCCGTCAGCTCCCGTGGGTTGGCCTGTGGACCGGTTCCGGTCAGGGTAAGCGCGAAGGGAGAAGAATCATGCGTCTTCTGAGACTTCTACTGCTGGCCGGGATTGCCGTCACGGTGCTGGCGCTGGCAGGCTGCGACAGGGTGTCGCCGGACATGAAAGACACCTCCCTGCCCCCACCGCTCCCCGAGGGAGTCGCACTTGTCGTTGATGAGGGGGACGGTTCGGCGACAATGCGCGTCGGGCAAACCATGGCGCTGACGCTGAGCTCGAATTTCGACTGGCAGATCACGACCCTGCCGGATCAGTTTGAGCTGCTGAGAACGGAGACGGCGCCCACAGACACCAGCCAGCGGGATGGCGGCGCGACCGGCGGGGCCAGCTGGTTCGTGTTCCACCTGAAGGCTCTAGCACCCGGCGAGGGCGAGCTGGTGCTGGTCGAGGCCCCCGGATGGGAGCCGGAACGGCAGCTGCGCACCGTCGTCATTCCGGTGCGGGTGGAACCCTGAACCCCTGCCGGGCTATGAAGGGCGCTCACTGCCGTGGAGCCGCCCGATGAAGGATCACCCCTCGACGCCGCTGGTCGGCTATGCGGTCCTGTCGGATGCCGAGGCCGTTGCCCGGGCCACTGACTTTCGCGCGGAGATGGGCCGCCGGCGCACCGTGCGCGAATTCTCGGATCGGCCCGTGCCCCGCGCGGTCGTCGAACAGGCCCTGCTGACCGCCGGGTCGGCGCCGTCGGGGGCCAACCACCAGCCGTGGTTCTTTTCCGTGATCGAGAGCGCGGACGCCCGGGCCCGTATCCGCGAAGCCGCCGAGGCCGAAGAAAAGGCGTTCTACGAGACCAAGGCGCCGCAGGAGTGGCTGGAGGCGCTGGCGCCGCTGGGCACCGACCCGGACAAGGGGTTTCTGGAGGTCGCGCCGGTGCTGATCGCCATCTTTGCCCAGAAGCGCGGCGGGCCCCGGCCCGGCGATGCCAGGAAGAACTACTACGTCACCGAGAGCGTCGGCATCGCCACGGGCCTGCTGATCGCGGCCCTTCACAGGGCCGGCCTTGCCACCCTGACCCACACGCCCGCGCCGATGAGCTTCCTGAGCGAGATCTGCGGGCGGCCTGCGGAGGAAAAGCCGTTCCTGCTGCTGGTGGCGGGCCACCCGGCAGACGACGCCACCGTGCCGCTGGCCGCGCTGGACAAGAAGCCGCTGGACGCCATCGCCGCATGGATTTAACCCCGCCCCAGTTGCCGGAGCCCTGCCATGAAACGCCTGATCGCCGCCGCCGTCGCCCTGACCTTGATCGTCTTGCCCGCCGCGGACGTCGCCGCATGGGGCGCGAGTGGACACCGGATGGTCGGACAGGCCGCCATGCGCGCCCTGCCCGAGGAAATGCCGGCTTTCCTGCGCACCCAGGAAGCCGCCGCCCAGGTGGGCGAACTGTCGCGCGAGCCCGACCGCTGGAAGGGCGGAGGCCAGCCCCACGACCGCGAGCGCGACACGGCCCACTTCGTCGACATGATCGCGGACGGCCGCATCATGACCGAAGCCGGGCCGCACATCCGCGACCTGCCGACGCTCAAGTCCGAATATGACGCCCAGTTGCTGGCCGCCGGGATCAAGGTCAATGACGCCGGATACCTGCCCTATGCGATCATGGATGCCTGGCAGCAGGTGGTTCAGGACTTTGCCTACTGGCGCATCCTGGTGGCCGCGGAAGCGCGCGAGACCGATCTGGCGCGTCAGGCCTGGTACCGCGAGGACCGGCTGCGGCGTGAGGCCCTGATCCTGCGCGATATCGGTATGCTGTCCCACTACATCGGCGACGGGGCCCAGCCCCTGCACACGACCATCCACTACAACGGTTGGGACCGGAACACCGACAATCCCGAGGGCTTCACCCGATCGCGCCAGACCCACGGCATGTTCGAGGGCGACTTTGTCCGTGACCGGGTCAATCTGCAGGGAATTGAGGCGGCCATGACGGCGCCGCGTCTGGACGGCTTCGAGCTGCGCGCCCGCACGGCCGATTACCTGCTGGTGTCGCTAGGCGAGGTTGTGCCCTTCTATCGGCTGGAGAAGGCCGGTGGTTTCGTCGAGGCCGATCCGCGCGGCGTGAATTTCGCAACCGTCCGACTGGCGGCGGCGGCATCGGAACTGCGCGACCTGATCGTGCTGGCCTGGCGCGAGGCGGGAACCCGCTCGGTCGGCTGGCCGAACGTCAAGGTGTCCGAAGTCGAAGCCGGCACCACCGACCCGTGGCTGGCCATGATCGGTCAGGACTGAGCCTTGGCCGATACGCCGGATCCCACGCCGCCCGTCATCATTCTCGACAAGCCGCAACTGGCCGACAACATCGGGGCGGTGGCACGGGTGATGGCCAATTTCGGCCTCGACCAGCTGCGGCTGGTCAGCCCCAGGGACGGCTGGCCGCAGGACCGCGCCTGGGCCACGGCATCCGGTGCGGACTGGGTGCTGGACGGGGTGAAGGTGTTCGACAGCGTCGCCGAAGCGGTCGCCGACCTGAACACGGTGTTTTCCACCACGGCCCGCCCGCGCGAGACGCGGATGCCGGTGCGGACCCCGCGCGAGTCAGCGCGTCTGCTGTATGACGACCGGGCCTCGGGGCTGACGGTCGGCCTGTTGTTCGGCGGCGAGCGCGCGGGGCTTGAGACCACCGACATCGCCCTGACCCAGGGGATCACCACCATCCCGATCGACCCCCGGCACCATTCGCTGAATCTGGCGCAGGCGGTGGCCATCAATGCCTATGAGTGGCGGACGCTGGTCCTGGATGCCCCGCCGCCGCGCTTCCGCGAAGGCGACCCGCCCGCGTCGAACGACCTGCTGGTCGGCATGTACGAACATCTGGAGACAGAGCTGGAGGCGGGCGGCTTTTTCCATCCCCCGGAGAAGAAGCCGTCGATGAGCCAGAACCTGCGCGTCATGCTGGGCCGGGCCGGGTTCAGCGCGCAGGAGGTGGCGACCTTTCGCGGCGTGATCCATGCGCTGGCCAAGGGGCGCGGGCGGCTGCTGGCGCGGATGGCGGCGAAGCAGGGGGCGGGCGAGACCTAGTCTGTTGCCTGAAGCGTCTCGACGAAGGCCGGGACGATCTCGGTCGCGGGGCCGTGGTGCGTCTCGTCGAACAGGTCCGAAATCAGCGAGGGTTCGAGGTTCAGCTCGACCGTGCGGGCGCCGGTGCGGCGGGCGATCTCGACGAAGCCGGCCGCGGGCCAGACCGCCCCCGAGGTGCCGATGGCGACGAACAGGTCGCAGGCCTGCAAGGCGTCGTGGATGGCCTCCATCTCCAGCGGCATTTCGCCGAACCAGACGATGTGCGGACGAAGGCGACCCCCGGGGTGATGGGGGGAGACACTGTCGACCGTCAGGTCGCCGGGACAGTCGCTGATCCGGCCGGTGCGGGTGCAGGCGGCCTTCAACAGTTCGCCATGGATGGGGATCAGGCGAAAGCCCGGGGCGGGCACCACCTCCGCATGGGCGCGGGCGTGCAGGTCATCGACATTCTGGGTGACCAGTGTCAGCGCCCCTGGCCAGCGCGCGGCAAGCTCGGCCAACGCCCGGTGCGCGGCATTGGGTTGCACCTCGGCCAGCTGACGCCGCCGGGCATTGTAGAATTCGTGGACGGTCGCCGGATCGCGGTGAAAGGCCTCGGGCGTCGCGACATCCTCGATCCGGTGGCCCATCCACAGGCCGTCCGAGGCGCGAAAGGTCGGCACGCCGGACTCCGCCGAAATGCCCGCCCCGGTCAGGATGACGATATTTCTGTGCTGCATGGCCCTTCATAGCACCGTCGGCCTCGCCTAGGGTGCCGCCAGCAATTCAGGAGCCCTCCCCCATGAAGACCCGCGCCGCCGTAGCCTTTGAAGCGAAGAAGCCTCTGGAGATTGTCGAGGTCGATCTGGAGGGGCCCAAGGCGTTCGAGGTGCTGGTCGAGATCAAGGCGACGGGCATCTGCCACACCGACGCCTATACGCTGGACGGGCTGGACAGCGAGGGCATCTTCCCGAGCATTCTGGGCCATGAGGGCGCAGGCGTGGTGGTCGAGGTCGGGCCGGGCGTGACCTCGGTCGAGGTCGGGGATCACGTGATCCCGCTGTACACGCCGGAATGCCGGCAGTGTAAAAGCTGCCTGAGCCGCAAGACCAATCTGTGCACGGCGATCCGGGGAACGCAGGGCAAGGGGCTGATGCCCGACGGCACCTCGCGGTTCAGCTACAAGGGTCAGGCCATCGCCCACTATATGGGCTGCTCGACCTTCTCGAACTACACCGTCCTGCCCGAGATCGCCCTGGCCAAGATCCGCAAGGACGCGCCGTTCGACAAGGCCTGCTACGTCGGCTGCGGCGTGACGACGGGCGTGGGCGCGGTGGTGAATACGGCCAGGGTCGAGCCGGGCGCCAACTGCGTCGTCTTCGGTCTGGGCGGCATCGGCCTGAACGTCATCCAGGGGCTGAAGATGGTCGGGGCCGACATGATCGTCGGCGTGGACATCAACAACGACAAGGAAGAGTGGGGCCGCAAATTCGGCATGACCCATTTCGTCAATCCGAAGGATGTGTCGGATGTCGTCGCGCATCTGGTCGAGCTGACCGGCGGCGGGGCGGACTACACCTTTGACTGCACGGGCAACACCACGGTGATGCGTCAGGCACTCGAGGCCTGCCACCGGGGCTGGGGCGAGAGCATCGTCATCGGCGTGGCCGAGGCCGGCAAGGAGATCGCCACCCGCCCGTTCCAGCTGGTCACTGGCCGGGTCTGGCGCGGCAGTGCCTTTGGCGGCGCGCGCGGTCGCACCGACACGCCGCGCATCGTCGACTGGTACATGGACGGCAAGATCGAGATCGACCCGATGATCACCCACACAATGCCGCTGGAAGACATCAACACGGCATTTGACCTGATGCACGAGGGCAAGAGCATCCGCAGCGTGGTGGTGTTCTAGGGGGCGGCCCCCGCGACGCCGACGGCGCGTCCCCGGTCGTAGAGGGCGCGGAGCCCGGGCGGCAGGGACCGGACCAGTTCGGCACGCACACCGTCGATACAGTAGGCGGGCTGTGTCCTGTGCCGGGCCGGGGTCAGCAGCGGACCGTTGCGGGCACAGTGGTCGGCTGCCGTCTCATCGATACGCTCAACCAGACGCAGCGGGGCATCCGGCTGGTCCGTCCGAATGTCGCCGAGGGCGAGATGGATGGCCGGATAGTCCTCGACTGCAGTCCGGGCCCCGGAGGTGGGGGCGCAGGCGCCCAGGGCCAGATACAGGCCGGCCAGGAGGAAACCCGCCCCGAGGGCGGTCAGGCGACGTGGTGACATGATGGTTCTCCCTTGCTGTCAAAGGGAAGAGGCCGGGCCCGGCCCGTGCGGATGCGGGTGACGACGATTTCAACCTCGGGGCAGAAATCAGGACAGTTGCCAAAAGCAACGGATATGGTCAGGATCACTGACGACGAACACTTTGGGGAGGGAGTCCATGTTCACCCACATCACTGTCGGCGCCAATGACGTCGAGGCATCGCGCCGCTTCTATGATGCCGTGCTGGGCGCGCTGGGGCATGAGCCGGCGCAGGGTCCGGACGCGAAGGGCCGCTATTGGTGGCGCACGCGCATGGGGGCCTTTGCCGTCGGCAAACCGATCGACGGGGAGCCCGCCTGTCACGCCAATGGCGGCACCATCGGCTTTGCCGCGAAGACGGCCGACATGGTCCAGGCCTTTCATGACGCCGGGGTAGCGGCCGGCGGTACGGCCATCGAAGATCCGCCCGGCGAGCGCAACGGCCCGTTCGGCGCCCTGATCCTGGCCTACCTGCGCGATCCGTCGGGGAACAAGGTCTGCGCGCTTCACCGACCGGGGTAACACCGCGCGGTCAGAAAATCGTTCCCATTCCGGGACAGCCGGTTATGGTGCCCGCTTTCATCGGCATCCCGGGGGAATGGGGAATGAGCGAAGCAGCGACGCCCGCAGGCGTGCAGGCCTTTTACGACCAGGTCAGCAACGTCAGCGACTTCATCTGGGCCGGACTATGGAACGGGGAGGAGTTGATCCCCTTCCCGCCCATGGTGATCGTGCTGTTGGGCATCGGCGCCTGGATCATGATCGGGCTGCGTTTCTACCCGATCCTGAAGCTGGGCGAGGCCTTCGCCGGCCTGTTCAAAAAGGACCCGTCCGGCAAGGGCGAGATCTCGCCGTTCGCGGCCCTGTCGACCGCCCTGTCGGGTCAGGTCGGTACGGGTAACCTGGCCGGCGTTGCGACCGCCATCACCCTGGGTGGACCCGGCGCTCTGTTCTGGATGTGGGTGACGGCGCTGTTCGGCATGGCCCTCGCCTTTGCCGAGGGCTCGCTCGCCATCCGCTTCCGCGATGTCGGCCCGGACGGCGCCTATCGCGGCGGACCAATGAGCTATATCCGCAGAGGCCTTGGCAAGAAGTGGAGCTGGCTGGCCATCCTGTTCTGCCTCGGCACGCTGTTCTCTGCGGTCGCCACCGGCAATATGATCCAGGCCAATTCGATCGCCGACTCGATCACCAATCTGGTCCCCGTGACCGAATGGGGCGCGGGCCTGATCGTGGCGGCCGCTGTCTTCATCGTCATTATCGGCGGCATCAAGTCGATCGGCAGCGTGGCCGAAAAGGTCGTGCCGGTCATGGCCGTGTCCTATCTGCTGCTGGCGCTGCTGGCCCTGATCCTGAACATCGAGGATCTGCCGGCCACCTTCGGCCTGATCTTCGGCAGCGCCTTCAGCGGCACGGCGGCGACCGGCGGCTTTGTCGGCGCAGGCGTGATGATGGCCATCCGGGCCGGTGTGGCGCGCGGCCTGTTCTCGAACGAGGCCGGTCAGGGCTCGACCCCCATGGCCCACGCCGTGGCCAAGACCGACGATCCGGCGCGTCAGGGCCGGTTCGCCATGATGGGCACCTTCATCGACACCATGATCATCTGCACCATGACGGGTCTGGTGATGCTGACGGTGCAGGGGTCCTTCCCCGCCGGCGCCGGCACGGTCGAGCATGTCTGGAACTCGGACCTGCGCGGCTTCGAGATGACGCTGGCGGCCTTCTCGGCGGTGTTCCCGCAGATGCTGTTCGGCTCGACCACGCTTGGCGGCTTCGTGGTGTCGCTGGCGCTGATCCTGTTCGTCTTCACCACCCTGCTGACCTGGAGCTATTACGGGGAGCGGGCGGCGACCCATCTGTTCGGACAGGGCGTCGCCATTCCGTGGCGCCTGCTGTGGGTTGTGATGATCTTTGTCGGATCGTTCCAGCACATCGAGTTCGTCTGGCGCATGGGCGACATCTCGAACGCCGCCATGGCCCTGCCGAACCTGATCGCCCTGGCGGCGTTGTCGAGCGTGGTGTTCGCTCTCGCGCGTGGCGACAAGACCGCCGGCAAGGATCACGACTGAAGGAGACCTCCCGCCGTGGACACGCTGAAGACCCATGTCGTCCACGGCGGGACGCTTCGCTATCTGAGCCACGACAGCACTGCCACCGGCACAGCGATGAAGCTGTCGGTGTTCGTGCCGCCGGGTGAAGGACCGTTCCCGGTCGTCATCTGGCTGTCGGGCCTGACCTGCACCGAGGACAATTTCACCACCAAGGCCGGGGCCTATGAGGCGGCGGCGCGGCTGGGTCTGATCGTCGTGGCGCCCGACACCAGCCCGCGCGGAGAGGGCGTGGCCGATGACGAGGCTTATGATCTGGGCCAGGGCGCCGGCTTCTATGTCGATGCGACCGAGGCACCGTGGGCTCCGCATTTCTGCATGGAGACCTATGTCACCCGCGATCTGGTCGAGCTGATCGACGCGGAGTTCCCGACCACGGGACGGCGGGCCATCCTCGGCCATTCGATGGGCGGGCACGGGGCGCTGACGCTGGCGCTGAACCATCCGCATCTGTTCGCCTCGGTCTCGGCCTTTGCGCCGATCGCCTCGCCCACCCGCTGCCCGTGGGGAGAAAAGGCCCTGACCGCCTATCTGGGGCCCGATCGCGAGCGCTGGGCCCGGCACGACGCGTCGCTTCTGATCGAGGCGGGCGTGGCCAACGGCCAGTTCGACGACATCCTGATCGATCAGGGCGATGCCGACGGCTTTCTGGTCGAACAGCTTAAACCCGAGCTGCTGACGGCGGCCGCCGAAGCGGCGGGCCAGCGTCTGACCTTGCGGATGCAGCCCGGCTATGACCATTCCTATTTCTTCATGGCCAGTTTCATCGCGGATCATCTGGCCTTTCACGCAAAACGGCTGAGGGCCTGACCATGGCAGAGCCTGACTACGACGCCATGTTTGCCGAGCTGTGCGTCAAGCTGGGCGTATGCCTCCACCCCAAGGGACAGGCGCGCGTGATCGCGGCCCTGCCGAACGGCTATGACGCAGCGATGCGGGCGGTGTTCGCGGCCGAGGGCACGGATCCGGGCTCGATCCCCGGCGACCTGAAACGGGCCGTGCGCGACTGTCTGAAGGCCCACGCGACCGCGGGCTGATCCGCAACTTCCGCCCGGCATTTTCGGAACGAATTCGCCCTCCGGCCCTTGGGTCTGGAGGCGCCGCACCTATGTGTACGGCCAAGGTTTACCCCAGACTCAGGAGCCCGACATGGCCTTCACCCTGCCCCCCCTTCCCTATGCCTATGACGCGCTGGAGCCGGCCATCGACAAGGAAACGATGACCTTCCACCACGACAAGCACCACCAGGCCTATGTCGACAAGCTGAACGACGCCGTGGACGGCGATGACGGCCTGAAGGGCAAATCGCTGGAAGATATGTTCAAGACCATGTCCAAGCTGCCGAAGGCAGTGCGCAACAACGGTGGGGGTCACTGGAACCACGCCCTGTTCTGGAAGCTGCTGGCCCCCGAAGGCCAGACGGGCGAGCCCTCGGGTGCGCTGAAAGAGGCGATCGACCGCGACCTCGGCGGGATGGACAAGTTCAAGGAGGCGTTCAACGCCGCCGGCGCCGGCCAGTTCGGCTCGGGCTGGGCCTGGCTGATCGTTCAGGACGGCAAGCTGAAGGTCACCTCGACCCCCAACCAGGACAATCCGCTGATGGACGTGGCCGACGAGCAGGGCACGGTGATCCTCGGCGCCGACGTCTGGGAGCACGCCTATTATCTGAAGTACCAGAACCGGCGGGCCGACTATCTGAAGGCCTTCTGGTCGGTCGTGAACTGGAACGAGGTCAACGACCTCTACGCCAAGGCCGTTTCCTAGGGGCTGATTGTTGACTCCCGACGGCGGGGCCGCCATAAGCCCCGCCTTCACGTCCCGTCGCAAGACCGGGGCGGGATTGATGACGGACGATGCGTGGACCGCCGTTGAGATCGCATTCCCAATATCGGGGATGCCGGGCCGCATCACGATAGAGAGTGACACATGTCCAAGCGCCACAGCGCCAAGTACAAGATCGACCGCGCCATGGGTGAGAACCTGTGGGGCCGGTCCAAGTCCCCGGTCAACAAGCGTTCGTACGGCCCCGGCCAGCACGGCCAGCGCCGCAAGTCCAAGGTCTCGGACTTTGGCCTGCAGCTGAAGGCCAAGCAGAAGCTGAAGGGCTATTACGGCAACATCACCGAGAAGCAGTTCGCCAAGACCTATGAGGAAGCCGCCCGCCGCAAGGGTAACACCTCGGAGCTGCTGATCGGCCTGCTGGAATCGCGCCTGGACGCCGTCGTCTACCGCGCCAAGTTCGTGCCGACCGTGTGGGCTGCCCGTCAGTTCGTCAGCCACGGCCACGTGACCGTCAACGGCAAGAAGGTCGACATCGGCTCGTACCGCGTGAAGGTCGGCGACGTCGTCGAGGTCAAGGAAAAGTCGCGCAACATGGCGCTGGTCCTCGAGGCCATGCAGTCGTCGGAACGTGACATTCCGGACTATCTGGAAGTCGGCGATCGCGGCTTCTCGGTGCGCTGGGTCCGCGTGCCGGAACTGGCCGATGTGCCGTTCCCGGTGAAGATGGAGCCGAACCTGGTCGTCGAATATTATTCTTCGTAAGTTGGGGCGCTAACGCTCGCCGCGAACCGAGCGGTAGCGCAAGAAACACGGGCTCCGGAGCGATCCGGAGCCCTTTTTCGTGAACGGTTGCAGGTTCGGGGATGCCAAACGATCCGAATTGAGGCACTCTTGACGCTTGGGAAGGCGCGGGCACAGGCCATGTCACCACATCGCACATCTATCGGTCTGATCGGGGCGATGGCGCTTGGCGCCCTTGCGGTGTCGGGGTGCGCGGTCCTGCCCGACTGGCTGAGCGGACGCCCGCCGGTCGAGGACGGCCCCGGTGTGGTCGAACCGATCCGTGCCGCTGCCGTCGGTCAGGATACCGTCCTGTTCTGGATCAGCAGCAACGGCTGCACCGAAAAGAGCGATCTGGTGCCGGTGGTGCGCGAAACCTATGACGGCGCGCGCGTAACCCTGCGGCGGGTGCGGGATGATCGTTGCACCCATCCAGAGAAGGACGGCGTCGAGCTGCGGTGGAGCTTTGAGGAAATGGGGCTGGCCCCGGGCACACGACTGCAGGTCGCCAACCCCTATCGCCCCGCCCAGGGCTGAACAGGACGCTTCCCGGCCCTGTGCATTGAGGATTATTCACGTGCACCAGCGCGCGGATAAGGCGAAAACAGCGGGCGTTTCGTTCACTCACATCCTTCGGGGGATATCACCATGCTTCGCCGTCTGACCCTTGTGGCTGCCATCGCCGCCCTCAGCACCCCGCTGCTGGCCGGCTGCATCATCGTCGCCACCGACAAGCCCGAGACCCAGGTCATCAACACGCCCTCAAGCGACGACTGAGGCCGGGCCTACCGGTTCAGGCGTTCCCAGGTTTCGACGCAGGTTGAAATGCGCTCGGCTGCCTCGGTCGAGCGGTCTTCGGCGACGTGGCGGCGGGCGAGGGCCGATTGTTCGCTTTCGAGGGCGGTGACGTCTGCGGGTTCGATTTCGGCGCGCCAGGCGTCGGTGCCCCCGGCCATGTCGACCAGGGTGCGGTTGATGGTCTCCAGCTGCGCATCAGCATCGGTTGCGGCCGGATCGACCAGCGCCGCCATGACGCGATCGGCAAAGGCCGGATCGCCGCTGAGGATCTGGTCATTCAGGACAGTGAAATAGGTCGAGCAACCGACCGCCTCCCGCTGAAGCTCTTCGGTGTTTGCGCCGCCGCAGGCCGCGAGCCCGCTCGACATCACCATCCCGATTACCAGCGTCGGCACGATCCGTCGCATCCGGTACCTCTTCATCCGCCCACCCAAGCCGGTGATCGTTCACGCAAAGGCCGGTCGGTTCAAGCCTTTTCCACCCGCCATCCCGCGCAAAAGGTCAGACTGTCGCGACAAAGGGGGCGATCATCTCGCCCGCGATCCGGTGAGGACGCAGGGTGCGGGCGTCGACGAGGCACCATTCGGACACGCCCTGGGCGCACAAACGCCCCTGTCCGTCCTCGATCCGGACATAGCGGTTGAAGCGGGGCCCCTGGGGGTCGCCGACCCAGGTGCGGGCGACGACGCCGGTAGCACCCGGCTCTATGCCGCGCAGATAATCGACCTCATGCCGGAGCGCGACCCACGACCAGCGGGCGCGCGTGGCGTCATCGAACCGGGCATTCCAGTGGGCAGTGCCGGCGTCCTGCAGCCAGCCGACATAGACCACATTGTTGACGTGGCCATTGGCGTCGATGTGTTCGGGACGCACCTCAAGCGGGACAACGAAGACCTCGCGGTCCTCGCGCGGGACCAGCGGCGCCCGGGCCATCAGGCGTCCGCGTCGCCGAGCGGCACGCCCTTGTCGGTCATCAGGGCAGCCAGCTCTCCCGCCTGGAACATCTCGCGGACGATATCCGAGCCACCGACAAACTCGCCCTTCACATAGAGCTGGGGAATGGTCGGCCAGTCGGTGAAGGCCTTGATACCTTCGCGCAGGCCGTCGTCCTGCAGCACGTCGACGCCGACGAAGGGGGCGCTGAGGTGGTCTAGGATCTGCACCGCCTGGGCCGAGAAGCCACAGCGCGGCGCATCCGGCGTGCCCTTCATGAACAGCACCACAGGATGATCGGCGATGGTCTTGGCGATGAAATCGCGCACGGGGTCGGCAGCGGTGTCGGTCACGGGAGATCCCTCTTCAGCAGGCCTGTGAGCTAGGAGGCCCGACAGGCCGGGTCAAGGGCAGGATCAGGCCGCGGCTGTGCCGACCCGGGCCATTTCGATCTGTGCCGGCAGCCCCGGCGGCAGGTCACGTTCCGGCACCTGGGCCAGATCATTGACGCGCTCGTCGGTCGTGGCGCTGATCATGACGCTGGAGATCGATGGATCGACCAGAGCGTAGCCGAGGCAGATCTGCTCGGCCGTCCAGCCGTGGGTGCGATGCAGGAAGGCAAAGGTTCCCGCTCCCTTGAGTGGTGTGTCGGGCGTCCGGGCGCGCCCGAAGCCGAACAGACCCCGCTTCGGCTCATGAACCGCCTCGGCCTTTTTCGGCGTGTCGAGGCTTTCGGGGAAATAGCCATAGCCGAGAATGGCCATGTCGCGCTCACGCGCATGGCGGACCCGGGACTGGATACGCCAGTCAGAATTGACGTGGAACGGCGTGGCCAGCACGTCAAAGGCCCCGGTCGAGACATAGGTGTCCATCACCTCGCCCTCTCCGGCCACGCCCAGCAGGCGGACGCGCTCGGAAGCGCGGAGTGCCTTCAGGGCATGGAGGGTGGACTGGGCCAGCTCATGCTCATCGGGCTCGTCCAGCAGCGCCAGGTCGATATGGCCGAGACCCGACACGTGCAGCACCCGGTCCATGGCGTGGGTCATGCCCTCGGCCGAGAAATCGCGCTGCGAGCCGCGTCGGCCATCACCCGTGCCCAGCATCAGGGTGACCGAGACCAGCTTGCGGTCCACATGGCTGAGCGCCTGACCCACCACATCGGCGAGCACCGGATCGGCGGTCTCAAGCCGGAAGCTGTTGATGCCGGTCTCAAGCCCCGAATAGATCAGCGACTGGGCCGCTTCGAAGCCGCGGGCCAGTGCTGCATGACCAAGGCTCAGCGTCAGGGAGGATACGGCAGTGCCCGAAGAGCCGAAGGGACGATAACGCATGGCTCAGCCCTTTCCTTCCGGGGCCGCGGTCTCGAGCGCCAGGGCGTGCAATTCGCCGCCCATCCGGCCCTTCAGCGCGGCATAGACCATCTGATGCTGTTTCACCCGGGGGACGCCGGCGAAGGCCGTGGACACCACGCGGGCGCGGTAGTGATCGTCGTCACCGGCCAGGTCAACGATGTCGATTTCGGCATCCGGAAAGGCTTCCAGAAGGTGCGATCTCAGACTGTCGGCAGACATGGGCATGGGAGAAACCTGATTATTCGCCTCCCCTCATGCCTCATAAACCTTAATGTCCGGCTACGTTCCGCGCCGTTCCAGCAGGATCACCGGCTCGCCTTTGTAGGCGGTGTCTGCATATCGGACGAACCCCAGCCGCCCGGCCAGCGCCAGCGACGGGCCGTTGTCGGGGCTGATCATGCAGACGAGGCGGTCGGCCTTGAGGTGTTCCACGGCCCAGGCGACGGCGGCGGTGGCGGCCTCGAAAGCCAGACCCTGACCCTGAAAGGCTGGCGATAGCCCCCAGCCCATTTCGATCGCGTCAAAGGCCGGGTCGAGGATTCGCTGATAGTTCAACAGGCCGACGCTGCCGACATAGCGGCCGGATTCACGGGTGCGGATCGACCAGTTGCCATAGCCCATGACCTGCCAGTGGCCGATGTCGCGCAGCAGGCGGAACCAGGCCTCTTCGGCATTGAGTGCCTGGGGAAAGATATGGCGAAAGAAGCCCGGGTCGGCCAGCAGGGCGCAAAGGTCTCCGTAGTCCCCCTCCGCTACCGGGGTCAGGATCAGGCGGTCGGTTTCGATCACCCGGCTCATGAAAACAGGCTTTCGGCGCGGGCCAGCCGGGTCTCGCCCGCTGCATCGGTGACCGCATAGGTGAAGCCGGGACGCAGGGCATATCCCCCGGCGCGGCCCTGACGATCCAGTGCCAGAAGCGCGACCTGATGGTCGGCAATCTTGTCGCCCCGCAGCCGGGCCAGCCGCTCGATTACCCGCTGACAGGCCGCCGAAGGATCAAGGCCCGCGCGCATCGCCTCGACCACGGCATTGGCACCCGAGACGCGCAGGATGTCCTCGCCCACGCCGGTGCCGGTGGCCGCGCCGACCTCGTCATCGACCGACAGGCCGGCACCGGGGATGGGGCTGTCACCGACCCGGCCACGCATCTTGAAGGCCATGCCCGAGGTGGTGCAGGCGCCCGCCATATGGCCCCGGGCGTCAAGGCCCAGAATGCCGATGGTGTCGTGGTCCGAGGCCCCGCCCCGCCAGTCGGCGTTCTCGCTGTTGGCGCGAGGGGCATAGTCCGAGGTCTCCAGCCAGCGCCTCCAGGCAGCCTCGGCCTCGGGGGTCAGCAGGCGGGTCGTGTCGAACCCTTGCTCCAAGGCAAAGGTGCGGGCCCCCTCGCCCACCAGAATCACGTGGGGCGTGGCCTCCATCACCCGACGGGCGACCGAGACGGCATGGACGATATCCTCCAGCGCGCAGACCGCGCCCATGTCGCCGCGCCCGTTCATGATGACGGCATCGAGGGTAACGTGACCCTCCCGGTCCGGAAAGCCGCCGATGCCGACCGAGGCATTGGTGACATCGGCCTCGGCCACCCGGGCTCCGGCCTCGACCATGTCCAGGGCCGAGCCGTTCGCCTGCCGCACCGCATGGGCGGCGGCATTGGCCGGGACGCCGAAATCCCAGGTCGAGAGCAGCACGGCCGGGGTCGCATCGGCCTGCGCGATCCCGGTGGCGACCGCCCCCGTTGCCGCCCCGGCCAGAACGGCCCTGCGCGACGGGCCGCTCACATCAACCCCAGTTGTTTGAAGCTGGCCACGCCCTTGCGGCCGACGATCAGATGGTCGTGCACATCAACGCCGAGGGCGCGGGCGGCCTCGACCACCTGACGGGTCATCTCGATGTCGGCGCGGCTGGGGGTGGGGTCACCGGACGGGTGGTTGTGGACGATGATCATGGCCTTGGCGGACAGTTCAAGCGCGCGGCGGACGACCTCGCGCGGATAGACGGGGGCGTGATCGACCGTGCCCCGATTCTGGATTTCGTCGAGGATCAGCTGGTTGCGGTTGTCGAGATACAGGACCCGGAACTGCTCGCGCGGCTCATGCTGCAGACTGAGCCGGACATAGGACAGGAGCGAGGTCCACGAGGATATCACCGGCCGGTTGACCGCCTCCTCCCGCGCGACGCGGCGGGCGACCTCGTGCAGGGCAGCGATGTCGAGCGCGGTCTCGGCGCCGATGCCCTTGGTGCGCCCCCGGGTGTCCTCGGCCTTGACCGTCATCAGATCCTCGACCGAGGCGGCCAGCACGGCGGCAAGGGATCCGAAGCGGGCCAGCAGGGCCTTGGCGATCGGCTTGACGTCCCCCTGCGGCTGGCTGCGGAACAGGAACAGCTCCAGCAGCTCATAGTCGGGCAGGTGGTGGATGCCGGCCCCACGCGCCCGCTCCCTCAGCCGCTCGCGATGACCGGCGTGGTGCGGCGCCCTGGGTTTTTCCGGTGGCTGTTCCAGCATGGCCTTCCCCGACTGCGGGTGAAGGCTAGCCTCAGAATGTCGGGCGGAACAGGCCTGCCGGGCTGGCGGTGAAGATTTCGACGCCGGTCTCGGTGACGCCGACGCTGTGCTCGCATTGGGCCGACAGCGACTTGTCACGTGTCACCGCCGTCCAGCCGTCCGAGAGCACCTTCACCTGGGGCTTGCCCAGATTGACCATGGGCTCGACCGTAAAGAACATGCCGGGCTTCAGCACCGCGCCCTCGCCCCGGCGGCCATAGTGCAGAACATTGGGGCTGTCGTGGAACAGGCGACCGATGCCGTGGCCGCAGAAGTCGCGCACTACGCTCATGCGCTGATCCTCGACCAGACGCTGGATGGCATAGCCGATGTCGCCAAAGGTATTGCCCGGCTTGATCTGGGCCAGGCCGGCCTCGAGCGAGTCATAGGTCACCTCGATCAGGCGACGCGCGCGGGTATTGATCTCGCCCACCGCATACATGCGGCTGGAATCGCCATGCCAGCCGTCGACGATGACGGTGTGGTCGACGTTGACAATGTCGCCTTCCTTCAGAACCTTGTCGCCCGGAATGCCGTGGCAGACGACGTGGTTGATCGAGGTGCAGATGGTCTTCTCATAGCCCTTGTAACCCAGGCAGGCCGGGACGGCGCCGTGGTCGAGGGTGAACTCACGGATGCGGTCGTCGATCTCGCCGGTCGTTACGCCGGGTTTGACGTATTCGCCGATCATGTCGAGCGCCTCGGCGACCAGACGGCCGGCCGCGCGCATGCCCTCGAAGCCCTCCTCGTCGTGAAGGCGTATTTCACTGGTGCGGACGAAAACGTCGCCGTCCATATCCTGGGCTTCATACATGCGGGGCGTCCCGGTAAGTCAGTTTCAGCGCGATAGTCCGGCAGGAACCGCGTCGTAAGGAGTGAAGGTCACCATGAGGATAGCACAAATGCCCGCCATGCCGCGACCGGTGCCCGGCCATATCGGCCCTTCGGCCTCCCTGTGCAAGGCGGCGGGCCTGGGATGAGCGCGGCGACCTCTCCCACCGCCGCCGTCCTGATCATCGGCGACGAGATCCTGTCCGGCCGGACGAAGGACACCAATCTGAACACCCTGGCCCGGTTTCTGACGGCGCTGGGCATTGATCTGAAGGAGGCGCGCACCGTCGGCGACACCCCGGGCCAGATCATCGATGCGGTGAGGACATTGTCGGCGGGCCACGACTATCTGTTCACCACAGGCGGAATCGGGCCGACCCATGATGACATCACCGCCGACTGTGTGGCCGAGGCCATGGGCGTGGCCCTGCCCGAGAATCCCGATGCCCTGGCGATCCTGGAGCGGCGCTATGGCGATGAGCTGAACGACGCCCGTCGCCGGATGGCCCGCATTCCCGAAGGCGGCTCGCTGATCGCCAATCCGGTGACGGATGCGCCGGGGTTCCAGATCGGCAATGTGTTCGTCATGGCCGGGGTGCCGAAGATCATGACCGCCATGCTGGATGACGTCGCGCCTCGGCTTAGGGTCGGGGCGATCACCCACGCCCGGACGCTCAAGGTCGAAGGCGTGGGCGAGGGCGATGTGGCAGAGCTGCTCATGGCCGCAGCCGATACCCACCGGACGCTGAGCTTCGGCAGCTATCCGTTCGGACACGGCACCGTGGGGGAATATGGGACCCAGCTGGTTGTGCGGGGACGCGACGCAGCCGCCCTCTCGGCCGCCGTCGAGGCGCTGAAGGAGGCGATCGAGCTCACCCTGGCGGACCGTGGCGTCAGGGTCTTCGAGGTTCAGCCCGAGGCATAGCCCCCCCTTTTTCTCGCCCCCCGAAACGACACCACCGCCGTGACCGGGGGCCACGGCGGTGGGTTGAAGTCTGTTGACCTGCAGTCTGTCGACCCTCCGGGCCGGGTCCGGTTCGGTCCGGTCTCTCGCGGGGAGAGGCCGGACC
>CAXQIE010000011.1:0-69527 GCA_964224415.1 Neptunomonas phycophila
AGACCGCCGTTTCGGGCGTGGCATCGACGATCCGCTCGGGGGCGCAGGTCCAGCGGATTTCCACACCCCGGAACAGATAGGCCTTGGACCGCGTCATGCGGAACAGGCGCGCAGGCTTGAAGGCAGCGCCAGTGCCGAAGATTTCGCCGTCGGGCCGGAACCGGATCAGGGTGCCGCGCTTCTTCGAGGGCTGGCGCTTTTCGAGGCCGCCCTGCGGCAGGCCGCGCGAAAAGCTCTGGTGCCACTCGTAGCCATCGCGCCAGACCGTCACCTCAAGCTGATCCGACAGGGCGTTGACCACGGACACGCCGACGCCGTGCAAGCCGCCGGAGGTCTCATAGGCCTTGCCCGAAAATTTGCCGCCCGAGTGCAGCACAGTCATGACGACCTCGAGGGCCGACTTGCCGGGGTGCTTGGGGTGGGGATCGACCGGAATACCGCGGCCGTCGTCATGAACGGACAGGAATCCGTCGGCGTCCAGCTCGACCTTGATCAGCTTGGCATGGCGGGCCACGGCCTCGTCCATGGCGTTATCCAGCACCTCGGCGAACAGGTGGTGAAGGGCCCGCTCATCCGTGCCGCCGATATACATGCCGGGGCGTTTGCGGACCGGCTCCAGGCCTTCCAGAACCTCGATCGACGAGGCCGAGTAGCCTCCCGTGCCCGCCGGGGCTGCCACCGGCTCAGGTGCCTTGTTGGCGGCGACAGGAGCCACGACGGAGGCCGCCGCGGCGCGAACAGGCTCAGCCGCAGGCTTTTCGGGCTTGGGCTCGTGCTCGGGCATATCGAACAGGGATGGCGCGGAGGTGGGAGGCATGACCTCAGTTTGGAACGATTCGAGGGGAGGTGAGGTAGGCCCCTCGACGGCGTCGGGCAAGCGGAACCGTGGCACTGTGGCGTCGCGGCATCGGGTCGGGCGTCAGCGCCCGCGCCGTCAGGGCCAGAAACAGCGCCCACGGCAGGTTGGCGTGGCTGAGCAGCACGCTTTCGGAGGCGCTCAGCAGGGCAAACACCAGCAGATAGGCCAGCGAAAACCCGCCCTCGCGAAAGCCCTGACCGCCCAGCCGGATGACGAGGGCAAACAAGGTGATCGCCATTACCGTGCCGACCATGATGGCGCCCGGCCAGCCGACCTGGACCAGCAGATCGATCCAGCCATTGTGAGCCGACGGCACCAGCCAGCCGGTTTCAAGCCGCACATAGTGGGCGGGCACCGACTCCTTGCCCCAGAAGGCGCTGTAGCCAAAGCCCGTCCACGGCCGCTCGGCGACGCGGCGCATCAGGCTTTCCCAGATGTCGGTCCGCCCCGTCAGGGTCGGGTCCTTGCCCAACAGTTCGAGGATCAGCGCGGAGTTGTCGGTCCAGACCCAGGCCGCGATGCCGACAGCGGTCACCCCGCCCCACACGGCGGCGACGGACAGCACCGGACCGCCACGCCGCATGACCCACAGGCCGCCAATGACTCCCAGCCCGGCCATCAGACACAGCAGCGAGGTCTTGGACTGGGTGCCCAGCATCAGGCCGATGCTGAGCGCCAGCGTCAGCAGGGCGGTCCAGACTGTCCGTTCGTGTCGGTCAGGGGCGGCCAGCACGGCGGCCGAGGCCACGGCCGTCGCGACCATGACAATGCCCATCTGGTTCTTCTCGTACCAGAGGCCGCGCCAGAGGCCGGCATTCTCGGCCTGATGGATACCGATGGCGGGGAAGGCCACCACCATCACCGCACTGCCGACCGCCATCGCCAGCCCCGTGTGCATCAACAGGCGCGGCAGGTGTGTACCTGTGAAGGCGACGCCCAGATAGACGGCAAAGGCACTGGTCATGAACAGGGCAATGACGCGCCGGTCGGTCACCGCCGGATCGATGGACCAGTAGCGCGACGCCAGCGCCAGCAGGGTCAGAAAGCCCAGAATGATCCACGCCGGCCAGGCCGAGGCCATACGCCCGAGGCGGTTGAAGATCAGGCCGAGGGTGACCGCATAGACCGGCAGCCAGATCAGCCGCAGGATCGGCGTCTCGCCCTGATCCGGCGCAAACACGGGACCGATCAGCGCCCCCGTCAGCATGATGACCACGAACCCCGCCGCCACCTGTTCCCACAGGGGCGGCGCGGGCAGGGATGAACCCGAATCTCTGGGTGATGCGCGCACCCCCGGAAGGTGAGCGTTCGGCGTTAACGAAGCGTTTGGGAAGCGGGCTCAGTCCCGGCCCTGGCGGCTGTGAAAGATGCGCCCGATGACCACCCGGTCCGCTTCGATCTTGTAAACGACGACGAATCCGTCGCGTCCGAACGGGATCGCCCATTTCCGCTCCGCCGTATTGATCGATCGACCGGCCTCCGGGAAGACGGCCAGAGTTTCCAAACCAGTCCGGATGACGGTTTCGGCATGCAGGGCGGCCGAGGGCGACAAGCCGACCAGCCAGTCGATCTGGGCGATCAGGTCCAGATTCGCGCGTCGGCTCAGGACGACCTTCTAGCGGGTTAACGCGTCATCCGACGGTGCAGCTCGGTGCTGAAGCCGTCCAGAGCTTCGTCCAGATCGACGAAGGGGCCTTCATAATCTCCAGGCGTTGTTTGCTGGTCGGATTCGCTGTCGTTCTCCCTCGCGTCCGCCCAGGCCCGGCCCGGTTCGGCCCGCCCCTGAGCCGCCAGAGGCGGGCTTGACGGTCCCTCGTGGCTCAGGGCCCACGCCTCAAGCGTCATCTCGGCCATGCGCTCGGGGGACACGCCAGCCTCCCGCGCTGCCTCGGCAAGCTGCAGGAGCGCATCATCGCTCAATTTGAGGGTGAGGCTCGCCATGCCGGGCAGTGTCGCACAGCGCCGGGTCGCAAGCCAGAAGGTGCTACCCCGGATTGCAGAAGGGTCGCCTCACGCCTTCTCCACGAAGCTGTCGATGACCTTCTTCTCGCCGGCCTTGTCGAAGGCGACGCGCAGCTTGTTGCCCTCGACGCCCTGGATGCGACCATAGCCGAACTTCTGGTGAAACACGCGCTCGCCCCGGCTCCACTGACCCGTGGGGGCCGCGGTGGTCGGGTGTTCGACGCGGCGGCTGACGCCCTCAATGGGCGGGCTGCGGTGGGCCGAGCCGGTGGCGCTGCGCTGCTGGGCCCGCTTCCAGCCGGGGCTGTCATAGCCTCCGCCAAAGGTCGTTCCCCCGGACCAGCGGTCCTGGACCTGACGGGCGCTGGGCGCGGCCCCGTAATAGCCGGTCTCGCTTTCCGGCTGGACGTGGTCGATCGGCAGTTCGTCGACGAAGCGGCTGGGGATCTGGGCGGTCCAGCGGCCGTAGACCTGCCGGTTGGCGGCAAAGCTGATCCGGGCGTCGCGGCGCGCACGCGTCAGGCCGACATAGGCGAGGCGGCGTTCTTCCTCGAGGCCCTTTTCGCCCTTCTCGTCGATGCTGCGCTGGCTGGGAAAGACGCCTTCCTCCCAGCCGGGCAGAAAGACCAGCGGAAACTCCAGCCCCTTGGCGCCGTGCAGGGTCATGATCTGGACGGAGTCGTCGCCCGAGGCCCGCTCCACGTCCATCACGAGCGACACATGCTCCAGCCAGGCCTGAAGGGTGTCGAACCCCTGCATGGCCTGGACCAGCTCCTTGAGGTTATCCAGCCGTGTCTGGCCGGTCAGCCGGTCGGCCTTCTGCATGTCGGTATAGCCGCTCTCCTCCAGCACGGTTTCGGTCAACTGGCCGTGGGGCAGGTCGGCGGCCAAGGTGCGCCAGCGGTGCAGGTCGCGGGCGAACCCGGCCAGCGCGGTCCGGGTGCGGGCCTGAAGTTCGTCCGACGCGATCAGCCGGTGGACGGCCGCCATGGCCGAAATGCCGGCGGTGCGGGCCAGATGCAGGATCTTCTGGACCGAGGTGTCGCCGATGCCGCGCTTGGGCACATTGACGATCCGCTCGAACGCCAGGTCGTCGTCCTCGGACTGGATCAGCCGCAGATAGGCGTGGGCATCACGGATTTCGGCCCGTTCAAAAAAGCGCGGCCCGCCGATTACCGTATAGGGGATGGCCAGCATGACGAACCGTTCCTCGAACGCCCGCATCTGAAACGACGCGCGAACAAGAACAGACATATCCTTGTATTTCAATCCGCTCTTGCGCGCCGTCTCGATCTCGTCGGCGATCAACCGGGCCTCGGCCTCGCCGTCCCAGACGCCCCGCACCCGGACCTTGTCGCCGCCGTCATCCTCGGTCCACAGGGTCTTGCCCAGCCGGTCGCGGTTGCCGGCGATCAGGCCCGAGGCGGCGCCCAGGATATTGCCAGTCGAGCGATAGTTGCGCTCCAGCCGGACCATCCTGGCGCCCGGAAAATCGCGCTCAAAGCGCAGGATGTTGTCCACCTCGGCGCCGCGCCAGCCATAGATGGACTGGTCGTCATCGCCGACGCAGCAGACATTGCCGGTCGAGGACGTCAGCAGCCTCAGCCACAGATACTGGGCGACATTGGTGTCCTGATATTCGTCGACCAGGATGTAGCGGAAGCGTCTGCGGTATTCCTCTGCGATATCCGCATGCTCGGACAGGATCGTCAGATTGTGAAGCAAGAGGTCGCCAAAGTCGCAGGCGTTCAGTGTCTTCAGCCGGTTCTGATAGGCGGCGTAGAGCGACCTGGCCTTGCCGTTGGCGAAATCCTCCGTGTCCGGCAGTTTCGCGGGGGTCCAGCCGCGGTTCTTCCAGTGGTCGACAAGGCCGGCCAGCGTCCGGGGCGTCCACCGCTTGGTGTCGATCCCCTCGGCCTCCATCAGCTGCTTCAGCAGCCGTTCCTGATCGTCGGTGTCGAGGATGGTGAAGCTGGAGCGCAGGCCAACCAGTTCTGCGTGACGGCGCAGGATCTGGGCCGCGATCGAATGGAAGGTTCCCAGCCAGCGCAGCCCCTCGGCCGACGGCCCGATCAGATGGGTAATCCGCTCGCGCATCTCGCGCGCCGCCTTGTTGGTGAAGGTGACGGCCAGCAGCTCCCACGGGCGCGCCTTGCCGGTCGCCAGGATGTGCGCCAGCCGCGTGGTCAGCACCCGCGTCTTGCCTGTGCCGGCCCCCGCCAGCACCAGGACGGGGCCTTCGGTCGTCTCCACCGCCTCGCGCTGCTCCGGGTTCAGGCCTGCGAGATAATCCGGTACCGGCGCGCCGGCGCGTGCGAGGTCGGAAATACGGGGTGGGAGAGGAAGCGAGTCGGACATGAGCGAAACATAATAGGAACCGGTGCATCCGAAGGCCACCGCGAAGGCGCCCCGATTTTGACAGACCCTGAGTCGGTGACCCACACTCCTTGGGCTTAAAAACCAGAGGGAGGGCTCGTCATGAGCATGGAAGGAACACCGGTACCACCGCAGCAGAGCGGCGGATTTCAGGAGCTGATCAAGCGGTTCTGGGGATTTGACCACCTGATCGGCAGTGCCCTGATCAAGATCATCTACTATATCGGGCTGGTCGTGATCCTGATCACCACGGTGCTCGCCATGTTCGGGGGCGGCATTATGGGCGCGCTGACGGATGGAGGCGGCGGGGGCTTCTTCATGTTCTTCCTCGCACCGATTTTGGGCGTGATCTACCTCGTGTTCTGGCGGTTCATCTGCGAGATGTGGCTGCTGATGTTCCTGATGTACAACCGCATGGGTGAGATCCGGGACCGCCTGCCGCCGCGCTGATGGGTCTGCGTCGGGAACCTGTGCCGTTCGCCTCCGTTTGGGTCATCAGGCTTAACCGGAGGAAGACATGTCCGATCAATCGAACAACACGGGTGGCAATGGCGGCGGTGGCGGCAACGCCGGTCTGGCATTCATCGTCGGCGGGGTCGTCGTCGTCCTGGCCATCATCGCCTATTTCGTTTTTGCAGGCGGCATGGGCACCCAGGACAAGAACGTCGATGTCGACCTGAATCTGCCCGAGGTGTCGGCTCCGGACGTCCCCACGCCCGCGCCGGCCGAGTAGGACTTCAGTCGCTGAAAGATCAGGCAGGTCGCCACACGCGGCCTGCTTTTTTCATGGGCGGGCGTTGCGAACCCAGTGCAGCGCACGAATGCGACAGGCCGAGGCCAATGGCCGACGGCCGCGCGAGGCGTCAATCTCCTTGAGCAGGCCTGCAACGCTCAGCGCACGCCTGCTCGCCTCGTCCTCAAGCACGGCCCAGAATTCCGGCTCCAGTGCGATCGAGGTGGCATGACCGGCCAACAGGACAGACTTCTTCTTCAGCACGGCCCCTCCTGATCGGGCGTGACGTCCGGACGGGCTGAGGGTATGCTAAAGCAACCGTCCTGTCCGGAATCCGTCATGACCGACCTTGTCACACATATCCCCGGCATCGACAGCTTCAATCCGATCCGGGCCGAGCGTCTGCGACCCCTGACCGCGTTCCGGGCCTTCCGACGTCTGGTGCGCAACAAGGAAGACACCACCCAGGTGTTCGAGATCATGAAGGCCCTCAACGGTCGCTCGACCACACGGGGCTATCAAAAGCTGCTGCGCACCTTCGAGGGCGGGCGTCAGGCTTATCTGCGCGAGGAACTGGCGCAGAAGCTGGATGACCCCGACTGGCTGGCCCGCTTTCCCGGAGGCTCGGTCGGCGCGACCTATCGTGCCTTTCGCGAGGCGCGCGGCTTCACCGCCGAAGGTCTGGCCGACGAGGCGCGCAAGGCCACTCCACTGATCGACGCCGAACATCCGACGGTCTGGTATTCACGCCGCCTGCGCGACGTGCACGACATCTGGCATGTGCTGACCGGGTTCGAGACCGATGCTCTCGGCGAGGCCTGTGTCGTCGCCTTTTCCTACGGCCAGACGGGAAGTCTCGGCTTCGCCTTCATCGGCTGGGGTGCGGCCCGGGAAATCCAGCGCGAGGACCGCGACGTCCCTGCGCGCCGCGCGGTCTGGCAGGCCTGGCGGATGGGCCGGAGAGCCAAGTGGCTGCCCGGACTGGACTACGAGGCCCTGTTCGCCTGTCCGCTGGACGAGGCCCGTCAGCGGCTCGGCATCAGCACGCCCGATGTCTATATGTCGGTCCCTGCCGAGGTGCGCCAGTCGCTGAAGCTGCGCGGCTAGTCGCCGTCGCGACGGGCCTCGGCCCGGATGTCGACGCGGCGGTTCTGCATCGGACTCGCGGCGGTTTCCGGATCTGCCTCGGGCTCGCCCGCTGCGATGATCGCGATCCTGTCCGCTGTAATCCCCTTGTCGACCAGATAGTCGCGGACCGCTTCGGCGCGTTCGCGTGCCACCCGCTCATTCGTCTCCAGATCGCCACTGGCGTCGGTGCGCCCGGTCAGCGTCAGGTGCCAATGGCCGTCCGTCAGCGCCTTGCCCGCGATCAGGGCATCCAGCATGGCGCGGGCCTCATCCGTCAGGCGTGTCGCGCCCAGTCCAAACAGGACCCTGGCCTCAACGGGGTCGGGCAGGGGGGCAGGCGACTCGGCCTCGGCGAGCACCTCGGGGCGCATGATGGAGGCGCCCTCGGGCGGCGTCTCGACCTCGATGCGAGGCTCGGGCGGTTCGGCGGCCCCGGGAGCCGGCTCGCTCCGGTCCTGACAGGCGGACACGATCAGACCGACGCCCAGCAGGGTGGGGAAGAGAGCTCTCATGTGCCTGACGGCGAAGGAAGCGGGATCATGCCTTCGTCTCCTTTCGGGGGCGGGGTGTTCTTGGCCTTGGCCTTGGCCGGTTCTCGCGGCGGGGCGTAGGATACCACAGTGTCGCCGGGCTGGGGCTTGGGCCGCGAGGCGTGGCTGAAGAAGTGCAGCTTGCCCCCGTCGCGTACCAGCACCAGCAGGTCCGCCTCGGCCGGCAGGTCGGCCCGCGCATCGTCCAGACCGTATTTGTCGGTCAGCCGCGTCTTGCGGAAGTCCCAGCCCGCCCGTTCGCGCCGCGCGATCTCTTCGACCCCCAGACCCGAGGCGAACAGGGTCCGGCCGCGCAGGGTGGGGGGCAGGGCGCGGGGGTTGTCGTCCGAGGTGTCGCCCAGCTGGAACACCGCATGTCGCCCGACCTCGGGGGCCAGCTCATTGCAGACCAGGGCGTTATAGGCCTCATTGTCCGTGGTCGCGACCAGGGCCTGGAACTCGCTCATGTCGACATGATCCTCGGTGACCTCCGACAGGATCTCGCCGTGAAAGACCGGCATGCCGCGCTGCCGGGCTGTCGCCAGACGCTGCCAGCTGGTGTCGGCGATCAGCACCGGGATGTTGAGGGACTTGAGCAGTTCCGCCAGCGACAGACTCCACTGCGTCGTGCCGACGATCAGCACGCCCTTGTCGCCCGATCCGGTGACCTTGAGCCATCGGGCGGCCAGCCGGGCGGTAAAGCTGTGGGCGAGGATGGTGGCGATCACCACGGCGAACGACAGTGTGACCAGTGTGCTCCCGTCGGCATAGCCCAGCTCCCCCAGCTTCAGCGCAAACAGGCCGCTGATGGCCACGGCCACGATCCCGCGCGGCGCGATCCAGCCGATGAAGATCTGCTCGCGCATCGGCACACGACTGAAGGCGAGACTGAGCAGGACGGTGGCCGGACGAACCAGAAACAGCAGCACCAGCAGGAAGGCCAGGAACCGCCATTCGAACTGGCGCAGAACCTCCAGATTCAGCGAGGCCGACAGCATCACGAACACGCCCGACACCAGCAGGACAGTGATGTTTTCCTTGAAGTGCATGAAGTCGCGAAAGCTCGCCAGCTTCATATTGGCGAGCGCCACGCCCATCACGGTCACGGTCAGCAGCCCGGACTCCTCCTGGATCATATTGGCGCCGACGAAGACGCCGATCACAGTGATCAGGAGAACCGGGGACTTCAGAAACTCAGGCACATAACCGCGCGGAAACGCCCATGAAACCACGCGCGCTGCGCCCCAGCCGATCAGCCCGGCGACCACAGCAGCCAGCAACAGCGACATCACCACCCCGACCACGGTGTCGCCTTCACCGGCCCGGTGCAGGACCTCATAGGTCAGGACCGCGCACAGGGCACCCAGCGGGTCATTGACGATCGCTTCCCATTTCAGGATGGCGCGCGGCCTCTGGGCCAGGTTGGTCTGGCGCAACAGGGGCAGGATCACCGTCGGCCCGGTCACCACCAGTATACCCGCGAACAGGATGGCCACCGGCCAGATCAGTCCGGCGACATAATAACAGGCCAGCGCCCCCAGCACCCAGGCGATCGGCACCCCCAGAAAGACCAGCCGGTGGACCGCGCCCTCGGCGTGGCGCAGTTCGCGGAAATTCAGGTTCAGCCCGCCCTCGAACAGGATGATGGCGACGGCCAGGGCGATGATCGGCTCCAGCAGGGGACCGAAGACCTCCTCGGGACGGATGAAGCCGGTGACGGGCCCGCCGATGATCCCGGCCAGCAGCATCAGGGCAATCGCCGGCCAACCGGTCTTCCACGCGATCCATTGCGCGCCGATCCCCAGCACGCCGATCGCCGCCAGCACCAGTGCCTGATGTTCCATTGTCCCCCGCTCTGAGGCGTCGCGTTCGGGTCTCTAATGGCCCAGACCCCCAAGCGTTGCAGGAAAAGTCCGCGGCTGAAACCGGATGGAACCGGATGTGACCGCCAGACACCGGGCAGCGCTCGCAATGGCGGGCGATTCGGCGCAAGTGTCCGGGCCTTCTCCCGCGTCAATGGTTCTCGCCCGTGCCTGCTCCGTCTGCCGTTCCTGCTGCCACCCGCTGGCTGATCGCGGGCATTGTCGTGTGCGCCCTCATCTGGGGCACCACCTGGTATGCGATCACCCTGCAGCTGGGGTCGGTCGCGCCGACCGTCTCGATCGTCTGGCGGTTCGGTCTGGCGGCGCTGGCCCTGTTCGTCTTCTGTCTGGCCACCGGGCGTCCCGTACGGCTGAACCGGGTCCAGCACCTGGCGGCGCTGGGGCAGGGGGCCTTCGTCTTCGCCATCTCCTATGGCTTCGTCTACGCCTCGGAAGAGCGGGTGCCGTCGGCCGTGGTCGCGGTGATCTTCGCCGGTCTGGCCTTCATCAATCTGGTGCTGTTCCGCCTCATCGCCGGGCAAAAGGCGTCGCGTCTGGCCTGGGGCGGGGCGGCGCTGGGTCTGGTCGGGGTGGCGGTCCTGTCAGGCTCGGAGATCCTGGGCAGCGAAATGACGAGCGCCGCAGGGCTCGGGGTCGGAATGGCCTGCCTGGCCGTGCTCAGCTCGGCGATCGGCAACTATTTCGCCTGGAAGGGACAGGTGGCAGGGTCGGCCGTCATGCCAGCCACCGCCTGGGCCATGGCCTATGGCACGGCGATGCTGGCGATCTTTGGTGTGACGCAGGGGGTCGAATGGCGGCTGGAGCCGACCGTCAGCTACATCGGCTCACTGCTCTATCTGTCGCTGCTGGGGTCAGTCGTGGCCTTCGTCATCTATTTCACCATCGCCCGCAGCCGGGGCTACGCGCTGGCCAGCTATATCTCGGCCCTGACCCCGCCGATCGCGATGCTGGTGTCGGTGCTGTTCGAGGGGGCCAGCTTCGGTCTGACGGCGCTGTTCGGCCTCGCCCTCGTGCTGGCCGGCCAGGTGCTGCTGATCCGGGCGCCGAAGGTCAGCTAGCCCCAAGCCTAGCGACGGTCGTCGTCGTGCTCGTCATCCGGCGCGGATTTGCCCTCGCGCGCGGCCTTGCGCTTCGCCTCCAGCCGCAAGGCGACCAGCAGCGGGATCAGGCCGCGGCGGACGCGCTTGTCCTTGCGGGGGTCAGTCATGGTCGTCCTCCCGTCTGTGACCCTCGATATGCCGGTCCGCGCGCTCGCGTTCGCTCTTCCGGGCGTCACGGTCTGCCCGGGTGCGGCCGTGCAGGACCCGGTTCGTCTCCGCGACAGCCTTTGCTGCGGACTTCTGACGGGCTTTTCGCGCACGGTTCAGATTGATGATCTCGGCCATGGGCAGAGCCTACTCCAGGATGTCAGGAAATTCACTCGGCCCCGACCTCGTCCGCCCCTATGATCGGCGCATGGACCTCATTCGACTTATTCTCAATGTTCTCTGGCTGATCTTCGGCGGCCTGATCTCGGCCATCGGCTGGTTCGTCGGCGGAGCGCTGCTGGCGCTCACCATCGTCGGCCTGCCCTGGACCTTCGCGGCCTGGCGGATCGGCGCCTACACGCTGTGGCCGTTCGGGCGAGAGGTCGTGTGGCGCGAGCCGGACGCAACCGACATCGGCGCGGGCCCGGTCGGCGTGGTCCTGAACGTCATCTGGTTCATCTTTGCCGGCTGGTACATCGCGCTGAGTCACCTGATCGCGGCCTGCTTCGAGGCCATCACCATCATCGGCATTCCCTTTGCTCTCAAGGATCTGGAGCTGGCCAAGCTGGCGCTCGCTCCTGTGGGTCGCACCATCCGCGACAAGCCCTGACGCGCCTTCCAGCGCTGCCGTATGCAACGGCCTCCAGCGTCTTCCCGTTTATGGATCACATCCAACAAACAGGGAGAAACACCATGCTGGAAGCCATCAAGGAACATATGGACGTCATCGGCTCCGATGGGGGCCGCATCGGCCGCGTCGACCACGTCAAGGGCAATGAGATCGAGCTGGCCAAGCTGGACTTCGATACCGGCTTCAAACACCGGATGATCCCCATGGACTGGGTGACCCGCGTCGATGAGCATGTCCACCTGAACCTGACTGAAGACGAGGCCAAGGCCCGCTGGACCGACAAGCAATAGGTCGTCCAGTCGCAGCGATTGATGAGGGCCCCGCTTTCGCAGGCGGGGCCTTCTGCCTATCTGAAGACAAATCAACCCGGGAACACGTCATGACCGAAGTCATCTACAAGATCCTCCAGCACGACGGCGGCTGGGCCTATCAGGTCGGAGAGACGTATTCCGAGACGTTCCAAACGCATGACGCCGCGCTCGGTGCTGCCCGCCGCGCCGCCGCCGAGCAGCAGGTTGGTGGCCAGACCCGCACCATCAGCTGGGAGGACTCCTCGGGCCAGTGGCACCGCGAGGTGTCGGACGGCGGCGATCGGCCCGAAACGACCGTGGTCGACTAGGCAGGCGTTGTCGGTCAGCCCGGGGCGATCATCGTCTCGGGCCGCACGATGGCGTCGAAGTCCTCGCCCGGGATGCCGAGGGCGATGGCTTCCTCGCGCAGGGTCGTGCCGTTCTTGTGCGCGGTCTTGGCCACCTTGGCGGCCAGGTCATAGCCGTACTTTTCCTTGAGCGGCGTCACCAGCATCAGCGAGTTTTTCAGCCCGCGTTCGATGTTGTCCAGGCGCGGCTCGATGCCGACCACGCAGTTCTCGGTGAAGCTGACCGCCGCATCCGCCAGCAGCCGCACCGACTGCAGGAAGTTGTAGGCCATCATCGGATTGTAGACGTTGAGCTCGAAATGCCCCTGCGATCCGGCAAAGCCGATGGCGGCATTGTTGCCGTGGATGTGGGCGCACACCTGGGTCAGGGCCTCGCACTGGGTCGGATTGACCTTGCCCGGCATGATCGACGAGCCGGGCTCGTTCTCCGGCAGGGCCAGTTCGCCCAGACCCGACCGCGGGCCCGAGCCGAGGAAGCGGATGTCATTGGCAATCTTGAAGCACGACATGGCCACCGTGTTGATCGCGCCGTGGGTCATGACCATGGCATCGTGGGCGGCCAGGGCCTCGAATTTGTTCGGGGCAGAGGTGAAGGGCAGGCCGGTGATCTGGGCGATCTTGTCGGCCACGCCCTCGGCGAACCCGACCGGGGCCGACAGGCCGGTGCCGACGGCCGTGCCGCCCTGCGCCAGCTGCATCAGATCGGGCAGGGTCGACTGGATTCGCTCGATGCCCTTGGCGATCTGCTGGGTATAGCCGCTGAACTCCTGCCCCAGGGTGATGGGGGTGGCGTCCTGGGTGTGGGTGCGACCGATCTTGATGATCTCCCTCCACGCCTGCGCCTTGTCGTTCAGGGCGTTGTGCAGGGTCTGCAGGGCGGGCAGCAGGCGGTGGACGACCTCCTCGGCGCAGGCGATGTGCATGGCTGTCGGATAGGTGTCGTTCGACGACTGGCTCATGTTCACATGGTCGTTCGGGTGAACGGGAGCCTTGGAGCCCATCTCGCCGCCCAGCATCTCGATGGCGCGGTTCGAGATCACCTCATTGGCGTTCATGTTGGACTGGGTTCCCGAGCCGGTCTGCCAGACGACCAGCGGGAAGTGGTCGTTCAGCTTCCCCTCGATCACCTCATCGGCGGCCTTGAGGATGGCCTGACCCAGTTTCGGATCCAGCTTGCCCAGCGCTATATTGGTCTCGGCGGCGGCCTTCTTGACGATGCCCAGCGCGCGAACGACCGGCAGGGGCTGCGTTTCCCAGCCGATCTTGAAGTTGCCCAGGCTGCGCTGCGCCTGCGCGCCCCAGTAGCGGCTGGCGGGCACATCGATCGGGCCAAAGGTATCGGTTTCGACGCGGGGCTTCTGGGTATCGGACATGGACAGCTTTCCGGCAGCGGAGAGGGATCGGGCTTGGCGCCTGGATGGGCGCGGGTGTAGCACGAAGCGTCGGGGGGGCAAGCGGCCCTCACATGCGGAGGACCTGATGCGAATTCTGTCCCTGATTCCGGTCGCCGCCATGGCCCTCGCGGCCTGTGCGACCGAACCCCGGCCGGTCGGCGAGCCGGTGCGCGTCGATCTGGTCACCGAGCGCGGCGTCATCTCGCTCGAGCTGGCGACGGACAAGGCCCCGCTGACGGTTTGCAACTTCCTGTCCTACGTCACCGACGGGCACTACGAGGGCGGCAGCTTCTTCCGCACCGTGGTCGCGGAAACCAATGCCAACCCTAATCCGATCAGCGTCATACAGGGGGCGACGCCACGCGGAGCCGACGACGACCTGAACCCGCCCGTGCGACTGGAGCGCACGCGCGACACCGGACTCAGCCACGTCGCCGGCACCATCTCCATGGCGCGCGATGGGCCCGACACGGCGACCTCCAGCTTCTTCATCGTGGTTGAGGATGCGCCCGGCCTCGACTACGGCGGCGCGCGCAATCCGGACGGGCAGGGCTTTGCCGCCTTTGGCCGTGTCACGGCCGGTATGGGGGTCGTCCACGAGATCCACCGCAGCCCCGCCGATGCCGAGGAGCAACTCACCCCCCCGGTCAAGATCCTGGCCGCAACCCTGGTAGGCGAGGTGCCTGCCCCCTGCCGCCCGTGAGTCCGGACTGGATCGGCACCGGCAAGGTCCGCGCGCGCGAGGCCGGGCAGGGGGTCGAGATCACCATCGACGGCCTGACCACCCAGGCCAAATACTACAAGCCGCTGGTCTATGAGTTCATGCGCAAGGAATGGCGCGGCGCCCGCCCGTCATGGGGCGACCACGTCGTCGAGATCGACATGGAGCATGTGGGCGAGCCTCCGCACATGGACCTCGACAATCTGGCCAAGGCCCTCCTGGACGCCATCAAGGGCTATCTGTTCCATGACGATGCCCAGGTCGCCCGCCTGCTGGTCCAGCGCCACGAGGGCGAGCGCGAGCGGATCGTCATCCGGGTCTTTCCCCGACCCTGACTCGAGGGACGATCGTATACCCCGGCGGGGCTTTGGTTTCGACGTGGTTGGGGTGATACATGTCGAGGAAGATCACATTGCTGGCTGGTTGTGAGCCCGGGCACTCGACCTGGTACCCGTCAATGATGGTGCCATAGGGCCCGTCGCCGGCACTCCCGATTCGGTGGAACGTCGGGGCCTTTCCATTGGCGCAGCGCAGACGGCCCAGGTAGCTCCTTTGCCCGGCCGGCATATTGACCCGCACGGGGTTCTGCTCCGTACCGAGAGGGTGGTCTGCAACTGCGGCTGCGACCCGTGCCGCCCGCGCTTCAGGAACGCCGCCGAACATATCGGCGAAGGGGTCACCCGCCTGCATATCGGAGGCACATCCCCCCAGACTCAGTACGGCAAAGACAGGCAAAACGCGCTTCAGCATGAAGACCTCCCCACAGATCAGGGCAGGTTGGAATGGATACACGACAGCGGCAAGGCTCAGGCGTCCGGCCCGATCGGCGGATAGCGCTCGAAGGCCGGGATATGATCGAGGGTCGCCATCCAGCCGATGCGCTCGGCCGTCTGGATCTGGGCCTGGATCGGCAGGGCTTCGGGGTTATCCAGTGTGGCCCCCTGGATATCCGTCATGCCGGGGAAGATGACCTCATTCGTATAGAACAGGCCTGTTCCACAGGTGACGCAGAAGGACCGCCGGCCATGCTCCGACGAGGCGTACGTCCGGGTCTCTCCCGCGATCGTCAGGCTGTCGGTCGGCACCAGGCACCAGCTTACCGCCGGGGCTCCGGCAGACTTTCTGCAGTCGATACAATGGCAAAGCGCGTGATGCTCAACCTTGCCGTCGGTCTTGTATCGCACCGCCCCGCAGTGACATCCGCCCTCGAGCATGTCAGCCTCCCTCGCTTCATGTTCCGCAAATGTTCCACACTTGGCGGGGGGGTGGCAAGCGGGGAAGACGGTCTCAGCGGCGGAAGGCGTAGGTGGTGGTCAGGTCGCGCGCGATGTCGACGCCGACGACGGTCTGCGGCTCCGAGGCCGGGCGCAACCCTTCTTCCCGCTCGCGCCGCTGCACGCACAGGGCCGCCTGATCGGCGAGGGCGAGGAAGTTCGGCGCGGTCGGCAGGCTCTCGAGGATACAGCCGTCGAAATAGGGATAGGTCGCGTCCTCCGAACAGCCGAACGACGACCGGTCCCGTCGCGCGGCGCTCATGATCATCCGGTTCGGGGCCGCCAGCCGGTCGGTGAACACACCCGAAAAACAGGCCGAGACGATCACCACCGTCGGCCGCGTGCCGCACCAGCCATCAATCCGCCGCGCCATCTCATCCGGGCTCATCAGGCGGTTCGGGCCAAACACGATCCCGCGCGGCGATCCGTGCGAGGTGAAATACAGAAAGCACCCGTGCGTGGCCTGTTCGGCATTACGCCCGATGGCACTCAGCGCCTGATCGGCCGAGGTCGGATTGGGCACATCAGGGCGCAGGGTGAAGTCGACCATGTCCGCCCGGGCAAATCCGACGTCCTGGAAGCCCGCCACCAGATCGCGCCGCGCATTGTCAAAAGCCTGGATCGGCGTGCCGCGGCTGGTCGTCCAGTCGGCGGCGACGATCGACGCGGCCCATCCGTCGAACGAGGCGTCCGAGGTCTGACCGCTGGAGGTCGTCGCACAGGCGGCCAGCGACAATCCGGCGATGAATGTCAGGACGGCACGACGGATCATGATGCAGCTCCCCAGCCCAATCAGCGTTATCCGCCATTGATCCCGGGGAGGGGCCTGGGGTCAACCCATGCAGACCTGATTCAGTCGGGCTTCAGCCCGGGGGCCGCCATTTGCCGGGGGGCTGCCAGGTGGGGGCCTGCCCGCCGGGCGACAGGATCGACAGGGGATTCTTCGCCGGGCTGGCCTGAGGCCGGGCGAGCAGGGATGAGAGGGACTGGACCGGAGCCGGAGCCGCTGCCACAGCCGGGTTCGGCGCATTCAGTTCCGGATAGATGTGCCCGTCGGCCTTACGTTGGTCGAAGGTGTAGAATGCCGGCATGGTGATGCGGCGGCCCTGCGTCACCTTCAGCACGCCGTGCTCGTGGTGATAGCCCGCGCTGAACGCGACCAGCATGCCACGCTGCGGCTTCAGCACCCGGTCCTTGGCGGTAAAATACAGCTCACCGCCCTCATAGTCGTCGTTCAGATAAACGATGCTGGAGAAGTCCCGCCACGGCGTACTGTGAGCCGTCCCGTCGGGGTTGCTGTTGTCGGTATGCGGCGGCAGGCACGAGCCCTGCTCCCAGATGTTCAGCTGCACCGTGTCGGTCCACAGCGGCCGGGTCAGGGCATAGAATTCTCCCAGCATGGCCGTGGCCCGTTTCTGGAAGCCGCCCATGATCTCTGCTGCCGAGGCGTCGTGCGCCGCCACGTCACCCATGTAGACGATCCGGCCCTCCCAGAAATCGATGCCGATCCGGCGGTGCTTCACCAGCCCGTGGACCTGGTCGAACATCTCCAGCAGGCGATCGCACTCCGCCGGCTTCAGAAAATCCGGGACGATGATGAAGTCCTGCTCGCCATACTGGTCCGGCGTGATCGGGGCTGTGGCTTCGGACGGTGTCAGAACCCCGTCGACGACGCGCTTCCGGCCCGCGAAATTGGCCTCGGTCTGCCCCGGATCAATGGACGCCATCCGGCTGTCCGACGCCCACGCCCTGCGATCCACTCGTCTGCACTCCTGTGACTGAAGTCAAAGCCTCTCGACGGTCACCGTGCCTTGCGAACGCGAACATATCAAGCGGGTGAACCCGTTGCAGCCAAACAGGAATCTCAGGGTCGCCTCAGGCCTCGCAGGGCGCCTGCGGCAACCCTTCACCGGCCCTGAGTTGTGCGCGCACCGGCTGATGGTCGGAATGGCGGAAATTCATGTCGACGCCTGCCACGGAGACCACTTCCACACCCGGTGAAACGACAAAGCCGTCGATAACCGTCGTATAGTTCTCGCCCGGCTTATAGGCCTGCTGGTTCGTCCGCACGGACGGCGTTGCGCCATCAGCGACCACACGCCAGCCCTCCGGCAGGACTTGAGGATCAAAGTCGTGAATCCAGCCCAGATACTCATCTGCCGTTGTGTGAGGGAACTGCGTGGCGACCAGTCTCAGGTTGAAGTCACCGCCCATCACAACACGATACCCCAGGGCGTGTGCGGCCACGGCCCGTTCCAGCAGAGTCGCCACCTGACGCTTGCGCAGGGCTCCCCCCTCGTCGAAGGCGGCGGTGTGCAGATTGACGACCACCCAACATCCTCCGGGGCCGTCGATATAGGTCGCCAGCGCGCCATAGCGTCGCCGGATCAGCCCGTCGTAGGGGTCGCCGTCGCTCGGCATGGGCCAGATCTCGGACCGGACCAGACCACGGCGGGCATAGGTGGCCATGCCGTTGCTGATCCGAAGCGGAGGCGGCAGATAACGGGTCCGGAAGTCTGCATGGAAGATGCCCTGATAGTCCGCCAGGGCCCGATCGGTGCGGCCTTTCAGATCGGTCCAGTAGTTGACCACGCTGGCCCGCGCATTCTCCTGCGTCAGGATAACGTCAGCATCGCTTTCACCAAGCCAGGTTGCGATTGCATCAGCAGACTCGCGGGTTGTGCCCGGCCCCGGCGGCAGCCACGAACGCCCGCCGTCCGCAAAGAAGTCCGATCCCCGTCCCAGCCCGCTGTAGCCCAGGTTCCAGGTGATGACGCTGATCGTGTTCATGGACTGCGGCCACTCCGGGTGCGCGGGGAAGGTGCGCGGCGTATCGTCTTTCACAGTTGTCGAACAGGCATGCAGCACAAACAGACCTGCGCAGAACACAACGGCGGCGGTGAGGGCGGCTCTAGCCCGCATTGGGACGGAACCGGGCGCTGGGAAGACGCAGGGGCACAGCCGTCTCCTTCTTGTCAGAAATCTTCTCGATGGCGAACTGGACACCCCAGGCCAGAATGGCGAAGCCGCCACCCTCGCCCGCAATCATCCGGATAAAGCCAAACAGATTCATCGAATTGGCCAGTTCGGCTACCATTTCCGCATGGCGCTGGGCCAGTTCCCAGTCGCCGACGGCGGGGGGTGGGGTAAATGCACGGAGATTGTCGAGGGCGCCTTCCAGCAGGGTCTCGTATGAGCCCATGTAAACGGCCAGGGCAAAGGCGCCGATTATGGCGAGTGGGCCATAGGTGAAGACGGCGGTCATCACGACCGCTTCGCCCATAAACATATGCTTCAGGGGTGTGAAGTTGATCAGCATGTTGATGCCGATCAACAGGCCAGCGAACACAAACAGTGGATTGAACTGGCTCTGCAGAAGCTTGGCGGCCATGGCGATGTGGCCGAAGCCGCTCTCTGCCAGGATCATCGCCCCGACATAGCCGTCAGCCGAGGTGGCTCCGGGCGACGGCGCCGAGAGGGCGGTCTCCCGCGCAAGGGCAAAGATGTCCGAGATCACGCGGGCCTCGGCCCGGAAGGAGGCGCCGTCCGTCAGGTATTGTGCGGCCAGCATCAGCAGGACCATGGCGCCCACGCCGAACAGACAGACGCTGTAGAAATTGTAGGTCGCATAGGCGGCCTGCAGCCGTTTGCAGTAGATCGGCTTGCGACCGTCCTTCACCGCCGCCCGGATCACGGTCATCGAATAGAGGTGCACGACAAGGATCACGACGATCGTCGCCAGCAGGGCTTGCCACCACCACCGCGCCAGAATGCCAACCAGTGAGATGTCCGGCGTGAAATAGGCGATAATCAGACTGGCCGCGGCGGCGATGGTCAGAATGACCGCCTCTCCGATCCATCCCTCCACCCAGGTGCGCTGGGTGGGACGGCGGGCATGCGGCACCACGATGCAATGGCGGAGCACCCATACCCTTCCGCTGCGTTGATAGGAGGCGCGTAGCAGGGCAAAGGCGATCGCATAAACGATGGCGATCAGCAGGGCATCGGCAGCGAGTGAAGGCAAGGGCGGGCTCCGTCCGGCTGGCCCGCCAAACCTTAGCTATTTTTTCCGGAACTGGTCCAGTGAGACGACCTTGGGACCGTCGTCGCCGGCGGAGGGCGGCGGGGCGGTGGGCTCGTCCGGGGCTTCCTCTACCTGGTCCTCGACAATCCCCTCGCCGACTGTCTCGAACTGCAGCAGGAACTGCACCGACGGGTCGAAAAAGCGGGTGATGGCGCGATAGGGGACGGTCATGGCCTTGGGCACGCCGCCAAAGCGCAGCATCACGCCGAAGTGGTCGTCTTCAACCTCGAGATTCTCATACTGGTGCTGCAGAACGACCGTAATCTCTTCCGGATATTTGGCGACCACGTCGGGCGGCAGCTGCACACCCTTCGCCCGGGTCTGGAAGGTGATGTAGAAATGGTGCGCTCCGGGCAGGCCCTCGGGCTCGGCCGCGCGTTGCAGGGCTGCACGGATCACGCCGCGCAGGGCATCCTGGGCCAGGCGTTCATAGTGCATTTCATCGACGGGAGGGGTCGCGCTGGTCATGCCTGCCTCTGTGAGGAACGGACCCTGATAACCCCACGCGTCCATCAGCGGAAGGGTAGTCTCGCCATCAATGCAGGAAAGCGCCGGGATTCTGTTGCCAGGCTCCCGACAGGCCCCGCCTGAAGATCTGAACCTCCAGGAGTTTAGGTTGGAATTACCGGAACCGCATTACGCGGCGACAGCGTATTCCCCAGCGAAGTTATCGTTCGCAGTTAGAAAATGGCCCGATGACGATGGGCCAGTACGAGCGAAAGCAGTCTTCTTTACACGTCCGTCGATGCTAGTCGGCCCCATACCTTCCGCCGATAACGCGGGGGGAAAAATGGTGGAGCCGCCGGGAATCGCACCCGGGTCCGGTCCGCTTATTACAAGCGCCTTTATCGCCATAGTCCGGGCGAGCCCGGACCCTCCCAATATAGGGGCGAAGGGATGAAAAACCAATAACCGACCGTGGTCACAAGTTTGCACTGGCGAGATGCCAAAGGGTGAGGCAATCAACAGGGGCAATCTTCCAGGAGCGTTCCTGTGTTCAGCCGTCTCGTCGTGATCGCCATGGTTCTGACCCTGGGGTCGGGTCTCGCCGCCGCGCCTGCCCTGGCCCAGGACGCTCCGAAAGCCACCCTGTCCGCCGCCGATCGTGCGGGTCTCGACGCCCGGATCGATCAGCTGAACGGCATGGTCGAGGCCGGTCAGTTCTCGGCCATGATCGAATTCCTGCCGCCGAAAGTCCTTCAGACCATCGCAGACACCTTTGGCGTCACGGCGGATGAGGCCATTGAGGCCAGCCGCCAGATGGTCGACGAGGTGATGAACCAGGTCACCATCGTCGCCTTTGACATTGACAGGGTGGGGGCCCGGACCTTTGTCACTCCGGACGGCAGTCGGCAGTATGTCATCCTCGACCTCAACATGCTGATGGAAACCCAGGGCATCCGGATCAAGGCCGTATCGCCCAACCTCGCCTTCAAGGATGAGGGCGTCTGGTACATCATGGACGTCAACGATCCTGCCCAGGCCAACATTCTGCGTGAGGCCTATCCCGAGTTCGACGGCGTGACGTTCGAGCCGGGCACCATGGAAGTGATCGACTAGCGATCAGACCCGCTCCCAGTCCGGCATCTGGTTCCTGAACCAGGTCAGCTGGCGCTTGGCATAGTTGCGGGTGGCCTGACGCATCTGGTCCAGCGCCACCGCGCGGGAAGTCTCGCCGCGCAGGTGGGCGGCCAGTTCGCGCACGCCGACCGCCTTCATCACCGGCAGGGCAGGGGGCAAGCCCCTGTCCATCAGACTCTGCACCTCGTCCAGTGCACCACGCTCCAGCATCACCGCGCAGCGGGCATCACAGGCGGCGTACAGCGCCTCGCGCTCGGGAATGATCAGCTCACCGGTCCAACAGCCGGGGGTGAGGATCGGGCGGGTGTCGGCCTGCCAGTCCGACAGGGCGCGCCCGGAATCGATGGCCACGGCCAGCGCCCGGATCAATCGTTGCCGGTCATTGTCCTCGATTCGGGCAGCGGCCTCGGGATCTACGTCCGCTAACCGCCGTCGGAACGCCGCTTCGCCCATCCACTCATAGTCCGCCTCGATGCTCTGCCGCACCGCGTCGGGCACTGGCGGAATATCGGCCAGCCCCTTGGTCAGCGCGGTAAAGTACAGGCCCGTGCCCCCCACCAGCACGGCGGGCCGCCCGTCCAGTTCCGCGAGAAGGTCCTGCACCGCCCGCACCCAGCGCCCGACCGACCAGGGATCGTCGCCCGCCGCCACGCCGTACAGCCGGTGCTCGGCCCGGGCCTCCTCATCCGCATCCGGCCGGGCGCTCAGCACGCGCAGCCCGGCATACAGCTGCTGGCTGTCGGCATTGATGATCACCGCCCCGGTTCGCTCGGCGAGTTCCAGCGCCCGCGCCGACTTGCCCGAGGCGGTCGGTCCTCCGATCAGGGTCAGTCTGGCGGCCTCGCCCTGGGACAAATGGAACCTCGCGCCGATGCGGTCAGGGGGATAGAAGGCCCGGTAAACCCCCTCGCGCGCCAAGGAGCAAGCCGTGCCCGACAGACAGGCCGTCATCGATCTGCTGAACCGCCTGACCGATCCGGTCACCGGCGGGGGCCTGATGGACGGCGGCAAGGTCAAGGGTCTGGTCGTGGCCGAGGATCGCGCGGGCTTTGTGCTCGAGGTCGATCAGGCCGAGGTCGCCCGCTATGCCCCCGTCCGTGATCAGGCCGAGGCGGCGTTGAAGGCCCTGCCGGGCATCACCCGCGTGTCGGTGATCCTGACGGCCGAGACGGCACCCACGCCGCCCCGCCGTACCGCCGGCCTGTCCAAGGCCGCCGTCGATCAGGGCCGCGCCAAGGCCCCTGTGCCGACCGACCGTCCTGACCATGTGCGCCGGGTGATCGCCGTCGGCAGCGGCAAGGGCGGGGTCGGCAAGTCGACCGTCGCCGTGAATCTGGCCGTCGCCCTGTCGCAGCGAGGCCTGCGGGTCGGCCTCCTCGACGCCGATGTCCACGGCCCGTCCCTGCCGACCATGCTCGGCATCTCGGGCAAGCCCGACTACGTCGACGGCAAGATGGAGCCGCACCGGGCCCATGGCCTTGCCGCCATGTCCGTCGGTCTCCTGACCGGGGCTTCGGATGCCATGGTCTGGCGCGGGCCGATGGCGTCGCAGGCCCTGACCCAGATGCTGACCCAGACCCGCTGGGGCACAGAGGCCGAGCCCCTCGATGTGCTGGTCGTGGACCTGCCGCCCGGCACCGGCGACGTCCACCTCAGCCTGATCCAGAAGACGCCATTGGACGGCGTTATCATCGTCACCACCCCGCAGGAAGTCGCCCTTGCTGACGCCCGCCGCGCCCGCGCCCTGTTCGGCAAGGTGGGCACCCCCGTCTTGGGTCTGGTCCAGACCATGAGCGGCGACATCTTCGGCACCGACGGCGGCCCAGCCGAGGCCGGGCGGCTGGGTATCCCCCTGCTGGCCGACATCCCGCTGGACGCCGCCGTCCGCCGGGCAGGGGATTCCGGCACGCCACTGCTGATCGGCGTGACGGAGGGAGAGGTGGCCGAAGCCTTCGCGTCGCTCGCCAAGGCCGTCGCCGCCGCCCTGACCCTCAAGGCCTGAAGAAAATCCGCGTGGCAGGGTTTTCAAACGCAACCCCAATCGCCACATCGACGGTTCCAGTCACTGAACCGCGAGCCTGCCATGTCCGTCGATGCCCTGTTCCAGCCCTTCCAGATCAAGTCGCTGAAACTGCCCAACCGCATCGTCATGGCGCCCATGACCCGGTCCTTCTCGCCGGGTGGCATCCCGACCGACGAGGTCGCCGGCTACTACCGTCGCCGCGCAGAGGGGGATGTCGGTCTGATCATCACCGAGGGCACGGTCGTCGAGCGCCCTGCGGCGCGCAACGACGCCAGGGTCCCCGTCTTCCACGGCGAGGCCCTGCCGGAATGGAAGAAGGTGGTCGACGCGGTCCACGCCGCCGGCGGCCTGATCGCGCCCCAGATCTGGCACGTGGGTTCGGCCCGCGGCCAAGGCGAGGACTGGCAGCCCCTCGGCAAGGTCGACAGCCCGTCCGGCATGACCACGCCCGGCAAGCGCAAGCTGGAGCCGATGACAGAGGAGGATATCGCCGACACCGTCGCCGCCTTCGGTCGGTCGGCCCGCGCCGCCCGCGAACTGGGCTTTGACGCCGTCGAGATCCACGGCGCCCACGGCTATCTGATCGACCAGTTCTTCTGGAGCGGCCTCAACGACCGCACCGACCGCTGGGGTGGTCCGACCATCGCCGATCGCGCCCGCTTCGGCGCCGAGGTGGTCAAGGCAGTGCGCGAGGGCATCGGCCCCGACATGCCCCTGATCCTGCGCCTGTCCCAGTGGAAGTCGCACGATTTCGCCGCAAAGAATGCCCACACCCCCGACGAACTGACCCGGTGGCTGACCCCGCTGTCAGAGGCCGGCGTCGACGTCTTCCACGGCTCGCAGCGCCGCTTCTGGGAGCCCGAATTCGAGGGCTCGGACCTCAATTTCGCCGGCTGGATCAAGAAGCTGACGGGCAAGCCGACCATCACCGTCGGCTCGGTCGGCCTGGACGGCGAGTTCATCGCGGCCTTCGGCGGCGCGGGCTCAAAGCCCGCAACACTGGACGGTCTGATCGCCCGGCTGGAGCGCGAGGAGTTCGATCTGGTCGCCGTCGGTCGGGCCCTGCTGGCCGACCCGTACTGGGTGCAGAAGATCCGCGGCGGCCGTCACGACGAGCTCAAGGATTTCGAACGCTCGGCGATGGCGACGCTCAGCTAGGTGGCGGCTGTCTGACTTCTATCCTGAGTAGGTTCCGCAGGCTCCGTCCGACCGCGGGCTCCAGAGGCGAGCCTGCACTTCGTAGCGTGCCGGGTAATCAACATAGCCGATATCGAATGTCTGGCCGGGCGGAACCTTGAAGGTGGATCCCATGGAGTAGCCGCCACCTGCGTAGAAGGTGCCGTCGAATACCACCTGGACACAGATCGGATAGGAGCCATAGTTCGACGCCCGGAACTGGTCGTACCGCTCACCCGTCAACTGCTCCATCACATCCACGCGAATAGTGGCGTTGGAGTTGGAGATGATAGAATCGCTGTCGATCACCGACGGCTCCAGAATGGCGCAGGCTGACGCGAGAGCGCCCAGGCCCCCGATGATCGCAAGACGAAGAACCGGCTGCATTGTCTCTCCCCCAAGATGAAACATCAGGATTCAAGACGGAAAATTACAGTTCGCGCAACCCGGATTTGAGAGGGTCAGCCTCTCCGGTCCAGGGTGCGAAACACATAGGCGTGGTCGTCTTTCTCGCCCGCATCATGCGCCTCGGACGCCACCTCGACAAAGGCCGCCTCGTCAAAGGCCGGAAAACGGGTGTCCCCCTCGGGCTCGGCCTCGACCTCCGTGATGTACAGCCGGTCGGCCCGGTCCATCACCGCCTCATACAGCTGCGCCCCGCCGATCACGCAGATCTCGTCGACCCCGTCCTCGCGCGCCTGCTCGCGCGCCATCTCCAGCGCTTCCGACAGGCTGGTACAGACCACCGCGCCCTTCGCCTCGAAGCTCTCGTCGCGGGTCAGAACCAGATTCAGTCGGCCGGGCAGGGGTTTGAGCGGCAGGCTCTCCCACGTCGTCCGCCCTATCAGGCACGGCTTGCCCATCGTCACGGCCTTGAACCGCTGCAGGTCGCCGCGCAGCCGCCAGGGCAGATCGCCCTTCATCCCGATCACGCCATTCCGTGCCCGGGCGGCGACAAGGCACAGGCGAGGGCGGATCATGCGGGGGCCTTTTCAAGCCAGTGCAGCCATTTCCGCTGCATAGCGGCTTCCAGATCGATACCCGCGCTGTCGCAATAGATCAGCAGCATGCCCAGCACATCGGCGGCCTCATCGCCCAGCTTTCCCGCATCCGCCTCACCCCGCGCCCGTCCGCTCATCCGCAGATGCTCGGACGTCAGCTCGCCCAGCTCCTCCTGCAGCTTCAGCAGCGCCCAGTCACGGTCGCGCTCAATCCCGTGCTCCGCCGCATAGATGTCGGAAATACGCAGGACGTCGACCTGCAGGGCCTTGAGGTCCATCACACCGCGACCACAGCCTTGATGTGGGGCCAGGGATCGTAGCCCTCCAGCGTCACGTCGGACAGCTCATAGGCGAACAGGTCCTCGCGCGGGGCCAGGGTCAGGGTGGGGAAGGGGCGCGGGGCCCGCGACAGCTGCTCCTCCGCCTGATCCAGATGGTTCAGATACAGGTGCACATCCCCGAAACTATGGACGAATTCGCCGGGTTCCAGCCCCGTCACCTGGGCGATCATCAGGGTCAGCAGCGCATAGCTGGCGATGTTGAACGGCACGCCGAGGAAGATGTCGGCCGAGCGCTGGTACAGCTGGCAGCTCAGCTTGCCGTCGGCGACGAAGAACTGGAACAGGCAGTGACACGGCGGCAGGGCCATGTCGTCGACATCGGCCGGGTTCCAGGCCGTGACGATGTGCCGGCGGCTGTTGGGATTGGTGCGGATGCTCTCGACCACCTTTTCGATCTGGTCGATCACCCGGCCGTCGGGCGCGGTCCAGCTGCGCCATTGCTTGCCATAGACCGGGCCCAGCTCGCCTTCGGCATCGGCCCATTCATCCCAGATGCGGACGCCATTGTCCTTCAGCCAGCGGATATTGGTCTCGCCGCGCAGGAACCACAGCAGCTCGACGATGATCGACCGGGTGTGCAGCTTCTTGGTGGTCAGCAGGGGAAACCCCTTCGACAGATCAAACCGGATCTGCCGCCCGAATACACCGAGCGTCCCCGTGCCCGTCCGGTCGCCGCGCCGCGCGCCATTGTCCAGAATGTCCCGCAGCAGGTTCAGATACTGATACTCGGGATGCGCGGGATCCACCGCCGCTCCGGCTTGGTCGGTCAGGATCGGGGCGAGCGCGTTCATCCCCCCACTTTGCCGCTGATTCGCGAAACGCCAATGCGCGGCGGTGGATAGCTTGCCCACCCGCCTGTGGACTCAGTCCGGTCTCCGTCTCCTCCCTGCCGCGTAGCGGTGGGGAGGGGGACCGCGGAGCGGTGGAGGGGCTTTTTGCCGTGCGTGCCCTCAAGAACCCCTCCGTCACGGCGCTGGCGCGCCGCGCCACCTCCCCATCTTGATGGGGAGGAGACGGGAACTGCGATAGCTGGCCCCCGAATACCCAATCCCTTCAACACCCTCGCCGCTTCCCGAACCGTTGTTCCCGACCTGGTCCCCGCCGCGCCCATACTGTCCGGTTGCCGACTGCCTGGCCGATGGAGGTGCCCGCATTTCAGACGGTTCAGACTATTCAGACGGTGTCTATTTGTCCCCTCTCCCGTTGGGACCCGAAGGGCAGCGCGGAGCCTGAGAGGGGGTTGGGGGTGAGGTCGAACGGCTTCCTTCGGCGTGAGCCGTCGCACCGCCCCTGCCACGGCTTGCGCCGACATACACCGCCAACCCTCATCCGGCGCTCACGCGCCACCTTCTCCCAACGGGAGAAGGGGCCACCTTGTTGGAGGAAGGCCTATTCAGACTATTCAGATGGTGTTTTCGGTAGCCGCGGTTCAGACCTTTCAGACCATCCAGACGGTATTTCTCACCCGCCGAACCCGCCCTCATCCAGAAACGCCTGCTCCTCGGCGGTCGTCTCCCGTCCCAGCGCGGCGTTGCGGTGCGGGAAGCGGCCGAAGCGGACGATGATGTCGCGGTGGATCTCGCCCCATTTGCGGTCCTCGGGGTCATCGCCGATCAGGGCCATGAACCGGTCCTGGTCTTCCAGCCGCTCCGAATGCTCGAACGGCAGGAGCAGGAATTTCCGCAGGGCCGCCTCGGTCCGCTCCAGATGCCCGTAGGCCACCGCCTCATTCGCCAGACCCAGCGCCAGAGGATCGGTCGCGAACTGATGCGCCGTGTCGCGAAACGCATTCCGGGGCAGCTGGTCCAGAAGGATCATCAGCGCCAGCGCCCCCTCCGCCGTCTCCATCCACCCGTCCAGCTCGCGCCGCGCCCCGGCCATGTGCGCGTCCAGGAACCGGTCCTTGAACGCCGCATCGAAGGCCTCGTCCTTGGCGAACCATTTCTCGGGTCCGGCGGCTTTCCAGAAGGCGATCACGTCAGAAGGGGCTATGTCTTGGGTCATGACCCAGACCCTATCCTCCCCGCTGCCCGTTTTCCACGACCGCGACTGCGACCTGTCGATCATCCGCGGCAGGCGCGTCGCCGTGATCGGCTATGGCAGTCAGGGGCGGACCCATGCGCTGAACCTGCGCGATTCGGGGGTCACCGACATCGTCGTGGGCCTGAAGGCCGGCTCGAAGACCCGCGCGGTGGCCGAGGCGGACGGATTCGAGGTCCGGACCGCCGGCGAGGCGACGGCCGGTGCCGATGTCGTGGCCATCATGGTCTCGGATGAAGCCCACCGCGATCTGTGGGCCGACGAGATCGAGCCCGCCATCAAGCCGGGTGCCGCCCTGATCTTCGCCCATGGCCTGTCGGTGCGGTTCGGGCTGGTCCAGCCGCGCGCCGACCTCGACGTGATCCTGGCCTCGCCCAAGGGAATCGGGCCGCGCATCCGCGACCTGTATGAAGAGGGGCAGGGGGTCTTCTGCCTGTTCGGCGTGCATCAGGATGCGTCCGGCGGGGCCCATGCGCTCGGCCTGTCCTATGCGGCGGCGCTGGGCTGTGGCCGGAAGGGCATCCTCGAGACCACCTTTGCGGCCGAATGCGAGAGCGACCTGTTCGGCGAACAGGTGGTACTGTGCGGCGGGGTCAAGGATCTGGTCGACGGCGCCTTCATGAAGCTGGTCGAGGCCGGCTATCCGCCCGAGGTCGCCTGGTTCGAATGCTTCTATGAGCTGAAGCTGGTCACCGACCTGATGTTCGAAAAGGGCATCGCCGGGGCCTTTGGCCGGATTTCGAACACCGCCGAATACGGCGCCTATCTGACCGGGCCGCGCGTGCTGGGCGAGGCGTCCAGGAGCGCGATGGACGAGGTTCTGGCCGAGGTGCGCTCGGGCGCCTTCGTAAAGACGCTGATGGCCGACTATGACGCGGGCTCGCCCGACCTGCTGGCGCGGCGCAAGGCCCTGGGCGAGCGACCGATCGAGGCCGTGGGACGACACCTCGCCGAGGTGGCTGGCAGATTTAAGGAGTAGGGAGGGGGGGAAGGGGCCGGAAAGCCCCCGATCAGCGCCCGGGCCGCGCTGAAAAGAAATGGTCGGAGTGAGAGGATTCGAACCTCCGACCCCTGCGTCCCGAACGCAGTGCTCTACCAGGCTGAGCCACACTCCGACTTGAGGAGGGGGCTTATACCGAGGCCGGACACCGCCCGCAAGCCGGGATCGCGGCTATTTCTCAGCGAGGAGGAAACCGCCGCAAAAGAAGCGAAAACGGGGTGTTGCATCGCTCGCAGCCTTGGCGTATCTCGGCGCCTCTCGCGGCCCCGCCCGCGACGCACCGGCCCTGCTGGGGAATGGTGTAATGGTAACACTACGGTTTTTGGTACCGTCATTCTAGGTTCGAGTCCTAGTTCCCCAGCCACCGCCCCCGGGCCCGCCTCCATCAGATTTGGTCAGGATGCCGCGCTCGACGGCCCGCCCGCCCTGAGGCAAGCTGAGCCCCTCATTGGGAGAGGCCAACATGTTCAAATCCATCGGTATTGCAGCGACGCTAGCGGTCATGGGGGCAACCCCCGCCCTGGCCCAGAGCTGGGAAGCGGTTTCGTCCAACGAGTCGGCTGTGGCTGCGGTCGACTGGAGCTCGATTGACATCAATGGCAGCCGCCGCGAGGTGACCTTCGCCATGGTCTCCCTGCAGTCCGGCGCCGTTCCGTTCGACTACGCCGTCTCGACCATCGACATGGACTGCTCGCAGCTGCGCTATGCCACCCTCCGCTCCAAGTTCTATGACCGACGCGGCCAGACAGTGGTCGAGGACTTCGTCGGCGACGGGTCGTGGACCGCGCTGGCCGAAAGGACGATCATGGGCGATGTCCGTCGCGAGGTCTGCGTCAGCGATTCGTCGCGTGCCGGCGTGTTCAACAGCGCCCAGCAGTTCGCAACCAGAGCCTGGCAGGTCGCTTCGCAGAGCCAGTAGGGGCCTACTGCAGCTGGCGCGCCGCGAGGGGCAGGTGAACCTTCACGGTCAGCCCGGCCCTTTGCGGCTCTGAGCAGGTAGCCTCACCGCCCAGCAGGGCGACGAGTCCCTTGACCAGGGCCATGCTCTCGGCGTGGACGGTATCGTCTCCGGCCGGTGTCGTCGCGCTGACCACCATGCTGATATCGGTTGCCGAAGCCGCAAAGGCCACGGCGGCTGCCTGACCGACGGCACCCGGCTCATAGTGGCGGACCACCTCGCCCATGATCTCGTGCAGGACGATGGCCAGCGGCAGGTGCAGAGTGTCCGGCAAGGCGGGAACATCTCCGTTCACCGACAGTTTCAATCCACGCGACTCGCACAGCCTCCTCCAGAAGCTGAGGGTCTCTTCCAGATAGGTGCCGAAGTCCGTGGAACCGGGGCGCGCGCCCCGCTCGACCATGAGGCTCATGGCGCTGACCAGGTCGCTGACCCAGTTCATGTGCCGACGCCCCTCGGGGTCGGTCACGCCGCGCAGGCGGATAGATATGAGCGTCTGGATGAGCCTCAGTTCGCGCGTCGACGCCGGGTGGGCCCCGTCAAGCGGATCGATTGCTGATACGCCCATTTGATACCTGAAAGACACGCCCCGACCGGGTGAATAGCAAAGGTCGAACCAATCCGATACAGGTGCGTTCGAAGTGTACGCAATCGGACAGTTGCGGTCTTTGGTCTGTGACACCGCCCTGTTCAGCGGTGCTTGGTAGTGCTGTTGAACCTTAACCTGCCCAAAGACATCAAGGTTCTGGTCGTCGAGGACCAGCCCATTCTGGCTATGGAGCTGGAGCTGATGCTGGCCGACTGCGGTTGCGAAGTCGTGGGGTTGGCTATGGATCAGGCCAGCGCCCTGATGCTCGCGAGGCGCCACGAGCCCGACCTGGCGCTTGTCGATGTGAACCTTCTGGACGGACTGACGGGGCCGAGAGTGGCCCATGAGTTGGTCGAGCGCCACGGCGTCGCCGTCGTCTTCATGACCGCCAATCCCGAGCAGATCCCCGAGGGCTTTGCTGGCGCGCTGGGCGTTATCTGCAAGCCGTTCGACGAAACCACCCTGCGCGACGTGGTCGATTTTGCCTGCCGGTTCCGCACGGCGGGGGATATCTCGTGCCCGCCGCGACGCCTGAAACTGGCCCCCTGGCTACGTACGCCGCCGGGGGACATCGCCCCGCATTAGGGGCGAGCCCGGGCCACTGGTGAGCGACCCGGGTCCAACCTCAGTTCAGCCGCAGCCGCACGAACACCATACTGCCGTCGGGATCCGGGCCGTACTCGGTGTCCAGCGCCGCGGGGACGCTGTTCATGGAGTAGAGAGCCCCGACACCGAAGCGCACATTGGGCCGCACTTCCCATTCACGGACCGCCCCGACCGACACCTTGGACACGGTGTAGAGGTCTCCGTGTCCACCGCCATGACCAGGCACCAGCTCGTCGGTCTCGATCCGCTCGTACCGGCCGAACAGGGTCCAGCGGTCGTCGGGGCTGAGCGCGCTTTCCAGTGCCCAGGCGTTCTTCGTTTCATCGTGGTCGTTGGTCTTGGCGCCCCAGGCCAGGGTCGTGGACCACCAGCCGGCGTCGCCAATCCGGTGCGTGTGGATGGCGCTGGCCGACATGCGGGTCTCGTCCTCGTCGGGTTCGAGCTGTTCGGGGGCTGTCACATCAGCCCACGAGACCTGCAGGGACCATTCCGGCGAAGGATTCCACGACGCGCGCGCCGACCAGCTGTCTAGGTCGGGGCTTTCGATGTCGTAGCGGTCCTGATCGGGCTCGCGACCCCGGAAGGCCGAGGTCTCCAGCTTGAAGCCGTCCCGGACCCAGCCCACCGTAGCCACGCCGAAGGTGATGTGGGTTGAATCCAGCCAGTGATGGGTGATCGGCGCCTCAGGACTGGCCATGGCGCTCATGCGGTGCATGAAGGCCGGAGGACCGAAGGCCGGCTCACCGGGCAGGCCCAGATAGACGAACACGCTGTCGCGATCCGTGACCGGGCGGGCGTAGGAGGCCGACAGTTCCATGAACAGGTCATGCGGGTGCTGGCGGTCCACCAGTGGCGTGGCGCCATCCGCCGTTTCCCCGGCCGCGAGGAGCAGCGGGTAGCCATCCTTGCCCATTAGCGGGTCGGGACTGATCATACCCCTGAGATTGAGGGTCGAGCCGTCGGCAAAGTCGCGACGGGCCGATACCATGATCATGCCGGCAAGGAAGGTCTTGTCGTCGCCGCGTGACCCTCCCTGATCCGAATGGACCAGGTCGAAGGTCGCGTGGGCCATAAAGGACCAGTTTCCTTCGCCCCAGTGGATGCCGCCATGCTCCGAGGTGTCGGGTTGCCAGCTGGTGCCGGAGGCGTCGCGTGTCATGGGCCAGGCGCCCAGCACGCTGGTCATCTGCATGGCGTGACCGGCGTGGGGATCTGCCGGCTGCATGTCGGCGCTCATGTCATGCCCCTCATGGGTGTCTGGAGCGGGGTGGTGGTCATGCGGGTCCTGGGCCAGGGCGGCAGGGGCGGCCACGGTCAGGCAGGTGCCGCACATCAGGGCGGCAAGGTATCGGACAGCCATAAGGCCCTCCTCTTGAAAGGTATCGGAATGCCGGGCGAACCCGGCGCGGCTTTCAGAGTGAGGCAGGGCGCCGGGGCGGGGGCGATGCGGGGGCAGGGGCCAGACCGGTCATGCCCCGGCCCGCCCGGATCACAGGCGTCGAGGTGGGGAGGGGCGCCAATGCAGGCGTGGCGGCTTCCTGAAGCGGCGAGACCACGCACATGACACAGCAGGCCATGGCCATCCCGACCGGCTTCGACGGCGCGGGAGTGTCGGGCGATGACGGCATCGCCATGTCCGTCGTCTGCATGCCTTGCTCATGGCAGGGCATGGCGTCCGCCTTGGCCGGGGCCGGGACGGACCCCAGTGCCAGCACCGCAAGGACGCCAACCAGGATGGACAGGACGCGAAGGATCGCCATGCGCTGTTTCTAGCGCCGTCCGGCTGTCAGGTCGAGGCGGCGGATTGTCAGGCCCGCTCCCAGCCCTTGTCGATGGCCCAGATGGCGAAGGCATAGTCGTGGGCGACTTCCTTCAGATAGTCGAAGCGGCCCGAGGACCCGGCGTGGCCGGCCTCCATATTGATCTTGAGAAGAACGGGCTTGCCCGAGGTGGTCGCGGGGCGCAGGCGGGCGACCCACTTCTCCGGCTCCCAATAGGTCACGCGCGGGTCTGAAAGGCCGCCGGTCGCCAGCACCGCCGGATAGGCCTTGGCCTCGATGTTGTCATAGGGGCTGTAGCTGGCGATGTAGTCATAGGCCTCGGCATCCTCGAGCGGATTACCCCACTCGGGCCATTCGGGCGGGGTCAGCGGCAGGCTGACGTCGCTCATGGTGTTGACCACATCCACGAAGGGCACCTGGCCGATTACCCCGGCCCACAGGTCGGGCCGCATGTTGTTGACGGCGCCCATCAGCAGTCCGCCCGCCGAGCCGCCCTGGGCCACGATGTGTCCGGCCTTGCCGTGGCCGGTCGAGATCAGGTGTTCGGCAGAGGCGATGAAGTCGGTGAAGGTGTTCTTCTTGGTGAAGCGACGGGCGTCGAGGAACCAGCCCCAGCCCTTGTCCGAGCCGCCCCGGATGTGGGCGATGGCATAGATCCAGCCCCGGTCCACCAGCGACAGGCGATTGGTCGAGAAGCTGGCCGACATGGGGATGCCGTAGGAGCCATAGCCATACAGCAGCAGCGGGGCCGAGCCATTCACCGGCGTCGTCTTGCGGCGCAGGATGGTGACGGGCACCCGCTGGCCATCGCTGGTCGGGGCGTTCAGCCGCTCGACCACATAGTCATCCGGGTTGTGACCCGAGGGGACCTCCTGAACCTTGCGCAGGGTCCGTTCGCGCGTCGCGAGGTCATAGTCGTAGGTCGAGGTCGGGGTGGACGGCGAGTTGTAGGTGTAACGCATCACCGTTGTGTCGAACTCGGACGCGCCGCCGAGGTTCAGGGCGTAGGCGGGCTCGTCGACGGCGATCTCGTGTTCGGCGCCTGCGCGGTCGCGAATGACGATCCGGGTGTTGGCATCGGCGCGTTCCTGACGGGCGATGAAGCCCTTCACCAGCGAAATGCCTTCGATGTAGCGGCCCGGGGTGTGGGGGATCAGGTCCCGCCAGTGCGCCTTGCCCGGCGTGGCGGTAGGCGCCTCGCAGACCTTGAAGTCGATCGAGTCGTCGGCATTGGTGTGGATGACCCAGCGGTCGCCCCAGTGGTCGGCGTCGTACTTGCGGGCCACCTGACGGGGCTCCAACACGCGGGGTGTGCCGGTGATGTCGTCGGCCGGAATATAGCGGGTCTCGGAGGTCTCCTGATCACCGATGCCGATGATCATGAAGCGGTCATCGGACGTGCGCCCGACCCCGATGAACATGCCCTCGTCCTCTTCCTCATAAACCAGGGTGATGGCACCGCCGCGGGCCGGGCGGCGGAAGATCTTGTCTGGGCGACCGTTGTCGTTGCGGTTGGTCCAGAAGATCCACTGGCTGTCGGGCGAGAAGGTCAGACCGCCCGAGGCCGATTCGATCGGCTCGCCCAGCAGCTCGCCGGTCGCCAGGTCCTTAACGTAAATACGGTAGACCTCGGACCCCTGCGCATCTTCGGAGTAGCCAAACAGGCTGTGGTCAGGGGTCCAGGCGATGTCGCCGACGTCGGAATAGGCCTTGCCCTCGGCCAGAACGTTGGCATCCAGCAGAAGCTGCGGCGTCGGCGCGACGACGAAATTCCGGGTAACCGGCTGACCGTTCTCGATCCACGTTCCCTGGCGCTCGACACGCATGTAGCGGGGATGCTGATCGCCGGTCTTGTACTCGGTGTAGTACTCCCACGGGCCGTCGGGAGACGGGACCGAGCTGTCGTCCTGTTTGATACGCCCCTTCATCTCCTCGAACATCGTGGCCTGAAGCGGTTTGGTCGAGGCCATCATAGCCTCGCGGTAGGCGTTTTCGGCGTCGAGGTGTTCCTTGACGTCCGCCTTGATCAGGGTCGGATCGCGCAGTACCGCCTGCCAGTTGTCGTCCTTCATCCACTGATATTCGTCCACGCGGACGCGGCCCAGCTGTTCGATGGTGACCGGGATTTTCTTGGCGACGGGGGGCACGGGCATGTCGGGCAGGGAGCCTTTCGCAGGGCGGGCAAGGGTCGGGGAGGCGGCGGCCGCAAGGGCGGTGGCGGCGGTGGACGCGATCATCTGCCGACGGTTCATGACAGGCTCCAGCAAGGGACGGAAATCAGCAGCCGGCACCATGGTCGGCGCCGCGCAAAGGCGTCAAATGAACAAACGGCCATGAAGGGGTCAGGGCGCCAGCACCGCCGGGGTCATCCGGAGCAGCAGGTCGCCGCCCTGACCGATCGCAGCCAACCGGCTGGACACATGGCCCAGCACATTGGCGGCATAGACCTCGTAGAGCGCGATGCGGCCGTCCAGCCATTCAGCGTCGCCCTCGCCACTGGCTTTCAGCGCCTGGGCCGCCAGGGCACCCCGTGCCAGGAACCAGCCCCCGATCACATCCCCCATCAGCTTGAGATAGGCGTCCGCCGCGGCCAGCACGTCAGCGGTGCCGTCCTCGGCCGCCTTGCGGTCCAGCAGCCAGAGCGTCGCATCCTCGACCGCCGACAGGGCATTGGCCATCCGCTCGACCGGCTTGCCGTCATAGTGGGCAGCCAGCGGCGTCAGCACCGTCTTCATCTCCTCGATCAGCAGGCGCGCCGCGGCGCCGCCGTCCTGCGACAGCTTGCGACCGACGAGGTCCATGGCCTGGATGCCGTTGGTGCCCTCATAGATCGGGGCGATGCGGGCATCGCGATAGTATTGGGCCGCACCGGTTTCCTCGATGAAGCCCATGCCGCCGTGGATCTGCACACCCATGGAGGCGACCTCGACACCCATGTCGGTCGACCACGCCTTGGCGATCGGGGTCAGCAGGTCCTCGCGGCCTTTCCAGTGCCGGGCCACGTCGGCGTCGGCCGAATTGCGGGCCAGATCGGCCGCCATGCCGGTGGCCAGACAGATGGCGCGACCGGCGGCAACCTTCGCCTTCATCACCGACAGGCTGCGGCGAACATCGGGGTGGTCAAGGATCGGGGCCGAGGCCTCGCCGGTCCAGACCGAACGGCCCTGCCGTCGATCCGATGCATAGGCCAGCGCGTGCTGGTAGGCACGCTCGGCGATGCCCACACCCTCGACCCCCACGGCGACGCGGGCGGCATTCATCATGACGAACATGTGGGCCAGCCCCTCATTGGGCCGCCCGACCAGCTCTGCGGTCGCGCCTTCATAGGCCATGACGCAGGTCGGAGAGGCATGGATGCCCAGCTTGTGCTCCACCCCCACGGGCCGGAAGGCATTGCGCTCGCCCGGCGAGCCGTCGTCGTTCACGAGGTATTTGGGGGCGAGGAACAGACTGATGCCCTTCGGGCCCGGCGGGGCATCGGGCAGGCGGGCCAGCACCATGTGGACGATGTTGTCCGTCATGTCGTGGTCGCCCCAGGTGATGAAGATCTTCTGGCCCGTCAGGCTGTACGTGCCATCCCCGTTCGGCGCGGCGGTCGCCGTCAGGGCCCCGAGGTCCGAACCGGCATTGGGCTCGGTCAGCACCATGGCGCCGGTCCATTCGCCCGAGATCAGCCGGGTCAGATAGGTCTCCTTCTGCGCCTCGGTGCCGTGGGCCTCCAGTGCCTCGATCGCCGCCAGTGACAGCATGGGGCAAAGGCCGAAGGCCATATTGGCCGAATGCACCGGTTCATAGGCCGCCAGCTCGAGCGCCTTGGGCAGGCCCTGACCGCCATGGGCGACCGGCGCGGCCAGCCCCATCCAGCCGCCCTCGACGAAGGTGCGATACGCCTCGCCAAAGCCCGGGGCGGGAATCACCCCGTCGCCCTCAAGGCGTGCGCCGGCGCGGTCGCCGGACACGTTCAGGGGTGCCAGTGTGCCCTCGGACACCTGTCCGGCGGCTTCCAGCACGGCGTCGACCAGATCGGCATCGAGGTCCGGGTAGGCGCCGGTGGCCTGAAGCTCTTCCAGGCCGAGGACATGCTTCAGCGTGAAGCCCAGATCACGAATGGGGGCGTGGTAGCTCATACAGATTCCCTCGATCGGGGGGTGGTGATGCGGTTTCCAAGACACTTGGCTGCGAACGCCGGATTTGCCAAGTTTGGTCCACTGCCGTCACGGAAGGAAAGTCATGGCTGAGCCCCGGAATCGATACTCGCAGGTGTCGCTGATCCTCCACTGGCTGATCGCCGTCATGGTAATCGGTCAGATCGCGCTGATCATGGTGCATGATGCGACCGAGGGCGGGCCGTGGATGGGCCTTCACAAGTCGGTGGGGCTTTCGATTCTGGTCCTGACCCTGGCGCGGCTGGGATGGCGGATCGCCAATCCGGCCATTCCGCTGCCTGCCGAAATGCCCCGCTGGCAACGACTTCTGGCTCGTGGGACCCATGTGCTGTTCTACGCCGTGCTGATCGGCATGCCGCTGGGCGGTTGGGCCGCATCGTCGGCGGCGGGGCGGGACATCGCGTGGTTCGGCCTGTTCGATTGGCCGCTGCTGCCGATCTCTGGCGGGCGCGAGGTTGCGGGCCAGTTCATGGATGCGCACGAAATGGGGGCCAAGCTGCTGTACGTGCTGCTGGCCCTGCACATAGTGGGGGCGCTCAAGCACCACTTCGTCGACCGTGACAATGTGTTGCACCGGATGCTGCCCTTCATTCCGCGCCGCCCGTGAGCCAGACGATCCCGGATGCCGCGACGGCGCTCCGCCGTGGTGATCTCGTCATCCTGCCGACCGAGACGGTCTATGGGCTGGCCGCCGACGCCGGCAATGCCGAAGCCGTGGCGAGGATCTTTGCTGCCAAGGGGCGGCCGCGCTTCAACCCACTGATCGCCCATGTCGACAGCATCGAGGCGGCCGCGCAGGTGGGCGTGATGACACCGTTCGCAGAGGCTCTCGCCGCCCGGTTCTGGCCCGGACCGCTGACGCTGGTGTTGCAGGCCCGGCCGGACGGTCCGGTCTGTGATCTGGCACGGGCAGGGCTGGACAGTGTCGCGGTGCGGGTGCCCGGGCATCCGCTGGCCCGTGCGGTGATCGAGGGCTTTGGCGGCCCCGTGGTGGCCCCCTCGGCAAATCGCTCAGGCCGGCCCAGTCCCACGACCTTTGCCGATGCCGTGGACGAGACCGGCGCAGCGACCTCGGTTGCGCTGGACGGCGGCGACTGTGAGGTCGGGCTGGAGAGCACCGTCGTCTCGCTGCTGGGGGATCGACCGCGGTTGTTGCGCCCGGGAAGCGTGACGCGAGCAGAGCTTGAGGCCGTGGTCGGCCCGCTGGAGGGCGATGCCGGGGAGGGGCACCGGTCCCCCGGGCGATTGACCCTGCATTATGCGCCGGACGCACCCGTCCGGATCGAGGCCACAGATGCCGGCCCGGGCGAGATTTTGCTGGGCTTCGGCCCAGGCGTCGGTGACCCTCGCTGGAGCCTCAGTTCCACGGGCGACCTGACCGAGGCCGCCGCTCGCCTGTTCCGTCTGTTGCGCGAGGCCGACCGTGAGCATCCAACCGGGATCGCCGTGGCGCCGATACCCGACTCAGGTCTGGGCGAGGCCGTCAATGACCGCCTGCGCCGCGCCGCAGGGTTCGTCGGCTAGAGGAAGCGGGCCTTCAGATCGATACTGGGCGTGTTGCCGACGTGGGCCAGACAGTCGGATAGCCAAATCTCAGCAGCAGCCCCACCCTTGTCCTTGAGCCGGTTGAGGAAGGTCCATTCCGTGTCGAATTTCGACCGGAGCGGCAGGTCCGACAGGTGGGTGTCGGCCTCGATGGCGTGCATCCGCAGCTTGCGATAGCCGTCGTCGCCGGTCTGGTTCAGCCGCCCGGCCTCGATCAGGTCCTGGACGAAGGCGACGGCCCGCAGTTCGGCGACCAGCGGGGCGTTGAAGACGATCTCGTTCAGGCGATCCATGATCACGTCGGCGTCGCGGGGCGTCTCGTCCCGCTGAAACGGATTGAGGGGCAGCAGCAGGATGTCGTCAGGTGTCGAGGCATAGAACAGCGGCCACAGCGGCGGATTGGCCAGATAGCCCCCGTCCCAGTAGGGCTCCCCGTCAATTTCGACCGCCTGGAACAGGTGCGGCAGACAAGCCGAGGCCAGCAGCACATCCACCGTCAGTTCGGCATTGTTGAACAGGCGGACCCGGCCCCGGTTGACCGCCGTGGTCGCTACGAACAGCTGGATGGCTGATCCCCGGACCGCCTCGAAGTCGACCACCGTGTCCAGAACCCGGCGCAGAGGATTCAGGTTGAAAGGATTGAATTGATACGGCGACATCGTCATCGCCAGACTTTCAGCCGACCGCCACAGGGGCGTGTCCTTCATCCAGGCCGGGCTAAAGGTCGCGCTCCAGATCGAACTGTCGCCAAAGATATTCCGACCGCCCGACAGATTGATCTCACGCCACAGCTTGTCCAGCGCCTTCCGAGCGCCTTCGAAACCGCCAGCCTCCAGTCCGGTTATCAGGGCGGCGGCGTTCATCGCGCCGGCCGAGGCACAGGTCACAGCGCGAAAATCCAGCGCCTCAGCCTCGAGCAATCTGTCCAGCACACCCCACTGGAAGGCCCCATGCGAGCCTCCGCCCTGCAGGGCCAGGCAGACCGGCGGGGGAGAGGATGTGCGGGCCATTCGGCCTACTGCGCTGTCCAGCCACCGTCGATCGAGAAGGCCGTGCCGTTGGCCGACGCCCCCAGGTCGGACACCAGATAGAGGAAGATGCCGACAAGCTCATCGGTCGTCACGAACCGCTTGGTCGGCTGGGACTTGAGGATCACTTCCTCGAGCACGCGGTCTTTTGAAATGCCGTGAGTACGGGCCTGATCGGCGATCTGTTTGTCCACGATGGGGGTTTCGACAAAGCCGGGGCAAATGGCGTTGCAGGTGATCCCCTCGCGCGCCAGTTCCAGCCCGACGGTCTTGGTCAGGCCGATGACGCCGTGCTTGGCGGCGACATAGGCGGACTTGAAGGGGCTGGCGACCAGACCGTGGGCCGAGGCCACATTGATGATCCGGCCACGGCCCTGGGCCTTCATGATCGGCACCGCCGCCCGTGTGGCATAGAAGGCCGATGACAGGTTGATGGCGATGATCTGCTCCCACTTGTCAGCGGGGAATTTCTCGATGGCCTCGACGTGCTGGACCCCGGCGTTATTGACCAGAATGTCCAGCCGCCCCAGCTCGTGCTTGGCATAGGCCACCATGTCGGCGACCTCTTCGCCATGGCGCATGTCGGCCGCGTGATAGCGCACGCGCACGCCGCAGGCGGCCTCCATCTCGGCGCGGTTGCGCTCGATCTCGGACGGGTCGCCCAGCCCGTTCAGCACCACATCGCCGCCGCGCGCGGCGACGGCCCGGGCCAGGGCCAGCCCGATTCCGGAGGTTGAACCCGTGATCACCGCGACCTGTCCACGCAGATCGTTCATGTCGCGCGGGCGGGCCTGTTCGGACTCTGCCTTGTCACCGCGCTTGGGCCACTGGAACATCGAATGCCTATTCGTGAGTGAAACGTGGCGTGATCTATAGCCGCTGATGCTGCGGGGCGCCACGCGGCGATGTCAGGAATTTCCTGTTCGGGTGAATATCCAGTCGGTCTCGGTCGAGGAGCTGGCCTGAAAGCCATAGCCGTCGCGGTCAAAGGCCTTGAGATCGTCGGCCCGGTCGATGCGGTTTTCGATGGCATAGCGCGCCATGGTTCCGCGGGCCTTCTTGGCGAAGAAGGAGATGATCCGGCTTTCACCGTCCTTCTCCTCGCGGAAGTGGATGTTGACCACCGGCAGCTTCAGCGCCCTGGCGTCCACGGCGCCGAAATATTCCTGGCTGGCCAGATTCACGAGGGTCGGATCGGCATGGCCTTCCGCATCGGCATTGAGCGCCTTGGAGATGCGGTCGCCCCAGAAGTCGTAGAGGCTGGAGCCGCGCCGGGTCTTAAGGCGGGTGCCCATCTCAAGCCGATAGGGCTGAATCCGGTCCAGCGGCCGCAGAAGGCCATACAGGCCCGAGAGAATCCGCAGACAGTCCTGGGCCCAGGTCAGGTCGTCGGCCGCGAGGCTGCGGGCGTCCAGGCCTTGGTAGACATCGCCGGCAAAGACGAGGGCGGCCTGAAGGCCTTCGTCGCCGTCGGGATCAAAGGCCTTGAATCGGGCTTGATTGAGCTTGGCCAGATCGGCGGAGATGTTCATCAGGCGTCGCAGGTCGGCCTGGGTCTGGCGCCGCGCTGTCACCGACAGGCTGCGGACGTCATCGGTCATCCGATGCGCCGTCGCGGGCACATCGGTCCCAGGGGCGGAGAAGTCCAGCCGCTTGGCCGGAGACAGGATCATCAGCACATCGGGTCTCCCTCTGACGGGGGGCTGACTTAGTCAGGTTCGACCGGGAATGAAACCGGCGGCAGTCCGTCGCAGGGTTTCAGAACAGAACGCCGGGATTTAGGATCCCCAGCGGGTCCAGCGCCCTGCGAACAGCGCGCATGGCATCCAGTTCGATATCCGACTTGTAGCGGCGGGCCTCATCCGTCTTCAGCCGCCCCAGGCCGTGCTCGGCCGAGATGGAGCCGTCATAGCGTGCGACGATGTCGTGGACGATCCGCGACCCGGCTTCCCAGCGGGCCAGAAACGCCTTCAGGTCCGCGCCTTCGGGGCACAGGACATCATAGTGGAGGTTGCCGTCACCCACATGGCCGAAGACGCTGATCCGCGCGCCCGGCTCGAACGCCTCGACGGCAGCCGAGGCCTCTTCGATGAAGTCAGCGATCTGCGACACGGGCACCGAGACGTCGTGCTTCCAGCCGCCGCCCTCGGGCTTGAGACCCGCCGACTGCTCCTCGCGCAGGCGCCAGAAGGCTGTGGTCTGGGTCTCGTTGGCGGCTATCGCGGCATCCGTGATCAGGCCGTCCTCCAAGGCCTGGGCCAGAAGTCGCTCGAGCGCTGCAGGAGCAGTGTCGGCATCACCCGACCCCAGCTCGATCAGCACCGACCAGGGCGGGGTGCTCTCGAGCGGCTCGCGCGTGTCTGGAATCCACCTCAGCACCAGCTCCGTGCCCAGCCGCTTCATCAGTTCGAACGCCTCGACCCCGCCTCCCGATTCGGTCTTGGCCCGCGCCAGAAGGGTGACGGCCTGCTCCGGCGTTTCGACACCGACGATGGCGGTCGCGCGCCCCCGAAGAACCGGCGACAGCTTCAGCGTCGCGGCGGTGATGATCCCCAGCGTGCCCTCGGCCCCGATCAGCAGCTGTTTCAGGTCATAGCCGGTGTTGTCCTTGCGCAGCCGCTTCAGCCCGTGAAACACCCGACCATCCGCCAGCACCGCCTCGACGCCGAGCACCAGATCGCGGGCCATGCCGTAGCGCACTACCGATGTCCCGCCGGCATTGGTCGACAGGACGCCGCCGATCGTGGCCGTGCCCTCGGACGCCAGCCCCAGGGGGAACCGGCGGTCGACCGCAAAGGCGGCCTGCTGAGCCTCGTACAGGGTCACGCCGGCCTCGACCGTCAGTGCGTCGTCGAGCGGGCTGACGTCGCGGATCGCGCGCAGACGGCGAGTGGTCAGCAGCACCTCGCCCATCGGAATCTGGCCGCCCACCAGACCCGTATTGCCTCCCTGCGGCGTGATGGCGATCCGGTGGCGGGCGCAGACGGCCACGGCGGCCGCGACCTCGACCGTCGAGCCGGGCTTGAGCAAAAGGGGGGTGTGGCCCTGCCAGCGATCCCGCCATTCACGGAGGTGCGGGGCCAGGGTGTCGGTATCGTCGCTCCAGCCTTCGGGACCGAGCGCCTCTTTCAGTTCCGTGATCGCCTGGGGGGAGGGAGCTGCCATGCCTGCTTGTCTCAGATGACCGGGCCGGGGAAAAGGGTGAATGGCCACGCATACGACCTCCGATACACCCCCCATGACTGCTCCGGTCGCCGCCGTTGGGGTGATCTGCCTGCGTGGCGATGACGTTTTGCTGATCCGGCGGGGGCGTCCGCCCCGCCTGGGCGAGTGGAGCCTGCCGGGCGGTCGGGTCGAGCCGGGGGAGACCGTTCGTGACGCCGCTTTGCGCGAATTGAGGGAGGAGACCGGCGTCGAGGCCGAGCTGGGGCCGCTGGTCGATGTGGTCGACGGCATCTTTCCGGGGAGCGGCCGCCACTATGTGCTGATCGACTTCCTTGCGCGCTGGACGTCGGGCGAGCCGGTTGCCGGAGACGACGCTGCTGACGCCCGCTTCTGGCCGCTGGGCGAGGTCGAGCAACACGTCGCCTGGGCTGAGACGATCCGCGTCATCCGGCTGGCGGTGGCGCGGCTCGCGGCAGAGTGATGTACCCTTGTCCGGTTTCTGTGGCGGGGCGGCGTTTTACCGCCTAGCCTGTCGCAAACACAGGGAGACGCGTGGCTGATGGATATGTTGGACATCTTTGGAATCGTGGTCGTCGTCTTTGCGGTGATCCTGCTGTTCAGCGTGATCAAGATCGTGCCGCAGGGCCGTGAGTTCACCGTCGAGCGCTTCGGCAAATACACCAAGACGCTGTCACCCGGCATCAGCCTGCTGACGCCATTCGTCGAACGGGTCGGGCGCCGCATGAACATGATGGAGCAGGTGCTTGACGTGCCCCAGCAGGAGGTGATCACCAAGGACAACGCCATGGTGAAGGTCGACGCCATCGTCTTCATCCAGGTGATGAACGCCTCGGCCGCGGCCTACCGCGTCGAAGACCTGCCCTATGCCATCACCCAGCTGTGCTCGACCAATCTGCGTACGGTGATCGGCTCGATGGAGCTGGACGAGGTTCTGTTCCAGCGGGACAGCATCAACAGCCGCCTGCTGACGGTCATTGACGCCGCGACCGAGCCGTGGGGCGTCAAGGTCAACCGCATCGAGATCAAGGACCTGACCCCGCCGGTCGACATCACCAATGCCATGGCCCGCCAGATGAAGGCCGAGCGCGAGCGTCGCGCCGTCATCACCGAGGCGGACGGCGAGAAACAGGCCGCCATCGCCCGCGCCGAGGGCGCCAAGCAATCGGCCATCCTCGAGGCCGAGGGCCGTCGCGAAGCTGCGTTCCGCGACGCCGAGGCGCGCGAGCGCGAGGCCGAGGCCGAGGCCAAAGCGACCGCCATGGTGTCCCAGGCGATCGCTGCCGGCGACGTCAATGCGATCAACTACTTCGTGGCCCAGAAGTACGTCGAGGCCTTTGCAGAGCTGGCGCGCAGCCCGCAGCAGCGGACCGTCATTGTGCCCGCTGAGATGTCGGGCCTGGTCGGCACCCTGGCCGGAGTCGGAGAGCTGGTGGGCCTCGCCCGCGAGCAGCAGACCCGCACGCCGTCGTCTGCGCCCGCGCCGCAGCCGCAAAGGACCGCCCAGTCCCGCACCCCGCCGACCCGCCCCGCCGGGGGTGGATCGGTGCCCCGGACCTGACGGCAGGACAGACGCTCATGGATGCGCTCATTTCGCTTCACGCCTCCCAACCCTGGTGGATATGGCTGGGTCTCGGCCTGGTGCTCCTGGCCGTGGAGTCGGCCCTGTCGAGCGAGTGGTTGCTGTGGCCGGCGGTCTCGGCCGGCATCGTGGCCGTGCTGACGGCGATCGGCCTGCGCTACGGCTTTGCGGTCGAGATCATCGTCTTCGGCCTGCTGACGGCTGTGCTGACCCTGCTGTCCAACCGGCTGATCACCCGGGTCAATCCCACGGATATGCCGGACATCAATGACCGGGACTCGCGCCTGATCGGCCAGCAGGCCCAGGTCATCACCCCTTTTCTCGACGGCCGGGGACGGGTGTTCATCTCGGGCTCGGAATGGGCCGCAGAGCTGGAGGGCGCAGGCGCACCGGCCATCGGCTCTCGGGTGGTGGTCGAGGCGATCGAGGGGGCCCGCCTGAGGGTCCGCGCCCCCTGAACAGCAGAAAGCCCGCCACCTCCGGGGAGGGGCGGGCTTTCCAAAACATCGGTTGAAACCGAGGCTTAGGCCTGGACTTGCAGTTGTCCGGCCGACGTCTTGCCGCTGCGCTGATCGCGCTCCAGCTCGTACGAGACCGTCTGGCCTTCATTCAGCGAGCCGAGGCCCGCACGCTCGACAGCCGAGATGTGGACGAACACGTCCGTGCCGCCGTCGTTGGGTTGGATGAAGCCGAAGCCCTTGGTGGTGTTGAACCATTTAACAGTGCCGGTAGCCATGTTGAGACCTCCGTTGGCGTTGGCCCGGAGAAACACTCCCTGGGCCCGTCGTGTCTGAGGTAACGGCTTATCTCGATGCGTCGCAAAGTAGAAAAAGGGCGTTGCGCAGAGATGTTGACCTGCCCTCTCTGCGCCTCAACCGGGGCGAAAGCAAGGCCCGGGCCGAAATGGCGCGGGGTGATGTGCACCGGCGCGGCTCAATGCGGACGGGCGGCGATGTCGAATGCGACCGAGATGCGTTCGCCCTCGCGCCCGGTGGGCAGGGTTTCGTGAGGCAGGAAGGACGGGAAAAGAAGCAGCAGACCGGGCTTCGGGGAAATTCTGCGAAGGGGCCAGGGCGGCTTGACGCCGGCCCAGTCCGGCAGACCGCCCAGCACGATCCCGCCCGGCAAGGCGTCGGCATCTCCCGGGTGCGTGTCCGGCAGGCCGACGTAGTAAACTCCCGTCAGCCAGCGGCCCGGGTGGTGGTGCAGGCATTGGTAGCCGTCACCGCGAAACATCAGCGCCCAAGGCGTGAAGGTCGCGTTGAGCGGTCGAGCAGCCACGAAAGGGTGGTCGCCGGACAGCCCGTCTGCATAGATCGAGACGGCCCCCCGGATACCTTCAACCAGGGCCGGCCCCGCGACGTCATCAACCGCGGGAAAGACGCGCGTTCTGAGCCCGCCGCGGCTGGCATGGCCGACGGGGTCTGTGTGCAAGTCAGGGTTGGCCTTGATCTCGGCCGTCAGGGCGCGGTGGAAGGCGTCTGTATCCGCAAACCCGGCGGGGACGGGCAGAACCGTCGACTGCAGAAATCGGTCGATCCCCATGATCGCGGCCGCCTCATCGCCCCGTCCCATCTGGGCGAGAGCGACGGCCTTGTAGTAGAGGGCGTGGGACGCCCCGGGGGCTATGGAGAGCGTCGCATTGGCCATCTCGAGCAGGTCGCCGGGCTTGCCTCTCGCCCTCATGGCGCGGGCATCAAGCAGATCGACGTGAGCCGGATCGAGTGACGCCACCGCATCTTCGAACGTCGCGGCTTCAGCCACGCGACCCTGCCGACTCAGGATCGTGAAGGACAGCAGGGTAGCCCAGTCCCGGTCAGACCACGCACGGGCCACGGCAAGGGCCCCCTCCAACTCGCCCGCCCGGAACACGGTCCGGGCCAGCAGGCTATGCAGGGCCTCATGTCCGGGGAACCGGTCACAGGCCTTGGCAAGCACTGACCGGGCCTCTGCCTGCAGGCCGGCACTCTCGAGCGCCTCCGCCAGGGCCGCATGCACAGAGGGCTTTTCGGGAAAGCGTTCGGCAGCCGCTCGCGTCAGGTCGACCCACGCCAATCGGTGTCGCCGGGACTCAGTGCCGACCCACCGGATAGGGCTCATACCCCGGATTCAGGAAGTGAAGGAGCCGTCCGGCGTTACGAAGTCCGCGCCCTCTGCCGAGAGGGCCTGCAGCTTCACCAACTCCGGCTTCCGCCACTCAGCCGCCGCCTGCGAGTCGCAGTCCTGGACAGATTGTGCCTTGGACTCAGTATCCTGCATGGAAAATCTCGCATTTCTAATACGTGGGTGATGATCATGTACGGTCTGTAGACGGCGGGTCAAGGGTCCGGTGGCGCTTCTTCAGAGCAGTGTGGGCTGGACCGGTGTGCCGTCGCCCGCAGGAACCTCACCACCACGACGCTGTACCTCGGTCGTTGCGCTGAAGCGGATGTCGATGTCGCGGTCGCGGGTGAGGGTGTCCAGGGCCGCGTCGTTCAGGGTCGACCACGGCTGGCCCCTGTGTGCCCCCTTCGGTACGCGCGGCAGAAGGCCGGGCTGGTGGCTCCATTCCAGTAACTGATCCAGTGACACCGTGTTCAACATGTCGCGAAGATGGTGGGCAGTGACGTAGGCATCCGGCAGGGCCCTGTGGGCGGGCAGGCCCTTGTCGTGATCCAGCCCCGCTGGGCGGCGCAGATACCGCAGCATCTGGTTGGAAAACCGGGGCAGGCCCGGCCACAGCCTCAGGGCGCATTTCCAGGTGCAAATCCAGTCGGCTACGCCCGTCAGATCGGGGGTGCAGAACCGCTGCTCGAAGCTGGCCCGGTGGGCGGCCAGCGCCCGGACGCCACCGTCAGGCCGCAGAACGCCGGGGGCCACATCCCGCCAATAGCCAACACCCTGGATCCATTCGTCGAGGATGTGGTGGACCGCCATGGTGCCCGGCGAAATAGGACGCCCCGGATCGACGAAGCGGGCCCCGCGCGACGTTTCCGAGACCTGCCAGGTGCCGTCGGCCGCCCGTTCGACATCCTGCCAGCCGATCTCGCACACGTCGGACGGGCTGCTGCCCGCAGTCTCGAGATCGATGACCCGGATGCGGAGGGTATCGGTTTCGCTCATTGGAGGCTCAATGGAGCAGGGGCCGGGTGGTTGCCGGCACCGGCGTATGGGCGCGAAAATTACCGTCTGAACCGTCTGAACGGTGGTGGGCTGAAGGCCGGGACCAAAAGCAGACTGCCCTCTGTCCATATTGCCGACAAGCCCCGAGGCGCTTGACGGTCAGGGCCATCGAACAGCTGGCGTCTCCGGTCCAGGCGCTAATTTCGCTTCCTGAAACTACCGTCTGAACCGTCTGAATCGGCGGCGTCGAATTCAGTCCCTCGGAGCAAGAGTCCAATACCACGTATCCTACCCCCCAGGCAGAAAATAGCAACGCTTCACACCAGCGAGCGTTGAGCCGGTGACCCACCCTAACGGAATCGAGGTCGCGGAACGATGATCGATATCCTGATCGAGAAACTGGAATGCCCCAACCGGCTGTCGGAAGACGAAATGGTTGTGCTGCGGGCCCTGCCAGTCGAGCGGCGCCGCGTCGAGGCCGGCAAGCTGGCCGTGGCGGAGGGAGACCTTCCGGCCTCCAGCCTGCTGCTGGTGTCCGGCATGGTGGGCCGTATCGGCCTGTTGAGGGCCGGGCCACGATGATCCGCCTCCCCCGCAGTCCTGAGTCGGCGACCATCCGGTGCTGAAGGATCTGCCTCTCCTGGTTGCACTCGGACTGTTTTCCGCGGGCGCGGTCGCCGTCTGGATGGCCGGCGGGCGACTGGCCCGAGACATCTCCGATCTGGCAGGTCGCCTGGGCATGAGCCAAGGGTTCGCCGGCATGGTCATTCTCGGCGGAATCACCTCCTTGCCGGAAATTGCAACGGCGGGCAGCGCTGCACTGACCGGCTCGCCGCATCTGGCCATCACGAACCTGCTCGGCACGGGGTCCGTCAATATCCTGCTGCTGGTGGTCGCCGACCTGATGATTGCCGGGACGGCGCTGGCGGCGCTGGTCCGTTCATCATCGGTCCTGCTGCAGGGGTTGCTCGGCATGGTGCTGATGACGGCAGCAGCCGTTCTGGTACTGATCGGCGATGTCGAGATGGCGTCGACCGGTGTGGGCTGGGGGACGACCGGCCTGTTCGTGGCCTGTGCCGGGGCAATCCTTCTCGCCTCGCGCTATGAGAAGCATCCCGGCTGGACGGCCACCGGCAAGCAGGGCCAGTCGGAACGTACTGCCGGTCCGGATGAGAGCCACGCCTCAACCCTCATGCTGACGCTGCGCGTGGCAGGGGCGGGGGCGGTCATACTGGTCGCGGGCTTTGTCCTGTCCCAGACGGCCGACGGGATCGCCGCAGATACAGGCATCGGTACCGGTCTTGTCGGCATTACCCTGCTGGCGCTGGCCACCTCCCTGCCGGAACTGAGTTCGATCCGCACGGCCCTCGCCATTAAGCGGTACGATCTGGCGGTTGGCGATGTCCTGGGCACCAATCTGTTCAACATCGCTGTGCTGTTCGTCGTGGACGTGGCCTACCGCGACGGGCCCGCGATGGCAGAGCCCGAAACATTCTCGGGCGTTGCGGCTCTGCTGGCTGTGATCATGATCGGCCTTTACCTCGCCGGACAGATGGCCCGTCGCGCGCAGACCTTCCTTCGCCTCGGCCTGTCGTCCTGGGCAATTCTGGGCAGCTATGCCGGGGGCCTGACCCTGCTGTGGTACATCCGGCCGTGATCAGACGAACAGGGCGGGAAAGGACTGCCAGATGACAGCCACCCCCGCGAGGACGGCGCCGGCAATGCCGACGTCCGCCACCCAGAGCTGAGCACCGTCCAGCCGCTGCCGGTCCCTCACGCTCCAGACAAGCAGTCCCCCGAGGGCCGCGAGGCATACAAGTGAAGCCAGTAGGACGCTTGTGCGCGAGGCCAGACCCTGTGACGCATCCTGCAGCACGAAGATACTGCCGATCCCATAGATGAGTCCAAAATGCAGGCCCCACACCAGCCACGGCCCCAGCAAGCGAATCCAGGGCGCCATGACTCAGCCCCCCGGAAAAAGGCGGGTGACGGCGGCGGAAATCAGGCCCTGTGCCGCGACATAGGCCAGGAACAGGCTGATCAGATCGACCGTGCTGCCCCGATTTGCCCCGACCAGACCGCAAAGGGTTCGAGCGGCCAGATAGCCCGCCATCATGATTCCGGTCGCCAGCATGACGCCTTGCCAGGACAGCAGGGCAAATATGATCGCTCCCTGGCTTGAAGCGTGCGGCCGCAGTCCCTCGATCCACCAACTCCCGAGATCAGCGCTCCAGCCGGCTAGGGCGATCACGGCGGCAAGACCGATGGCCAGAAGCGCCATCCCTGCGCCGGCCCGGCCTGTGCGTCGCAGCAGGGGGGGTGCGGCTAGCGCCAGACCAAGGGTGGCGGCATATGCGCCGGCAATTCCCGCCAGCCACAGCATGCCCGGAGGGGCCGACCAGCCCTCACCCGACCCGCTCCACAGGAAGACGTAGCTGAAGACCGCCATGAGGAACACCATGCCGGTCACGGTCAGCAACACCATCATGGCCCACCAGCCGTGGCCCATCGGGCCCGTGACATAGGTCGGGACCCTGACCCCGGCGCCAATGTCGACAGACGGAATCTCCGGGCGCCAATCCGTTTCCCATAGCCACCTGAGAACACAGATCACGGCCAGAACGCCGCTGATGACCCCGGTCCAATAGGCCTGCACGGTGAGCAGCAGGAAAAAGCCCGCCGTGAACACGGCCGCGAACAGCGGCCAGGGGGACGGGCCCGGCATGGTCTGGATGTATTGGGGGCGTGCCTCCACCGGACTGGTGATCAGGGTTTCTCGCCGGCCGGTCGCGGTGTTGGGCAGGAAGTAGCGACCGGCGTTGACGTCGCGGGCGAAGTCCTGATCATCCCACAGGGGATAGCGGCTGCGAACCAGCGGGATGCTGCGGGTCGAATAGAGGTCGGTCGGCAGCCATTCGAGCGTGCCGGCCTCAAAGACGTTTCCGGCGTCGTCATCGACGGTGAAGCGAAAGCTGCGGATCAGGTCGATGATGAACACCAGAACGCCCAGGGCAATCAGGAAGGCGCCCACGGTCGAGATCATGTTTGGCAGTTCCCAGCCCCTGTCCGGCAAATAGGTGTAGACCCGCCGCGGCATCCCCATCAGGCCCGTCAGATGCATGGGCAGGAAGGCCACGTGCATGCCGGTGAACATCAGCCAGAAGACCCAGCGCCCGAGCCGTTCGGACAGGCGGCGTCGGCTCATCATCGGGATCCAGTAGTAGAAGGCGGCGAACAGCGGGAAGACCATCCCGCCGATCAGGACGTAGTGCAGATGGGCCACGATGAAGTAGCTGTCGTGTGCCTGCCAGTCGAATGGCACCATGGCGACCATCACGCCGGTCAGGCCGCCCATGACAAAAATGATCACGCTGCCGACGCAGAAAAGGGCGGGAGTGCTCCAGCGTATTCGCCCGGCAGCCAGGGTGGCGATCCAGGCGAAGACCTGTATCCCCGCCGGCACGCTGACGGCCATGCTGGCGGCAGAAAAGAAGCTGACGGACAGGGTTGGCAGGCCTGTCGTGAACATGTGGTGCGCCCAGACCCCGAAGCTGATGAAGGCCGTAGCTACAAGCGCCAGCACCACCGCGCGATATCCGACCAGGGGGGTCCGGGCGATGGTCGGGATCATCATGCTCATCAGCCCCGCGGCGGGCAGGAAGATGATGTAGACCTCGGGGTGTCCGAAGAACCAGAACAGGTGCTGCCACAGCAGGGGGTCTCCCCCCCGGGTGGGGTCGAAGAACGGCCAGTTGAGGGCCCGCTCGAGCTCGAGCAGCAGGGTGCCGAGGATGATGGCGGGAAAGCCGATGATGATCATCACGGCAAAGGCCAGCATGGCCCAGGCGAAGATTGGCATGCGGGCCAGCGTCATGCCCGGGGGGCGGGTCTTCAGGACCCCGACGACGATCTCGATCGCGCCGGCGATGGCCGAGATCTCGATGAAGCCGATGCCCAGCAGCCAGAAGTCGGCATTGATGCCGGGAGAGAAGGCCTTGGACGTCAGCGGGGGGTACATGAACCAGCCGCCGCTCGGAGCCAGACCAAAAAAGATCGAGCAGAAGAAGGCCAGCCCCCCCACCAGATAGGCCCAGAAGGCATAGGCAGACAGGCGGGGGAACGGCAGGTCGCGCGCCGCCAGCATCTGCGGCAGCAGCATGACCCCGAGAGCCTCCACGGCGGGCACGGCGAACAGGAACATCATCACCGTGCCGTGCATGGTGAAGACCTGGTTGTAGGTCTCCTGCGGCAGGAAGCCTGACATCGGCAGGGCCAGCTGCGTCCGCATCAGCAGGGCCAGAATGCCGGCCAGAATGAAGAACAGGAAGGCCGCGCCGACGTAGTATAGGCCGATGTAATTGTTGTTCACCACGGTGAACCAGCCGAACCAGCCCCTGGGCTTGGCCCAGACCCGCTTCAGCTCTTCCAGCTCGCCCTGTGGCCGATCGCCCTTCGTGGGAAAGCGTTGGGACAGATCGATGTCGCCGCTCATTCCAGACCGTCCAGATAGGCGGATACGGCCATCAGCTCCTCACCCGACAGGACGCTGTAGGGGGGCATGCGGTTGCCGGGCTTGATGGTCTGGCTGTCGGCGATCCAGCCCGCCAGCGTGCCTTGGTTGTTGGGCAGGATGCCGGCGCCGAGGCTGCGACGGCCTCCGACGTGGGTCAGATCCGGCCCGGCGAGGCCGTTGGCCTCCGTGCCCCCGACGGTGTGGCAGGCCCCGCAGCCGCTGCTCTCGAACACCTCGGCTCCGCGCAGGGCCACAGGCGTGACGGGTGCCGTGGCGGGCGCACGCAGACGCTCCATCTCACGGTCGAAATCCTCAGGGCGGTGGGCAACGACGACCAGGCCCATCAGGGCGTGCGGGCCCCCGCAGTACTCGGCGCATTGCCCTCCGTAGGAGCCGGGCCTGTCTGCCGTGAGGATCAGCCGATTGACCCGCCCGGGAACCATGTCCAGCTTGCCGGCCAGCTGCGGGACCCAGAAGCTGTGGATCACGTCATTCGACGTGAGTTCGAACAGGACAGGACGGCCCACCGGAATGTGGACCTCATTGGCATCGCGCGCGAGCACGCGTCCTTCACTGTCCAGATAGGTGACGCGCCACCACCACATTTCGCCGGTCACCTGGATGCGCAGCTCGTCCCCGGTCGGGCGGCTGGACAGGCTGGATGTCAGGGTCAGGCCCCAGACCAGAAGTCCTGACAGCACGACAACCGGGAAGGCGAAGCCGGCGCCCCAGATCAGTCCTCGACCGCCCAGTCGCTTCTTCAGCGACGCATTTCCGAAAAGAGCCCCGGCAAGCGCGAAGCCCACGACCACCATGACGAGCACGGCCATGACCAGCAAGGCCCAGGACAGGGTAGTGATACGCTCCGAGAAAGGGCCCGCCGGATCGAGCACCGGCGGGGGCCATCCGACGAGCGCGTCAGCGAGGCTGGAGCGTGTAGAGGTAGGCTGCAACATCTCGGGCCTGGCTCTCGGTGAGGGGCATGGGGGGCATGGCGGAGTCCGGGGACAGGGCCGGGGCATTCCGCACAAAGGCGGTCAGGGTATCAGGGTCATTACTCAGGCTGCCGGCGATCAGGGGACGGGCGGCAAAACCCTCCAGTGAGGGGCCCGTGCGCCCCATCGGCCACTCGACGCCGGGCACGACGTGGCAGGCCGCGCACCCGGTGGCACGAATGGCCTCCAGCCCGGCTTCGGGCGATCCGGCCGGCATCGGGTGTTGTTCGGCAACGTCGGTTCCGCAGGCCGACAGGCTCGCCAGAACTACCAGACTGATTGCGCGACCTGCCATGGCCATTCTCCCCTCCCTGTGAGCTTGACCGTTGTGGTGGGAACCAACGGTCGCGGGTGAGGTTCCGCCCTGATGGGTCGAATATCCTGGATCGCAGTGCTGGCCGCCGCTGGCCTGGGCGCGTGTCATGTCGGCGAACCTTCGCCCGACGCCTTTTCGCGCACTGGCCAATTGATCGCTCTGAGCGGCGGAGAGGCGGGTGCCGGCAACGCCTGCTTCACCTGCCATGGAATGGAGGGCGAAGGGCTGGGAGGAGCGCCCCGGCTGGCAGGCATGTCGCCCGGTTATCTGCTGAAGCAATTGCAGGATTATGCCGACGGGCGACGCGCCGATCCCACAATGCACGCCATCGCCGCGGCGCTGTCGATGGAAGACCGGCGGGCGGTGGCTGATTGGTACGGCAGCATGCAACCCGCCGGCTTTGCCTTCGCCGGGGACAGTGTTCCAAAGGGCCGGGACCTCTATAATCGCCCTTCGCCCGTCGGCAGTTGCGCCCAGTGTCATGGACCGGCCGGCGAGGGCCGGGGCGCTGCGATACCACCTTTGGCGGGTCAGCCTCCGGAGTATCTGGCGCGTCAGCTTCGCCTGTGGCGGGACGGCAAACGTCAGAATGACCCGGATCACGTCATGCTCCGGGCGATTGCCGGGCTTGACGACGATCAGATCGAGGCGGTGGCGCGCCATGCGGCTTCGCTGACCGGGGAGGGAGCGGGTTCAGAAAGGGCACCATCCCCGCAAGGGAATCGTCCCGATTCCAGAAATGGTGCTTCAACGCCGCCCCCACATGAAGGGGGATCATCACCAGCAAGGTGATGACAGCGAAGAGGTGGGCGCGCTCTGCCACGGACATCAGCTGGTAGCGCGTCTGACGGGGCAGGGTGTCGAACGGCAACTGCGGCCAGGGCGCGGCACCGGCAAGCGACAGCGGCTGTTCGGCGGCCATGGAGGACCACATGGTCCAGCCGGACAGGGGCAGGACGATCAGGATGGCGTAGAAGGCATAGTGGGTGAGATGAGCGGCGCGGCTCTGCCAGCCGGGTTTATCGGCGTCATTGACCGGTCCGGGGATGACCAGCCGCCACAGGCCGCGCAGCAGGATCAGCACCAGGATCACAAGGCCGACCTGACTATGGAGCTGGTAACCATCCAGCTTGTCGGCGCCGACCGGAAGGCGACCGATGCGCCAGCCCCACCACAGCTGGAACATCACCAGGGCGGCCATCACCCAATGGAAGGTCATGCCGACGGGAGAATAGTGATCCCTGCCCGTGTGACCCCTGGCCCACCCCCGAACCTGCGAGACCAGGCTCATGCGGCGCGCTCCGGACACGGCGGCTCGCCCAGACTGCGGGCCAGAAGAGCCAGGGCAGCGGCCAGATACAGTGCGGCCCCGGGCGCCCACATGATCAGACCGGCCAGCTGCTGGTCCTCGATCCAGTCGAGGCCCCAGGGGGCCGTGGTCCCCGCGTGGGGAAGGTAGACGGCCCGGGGAGCGAAGGTCAGGATCGCGCCCAGCAGGCCGGTGTGGACAAGCGTGACGAGCAGGGCGCCGCTGGCCAATGCCCCGCTGGTGGACCGTACGGCCGACCAGAACCACACCGCCGATCCCAGCAGGCTGACCTGCATCAGCCAGTAGAGCCCGTCATGAGACAGCGCCAGCGCGTACAGTGACGGCGCATGCCAGAGCCAGAGCACAGCGCCCTGCGCCAGGGTAGCTGCCGCGAGGCGCCCGCCGACCTTCGGCAGGCTCCAGGCGAGCAGGGGGGCCGCCACGCCCATCAGCCAGAGATGGTGCACCGTGCGCGCGGTGAACAGCGCCGAACTGGCGGCGCAGAGCGGCGAGACGAAGCTGACGGCAAGCGCCAGCACCCCCAGAACGGCCAGGGTCCGTTCCTGCCGGGAGGGCCGCAGAGCCAGAAGGATGGCCAGCCCGCCCGCCAGGGCGACGAGCAGCAGCGGATCCCCATTCCAGCGCCCCAGCACCGCTTCGGGCGTCGGGGCCGGGCCGCAGTAGGGAAACCACGCCGGGGTCACCGCTCACGCCGCTCCGGAAGCGCCCAGGCGATCACCTGGTCTCCGCGGGGCGTTTCCATGAAATGGTGGCCGCCGGTCATGAGCACCAGAAACTGTCGGCCGTCTTCCTCGTAGACGATGGGCGCGGCCTGCCCGCCGGCCGGCAGAACATCCGTCCAAACGGTTTCGCCTGTTTCGATGTCGATCGCGCGGATGAGGTCATCCGTCGCGGCGGCGATGAAGATCAGGCCGCCCGCCGTGACCACCGACCCACCGTTGTTGGGCGTGCCGATGTCGATGGGCAGCATGGAGGGAATGCCGAAGGGGCCATTCTTGCGGGCCTGGCCGAGCGGGCGATCCCACAACGTCCGGCCGGTGCGGATGTCGATGGCGCGTATACCGCCATAGGGGGGCTGTTTGCACAGCATGCCGGTAAAGCCCATGCGCCAGCCGGCGTTCACGTCGATGGCATAGGGCACGCCCCACTGCGGGTCACCCGCGCCTTCCGCCCCTTCCGGGACGCCGCCCCGCGACGCCGACATCCCGGCGCTTTCCTGCAGCTCGGGGTGACCGCGCGGATACCAGCCCCTTTCGTTCGCCTGCTCGCGCGGGACGAGCCGGTTGTAGTTCGGCATGTCATTGTAGTTGGCGATGATCACGCCCCGCCGGGGGTCAACCGCCACGCCGCCCCAGTCCGAGCCTCCGTTATAGCCCGGGTACTGGATCCAGCGCCTTTCTGTCGACGGCGGCGTGTACATGCCGTCGTATTCGGCACGACGGAAACCGATCCGGCAGATCATCTGGTCGATCGGGGACATGCCCCACATGTCCCGCTCGGTCAGGTCGTCCATGGCGAGCGTATGGAAGCCCGAGAAGGGCTGGGTCGCGCTCCGCATCTCCGGTTCGACACCCCCACCCGGGACCGGGCGCTCCTCGACCTCAACCAGGGGCACCCCCGTTCGGCGGTCGAGAATGTAGAGATCGCCCTGCTTGCTCGGCAGGACCAGGGCCGGCACGGCCCCGGCGTCGGTCGGGTAGTCGATCAGCGTCGCCTGGCTGCCCAGGTCATAATCCCAGACATCGATATGCACCGTCTGGAATGACCACGCCGGCTTGCCGGTCGTGACGTCCAGCGCGACGAGCGAGGTGGCAAAGCGGTTCTCGGCCTCCGAGCGATCGCTGCTGTAGTAGTCGGCCGCCGAATTGCCCATGGGCAGGTAGACCAGCCCGAGCTGTTCGTCCCCGGTGGCGGTCGTCCACATATTGGGCGTGCCGCGGGTATAGGTCTCGCCCTCCGGAGGCAGGCCGTTGATGTCCGGCCGGGTCATGTCCCAGGCCCACCGCAGCTCGCCGGTCACCGCATCGAAGCCCTGGATCACGCCGGAGGGGGCCTCATTGTACTGGCCGTCCAGAACCTGATGACCGGTCACCACAACGCCGCGAACGATGGTCGGCGCGGAGGTCATCGAGACCATGCCGGGGATGATCTCCCCCATGCCGCGCTTGATGTCGACCTGCCCATTTTCACCGAAGCCGGGGCAGGGGCGACCGGTGCGGGCGTCCACGGCGATCAGACGACCGTCCAGTGTACCCTCGATGATCCGGGTGGCGCAGGCGGATGCATCCGCCGCTTGTCCGGCCCGGACGGCAGAGGACGGAGCCTCCGACGCCGGTTGCGCCACGGCCGTGCGGCGCATGTCGTAGTAGGCCACCCCGCGGCAGGCGGCGGTGTAGGGAATCCAGTCGTCCGAGACCTCGGGGTCGTAGCGCCAGCGCTGCTCGCCGGTCGCTGCATCGAGCGCGATCAACTCATTGCGCGCGGTGCACAGATACAGGGTGTCACCGATCTTCAGCGGGGTCGTTTCCGCCCCCCACTTGTCTTCGGGCAAGTCCTCTGTGTGGAACAGCCAGACACGCTCAAGCTCCTCCACATTGTCGCGGTTGATCTGGGTCAGGGGTGAATACCGCCGGGCGGCGTAGGTGCCGCCGAAGGCCGGCCAGTCGGCGCCGGTCTGATAGAGGCCCGGCTCGGCCATGTCGCCGCTGCCTGCGGGAACGGAAAGGGGTGGTTCGGCGCGATTGGCAAAGCCGACGAGGATCCCTCCAAGGATCAGGAGGACAGCCAGCGCCCCGCCGCCGATGAGGGCCGCCCGCCTGCCGCGGGGCAGGAGCAGGGGCAGGGCCGCGATGAGGAGAGCCATAAGGACGGTCGGGGCGACCACCCGTGGGACCAGTGCCCAGCCGTCGAGACCGACCTCCCAGAGGGCCCAGAGAAGGGTCAGCACGTACAGGCCGGTATAGATCCAGGCCCCCAGCGGCCGGCCGAGGACCAGCAGGGCCCCCGATGCCACAAGCGCCAGGCCCGCCGGCAGATAATAGAAGGACCCCCCGAGCATCAGGAGCCAGGCGCCCCCGATCACAAGGGGCAGACCGACAAGTATGAAAATGACGCCAATCGCGACCAGCGGCCACCGTGCCAGTGCCATTCCATGGGACATAGCATCCTCCTCTCGCTATGACCCCAACCCGGCGGGCGGCAGGGGGTTCCGAGGAGATGCCGCCTATCGCCCCCCGTGGGTGGGGGGGTGAATCTGTCGCTTACAGGCCTTGGCTCGCCCAAAGCCCGATCGCCGCGCCCGCAAACGCAAGTATCGCTACAACGGCCACGACGACCCAGAGCCCCACGGGTAACCGCAGTCCGGTTTGTCCGGATTCGGGCGAGCGGCGATCCGGGGCAGGTGGCGCAGGTGAAGGTAGCGCCTCGCTGGCTCCTCCGGCCTCCGCATCGGCCTGACCACTGGCGAGAACGGGATCAAAGACCGGGGTGGAGGCGTGCGAATCGTCCTCGCTGTTGCGCAATCGCCTGTACTGATCGGGCTGGGTCATGGGGCGGCTTTCTTTTCAGAGCGTGCTTATGAAAAAGCCCGAAGCCAGTCAGGAGTTGCCGGCTCCGTCCGTGTGCCATGCCGCTTCATGAGTTTCTTCATGAACTTCAGCGCGGCCGGCTTGTCCCGGGTCTTGCTGGCAAAGGATTCCAGCACCTCACCTTCGTGGTCGACGGCGCGCCAGAGGTAGTGCATCTCGCCGTTGGTCCTCACGTTGACCTCGTCGAGGTGCCATCGCCAATGGGTGTAGGCGCGCATCTTCTGAACCCGCTTCCTGCGGATCTCGGCGGCGAACATCGGGCCGAACCGGTTCCACCAAAGCCTCATCGTCTCGTGGCAAATATCGATGCCGCGCTCGGCCAGAAGGTTCTCCACGTTCCGCAGCGACAACGGGTACTTCACGTAGGTCGTCACCACGAGGCAAATCACCTCAGGGGAGGAATCGAACCAGCGGGACGGGGCGTGGGCCCTTTTCGGACGGGCCATTTGGCCTGCCTAAACCCGGGGCCTAACCAGTGGGTGCATTTGAGCTGACAGAGCCATCAGCCTCTATCCGTATCCGCGTCGACTATGCTTGGTCTGCCGTCTGCCGGCCAAGCAAGTGAGCGACCAGCCGATTGGGAAACCGGCGCTTCTTCACCACAGCATAAAAGCGTTCGGTCACCTCCGGAATCCTGTGGTGCTCGACAAGGATGCCTGTCTTTAGCTCGTCCCGCACGACGATGGGTGGGACCAGGGTTATGCCGTCGCGTTCTCTCGCCAGGAGACGCAGCATCGCCATGTCGTCGACTTCCGCCAAGATCGTCGGACGAAGCTGCGCGGTCTCCAGCAGACGGTCGAAGGCGACCCGGATCTCGCTGTCCTGGCTAGGAAGAAGCAAGGCGTGCCGCGACAGGTCGTCGGGAAAGCGGAACCGCTGTTTCGTGCCCAGCGGCCGTCCGACGAGACTGACCGGCTGCTCGGCGAGCAAATGATTGCGCAGCAAAGACCGCGCATCGGGCGGTGCGGCGCTGTTGGTCAGGACGACGTCCAGCGCATGGGCGTCAAGCTGTTGAAAGAGGTCCTTGGTGTTGCCCGAGCGCACGATCAGCTCCACGTCCGCACGGCCGACGAGCGGGCGCAGGAACTCGAGCTGGAAATTTCGTGACAAAGTCGTCTGCGCGCCGACCCTCAACGTCTGCCTCCTATCGGAGGCGCGTTCTCCTAGCGTCGTGAGCAATTCCTGGCCGGCCTGAAAAACCGTGTCGGCGTAATCGAGCGCGATCTGTCCGGCTTCGGTCAACACTAGCCTGCGTCCCACGCGCTCGAACAGGGAGTGGCCAATCTGGTGCTCCAGCTTCTGGATCTGCACTGACAATGCCGACTGGGAGAGGTTTAGCCGCGCAGCCGCACCGGTCAGGGAACCTTCGTGCGCCACCGCCCAGAAATAGCGCAGGTGGTTGAAGTTCAGTGCGCGCATTTCGTTCTTCATAATCGAACGATACCGTGCAAACTATGAATTATTTTTGATCTACCAGCTCGACTATCCAGCCTGCCACCGAGATTCTCTTCCGGAGGCGGCCCATGTCGGTTCATCTTCTCCCGCTGCTGGTTCCAGCGCCGCTGGTGCTCGCCGCCGTCGTGGCGTTCCGATCACCGGGAGTGCGGCCGCGCACCGCGGTTCGCCTGGCCGAGGTAACGGCGCTTCTCAGCCTGCTGGCGGCGCTGGGTCTCGTCGTCGCCCTCATGTACGCCGGACCGGGGTCGAGCCAGTTGGTTGGGCTAAGCGGCATCGGGTTGATGGCGCGGCTGGACGTGGTCGGCGTGACCATGACGACGCTGGTCGCCTTCGTCGGCTGGATCGTGGTCCGCTATGCCGGCACATATCTGGACGGAGAGGCGCGTCAGGGCCCTTTCACCGGGTGGCTGTGTCTGACGCTGGCTTCGGTGCTGCTGCTTGTCGGCGCCGGCGGCCTTGTGCAGTTCGTCCTGGCCTGGATCGCAGCCGGCGCCTGCCTGCAACGCCTGCTGATGTTCTACCCGGATCGGGCGGCGGCACGCCGCGCAGCGAGAAAAGCCCGGATCGTGTCCCGCCTCGCCGACCTGGCGCTGATTGGGGCGGCCGTGTTCTTGGCGCTAGCCTACGACACGACCGGGATCGCCGTCGTTCTGGAGGCCGCTGCGAGGGGCGAGGGAGGAAGCCTGGCCGTTACCGCAGCCGGGTTCGCGGCAGTGGCGGCTGTGCTCAAGTCCGCCCAGTTTCCCTTCCACGGCTGGCTGACCGAGGTCATGGAGGCGCCGACCCCCGTGTCCGCCCTTCTGCATGCGGGGGTGATCAATGCGGGCGGGTTCCTGCTGATACGGTTTGCGGACGTGATGCTGCTGGCCCCCGGCGTGCTGGCGCTGCTGGTCGTGCTGGGTGGGTTCACGGCCCTGTTCGGCAGTCTGGTCATGCTGACTCAGCCGGCGGTGAAGACCTCGCTGGCCTGGTCCACCGTGGCCCAGATGGGCTTCATGATCCTGCAGTGCGGGCTGGCGCTGTTCCCTCTGGCGCTTCTGCACGTCGTGGCACACTCGCTCTACAAGGCCCATTCCTTCCTCGCGTCCGGCGGCGCGGTCGAACGCGTGACAGCCATCCGGCGGCCCGGCCCGGTGGCCGTGCCCGACGCGGGCGCCGTGGGGCGGGCTTTCGCGGTCGCCCTGACTATCTACGTCTTCATCGGCCTGGGCTTCGGGCTGACGCACAAATCACCGCAGATCATCGCCCTAGGCGCCATTCTGATCTTCGGCGTCGCATACATGCTGGCCCAGGGCTTCGCTGACGCCGCGCCGGTAGCCCTGACCCGCCGCACGGCGCTTTATGCGGTGCTGACGTCCGGCGCATATTTCGCGCTGCAAATGGCGGCGACGCGCCTCACGGCAGGCGCCTTGCCCGCGCCCCCGCCGCCCGGACCGCTGGAGTGGGGCCTGACGATCCTCGCCGTGCTCAGCTTCGGCGCCGTCGCTGTGGTTCAGGCAATGTTCCCCCTCTGGGCGCACCATCCCGCTGCCGCGGGCCTGAGGGTGCACCTGTCCAACGGTTTCTACGCCAACGCCGCATTCGACCGCCTGATCGGCGGCTGGGCCGTCCGGCGTTCCCACTGACCTGTCCCAGCGCAAGGACCCCGGCCATGACCGCACCTGACCCCTCGTCGCAACCGGACGCGTTCGCTTCCGCCGTGGAAGCGGCAGTACGAGCTATCCCGCCCGCTTGGCCGCTGGCCGCCAACGTCGCGGTCAATCCCTATCTCGGTCAGATCGGTGAGGGTCTGGCCGTCGCCGGTGCCCGGCTGGCCCGCGTGGGCGCAGGCCCGGTGACCATGCCCCGCTCTTGGTACCGCGCAAAACTTGAGGACGGCACGATTTCCGGGGCCGATCTCCGCGCCGCCTGGGCCGCCGCGCCCACCCCGCTCAGACCGAGAGACGTAGAGGCGGTGATGGCTGCGGCGACGATCGACGCGCTTCCTCCGCAGGCGGCTCCTACCGTGGCGGAACTGGCTGCTGAGGCCTCCGGCATCGACTGGCCGGCTCTGATCGCTGAACGTCTGGGCGCGTGGGCCGCGTCAACTTTCGACGAGGGACAGGCTCTTTGGCCCGCCCCGCGCGGACGCGGCGCCTGGGCGGCGTGGAAGGCCTCGGCCTCCCATGACCTGACCCCGGAGATCGCGGGTCTGGCGGAGTTCGCCCTGCACGCCTCCGAGGCGCCGGAAGATGCCGGGAAGGCTATCAGGAGGGCGGCGACGCGTCTCGAGCTGTCGCCTGGGGAGGCTCAGACCTATTTCCACCACCTCCTGACGACCTGGGGCGGTTGGGCCCAGGCGGCGCGCTATCGCCTGTGGCAGGCCGAACTGGCCGGCGGGACGGACTCGACGCTGCAGGATCTGCTGGCTGTGCGCCTGATCTGGGAAGAGGCCCTGCATCAGCGTTACGCGTCTGAGATCGCTCGCGCCTGGGTGCAGGCGCGAGCGATCCATGCGTCGCCGGTGTCCCCCGATCGGGAGATGATCATCGACGTCATCCTGCAGGAAGCGCTGGAGCGGTCGAGGCAGCGGGGCCTGTCGCAGGCGCTGGCGACTTCCCGGCTTGCGCCGCAGACCGCCAAGCCCGTTCTGCAGGCGGCCTTCTGCATCGACGTCCGTTCGGAGGTGTTCCGCAGGGCTCTGGAGAGCCTCGATTCGCGCATCCAGACGCTCGGCTTCGCCGGCTTCTTTGGCCTGTCCACCGCGCACCGCCGCTTCGGTTCGGACGTCGAGGAGCGGCGGCTCCCCGTCCTGCTGAACCCCGGCATGACCAGCACAGCTTCGTCGCTGTCTGCTCCCGTTGAGGCGCTGGCCCGCGTACGGGCGCGGGCAAGACGCGCCTGGGGGCGGTTTAAGCTGGCGGCGGTGTCGTCGTTCGCTTTCGTGGAGGCGGCGGGGCCGCTCTATGTCGGAAAGCTGCTCGCCGACGGACTGGGGCTCAGATCGCCCATGACACCGTCCGATCCGACCCCGCGGTCCGATCCGGCCCTCCCGCTCGAAGCCCGGGCGGCGATGGCCGAGACGGTGCTGCGTGCCATGTCACTGACGTCGGGATTTGCGCCGCTGGTTCTTCTGCTCGGTCATGGGGCGGAGACCGTCAACAATCCACACGCCAGCGCCCTCCACTGCGGTGCCTGTGGCGGCTATGCGGGCGACGTCAACGCGCGCCTTCTGGCGGGACTGCTCAACGACCGCGAGGTGCGTGCCGCCCTAAAGGACCGGGGCGTCGACATCCCGTTCCACACCCTGTTCGTCGCCGGTCTGCACAGCACCACCCGTGATGAGGTTGAGCTGTTCGACCTGGAGGCCGTGTCGACCGTCTACGACGAAGACCTTCGCCGTGTGCGCGCCTGGCTATCCGCCGCAGGGAACTTGGCGAGGATCGAGCGTGCCCAGCGCCTGCCACGTGCCGACGCCGGCAGAGTCGCCCGTCGCGCCGGCGACTGGTCGGAGACGCGACCGGAGTGGGGGCTGGCGGGGTGCAGCACCTTCATCGCTGCCCCGCGCGCGCGAACCGCGGGGGCCGACCTGGGCGGGCGGGCCTTCTTGCACGACTACGACTGGCGACAGGACCAAGGTTTCGGCGTGCTGGAGTTGATCTTGACGGCGCCGGTCGTCGTCGCCAGCTGGATCAGCCTTCAGTACTACGGCTCGACTGTCGCGCCCGACGTCTTCGGCGGCGGCAACAAGCTGCTCCACAATGTGACCGGCGGCATGGGCGTGGTGGAGGGTAACGGGGGCCTGCTGCGGACCGGCCTTCCCTGGCAGTCGGTGCATGACGGCGAGCGATATGTACATGAGCCGTTGCGCATGACCGTCTGCGTCGAGGCGCCCCGCGAGGCGATAATTGATGTCTTGCGCAAACACCCCGGCGTCCGCGCGCTGTTCGACAACCGATGGCTTCACCTTTTCGCCCTCGACGAAGCGGGACGCATGGCTTGGCGATACGCCGGCGACCTGAGCTGGACGGAAGTCGCGGACGCGGCCTCTGCCTCCCCCAAAATGGCCGCCTGATCGCCCTGACGAGCGCGCGAAAAGCCCGCCCAAGACATTCCCATGGAGAGACTAGGAACATGAACACTGTGGAACACCGAGAAGGACTTTCCTCCGTCGACGCACAGATCGAGTTCGTGCTGGGCCACCCGGACATGAGCGACTGGATCAAAGATACCCTTCGCCACGCTATTGCCCGTTCGCCCATCGAGGTTCTGAACGATCTGGAAATCCTCAACCGCATACTGGGCGCGTGGTCGGACGGATTAACCGCCGGGGCGAGCTGTAAAGAGGGCCCTCGCCCATGACCAAGATCGAGACGCTTCTATTCGACCGCGCTAGCCCTGGTTCTGGCCGCCAGCAGCAGATCTCCAGCAATTTCTTCCGCTCGCTCGGCAGCGTGGCTAGCCAATCGTCTGCTTGCCCCCTGGGCTGATGCGTAGAGGCCGTCCCGGAGCAGATGGCTGAAAGCTCACTTTAAGGCAGGTCGCGCTCGACCGCTCTCGACCTATAGCGGACACTGGAATTTGCCTTTATGGGGGGGCTACCGGTAGCTCCACTGGCGTTCGAAAATTGCGCTGACCGAGCCCCGGCGTCTGGTACGCCCTTCTCAACAATCAATACCGGATCACCAGACCAGAACTCCGCTAGTTCAGCGGCGGAGCCGGTATGGCGTGGCGGCCGCGTCTGCCCGAGGCGGTTCGGGTGGGACAAGGTGTGTGCGCCGTCTGTTAACTCAACGATGCCGTTACTGCTGGTCCCTCTAGAGCCGGGATACCAAGGTCGCGACGAGATCGATCTGGTTGCGGGCGCCCGTCTTTTCGAGCAGGTGCCGGATGTGGGTGCGCGCCGTGCCGAGGGCGACGCCTGTCGTTCGGCGATGGTGGTTGCCGACAGGCCCGTCGCCAGTAGCCCCGCAACCGCCGCTTCCGCGCGGCTCAGGCCATACAACAGCGCCGCCGCCTGCGCCGCGCGCGCATCCAGGCACTTCGGCGCGCGGGCCACGACGACCACGGCGGCGTCGAACGCGAAGCCGTGCAGGCTGGGCAGAGGCGCAGCCTCAACGAGATAGGCCAGGCCGCCGGGGTCGGACGGTCATGGGCGCGGCGTCGCCGATGCCATTGAGCAACGCGGCGCGCCGTAACGCGGTTTGAAATGCGGCGTCCGCGCTGTTGGGAAGCGCCAGACGGCCGCCCCGCAAATCCCGGGACAGCTCGGATAAGTCGGCAAAGCCACTTCGCGCACTATGCGTGTCCTGTTAGGCATTCGTATGCGCGAGCGGACCGCTGATGTGGCCCGTTGGAGGCTGTAATTCCGGAAGGCATCATTTTGCCGCTCCGGGGGCAGGGTGCTGGGTGGGGACACCAGCCGCGCATACCTTCAAGCAAAGCTGGGAAAAGTCCGACACTTACTGGAGCGTTTTAGCTGAAGTGTCTTTAGGGCGCTCAGGCTACGATGCGCCAGATACCTGAATTGCCGATATAAAAATAGGCCGGTGGCGGGGCTGTCAGTCCAACCCCAACAAGTCTCCGCTTCGGGCCCGGCGTGGCTCGCGTGAGCGGAGGTGAAGGGCGTGCGGCCACTTTCGCTCAAGTGGCACTGGTTTCCGGCGGACGTCATCCGCCGGGCGACCTGGCTGTATTTCCGGTCACCCTCAGCTTCCGTGATGTCGAGGAGCTGCTGGCGCAGCGGGGTATCGATGCCAGCTGCGAGACCATACGTCGCTGGACGATCAAGTTCGGTCCGCCGCAGCCGGGCCCCGTTCTCAGATTCTGTGGGATCAGGAATTCAGGGGCAGGCGATGGCGGTGCTGTCAGTCCAACGACGAATTGTCTCCACCTACCAACTCGCCTCAACGCGCTGAAGATCTGTTGAGCACGTTCGGTTTGAGTCTCTTCGTGGAATCGCGCTTATGCGCAAATGGGGCAGGGGAGGATGGTCCGCTTCTGACTCCTAGCGCCGGTTCGCGGGGCTGCTTCTGGGGAGGCAGTTAGCGCGCAAGCGATGGCATGGCTGTGAGGGGTCGCGAGCCGGCACGACCATCACTTCGTCGCCGACAGCGCCTAGAGAGCCGCCGCTCTCAGCCTAGATTCAGGCAACTCCAGGGCGGCGTCGGTCTGACCGACCCCCTCGAGCGTTCGGGCGTAGAAATAGATGACGCTGTCTGGCTGCCCGCTGATGAGCGGCAGGTGCGGCAGAATGTATTTGTTGGCGAGGACATGGCTGTCTCTGCAGGCCAGAGAGATCAGCTTGTTATAAAGATGGGTTGCGAACAGGCGGCGCAACGGCGTCGCTTCGAAAATCAGGTCCAAGGTTCGCTCCGGATCGTCGGAGCGCAGCTGGTTCATCAGGTTGCGGGCGAATTTCGAGGAGACGGCGAACGGCTCTCCGAGCGAGAAGATGACGTAGCTTTCGAGATCGAAGTCATAGGCGTCCTCGAGCCGGCCACCCAGATCAAGAAGAACGTGCTCGACAAGGCGGCTCTGTTGCAACTCGCCGGCAAGCTGCAGCCGACCCGCCTCCCGCCCGGCGATGCGTTGCTGTTCGACCTCGAGCAGCGCGCGCAGGTGATCATAGGGCGCGGCAGCGAGAAATGCGGCGTAGGTTTCGGCCATTTCGCCGCTGAACAGATCATTGGCCGCATGCATGTGGATCGCCGCTTCCAGGGCGGTCCCGGCCTCCCCGTGCCGCCCGAGACGGTCGAGCGTTACCGCCAGATGCATTGAACTCCAGGCAAAGGCGCGAGCGTCACGGCCGGCGAAGAATGTCCGCGCCTCCGCGAGGGCCGCTTCCGACTCCGCCAGCCGTCCGGCGAGCTGATGGGTTACGCCCGCCCGCACGTTGGAGACCTGTTTGGTGAACTCCGGCGACAGCTGGTTGAATTGTCGTCCCAGGATTTCCTGATCGACCAGCAGGGACGCCGCGCCCTCACCCGCCTTGACCAAGGCCCAACTCAGGGCCGCGACGGCCTGCAGGCAAATCGTGGACCCGATCCCTGAAACATTGGCGGTCCGGATGGCGCGGTCGAGTATTTTCAGCGCCGGCTGCGGCTCACCGGTTTCGACCAACACCTCCGCGAGCAGTCGGACGAGAGAGAGGTGGAGGCCTTCATCGCGTTTGTCCCGGGATTGCAGGCTCCGGTGGATCCCTGACGTCAGGATTCCGATCGCATCCGCATAACGGCCAACCACGCGATAGACATGCGCCAGGCGGAATTCCCACCAGGGGTCAACGCGCTGGCCCAGCGCGATTTCAGCGCGGTAGGAGGCCGCCACCTTGCTGAAGGCGCCGTGCGCGACGAGCCCTTGCGTGAATTTCCTGAGCAGGCTTGCCCGGCGTGGAGGATTCAGACCCCCCGCCTGAAGCAATCGGCAGGCCGTGTAGAGCGCAAGGCAACCCTCCAGCGAGGGGTTTCTTGTGTCCGGCGCGCTCTGGCCCTCGAAATGGTCGGCCAGGCGGACAAGGGCTTTCGCCTCGAGAAGGAACGCCTTCGGCAAGCGCAGGTCCGCATACTGGGGCACGTCAAGCCGCCAGGTGCTCGCCGAGGCGGGAGAGATGACGCGCTCGCGTTCCAGTTCGCGAACGGCGGTCCGGGCGGGAAGCGCCGCGTCCGTCGCATCCAGAACCTGCTGCAGCGTCTCGAGGTCGAAGTCATCAGCAATGATGCGCAGAGCCTCGACCGCCGGCTGGAGAAGCGGGGGCGCCGTTGCTGCGAGAAGGTTTTCGCGCTCGGCCATCGCGGCCTCGACCGCGCCCAGATCCAGCCGGCCCTGGCTTCGCGCCGCCGGCAGCAGCGTCGCGGGCGTCATCCCGGCGGCGGCCGCAGCGGTGACGGCGTCCGGATCAAAGGGCAGGTCTGCGCGCGTCAGGATGGCTTCCATCTCTGCTCGCGTGAGCGGCGGAAGTTCGAATCTGTTGGCGCCTCCGCCCCGTGTCGTGGCGGTGATGATGAGCCGCGCCGGCCCGTCCATGTCGCCGACCTGTTGCAGGAGGGGCGCCAGGGCGGGCTGGTTGCCGGCGTCCAGTCCGTCGAGCACCAGCAGGCTGTCGCTGGAGACCAGCCAGTCGACCAGGGGAAAGCCGGCGCCGTCGGCGAGCGGATCGGGCGCATAGCCCATACAGGCGAGGCGGACTCCGATATCGCGCAGCGTGCTCGATGGCTCGAGCCGGAGCCAGAGGACCTGTTCGGGGCGAGCCGAAATGTCGGCGAAGGCGCGCGCCAAACGACTCTTGCCGGCGCCGGCGGGGCCTTCAATGAGGAGGCAGAAGTGTGACTGCGCCAGCGCGGCGACCGCCGACATCGCGGCCTCTCGCGGGATCACGTCCTGAAAGGACGGCGGCGCGAGGAAGGCGGGAACCGGCTTCCGGGACGGTAGGTCGCTGTCAGCGGCCTGACGACCGTCTTGCGGTTCGAGCGCCTTGCGGACACGCGCCTGGGTCAGCTTCTCCACGGCCTTCAGGCCGGCTTTCGCCCGCTCGAGCTCGTCCCCGCATTCCTTTCGCCAGAACTGGCGGACGGCGTTAGCCAGTTCCACGTCCCCGACGGCTCCGGTTCCGTCGAAGACCGACCGGAGCCGACGCCCGAACGATAGCGGCCTGTCGGCGGATCCCCCCGGCCAATCCTGAAACCGCCAGCAAGCCATGTCGTTCGTCTGGATGTCGAATACATCCAGCACCATGGTCTTCTTGGCCATTGAACGGCTGAGGCCGTGACCGTGAAACGGGAACCGACCGTCGAGCTCCATCCCTGACGCCGCCTTGAACAGGCCGTCGACGAGATCGCAGAGATCCTTGTCGAAATAGTCGTCCCGCGTTCTCGGCGCCGCCCTTGCCATGCATTCGGGGTAACACGGTTCCGCGCACGCGTTAACCGTCTCTGGGCGGCGCGGCATTCGGTCGAGCCCGTATTAATACCGGTTCGGTGATGACCGGCCTTTCCTCTTCCACAAACGTGATCCTTCGGGCCCATGTCCGGCATTTCGCCGGGCGCGCTCGTAACCGAAGGAGACTCGAATGCGTACGATCAGGGAAAACTATCACCACCCCAAGGGCGGCAAGGTCTGCGTGCAAACGCGGGACTACCCGACGGGTGAACGCACGGTCCGGACCGTGGATCGCCGGACCGGAGGCACCAACAGCATAAGTCGGACCCACTGGACCGGGAAGAAATAACGCCCGGCCCCGGAGAGCTCCGGCGGGTCGCGCCGGAGCTCTCAAGCCGGGGCCACTTTCTCGCGGCCTATGGAGCATCCCCAATGTCTCGACTGAAACGCTATGCGACGGATCTCCCGCCGGTGCGGGCGCCCGACTGGGTGATCGACCAGGCTTGGGAAGACTACACGGAGGTCGAGCATCAGACCTGGCTGACGCTGTACCAGCGCCAGATGGCGATCCTTCCGGCCCGGGCCTGCGGCACCTTCCTCCGCGGCCTGACCGCGCTTGATCTGCGCGGACAGGGCGTCCCCGATTTCGACGCCATCAACGAAAAGCTTCAGGCCCTCACGGGCTGGACGGTGGTCCCGGTGCCCGGTCTGGTGCCGGATGAGGTGTTCTTCGAACACCTTGCCAACAGGCGTTTTCCGGCGGCGCGCTTCATCCGCCGTCCGGACCAGCTCGACTACCTGGAGGAGCCGGACGTTTTTCATGACGTGTTCGGGCATGTGCCGATGCTTTGCGACCCGGCGTTCGCGGAATACATGGCCGCGGTGCTGTCAGTCCAACGACAACTTGTCTCCAGTCGCCGCAGATAGGGCAGGTGATGCAGCGCCTATCCGGCGAGCGTCTTCCACTCAGCCAGGGCAGCTGAGCGTCGGGCCTTGTATGTCTCTCTGCTGATGAGGTGGCGATCCTGGTTGAAGTGGCTGTGGAAGGCGGCGTGGACGGAGCTGAACTTCTGCAAAGTCTTCATCTGCCGGAAGCGGAGCATGGCCCGCTCTCGTCGTCGAAACGGCAGGTGTGAGTTCTCGACCCTGTTGTTGGCCCAGCGGCCGATCTCCTGCTTTTCGGTGTTTCCGAGTTCCTTCATCGCAGCCTTGCAGGAGCGCAGCCCGTCGGTCGTGATGGTCCTCGCGGGCCCGTGCCGCTTCATGAGTTTCTTCATGAACTTCAGCGCG
>CAXQIE010000012.1:0-112517 GCA_964224415.1 Neptunomonas phycophila
GCCTGCCCTCCAACCCGCCGCGAATACGGACGGGCGCTTCCGCTCATCACCTCCCCATCGAGATGGGGAGGGGGCCCCTGCGAAGCCTTGGCGAAGCAGGGTGGAGGGGGCGGCACCGCCGTCAGAAATCAGGAGCGCGCACAATCGTCAACCGCAGCGTCGCCCCCTCCGTCACGGCGCAAGCGCCGCGCCACCTCCCCGAAAGCGGAGAGGTGATGAGGAGGCCGTCCCTACACCCACGTATAGGTCGTCTTGACCTGGGTGTAGAATTCCTGGGCGGCAAACCCCTGCTCGCGGGGGCCGTAGCTGGACTTTTTCGTACCGCCGAACGGCAGATGATAGTCGACGCCGGCGGTGGCCAGATTGACCATAACCATGCCGGCCCGGGCGCGGCGCTGGAACTCCCGCGCGGACTTCAGGCTTTGCGTCACGACCCCGGCGGACAGGCCGAACTCCGTGCCATTGGCAACCGCGAGCGCCGCCTCGAAGTCGGCGACGCGGATCACCGAGGCGACCGGGCCGAACACCTCCTCGCGGTTGATGCGCATCTCGGGCGTGGTGTCGGCGATCAGGGTGGGCTGGACGTACCAGCCGGGGGTCGACACCTGCGGCCTGCCGCCGCCCGCCACGGTCCGGCCGCCCTCGCTCGTGGCGATCTCGATATAGCGTTCATCGCCCTGCTGCTGGGCCTCGGTCACGGCGGGGCCGATTTTCGTGTCAGGGTCCAGCGCATGGCCCACCTTGAGGGTCGCGACCCGCTCGGCCAGGGCGGCGACGAAGCGGTCGTGGATACCGTCCTCGACGATCAGGCGCGACGAGGCGGTGCACCGCTGGCCGGTCGACATGAAGGCTCCGTCCAGCGCCACCTCGACCGCCCGCTCCAGATCGGCGTCGTTCAGGATGACCAGCGGGTTCTTGCCGCCCATCTCCATCTGCACCCGGGCCTGCCGCCGGGCGCAGCCGAGGGCCACCCCCTCGCCCACCGACTGGGAGCCGGTGAAGCTGATGCCGTCGATACCCGCATGATCGACCATGGCCTGGCCGACATCGCCCCGGCCGATCACCAGATTGAAGACCCCGTCCGGCAGGCCTGCCTCATGCAGGATGGCCGACAGCGCCTCGGCCATGGCGGGGGTCGGCCCGGCGGGCTTCATCACCACCGTATTGCCAAAGGCCAGCGCCGGCGCCGCCTTCCACGCCGGGATGGCGACGGGGAAGTTCCACGGCGTGATCAGGCCGAACACGCCTACAGCCTCGCGTCGCGTCCCGGCCTCCACGCCCGGCCGGACCGAGGCCACGGTCTGGCCATGAAGACGCAGGGCTTCTCCGGCGAAATAGCGGAACACGCGCCCGGCGCGGGCCACCTCGCCGATGCCCTCGGCCAGGGTCTTGCCCTCCTCGCGGGACAGCAGCCGTCCCAGCGCCTCGCGCCGCTCCAGCAGCAGGGCGGCAGTGCGGTCCAGGATATCGGCACGAACCTCGGACGAAGCACCCGACCAGCCATCGAAGGCGCCCCGCGCGGCGCTGACCGCCGCCTCGACCTCGGCCCGCCCCGCCTGCGGCAGGTGGGCGACGATCTCATTGGTGTCCGACGGATTGGTCCGCACCGAGGGCCGGTCGGCCTCGACCCGCTTGCCGTTGATCCAGTGGCAGAGGTTGAGCGGCGCGGTCATGGGGACTCCTTGGGCGTGACGGCCCCTTCTAGGCGGAGGGAGGCGCCATGACAAAGGGCGGCGCCCGGATGGACGCCGCCCCCTGAAGGCTTCACGCGGTGGCGGGTCTATTCGACCGGATCACCGTTGATATCGACCACGCGGACCTCACCCAGACCCAGCTCGCGGATCTTGGGCTCGATCGCAGCCCGGTCGCCGACGATGACCCACACGGTCGGGCCGTCGCCCAGCACGTCACGGGCCGCGGCCGAAACCGAGGCCGGGGTCGTGGCGGCCAGACCGGCGGTGCGCTGGTCGTAGTAGGTATCCGGCAGGCCATAGACGACCATCTGGACCAGATCACCGGCCACCGAGCCATTGGTCTCCCAGTCGCCGGCCATGCCCTGGATCAGGTTGGCCTTGTGGGCCCCCAGTTCCTGGTCGGTGACCGGACGGCCATCGACGATGCCCGACAACTCATTGTCGATCTCGACCAGGCTGTCGGCCGTGCGGTCGGCCTGGACCCCGGTCGAGACAAGGAACAGGCGCTCGCCCGGCGTGGTGCGGATGCCCGAACCGGCGCCGTAGGACCAACCCTTGTCCTCGCGCAGGTTCATGTTGATCCGGCTGGTGAAGGCCCCGCCCAGCGCCGTGTTCATGGCGGTGATGTTGGGCTCGGTCGTCGGATCCAGCGCCGGCACCAGCCGACCGGCCATGATGATCGACTGCGGACCCGGACGATCCACGATCAACACCTGCGGCTGGCTGTAGGACGGCGGCGTGCCGACACCCGCCCGCTGGGGCAGGGCCGAAGACGGCGCGTCCCAGTCGGCGAAGGCGCGTTCCAGCTCGGGCACCAGCTCGGCCATGGTCGTGTCGCCGACGACCACCAGGGTGGCGTTGTCAGGACGGAACCAGGTGTCGTGGAAGGCCCGGGCGTCAGCCGGGGTCAGAGCCTGGACCGTGGCTTCTGTGCCGGAGTTCGACCGGCCATAGGCGCTGTCGTCTCCGTACAGGGCGTCGGCCAGTACACGGTTCGCGATGGCACCCGGGTTGCGGTTCGACTGCTGAATTCCCGAGACCTGCTGGGTCTGGGCGCGCTGGAAATCTTCCGGGCGGAAGGCCGGGTTCATGACCACATCGGCGAACAGGTCCAGCGACGGGGCAAGACGCGACTCGATCGCCGTCATGCTGACCGTGGTGTAGTCGGTCGTCGATCCGGCACCGAGGGTGGCGCCCAGAAGTTGCTGGCGGTCACTGATCTCGAGGGCGTCGAGCGTCTCGGTCCCGTTGGTCATGACCGCAGGAGTCAGGACGGCCAGGCCGTTCTTGTCGGCGGACTCAGCCACGGCGCCGGCATTGACGATCAGGTTCATGCTGACAGTCGGTACGCCCGAACGCGGAGCGAGGATAACCTGCAGGCCGTTCGACAGGGTGACCCGCTCGAAGTCGGGGAAGCTGGCCATGGGCATCTCGCCCGCCGCCGGCATCTGCGAACGGTCGGCACCGGTCGGGGCGGCGGCGTATTCCGGGAAGGGCAGGACCTCCAGCGTGTAGGAGCCGTCCATCAGCCATTCACGACCTGCTGCAACCAGATCGGCCGGACGGGCGTCCAGCACGCGCTGGTAGCTGACCCGCCAGGCACCGGGGTCGTTGTGATAGACTTCGCCCTCGGCCAGCAGATCCGACTTGCCGCCGAAGCCGCCGATGCGCTCAAGGCCCCGGACATAGCCCGAGCCGGTCGAGGTGCGGGCGCGTTCCAGTTCGATATCGGTCGGGCCATCGGCCAGCAGACGGGCGACTTCCTCGTCGATGATGGCTTCGATCTCGGCCAGATCCTGACCCGGCTTGGCCGTAGCGATGATCATGAACTGGCTGCCGATCTCGCCGTCCGAAACGAAGGCGCCGACGTTGGTGGCGATCTGGTCATCGAATACCAGACGCTTGTAGAGGCGCGAGTTGCGGCCGGAGGTCAGCACCTGGGCCAGCAGGCCGAGGTGGTCGGTGTCAGCTTCGCCCGCAGGCGGCACATTCCAGACCTTGTAGAGACGCGGCTGGCCGACGCGGTCATACATGACCTCGCGCTGCTCGCCTTCCATGCGGGCGATCATGCGAGCCGGCTGGGTCACAGGGGGTCCGGGGGGGATGTCGCCGAAATAGTGCTGGACCTTGGCCAGAGCTTCTTCCGGGGTGATGTCGCCGGCCAGTACGATCACGGCATTGGCCGGGCCGTAGTAACTACGGAACCAGTCCTGCACGTCCTCAAGCGCCGCGGCATCCAGATCGGCCATCTCGCCGATCACAGTGTGGCCGTAGGGGTGGTCGTCGGGGTAGGTGGCGAAGGTGATGGCATTCCAGGCGCGGCCGTAGGGCTGGTTTTCGCCCTGACGCTTCTCGTTCTGGACGACGCCGCGTTGCTCATCGAGGCGGGCCTGATCGACGGCACCGAGCAGGTGGCCCATGCGGTCGCTTTCCAGCCACAGCATGGCGTCGAGGCCGCTGGTCGGGACGTTCTGGAAATAGTTGGTGCGGTCGTTGTTGGTGGTGCCGTTCTGGTCGGTTGCGCCCAGAAGTTCGGTCGCCTTGAAGAAGTCGGAGTTGAAGTTCTCGGAGCCGTTGAACATGAGGTGCTCGAACAGGTGGGCAAAGCCCGACCGGCCCTCAGGCTCATTCTTGGAGCCCACATGATACCAGATGTTGACCGCCACGATCGGGGCCTTGTGATCCTCGTGGACGATCAGGGTCAGGCCGTTGTCCAGCACGAAGCGGGTGTACGGGATGTCGACATCGGGAAGCGCCGGAAGGGCGGAATCCTGAAGCGCGGCGCCAGCATCAGCGGCGGTCGCGGGCACGACGGCGTGCGGGTCGGGCCGCAGATCGGTCGACTGGGCCTGGGCGGCGGTCGCGAGGATGGCCGGAAGGCAGGCACCGGCAATCAGATAGCGGCGAAGCGTGGACGGTCTCATGGATACACCCCTGTATTCAGCCTCCAGACAGAGGCCTTCACAGAAAGTCCTAAACCGTAGGGGCTGCCTCGCAAAGGGCGGCAACATTGCGAATCCGTAAGGTTTCGCAGCGCCTTACGCAGGCGCGAAGCCACAAGGTCGAAACGTGCCCTGCGCGAGATCGCCAGCATTCCGGGCGCATGATCACTCTGATATTGCACCGCACACGAAAGAAATTGCCTATTGCGCCGCAATAGGCTCCTATCCGGTTCCGGGGGTCGGGTTCAGACGAAGCGGCCTCTCCGCCTCCTCCCTGAGCCTCCCCGGATCCTGCCATGACCCCCTCTCCGCTTTTGGCCCATCAGGCCTCCCTTCAGATTGACTCCGCCGCGACTGGCTGGATCCTGACCTCAACGGCCCTGGTCCTGCTGATGACCCTGCCGGGGCTGGCGCTGTTCTATGGCGGCATGGTGCGGCGAAAGAACCTGCTGGCGACCGTGGCCCAGTCCACGGCGGCGCTGGCGATCGTGACCGTGCTGTGGTTCGTCGCCGGTTACAGCCTGTCGTTCGGACAAGGGCCGGACGCGATCAATGGCCTGGTCGGAGGGCTTGACGCCGCCCTTCTGAATGGCGTCGGCATCGACACAGCGCACAGCCTGTCGCCGGGCCTGCCGGAGTTCCTGTGGATCGCCTATCAGCTGACCTTCGCCATCATCACGCCGGCGCTGATCGCGGGAGCCTTTGCCGAGCGGATGAAGTTCTCGGCGTCCCTGCTGTTCTTCGGCCTGTGGCACCTGATCGTCTATGCGCCGATCTGCCATCAGGTCTGGGGCGGCGGCTATCTTGGCAGCATGGGCGTGCTGGACTTCGCCGGGGGTGCCGTGGTGCACGTCAATGCCGGTGTCGCCGGTCTGGTCTGCGCGCTGGTGCTGGGACCGCGGCACGGCTTTGGCCGGGACAATATGGCGCCGCACAACCTGTCGCTGACGGCCATCGGCACGGGCCTGCTGTTCGTCGGCTGGCTGGGCTTCAACGCCGGCTCGGCCTGGGCGGCAGATGGCATCGCCTCAGTGGCCGCCCTGAACACCATTCTGGCCGCCGCGGCTGCGGCGCTGGGTTGGATGGTGGTCGAGTGGATCGACCACCGGAAGCCGACCCTGCTGGGCCTGCTGTCCGGGATCGTCGGAGGTCTTGTGGGGGTGACGCCGGCGGCGGGGCTGGTCGATCCCAAGGGGGCCTTTCTGATCGGGGCAATCTCGGGACCGGCCTGCTATTTCGGCGCTGTCTGGCTGAAGCGTGCGCTCAAGTATGACGACAGTCTGGACGCGTTCGGAGTGCACGGCATGGGCGGGATCGTCGGGGCGTTGCTGACGGGCGTCTTCGCCAGCGCGGCGATCAACCCCGCCGCCGAGGGTGCATCGATCCTGAATCAGGCGCTGGGTCTTGTCGCGGTGATCGCCTGGAGCGCGGTCGGAACCTTCGTCGTGCTGATGATCTGCCGGGTCGCCACGGGCCTGAAGGTCACGCGTGAGCAGGAGATCGAGGGGCTGGACGTCACCCAGCACGGCGAGGGGCTGCACTAGCCCCCTCGGTCACATCATGGCGGCAGGCTCGAGCCGATAGGTAACCCCGCCCGAGCTGGCCTCCAGAAGATTCGGCCCGGCGGAACGGAAGCGCAGGATGGGCTGGCCCCCGTTGTCCAGCAGGGCCACCGTGCCATCCAGAACGCGCCAGCCTGCCACGCGCGCCAGGGCCGTGCCTTCGCATCCTTCCACATAGACGCCGTAGATCCCGTTCGCTTCGGTCTTCTGCAAGGCAATGCGACAGCCCTTCTCGTCGGGCCTGTCAGAGGCATGGAGAGCCCACAGGCCGCTGACGGTGTCCGGACCGAGCAGCTCGGGGTCCTGACCGGTGGTGGATGAGGCGTCGGACATGGCTGTGGTTCCTGCAACGGCTGCTGCGTCGGTCTCGGCCGCCGTGCAAGCACCGGCCGCCAGCAAGAGAACGGTCAGTCCGCAAAGGCCCGGTCGAAATCCGCGCATGGTGTCCGGCACTCCGTCTACGACGGCAGCATACCGCCTGGGCCCTATCTCAGTCACCATTCGATGGCTAGACTAAGGCCTTTCCCGGTCGCACGTCGACCGAACCCTTGAGTTGCGCGTGTTCAACGACCTGATCCCCCGGAAGCCCGGGACCGAACCTCTCGTCGAAGCCGTGAAGGCCTGCCGGCCCCATTTTGTCTGGGCGGCGGTGTTCAGTGCGCTGGTGAACCTGCTGTATCTGACCCCGACCATCTACATGCTGCAGGTCTATGACCGGGTGGTGCCGACCGGGGGGCTGCAGACCCTGCTGCTGGTCAGCGCCATTGCCGTTTTTGCACTGGCGACCCTCGCGCTGCTGGACTGGCTGCGGACGCGTCTGCTGGTGCGAGCGGGTCTGAGGCTGGATCGACTGCTGGTGGGGCGTCTGCTGGGCCGGGTTGTTGACCTTCAGGCTCAGTCGCCCGGCAGTCAGGTGCTGCGCGAGTTCGACCACGTCCGCACAGCTGTGTCGGGCCAGGGCGTCCTGTCGCTGTTCGATGCGCCGTGGACGCCGATCTACATCGGCTGCTGCTTTTTGCTGCACCCCGCGCTGGGAGCGCTGACGCTGGTCGGGGCCATCATCCTGTTCATTCTGGCCGTGTTGAACGAGCGGGACAGCCGCCCGCGTCTGAACCAGGCGATGAAGGACTCCCAGGCCGCCTATGCCGCCCAGGAGAGCATGGCCAGCCAGTCCGAGGTGGTTCGTGCGCTGGGCATGCGGCAGGCGGGCATCGCGCTGCAGGTGCGGCAACGACAGGTCGCCACTGCGCGGCAGGTCGAAGCCCAGTTCACCGGCGGGCGCTATACAGGCATCATCAAATTCCTGCGGCTGATGCTGCAGTCGGCCTCTCTGGGTCTGGCAGCCTTGCTGACGGTGCAAGGGCACATCTCGGCCGGGTCGATCATTGCGGCCTCGGTCCTGCTGACGCGTGCCGTGCAGCCCATCGAGCAGATGGTCGGGGCGTGGCCGACGCTGGTGCAGGCCAAGGCCTCGTGGAAGGCACTGATCGAGCTGTTCGCCGCCACCGGCCGCGTTGATCGCGTCGTGACCACCCTGCCCGCGCCGGAAGGTCGGCTGGGACTGGAGCAGGTCACCGTCCGCCTGCCGGGCAGCGAGACGCCGCAACTGCGCGGTATCACCCTGTCGCTGGAGCCCGGTCAGGTCCTGGGGGTGATTGGGCCCAGCGGATCCGGCAAGACCACACTGGCCCGGGTGGTCGCGGGGGCCATTCCGCCGACCTCGGGATCGGTACGGCTGGACGGCGCTGACTATGACGCGCGCGAGGGCGATAGCCTGGCCGAGCACATCGGCTACCTGCCCCAGGTGCCGGGCCTGTTCTCCGGATCGGTCAAGGACAATATCTCGCGCTTCCGTTCTGCGCTGGGTGTCGACCCCGAACAGATCGACCGGGAGGCTGTGGCTGCGGCCAAGGCGGCAGGGGTGCATGAGATGATTCTGCGCCTGCCGAACGGCTATGACACCGTGCTGGGTCATAACGGTGCCGGCCTGTCGGTCGGCCAGTCGCAGCGGGTGGCGCTGGCGCGGGCGCTTTACTGCGACCCGGTCGTGCTGGTGCTGGATGAACCGAACGCCAACCTGGATCAGGAAGGCGAGGCCGCCCTGACCCAGGCGATCAAGGACGCCACGGCGCGCGGGGCTTCGGTGCTGATGGTGGCGCACCGGGCCGGGGTACTGGGCATTGCCGACCGCCTGCTGATGCTGCGCGAGGGCACGGTCCAGATCGAGGGCCCGCGTGACGAGGTGATGATGCGGCTGAACCCCGGTCGGGCCAAGCCGACCGTCGTGCCACCGCCGGGAGCGCAGTCGGCATGAGCGAGCTGGACTTTCCCGATCTGGGCCGGCCCGCCCCTGCGCCCCCCACGCCTGAAGAGGCGCCTGTCGCCGCCGGACCCGACGGGCCGGACGATGCTCCCCGCGGCGAGCTGCTGGTCGGCGGGGCGATCATCGCCCTGTTCTTTGTCCTGTTTCTCGGCTGGGCCGCGTTTGCGCCGCTGGATGCGGGTGCCTTTGCCAGTGGTCAGGTCTCGGTCTCGGGCAACCGGCAGGCCGTGCAGCATCGCGATGGCGGTGTGGTCAGTGCCCTGCACGTGGCCGAAGGCGATACCGTCGAAGCGGGCCAGATCCTGATCGAGGTCGCAGGCGGAGAACTGGCTGCCACCGAGCGCGGCCTGACCGGTCAGGTCGTGGCCCTGCTGGCGCAGCGGGCGCGGCTGGAGGCTGAGCGCAGCGGGCTGGCCAGCATCCCCGTCCCGCCCGAGTTCGCCGCCATGAGCCCGGGGGATCAGGCGCTGGCCAATGAGGCCATGGCACTGCAACGACAACAGTTCGCCGCCCGGCGCAGCGGCCGCTCGACCGAGCGGGGCGTTCTGGGCCAGCGCGTCAGCCAGCTGCGGCAGCAGGTCTCGGGCTATGAGCGCCAACTGGTGGCCAATGCGGAACAGAAGCGGCTGATCGAGGAAGAGCTGGCCGACGTCCGCAGCCTGGCCGAGCAGGGCTATGCCCCCATCAGCCGGGTCCGGGCGCTGGAGCGTCAGGCGGCGGCGCTCGACGGCGAGGCCGGCTCCCTGCGCGCCGAGATCGCCCGCGCCAATGAAGCCATGGGCGAGGCCCGACTTCAGATGTCGGGGGTCGGCACCGACATGGACGAGGACGTCACCGAACAGCTGCGCGCGGTCGAGGTGCAACTGAACGAACTGCAACCGCGCCTGACCGAAGTGCGGGCCCAGATTGAACGCAACCGCGTGCGCGCTCCGGTCTCCGGTCAGGTCGTCGGCCTGACGATTTTCACGCCCGGCGGCGTCATTCAGGCCGGCCAGACGCTGATGGAGATCGTGCCGTCCAATGCCTCGCAGGTGATCGTCGCCCGGATCAATCCGAACGACATCGACAATCTGCGGGTCGGCCTGCTGACCGAGGTAAAGTTTCCGGGCCTGAGAACCTCCAACCCGCCCGTGCTGCGGGGTCGGGTCGAACGACTGTCGGCTGACAGCTTTACCGAGGAAGGGTCGAACAACCGCTATTTCCGCGCCGAGATCGTCGTGCCGCCGGAGGAACTGGCCAAGCTGGGTCGGGGCGCAGACTCGATCCGGGCGGGCTCCCCGGTCGAGGTGGTGATCGTGCTGCGCCGCCGGACGATGCTGCAGTATCTTGTCGAGCCCCTGGCGCGCGGCCTGTGGCGTACCGGGAGTGAGCTGTAGGCCCCCTCAGTCCCGGTCAGGGGCGCCCAGCGGGAAGTAGTGCCGGTACGGGCGAGCTTCATCGACCGCACGGGCGAAGGAGGGGCGGCTGAGCAGGCGGGCCCGATAGGCCTTGAGATGCCCGAGCGCGTCGGGAATGGGGTAAGTCCAGTCGCCGTAGAACAGGGATGGCGCGGCGGCACAGTCGGCCAGGCTGAAGCTGTCCCCCACCGCCCATGTCCGACCCGCCATGCGTTGGCCCAGCCAGGCGTAGCTGGTCTCCAGCATCCTCCGCGCCTCCTCCACGCCGTAAGGATCGCGATCCTCCGCCGGGCGAATGGCGTCAAAGACGAACTTGCCCTGGGGCGTCATGACATAGTTGTCGAAGAACCGGTCCAGCATCCGGACCTCGAGCGCGAGATCGGGGTCATCGGGGATCAATTTCGCCGAACCCGGGTGATGGACCTGGAGGTATTCGATGATGATCGTGGCTTCGAGCACCACACGACCGCCGTCCCGCAGGATCGGAAAGCGCTTCATTGGCCAGAGGGCGGCCAGCTCTTCGGCAACCTTCGGATCTTCCGCCATCCGCAGGGTGAAGGGGGTGTCGTTCTCATAGAAGGCGATCAAAGCCTTCTGGCAGTAGGACGAGAACGGGTGGGCAAAGAGCTCGAGGGTCATGATAAGGCCCTCGGTTCGCGGCCCTCAATCACAGCGACGAGGTTGTCGACATGCCAGGCGGTGCCGTGCTCACGGCTCTGGACCGCCTCGATGCCGCCAGAGAAATAGGCCCCCTGTTCGGTATGCAGCAGGCGGGTGGTTACGCCCTCAGGCCGGAGCTCAATGGTCTGGAGCGAGACCGAGAGTTTATCGGCGTTATGGAACAGGTCGTAGACGAGGATGATCCGCTCGTTCGGGACAATGTCGTGATAGACGGCCTGAAAGTCACTGGTCAGACCGCTGGGCCAGCGGGCGTGAAAACGCTCCCGGCCACCGACGCGGAATTCGAAATCCCGGTGCAGGGTCTCGATGTCGGTCGGCGCCTTGAACCAGGCCATCTTGGCCTCCAGCGTCGCATAGGCGGCAAACACACGTTCGGGCGGGGCATTCAGCACGCGCTCGATGGTGAAGGTCGCATGGGTCAGGCTCATGGGTTTTCTCCTGAAGACGATTGGGCGAGATAGGCGTCCAGCCGGTCGTACCGCTGTTCCCAGAAGCGCTTGTGTTCGGCGATCCAGGCCTCGACGCGCGTCATGGCTTCGACCTCGAGCGTGCAGGTGCGCACACGTCCGACCTTTTCGCTTGTCACCAGGCCGGCGTCCTGAAGGACCTTCAGGTGCTGGACGACGGCGGACAGGGTCATGGGCAGCGGGGCGGCCAGTTCACTGACCGAGGCCGGACCGCGCGCGAGGCGTTCGACCATGGCCCGCCGACCGGGATCGGACAGGGCCTGGAAAGCCAGGTCGAGAGGTTGCGTTTGATACTGTAGCATTGACTTAAGTATTGTGCCGCGCCCGGCGGCTGTCAAGCGCGCCGCGCTGACAGGGCCCGGGCCGGGATCTTACTCAGGTATGGGCTTGCGCCTTCACCTGCTGGCGGAAGCGGTGCAGCAGGGGTTCGGTGTAGCCGTTCGGCTGCTCGACGCCCTCGAACACCAGCGCGAGCGCCGCCTGGAAGGCGAGGCTGTGGTCAAAGGCGGGCGCCATGGGGCGGTAGAGGGGATCGCCCGCATTCTGGGCATCGACCTTGGCCGCCATGCGTCTCAGGGCGGAGTCGACCTGATCTGCGGTGCAGACGCCGTGCAGCAGCCAGTTGGCCATATGCTGCGAACTGATCCGGAGGGTCGCGCGGTCCTCCATCAGGCCGACGTCGTGGATGTCGGGCACCTTGGAACAGCCCACGCCCTGATCGATCCAGCGCACCACATAGCCGAGGATGCCCTGGGCATTGTTGTCCAGCTCCTGTTCGATCTCTTCGGCGCTCCAGTTGCGGCCTTCGGCCAGCGGCGGGGTCAGCAGGTCCTCGAGTGGGCGCGGCCCGGCGGCGCCCATCGCCTCGCGCACCGCAAAGACATCAGTCTGGTGGTAGTGCAGCGCATGGAGGGTGGCGGCCGTCGGTGAGGGCACCCAGGCGGTGTTGGCCCCGGTCTTCGGATGACCGGCCTTCTCGTCCAGCATCTGCGCCATGCGGTCGGGGGCCGCCCACATGCCCTTGCCGATCTGGGCCCGGCCTGACAGGCCGCACTGCAGGCCGATGGCGACGTTGCGCTGCTCATAGGCGGCGATCCAGGTGCTGGTCTTGATCTCGCCCTTTCGCACCACTGGCCCGGCCTGCATCAGGGTGTGGATCTCGTCGCCCGTGCGGTCGAGGAAACCCGTGTTGATGAAGACGATCCGGTCCTTCACCGCATGGATACAGGCGGCCAGGTTGGCGGAGGTGCGGCGCTCCTCATCCATGACGCCGACCTTGATCGTATGGCGCTCCAGCCCCAGCAGGTCTTCGACCGCGTCGAACAGGCGGTCGGTGAAGGCGCACTCGTCCGGCCCGTGCATCTTGGGTTTGACGATGTAGATCGAGCCCTCGCGGCTGTTCCGGTGTGCCCCCATTCCGCGCAAATCGTAGAGGCCGATAAGGCTGGTCAGGATGGCATCGAGGATGCCTTCGGGTGCTTCCGATCCATCCGGCATCAGGACGGCGGGGGTAGTCATCAGGTGGCCGACATTCCGCACGAACAGCAGGGCGCGCCCGGGAAGGGTCAGTTCTGCGCCCTCCGTCGTGACATAGGTGAGATCGGGTGCGAGGCGGCGGGTCAGGGTCTTGCCGCCCTTGTCGAAGGTCTCGGCCAGGTCGCCCTTCATCAGACCCAGCCAGTTGCGATACGCGGCGACCTTGTCCTCGGCGTCCACGCAGGCGACCGAATCCTCCAGATCGACGATGGTGGTCAGCGCCGACTCCAGCAGGACATCGGCGATGCCCGCCGGATCGGTGCGGCCGATCGGGTGGTCGGGGTCGAACACCACCTCGATATGCAGGCCGTTATGGCGGAACAGGCGGCCCCGCCTAGTCTGACCCAGATATTGACTGCTGTCGCGGAGGGCGATGCCCTGATGCGGAGCCTTGAGGTCGGCCCAGGATCCCTCGGCCAGCGGCACGGCCTCATCAAGGAAGGCCTTGGCACGCGCCACGACCCGGGCGCCTCGCGCGGCGTCGTAGCCCCCGGCGGGCGGCAGGTCGCCCAGCGCGTCCGTGCCGTAGAAGGCATCGTACAGACTGCCCCAGCGGGCGTTGGCGGCGTTCAGGACAAAGCGGGCGTTCAGCACCGGCACGACCAGTTGCGGACCGGCCAGGGTGGCGATCTCCGCATCGACATTCTGCGTGCCGACGGTGAAAGGCGCGGGCGCCTCGGCCAGCCAGCCGATCCGCTTCAGGAACGCGCGCTGGGCGGCCACGTCGTACGGCTGGCCCTTGCGGTCCCTGTGCCAGGCGTCGATCCGCGCCTGATGATCGTCACGGACAGCCAACAGGCGCCGGTTCTCGGGCTCGGCCCAGTCCAGAATCCTGCGCACTCCATGCCAGAATCCGGGCGCCTCCATGCCCAGACCCGGCAAGACCTCATTCTCCAGGAAGTCGGCGAGGACGGACGCAACGCTGAGATCAGCACGAACGGGCATGGGCGGTCAGTCTCCGGTAGCTTGGACGCTTGTAACATTCTGTGATGACCCGGCGTAAGTCGAGGCCTTTTCGCACCTGCACACAAACGCCTTGACTTTAAGGGGGTTAAGGCCCATCTGCCTCCCATCGCACACTCGCGATCCCCGGTGCGCTCCAGCGCGTGTGGGTCTTCCCAAGACCGAAGACCTGACTGTAGCAGCGGCCGGCCCTCAAGATTCATTCGCTGCCCGGACACGCGGGGCAGCGCCCGTTCCCCCCGGTTTCGCAATCTCGCGGCCCGGACTGGCGGTGCGCTTCCCTTTGGTCGCGCGGTCCGGAAGGCCTTCAGCCTTTGTCGGAGCGCGACAAGCCTGAAGCCCCCGCCGCATGCGAAAGACATACGCGTCATGAGCGCAACAACTCAAAGCCAGACCCTGCCGAAAACCTTTGCCGAGATGGGGTTGAACCCTGCCCTGCTGCAGGCTTTGGCCTCTGAAAATTACACCACCCCCACGCCAATCCAGGCCCAGTCGATCCCCGATGTGATGACGGGCCGCGACCTGCTGGGCATCGCCCAGACCGGCACCGGCAAGACGGCGGCCTTTGCGCTGCCGATCCTGCACCGGCTGGCGGCCAACCGGGTCGCCCCCCTGCCCCGGACAACGCGCTGTCTGGTGCTGTCGCCGACGCGCGAACTGGCCTCCCAGATCGCCGAGAGCTTCAAGACCTATGGCAAGCATCTGGGCTTCCGTGTCGCCGTCATTTTCGGCGGCGTGAAATACGGCGGTCAGGAGCGCGCCCTCAATCAGGGGCTCGACATTCTGGTCGCCGCCCCCGGGCGTCTGCTGGACCATATCCAGCAAAAGAACCTGGACCTGAGCGCCACCGAAATCTTCGTGCTGGACGAAGCCGACCAGATGCTGGACCTCGGCTTCATCAAGCCGATCCGCCAGATCGTCAGCCGCATCCCGGCCAAGCGCCAGAACCTGTTCTTCTCGGCCACCATGCCTTCTGAGATCGGCAAGCTGGCCGCCGAACTGCTCAAGGACCCCAAGCGGGTCCAGGTGACGCCGCAGGCGACCACCGTGCAGCGCATCAAGCAATCGGTCGTCTGGATCGAACAGGGCCGCAAGCGCGCCCTGCTGACCGAGATGTTCAGCGATCCGGGCTATACCCGCTGCCTGGTCTTCACCAAGACAAAGCACGGGGCGGACAAGGTTGCGGCCTATCTCGAAGCGGGCGGCGTCGAGGCCGGCGCCATCCATGGCAACAAGAGCCAGCCCCAGCGCGAGCGCACCCTTGAAGCCTTCAAGAAGGGCAAGCTGCGGGTGCTGGTGGCCACCGACATCGCCGCGCGCGGCATCGACGTCGACGGCGTGTCGCACGTCGTCAATTTCGAGCTGCCCTATGTGCCCGAAGCCTATGTGCACCGCATCGGCCGGACGGCCCGCGCCGGGGCCGACGGCACCGCCATCAGCTTCGTCGCCGGTGACGAGATGAAGCTGCTGAAGGACATCGAAAAGGTCACGCGTCAGAAGATCCCGGCGATCGACCGTCGCAACGACAAGGCCCTCGGTGCGCTGGATGCCGCCATTAGCGCCGCCGGCGTCGCCAAGAAGCCGACCCTGCCCGAGCGCGAGGGGCGTCCGGATCGGGACGGAGACGGAGAAGGTCGTCGTCGTAACCGACGCGGACCGCGCGGCAATGCTCCGCGTGGCAACGGGCCGAAGGTTGAAGGCCAGCACGGCCCGCGCAACGAGCGCTCCTCCTACAATCCCATGGCCACGGAGCAGGGCGGCGCAGGCTCGCCGCCTCCGGTGGCCAAGCTGAAGCGCCGGCGCCGTCCGGCCCGCAAGCTCGCTGCCGCCTCCCGCTAAGCCTCGACATGCCCCCTACGTCGCCGGAGGGGGCATGTCTTTGATGAACTAGTTTGCATTGTAAACATGTCTGCGGTATCTGGCGTCCATATCGCTGGAGAGCAGACCATGACCCTGACCACGCCCCGCCCGTCCGACGACCGCCTGCACGGCCTGGATGCCCTCCGCGGCATCGCCCTGTTGCTTGGTGTGGTGTTGCACACCCTGATGAGCTTTTTCCCGGTCCCGATCTGGATCGTGGCCGACAGCGAGACATCGCCTGTGGCCTCGGTCCTGTTCTTCGCCATCCACCTGTTCCGGATGACGACCTTCTTCCTGATCGCCGGCCTGTTCGCCCATATGATGCTGGGCCGCAAAGGCCTGTGGGGCTTTTTGAGGGACCGGCTGATCCGCATCGCGGGGCCGCTGGTCGGCCTGTGGTGGCTGGCGCTGGGCGCAATCATCGCCGTGCTGCTGTGGAACGTCGCCATCCAGAACGGCGGCACACTGCCGACCGATGGCCCGCCGCCGCCGCCGCTTACGGTCGAGACCTTTCCCCTGACCCATCTGTGGTTCCTGTGGGTGCTGCTGATCTTTTACGTCGCCATGCTGGTCTTGCGAGCGCCGTTTGCCCTGCTGGACCGGAATGGCGGCTGGGGACGCATGGTTGACCGCCTGACCGCCGCGCTGGTCGGACCGTGGACCCCGCTGGTGCTGGCTGCACCGCTGGCGCTGGCCTTCTATCTCTACCCGAACTGGACCGCCTTCTTCGCCATTCCGACTCCCGACACTGGTCTGGTCCCCAATGCCGTGGCGCTGACCGGGTTCGGCAGTGCCTTCCTGTTCGGCTTCCTGCTGGACCGCCAGCGCGACCTGATGGACCGAATTCGAGAGCTGTGGCCGGTCTTCACCGTGATGGCCTTTGGAACCGGCGCGGGCGCCCTGATGCTGGCCGGAGGACCGGTGCCGGACCTGGCTCCCGTCAGAGACCCGTCGGCCAAGGCCGCGCTGGCCATCCTCATGGCGCTGGCCGTGTTCAGCAACGCCATGGCAGCCATGTCCCTGGCCCTGCAGCTGTTCAACCGGACGAGTCCCGTGCGGCGCTATCTGGCAGATGCCTCCTACTGGATCTACATCGTCCATCTGCCACTGGTGATGGTCGGCCAGACCCTGGTGCTGGGCCTCGCAGCTCCCTGGTGGCTCAAGGCCTCATTGGTGATCGGCGGCACGGTGCTGATCAGCCTGATCACCTATGAGCTGCTGGTCCGCCACACCTTCATGGGACGCTGGCTGAACGGGCGTCGCATCCCCTGGAAACGACCCGCCGAACCTGTCCCTCCTCCGGCAGAATAACATCTTGCCAAGCCCCGCCGGCTCGTCCACCCACGGACGGGCCGGTCCAAGGAGATCCGCCCATGGCGACCAAGCTGAAAACCCCCTCTGCCGAAGCCGACCTCGCCTTCATGCGCTCGATCGCCGAGGGGGGCGGCCGGATGCCGATGTCGGCCGCCATCTGCTATCTGGCGGGGGGGCTGCTGTATGGATTTCAGTGCCTGTTCCACATGGGGCAGGCTGCGGGGCTGATCGTCTGGGGCCCCGTCCCCAGCCTGGCGTTCGTGGTCGGGATAAGCGTCGCCTTCTTCATCGTACTGATCTGGGCGATTCACCGCGACAACAGGGAAGGTGGCGCGCGCAAGGGCACCCTGTCCAACCGGGCCGTCAACGCTGCGCTCAGCGGCACGGGCATGGCGAATGCGGCCGTCATCATCGTCTTCGGAGTCGGCGCCTTCCGCGATCAGGACTTTGCCGTATGGCTCTACTATCCGGCCATTATCTTCGCGCTGCAGAGCGCGGCCTGGTTCGTCGGCTGGAGCCTGAAGAAGAAGCGCTGGATGCTGGCGACCTCATTGGGCGGCTGGGTCACGGCGGTCGCGCTGGGCGTGCTGGTGCGCGAGCCGGTGGCCTATCTGGGTGTCTGTACCGCCGCCCTGTTCCTGCTGTTCGCGGGCCCGGGCCTGATCATGTACCTTGAGGCCCGCGCGCCGCGTACGGCGCCCTGAGCCATCATGGGTCTGGCCGGTCTTGGACAGATTGATGAGGTGATCCACGGTCGCATGCGGCTGGGGGTCATGGTCTATCTTGCCGATGTCGAGACCGCCGATTTCACGGAACTGAAGACCGCGCTGGAGGCTACCCAGGGCAATCTGTCGGTCCATCTGAAGAAGCTGGCCGAGGCGGGCTATGTGTCCATCGACAAGAGCTTCAGGGACAACAAGCCCCTCACCGAAGTAACGATCACCAAGGAGGGACGGCAGGCATTCGCGGCCTATCTGGAGGCGCTGAGCGGGCTGATCGGGGGCGGCACATGACCCGGCCCCGCGTCATGGGCATCGTCAATGTGACGCCGGACAGCTTTTCCGATGGCGGGCGGCTGGCGACGGTGGAGGCTGCGGTCGCGCATGGCCTGCGGCTGGTCGAGCAAGGAGCCGACATTCTGGATGTGGGCGGTGAAAGCACTCGCCCCGGCGCCGAGCCCGTTGGACGAGAGGATGAGCTGGCACGTGTCCTGCCGGTCATCGCCGGCCTGCGCGCGCAATGGGATGGCCCGATCAGTATTGATACAATCAAGCCGGCTGTGGCGCGCGAGGCGGTCGCGGCCGGGGCGACGATGTGGAACGATGTCAGCGCCCTGGGCGCATATGCGGAAAGTCCGGCGGTCGCTGCCGAGCTACGCTGCGACATCGTGCTGATGCACATGCAGGGTGAGCCCCGGACCATGCAGACCGACCCCCGGTATGGTGATGTCGTGGCAGAGGTGCGGGATGCGCTGGTCCAGCGGGCCACAGCTGCAACGGCGGCGGGTGTCGCCCGCGACCGCATCTGGCTGGATCCGGGTATCGGTTTCGGCAAGACTCTCGGGCACAATCTGGCGCTGACCGCGAACCTCTCGGCCTTGGTCGAGACCGGTTTTCCCATCCTGTTCGGAGCCAGTCGCAAGCGGATGATCCAGGCCATTGACGCCTCCGCGACCGGTCCACTCGACCGGCTGGGTGGGTCACTGGTTCTGGCGCTTGAGGCCATACGACGGGGTGCCGCCATCATCCGCGTCCATGACGTGCGCGAGACGGTTCAGGCATTGAAGGTTCACGGTGCCATTGCTCAGCAAGGCGACGCTGGCGGCTAGCGATCCTCACCAGACAGCCGCTCCTTCTCGACGGGATCGGAACTGGGCCTGAGCAGATCCTCGATCGCATCGTTGGACCCTGCGATAGCTGCCTTCGGCGCGCCCTCGGGAGCAGCGGCCTTCCGGGAGCGGCCCTTCGGGGAACGCCCCAGGATTTCCAGCGCATCATCCCCCTCATGTCCGAACACACTACGGATGCGCAGGTCGGTCTGTGGGAAGGGAATCTCGATACCGGCCTCGTCCAGCGCATCGGCGATGGCCCAGGCATAGGCGGCGTGCATGGCGGCGGGCCGTTTGACCGCATCCTGCGTCGGCCAGACCAGCAGTTCGAAATCCAGCCCCGACTCCCCAAAGCCGACCAGCCAGACCTGGCATTTGCGGGCCTCGGTTTCGGGTAGTGTAAAGGGGATGGCCCGGGCCGCCTTGAGCACCACGTCGCGCACCTCAGACCGGTCAGCGCCATAGGCCACGGAGAACGGCACATGGATGCGCCGGGTATCGCCCTTGAGCGTCCAGTTGGTCACCGTGCCCTCAATCAGGCTGGAGTTCGGGACGATGATGTTGATGTTGTCATTGGTGCGGATGCGCGTGGCGCGCGGCCCGATCTCGACAATGGCGCCGCGCGCATCATCCAGCTCGACATAGTCGCCGACGGACACCATCCGGTCGAAGATCAAGAACAGGCCCGAGACGAATTCCTTGACCACGCCCTGGAGGCCCAGGCCCAGGCCAATCCCAATGGCCCCGGCGAACACCGCCAGCGACGACAGGTTGAGGCCTGCGGCCGACAGGCCCATAAACAAGCCCGCGATCAGAATGCCGTAGCCCGCCATCTTTTCGAGCAGGTACAGCGCCTGGGTCGAGCGGGTGGCCTTGTGCCGCAGGCGACGGATGGCCCGGGTTGCGGCCCAGGACAGGGCACCGGCTATAGCGATGATGATGGCGGCGGTGAGCAGTCCGCCCAGCGTCAGCGAGATGCCGCCCAGCCGCAGGACTGCTGCGTCCTGCAGCTCGGTGAGTTCATTGACCATGGTCCATCAATGCCCAGCTTTGCCGTGGCGTTCCACCCCTGCTTGGCGAAACGGGTCAGACATCCCTATATCGTCCGTCCGGCCTCGTTTGGGGCGAGATGAGAGGCCGACCCCATGACCGTGACCAAGGGACGCCGTTTCCTTCCGTCGCTGAGCCTGCAGGTGCTGGCGGCATTGGCGCTGGGTTTGATCGCCGGCGCGGTCGCCCAGTCTCGCGGCCTGCCCGGCGGCGCTGAAACGGCCACCTTCATCGGCTCGCTGGGCCAGCTGTGGCTGAATGCCTTGAAGATGACGATCGTGCCTCTGGTCTTCTCGCTGCTGGTCACAGGCATCGCCTCCATCGCGGGTGCCGCGCACGGGCCGGGACGGGCAGGTCTACTGGCCGGACGAGCACTTATGGTCTTTGCCATCCTGATCGTTGGGGCGACCGTCTACGCCATCGGCGCAGCCTATGGCCTGCACGCCATCTGGCCGATCGACCCCGAGGGTGGCGCGCGCCTGATTGCCGGCGCTCCGCCCAGCCCCGAAGGCGTGGGACCGGGCGCGCCGTTCGGTGAATTCCTCAAGACCCTCGCCCCCGCCAATCCGATCCGCGCCGCCGCCGAGGACGCCATTCTGGGGCTGGTGGTGTTCGCTGTGTTCTTCGGCTTTGCCGCCACCCGCCTGCCCGACCGCCTCCGACTGCCGCTCGTGACCTTCTTTGAAGCCGTGGCAGAGACCATGATCGTGATCGTGCGCTGGGTTCTCATGGCCGCGCCGGTCGGCGTGTTCGCCCTGGCACTGGGGGTCGGGCTGACGGCGGGGGTCGGCGCCGCCGGAACACTCGCCCACTACGTCGCCATCGTGTCACTGGCGACCATCGGCATCACCCTGCTCTGCTATCCGCTGGTCGTGGCCTTCGGCAAGGTCAGCTTGGCCGGCTTTGCGCGCGGGGTGGCCCCGGCTCAGGTCGTCGCCTTCTCCACCCAGTCATCGCTGGCCAGCCTGCCGGTCATGGTCGAACGCGCGGTCGACGCCCTCGGTGTATCGCGCCCCACGGCGGGTCTGGTGCTGCCGCTGGCGGTGGCGGTGTTCCGCATCACCAGCCCGGTCGCCAATCTCGGCGTCGTCATCTATTGCGCCCATCTGTTCGGCATAGAGCCCACCATGGGCCAGCTGGTCGCCGCTGGGCTGACAGCGGTGCTGGTCAGCATTGGCTCGGTCGGCCTGCCGGGACAGATCAGCTTCTTCGTCTCGATTGCCCCGATCTGTATCGCCATGGGGGTGCCTCTGGAGATCCTGCCGCTGTTGCTGGCGGTCGAGGTGATCCCGGACATCTTCCGCACCGTCGGCAATGTCACCGCCGACATGGCGGTGGCGCGGATCGTCGAGGACGAGGTCGGGGCTCCAGTCGAATCGGCCTGACCTACAGGGTCAGTTGCCGGGTGGGCGCCGTCCTGCTTCCAGGATGGGCATGCCCGCTTCGGTCGGCAAGTAGATGATCTGGCGATCGCCCGTGCCGGCCGTTTCCTGAAGCATGTTGATATAGGCCCAGCGCAGGTAGTTCTCCGGACCGCCGAGGCTTTCGGCCATGATGCGATTGGCCTCATTCGTGCCTTTGGCGCGCGCCACCTCGGCCTGGGCCGTCAGTTCGGCGGCGTCCAGAAGCGCCTGGGCCTCCAGCACGCGGATGCGTCGGTTCTGCACGGCCTCTTCATAGGCCGCCTTGCCCGCCATGGTCTTCGAATAGACGTTGTAGGTCGGCATGCCGATCAGGAAGGCCGCGCCCACCAGGACGATGGCCACCACCACCATGATACTGAAACCCGTGCCACGCATGTCCTGAACCCTCCGACTGAGATGCCGCAAGGCTGGTCGGACAAGGCCGTCAGGTCAAGCGGTTCCGCTCAGCTCGGCACCAGTTCGATCAGGTCCAGATTGGACTCATACTGCGGCCAGGGAATGACCAGCCGCCAGCGACGTGAGCCGATCCGCTCCAGCACCGCCACCATGTCGCGGTCGGAATTCTGGCCGTAGGAATTTGCCGGCGGCTCAGACCCGAGGGCCATGGACCCCAGCATGACCATCTCACGGTTGTTCTCCGGAAATAGGAGGCCGGAGGGCCGCTGCGAGCCGGTGAGCTTGGAAAATTTCAGGCCCGCCGGAGTCCGCTCGATCCGGCAATCGAACCAGCCATAGACCACATAGCCGAGGCCGCCCTCGCCGCCCTGAGAGCCCAGTTTGACGGTACGACAGCGATAGTCGCCTTCCGGCGGGGTGACGCCACCGACCGCGGCATCGGGATCGATCAGTGCGCCGAGTGAACCGAGATCGCCCGACCCTTCCTGACGACGTGCTTGCTCCAGCGCCAGGCGCCAGGCGGCATCGACCCGGCCATAGCGGTCGCGGTCATAGGAGGTGATGATGCTGCGCCAGTCCCTCAGGACCGGACCGGAGCCGTCCGGGGGCGGCGGCGGAGGCGGCGGGGCATAGCCGCCCCCCGCCGAGGCACAGGCCGACAGGATCAGGGCTGCAAGCGCGGTCAGTCCAGTCCTGCGGACGCAGCGGGCATACGGCATGACAACTCCTTCTCGTCAGGACCGGTCCAGTGGGCCCGGGCAAGGCGCGAAGGTCAAGACCGGACGGCTTATTCGCCGCTCTCGGCGATCTCGGAGGCCTTCTTGCGGGGGGCGCGACGGCGCGGCGGCACGACCTCATCCGGGGCCGTGTCCGTTGAAGCCTCTGACACGCGCCGGGTCGGGCGCGTCAGAAAACCCGGCAGGGCATCCGCGTCGGACGCTTCCCGAACGGGAGCATCCTCTCGGGAGCGACGCGGCTTGCGGGGGGCTCGGGCAGGCGCATCTGCCCGCGCTTCCGGCGCGTCGTCGGACGATCCCCCCGAAGTCTGCGGCGCATCATCGGAACGGTCCTCCGACATATCCGCCTCGCCGTCCTGGGACGGCCTGCGGCCACGCTGTTCATCCTTGCGGCGCTCCCAGCGTTCACGACGGGTCTCGCGGCGACCGCCACCGTCGCCGTCGCTGCGGGCCTCCCCATCGTTGTCACGGTCACGTTCGCGATCTCTGTCCCGGTCGCGATCCCGATCCCTGTCGCGATCCCGGTCCCGGTCCCGATCATTGGCTTGAGGCTGCTGGCCTTGCGGCTGCTGCCCGGACGGGTTGCCGCCGGGGTTCTGCTGATTGTTCTGCTGGGCCTGCTGGGCCGCGAGGAAGGCCGCCGCCTGGGCGCCACTTTCGTCTTCGAAGTCGATGTCGAAGCCCTGGTTGGACAGTTCGCGCTGGGCGATTTCGGACACCGGACGCTGCGGCTGCAGGGCCCTCAGCACCCGGAAATAGTGCTCGGCATGCTGCAGATAGTTCTCGGCCAGGACGCGGTCACCAGCGGAGGCCGCATCACGGGCCAGCTGCATATAGCGCTCATAGACGGTTTGGGCATTGCCGCGGACCTTGATGTTTTCAGGGCCCTGCGAATCCCATGAGCGGTTCGGATTGGCGCTGTTGGCATTATTGCCACCGGGCTTCCTGTTGCGACCGCGTTGGCGCTTCATGCCCTTGAAATCTCTCATAGACTCTACCGTTCCGGGAGGGTGGCCGACACAGGTGACTGTCGAGGCCGGGTTCTGTTTCGTCTGTCCGTGGTTCGGGAGGAATCCCGCCAACAATGTCATCGGAAGCCGTTATCGCCCGCGCGGTCCACCCAGGCCCATGTCAGGGATCGGGTCGTCGCGCATGCCACTCGCCTGTCTGTTGGCCCGCAAGGGCTCACGGAGATGCGATTGGTGGGAGACAGACAAGACTTAGCGCGCCTTGCCCGGCATTCCAAGGGTCTTTTTCCCGGCCCTCCCCCGAGGGACCGGCTTCAGGAAACGAGAGACATGTCCGGCGCCTGTGCACGCGGATCCGGCCCGTTCGTCACCACCCGGCTGCGGTTGGCCAGATCCAGCACGACCTTCACATCCTCAAACCCGCCCTCGACGAACAGGGCCTTTACCGCATCGCCCTGGTCCCAGCCGATCTCGACCGCGAAGATCCCGCCGGGCTTCATGACGCGGCGGATCTCCGGCACCAGCTGGCGATAGGCCTCAAGACCGTCCGGCCCGCCGTCGAGGGCGAGATGCGGATCATGGTCGCGCACCTCCGGGTCCAGCCCGGCGATATCGGCCGTCGGGATGTAGGGCGGGTTGGACACAACCAGATCAAAGGCCTGATCCTCAAAGCCGGTCGCCCACTCGGTTCTAAGAAAGCTCGCGCGCCCCTCCAGCCCCAGACTGGCAGCATTGTCACGCGCCACGGCCAGCGCCTCACTCGAGATGTCGGTGCCCACGCCGGTCGCACCGGACCGCTCCGCCAGAAAAGCCAGAAGGATCGCGCCGGAGCCGGTCCCGAGATCCGCGATCTGGAACGCCTGATGCGGCGCGAATGCGGCAAGGCCCACGTCCAGCAGCGTCTCGGTGTCCGGGCGCGGGCTCAGAACATCGGGGGTGACGCTGAGCATGATCTTCCAGAAGCCCTTGCGGCCCAGAATGCGCGAGACGGGCTCGCGCTTCAGCCGGCGGTCGATCATGGCCTCATAGGCGGCGGCCTGTTCGGCCGTCACCGCCCGGTAGGGGTCGGTCAGGATGTCGAGACGACTTACGTCGCAGGCGGCCTCCAGCAGCAGACGGGAATCGATCGAAGGGCTGTCAATGCGTCCCGCCTTCAGACGGGTCTGGGCGGCTTTCCAGGTGGTGAGCAGGGTCGGAGTGTCGGACATGGGCGTTGATTGGGGGGCGCGCTCGAAAAATTCAAGCGGAACGGCGGGTCAGCTTGGCCGTTAGGGGGCGATGGCGTCATCCTCCTCGAAACCGCCCGGCATGGGCGGCCCACTGGTCGGGCTGGCGGCAGCCCTGTTCGGGGGTCTGGCCGCAGGGGCCGGGGCCGCGCACCTGTTGCACCGCAAGGGGCACAAGGTCGGCGTTGACTTGCGCCGCTATCGGCCCGAACCCGCGAAACCTCTGCCCCCGACGCCCGAGGACTATGAGGCTCGGGAACCGGGACGTGGAAGGGTAGCGCAGAAGCCCGGCCAGATTCCGCGAAAAGGATGGATCGACATCCTGTGGCGCACAGGCGCCAGCTATTTCGGGGACCGGGTGGGGTTTGTCTCTGGCGGCGTGACCTTCTTCGTCCTGCTGGCCCTGTTTCCGACGCTGGCCACCATCGTCACCGTCTATGGCCTGTTCGCGGATCCCGAGGACGCCTGGGGGCGACTGCGCTTCCTCTATGCGGTGCTGCCCTCCGGCGTCGCCCAGTTCATCGGGGGCGAGATGCAGAGGCTGGCCGAGGATTCACGTCCGCGCCTGACCTTGACGCTGATCGGCACGCTGGGGCTGTCGCTGTGGGTCGCGAACAATGGCATCAAGACGCTCTTCTACGGACTGAACATCGCCTACCATGAGGTCGAGCGGCGGAATGTGGTCCATTACAACCTGCTGTGCATGGCGTTCACCCTGGCCGGGCTCGCTGCAGTTCTGGTGACGGCCGCCATCGTGGTCGGGGTGCCGATCGTGTTGGGGCCGCTGGGGCTGGCAGCAAATCTTGAACACCTGGCTCCGTTACGTTGGCTGGTGCTCTATTGCGTCTACATCGCTGCCCTGACGGTCATCTACCGGCATGGCCCGTGTCGGGCCCGGGCCCGCTGGCGGTGGCTGACGCCCGGCGCTGTGGTTGCAGCCACGCTCAGCCTCGGCCTGTCCGCCGTTTTCAGCTGGTATCTACAGACCTTTGTCCGGACCGACAGCTATGGGCCGCTGGCGGCAATGATGGGTTTCCTGTTGTGGACCTGGCTGACCGTTCAGATCATCCTGATGGGCGCCGAACTTAACGCCGAGATCGAGCACCAGACGGCGGTGGATACGACCGTGGGCAACCCCGAGCCGATCGGCGAACGCGGGGCCATCGTCGCCGACAGTGTGGGCGCCAAACGCGGCAGCCCCGCGGCCCTGAACTTCACGCTCAAGCATGCCGAGGCGATTTCCGATCGGCTGTTAAGGCGGCGCAACCGCAACCGGCCACGCAAACGCTGAGGCCTCAGGCCGAGCGGGCGCGGATGGGGGCGGCCCCGTCTGACAGCGACTCGTTCAGATAGACCTCGGCCTCCTGTGCCGGGAGCGCGGGCGCATAGCCGAAGCCCTGGCCGTAGTGGCAGTGGTCTTGCAGCAGCAGGGCCGCCAGCCCGGCGTTCTCGACGCCCTCGGCCACCACTTCCAGCGACAGGTCACGCCCGAGATTGACGACCGAGCGCACGATCTTGGCCGAGCCCTCGTCCCGATCCATGGTCAGCACGAAATAGCGGTCAATCTTGAGCGTATCAAACGGCAGACGCGCCAGATAGCTGAGCGACGAAAAGCCGGTGCCAAAGTCGTCCAGAGCCAGCGAGGCGCCGACCTCTTTCAGGCGCGCCAGCACAACCGCCGCACTGGCGGTGTCGCGCATGATGTCGCCTTCGGTCACTTCCAGCTTGAGCGCGCCGCGCGGCAGGCCGGTCTCCTCGATGATCCGGGCCACGTCCTCGACCAGATTGGGGCGCTCGATCTCACCCACCGACAGGTTGACGCTACAGAACAGCTTTCCGGCCATGGGGTGACGTTTCAGCCATTCAGCCAGCTGACGCGCGGCCTGGGTCATCATCAGCAGACCCAGCTCGTTCATCAGCCCCATTTCATCGGTCAGGGTCAGGAACTCGTCAGGTGGGACCAGTCCCCGCTTGGGGTGACGCCAGCGGCACAGCGCCTCAAATCCGGCTACAGCTCCGCTCTTGAGGTTCACGATGGGCTGATAGAAGGCCTCGATCTCGCCGCGCACAAAGGCATTGCGCAGGTCGGACTCCAGCGCCAGTCGCGACAGGCTGTCAGTTTCCAGCGCCCGACCATAGGCGGCGGCGCCTCCTCGCCCCGCCGACTTGGCCTGTTCGACCGCCAGTTCGACGCGGCGCAGCAGTTCGCCGGGGTCGGAGGCATCGGGCCCGCCCTCGGCGGTAACAGCCCCGATCGAGACGGTCGGATAGATGTCAAAGCCGGCGACCCTCAGCGGCTGCTCCAGCGCCTGACGCAGGCGGCCCGGGACATGGCCCGTCCCCTTGCGGACCAGAACCGCGAACTCGTCCTCGCCGATCCGCGCAGGCAGGTCGTCGCCCGAAAACGCGGCCGCGAGACGCGACCCAAGGGCCGACAGGACCCGATCCGCCCGCTCATGGCCCAGGGCCTCGTTCAGACGACGCAGGCGGTCCACGTCTGCGACCACCAGCTCATAGTCGCCCGGCCGCGTGAGGGTCTCGCCCACGCGGGCGAGGAAGGAGCGCCGGTCCAGAAGGCCCGTCAGGGGATCCCGGTCCGATCCGGCAAAGGTGGTTTCCAGCGCCACCACGCCTGCGGCCCGCAGGCCATCCTCCAGCCAGACGCCGCGCCACAGACAGGTCGGATGATCCCTCATGCGGAGGCGCACGGCGATCTCAGTGCCTTCGGCCTGGGGCTTCAACAGGGCTTCGGCCAGCGCGCGATCCTGCGGCATGGCGACTGCCGCAAAGGCGGCGCCAGAGCATTCGGGCGCCAGCGGGCCCAATCCCAGCGGTCGGCTGGCCCCGGTTACGCGCAGACGGTCCTCGGACGGTGTCCAGACCCACAGGGCCGAGTCAGCCGCTGCCAGCGCCTCGATGGCCATCGAGGCATCCCAGGCCAGGGCTGACTGTCGCGTACTCACCCGCCTGAACGATCCCCACACGGCGCTTTGGCGGCGCCACCCTCGTGCCGGTCATCGACACGTCCGAACAGGAGATGATCTGCCCATTCGCCGTTAATTTTGAGATAAGCCCGGGCCATTCCTTCGGACTCGAACCCGGCCTTTTCCAGCACGCGACGCGACGCGACATTCCAGGGCACACAGGCGGCCTCGACCCGGTGAAGCTTCAGGGTATCGAACGCAAAGGCGACCATCCCCCGCACCGCGGCAGTGCAGTAGCCCTTGCCGGCAAAGGGCTGTCCGGTCCAGTAGCCCAGCGTCCCGGCCTCACTGACCCCCCGGCGGATGTGGGACAGGGTGACAGCTCCGGCCAGTTGACCGCTGGAGGCTTCGAACACGAAGAACGGCCAGGCCGTGCCCAGATCCATCTCCCGACCATAAAGGGCCAGACGCCGGCGAAAAGCAGCCCGCGTCAGGTCATCCTCGGGCCAGGCGGGTTCAAACGGAGTCAGGTATTCCTGCGACGCGGACCTGAGTGCGGCCCAGGCCTTATAGTCCACCGGACGGGGCGGGCGCAGCAGAACCCCCTCCGACTGAAGCGTCGGGCCAGACCGCTCGCTGATCCAGTCCAGAAAAGCCATCGGTCAGGCTTAGCCCGTCAGGGCGCGCTCGAACAGGAGGCCTGCAGACAGGCCAGCCTTCGGACCCAGCACCGCCGTCGCCGTCAGGCTGGGTGCAAGGCAGCTCGCCAGCGCCTGCTGCACATCCTCCCGACTCTGCGACATGACTTCGTCTACCATGGCGTCGCTGCTGACCGGATGGCCAAAGATCAGCGACTGGGTGGCCAGCCGCCCGGCGCGTGCTACCGGGCTCTCATCGGCCATGCGGATGCCGGCCCGGGCGACGGCGCGGGCCCGGTCCAGTTCGCGTTCGGTCGGGCCGTCGGTCACCAGCGCCCGGATTGTCTCGCCACAGACCTGCGCCAGTTCACCTGCCCGGTCAGCGGCGGAGCCCGCATAAAGGCCCAGCAGGCCGCAGTCGGCATAGCTCTCGTGATAGGCATCGATGGCATAGGCCAGTCCGCGCTCTTCCCGCGCTGTCTGGAACAGGCGCGAGGCCATGCCGCCCCCGAGGATTTCCACACCCAGCCGCAGCGCCGGTCGGCGCGGATCGTTGTGGCTGAGGCCCGGCAGCAGGAAGACCAGGTTCGACTGCTCGATCCGGCGGGCCAGGCGGGCCTCACCACCCATGAATGTCCCGGACGGCACAGGCGCCACCGCGCGGCCATTGCCTTCCGAAAAGCCGCGCTCGACAAGGGCCAGAAGCTGCGCCTCGTCGACGGCCCCGGACACGGACACCACGATGCGGTCGGGGCGGTACATGTGGGCGCGGAATGCCCGGATCGTCTCGCGGTCGATCGGCGCCAGCGTCTCGACCTGACCGAGGATGGCGCGCCCGAGAGGCTGCCCTTGGAACGCGCGCGCCTGGGCCATTTCGAAGACGTGGTCGTCGGGGGTGTCAAAGGCCTCCGCGATTTCCTGGGCGACAACGTCCTTCTCGCGCTCGACCTCCTCCGGATCGAACACCGGGTGGAAGATCAGGTCGGATATCACCTGAAGCGCGGTCTCCAGCCCGTCCGCCATGGCGCGGACCTCGAATACGGTCCGCTCATAACCGGTCGAGGCGTTGATCGAGCCGCCCCCCGCCTCGATCCGCTCGACGATCTCGCGGGCCGACATGTCGCCAGCACCCTTGAACACCATATGCTCAAGGAAGTGGGACCAGCCGGAATGCTCCGGGCTTTCATGACGGGCGCCGGCGGCAATGGCCACGCAGACGGCCACGGTCTGCAGGCCGGGAATGGGATCGCAAATGACGCGGACGCCGTTCGGCAGGGTGTGGGATCGCAGGGTCAGGATGTCAGCTTCCGGCGGAGCAAGGCGATATAGAATCCGGCAAGAGCGAGCGCCAGGCCGAACCAGGTCAGGGCATAGCCCAGATGGTTGTTCGAAAAGGCGGCGGGAGGGGCGGAGGGCTTCAGCGCCGCCCAACCCGGCCATGCTGACCGGGTGGCGAACAGCACGTAAGGGCGAACCGGGCTCTCGACGCTTAGGGCCCGGCTCATGGCCTCGGTGTCGCGAGCGTAGAAACGGTTGCCCTCCGGCGGCGGGGCAAAGGGGCCGGGCTGCTCCACCCGCCGGGCCTGGGCGGTGATGGCGGGGATGGCAGCGGACTGTTGCCCCGGACGAGCGCTGATTGTCTCGGAGACGAAGCCCAGATCGACCAGCCAGCCGTCACAGCTGGAGATCAAACGTACGCCCGGCTGACCGTCCTGTATCGACTGAAGCTCAACGTAGGGCTGGTTCTGGAAATCACAGGCGAGAAGCGCCGAGCGGAACTCCGGATCCGGCATCTGCGCCAGCGCCTCAAGCGACACCGGAGGGAGGTCTGCGGCAGCCTCGGCGCGGGCGATCAAATCCTGCTTCCACTGCAGGCGCTGAACCTGCCACAGGCCCAGCGACACGAGCAGGATGAACGCCAGGAGCGAGGCTGCAGTCAGGGCCCAGGGAAAACGGGGACGGGCATCGCGCCCCCGCGCTGGCGAGGAGAGGTTCGGCCGGTCGCCGTCCGTCACCCGAAGATGACGTAGACGAAGGCGAACAGGAACAGCCAGACCACGTCGACGAAGTGCCAGTACCAGGCCGCCGCCTCGAAGCCGAAATGCTTCTTCGGCGACATCTGGCCGGCCATCAGGCGCAGCAGGCAGACGGTCAGGAACAGGGTGCCGATCAGCACGTGGAAGCCGTGGAAGCCGGTCGCCATGAAGAAGATCGACCCGTACAGGCCCGAGTTCGCAGCCTCTTCGTTGAAGAACAGGTTCTCGTGGATGATGTGGTAATATTCGTACGCCTGAACGCCGGTGAACAGCACGCCCAGCAGCACCGTGATCAGCAGGCCCAGCTTGGCGCCCTTGCGATCACCGACCTGCAGCGCGTGGTGGGCCCAGGTGACGGTCGTGCCGCTCAGCAGCAGGATGACAGTGTTCAGGAGAGGCAGTTGCCAGGCGTCCAGCACCTCGACGCCCTTGGGCGGCCACAGCGACGTTCCGTCCGCATTGGTCCAGGCGGCGGCCGTGTCGGTCCAGAAGCTGATCGCCGGGATGTGGGCGCGCGCCTCGTTGTAGACGGACATTTCGAAAAACATCCAAAAGAAGGCCGCGAAGAACATGATTTCCGACGCGATGAACAACACCATGCCGTAGCGCAGGCCGATCGAGACAACCGGGGTATGGTCACCCTGCCGGCTTTCCTTGATCACATCGCTCCACCAGCCGAACATGGAATAGAGCACGCCCGCCAGACCGGCGAAGAACAGCCATTGGGTGCCGGCCTCAAGGCCAAACACACCCTTCATCCAGGCGACGGCACCAACCATCATCACCGTGACGGCGATCGAGGCGACCAGCGGCCACGGGCTGGGATTGACCAGGTGATAGTCGTGATGAGGAGCGGCGTGCGCGTCAGCCATTCTGGGGTCTCTTGCTCTCGGATAGACTCGTGATTGGCCCTATAGCGCTCACGATCCCGACACGCCAGAGTTTGCCGTCACCGAAGCGGCGTCAAAATCCTTCGTCGGGTAAAAGGTATAGCTGAGCGTGATCTGGGTCACGCCCCGGCCTTCGGGATCGGTAGCCAGTTCGGGGGCCACGAAATACTGAACCGGAAAGCGCATCGTCTCGCCGGCGGGGATCACCTGACCGTCGAAGCAGAAACATTGCAGCTTCTGGAAATAGGCCCCGGCCCGCTCGGGCACGACATTGTAGGCGGCTGTGGCCCCGATCGGCTGGTCGGAGGTGTTGGTCACCTCGAAATAGGCCATGCCGGTTTCGCCGATTCGCACGCGCTGCTGCAGTTGCTCGGCCTTGAACTCCATCGGCAGGTTGCGAACATTGGTGTCGAAGCGGATCAGTACGGTTTCGTCCAGCACCACATCAGGGGCCTTGTCAGCCTTGCGCACCGTGCCGTCAAAGCCGGTCACCTGACAGAACAGCTGATAGAGAGGCACGGCCGCAAAGGCGGCGCCTGTCATCAGCATCACCACACCGCCACAGATCAGGGCGATCAGATTCTTGCGATTCATGAGACCCCCTCATTTTCAGAGCTGACCGGCCGGGCCGGGGCTTCGGCGACGGGCATTGAGGCGGACGAGTCGGCGATGTTCTGTTTCAGCCGCAGGAAGGTGGTCAGGAAGACCAGCACCATGAAGGCGATCAGTCCCAGAGCAATCCACAGATTGCGGCGCTTGCGGGCGGTCAGTTCTTCTTCGGTCAGGCGCATGAGGGGCACACCAGGGTGGATGCGGGGAGGTTCTCGAGCAGGAGTGCCAGGAACAGCAGCATCAGATACAGGATCGAATAGGCGAACAGGTTGCGGGCCGGTTTGGCGTCAATCCGCACATCATACAATGCGGCCTCTCGTCCCACAGTCGGACCGCCGTGGGTCCGGTCAGCCTCGGGCTGATCCCCTGCCCGGCTGCGCCACAGACGAAAGGCCAGCAGCAGGAACAGCAGCCCCCCGATCACAGACACGCCCAGATAGATGGACCCGCCAAGGTCCGTCACGCCGGGCAGGATGGCGACCGGCACCAGCACCAGACTGTAGAGCAGGATCTGAAGACGGGTGGATTTCGCGCCGCGTGCCACCGGCATCATGGGGATACCCGCCCGCGCATAGTCACCGGCCGAATAAAGGGCCAGCGCCCAGCTGTGAGGTGGCGTCCACAGGAAGATGATCAGGAACAGCAGCCAGGCCTGCCAGGGCGCGTCACCGGTCACGGCAGCCCATCCGATCACCGGGGGAAACGCCCCGGCCGCCCCGCCAATGACGATGTTCTGCGGCGTCCGACGCTTGAGCATCAGCGTATAGAAGCCGGCGTAATAGACGATGGTCAGGGCCAGCAGACCGGCCGCGAACCAGTTGGTGTTCATGCCCAGCAGCATGACCGAAAACAGCGACAGAACGGCGCCATAGGCCAGGGCGTCATTCTTGTTGACGCGACCGGCAGCGACCGGGCGGCCCCGGGTGCGCTTCATCAGGGCATCGGTCTCACCTTCCAGCCCCATGTTGAGGGCTCCGGCGGCACCGGCGCCGACCGCGATGCACAGGATGGCGATGGCAGCGACCAGCGGGTTCATCTGGCTTGGCGCGACCAGCAGGCCAGTCACAGCGGTGAAGATCACCAGCGACATGACGCGCGGCTTCAGCAGCTGGAAATAGTCGCCGGGCTGGGCAGTCGACAGTCTGGGCCGCGTGTCGGTCATGGTTTGGGAGACCGTGTCGTTCTATGAAAGCTCAGGACCGTCCCCTCCTATGGAAGGGACGGTCCCGGGGACTTCAGGTTGGGCCGTCAGGCGCCGAGGCGCCCTCGGGTCAGTGGTGTTTCTCGTCCTTGACCACCGGCAGCTCATTGAACTGGTGATGCGGCGGCGGCGAGGAGAGGGTCCATTCCAGGGTGGTGGCGCCTTCGCCCCACGGATTGGCAACGCCCGGACGGCGACGGATGGCGGCCTCGATCAGGACGATCAGGAAGACCACGACGCCGACCACGGTGATGACATAGCCCCACGACGACACCTGGTTCCAGAAGGTATAGGCCTCCGGATAGTCGATGTAGCGACGCGGCATGCCCTGCAGGCCGAGGAAGTGCTGGGGGAAGAAGATCACGTTCACGCCGATGAACATGATCCAGAAGTGCAGAGCCCCCAGGAACTCATTGTACTTCACACCGAACATCTTCTCGAACCAGTAATAGAAGCCGGCAAAGATGGCGAACACGGCTCCCAGCGACAGCACATAGTGGAAGTGGGCGACGACGTAATAGGTGTCGTGGAAGCTGTAATCGATCCCGGCATTAGCCAGCACCACGCCGGTCACGCCGCCGATGGTGAACAGGAAGATGAAGCCGACGGCCCAGAGCATGGGCGTCTTGAAGTCGATGGACCCGCCCCACATCGTGGCGATCCAGCTGAATATCTTCACCCCCGTTGGCACGGCGATGACCATGGTCGCGGCGATGAAATAGGCGCGCAGGTTCACGGTCATGCCGACGGTGTACATGTGGTGCGCCCACACGACGAAGCCGATGAAGCCGATGGCCACCATGGCATAGGCCATGGCCAGATAGCCGAACACAGGCTTCTTCGAGAAGGTCGAGACGATGTGGCTGATGATGCCGAAGCCCGGCAGGATCAGAATGTAGACCTCGGGGTGGCCGAAGAACCAGAACAGGTGCTGGAACATCACCGGATCGCCGCCGCCTGCCGGATCAAAGAAGCTGGTGCCAAAGTTGCGGTCGGTCAGCAGCATGGTGATGGCGCCCGCCAGAACCGGCAGCGACAGCAGCAGCAGGAAGGCGGTGATCAGCACCGACCAGGCGAACAGCGGCATGCGGTGCAGGGTCATGCCCGGCGCGCGCATGTTGAAGATGGTGGTGATGAAGTTGATGGCACCCAGGATCGACGACGCACCCGCGACGTGCAGCGAAAAGATCGCCATGTCCATGGCCGGGCCGGTGTGACCCATGGTCGACAGCGGCGGATAGATGGTCCAGCCCCCGCCGAAGCCCTTGCCCGGACCACCGTCCACGAACATCGACATGCACAGCAGGATCCAGGCCGCGACCAGCAACCAGAACGAGATGTTGTTCATGCGCGGGAAGGCCATGTCCGGCGCGCCGATCATGATCGGAACGAACCAGTTGCCGAAGCCGCCGATCATGGCCGGCATGACCATGAAAAAGATCATGATCAGGGCGTGGGCGGTGACCGTAACGTTATAGCCGTGCTTGGACGCCTCAACGAGGCCCAGCTGCTCGATCAGCCCGCCCTGCACGAACACCTGCATGCCCGGCTCGGCCAGTTCCCAGCGGATCAGGCCTGACAGGGCGCCGCCGACAATGCCCGCCATGATGGCGAACAGCAGATACAGGGTGCCGATGTCCTTGTGGTTGGTCGACAGGAACCAGCGGGTGAAGAACCCGGGCTTGTGGTCGTGGTCGTCGTGGGCGGCGTGTGCGGTGGCCATGGTCGTTTCGGGCTCTCGCGTAACTTATTGAGCGGCGGCGGGCGTGGCCGCCGGTTCGGAGGTGGCAGCGTCGGTCGCCGCGTCGGAGGTCTCTTCTGCAGCCGGCGCAGCCTCGGCAGCGGCGGCCTCGGCAGCGGCGGCTGCCTCGGCGTCCGCAGCGGCCGTCATCGAGCCGCCCTTCGAGGCGACCCAGGCAGCGAACTCGGCTTCGGTCACAACACGGATTTCGATAGGCATGAAGGCGTGGTCGACGCCGCACAGCTCCGAGCACTGGCCATAGTAGACGCCGGTGCGTTCAGCGTTGAACCAGGTCTCATTCGTGCGACCGGGGACGGCGTCAGTCTTCAGACCAAAGGCCGGCAGGGCGACCGAGTGAATGACGTCCGAGGCCGTGACCAGCAGGCGGACGGTCTTGCCGACCGGCACCACCATGGCCTCGTCCGCAGCCAGACGGTACGGCACATTGCGGGCCTGCGCCTCGTCTTCGGGCAGCATGTTCGAGATGTATTCAGGCACAGCCTGGTCAGGATATTCGTAGGCCCAGTTCCACTGGTTGCCGGTGACCTTCACGGTCAGGTCCGGCTCGGGCATGGCCTCATATTTGTACAGCAGCCGGAACGAGAAGATGGCGATCACCAGCAGGATCACGACCGGGACAATCGTCCAGATCACCTCGATCAGGGTGTTGTGGCTCCACTTGGCCGGGACCGGGTTGGCCTTCTTGTTATAGCGGACCGCAACCCAGATCAGCAGGCCCAGCACGAACAGACTGATGACCGTGATGACCGGCAGCAGGATCACATCATGGAACCAGATGGCATCGTGCTTCAGCTCCGACGCGGCCGGCTGCAGGGCATAACCCTTGGCCCCGGGTGTCGGTTGCCCCAGCAGCGCCTGGGCTGCGGCGGGCATGGCCGAAGCCCCCACCATGATCGTGGCGCCGATCGAAGCGGTCATTGCCGCCGTGGCTGCCTTAAGGGCGCGAATGCCCGATGCCATCGCAGACGTCCTCATCTCAGTCTTTCCTACGAGCGATCTGCGAACGGATCGCAGACGCACCCGGCCCCTCGGGCGTAGAGTGATGGCCGGTCCTTATCCCCCCGCTTCGCGCTTGCCAAGCGATGGAGGGCCATCAATGCCGCTCCATGACGCCGCACCCGGAAATTAAATCGTCGTCATGTTTCGCAAGCTACCTTGCTTCACCCACTAGCTTGCGATAGCGAATGGGTCATCAAAGGAGGCCGATTTGCCCGAGCCGATTGAAATACAGCTGAAGAAGGGGGTGCTGGGTCTGTGTGTCCTGGCCCTGTTGGCCCGTGACGACAGCTACGCCTATGAGATCGCCAGTCGCCTGTCCGACGCGATCGATATGGGCGAAGGCACCATCTATCCGCTCATGCGTCGCATGCAGACCGATGGATGGGTCGAGACCTATCTGGTCGAATCACCCGCCGGCCCTTCGCGGAAGTACTACCGCCTGACCGAGGCCGGCCGACGGGCCCTGGAGGATCAGGGCCGCGAGTGGCGCCGCTTCGCCACGGCCGTCGACGATCTGGTCGCAGGAGCGAGTACGCCGGCGACCGCCACTACGGACACTCACGAAGGGGGAGCTACCCAATGACACGCGCCGAATTCATGTCGCGACTGAAGAAGGGTCTGGTCGGCATGCCGACCAGCGCCGCCGCCGAGGTGCTCAATGATTATGAGGCCCATTTCGATGATGGCCTGGCCGAGGGCCGGAGCGAGGCCGAAGTGGCGGCAGCCCTCGGTAATCCCGACCGTCTGGCGCGCGAGTTGAAGGCCGAGGCCGGTATCCGACGCTGGCATCAGGAACAGAATCCGTCCTCCGCGACGGCCGCCATTCTGGCGGTTCTGGGACTGGGCGCCATCGACATCCTGTTCCTGCTGCCCCTGCTGATGAGCGTCATCGGCGTCATTCTGGGCGGCTATGCCGCGGCGCTGGGCACCTTCATCGCCGGCGTCGGCGTCATGGTGGTGGGCCCGATCGCCGGAGCCCCCGGCGGCCCCCTGGCTGCCATCCTCGCCGGACTGGGCCTGATGGCCGCCTCCGTCACGGGCGCCGCCCTGCTTACCGTGCTGACCATCTGGCTGGTCAACGGCGTCGTCTGGTTCGCCCGTCTTCATTATCGCCTGCTCAAGCCCGCGCTTGAGCCGCAGGTCGCCTGACCCCTTCTCCCGGAGAAACACCATGATCCGCACATCCCTGATCATTGCCGCCGCCGGGCTGGTTCTGACGCTCATCTGTCTCGGAGGCGCCTTTGCCCTCGGCGGACGCGACCTGGCCGCGCACGGCTGGTCCTGGACGGTCTTCGACCGTGATGGTCATCCCATCCGCTTCGAAAGGGTCCGAAACGCCGACGCTCACACCGCCGGTCCCGAGGTAACCCGCACCCTCGCCTGGGATGGCGACGAGACGCTGGTGCTCGATTTCGGCGGCGACGTCGAATACGTCCAGGGCGATACGGCGGGCGTGACCGTCACCGGGCCCCAGGCGCTGGTTGATCGTGTCGAGGTCTCGGGCGGTCGCATCCATCTGAAAGAGGGAGAGGACCAGGTCTTTGTCAGCTGGGACGATGGCGGCCTTCGTGGCTGGAGCCCCCGCGACCAGTTGCGTGTGGTGGTGACCGCGCCGGGCGTTACACGGTTCAGGGTCGAAGGCTCGGGCCACATGGACATCCGCGCCTATGATCAGGACCAGATGGACCTCGATATTTCGGGCTCCGGCGAGATCGAGGCCGAGGGCCGCACCCGCGCCCTGACCCTCAACATCTCCGGCTCGGGCGAAGTCGATCTGGAGGCTCTTGAGCTGGCCGATGCCGATGTGAAGGTGTCCGGCTCGGGCGAGGCACGGCTGGGGCCCACGGGTCGCGCAGCCGTCGCCATTTCCGGTTCGGGCGACGTCACCTTGACCCGCCGCCCGGAAAGCCTGGACAGCCGCGTGTCGGGATCTGGCGACATTCGCCAGCCCTGAGAGGACCGGGCGGGTGACGCGGGCGCACGGCGTGCCTAGATAGGGGCATGACCCAGTCCCCCTCCCCCGCCCTGACCCCCTCCCTGCTGGAGACGGCCGACCTGTCGCCCGAAGCCGCGCGGTCGATCCTGGCCGGTGCCATGACCGGCGCCGATGATGGCGAGCTGTTTCTGGAGCGGGCCGAAACCGAGTCGCTGGTGTTCGACGACGGGCGGCTGAAGGCGGCCTCCTATGACGCCCACGAGGGGTTCGGCCTCCGCGTCGTTTCAGACGAGACGGCGGGCTACGCCCACTCAAGCGTCGTCGATGCCGCCTCGATAGGCCGGGCAGCGGAGACGGCCTCCCTGGCCACCCAGGGCCGTACCGGCGTTCAGGCCGAGGCGCCGCTCTCGACCAACCAGCAGCTCTATGCGCCGGTTGACCCGCTGGCCTCGCCCGCCTTCTCCGACAAGATCGCCCTGCTGTCCGAGATCGACGCCTGGGCGCGGGCCCGCGACCCGCGTGTTGTTCAGGTGTCCGTATCGCTGGCCGGCGAGCACCGCGACATCGAGATCCTGCGGGCCGACGGACGCGGCGTTCGCGACATCCGCCCGCTGGTCCGGCTGAACGTGTCCGTCACGGTCGAACAGAACGGCCGCCGCGAGAGTGCCTCATCCGGGGCCGGGGGCCGCGCGGGCTTCGAGGCCTGGATCGCCCCCGCGCACTGGCAGGCCCAGGTCGATGAAGCCCTGCGTCAGGCTCTCGTGAACCTCGAGGCGGTCGACTGCCCCGCCGGTGAAATGGATGTGGTGCTCGGCGCCGGTTGGCCCGGTGTGCTGCTGCATGAAGCGGTCGGGCACGGCTTTGAAGGGGACTTTCACCGCAAGGGCAGCTCCGTCTTTTCCGGCATGATGGGCAAGCGGGTGGCCGCCCCCGGGGTGACCGTGGTCGATGACGGCTCCATCGCCGGTCGTCGCGGGTCCCTGACCGTCGATGACGAGGGCACGCCCACCTCGCGCACAGTGCTTATTGAGGACGGCATCATGGTCGGCCTGATGCACGACCGGCTGAGCGCGCGGAAGCTGGGCGCACGGGCCACCGGCAATGCCCGCCGCCAGTCTTTCGCCCACCCGCCCATGCCGCGCATGACCAATACCTTCATGGAAGGGGGCAAGGACAACCGCGCCGACATGATCGCTTCGACGAAGCGGGGCCTGTATGCCGCCAATTTCGGGGGCGGACAGGTGGATATCACCAATGGCAAATTCGTTTTCCAGTGCACCGAGGCCTATCTGATCGAGGACGGGAAGATCACATCGCCCGTGCGCGGCGCGACCCTGATCGGGGATGGTGCGACGGCCCTGACCAACATCACCATGATCGGCGACGACTTTGCCTTCGACCCCGGCGTGGGTGTGTGCGGCAAGGCCGGACAGGGCGTGCCGGTCGGCATCGGCCAGCCCAGCCTGAAGATCGGCGGCCTGACCGTGGGCGGGACCGCGCTTTAGTCCTCGCGCTGATCCGCACGCCAGTCGGGGCCGATGATCCCGAACCCGCGCCGTTCCAGATCATCCAGCACGCCGCCCGTCTCGGCCAGCACGCGCAGGGGCGCGACCGCAAGGGTCACGCCAGGCTCTCGCAGGGCGCCCTCGACGGCGCTGATCCACTGACCACGAAGCAGGGTGCCGAGAGCCGGGTCGCCCCATGGCCAGCACTGCATCATGGCGGCCTCAATGGGCGATGCCATCACTGCCGGCACATCGAATCGGGTCCATGCCAGCCCGCGGGCCTGCACCGCATCCGGTCCGGCTTCACTGGCCGCGATTGACGCCTGCACGCACGGCACCCAGGTTTCGGGTGGGCGGGTCAGCAGGTCTTCGATCAGGGCATCACCCCGCACACTCCCTATGGAGGTCACTGGCACCCGCCCGCGCCGAGCCGCACGGCGGACAACCTCTCCGACCTCCTGACGGCCGCGATCCCGCAAGCCCAGCCGATCCGACAGCAGTTCGTTGCTGAGGATCAGAAAGCTGTCCCGCGACCAGTCCTCATCATAGCTCGCCTCCAGCGCATCGAGACGGGCTTGCCATTCCGGCGACAGATAGTCGGCGCTTGTCTTGCCCTCAGGCATGCGGGTCAGGGTGCGTGAGCGCCAGATGAGCCGGAAGATGTCCGCCGGCGAAACATTGGCCTGTTGAGGGAAATAGACACGGTCGGCCTGCCGTGTGGCCTGCTCAAGGGCATCAGGCCGCCATTCGATGCCGGCAGGCACTGCCTGGATCGCACCGACCAGCAGGATGGTGGAGCCACCCCGGGTCACCTCCCACATCGGTGCCCCCGAGCGGCGCGCCGTGACGATAATCTCGTCGACCGTTGTCTCGACCTCCTGCGCGGCGACGCGTGGGGGCGCCATGGCGGCCGCCGCCACACAGGCAATCAATGCGAGAGACGCTCGCGCCACCCGGTCGCCCCAAACATTACGCGCAAGTAACAACATGTATTGCCTGTCATGAAGCCGATTTAATCTACTTATCGAACTTGTAACTGGCCTGCGTCAACTTGAAAGACGACACCTCCTTTCACAAACGAGGGGAATATTCATGACGCGTAAAACACTGCTGATCACCACAACCGCTGCCGCCCTGGCCATGGCGTTCGCGCCGCATGCCCTAGCACAGGATGCACAGGGCGATGGCACCGCCAACGCCAGTTCGTCGGATCAGGGCGTCCTGATCTTCACGCCGGACTTCTTCGCCGACCAAAACCCCAATACGGCGCTGGACATGGTGCAGCGGGTGCCCGGCTTTTCCGTCAGCGACGGCGACGGAGGTCGCGGCTTCGAGGGAGCCGTCGGTAATATCCTGATCAACGGCGCACGCCCGGCCTCCAAGAACGACAGCGGATCATCCGTACTGTCCCGCACCCTGGTGTCCCAGGTCGAGCGCATCGAGCTGATCCGGGGCGGCGCCCCCGGTATCGACATGCAAGGCTATTCCGTCGTCGTGAATGTCATCCTGAAGAATGAGAGCAGCCGCCAGACTGTGGTCAGTGCCCATGCCACCTTCTTTGACGGCGGCACGGACGTCTACGGCGGTTCCTATCAGTTCACAGCCCGCGACGGCGACCGGACCTGGGGCTTCACCCTGTCCGACGGCATCGGGATGAGCGATTCCAACGGCATTGGCCCGGCCACACGACGCGCCGCCGACGGCACCCTGCTTCGTCAGGAAGACTTTTACAACGACGGCTACGGCGGTGGCTCGGGCATCCGCGGCAACTACGCCGCCCCCCTCATGGGCGGCAAGATCGACCTGACAGCCCGCTACGGCACCAATGACTGGCACAGCTTTGAACAATTCACCGGTACCGGCACTTTCCGGGAAAGCCGGTACGATCAGGATGGTACATCGGGAGAGTTCGGCGCGGTCTACACCCGTCCCCTCGGCGCGCGACTGTCTATGGAGACGCGCTTCATCCACGAGTTCTCGGACTTCGAGTCCGTCTCTACCTACAACGCCAATATGGGTGGGGGCGCGGAGCCGGAGCAGCGGTTCGAGTCGACCGGCGATGCGTCGGAAACCATCGCCCGCAGCCTGGTCCGCTTCGAGCGGTCCGAGGCCCTGACCTTCGAGGGCGGCGGCGAGATCGCCTACAACCGACTGGACACGGATCAGGCCTTCTCGGTCGGCGGCACGCCGGTCGTCCTGCCTTCGGCTTCGGTCGTGGTCGAGGAAACGCGTGGCGAACTGTTCGGCAAGAGCACCTGGCGCGTCTCACCGACCCTGTCGCTCGAGAGCGGTCTCAGGCTTGAGTCCTCGACGATCAGCCAGTCCGGCGACACCGAGAATGAGAAGTCCTTCTTTTTCGCCAAGCCCCGGGTGCAGGTCAGCTGGACACCGATGGCCAATACCCAGATCCGGGCCCGGTTTGAGCGCGAGGTCGGCCAGCTGGACTTTGGCGACTTCGCCGCCAGTGCCGAACTGGACAGCCAGAACGTGCTGGGCGGCAACGCCGATCTCGAGCCGGAAGATCGCTGGATCAGCGAAGTCACCTTCGAACGCCGCTTCTGGGGCGACGGTATCATCAGTATCGGTCTGCGCCACGACGAGATCGGCAATGTCATCGATCGCATTCCCCTGGCGGGCGGCCTGTCGGCGGTCGGCAACATCGGCGATGGCACACTGGACCAGCTGTCGGTCAACATCATCATTCCGACCGACAAGGCCGGCATCAGCGGGGGCCAATTCCGCTTCCGCAACGACTGGAACAGCACTGAGGTCACTGATCCGACCACCGGCGAAAAGCGGCCGATCTCCGGCGTCCGCGCCCGTCAGCCGGTGATCTCTTTCGCCCAGGACATCACCACCTGGCGCGTCAACTGGAGCGTGGCGTGGATCCCCGTTCTGGGGCAGGCCACCTACGACCCGGATCAGACCTTCGCCTGGAAGGGCGGCGACTATTTCGAACTGGCGGCCGAGTACAAGCCGACCGACAGCCTGACGATCCGCGCCCAGGTCAATCTTTGGGACGACTTCGACACCGAGCGGACGGTGTATGCGGGCCGGACCTCGCCGCGCCCCATCGCCTTCATTGAGCGCCGCGAGATCGATCCGCGGACCTTCTTCGCGGTGCGGCTGCGCAAGACGTTCTGATCCCCGCAATCCGGCCACCTTTCTGTCTTGTAACTGGCGATTGACCGTTCGGGCGTTATGGGTGGCCGGATCAACGGGAGGCGACATGACACGATCGGTCTGGCTGGCAAGCACCGCAGCGGCCACGCTCTGGCTGGGCCTGGCCTTACCTGCAGTAGCGCAGGACACGCCCGGAGCGAGTGTCGAGGCGCGTCAGGATCCTGAGCGCCCCGGCGTCCTGATTTTCGATCCCGCCTTCTTTGCCGATACACGGCCCCGGACCGCCCTCGACATGGTCCAGCGCCTGCCGGGCTTCGGCCTGAACGGCGGCAGTTCGGGTACACGGGGACTGGCAGGGACGGCGGGCAATGTCCTGATCGACGGGCGGCACCCCTCGACCAAGAGCGAGGGCCTCGACAGTCTGCTCAGCCGGGTTTCCGCTGACAGCGTGGCCTATGTGGAACTGATCCGGGGCGGCGCCCCCGGCATCGACATGCAGGGTCGCTCGGTGGTCGCCAATGTCGTGCTAAAGGACGCGGTCACCGTCGAGCGGGTACTGGGCTTCGACGCCTATGTCTACGAGGACGGCTATATCGGGCCGGTCGTCCGGGCCGAGTATTCGCGGCGGGCTGGCGACCACCAGATCGAGGGCGCCATCAGCGCCACGGTCGACCGCACCGATGGCACCAATGAGGGACGCCGCCAGCGCTTTGATCCCTCGGGCGCCCTGATTCAGGATGCGGAGATCGACTCCTGGGACCGGTTCCGCAATGTCCGCGCCTCGGGCGCGATCCAGCGGCCTCAGGGCGGGGGGCTGCTGCGGGTTAACGCGGTGACGTCCTACTTCAACAACGACCAGGAGCAGGACATCTTCATCCGCTCCGGCGCCGGGGACGACGACTTCAGCGAGCAGGGCTTTGAGGAACTGAGCGGCGAGATCGGTGCCCGCTGGACGCGCCCGCTCGGCCTCGACACCGAACTGGAACTGACCGGCCTGCAGCGGCTGGAGGCCTCGACCGTCGAGTCCGGCTTTGTCCGCACCGGGCGGACCGGCCTTTTCACCAGCGACTCGACCGCGGGCGAGACGATCGGGCGCGGCGTGGTCCGCTACCGGCGCGATGACCGCTGGTCCTATGAGGGCGGCGCGGAGATTGCCTACAACTTCCTCGACACGAACAGCGCCTATGAGGAGAACGGCGTGCCGATCGCCCTGCCCGGCGCTGCTGTTCTGGTCGAGGAACTGCGGGGCGAGGCCTCTGGCCAGGCCACCTGGCGACCGGGGCCGAACCTGACGGTCGAGGCAGGCCTGCGGGTCGACGTGTCGGAGATCCGGCAGTCCGGCGATACCGACAGCGCCAAGTCCTTCATCTACCCCAAGCCCCGGCTGTTGGTGACGTGGACGCCCATGCCCGATCATCAGTTCCGGTTCCGAATCGAGCGGCAGGTCGGACAACTGGACTTTGGCGACTTTGCCGCCTCGGCCGAGGTCGACCTGGGCCAGGTGGAGGCGGGCAACGCCGATCTGGAACCCAGCAAGACCACGGCCTATGAGGCGGTCTATGAACGCCGCTTCTGGGACGAAGGCGTGGTCAGCGCCCGCCTGACCCACACCGGGATCGAGGACTACATCGACGTGATCCCTCTGGTCGGCGGGTTCGAGGCCCTGGGCAACATCGGCACGGGCACGCGGACCGAATTCGAGGTCCAGACCACCCTGCCGACCGATCGCGCGGGTATCCCGGGAGGGCGCCTGATCGCGAGGGCCGCCTTCCGCGAGACCGACATCGAGGATCCGCTGACCGGGGAGTCGCGACGCTTTTCCGGAGACGACGGCTTTGGCTGCGGCGTGACCTTCACCCAGGACCTGGACGGCGGCCGCTGGGCCTGGGGCATGAACCACAGCTGCGACGTGGACGCCGGCACCAGCTACCGGGTGCGGGAGCTGCGCTTCAACGAGGCCGAGCCCCCCTTCAACGCCTTCGTCCAGTGGAAGCCCTCGGACGATCTGAGCGTGAGGGTCGACTTCAGCAACCTGACTGATGCGGAGCAGCGGCGGCGGCGGGACATCTATGCCGGGCCGCGGGACAGCGCCCCGCTGTCGCGGCGCGAGACCTCTTCCCAGACCCGCGGGTCGTGGCTGTTCCTGCAGATCCGCAAGACAATCTGATAGTTAGCTCACAGAAAAGGGGCGGAGCCGACCGGCTCCGCCCCCTCTGTCGGGTCAGATGCCTGACGTCAGACCTGTTCAGGCCTGGCGACGTTGGCATCCTGTTGACCGCGATCCGTCAGATCGGGACCGGGGTGGTTTCCGGCGTCATTGGCACCATGCGACCAGCCCTTGATAAGGAAGCTGATCAGGATGAAGGCCACGCCGATGCCGAAGCCCCACCAGCCGAGCTTGGAGAAACCGTCCAGCGAGGTCTCGAGCGCGCCCTGCGGGTCCAGCACCTGGCCGCCGACGGTCTCGGTGCCCATCAGGCCGGCGATCTGACCGCCGACGAACTGGGCGATCGAACTGGCCAGGAACCAGACCGCCATCATGAAGCTGACCACGGAGGGCAGCGACAATTTGGTGATCTCGGACAGGCCCACCGGGGACAGGAACAGCTCACCCGTGGTGTGCAGCATGTAGAGCAGGGCCAGGATAATCAGCGGCATCTGGAAGGCGCTGCTGACCATGCCGGAACCGGCAGCCCACACCACGACCAGGAAGCCGAGGCCCACCTGGACCAGACCCAGACCGAACTTCATGGTCGGGTTGGGATCGAGGTTCTTGCTCGCCAGCCACGCCCACAGCGCCGCGAAGATCGGGGCGAAGATCAGGATGAAGCCGGCGTTGAACGACTGGACCTGGGCGGCCGTGATGGTCGCATCGATCCAGAAGCCCGTGGGCGTGATGCCCGCGGCGGCCAACTGGTCCGGCGTGCCGATGGTGATGCCGAGGAACTGCATGGCAACCGGGGTGATGGTCAGATCGACGTTCCGGTCCGCGAACAGGTTCAGCGAGGTGCCGGCCTGCTCGAACAGGGTGAAGAAGACCACCGCGCCGAAGATCAGCACGAGCGCCAGCATCATGCGCTGGCGCTGGACCCAGGTTTTGCAGACGAAAGCGATGATCCAGATGATCGCCACCAGCGACAGCAAGGTTGAGATGCTGAGCACCGTACCGACAAGGGCGTTCCGCTGGACCAGGAACCACACGATGGCAACGCCGAGGAAGCCGCAGATGTAGATCAGCCACTCGCGGTTGATCGGTCCCAGTACCGGGCGCTTGATCAGCGCCGGGTTCGGCGGCTCACCATTGCCCTGCAGCAGGGGCTTGCCGAGCACGAACACGATCAGGCCGGCCAGCATGCCGACCCCGGCGAGGCCGAAGCCCGCCCACCAGCCGACGGTCTGTCCCAAGAGGCCGCAGAGGACCGCGGCCCAGAAGGCCCCGAGGTTGATGCCGTAGTAGTAGAGGGTGAAGCCGGAATCGCGCCGGGGATCGCCCTGCGGATACAGCTGGCCCACGATGGTCGAGATGTTCGGCTTGAGGAAGCCGACGCCCATGATGATCAGCGACAGGGCCAGGAAGAAGACATTCTTCCCGACCGGATCCCGGTCAGCCGTCATCTCATAGCTGCCCGGCTCAAGCACGGCCGGCAGGCTGGATCCGGCCGGAAGGTCGGTGAGGGCCAGTCCTCCGCCTTCAGCGGGGCCGAAGGCGTAACGCTCTCCGTCGACCATGATGCCCACCTCACGGGCGGCGCCACGGCCTTCACCGACGACCTGATATTCGGCGCCGGCATAGGTGAGGGTTTCGGTCGCTGCCCGGCCTTCGTAGCCCATCAGGCCGTGACCGGCGACCAGCAGGACGGCGCCGAAGACGATGGCCTTGCGCGTGCCGATATAACGGTCCGCCAGAATGCCGCCGACCAGCGGCAGCAGATAGACGAGCGAGGTGTAGGAGCCATAGGTGGCGCCGGCCGTCGCGTCGTCGAACAGGAAATGCTGGGTCAGATAGAAGATCAGGATGCCGCGCATCCCGTAGTAGGAGAAGCGCTCCCACATCTCGGCGAAGAACAGAATGATCAGACCCTTCGGGTGATTCCTCAGGATCTGCGTCATGACGGGCACTGCCGTCAGCAGGGTGATAACCAGCCCCGCCATGATTACGATGTTGAGACTCATGCCTCGTCTCCCCCTGAACGTCGGGCCTCAAACCCGACCAGAGCGCCGAGGGCGCTCCCTCCATCCGTTCTACGCAACGGCCTACTCCCGATCTGCTGCGCCCCACCTGACGCGCGAAGGCGCATTTCGACCACGTTACGGAAACCCGGACAAGGCCTAAGGTTACTGAGATGTGGACGCCCAAAAGGCGCCCGCCGCCGAAAACACAGTCTGAACCGTCTGAATGGTCTGAAATCGTCCGGGGCCGGGTGCAAAAAACCGTCTGAATGGTCTGAATTGGTATTCACCATCCGGCATTGATCCCTTCTCCCGATGGGAGAAGGTGGCGCGCAAGCGCCGGATGAGGGTCGGCGGCCTGCTTCAGCGAACGCCGTGGCAAGACCGTTGCGACGGCTCACGCCGAAGGAAGCGAAGAGCCCCTCACCCCCTACCCCTTCTCCCAACGGAGACAGGAGAAATTGACCGTCTGAATGGTCTGGACCGTCTGAATGGTCTGAAATCACGGCAACGTCCTTCCGCTGGCGGGGCAACCGGACAGTATGGATGACCCGAAGACCAGGTCGGGGAGAACAGCCCGGCAAATCGTGCGGATGTTGAAGTGATTGGCGTTTTGGGACGCGGCTATCCTGATCACTGCCCTGAACCCGACGTCATACCCGGACTTGTCCCGAGGATGACGAAGACCACTCAGGGCTTGGCCCGCTCTCACGGATTGTAGAGGGTTTTGGGGCAGGGTCAGGCTTCGCCAGACCGGGAGACCCCACGCCTTTATGCCCATTCGCCCGTTCACGCCGGAAGATGCCCAAGCGCTGGCGGCCCTGCATCGCTCGGTCGGGTGGTCCGCGCGGTCGGCAGCAGGATGGCGCTGGCTAGGTGAGGACCCTGCCCGTCAAAGGCTGGGCGCGCCGCTGGGCTGGATCGCGGAGGACGACCAGGGCGAGCCGCTCGCCTGTCTGGGCAATTTCATCCAGACGTTCCGACTGGGCGATCAGACACTGCACGCGGGCACCGGGCATTCCATCATCGTCAGTCCAAAGGGACGCGGCCTGGCGCCACGTCTGATCCGGACCCTGATGGACCAGAAGGGCCTGTTCGCCTTCTATACCTTCAATGCCAACCCGCAGGCCGCCGTGCTCTATCGACGGCATCGCATCAGGCCGTGGCCCGAGCCGACCCATGCGATCAAGCTGGCCTGGCCGCTGAAGCGGTGGCCCCGCGTGGTCAGTCGGATGCTAAGGCTGGCGGACGACCGCAGCCCACAGATGCTGGGCCTCGTGCTGGACAGAATACCCGAGCCGTTGACGCCTGATCCCAAGGCTGTCCGAACGCGTGACCTGCCCGAGAACGTGACGATGCTGGAGGCGCCGTGGGACATGCCCGCGTGGGACACCTACTGGCGCGCCGGTGTGGCCGGGGGGCGGTTGCTGGCGGACCGGTCCCCCGAAATCCTGCGCCACCGATTGGGCAATCCGGACCGGACATCGCCGCCGGTGCTGCTGGCAGCGGTCGAGGGCGAGACGATTGTCGGACATGCCTGGGCAGAACTGGCCAAGTCGAGCGTGATCGACCCGCCGGTGCTGGAGATCGTCGACCTGATGGCTCTGGAGGGCGCGACAGGCGCCATGGATCGGCTGATGTCCGCCCTGATGGTTGCCGCCCGGCAGCTGGACGCCGCCAAACTACGACTGCATCTGGTCAGTCCACATTTACTGGACCAGTTGGGGCCGTGGGCGGACAGGGCCCGGCGCGAGGGCGGATGGGGCCATGCCCATGCCCGGTTCGAACCCGGCGCTCCCGATCCCGATCTGTGGCAGCCGACGCCCTATGATGCGGACTATGGCTTTTGCCTGAGGCCCGCGACCGGCGGACGTTGAGAGATCAGGCTTTCGTTTTCAGCAAGTCGCGGATCTCGGTCAGCAGAGCCTCGCTGGGGGTCGGGGCCGGCGGGGTAGCGGGCTGGGGCTCTTCAGCCTGTTTGCGGCGCATGTTGTTGATGCCCTTGACCAGCAGGAAGACGACGAAAGCGACGATCAGGAACTGGACGATGGTATTGGCGAAGGCGCCGTATTGAATGGCGACCTCCTCGATGGCCTCGGTGGTCGGGTCCTCGGGCTTGAGCACGTACTTCAACTCGGAGAAGTCGAGGCCGCCCATGGCCAGACCGATGGGCGGCATGATCACCTGATCAACCAGACTTTTGACGATGCCGTTGAAGGCCGCGCCAATGATGATGCCGACCGCCAGATCGACGACGTTGCCGCGCACGGCGAATTCCCGAAATTCCTGAAACAGCCCCATAACCTTCTCCGTGATGCGATCCGGCGCGGCGCTCAGGCCGTTTGCAGATCGAGGTGATAGAATTGGTTGAAGTCGCTGGCTTCATAGCCGCCAAACGCATCGCCCTTCTTGAATCCGCGGGCGGCGTAAAGGTTCAGCGCCGCGTCGAAGGCGGGACCCGAACCGGTTTCGAGACTGACCCGATAGCAGCCCCGCTGGCCGGCCTCCCCGATCAGGTGCTCAAGGATGGCCCGCCCCACGCCCCTGCCAACATGATCCGGATGGGTACGCATCGACTTGACCTCTGCCACGCCGTCCGGATGGAGGCGGAGGGCCCCCATGCCTATCAGGGCGTCGCCTTCCCACAGGGTGTAAAGGGTCACGCCCGGCGCCTTGAGACCCGACAGGTCCAGGGCATGCACACTGCACGCGGGCGAATAGCGGCGCATGCCGTCGAGATGCAGGGTCAGGAGCGCCAACAGCCGGGCGTCATCGAAGTCCGCCGGGAGAATCCGCCAGCCGGGCTGCATGTGCCGCCTCAGTCCTCGGCGTTCAGCCGCTCACGCAGTTCCTTGCCGCTCTTGAAGAAGGGCACGGCCTTGGCGGGTACATCGACCGTTTCGCCGGTGCGTGGGTTGCGGCCCTGACGTGCGGGGCGATGTCGGACGGAAAAGGCGCCGAAACCCCGGATTTCGACCCGTCCGCCGTCGGACAGGGTCTCGACCATTCGGCCCAGCACCACATTGACCAGACGCTCAACCTCGGCCTGCGTCAGATGCGGGTTTTCGGCCGCCAGCTTTTCAATCAGTTCGGACTTGATCATCTCAGCCCCTTCTCGTCCCGACGGGTGCAATTTGCGTTGCGGCATCCGTCGTGCCTGCCAAACCGGCCCCCCGGCGGCTGGGCCCACCCTAGACCTCGCGTAGCCGGGGAATAAAGGGGGGATGCGCATATTAAGCATCATTAACGGGCCAAATGTACGTTAGCGCACACAAATTGGCGCCTCAAACAGCAAAAAGGGCGGCCAGATCGCTCCGGCCGCCCCCATTTTACAGAGATATCGACGTTAGTCCTTGGTCGTGCCCTTTTCGCGCAGGGCGGCACCGAGAATGTCACCCAGCGAGGCGCCGGAGTCCGAGGAGCCGAACTGTTCGATGGCTTCCTGCTCGTCCTTCATCTCGAGCGCCTTGACCGAGACCGACACGCGGCGCGTGGCCTTTTCGATACCGGTGATCATGGCGTCGACACGATCGCCGACGGCGAAGCGTTCCGGACGTTGTTCGGCACGGTCGCGCGAGAGGTCCGACTTGCGGATGAAGGCCGTGACCGGCGCATCATCCTCACCGAACTTGACCTCGATACCGCCGGTCTCGATGGCCGTGACGGTGACGGTGATCTGCTGACCCTTCTTGTAGGTGTCGCCTTCCATCGGATCGCCGCCCAGCTGCTTGATGCCCAGCGAGACGCGTTCCTTCTCGACGTCAACGTCGAGCACCTTGGCCTTGACCATCTCGCCCTTGCGGTAGCGCTGGATGGCTTCCTCGCCGGAGACGTTCCAGTCGAGGTCGGACAGGTGGACCATGCCGTCGATGTCGCTGTCGAGGCCGATGAACAGACCGAATTCGGTGGCGTTCTTGACCTCACCCTCGACGGTCGAGCCGATCGGGTGGTTGGCGACGAAGGCATCCCACGGATTGTCCTGGGCCTGCTTCAGACCCAGCGAGATCCGGCGCTTGGCGGAATCGACGTCCAGGACGACCACATCCACTTCCTGCGAGGTGGAGACGATCTTGCCCGGGTGGACGTTCTTCTTGGTCCAGCTCATTTCCGAGACGTGGACCAGGCCCTCGACACCGGCTTCCAGCTCAACAAACGCGCCGTAGTCTGTGATGTTGGTGATACGGCCGGTCATCTTGGCGCCGACCGGATACTTGGCTTCCACGCCGTCCCACGGGTCGGCCTGCAGCTGCTTCATGCCCAGGCTGATGCGCTGGGTATCCGGGTTGATCTTGACGATCTGCACCTGGACGGTGTCGCCGACGGCCAGCACCTGCGAGGGGTGCGAGACGCGCTTCCACGACATGTCGGTGACGTGCAGCAGGCCGTCGATGCCGCCCAGATCCACGAACGCACCGTAGTCGGTGATGTTCTTGACCACGCCTTCGCGGACTTCACCCTCGGCCAGCTGACCCACCAGTTCGGTGCGCTGTTCGGCGCGGGCCTCTTCCAGGATGGCGCGACGCGAGACGACAATGTTGCCGCGCGGACGGTCCATTTTCAGGATAGCAAAGGGCTGTTCCTTGCCCATCAACGGGCCGACGTCGCGGACCGGACGGATGTCGACCTGCGAGCCCGGCAGGAAGGCCGAGGCACCGCCCAGATCGACGGTGAAGCCACCCTTCACACGGCCGACGATGGCGCCCATGACGGGCTGCTCTTCGGCGAAGACGGCTTCCAGACGGGTCCAGGCTTCCTCGCGGCGGGCCTTGTCGCGGCTGATGACGGCCTCACCCAGGGCGTTCTCGACGCGCTCGAGATAGACTTCGACGTCATCGCCGACCTTGGGGATCGAGGCGCCTTCGCCCTGACCGAACTCGCGGGCCGAGATCCGGCCTTCGGTCTTCAGACCGACGTCGATGATGATGATGTCTTTTTCGATGCCGACGACGCGGCCATGGACGACCTGGCCTTCGCCAAGGTCACGACCCTGAAGGGTCTCGTCGAGAAGGGCGGCGAAATCGTCGCGGGTCGGGGTAAGGGTGTCGGTCATGAAACTCTGGGGTTGGAGAAAGAGGTAGGCCGCGCGGCTCCGGACGGAGTCCTCGCGGACGTCGGTTCAGTTTGGGTAGAGGGTCGATCCGGGGCGGCGACAGAGCTGCCCGAACGCCCGCGGTGGCCGAGGATCCCTGCGTTGGATTTGCCCGCCGGTCAGCGCGCTCGCGAGGTCTCGACGATACGGCGGGCCGCATCGAAGGCGGCCTCTATATCCATATCGGTCGTATCCAGCAAGGCCGCGTCGGTCGCCCGGACCATGGGCGCGGCCCCGCGACCGGCATCGCGGGCATCGCGGCGGACGATATCGGCCAGCATGTCCTCGAACGACAGGGTCTCGCCCCGGGCGGTCAGCTGCAGCCAGCGACGGCGGGCGCGGACCTCGGGGCTGGCGGTGACGAACAATTTGACCGGGGCGTCGGGCACGATGACCGTACCGATGTCGCGCCCGTCCAGCACGGCGCCGCCCGGCTGTCGAGCAAAGTGGGTCTGGAGCTCCAGCAGGGCTGCGCGAACGCCCGGATGGCCGGCCACGCGGCTGGCGGCCTCGCCCGCCCCCCGGTCGGTGAGGCGCACGGTGTCGGTCAGGTCGGAGGGCTGGAGCGCGCGGGCCACCTGTTCCGCCAGCGCCGCATCGCCCAGGTCCCCGCCCTGGTCGAGCACGCCGAGGCCCACGACGCGGTAGAGAAGGCCCGTGTCCAGGTGCGGCAGGCCATAGTGCTGCGCCAGCCGCTGGGCGATGGTGCCCTTGCCCGAGGCGGCCGGGCCATCGACGGCGATGATGAGGGGGGCGGTCATCCCGCCTCGATATCGGCGCCCAGCCCCTGCATCAACTGGACGAAGCCCGGAAAGCTGGTGGCGATCATCTCGGGGTCGCGGACGGCGACGGGGCGGGCGGCGGCGAGGCCCAGCACCAGATGGCTCATGGCGATGCGGTGATCGTGGGCGGTCTCGATGGTCACCCCGCCCGCCACGGGACCACCGGTGACGATCAGGCCCTCGGGCTCTTCGTCGACGACGACGCCACAGGCCGCGAGGCCCCGGGCCATCAGGGCGATGCGGTCGCTCTCCTTGACCCGCATCTCGCCGATGCCCCGCATAACCGTCCGGCCCGAGGCAAAGGCGGCCGTGGCAGCGAGGATCGGATATTCGTCGATCATCGAGGCCGCCCGGACCTCGGGTACAACCACCCCCTTCAGCGCCGAATGGCGGGCCGTGATGTCGCCGACGATCTCGCCCCCGCTCTCGCGCCGGTTCGAGACGGTCAGGTCCGCGCCCATCTCGCGCCAGGTGTCGAACAGGCCGGTCCGCAGCGGGTTGAGCATGACGTTTTTGACCGTGACCTCGGATCCCGGCACGATCAACCCGGCCGCCAGCGGAAAGGCCGCGGAGGATGGATCGCCCGGGACGGCGACGGCGGTGCCGGTGAGCCCCTGCCCGCCCTCGAGACGGATACGCCAGCCGGCCCCCTGCTCCGTAACCTGAACCTCGGCCCCGAAGGCGCGGAGCATGCGCTCGGTGTGATCGCGGCTGCGCTCGGGCTCGATCACCTCGGCGTCGCCCGAGGCGTTCAGCCCGGCCAGCAGCAGGGCGGATTTGACCTGGGCCGAGGCAACCGTCTGGGTGAAAGTCAGGCCTCTCAAGGCCCCGCCGGTGAGGCGGAGCGGCAGGCGGTCTTCATCACCAAGCCAGTCGAACCGCGCGCCCATGTCGCCGAGCGGGCCGGTCACCCGCTTCATCGGGCGTTTGCGCAAGCTCATGTCGCCGTCGAAGGTCACGCTGATCGGATAGCCTGCGGCCGCCCCCATCAGCAGACGCACCCCGGTGCCGGCATTGCCGCAGTCGATGACGCCCTCCGGCTGTCTGAACCCGCCGTGGCCGGTCACGCGCCAGCGGCCCCGGCCGAGATGCTCAACCTCGGCCCCCAAGGCCGCCACCGCCCGCGCGGTGGCCAGTATGTCCTCGCCCTCCAGCAGGCCCTCGACGTCGGTGACGCCCGTCGCCATGCCGCCGAGGATCAGGGCGCGGTGGGACACAGATTTATCCCCCGGAGCGGGGACAGCACCGGTCAGGGCGGCCCCCGGGCGGGCAGTCAGGACAGAGGCGGCGGCCAAGGGCGGCCTTTCGATCATGCAGGAAAACGAGGCCAGAGGCGAAGATGGCTTTTGACAGCGGGCCATTGGGGTGGCAAGGGAGCCGCCCGAAATCCACCCGTCGCGAAGGTCACGATCCGTGAGCAAAGCTGAACTTGGCGCCAAGCAGGTCTGTCCGAACTGCCAGGCCAAATTCTACGACCTGAACCGCCGCCCGGCGCACTGCCCCAAGTGCGACACGGAGTTTGATCCCGAAGAGGCGCTGCGCCTGCGCAATCGTCGCGGACGCCCGGCCGATGCGCCCGAGCCGGAAGAGACCGACGAGGACACCGACGATCAGGTTAAGGACAAGAAGGCCGGCTCGGATGACGACGAGGAGGAAGAGGACGATACGCCCGCGACCCCCGAAATCGATCAGGAAGGCCACGAAAAGATTCTGACCCCGGACGACGACGATGACGATGACTCGTCAAAGGACGACTCCGGCATGAACGACGACGATGACGACGTTCTGGACGATGACGACGACGATGACTCGGCCGCCTTCATCGACGACGGCGATGACGATGACGACGATTTTGACAGCGAGATCGTCAAGCCGTCCAAGGACGACGACTGACAAAAATCATACTGTCCCGACGGTGAAAATAATTGGCGGAATCGGGCTTGATCGGGATCAAGCCCTGACATAGGTTCCGCCGCCTCGCTGGACCCCCTCAAGGGCCCGGCGGACCAGACCGGAGGCCACGGCCAAAGGTTCGGGGCTATAGCTCAGTTGGTAGAGCGCTTGAATGGCATTCAAGAGGTCAGCGGTTCGACTCCGCTTAGCTCCACCATAAACCCCTCGCCGGACCACGGCGGGGGGTTTTCCAATTCAGCCCCTGCTCAGGACGCGCCGCCGCATTGCCCGGCGCGGGCGCATCGTCTATCCCCGCAACGCAAGTGGCCCGTCGTCGGGGCCTTTCAGGGAGCATGGCTGATGATGCCGTCCGGTTCGGGTCTGGTCACTGTGTTCGGGGGATCCGGCTTTGTCGGGACCCAGGTGGTGCGCGCCCTGGCCCGTCGGGGCCTGCGGATCCGGGTGGCGGTGCGCAACCCCAACCTGGCCCATGACCTGAAGCCGCTGGGCGACGTCGGCCAGGTGATGCCGATCTATGGCGACATCACCGATCCCGCGACCGTGAAGAGCGCCGTGGCCGGCGCCGACATCGTCATCAATCTGGTCGGTATCCTGTACGAGCGCCCGGGATCGAAGGCCTTCGAGCACATTCACGTGGAGGGTGCCCGCACCGTGGCCGAGGCCGCGCGCGAGGCCGGCGCCCGCCATTTCGTACAGATGTCGGCCATCGGCGCCGATGCCGACAGCCCCTCGGCCTATGCGCGCTCCAAGGCCCGGGGCGAAGCCGCGGTGAAAGACGCCTTCCCCGACGCGTCCATCGTGCGCCCCTCGATCGTGTTCGGACCGGGCGACGGCTTCTTCAACCGGTTCGCCGCCCTGTCGGGCCTGACCCCGGCCCTGCCGCTGATCGGGGGCGGCCAGTCGCGCTTCCAGCCCGTGTTCGTGGGCGACGTGGCCGAGGCCGTGGCCCGTGTGGCCACCGACGCGACCTGGGCCGGCCGGACGGTCGAACTGGGTGGGCCGGCGGTCGTCACCTTTGAAGAGGTGCTGAAGATGATCGCCCACGAGACGGGCCGTCATCGCCTGCTGCTGCCCCTGCCCTTCCCGGTCGCGCGCGCGATCGGTTCGGTGGCGCAGCTGACCACCCTGGTCGGCATTCCGCCCGTCCTGACCCGCGACCAGATCCTGCTGATGCAGACCGACAATGTCGTGTCCGCCGGCGCTGCGGGGCTGACGGATCTGGGCATCGAGCCGACCGGCATGGCCGCCGTGGTGCCGAACTATCTGTGGCGCTATCGCCGGGGCGGCCAGTTCGCCGAACAGCCGATGGCCGAAACCTTCTAGAAGCCCAGTCCCAGCAGGATCAGGCCCCCCACACCGACCACGATCCGCCACCAGGCGAAGGGCGCGAAGCCGTGGCGTGAGACGAAGTCGAGCAACAGCTTGACCACCGCCAGCGCCGTGAGAAACGCGGTGACGAAGCCGATGGCGATCAGACCGGCGTCGCTGAAGTCGAGGCGCTCCCAATTCTGCAGCAGATCATACGCGACCGCCGCCCCCATGGTCGGCAGGGCGAGGAAGAAGCTGAACTCGGCCGCGGACCGCTTGTCCGTACCCAGCAGCAGGCCACCGGCGATGGTAGCGCCCGAGCGCGAGACGCCGGGGATCATGGCCAGACACTGGAACAGGCCGATCAGCAGATAGACGCGCATGGGATAGCGGTCGGCCTCCAGATACACGGGCACCTTCTTCATTCGGTCGAGCAGCAGCAGCAGGACGCCGCCGACGATCAGGGCGACGCAGATCACCACCGGGGTCTCGAACAGCACCAGCTTGATGAAATCATAGGCAAAGACGCCGATCACCACGGCGGGCGCAAAGGCGACCAGCAGGCCGATCAGGAACCGTCGCGCCTCGGCATCGACGGGCCAACGGGTGGCCAGGGTCCACAGGCGTTTGAAATAGACGCTGATGATGGCCAGCAGGGCGCCCAGCTGGATGACGATCTCGAAGGTCTTGCCCGTGCTCTCGAAACCGAGGAAGTGGCCGAGCAGCAGCAGATGGCCCGTCGAGGACACGGGGATGAATTCGGTCAGTCCCTCGACCAGCCCCAGAATGATCGCCATCAGCCAGTCGGCCATCGGATCCCCTTGTCGGATGTCATTGGCCCGGCAGGGTAATGTCAGTTGGCGCCGGGAGTCGGCCCCACATAGCGCAGTCGGGTGCGGATAGGCGAGCCACCAATCGCCTGATCCAGCGCATGGCCGATCAGACCCGTCAGCCGTCCCAGCATCAGCAGATCGACGGCCCCTTCACGCGGCAGGTCCAGACGGCGGGCAAGGAGCGCCAGGGCCAGGGGCAGTCCCGGGACAAGGCCGCGCGTCTCGCCCTCACGCCAGACGGCCTCGAGGTCCGACGGCAGGCGTGCCGCCTCGATCAGGGTGCGGGCACGGATCTCGTCTGTGTCCGGAGCGCTGCGATCGATGAAGCCCGGAGCCGTGCCGGCCTCTTCGATGGCGCGAGACAGGGCCTGGGCCGGATTGCGCCGCGCTTGCACGACCCATGAGGATGCGATGTGGGTCTGCGTCATCACTGGTGATCCCAGCAAAGCCGTGATCCCCGCCAAGGCCGCCCCGGCCAGCGGCGCGCCAGACTGGGCCGTTGTGCGGGCCGCCAGGATCGGCGCCATGGCCAGGTCATCCGCACACAGAACCAGGGCGCGGCGGATCAGGTCGGCATCCCGCTCGATCAGCTTCCAGCCGCGTGCCAGACGCTGGTGAAACAAGAGGCGGGGGCCCGATCCGGCCGCCGCGTCGATGACCTCATTCAGGATGTCGGCGGCCTCGGCCCGCAGGCTCTCGGCATCGCGCCCGGGCAGGGGCGGGTCCTCGGCCGCCCGCCTCGCCAGACAGGCGCAGGTCTTGAGCCGGATGGAGGCGCCCGTCACGGCGTCGACCCGGGGCTTGAGCCCCATCAGCGGCTGGGCAGACTTCAGCCCCCACAGGCGGCGCGCGACATCTTCCAGCGTGGCCTGGGCCGACAGCTGGGCGACGTCGAGCCCCGCATAGCAGAGCCGGCCGTCGATCCGGGTGGACAGGGTCGAGAAGATTTCGGCCTCGCCCCGTCCGGCGGCACCCCGGCTGAGAACCGCGGGTGGGGCGGCGCGGTCGCCGGCCTCAAGGCGTTCGATATCGCTTTCGGCATACAGGCTGCGGCGCGGGTCGGTCGGGTCCGGGCGGGCCGCGATCCGGCCGCGGCTGACGTAGGCATAGAGCGTCTGGGTCTTGACCCCCAAGCGTTTCAGGGCCTCGCTGCGCCCGATCCAGCCGTGTCCTGCGTCCATGCCCGCCCCGTGCAGAAACTCGTGAGAATGCCACTCAATCCCCGGTATGGGACCATTTCATGACACAGTGGTGTCTGGGCCGCGCCGGGGGCCATTGGCAAGGCCGTGCGGATGGGCGACAAGCCCGCCATGACGACACCTCCCTCCTCGCAATTCGGCCAGAGCCTGACCGGGACATGGGCCGTCTGGGCGCTGGTCATGGGCATTGTCGCGTTGAAGGTGTTCGCCGCGCGGGCCACGGGCTCGGTCGGGGCGCTGACGGCGCTGACCGACAGCATCATGGACCTGCTGGTGCTCGGCGTGGTGGCCGGCGCGGGCCGCTCGATCCGGACAGCGAACGGCGACGCCCGCATCCGGCGGCTGAAAGGCAGCATGGTAATCGCTGCCGGGGCCTTCATGGGGCTGATCTGTCTGGCAAGAATCGTTCACCCGGTGCCGCTGTCGGGCGGCTATTGGGGGCCGGGAGCGGCGCTGGCGGTCATCGGCCTGACACTGGGACTGGCCTGGCTGCGCGGGCGGGCCGCGACCTCGCGCCCCTCCGAGGTGCGCGGCGAGGTGCGCGACCAGTCGATCGCCGAGCTGGCGGCGGCAGGGGTGCTGGCGCTCGGGCTGGTCGCCGGGGTGCTGCTGGGCACCCCCGCGCTGGATGCCGCAGCGGGGCTGATCCTCGCCATCTGGATGGTCTGGGGGGGCTGGGCCCTGATCCGGACGGCCGAAGACACCCCCCACGCCGGAGCGCCGACGCTTGTCCCGGGAACGCCGCCCGTGCGACGCGGTCCTTGGGGTTGAAGCCCACGCGGTAAACGCGCGCTTAACGACCAGTGGGGCATGGAGGCCTCATGGCCGAGTCCGTCCTGCTCCATTTCGCCTTCGATCCGGGATCGCGGTGCGCCCGTCTGGCGCTGGGCGAGGCGAAGATCGCCGTGCGTGAAACCCCGGTCAAACCGTGGGAGGACGACTGCCCCCTGCACGGGCTGAACCCCTCGGGCATGCCGCCGGTGCTGACGGTCGGCGATCTGGTGCTGTGCGAGAGTGCGGCCATCCTCGGCTGGGTCGATGACCAGACCGAGGGCAAGCTGCTGTTCACGGCAAACCCGCAGGAGCGCGCCGAGACGCGCCGCCTGACCGGCTGGTTCGAGCGGAAGTTCACCGATGAGGTCCAGGCCATTCTGCTGCACGAGCGGATGGAAAAGCCGCTGCTGCGGCTGGGCCCGCCCGAGGCGCGGGCGCTGCGCGCCGGGCGTGAGGCGCTGAAGGGACATCTGGTCGAGCTGGAGGCTCTGGCACAAAGCCGCGACTGGCTGGCGGGGCGCCGACTGGGCCAGGCCGATCTGGTGGCGGCGGCGCATCTGTCGGTGCTGGACTATTTCGGCGAGATCGCATGGGCGACGTATCCGGCGCTCAAGGACTGGTATGTGCGGATGAAATGCCGCCCCTGTTTCCGGTCGCTGCTGGCCGACCGTCTGCCCGGCCAGCCGCCCGTCGCCCACTACGACGACCTCGACTTCTAGGGCCTTTCGCGGCAAGGCGGGGGCGATGAGCGCCCACAGCGACAGTCTGGTCGAGGAGATCCGCGCCCGCGCGACGGCGCTGGGCTTTGACGCCTGCCAGCTGGCATCGGCCGGGGCACCCTGGACCGCCGGCGATCATCTGGGGCGGTTCGTCGAGGCGGGGCGCCATGGCGACATGGACTGGATGGAGACCACTCTCGACCGCCGGCGGCATCCGACCGCCATGTGGGACAAGGCGCGCACCGCCATTGTGCTGGGCCTGAACTATGGCCCGGGCACCGATCCGCTGGTCGAGCTGGAGGACCGATCACGCGGCTATATTTCGGTCTATGCGCGGGGCGACGACTATCACGAGCTGATCAAGGGGCGGCTGAAGACGCTGGCCGGCTTCATCGCGGCCCGGACCGGCGAGGATGTGAAGGTGTTCGTCGACACCGCCCCCCTGATGGAAAAGCCGCTGGCCCAGCGGGCCGGTCTGGGCTGGCAGGGCAAGCACACCAATCTGCTGTCGCGTCGGCATGGCAACTGGCTGTTCCTCGGGGTCATCCTGTCTGCGGCCGATCTGCCGGTCGATGAGGCGGAAGGGGAGCATTGCGGCAGCTGTACCGCCTGTCTGGACGCCTGCCCGACCAGGGCTTTTCCCGCCCCGTTCCAGCTGGATGCGCGGCGGTGCCTGTCCTATCTGACCATTGAGTTCGCGGGGGCCTGGCCGGAGGAGTTCCGCACGGCGGCGGGCAGCCGCATCTATGGCTGTGACGACTGTCTGGCGGTCTGTCCGTGGAACAAGTTCGCCGAGACCTCCCGCGAGGCACGGCTGGCGGCCCGGGACGAGGCCGTCGCGCCGCCGCTGGCCGAGCTGGCCGCGCTGGACGACGCCGCGTTCCGCGCGCGCTTCCGCAAGAGCCCGATCAAGCGGATCGGTCGCGACCGGTTCGTGAGGAATGTGTTGTACGCCATCGGCAACAGCGGCGATCCGGCGCTGCGGGACACGGCGGAGAGGCTGGTGACAGACCCCGCGTCAGTCGTCGCGGACGCAGCCCGATGGGCGGTGAATCGCCTGACGTCCGGGGTCTGATCAGCCCGTCGCCTCGCCCACGCCGCGGTGGCCGCCGGGCGCCGGGGCCACGGCCAGCATCTTGACCCGAAAGACCAGCACGGAATGCGGGGGAATGCCCGGTCGGCCTTCATCCCCATAGCCAAGCTCAGGCGGAACATAGAGCATCCATTCGTCGCCCGGACGCATCATCTGCAGGGCTTCGACCCAGCCCGGGACCAGATTCTGGGGTGACAGGACGGCAGGCATGCCGCGCTGGAAGGAGCTGTCGAACACATCTCCGTTGGTCAGGCTGCCTTCATATTCCAGCCGAACAAGGTCATTGGAATCGGGCTGGACGCCGTCGGCGGGACCCGAGTTGATGATCTTGTACTGAAGACCGCTTTCCGTGGTCTGGATCCCCTCGGCGCGGGCGTTGGAGGCCAGGAAATACTCGGCCGCTTCGGCCCGTGCGGCGCTGTCGGCCGACGGATCGGCATCGCCGCCCCCGCAGGCGGACAACAGCAAAAGGCCTGCACATGCCGCGCCGGCGGCCCTACCCCATGCGAAGTTCATAACCCTTGTCCCCCAGAGCCTTGCCGATCTCGTCGGCATGCGCCGAGTCGCGGGTTTCCACCATGATATCGAACTCGGCCCCCTTGGCCGGCACGTCAAGCGCCAGACGGTTGTGGACCACGTCGATGATATTGCCGCCCAGACCACCGATTACGGCCGCCATGGATGACAGCATGCCGGGGCGGTCGTCGCCGAGGATGCGATAGACGATCAGGCGCCGCTCGCGGACCATTTCACGGTTCAGGACCACGGCCAGCATGCGCGCGTCGATATTGCCGCCGCACAGGACCAGCCCGACCTTGCGGCCCGTGAAGCGGGCCGGATGGGCAAGGAGAGCCGCCAGCCCCCCGGCCCCCGCGCCCTCGGCCACTGTCTTTTCCAGGGTCGCATAGAAGGCGACGGCCTTTTCGAAATCGGCCTCCTCGCAGACGAACACCTCCTTCACCAGAGGGTCGGCGAGGGCGAAGGGGATGTCGCCAACGGCCTTGATGGCGATACCCTCGGCAATGGTGGCCCCGCCGCATTTGGGCGTTTCGCCCCGACGACGCGCGCTGAAGGACGGATACATGGCCGCCTCGACGCCGTGGACGTTCAGGTCGGGCTTGATGGCCTGCGCCGCGATGGAGCAGCCGGCGATCAGGCCGCCGCCACCGATCGGGATCAGCATGTCCTCAAGGTCCGGCGCGTCCTCAAGAAACTCCATGGCGCACACGCCCTGCCCCGCGACAATGCCCTCGTCGTCAAAGGCCGAGATAAAGACAAAGCCTTCCTCATCGCGCAGGCGATGGGCCTCGGCCGTCGAGCCGGTAAAGTCAGCACCTTCGATGACCACGCGGGCACCGTGGCGACGCGTCCCGTCGATCTTCACGAAGGGGGTGCCCTCGGGCATGACGATTGTGACCGGGACGCCAAGCCGTCCGCCGTGATAGGCCAGTGCCTGGGCATGGTTGCCGGCCGAGGCCGCGACGACGCCGCGCTTGCGCTCATCGGCATCCAGCAGCAGCAAACGGTTCAGCGCGCCGCGCTCCTTGAAGCTGCCGGTGAAGTGCAGATTGTCGAACTTGACCCAGACGTCGGCCCCGGTCAGCTCGGAAAGGCGGCGGGAATGGCGTGTGGGCGTGTGATCGACCTGGCCCCGGATGCGCTCGCGGGCGGCCTGGATATCGGAAAAGGTGACGGTCATCCGGGGTATGGGTCCCAAAGCGTTCCTGCCGCGTAGATCAGGTCTTCAGCCGCCGCTTGTGGACCAGAGGCGTATCGCTCGCAACCTTGACCTTATGGCTTGCGTTAGGCGTCATGGCGGTGACGTCGATCCGGGCCTATGATCGGCGACACGCGTTCCGGAGGAAGATAACTGACCATGCCCATTTCGCTGAGAACCCTGACCCTGTCGTCGCTGGCCGCCGCTGCCCTTGCGGCCACCGCCGCCTGCGCGCCCACGACTGGCCCGGGACCGGGGCCGATGGTCGAATCGACCGCGTTCAATGCCGCCGACTTTGCCTGGTCGGGCGTGAACGGGACGGGAAGCGTCAGTGGCCGGATCGACTATGCGCAGAACGGCAACCGCTACACCTGCACCGGCTCCGTCGCCCTGACGCCGGTCACCCCCTACACCCGCGCCCGGTTCCGAAACCTGTACGGTTCGATCGACAGGGCCGCCCTCCCGGAATCGGTCGTGCGTGCCCGCACCGTGCCGGACCCCAATGCTGACTACCGGTCCTACGTCCGATCTTCGACCTGCGCCGACAACCGGTTCCAGTTCAATGGCCTGCCCGCCGGCGAATGGTTCATCATCGCGCCGGTCAGCGCCGGCGGCCAGGAGCGGGTTGTGATGATGCAGCGGATCCGGACGCGCGACGGCGCGCGCGTCGACGTCACCCTCTAGAGATTGGAGTTCACGATGGCCCACCTGTCGACGCGTATCGTAACGATGATCGCCGCGGGGGCCGTGCTGGGCCTTGGCGCCACCGCCGCAGAGGCCCAGAACCGCTATGGCGGCCGGTATCAGGCCCCTTACCAGACTCCGTATGCGGATCAGGGCCGGTATGGCTACGAGCGCCGATACAGCTATGAGGGCAGCTATCGTAGCGAGCGTCGCAGCAGCAGCTATTCGGACTGGAGCGTCGCGGCCCAGCGCGACCGGCCCGGCGACTATCGTTGCGACGCCTTCTGGGACGCCAACCGCTCTGACTGCGATGCCCGCTGGCGCGATCAGCGTGGCCGGAGTTCCTATGGCTACGGCGGTTATGACCGGGACCGGGATTACCGTCGCCATGATGGATACGGTTACGGGTATGGGTATGGGTATGGCTACGCTGGACCTCAGCCCTATTATGGATCGGAACACCGGTCGTACCGTCGGCACGGATCGACAGATACGCGCGCCTATTACGGAGCCTACGGTCGCCCCGATGTTGTCTATGGCGGAGGCGGATCCGCCTATGGCCAGGGTCGCGACCCCCATCGGATCGAGTGGTGCCGCAGGAACTATCGCTCCTATGATCCGCACAGCGGCTATTACCGCGCCTACAGCGGCCGACTGATCTATTGCGGCTGATCCCGAGATAAACCGCCGTTCGCCATGCTTTGGCCCCAGCCGGAAGGTCACAGAGGGCGGGCGTCCGCCCGGACGCGGGGTTCGGTCAAGGGAGCGCGTCCATGTCCCGACACAATATCACCGGTTCGGAAGCCTTTGATCGCCGTCCGTTCGTTTACATACGCTCGGTGTCGAGCGGCGGTCTGCGGCGCAGGCGGGCACGTCTGGCGCTGGGGTTCGTCCTGGGCGTGATCGTGGCCCTGGCCATCGTCACCGTGGCCCTGCTGATGATCTTCATGCCCGCACCTGCCTGAGTCCGGCATGGTCCGACGAACCGTCAGGCCAGCCAGACCATCCGCCGGGTTTCGACCGGAGCGCCGCGCGCGCGACTGAGTCCGGGGCGGACCTCTCCCGTATACAGAAAGCCCGCCTTTTCCAGCACGCGGCCGGATGCCGGATTGTCGACAAAGTGGCCCGCGACGAGCGCCCGCTTGCGCCAGCGGCTGCGCGCCCAGCTGAGCGCCCCCTGCAGCGCCTCGGTGGCATAGCCCCGGCCCCAGTAGGGCCGCCCGATCCAGTAGCCGGTTTCCGGCACGGGGTCGGCATCGTTAAACAGGCCGATGACGCCGACCGGCCCCTGATCCTCATGGTCGATCATGAAGGTACTGCCCTTGCGGGGATCCTGGGCCGCGACATTCGCCAGGAATTCCTCGGCATGGGCCGCCGAGTAGGGCGACGGCATCCGCAGGGTCATACGGGCGATATCGGGATCATTGGCCAGGGCAACGAGGCGCGGCGCGTCCTCGGGACGGGGCGCCCGCAGCGCCAGCCGCCGCGTTTCTATGACGGGCAAGGGTTCAATTCCGCACATGGCCGGACCTCGGTCTTCCTGCCGCCCCCTTGAGAGGGCTCGGGCGGCTCGAGGCGGGGAACGAAAACGGGGAGCCTGGTGATCCAGACTCCCCGCGGAATATTTCCCTTGGTCCGGATCGGCTGCTGGTTGAGCAACACGATCCGGTCAGGCTTCGTGCTACTCGGCGGCGGCGGCAGTGCCTGCCTGGTCGTCATTGGCCGCAAGAATCGAGACGTAACAGCGGCCACCGGTTTTGGTGGTGAACTTCACCGAGCCCGGGGTAAGGGCGAACAGGGTGTGGTCACGGCCCATGCCGACGTTGTCGCCGGGGTGCCATTTGGTCCCGCGTTGACGAATGATGATGTTGCCGGCCAGCACGCGCTCGCCGCCATACTTCTTCACGCCGAGGCGTTTGGATTCGGAGTCGCGACCGTTACGCGACGAACCACCGGATTTCTTGTGAGCCATAGGTCTGCTCCGTTACTTCCTCGATGCGCTATCGACCGGCTCGCAGAGCCGCATTGCCTGAGCGCGTGATTGTCATTCTAGCACACCGCCAGGCAGTGCGCCTAAAGCGTTATTCCTTGTCGGCCTTGGGCGCGGCCTTCTTGGCGGGGGCCTTCTTGGCCGGAGCCTTGGCCTCGGCCTTTTCAGCCTTGGGGGCCGCAGCTGCCTTGGCGGGGGCCTTTTTGGCGGGCGCCTTCGTGGCCGGCGCCGCTTTGGCTTCGGTCTTGGGAGCTTCAGCCTTGGCAACCTTGGCGGGCTTGGCTTCGACTTCGGCATCGCGCGAGGCCAGGCCACGAGCGCGCAGGTTTATCTCGGCCTTGGTCATCAGCGAGGTTTCGCCGTCCCACTTGGCCTTCTCGCCGGCGCCTTCGATGCCGGTGATACGCAGGACCGATTCCATCTGGCGATGGCCCCGGGTGCGGCGGTAGCCCTGACGACGGATCTTCTTGAAGATTTTGACCTTCTCGCCCTTACGGGTCTCGATCAGCGTGGCTGCGACGGTGGCGCCAGCGATCAGCGGAGCGCCGACCGTAATGCCCTTGTCACCGCCCAGCATCAGGACTTCGCCGAAGCTGACGTCCGAGCCGGCATCGCCGTCCAGCTTTTCGACGACCAGCACGTCGCCCGGTTGAACCCGGTATTGCTTACCGCCGGTCTTGATTACCGCGTACATATCGAAAGCCTCAAAGCCTGAACGCATAAAGATTAGCGCCCGCGGGGGACCCCCGCAGGCGAAGAGCGGCGACATATACGGAAGGGCTGCTCCGAGTCAACGGACAAGAGCGCATTGATCCAGCCCGGCCGGACTTTCCACACCTCCGTGCGGACGATAAGTCACGACAGCCGGGCGAACGGGCCCGGCCCCCTCGGGATGTTCATGACACACCACCCCTCCCCGACCCGGGACCGCGCGCTGGAGGCGGCAAGGCGACTGGCCGGGCAGGTGGCCGGCGCAATGCAGGCGGACCTGTCGCTGCGGCTGTGGGACGGGTCAGTGGTCCCACTGGGCGATCAGGCGCCCGATGACATCCGGCTGGTCATCGCCGGACCCGGGGCGCTGCGATCGCTGATCCTGAGGCCCGGGCTGGCGAGCCTGTTCCGCCTGTTCGCCACGGGGGCGCTGGCGGTCGAGGGCGGATCGCCGCTGGACGCGCTGGACCGGATCGACCACGGGCGGCTGATGCATCTACGCAAGCGGCTAAACCTGTGGGCCATGGCGCGGGCGGCCCTGCCCCTGCTGCTCACACCCGGTGACCGAAGCCCAACCGTGCCCGACTGGCATGATGCGCGCGACGGCGAGGGACAGGGCCACGAGCGGCGACGCGACGCCGACTTCATCCGCTTCCACTATGATGTGGGCAACGATTTCTATGGCCTCTTCCTCGACCCGTCCATGATCTATTCCAGCGCCGTCTTTCCACACGAGGGCGCGGGTCTGGAGGAGGCCCAGCGGCACAAGCTGGACCTGATCTGTCGCAAGCTCAACCTGAAGCCGGGGCAACGGCTGCTGGACATCGGTTGCGGCTGGGGTGGTCTGGCTTGTCATGCCGCGCGGCACTATGGCGCCCGGGTGCAGGGGGTGACCCTGTCCCCGGCCCAGCTGGAATATGGGCGGGCCGAGGTGGCGCGGCAGGGTCTGGGCGACCGGGTGACCCTGGAATTGGTCGACTATCGCGATATCGACGTAGAGGGTGTCTATGACGCCGTCTCGCAGGTCGAGATGTTCGAGCATCTCGGCTTTCGCAATCACGACGCCCATTTCGCGCGCGTCCGCCGGCTGCTGAAACCGGGCGGGCTCTACTTCCATCAGGCGTCGGTACGGCGCGGCCATGGCCCTGCGGACCGGAATGGCGCGCCCCGGCCCACAGCGACGACCCGCACCATCACCCGCTTCATCTTCCCCGGCGGAGAGCTGGATACCCTCGGCATGACGACGGCCGCGCTGGGCCGGCACGGGTTCGAGGTGCTGGATGTCCAGACCCTGCGCGAGCATTTTGAGCGGACCCTGCGGATCTGGTCGGAGCGCCTGTACGAAAACCGGGAGGCGGCAGCGGCGCTGGCCGGGGCGCCGCGGACCCGGCTGTGGCTGGTCTATTTCGCCCTGTTCGCGCGGGGCTTTCAGCGCGGGGCGGTCAATGTCCACCAGACGGTGGCGCGGCGGCACCGGGCGGGGGGGTCGGGCCTGCCAATGAATCGGGCGCATCTTTATGCAAAATCCACCGCGCCCCCTCGACCGTTATAAAGTAACACGCTATGGACGTTGCGATGTCGCCGTCCGACTTTCAACCCTCGCTGCTGGTGTCGCTGCTGCTTGGCGGCCTTGTCACCGCATTCCTGCATGCGGCCCTGCCGACGCACTGGCTGCCTTTCGTGCTGGTCGGGCGGGTACAGCGATGGAGTCTGGCCACCACCCTGTGGTCCGTGCTGGCGGCGGGGCTGGCGCACATTGCCGTGACCGCCGTGGTCGGCGGCCTGATCGTCGCGGCCGGGCTGGCGCTGGACCAGTGGGTGGCCGGGGTGCTGCCCTGGGTGTCGGCGGGTCTGCTGTTCGTGCTGGGCCTGTTCTATCTGACGCGCGCGACCCTGATGAAGCCGGTTCCGGCCTCGGGCCCCGAGCTTGAGACGCCCGAGGCCACGGTCTCGCAGGCCGCGGCCTTCTGGGGTCTGGTGGCGGTGATGGCGGCCTCGCCCGGCGAGGTGCTGCTGCCGCTGTATCTGTCGTCGGCCGAGGAAGGGCTGATGGTGCTGGGCCTGCTGACCCTGGTGCTCGCGGTCGGGACGGTGCTGGGTATGGCGGTGTTCACGACGCTGGCCCGTGCGGGAGCGTCGATCCTGAAGCTGGAGCGCTGGGCGCGCTATGAGGGTGCGATCCTGGGCCTGGCCCTGATCGGTCTGGGGCTTCTCGTCGTCATGCACCAGCACTAGGGTCCGCCAATGGCCCACGACGCACACAGTCACGCCGGACACAGTCACGGGCACAACCATGGGCACGGACATGGTCACGATCATGGGCCGGTCGACACCGGAGATTGGCGCTATCTGGTCGGGCTGAGCGTCAATCTGCTGTTCGTCCTCGTCGAGTTCACCGCGGGGGTCATCAGCGGCTCGACCGCCCTGATGGCCGATGCGGGGCATAATCTGTCGGATGTGCTGGGCCTTGCGATGGCGGGCGGCGCGGCGTGGCTGTCGCGGCGACAGGCGCGGGGCTCGCTGACCTATGGCTATCGCAAGGGGACGGTGCTGGCCGCACTGGCCAATGCCTTGCTGCTGATCCTGGCCTGCGGCTGGATCGGCTGGGAGGCCATTCAGCGGTTTATCGACCCCCAGCCGGTGGCGTCCGGCATTATCATGGCGGTGGCGGGCATCGGCTTCGTCATCAATCTGGGCACGGCCCTGCTGTTCCTGAAGGACCAGCACAAGGACCTGAATGTGCGCGGGGCCTATCTGCACATGATGGCCGATGCGGCGGTGTCGATCGGGGTGGTGCTGGCCGGCGGTCTGATCTGGATGACGGGCTGGTCGGTCGTCGACCCGATCTTCAGCCTGATGATCGTGGCCGTGATCCTGTGGTCGACCTGGGGGCTGCTGAAGGACTCGGTCAATCTGGCGCTGGACGGGGCTCCGGCCGGGATCGCCGTCGATCAAGTGCGCGCGGGCCTGCTGGCGGTGCCGGGGGTGGTGGCAGTGCATGATCTGCACGTCTGGGGGCTTTCGACCACGGACGCCGCCCTGACGGCGCATCTGGTGCATGAGCGGATCGATGCCCCTGCCCTGCTGTCCGAAGTCCAGGCGCTGGCACGGGAGCGGTTCGGCATCGGCCACGTGACCATCCAGCTGGAAACCGAGGCCATGGCCGACTGTCCGCAGTGCTGAGGCCCTTTTCTTTCCGGCCGGGACGCTCCATCTAGCGCCCATGGAAAAGACACCTGTGACCGTGCTGACCGGCTACCTCGGCGCCGGCAAGACCACGCTTCTGAACCGCATCCTGACCGGGGACCACGGCAAGCGCTATGCGGTGATCGTCAACGAGTTCGGCGAGATCGGCATCGACAACGATCTGGTCGTCGGCGCCGACGAGGACGTGTTCGAGATGAACAACGGCTGCGTCTGCTGCACGGTGCGCGGCGACCTGATCCGCGTGGTGCAGGGGCTGATGAAGCGCCAGCGCCCGGGCAAGCCGGCGTTCGACGCCATCATCGTCGAGACCACGGGCCTGGCCGACCCCGGCCCGGTGGCCCAGACCTTCTTCGTCGACGACGATGTGCGCGAAAAGACGGTGCTGGACAGCGTGACCGCCCTGGTCGATGCCAAACACGTGATGGCGCGTCTGGATGACTCGAAGGAGGCGCGCGAACAGGTGGCCTTCGCCGACCAGATCATTCTGAACAAGACCGATCTGGTGAACGGCGACGAGCTTGCGGCGGTCGAGGCCCGGCTGCGTAACCTGAACCCGCTGGCGCCGATCATCCGGGCCGAGCGCGCCGATGTGCCGCTGGACCAGATCCTGAACCGTCACGGGTTTGACCTCGGCCGGATCAATGAGGTGCGCCCGGACTTCCTCAATCCGCCGCACGGCGCCGAGGGCCATGTGCATGACGCGGACTGTGGCCATGATCACGGCCACGACCATCACGATCATGGCCACGCCCATGACCATGCCCACGACCATGGCCCCCGGGGCCACGCGCACGAGGACGACATCAAGGGCATCGCCCTGTCGCTGGACCGGCCGGTGAACGGGCAGCTCTTCACCCAGTGGCTGGACCAGCTGCTGGCGACCCAGGGCCAGAACATCCTGCGGGCCAAGGGCATCATCGATGTGGCGGGCGAGGACAAACGGCTGGTGTTCCAGGCCGTGCACATGATCCTGGAGGGCGACCTGCAGAAGCCTTGGGGCGAGGCCGAACGTCGCTGGAGCCGCGCGGTCTTCATCGGCCGCGATCTGGACGAGGCCGCGTTGCGCAACGGCTTTGAGGCCTGCGCCGCATGATCGAGCACGTTGACCCCGCCCGCGATGCCATCGCCGCTTTCCGCGACCTGCCGGACGACCGGCCGATCATGATGATCAATCTGGTGCGTTTCCGGCCGCAGGCGCTTTATCCGGCCGCCCACCCCATGATCGGCAAGGGGATCACCGGGGCCGAGGCCTACAAACTCTATCGACGCGAAGCCGCGGCGCCCTTCGGGCGGGCCGGGGGCGAGCAGATCTGGACCGGGACGCCCGAGCTGACCGTGATCGGGCCGCGCGACGAGGCCTGGGACATCGCCTTCATCGCCCGGTATCCGACAGGCGCGGCCTTCCTCGAAATGCTGCGCGACCCGGAATACCAGCAGGCCGTCGTCCACCGGCAGGCGGCGGTCAGCAACTCCCGCCTGATCCGCTGCGGCGAGGCCGGGGTGTGACGCAACTGTCCTTTGATGCCCAGCCGACCGCGGCCCTGTTTGACGCTTCCGGCGCCGTCTTGGCCCTCGGCGACGGCTCTATCCGGTTCGAGGACGGGTCTGTGGTCGAGGCCCATGGCGGGGCGGTCTTGTGCGCGGTGCGGCATCCGTCGGGTGAGGGGGTCATCACGGGCGGGGACGACGGACGGCTGGTTTGGTCGCGCCCGGACGAGGTCGCACCGCTGGCCGATACAAAGGGCCGCTGGATCGACTCGGTCGCCGCCTCCCCCGCGAGCGGATTGGTCGCATATTCGGCGGGCAAGGTGGCGACCGTTCTGGACTCGTCGGATGCGGCCTTTCGGCGCGAGTTCACCCATGAGCGGACCGTTTCCGGCCTTTCGTTCGATCCCAAGGGGCGGCGGCTGGTGGCCTCGACCTATGGCGGGGCGGCACTGTGGTACGCGCGGATCGCAGACCAGCAACCCGCCCTGCTGAAATGGGCCGGGTCGCACACGGGCGTGGCGGTGTCGCCCGACGGCGCCTTTGTCGTCACCACCATGCAGGACAATCAGTTGCACGGCTGGCGGCTTAAGGATCAGCGCAACCTGCGCATGGGGGGCTATCCGGCCAAGATCCGCTCGTTCGCCTTCCTGTCCGGCGGCAAGTTGCTGGCGACGGCGGGAGCGTCGGGCGTGGTCATGTGGCCGTTCACCGGCTCGGACGGGCCAATGGGCAAGGAAGCCTCGGAGATCGGCTTTGAGGAAGGCGCCGTGGTCGTCCATGTGGCCGCGGCGCTGAAGCACGGCCGGGTGGCTGCCGGGCTGAACGATGGTCGCGTCTGGTGGGCCGATCCGGCGGGTCAGGGGCTGGCTTTCGTCAAGGCCGAGCGCGGGGCGCCGATCTGTGCCCTGGCGATGAGCGACGACGGCCAACGCCTGGCCTGGGGCGACGAGGATGGTCAGGCCGGGATTGCGGATCTGTAGCCTGCCTCCTGTTGGTGCTCACTGACTTGCCATGCGCAAGCGGCGCTGTTCATGATGGATCATGGCTGAACCCCCGCACATGCCGGAATTCCCGACCGACAAGCCAAAGCGGCGGATCGGCTGTCTGGGTGTGATGTTGGGCGTGCTGGCCCTCGCCATCCTGCTGCCGGTCGGTTCGGTGATCACCCATGCGGTAGTGCCGCCGCTGACGACCCTGCTGATGGTCGAGCGGGGCTTTGCGGGACAGCCCGCCGACTATCGCTGGCGCAAGCTGGACGACATCTCACCCCGGCTGGTCGAGGCGGTCATCGCCTCGGAGGACGCGCGATTCTGCAGCCATTCGGGCTTTGACTTCGAGGCGATCGAAAAGGCGCTCAAGGCCAACGAACGAGCGAAACGGCGGGGCCGCGGGGGCATGCGGGGCGGCTCGACCATCACCCAACAGACCGCCAAGAACGTCTTCCTCTGGCCGGGCCGCGGCTGGGTCAGAAAAGGTCTGGAGGCAGGCTATACGGTGCTGATCGAGGCGACCTGGTCGAAGCGGCGCATCGTCGAGGTCTATCTGAACGTCGCCGAATGGGCGCCCGGCGTCTATGGCGCGGAGGCGGCGGCCCAGCACTGGTTCGGCAAGTCGGCGGCCGATCTGTCGGCGCGCGAGGCGGCCCGTCTGGCGGCCGTCCTGCCCAGCCCGCGCCGCTACAATGCCTCCAGCCCCGGCCCCTATGTGCGGGGTCGCGCGCGGCGCGTGCAGGCCGCCATGGGCACGGTGCGCAATGACGGACTGGCGAGCTGCGTCTTTGGCTGAGCCGGACTTGACGCGAGCGATCCGGAGGCGTCGGATGCGCGCCACGGAACAAGCCGGACTGCACAAGGCGGAGGAACACCATGAAACGCACCCTGACGATTACTGTGGCCATCGGGGCTCTGGTGGCGGGGACTGCCGGTTGTGCGGGCCTGTCAAATGTCATGTCCGGCAGTGACGGCACAGCGCCGCAGGTGGCCAACTCTCCGGTCCGCCCCGGTGCGCCAGCCCCCGCCCTGACCGAAGCCAATCTGACCGCTCCGACCCCGACCGCCGCTGAAGCCACCGCCTTTGTCGCCGACGCCGAAAAACAGCTGGCCGAGGCCAGCGAATATGCCGGGCGCGTGGCCTGGGTGCGCGCGACCAACATCACCTATGACACCATGTGGCTCGAGGCGAAGGCCAACGCCGAATATACCGAACTGTCGGTGAAGCTGGCCAATGAGGCGGCACGGTTCAACGATGTGAATGTGCCCTTCGATGTGCGCCGCAAGCTGAACATCCTGACGCAGGGCATCGTCCTGCCCGCGCCGAACAAGCCGGGGGCTGCGACCGAACTGGCCGAGATCACCACGCGGCTGGACTCGACCTATGCGACCGGCAAGTTCGAATATCAGGGTCGGATGATCACCCTGGATGAGGCCAGCCAGATCCTGGCCGCAAGCCGTGATCCGGCCGAGACCAAGGCGCTTTACGAGGGCTGGCGGACCATCTCGCCGGTCATGGCCGACGACTACACCCGCATGGTCGACATCGCCAATGAGGGCGCGCGCGAGCTGGGCTTTGACGACGTCGGTGCCATGTGGCGCTCGGGTTATGACATGGATCCCGACGCCTTCGCGGCTGAAACCGACCGGTTGTGGTCGCAGGTCCAGCCCTTCTATGAGAACCTGCACTGCTATGTGCGGACGCGGCTGTTCGAGACCTATGGCGCCGATGTGCAGCCTGACTCCGGGCCGATCCGCGCCGACCTGCTGGGCAATATGTGGTCGCAGCAGTGGGGCAATATCTATGACGTCGTGGCGCCAAAGACCGGCGGCACCTCCAGCTATGACATGACCGAATTGCTGGTCGATGCGGGCTATGATGCCGAGAAGATGGTCCGCACGGGTGAGGGTTTCTACACCTCGCTGGGGCTTGCCCCGCTGCCGGATACCTTCTGGGAGCGCAGCCAGATCACCCGGCCCGAAGGCCGCGAGGTGGTGTGCCACGCCTCGGCCTGGGACCTCGACAACCTGGAGGACGTGCGCATCAAGATGTGCACCCAGGTGAATGCCGACGACTTCTACACCGTGCACCACGAGCTGGGGCACAACGTCTATCAGCGCGCCTACAAGGATCAGCCCTTCCTGTTCAAGAACGGGGCAAACGATGGATTCCACGAGGCGATCGGCGACTTTGTCGGCCTGTCGGCGCTGACGCCCACCTATCTGAACCAGATCGGCCTGCTGGATCAGGTGCCGGGCGCGGACGAAGACATCCCCTTCCTGCTGAAGATGGCGCTCGACAAGATCGCCTTCCTGCCGTTCGGCCTGATGGTGGACCGCTGGCGCTGGGATGTATTCTCGGGCGAGACCTCGCCGGAGGAATATAACGACGCCTGGTCGGCCAATATGCTGAAATACCAGGGTCTGGTGCCGCCGGGCGAGCGTCCGGACAATGCCTTCGACCCCGGCGCGAAATACCACATCCCGGGCAATACGCCGTACACCCGCTACTTCCTGGCGCACATCTACCAGTTCCAGTTCCACCGGGCGGCCTGCGAGCAGATCGGCTGGACGGGACCGCTGCATCGCTGTTCAATTTACGGCAATGAGGCGGTCGGTGAGCGCTTTAACGCCATGATGGAGATGGGCCAGTCCCGCCCCTGGCCCGAGGCCATGTATGCGTTTACCGGCCAGCGGACCGGTGACGCCTCGGCCATCGCGGACTATTTCGCGCCGCTGAACGTCTGGCTGACCGAGCAGAACGAGGGCAAGGACTGCGGCTGGTGACCGGCCGCCGTTAACCGGCGTCCTCGACCTTCCCTTAACCGTCCCCTGTGCATGATCGCCAGATGCGTGGGCCTTTGCCTGCGCCACGGAACAAGTGATCGGCATCATGGGCATTCGTGTCTGGACGGAAAGACTGAAGGCATTCTTTGCGGATCGGCGCGGTAATGTTGCGCTGATCTTCGGCCTCAGCCTGCCGGTCATGGTGCTGATGACGGTCGGCGGTGTGGACATCCACCGGGCGTCGACCGTGCGCGTCAATCTGCAGGATGCGCTGGACGCTTCGGCCCTGGCGGCCGCCCGCTCGCCCTATACGGATCCGGCAGACATCCAGCGCGTGGGCATGGATGCGCTCAGGGCCAATCTGACCAACTATCCGAACATCATTCTGCGCGAGGACCGGACCACATTCGTCCTGAACGAGGACCAGGTGGTGGTGGCCGACGGCTCCGTCGATGTGAAGACCCTCGTCGCCAACATTTTCCTGCCGCCCTATGGCCAGTTCATGGACGATTATCTGCCGGTCGGTGCCCATTCCGAGGTCAACCGGTCGTCCAAGAATCTGGAAGTGTCGCTGGTGCTCGACATCACTGGCTCAATGGGTGGCAGCAAGATTCGCGACCTCAAGAGCGCGGCAACCGAACTGGTCACAATGATCGTCCAGGACCTGCAGACGCCCTATTATTCGAAGATGGCCATCGTGCCCTATTCGAACAGCGTCAATCTGGGCAGCTATGCCAACAGTGCCCGTGGCACGCCGACCGGCTCGCTGGACATCACCAATGCGGATTGGGGAGAGGGCTCCTGGAAGTCGATCCGCGACATCACCCGCGCCAGCCCGGGCGTGATCACGGCCAACGGGCACGGCTTCTCGACCGGTGACATTGTCTGGATTGATGACGTCGACGGCATGCACCAGATCAACGACCGCGCCTATCGCGTCGTACGGATCAACAATAACAGCTTCTCGCTGGAGTACTGGAACGGCTGGAGCTGGAGCACTCTCAGGACCCGGTCGTCCGATGGCTACAGCCGCTATGACGACGACGGTCGGGTCCGCAAATGCGTGGAGTCCGACTGTTCGGTGGTGGTGACCACCGCGTCCAACCACGGACTGTCGGACGGCGACACCGTCTACATCGACGATGTTCGCGGCATGACGCAGATCAACAATACGGGCTATGAAATCCGTCGGGTCAGCGCCAATCGCTATTCGATCGGCGTGAATGGCGCCAACTGGAGCGATTATTCGCGCGACGGCCGGTCGTGGTGCGGCAACTATGGCTGTCAGTGGCGGGTATTCCGCAATGCGGTCGGCAGCCTGCGGTGGTTCGAGTCGACCAGCTGCGTCAGCGAGCGAACCGGCGCCCAGGCCTATACCGACGCCACCCCGACATCGGCGGCCCGGGTGGGCTTCGCCTATGCCGGAGCTTCCGGAAACACCTGCCCTGATGCCCGGATCGTGCCGCTGACCAGCGACCGGGCCGGCATCCTGGACATGATCGACGACCTCGAGGTGGTCGGCTCGACTGCAGGCCAGATCGGTGCATCCTGGGGCTGGTATACAGTCTCGCCTAATTTCAACAGCCTGTGGCCGTCCAGCGCGGCCGGGGCCTATGGCGACCCCGACCTGCTCAAGGCCGTGATCATCATGACCGACGGCGAGTTCAACACCCCCTATTGCTCGGGTGTGATCGCCCGGGATGCGGGCTCGGGTTCGGGGAGCGCGGCCGATCACATCTATTGCAATGCCACGAACGGCGACCCGTTCGAGCAGACGCTCGCGACCTGCGCGGCCATGAAGGCCCAGGGTGTGATCGTCTATACCGTCGGCTTCCAGGTGGCGTCGGGCGGCGGGGCCGAGCGGGTCATCCAGAACTGCGCTTCCAGTTCCGCCCACGTCTATCTGCCCGCCAGCGGCGCCGATCTGTCCGAAGCCTTCAAGGCCATTGGTCGCGACATCACCCGGCTGAGAATCTCCAGGTAGCCTGGGCTATCGCTCGCCGCGCGGCGGCTCGCTGCCTGAGCACCGAACCCTTGCGCTATCGCTCGCCGCGCGGCGGCTCGCTGCTTGAGCGCGGGATCAAATCAGCCGGATTTCCTTCAGGCGTTCCGTCAGGAAATCCTCGGCCATGATCGCCTTGCCCTCATAGCGATCCGGGTTGTCGGGCGTGATAGTCGACGGCAGGGTCTCGATTACAAAGTCGGGATTGAAGTGCAGGAAGTAGGGCATCGAGTAGCGCGCGAACCGGCTGCGTTCCGGTGAGGGGTTGATCACCCGGTGGCTGGTCGACGGCAGGACGTGATTGGTCAGCCGCTGCAGCATGTCGCCGATATTGACCACCAGGGCGCCCGGCGGCGGGGCGATGTCCAGCCAGCTGCCGTCCTTTTCCTTGAGCTGCAGGCCGGCTTCCTCGGCCCCCAGCAGCAGGGTGATGACATTGATGTCCTCGTGGGCGCCGGCGCGAACCCCGGCGGGCTCTCCGGTCACGGGCGGATAATGCAACAGGCGCAGCACGCTGTTGCCCAGCTGGACCTTGTCCTCGAAATAGTCGTCGCCGAGGCCGAGGTGGCGGGCAATGGCGCGCAGGATGCGGGCACCGAGCGCATCCATGGCCTCAAACAGGCCATACAGATGGTGGCGGAAGCCCTCGACTTCGGTCGGCCACAGATTGTCCCGCATATATTTGCGATAGGGGTGGCCCTCGGGCAGTTCACGCCCGACGTGCCAGAACTCCTTGAGGTCGACCGCCGCCGCCCCCTTGGCCGCCTCGACGCCGAAGGGAGTCAGGCCGCGCGCGCCCCCGGTGCCCGGCAGGTGATAGGCGCGCTTCACATCTTCCGGAAGGGCGAAGAAGGCCTTGGCGTCCTTGAGCGCGCCGTCGATCACGGCCTGCTCCAGCCCGTGGTCGGCAATGACGGCAAATCCATAGCGCTCGAAGGACCCGCCCAGGGCGTCGGCGAAGGCCTGGAAGTCGCGGTCGTACAGCGACATCGACACGGGGGTGATGCCCCGCGCCGAGAGGTCGGTAGAGGAGGGTGAGGAGACGGGTTCGGCGGTCACGGCATCATCCGGTCAGGCAAAGGGATCAGGAACAGGCTGATACGCCCTGACAGCCCTGGATGGCAAAAGGGTGGCAGCGCCGTTCACACGCGATACAGATTGGAACCTTCACCGTAAGGCTCGCGTTAACCGGGCCTGACGCCCAAGGAACAGGACGAAACTCATGCGCACCAAGATTTTGATGACCGGCGCCGCCATTGCCACCCTTCTGGGGGCTACGGCCTGCACCACCATGGACCCCTACAGTTCGCAGCCGCGCCGCAACAACACCGGGACCGGCGTGATTGCCGGCGCCATCGGCGGCGCGGTCCTGGGGTATCTGACCAACACCTCGGACGGCGAGCAGGGCCGCAAGAACGCCCTGATCGGCGCGGGCGTCGGCGCCCTGGCCGGTGCGGCCGTCGGCCAGTACATGGACCGCCAGCAGCGGGCCATGGAAGAGCAGCTGTCCGGCACGGGCGTGGGCGTTGTCCGTCAGGGCGACAACCTGGTCCTGCGCATGCCGTCGGACGTGACCTTCGCCACCAATCAGTCGAACATCGAACCGCAGTTCGATGCCGTGCTGCAGGACGTGGCCGCTGTGCTGCAACAGTATGACCGCAGCACCGTCGACATCATCGGCCACACCGACTCGACCGGTGGCGACGCCATCAACCAGCCGCTGTCGGAGCGTCGCGCCCTGTCGGTCGCCAACGCCCTGATCCGCAATGGCGTCATGCCCGAGCGTCTCTACATCGAGGGCCGCAGCTCGACCCAGCCGGTGGCGTCGAATGACACCGCCCAGGGCCGCGCCCAGAACCGTCGTGTCGAGATCCTGATCCGTCCGTTCCGCGGCTGATCGGTCGACCCGACCTGACAAGAGAAGGCGGATCCCTCGCGGGGTCCGCCTTTTTTGTCGACTCGCGTTCGGCAAGGCTTGCCCTGCCCCCGCCCGCTGTGCTTTGGCTGGTGCAGGGTTAACCGGGGGTGGCCGTGGGTCCGGACAATCGGGAGTGGCTGGAAGGCGCAAGACTGATCTCGATCGGCGTGGTCGCCGCCGTCGTCTCCGCCGGACTGGTCATCAGCCTCGGACGGGCGCTCATTATGGATGACGCCGACCACCCCGTGGCCCGGGCCGAAATCCTGATCTCCGCCTCGACCCGTTAGGCCCGGCCGATCGAGGTGTAGCGGAAGCCTTTGGCGCGCATGTCCTCGGGCCGATAGATGTTGCGCAGGTCGACGATCACCGGCTGCTTCACCAGCGACTTCAGGCGATCCAGATCCAGAGCCCGGAACGGATCCCATTCCGTAACGATGACCACCACATCGGCGCCCTCGACCGCGTCATAGGGACCATCACGGAAATCGACGCCCTTCAGCAGGGCCTTCGCCTCATGCATGCCCTCCGGGTCGAAGGCGCGCACGGTGGCGCCCGCCGCGACCAGCGCCGGCACCAGATCGAGCGAGGGCGAGTCGCGCATGTCATCGGTATTGGGCTTGAACGTCAGGCCCAGGACCGCGACCGTCTTGCCCGACAGGTCGCCATCCAGCGCCTTTTCGACGCGACCGGCCATGGCCTTCTTGCGCGCGTCATTGACCTCGACCGTGGTCTCGACCAGCCGCACCGGGCTGCCAGCGTCAACGGCCGTGCGAACCAGAGCCAGGGTGTCCTTGGGGAAGCATGAGCCGCCATAGCCCGGGCCGGCGTGCAGGAATTTCGAGCCGATGCGGTTGTCCAGACCGATGCCACGGGCGACCTGCTGCACATCGGCGCCGACGGCCTCGCACAGATCCGCCATCTCGTTGATGAAGGTGATCTTCATCGCGAGGAAGGCGTTGGCGGCGTATTTGATCAGCTCGGACGTGCGGCGGCCCACGAACAGCAGCGGCGATTCATTGAGGTTCAGCGGGCGGTAGAGCTCGCTCATCACCGTCTTGGCCCTGTCGTTGTCGGTGCCGACGACGACGCGGTCGGGGCGTTTGAAATCGCCGATGGCAGCGCCCTCGCGCAGGAACTCGGGGTTCGAGACCACGGCGAATTCGGCGTCGGGGCGACGCTCGCGGATGATACGCTCGATCTCGTCACCGGTGCCGACCGGCACGGTCGACTTGGTGACGACCACGGTAAAGCCGCCGATCAGGTCGGCGATCTCCTCGGCCGCCGCATAGACATAGGACAGATCGGCGTGGCCGTCGCCCCGGCGCGAGGGCGTGCCGACGGCAATGAAGACGGCATCGGCCTCGCGGATGGCCTTTGCCCCGTCGACGGCGAAGAACAGGCGGCCTTCCTCGACATTCTTGGCCACCAGGGTGTCGAGTCCGGGCTCGTAGATGGGCATGATGCCCTGCTCCAGCCGCTCGATCTTGGAGGCGTCCTTGTCGACGCAGGTCACCACATGGCCGAAGTCCGCAAAGCAGGCCCCCGAGACCAGGCCCACATAGCCGGTTCCGATCATCGCCACGCGCATGAGGTGCCCCTTTTCGCTCTACGGAGATTTACGGTCGCCCGCATAGCCCGGCTGTTCGACAAAGAACAGGGGCGGTTGTCATGCCGGACGCGGCTGGGGCGCCTCTGTGGCAACCCCGCGCCGCGGGATCAGGCCGCCTTCTTCTCCGGCGCGAACTTGCCGTAGAAGGTCTCGCCCTTCGCCGCCATGTCGCGCAGCAGCTGCGGCGGGCTGAAGCGGTCGCCGTATTTCGCGGCATAGGCGTCGGCCTGTTCGACGAAGGCCTTCAGCCCGTACTGGTCGATGTAAGTGATCGGACCGCCGGTCCAGGGCGCAAAGCCCCAGGCCAGTATGGCGCCGACGTCGGCCTCGCGCGGATCGTCGATAACGCCCTCTTCCCAGCAGCGGGCCACCTCGACGGCCTGGCGGAACAGCAGGCGACGCTTCTGGTCCTCGACCATTTCGGGCGTCGAGTCGTCGACCTTGACCGGAGCCAGCTCGGCCAGGCCCGACCAGATGACCTTGGGCTTCTGGTCATAGTCGTAGAAGCCCTTGCCGTTCTTGCGGCCATAGCGGCCCAGATCTTCGACCATCTTGCGGACGATCTCGGAGCCCGGCAGCGGCTGATAGGCGTCGCCCAGATCCTCGGCCGTCTGTTTGGCGATCTTGACCGACAGGTCGAGCGCGACGTCGTCGTGCATTTCCAGCGGGCCGCGCGGCATGCCGGTCGAGCGGCCGATGTTGTCGATCAGCACGGGCGAGATGCCCTCTTCCAGCATGGCCATGCCCTCGGCCACATAGGTGCCGAAGCAGCGCGAGGTGTAGAAGCCGCGCCCGTCGTTGACGACGATCGGGGTCTTCCTGATCTTCATGACGTAGTCGAGCGATTTGGCGATGGCCGCCTTGCCGGTCTTCTCGCCGAGGATGATTTCGACCAGCATCATCTTGTCGACCGGCGAGAAGAAGTGGATGCCGATGAATTCTTCGGGGCGCACCGACGCCTCGGCCAGGCCGGTGATCGGCAGGGTCGAGGTGTTGGAGCCGAAGATCGCACCCGGCTCCAGCCGGGCCTCGGCGCGCTTGGTTACATCCGCCTTGATCTCGCGGTTCTCGAACACGGCCTCGATGACCAGGTCCGAGCCCTTGATCAGGTCATAGTCGGTCGTGGCGGTAACCGAGGCCAGGAGGGCGTCATACTTGTCCTGGCTCAGCTGGCCGCGCGACAGGCGCTTCTTCAGAAGGTCCTCGACATGGGCCTTGCCCTTGTCGGCGCTCTCCTGATCGCGGTCGATCAGGATGGTCTCGATGCCGGCCATGGCGTTCACATAGGCAATGCCGGCCCCCATCATGCCGGCGCCCAGCACCGTGACCTTCTTCGGATCGGACTTGGGCACATCGGCGGGACGGAGCGCGCCCTTGTCCAGCTCCTGCTTCGACAGGAACAGGCTGCGGATCATGCCCTGCGCTTGCGGCGTCATCAGTGTCTTGATGAAATAGCGGGTCTCGACGCGCAGGGCCGCGTCCATGGGCAGCTGCACGCCCTCATAGACCGCCTTCATCAGGTTCATGGCCGCGGGATAGTTGCCCCAGGTCTGCTTGCGCAGCATGGCATTGCCGACCAGGAAGTTCTGGATGCCGGCCGGGTGATAGGGGCCACCACCGGGCAGTTTGAAGCCCTTGTCGTCCCACGGCTGGGTGGCCTTGCCGCCGCCCTTCACCCAGGCCTTCGCGGCCTCGACCTCGGTGCCGGCCGGGACGACCTCATGCACGATGCCGGCGCCCCTGGCGTCATTCGGACGGAAGGACTTGCCCTCGGTCATGGCCATCATGGCGGCCTGCACGCCGATCAGGCGCGTCAGGCGCTGGGTGCCGCCGCCGCCGGGGAACAGACCGACCTTGATCTCGGGCAGGCCCAGCTGGATCTTCGGATTGTCGCCGACCACGCGGTAGTGGCAGGCCAGGGTCAGTTCCAGACCGCCGCCCAGCGCCAGACCATTGATGGCCGCCGCCACCGGCTTGCCGCAGGTTTCCAGCGCGCGCAGGGCGCCGTTCAGGCGCCAGCCGGCGTCAAAGGCCGCCTGCAGGTCGGATCCGCCCAGCATGCCCGCGGCCATGTCGCCGAGGTCGGCGCCCGCGCAGAAGCCCGAGCTCTTGCCCGAGGTCAGGACCGCGCCCTTGATGGCGTCGTCGGTTTTCACCCGCTCGACCCATTCGGGTATTTCCTGCATGACCTTGCCGGTCAGGGTGTTCATCGACCGTCCGGGGACGTCGAAGGTGATCAGGGCGATGCCGTCGGCATCAACGTCGATCTTGAAGTTTTCCATGGTCAATCTCTCCCGGATCAAACGCGTTCGATGACGGTGGCGGTGCCCATGCCGCCGCCGATGCACAGGGTGGCCAGCGCCGTGGTCTTGTCCGAGCGTTCCAGCTCGTCCAGCACGGTGCCGAGGATCATGGCCCCGGTGGCGCCCAGCGGGTGGCCCATGGCGATAGCGCCGCCGCAGACGTTGATCTTGTCGTGATCGATATCGAGCGCCTGCATGTAGCGCAGCACCACGGCGGCAAAGGCCTCGTTCAGCTCGAACAGATCGATGTCGGTCGGCTCCATGCCCAGCTTGCCGAGCAGCTTGTTGGTCACGAACTCCGGCCCGGTCAGCATGATCGAGGGTTCCGAGCCGATCGAGGCGGCGCCGACAATGCGGGCGCGCGGCTTGAGGCCCAGCGCCTTGCCAGCCTCCAGCGTGCCGATCAGCACACCGGCCGAGCCGTCGACGATGCCCGAACTGTTGCCCGGGGTGTGAACGTGATTGACGCGCGGAACCTCGGGGTAGCGCTGGTTTATCACTGCGTCGAAGGCCATCTCGCCCATCATGGCGAAAGAGGGGTTGAGGCCGCCCAGGGTCTGCATGTCGGTGTTGGGCCGGATGGTCTCGTCGTGATCGAGGATGGTCAGGCCCAGCTGGTCCTTGACCGGGATGACCGATCCCTTGAAGCGGCCCTCGGCCCATGAGCGAGCGGCGCGCTTGTGGCTCTCGACCGAATAGGCATCGACGTCGGCACGCGAAAAGCCCCATTTGGAGGCGATCATGTCGGCCGAGACGCCCTGGGGCACGAAATAGGTCTTGAAGGCGCTGGTCGGATCGACCGGCCAGGCGCCCCCGTCCGAGCCCATGGGTACCCGGCTCATGGCCTCGATGCCGCCGCCGACGGCCATGTCGGCTTCGCCCGACTTGACCTTGGCCGCCGCCATGTTCACGGCCTCGAGGCCCGAGGCGCAGAAGCGGTTAATCTGGACACCCGCCGTCGTCTCGGCCCAGCCGGCGTTCATCACGGCCGTGCGGGCGATATCGGCCCCCTGTTCGCCGACCGGTGAGACGCAGCCGAGGATGACGTCATCGACCTTCGAGGTATCCAGCCCGTTCCGGTCACGCAGCGCCTCCAGCACCTGGGTGGCCAGCGACAGGGCGGTGATTTCGTGAAGGCTGCCGTCCTTCTTCCCCTTGCCGCGCGGGGTGCGGACGGCGTCGTAGATATAGGCCTCGGTCATCGGCTGTCTCTCTTTTGCTGGCCCTATCACTCGGCCCGCGGGGCCTCGCTACGTGAGGGCGAGTTCGGAATCGAAACGTGGGCGCCAGAAACCCTACGTTTACGTCAACGTCAAGTAACAATGCGGCGACGGCCCGGCCCGAACCGACCGGTGACCGCCGCCGTGGAGTGTCCTCAGGGGCGGTAGAGGCGAACCAGCTTGCCGTTCGACTCATCGGTGATGGCCCAGACCGCGCCGTCGGGTCCGACCGCCACATCGCGGATGCGGTCGCCCAGATCGGTCAGCAGGCGCTCCTCGCCGACCACACGACCGTCCTCGATCACCAGACGGGCGATGTGCTTTTCCTTGAGCGCCGCGACCAGCAGATTCCCCTGCCAGCTCGGGAACATGGCCCCGTCGTAAAGCGCCATGCCGCCGGGCGCGATCACGGGGTCCCAGTAGTAGACCGGCTGTTCGGTACCCTCTTTCTGCGTGATGCCCTCATTGATCTCGCCGCCGCGGTATTCGATGCCATAGGCGACTTCGGGCCAGCCGTAGTTCAGGCCGGCCTGATCGAGGTTGACCTCATCCCCGCCGCGGGTCCCATGCTCGACCGTCCAGACGGCGCCGTCAGCGCCGATGGCGATCCCCTGGACATTGCGGTGACCCAGCGACCAGATTTCCGGCAGGGCTCCATCCTGTCCGACATAGGGATTGTCGGCCGGCACCGATCCATCGGCATTGATGCGAATGGTCTTGCCCATATGCGAACCCAGATCCTGGGCCTGGGGCCGCATGGGGGCGTCCGAGCGCTCGCCGAGAGTGATGAACAGTTTGCCGTCGGGCGCAAAGGCCAGCGACGAGCCATAGTGTTTGTCGCCGTCATACGTGGGCAGGGCGCGGAAGATCACCTCGACGCCGGTAACCCGCGTGCCGTCCTCCGACAGCATCCCGCGCGCCACGGAGGTGGCATTGCCGCCGTCCCGCGGCTCGGCATAGCTCCAGTAGATCATGCGATCATTGGCGAAGTCCGGACCCGTAACGACGTCCAGCAGGCCGCCCTGTCCCCGGGCATCGACGTCGGGCAGGCCGGTGACCGGCTGACCCACCTGACCGTCAGCGGTGATGATCCGCAGGCGTCCCGGGCGTTCGGTCACCAGCCAGTTGCCGTCGGGCAACAGGGCCAGTCCCCAGGGCTCGACCAGACCTTCGGCCACCACCGTATGGCTCAGCTGGCCTTCGGTGACGACGCCGGGGGCGCGGGTCTGATTTTCGAAGGCCGGCCGCTGGTCCGGAGCATTGGCGGGACGCGTCTCGACCGGATCACCCGGCTCAGCCGGGCTGGCCCCAACCGATCCCGTCACATTGCAGGCCGCCATCAGGACAGCGAGCGAGGCGGCGGCCATGAAACGACCGGCGTGCGAGGCCTTGCGGCGGAGGGGGGCGGAAGCGAGCATGTCAGGTCCTGGGTCAGAGCGTAAACGAGGCGTCACCTTATACGTTCGCGACCGGCCGCCGTTCCGAAAAGGAGACGCTTGAACCCGGCGCGCCGGGCCTATATAGCGACGCGTCTCGCGAAGGCCGACCCCTTGGCCCCGCGACCCGGTGACCCGGGGCTGGATAGCTCAGCTGGTTAGAGCGGTGGATTCATAACCCACAGGTCGGCGGTTCAAGTCCGCCTCCAGCCACCATCTCCTGCACGCAGGATGGATCAGAGACCGCTACAGGTCTGACGCACGCGCATCGCCATCTGACGGTCGCCTTCCTCAAGGGCCATGGCGCGCGCCTCCCGGCAACGGCCCAGATCGACCAGGGCGCCAACCCGATAGGCCAGATCGACCCGGTCGGCCCCGTGCTGGTCCACCAGCGACTGCTCGCTGAGGGCTGCATCTCTACGGGCGCTCTCGCTTTCATATCGAAACAGATACTGCTCCTGGGTCAGGCGCCCCGCGGGCCTGCCGAGGCGACCCGAGGACGAGCCCCACATCTGAGTCGGTTGGCCGTTCCCGGTGCCCCCCGTGCCGCCTGTGCTCTGGGCCGAGGCCGCATCGGCCATGACCAGTGCAGCCAACCCCGCAAATCCCGCCACCAAGTACCGCATCTGCATATCAGCCTCCCATTCTCCCAGCGGAAATGGGAACACCCGTACGGGCACATTTGCAACCTCTGCCATTCGCCCGACGTTCTGGACGGATCATCTATCCGGAAGGGACCAGACCATGATCAAACGCACTCTGACGATCGTCGCCGCTGCCTCGACCCTCGCCTTTGGCATGGCCGCCTGCACCGAGACCGAGCAGCGAGAGACCGAAGCCAATGCCGAACAGGCCGGTGACGCCATTGGTGACGCCGCGGCCGAAGCCGGCGAAGTGATCGAGTCCGGCGCCATGGCCGCCGCCAATGCGGTCGAGGAAGGCGCGGGCAACCTCGCCAGTGAACTCGAGGAAAATCAGGCTGAAGCCGCTGCTAAAGGCCGCGAAGGCGCGGTCAACCCGGCCACCGGCGAGCGCGTCCAGTAAGTCTCAGGATTCCGCGAGAAGGGCGTCGACGAGGGCCCGCGCCTCGGCACTGGCCCAGTCGGCCTCGCCCGCAAAGGTCGCGCGGATACGCCCCTGACGGTCCAGCAGGATCGTCTGGGGCATCTTGCCCGATTCCGGGAACAGGAATGGCAGGCGGAAGCTCTTGTCCGAATAGAAGGGCAGGGGCTCGTGCACATCGAGGAAGCTCTTGGCATCGGCGATGGCGTCGTCGGTGGAATCGACATTGATCGGCAGAACCAGCAGGTCGGTGCCCTCATAGGCCGAGGCCAGGGTGGCCAGCGTCGGCATCTCCGTCCGGCACGGGGCGCACCACATGGCCCACAGATTGACCACCACCACCTTGCCACGGAAGTCCGTAAAGTTGGCGGCCTCGCCCTCACGATCGACAAATCCGTAGTCAGGGGCGGGCACGAGGTCGACCGGCGCGGACAGGCGGGTCAGCGGCCCCTTGGCATAGACGGACAGCTCGCTCTGTGGCGCATCGTCCGCGCCAGCAGCGGCCTCGCCTTTGGACCCCGGGGCAATATGGGGATATAGCAGCACGCCACCGGCGACCAGGGCGACCAGAACCGCCGCACCGATGGCCAGAGCCGTCTTCACCGAACCCTTGATATCCGAGCCTAACGCCATGTCCCGGCCTACATCTCCTGACGCCGCTTCCCCCGCTTCCGGAGCGACTTCGGAAAAGACCCTATGGGGTGGACGCTTTTCCGCCAAGCCTGATGCGGTGATGCAGGCCATCAATGTGTCGATCGGCGTCGATCAGCGCCTGTGGCCACAGGATCTGGCGGGATCGCGCGCCCATTGTCGCATGCTGGCGGAGCGCAAGATCATCTCGACCGAGGCGGCAGAGGCGATCCTGGGCGGGCTGGACACCATCGAGGCCGAGATCAGGGACGGCAGCTTCCCGTTCCGCGATCAGTACGAAGACATCCACATGAACGTCGAGGCGCGGCTGGCCGAACTGATCGGCGAGGCCTCGGGCCGTCTGCACACGGCGCGCAGCCGTAACGACCAGGTGGCGACCGACTTTCGCCTGTGGGTGCGCGACGCCTGCGACCATACCGCGGGTCAACTGAAGGCGCTGCAGTCGGCCCTGCTGGACAAGGCCGAGGCCCATGCCGGGGACCTGATGCCGGGCTTCACCCATCTGCAACCCGCTCAGCCGGTGACCCTTGGCCACCATCTGATGGCCTATGTCGAGATGTTCGGGCGGGACGGCTCGCGCTTTGCCGACGCCCGGGCGCGGATGAATGAATGCCCGCTGGGGGCCGCGGCACTGGCGGGATCACCCTTCCCGATCGACCGTGACATGACCGCCGAAGCCCTCGGCTTTGACCGGCCCATGGCCAATTCGCTGGACGCCGTATCGGACCGCGACTTCGCGCTGGAGAGCCTGGCCGCCGCCGGCATCTGCGCCGGACACCTGTCGCGGCTGGCCGAGGAGATCGTCATCTGGATGACGCCGCAGTTCGGCTTTGTCACCCTGCCCGATCATCTGACCACCGGCTCGTCAATCATGCCGCAGAAACGCAATCCCGATGCCGCCGAACTGGTGCGCGCCAAGACGGGCCGGATCATGGGCTCGCTGGTCGCCCTGTCGACAGTCATGAAAGGACTGCCGCTGGCCTATTCCAAGGACATGCAGGAGGACAAACCGCCGGTGTTCGAGGCCTTCGACGCTCTCGACCTGGCGCTCACCGCCATGACCGCCATGGTCGCAGCCCTGACGCCGGACACGGAACGCATGCGCGCGGCGGCGGGCTCGGGCTTTTCCACCGCGACCGATCTGGCCGACTGGGTGGTGCGCGAACTGGACCTGCCCTTCCGTCAGGCGCACCACATTACCGGCGCGGCGGTCAAGCGGGCCGAGGCCCTGGGCGTGGACCTGGCGCAACTGCCGCTGGACGAACTGACGGCGATCGAGCCCGGAATCACCTCCGAGGTTTACAAGGTGCTGTCACCTGAGGCTTCCTGTGACAGTCGTCGCAGCTATGGCGGCACGGCGCCGGAGCAGGTCCGCGCGCGCATCGCCGAATGGAAGACGCGACTGTCATGACCGTTTCGAACCGCATTGCCATTCTGGGGCTGGCCGGCCTGATGCTGGCCGGGACCGCCGCCTGCGGCCGGATGGCCGATCTGGACGCCCCGCCCGAGCGTCGTACTGAACGCGGCATGCGTGACGCCGGCGCGCCGAATCTGGATGAACCGGCGACGGTCAATCGTCCCTCGACCCAGCAACCGATCGACGGCGGGCCCAGTAATCCCTATTCGGGCAGCGGAAGCCCGCGTTCCTGACCGCCTGAGGTCGCCCTCCTCCCCGAGACGACGTGGACCATTTCCAGCACATCGACGGCGCCCTCCATGCCGAGGGCGTGCCGCTGGCCGACATTGCTGACACCGTCGGCACGCCGGCCTATGTCTATTCCACCGCCACCCTGAGCCGGCACTATCAGGTGTTCCGCGAGGCCTTGCAGGCGCAGGGGCCCACACTCGGCCGGTCGCTGATCGCTTTTGCCGTCAAGGCCAACAGCAATCTGTCGGTGCTCGCCACCCTGGGTCGACTGGGCGCAGGGGCCGACACTGTGTCCGAAGGCGAGATCCGACGGGCGCTGGCGGCCGGTATTCCCGCCGACCGCATTATCTTTTCCGGCGTGGGCAAGACCGACGCGGAGCTCACCTTTGCCCTGCAGGCAGGCGTGCGCCAGATCAATGTCGAGTCCGGCCCGGAGCTGGACCGACTGGAACGTGTGGCCGAAGCCACGGGCCCCCGCCCTGACATCGCCATCCGCGTGAACCCGGGCGTCGGCGCAGGGGGCCATGCCAAGATCACAACCGGCGGCGGGGGCGACAAGTTCGGAGTGCCGGTCGAGGAGGCCCTGTCCCTCTATGCCCGTGCGGCCGCGAACGGACGGGTACGGCCCGTCGGCCTCGCCTGCCACATCGGCAGCCAGATTCTGGACCTTACGCCCCTGCGTGATGCCTTCGGCGTGCTGGCGGACATGACCCGCCGGCTGCGCGCCGACGGCCATGCGGTCCGGGTCCTGGACCTCGGCGGCGGCCTGGGCGTGCCCTATGAGCCGGGGCTGACCCCGCCCGACCCGGCGACCTATGCGGCGATGGTCGGCGAGGCGATGGCGGGTCTCGACGTGGACACGATCTTCGAGCCCGGGCGCCTGCTGGTCGCCAATGCCGGAGTGCTGCTGTCCCGGGTCATCCATGTGAACACGCGGCCGGACGGACGGCGCTTTCTGGTGCTCGACGCGGCCATGAACGACCTGATGCGCCCGGCGCTCTATGATGCCTTCCACCCGCTGATGCCGGTGACGGATCAGGGCCGAGCCGAGGGCCGCTACGACGTCGTCGGCCCGGTCTGCGAGACGGGCGACACCTTTGCCCGAGACCGGCTGCTGCCTGAACTGGAAGCGGGCGACCTGGTCGCCTTCAAAGGCGCAGGAGCTTACGGCGCCGCCATGGCCAGCGAATACAACAGCCGCCCGCTGGTGCCCGAGGTGCTGGTGGACGGTAACCGGTTTGCTGTGGTCCGGCCCCGCCCGGACTATGCGGCCATGCTGGCGCGCGAGACCGTCGCGCCCTGGCTCGCCGACTGAGCCTCAGTCCAGGGTGCAGATGTCGGGCAGGCCGCGCCAGGCGCCGGCGTGGTCCAGGCCATAGCCGACCAGAAAGCGGTTCGGGGCCTCCCAGCCGACAAAGTCCGGTTCGGGCGCACGCGGCAGGGGCCAGGGCTTGCGGGCAAAGACGGCGGTGAGAACTTCGGCGGCACCTGCCTCGCGCACCAGCCGCACCGATTCCGCCAGCGACAGGCCGGTGTCGAACACATCATCAAGGATCAGAACCTTGCGGCCCTCGACCGACCGCTGCAGCGGGGCCCGCACCTCAATCCGTCCCTTGCTCTCCTTGCCGTCGCCGTAGGACGCCAGCCACAGGGCATCGAAGCGCAGATGGCGGTCCTGACGGGCCAGGGCCCGGGTCAAATCGGCGGCAAACCACAGCCCGCCGGTCAGCAGCACCACGGCCACGGTCTCGTCGTCCACATGGGGGGCGATGCGCTGCGCCAGATCCTCGACCACGGCGGCCACGCCGGCCTGATCGAGCAGGACGGACGGAGCGGGACGGTCAGAGGACGGATCGGCCATGCGGGGCCGATAGCGCCTAATGGGCGGCGCTGTCGAGCGGAACGGCCGCAACGGGCGTCAGTTCGTGTGGCGTATCTGATGACAGGGCCCGGGCCGGCCGCAGCGCCGGAGGCTCCGGGGCGACCAATTCCAGCGCCACCGTGGCCGGTTGGGTCGACGCCTCCCCCTCCGGATCGACTGGCGGGGAGGGCTCAGCGGTCGTGTCTTCCCGCGCGGGAGCACGCTGGACCGGGACCGGGACAGCCGGAGCGTCGAGAACGAAGTCGACCCCGACCCCGGTGGCCTTGCCCCCCGGATCAGCGAGAACCACGGCAAAGCCTGAAACCTGACCGGGCAGCACGGGAGCACCATCCGTGCGGACCACCGCATGGGCGATCTCGGCGCCGTGATCATCCAGCAGGGCCACACGCACGGCGGGCGCGACGATTTCGCGGTCCCGAACATTGCGAAGCGCGCCCGAGACCATGACCTTGTCCGGGGTTTCAGGCAGGGCGCGGGCCCCGACGGCCTCGAACTCCAGCCCGGTGACATTCACGGGCATGCCGACGGCGGCATAAGCCACCGCCGTGCGCGGAAGGATATCGACCACCTCGACCCGGAACAGCCACGCCCCGGCGAGGAGGCCCAGAAAGATGCTGGCCACGCCGGCCCAGACCGCCCCGTGCATGGCGGCGCGGCGAGTACGGCGGGCGGTTTCGGCGCGGGCGCGGTAGGCCTTGGGCAGTTCGGGGGCCGGGGTTTCCGCCAGGCTCTCGCGCGCCGGGGCCGAAGTCTCAGCCGGTGCCGGAACGGTCGTCGTCGGCACAGCCTCGGCTTCCAGCTCGAGCGGCTCTTCCGGCATCGCGTGCCAGCTGTGGGCGCAGGACTGGCAGCGCACGGTACGCCCCCGGTCTCCCAGCGCGGTATCGGGCACGAAATAGCTGGTGGCGCAGGCAGGGCAGGTCAGTATCATGGACGGTGACCGCAAGGCATGAGGCGTCGCACCTCCGGAAGCGACCCCGCGCCCCGTTGACCCCTGTCCCGGCTTCCCTGACCTGTATTCGATGTGACCCGCACGATCGCCGCCTCTGACCTGTCCAGCCCGACCGATGGCCCCCGAGGCGAAGCCGGCTGGCCGGTGCGCCTGAGAGGCGTGACGTTCGGCCACGCCGGACACCCCGACCTGTTGCGGGGTATCGATCTCACTGTGACGACGGGCTCTTTCAACTTCCTTACCGGGCGGTCCGGAGCGGGCAAGAGTCTGCTGATCGGGATGATCGCCGGGCTGGTCCGTCCGGACGCCGGTGAAGTGGTCCTGTTCGGCCAGGACCGGGCGCAGTTGCGCGGACGTGAAGCCCTGGCGCTGCGGCGCCGGATCGGACTGATTGCGCAGGAGGATCCGCTACTGGCGCACCTGAACGTCTCCGACAGCCTGGCCGTGACCTTGCGTGTCACCGGTGAGGCCCCCCGGAGGCGCGAGGCGGACCTGGCCGCCATGCTCGACTTCGTCGGCCTGTCCGACATGGCGGAGCGCACGGCGGGGACACTGTCACGGGCCGAGCGGCGTCTGGTGGCGCTGGCGCGGGCCATGATGACCGGTCCGGAGCTGATCCTGGCGGACGAGCCGCTGGCCGGACTGGATGCCGCCTCGGCCAAACGGATACTGGGCCTGCTGCGCACCCTGAACCGGCAGGGGGCGACCGTGATCATGACCCGCGACGAGGGGCCGGGCCATGAGGCCCGCAAGGGCGACCGGCGGCTGCACCTCGAGGCCGGTCGGCTGGTCGAGCCGGAGCGCACGCGATGAGGCGCCCTGCCCTGCTGATCGGCCCGGACCTGTGGCCCGACGGAGGCGCGACCCGGCGGCTGGGGCTGGTGGTGCTGACCGTGCTGAGCCTGCTGACGGCGCTGACCCTGCTGGCCCACATCGGCGCCAGCCGGGCGGCCGACGACTGGGCCAGTACTTTGAGCCGCGAAGCCACCGCTCTCATCCGTCCCCGGGCCGACGAGAGCGGGGCGACCGCCGCTGCCCGCGCCGCCGAAGCCCTCGCCGGGGTGCGCGGCGTGCGTGAGGCCGTGGCGCTGGAGCGGGCCGAGGCCGAGGCCCTGCTGCGCCCCTGGCTGGGCGAGGCGGATCTGGCCACCCTGCCCCTGCCGCAGCTGGTGCGTCTGAGACTGGACCCGGCCGAGCCCGCCAGCGCCGTCAGCCTGAACCGGGCGCTGGCCGAGGCCGGGGTCGACGGCAGGGTCGACGACCACAGCCTTTGGCGCGAGGACTTCACCGCCGCCGCGCGCGGGGTGCGCGACCTGACGCTGCTGGCCGTGCTGGTCGCCGCCCTGCTGACCGCCACCGCCATCGTGCTGAGTGCGCGACAGGCGGTCGAAAGCCGGGCCACCGCGCTTCAGGCCTTGCGGACAGCGGGTGCCGACGACGCGAGCCTGACCTTCCTCGCCCAATGGCATCTGGGACAGGACGCAGCGCTGGCCGGAGCGGTGGGAGCGGGTCTGGCCCTGCTGACCGGACTGGGGCTGGCGCTGGTACCCCTGACCGGGACGCTCGGCCGGGTCTTTCCCCTGATCCTGACCGACCTGGTGTGGCTGGCGCCCTTGCCCCTGGTGACAGCGGTCGTGGCCGTGGTCGCCGCGCGGCTGTCGGTCCGTCTGTGGCTTGGCAGGCTGCGGACCGGGGGCTAGTTAAGCATGATGCGCTTTCTGGCCCTCCTTGGCATTCTCGCTCTCGTCTGGCTGGTCGGGCTGTTTGCCTTTGCCGACCGGGTGCGGAGCTATACGCCGGCGGAGGATCCCGCCCGCGCAGACGGTATCGTCGCCCTGACCGGTCCGTCTTCGGAGCGGGTCGATGCCGCCGTCCGTCTGCTGGAGAACGGCAAGGGCGATCGGCTGCTGATCTCGGGCGTCAACCGTCAGGTGCAGAAGGCCGAGCTAAAGGCCGTGACCCCCGGCTCGACCCGGCTGTTCGCCTGCTGCGTCGACCTGGGGTTCGAGGCCGAGAACACCATGGGGAACGCTCAGGAGATCGGCCGCTGGGCCCGGGCCAACGGCTATGACAGCCTGATCGTGGTGACCTCGGACTATCACATGCCGCGCAGCCTGGTGGAGATCCGCAGCGCCCTGCCCGGGGTCGAGCTGACCCCCTATGCCGTCAAGACGCCCGCGCTGGACGACCGCGGCTGGTGGCGGGCGGCGGTCACGGCACGGCGTATGACACTGGAATATATGAAATATCTGACTGTCATGGTGCGCGAGGGCGTGCGGCGCATCAGCGGCGATCGCTCGGCCGACGCCGTGCAGGGCGTGGCCGAGGAAGCCGCCAAGAAGGCCCGCGAGTGACGACGCTGCGGTCCCTGATCTTTGTCGCCTGGCTGTATCTGTCGATGGCGATCTTTGCCCTGTCCCTCTCGCCTGTGCTGCTGTTCGGGCGGGCCCCTTCGATGGTGGTGATCCGCATGTGGGCGGCCTTTGTGCTGTTCGGCCTGCGGTGGATCTGCGGGGTCAAGGTCGAGGTGCGCGGGCTGGAGCACCGGCCCTCGGGCCCCGCCCTGATCGCCGGCAAGCACCAGGGCATGCTGGATGTGATTGCCCCTTTCACCTTCCTTCCCGACCCCTGCTACGTCATGAAGAAGGAGCTGATGGTCCTGCCCTTCTTCGGCTGGTTCGCGGCGCGGACCAATATGATCGCCATCGACCGCTCGGCCCATTCCGCGGCGCTGAAGGGCATGGTCCGGCAGGCCCGCGCGCGCCGTGACGAAGGCCGACAGGTGCTGATCTTCCCCGAGGGCACCCGCACCGCGCCCGGCGCCGCCCCCGACTACAAGCCCGGGATCGCCGCCCTATACCGCGACCTGGACTGCCCTTGCGTGCCCATGGCGACCAATGCCGGCCTGCACTGGCCAGCGCATGGCTTTCGCCGGACGCCGGGCACCGTGGTCTATGAGTTCCTGCCCCCCATTCCGCCCGGGCTGAAGCGGGCCGGGTTCATGGCGCGGCTCGAGACCGAGCTGGAAGCCGCCTCCACCGCCCTGCTCGACTGAACCCTCCGGCCTGCGGGTTGTTGTCCTCCCTGGGCAAGCCACCGAGGGAGAGCGCGATGGACTGGATGGAGATGCTGTTTCAGGGCTGGAGCGGGCTGGCGCGCACGGCCGTGGTGGCGGTGCTGGCCTATCTGGCGCTGGTGCTGTTCCTGCGGCTGTCGGGCAAGCGGACCCTGTCCAAGCTGAACGCCTTTGACCTGGTGGTCACCGTGGCGCTGGGGTCGACGCTGGCGACCATCCTGCTCAACGCGGACGTGGCGCTGGCCGAGGGCGTACTGGCCTTCGCCTGCCTGATCGGGCTGCAGTATCTCGTCACCTGGTCGTCGATCCGGTGGGGATGGGTGAAGCGGGGCGTGCGGGCCGAGCCGACGGTGCTGGTCCGCGGCGGGGCGCCCGTGACCGAGGCCCTGCGCCGCGAGCGGGTCACCGAGGACGAGGCCCTGACCGCCGTCCGGGAGGCCGGAGGGCGGACCCTGGCCGAGGCCGAGGTGGTCATCCTGGAAAGCGACGGCTCGCTGACGGCCATTCTGGCGCGGGGCTAGCGCGAGGCGTCGCCCCCCTCGCTCTCGGCCCGCCGCCAGGGCCAGCGGCCCCCGATCTCCATCTCCAGCGAGACGCTGACGAAGGTGCGGATGCCGACGATAAGGGCCAGCAGGCCGACGCTCTCGAACGACAGGGGGGCGGTGATGGTGGCGATGATGTCGGCGCCGACCAGCAACTCCAGCCCCAGCAGGATGCCGCGGCCCAGATTGGCCCGCAGCCGGTCATAGGCGTCGCGCCCGTCGTGCCGGCGCCAGAGATCCCGGGCGAACAGGACGAGGGCGACCAGCACCCCGAGCAGGATGGCGAGCACGCCGGCGATCTCGAGCAGGCGCGCCGCCGCGCCGATCCAGGGCAGTTGGGGCAGGTCCATGCAAGCCAAATGGTCGGGAGGGCCCGTCGGTTCAGTCGCGCGCCTCCCTCGGCTTCAGTTCGGCGATCAGGGTGCCGGCGGGTGGGGGGAGCAGCAGGTCGGCGGCCGGGCGGCGGTCGAACAGCCAGTCCGCCAGCGCCCCGGCCGGCAGGGGCAGCACCCCGCGCGTGTGATAGGGGGCGACGTCCGGCCCCGGCTCGGCCGTCAGCAGCGAGAAGGCGTCGGGCTGACCCTCCGCCCCGGCCCGCCAGACCGCCGCCAGCATCAGGGGCCGGCCGTCGGCCGCCGACAGCCGCCAGCGCGTCTTGGGATAGCGGTCGCCGGTGAATTCGTAAAAGCCCGAGGCCGGCACCAGACAGCGGCCGCCGCGCGGCCCGTTGCCGAGGGTCCGCCCCTCGGAGCGGTAGTTGATGACCGGCCCGCCCTTGCGGCCCGCCGGCGGCGGAAAGCCGAAGCGCTGGTTGGCAAGGCGGGTGGTTGCGGCCCCCTCCCCCACCGTGGCCAGGATGACCGGGGCGAGGTTGGTGGGGCGGACCTCGTCGCGCGGCTCGAGGTTGGGCAGGCCGCCCGGCAGGTCGAGCGGGGCCTCCGCCTCCTTCAGCAGACGGACCAGTTCGGTAATGCTGAAGCGGGCTTCGTAGGAGGCGCACATGGCCTAGCCCCCCGCCCGTTTGGCCACGACCACCGCCCGGTCAAGCGCCTGGAGGAAGTTGGAGCGATCGCGCGCCGAAAACGGCGGCGGGCCCGAGGTCTCGACCCCCATGCCGCGCAGGTGCTCGCCGATCGAGCGTCCGGCCAGGGCCGATCCGATCGAGTCGGGGGTGAAGGCCGTGCCGTTGGGCCGGAGCGCCTGGGCCCCGGCCTTGAGACAGCGGTCGGCCAGCGGGATGTCAGACGTCACCACAATATCGCCCGGGCCCGCCCGCTCGGCGATCCAGTCATCGGCCACATCGGGCCCCGCATCGACCACCACCTGTTCGATGAAGGGCGCGCGGCGCGTGTTGATCCAGCCGTTCGACACCACGATGGCCCGGAACCCCACCCGCTCGGCCACGCGGAAACACTCGTCCTTCACGGGGCAGGCGTCGGCGTCGATGAAGAGGGTGTGCATGGGTTCTGAGTGGCGAGTGGCGAGGGGTGAGTGGCGAGAAAGACCCGTCTGAATAGTCTGAATGGTCTGAAATCGGGATCGGGCGGGGGGAATTCAGACGGTGAAAAAGTACCGTCTGAAGAGTCTGAATGGTCTGAATCGGTCCGGGTGGGTGGAGCGAGGTCCGGCAGCCTAACACGGCCGGGAGGTGTGCTGATAAGATTGGGGGGAGCCGAGGGGGAGAGGCGCGGCATGAGCGGGGACCTGGATCAATGACCGCCGGGGGTCTGACACCGCGCGGCCGGTCGTTGCGCCAGCGCAGCGGCATGGTGGAGGACCGGATCTGGGCGCGGCTTCGCGGTGGGGCGGTCGATGGATGGAAGGTCCGGCGTCAGCATCCGGTCGGGCCCTATGTGGTCGACTTTGCGTGTATGCCCCTGCGGCTGGTCATCGAGATCGACGGCGGGGTGCATGGACGCGATGACGTTGTCCTGAGGGATCACCTCCGTCAGCAGGCCATCGAGGCGCTGGGCTGGACCGTGGTCCGGTTCACCAACGATCAGGTGCTGGCCGAACCGGCGCGCATCGACGCGGCAATCCGCGAGCAGGCGATGGCGCTGGGGCTGTAGCCCCCTCTCCCGATGGGAGAGGGCTTGAGGCTCGCAGAGCGGAGCGATGCGCCAGCCGACCCAAAGGGCGGCGCGAAGCGTCAAAGGGTGGGGGGGCCGGTGGTGCGCTCCCTCTCCCGTTGGGAGAGGGCTTGAGCGCCCGCACGCGAAGCGGGCGGCTTGCGCGAAAGGGTGAGGGGCGCTGCCTGAAGTCGGCGTGAGCCGTGGCACCGGCACTGCGACGGCTCACGCCGAAGGAGACCACCGACCCTCATCCGACCGCTTCGCGGCCACCTTCTCCCATCGGGAGAAGGGTCGGAGGGGTGAGGCCCGCTGCGCCGCCCTCCACCCCGACGACAGCGCGGCCTACACCGCCTGCAAACAGGCCTGGACGGATGCCGTGGCGGCGGAGGCGGTGGGGGGATGACCGCGTTTGACGTAGGGCGCGGTTAGGTCTCCTCTTGGCTTGAGGGAGGCTCGAATGAAGATCAGCAGAGAACGACGCGAGCGGTGGGAGCGCCTGACGAAGAACGACGCATTCAACCAGTGGCTCCGGCCACAGGTGACGGCACCCGATGGATCGCTGGACGTCGAGGCCCTGCACGCCATCGCGCTGCAGTACGGTATCGACCGGCGTGAGCAGTACGCGCACCTGAACCCCGGCCAGGTCCGAATGAACCTCGGCAATATGCTGAGGAAGGCCGTGCCGCCGGAGGAATACGAGGCCGATCCCCGGAAGGATCAGCCGCTCGCCGTGGCCGCCCTATCAGGTCCGACCGAGCCGCCGAGTGAGGAACCGCCACTGGCCCGCGCGTCGATCCGGGAACTTCTGACCCTGCATGCCGAGGTGATGGAGGAACTGCGGCGGCGCGAGGTGGTGCGCACCTCGAACAGTCCCGTGGGCGACTATGCCGAACTGCTCTTCTCCACCGCCTTCGGGTGGACGCTGGAGAATTCGTCGGCGGCCGGGCACGACGCCACGGACAAGGACGGCGCGCGCTATCAGATCAAGAGCCGCCGTCTGACGGCCCACAACGGCTCACGGCAATTGAGCTATTTGCGTGGTCTGCCGGAGAAGAAGTTCGATTACCTCGCCGCCGTGCTGTTCGACGGTAGGTATCAGGTCCAGCGAGCCATCATCCTTCCGCACGAGGGGCTCGAGGCGCGTTGCCGGTACAGCAAGCATGCGAACGGATGGCTGCTGCGATTGGAAGACAGTTGCTGGGATATGGCCGGCGCGCGGGATGTAACGAACGAGGTCAGGGCGGCGGCAGAAGCCATCTGACCGTGGACCCGCTTAAGTTAAGCAGCGCTTCTAAGCCGCGATCTTTGTCAGGAAGAAAATGCCACCCTCCACGCGGACGCGGAGGGCACGCAATGTGCTCAGGCTGTACTTTCCCGCCTCACCATGTGTTGCGCTGTTGAACACGCTGAAAAGCTCGACGACATTCGTCATGTCCTGATCGACAAAATTTGTCATGGCCTCCGATTCCAAACCGGATTTCGAAAGAAGATACTCGATCTTCGCCCTGCGCGTCGGCTTGCCCTGAGGTGTTTTCGCGCAGTTCGGCACCGTCTGCTCGACCGCTGCGTCAGGAGCCTTCGTGTCGAGGATGATTGTGATAATCTCTCGCGCGCTCGTGCAGAAATGGCGCGCCGCATCTGGGTTGCGAGGGCTGAGTGCGAAAAGCGCGCCTTTCCAACGATGATCCAAGTCTTCCGAAATGGACAGAAGCTCGTCGCGGATTTCAGTTTCAGTCTGCTCGCCTTCATCCGCAACGTCATCCGCGCCGGAGAGCGCATTGGCGAGAGATAGACTGTTCGCATTCTCTCTTGCGACCAATTCACCAGCCAGAAATTCTTCCCGGTCATTTCCAAACTCGCCGTAGTGCCTTTGCACGGCATCGTACGACTCATTCAATCGAACTGAAGCAGTTCGGACCGTCTGGTAGGTTGGGCTGGCGACATTATTCGATAGTCGAGTCAGTTCCTGGCGGACCCTACGACGGTTAGCCTCGACCTTGGCATTATGCGCTCGAACCGCCCTATTGTGGCTATCGATCGCAGCCTTCTGCTTTTGGTGATTCTGCCTAGACTCGCGATTGTAACGATCGATATCGCGGTTAATTTCATTAATGGATTGCCGAACCTTGTCGTTATGGCGACGAACTTCTCGATTGTAGTTGTCGATCGCAGCTTTTTGCTTCCGTTGCGCTTCGCGCATCATGCTCTGCAACTGTGAAGGCGTGACCCGGCGTACCATGTATGTGCCCCTTAAGTTCACGATCAGTTCTAACAAAGTGAGGCGGTTCTATCAATCGCCGTTTTTCTAATGCACCCGCGCCTTGCCGATCTCCAGCCCGTCGGCCCCGGCTGACACGGCGATCACCGACCCGTCGTCGATCTCACCCGCCAGCAGCTTCGTCGCGATCGGGTCGACCAGTTCCTTCTGGATGACGCGCTTGAGCGGCCGGGCGCCATAGACCGGGTCGTAGCCCTTGTCGGCGAGCCAGGCGGCGGCGGTGTCGTCGAGGGCGAGGGTCAGGCGGCGGTCGGCCAGCAGTTTTTCGAAGCGCTGCAGCTGGATGCGGACGATGCCGCCCATCTGTTCGCGGCCGAGGCGCTGGAACAGGACGATTTCGTCGATGCGGTTCAGGAACTCGGGCCGGAAGTGGGCGCGGACGGCCTCCATGACCACGGGGCGCACGGCCTCGACGTCCTCGCCCTCGGCCTGATGCGACAGGGCCTCGGAGCCGAGATTGGAGGTCATGATGATCAATGTGTTCTTGAAGTCGATGGTGCGGCCCTGGCTGTCGGTGAGGCGGCCATCGTCCAGCACCTGGAGCAGGACGTTGAAGACGTCGGGGTGGGCCTTTTCCACCTCGTCGAACAGCACGACCTGATAGGGGCGGCGGCGAACGGCCTCGGTCAGGGCCCCGCCCTCGTCATAGCCGACATAGCCGGGAGGGGCCCCGATCAGGCGGCTGACGGCGTGTTTCTCCATATATTCCGACATGTCGATGCGGGTGATGGCGGCCTCGTCATCGAACAGGAATTCGGCCAGCGCCTTGGTCAGCTCGGTCTTGCCGACGCCGGTGGGGCCGAGGAACAGGAAGGAGCCGAGCGGGCGGTTGGGGTCGTTGAGGCCGGCGCGGGCGCGGCGGACGGCATCGGAGACGGCGGCCAGGGCCTCGTCCTGGCCGACCACGCGGCGGGCCAGGGCGTCTTCCATGGCGAGCAGTTTTTCGCGTTCGCCCTCGAGCATCTTTTCGACGGGCACGCCGGTCCAGCGGCTGACGACGGCGGCGATCTGTTCGGCGTCGACGACCTCGGGGGTGAGGGGGCCGGCCTTATCGGCCTCATTGGCCTCGGCCTCTTCCAGCTGGCGCTCTATCTGGGGGATCTGGCCATAGGCGATCTCGGAGGCGCGGCCCAGGTCGCCGTTCCGCTGGGCGGTAGCCAGTTCGGCGCGCAGGCGGTCCAGCGTCTCGCGCAGCTGGGCGGACTGGCCGACCTTTTCCTTTTCGGCCTTCCAGCGATTGGTGAGGTCATCGGACTCGGCCTGGAGTCCGTCGATTTCAGACTCCAGTTTCTCCAGCCGGGTTTTTGAGCCGGTGTCGGTTTCCTTTTTCAGGGCCTCGCGCTCGATCTTGAGCTGGACCAGGCGGCGGTCAATCTCGTCCAGCGCCTCGGGCTTGGAGTCGACGGCCATGCGGACGCGCGACGCGGCCTCATCGACCAGATCGATGGCCTTGTCCGGCAGGAAGCGGTCGGTGATGTAGCGGTTCGACAGGGTGGCGGCCGCGACGATGGCGCTGTCGGAAATGCGCACGCCGTGGTGGACCTCATACTTCTCCTTGAGGCCGCGCAGGATGGAGACGGTGTCCTCGACCGAGGGCTCCTCGACGAAGACGGGCTGGAAGCGGCGGGCGAGGGCGGCGTCCTTCTCCACGTGCTTGCGGTATTCATCCAGCGTGGTGGCGCCGACGCAGTGCAGCTCGCCGCGGGCCAGCGCGGGCTTCAGCAGGTTGGAGGCGTCCATGGCGCCGTCGCCCTTTCCGGCGCCGACCAGGGTGTGCATTTCGTCGATGAAGAGGACGATCTGGCCCTCGGCGGCGCCGACCTCGTTCAGCACGGCCTTGAGCCGCTCCTCGAACTCGCCGCGGTATTTGGCGCCGGCGATCAGGGCGCCCATGTCGAGGGCGAGGACCTTCTTGTCCTTGAGCGATTCCGGCACGTCGCCGTTGACGATGCGCAGCGCGAGGCCCTCGACGATGGCGGTCTTGCCGACGCCGGGCTCGCCGATCAGGACGGGGTTGTTCTTGGTGCGGCGGGCCAGGACCTGGATGGTGCGGCGGATCTCCTCGTCCCGGCCGATGACCGGGTCGACCTTGCCGTCGCGGGCGGCCTGGGTCAGGTCGCGGGCATAGCGTTTCAGGGCGTCATAGGCGTCCTCGGCCCCGGCGCTGTCGGCAGTCTGGCCCTTACGCAGCTCGGTGATGGCGGCCTCGAGCGCATCCGGCGTGGCGCCGACCGAGCCGAGCACGGTCGCGGCCACGCCGCCGTCTTTCGCAATGGCCGACAGCAGGCGCTCGGTCGTGACGAACTGGTCGCCGGCCTTTTTGGCGGAGACCTCGGCGGTGGCGAAGACGCGGGCGGTGTCGCCGTCCAGATACAGCTGGCCCGAGCCGCCCGAGACCTGGGCGCGCTTTGACAGGGCGGTTTCGACGGCGCGCTCGGCCTTGGCCGCATCGCCGCCGGCGGCCGTGATCAGATTGCGGGCGAGGCCGTCGCGCTCCTCGAGCAGCACCTTGAGCAGGTGCTCGGGCGCGAACTGCTGATGCCGGCGGGCCAGCGCCAGCGACTGGGCGGCCTGGACGGCGGATTTGGCGCGGTCGGAGTAGAGGTCGAGATTCATCTGTGGTCATCCCCTTCAGAGGCGGATTGCGACGGGATGCGCCCTTGCAGTCAAGCGACGCGGCCCGCTCAAGCCAGAAGTGGGCGCACGGGGCATCGGCTGCAAGGGCTTCACAAAGCAGTTGATGCGGCGAACAAAAAGTGAACATGTGGCGCGTCAGGGGACGGGGCCGGCCCGACCTGTAGGGCGCGAAGGGCATCATGGGGCAGGCGTTTGATGATCAGCCCCGTTCGTGGGGGCCGCTGTTTTCCGGCCTACCCCGACGTGAGGGGCCGGACCACACCGCCCTGCTCGACTTTCTGGAGCAGAACCGCGCCCGGGCGCTGGCCGCCCTGCCCTGGGCGGCGGCCGAGATCGCCGGCAATGAGGGGTTCGAGACCATGCTGGCCCTGGTCGGGACGCGCGGCGGGCGCCGGGTGTATGTGTCTGCCGATCCGGACCGGTGCGCGGGCGCGCTCGGCGTGTCGGTCGGCCCGCGCACCCATCGGCGGATGCTGGAGGGGGCCGTGGGGTCGGGCCTGATCGAGGTGCCCTCCGCCTGGGGGGTGTTCGTCGCCTTGCGCGGACTGGCGATCGAGGAGGCCCTGCGGGCGGGCGCGACCGACGCCTCTGTTGCGCAGGAATTCGGGGTGACGACACGGGCCCTGCGCAAGCGTCGGGCGCGAACCCGAGGTTGGTGAGGAACGGTTCCGCATACACGTTTTAGGTGCATTGATCTCAACCTGTGATCCTCAACAGAGAGGAACACACCATGCCCAGCACTGATGACCTGTGGTCGATGTACGGCCACCAGATCCTGAAATTCGCCGCCCCCGACTTTGACCCGACCAAGCAGCAGTTCTCGATGGCCTCATCGACGCTGTCGCTGGACCTGGGCAACCCGGACCCGGCCGTGGTCAACGGCTACATCTACAATCTGGGCAATACCATCCCGGCGCCCAGCCCCTGCTATGCGCCCGGCAGCGGCCTGTTCACGGCCTATCAGCGGTTCCTGGACGCGATCGACCTGCACGGCGACACCAATCCCAACCTGGACTCGCAGATCAATATCGCCGCCGCCAACATGAATGCCGCCCAGACCAATTTCCAGAACGTGCAGGGCCAGGCCATCGCGGCATGGACGGCCTACAAGGCCGTGGTGCCGGGCATTTCGTTCTCTGACTATGTGACCCAGCAGTATCTGACCTACGGTCAGGCCAAGAACGCGCTGGATGCCACCACCTCGGCCTGGCAGCAGCTGATGACCCAGAAGTACGGGCAGGGCTATGAGATCATCGCCAATGCCCGCAACCGGCTGAGCCCGACCGGCGGCGCGGCCGACATCCTGTCGGCGAACAGCTACAATATGGCGGTCAAGACGGGCTCGGCGGCGCCGGCCGGCTCTGCGCCCGTGCTGCCCGGCAGCACGCCGCCCCCGGCCCCCAGCGCCCTGATCCCCAGCTATGATCCGGCCTTTGCGCTGCAGAGCTTCACCTCGGTCTATCAGCAATGGCAGGCCAACAGCGCCAGCAAGGCGCCGCCGGCCGCGTCGGTGGTCATGAACGGATCCAGCGCAGCCCAGGGCTTCGAGAACATGGGCTGGAGCAGCGAGAGCGCCGGCCTGTTCTCGTACGGCTTCTTCGACGTGTGGGGCGAGACGTCTTCCTCGCAGGACACCCAGACCAGTTTCGCCATGGACAGCAGCTTCAGCATGACGATCGACTTCGTCGGACTGAACACCTTTACCATCGCGCCGGGCGGCTGGTTCGACCTGGGACTGGTGCAGAGCTTCCGCAACCAGCTCCTGCCCGGCTCGCCGGACCTGTTCTCGCCCGCCGGGGCGCTCGCGCGGATTCCGTACCAGGCGGTGATCGGCTTCCAGCCCAAAATCACCCTGTCGATGTCGAAGGAGAATTTCTCGACCTTCGCCTCGCAGTTCCAGTCGCAGACCACCGCCGGCTTCGGCTTCGGCCCGTTCGTCGTGGGGGAAACGCACTCCTCGACCTATGCCGACAAGTCGAGCGCGTCGTTCGACGCGGAGAGCGCCACCGTGACCATCGCCCCGCCGCCGTCCACCGTGCCCGTTTTGCTGGGTGTGATCAGCACCCGGCTGGACGACCAGGCCTGACCCCTGACCGGGCCGAGGCGGGCCGCGCCAGCGTGGCCCGCCGGAGCCCTCCCTTATCGAGGAACTCTCATGCCCATCACCGTAGTCCAGGGCGGCCCCATCCCGAATGGCGTCGTCTTCAACGCAGCCCAGAACACCGACGCCCGAACCGCCATCGCCAACGTCAACCTGCCCGATGTATGGCGCGGGGGGCGGACCATCTCCAACACGGCGCTCGTACGGGTCGACAGCCAGGGCAATGACGCCAACGGCCGCGCCAATCTGCAGGCCCAGTTGAACGGCGTCGGCGGCGCCAGCACCATCGCCCATGTGCTGGTCGATGCCAGCGTCGGCGCCGTGTCGGGCCAGGCCCAGGCGGCCCAGGCTCTCTACGCCATCCGTCAGATCCGGGGCGCCCTGCAGAACAGTCTGTCGAGCGGGACGACCTTTTATGTGACCGGCACGCCGCAGTAGGCCAGGCTGCCAGCAAGGGCGACGGCATCACAGCGGTGCCGTCGCCCTTGCGCGCTTTCAGCCCCTCGGGGATGAGACTAGGGTCAAGCTTCAATGAGCCCGGCCCCTCCCCTGTTCTCGCTGTTCGAGCCGACCGTGATCCTGCCGTTTCTGGTGGCGGTGGCGCTGGTCGAGCTGACGCCCGGGCCGAACATGGGCTGGCTGGCCCTGATCGCGGCGGGACGGGGCCGAACGGCGGCGCTGGCGGCGGTAGCCGGGGTGACGCTGGGGCTGGCCGCGTGGATGCTGGCGGCGGTGGCGGGCGTCAGTGCGCTGGTGCTCCAGTGGCCGTGGCTGTTCCAGATCATCCGCTGGGCCGGGGTGCTGTATCTGGTCTGGCTGGCGTGGGAGGCGTGGCGGGGGCCGGGCACCGGTCCGGCAGACGGCGGCGAGGGCTCGCGCCGAACCCTGTTCCTCAAGGGGCTGTTGGCCAATCTGCTCAATCCCAAGGCGGCGGTCTTCTACACCGCCCTGCTGCCGACCTTCATCCGGCCCGGGGCGGGATCGACGGTTGCGCAGGCGCTGACGCTGGGCGGGCTGCATCTGGCGGTGGCGACCACCATCCACGCCGCAATCGTGGTGACGGCGGCGGGCGCCGGCGGGCCGGTCCTGCGGCGGCTGGAAGGGCGGACCGCGGGGGCGGTGATGGGCGGCGGCATCCTGTTGGTCGCGCTCTGGATGGCGTGGGTAACGCGATAGGGGAGACGCACTAGGGCCGCGGATCCAGCAGCAGGCCCGAGACGGTGGCGGCCAGCAGGCGGTCGGCCAGCGGCAGGCGGGCCAGCTTGCCCAGCACATGGTCGCGCACCCAGGGCAGCAGCCGGCCGTCGGCCTGATAGAAGGGGGTGAAGCCGAGGCTGAGCGCCTGATAGAGGCGGATGTGCCAGCGGCGCGCGGCGGCATAGGCGGCGAGCGCCTGATCCAGATCGGCATGGTCGCCCAGCGCCTGCGACAGGGCGAAGGCGTCCAGCAGGCCCATGTTCACCCCCTGCCCCAGATGGGGGCTGGCCGAATGAGCGGCGTCGCCGATCACCGCCAGCCGGTCGGCGACCGGGCGGCCCAGGGTGTGGTGGCCATAGCGGGCGAGGGTCAGCTGGTCCGGGTCGGTCAGGCTGTCGAGCACCGGCGTGACCTCGGGCCAGAGGGTCCGCACCTCGGCCTTCCAGACCTCGAGGCCCGCCGTGCGCCAATCGTCATAAGAGGTGGTCTTGAGGCTCCAGAAGAAGGTGGCGAGCGGCTGCATGGCGTCCGGGCGGCGACCCACGGGCAGGACGCCGATCATCTTGGCCGCGCCGCGATAGACCTGCTCCAGCGCATGGGGATCGAAGGGCGCGCCCGGCCAGGGGACGGCGGCCCACAGCGCGCCATAGGACAGCGCGTGCCGCCGGGCGCCGAGCGATGCGGCGATAGCGGAACGGGCGCCCGAGGCGTCGATGACCAGATCGAAGGCGGGGCCGGTGCGGCCGGCGGCATCGGTCATGCGGCCCGCATTGGCTGCCTCGATCTCTCGCCCCGTCTCGACCGTCACCCCGGCGGCGAGGGCGGCGCGATGCAGCACATGAAACAGGGTGGCGCGGTGGACACCCAGCGCGCGGCGGGGCCGCGACAGGACCGCATAGCCGACGTCGAGGACGATCCGCCCGCGCCGGGCCTCTCGCCCGAACAGACGGTCGATAGGCTGGGCGAGAGCCTCGACCTCACCCGTCAGCCCCATGGCGTCGAGCACCGCCAGCCCGGTCGGTTGCAGCATGAAGCCGGCACCCACGGGCGCGGCCTGATCGAAGCGCTCATGGACGACGACACGATGCCCGGCGCGCGCCAACAGGGTCGCGACCGCCAGCCCCGCCGGCCCGGCCCCCACCACGGCGATGTCGAGTGTGCGTGTCATCGGACTCTCCCCGTCCCGCCTTGCCACAAAGTAAGGGGGTTGAGGAACCGGATGCCAACGGTCACGCTGGTCTCCCATGTTCAAGTCAAGAATGAACCCGCGCGTCTTCTGGGGCGCCAGCCTGATCATCGGCCTGTTGCTGGCGGCCGCCCTGCTGGCACCGGGCGCCTCGGACTATGCCTTTGGCCACGCCCAGGCCTGGGTGATCGACACCTTTGGCTGGTTCTATGTGGCGTCGGTGGCCGGGTTCCTGATGGTGGTTCTGGTGCTGGCCATGGGGCCGACGGGACGGCTGAAGCTGGGCCCCGACGAGGCCGAGCCCGATTTTCCCTATCTGTCGTGGCTGGCCATGCTGTTCGCTGCCGGTATGGGCATCGGCCTGATGTATTTCGCTGTGGCGGAGCCGGTCCAGCACTATGCCGCCCCGCCGGACGCCGCGCCCGGGACCTTTGCCGCCGCGCGAGAGGGGATGGTCATCACCTTCATCCACTGGGGCGTGCATGCCTGGGCCATCTATGCTGTGGTCGGGCTGAGCCTCGCCTATTTCGCCCACCGGAAGGGCCTGCCGCTAACGTTGCGGTCAGGGCTGCACCCGCTGCTTGGGCGGCGGATCAACGGCCCGATCGGCGACGCGGTGGACATCTTTGCCATCTGCGGGACGCTGTTCGGGATCGCCACCTCGCTGGGGCTGGGCGTGGCCCAGATAAACAGCGGGCTGAACTATCTGACCGGCCTGCCGTCCAGCCCGTGGGTGCAGGTGGGGCTGATCGCACTCGTCATGGGGGCCGCGACCCTATCGGTGCTGACCGGTCTGGACCGGGGTGTGCGGCGACTGTCCGAACTGAATCTGGTGATCGCCGTCGGGCTGATGCTGTTCGTTCTGGTGGCGGGGCCGACCGGATTCCTGCTGAAGGCGCTGGTGCAGAATTTCGGCCTGTATCTGGACCACTTCTTCGAGCGGACCTTCAACCTCTATGCCTATGAGCCGCGTGGCTGGATGGCCAGCTGGACGCTGTTCTACTGGGCGTGGTGGATCGCCTGGTCGCCGTTCGTCGGCATGTTCATTGCCCGCATCTCGCGCGGGCGGACGGTGCGCGAGTTCGCCATGGGGGTGCTGCTGGTGCCGACGGGCTTCACCTTTTTGTGGATGACGGTGTTCGGCAATACGGCCATCGCCATCGACATGGGGACGGCCGCGGGCGCGATCACCCAGGCGGTGCAGACGGACCTGTCGACGGCCCTGTTCCGGTTCCTGGAGTATCTGCCGGGCACGGCGATCACCTCGACACTGGCGGTGCTGCTGGTGGCGGTCTTCTTTGTCACCAGTGCGGACTCGGGCTCACTGGTGATCGACACGATCGCCTCGGGCGGGGCGGACGAGACCCCGCGCTGGCAGAGGGTCTACTGGTGCTCGCTGGAAGGTCTAGCCGCCGCGCTGTTGCTGCTGGCCGGCGGTCTGGGCGCCTTGCAGGCGGCGACCTTGGTGGCGGCCTTGCCGTTTGCGGTGATCATGATCCTGTTGAGTGTGGGGCTGTCACGACAGATGTTCGCCGACGCTGCCGGGCGCGAGATCGAGACCGAGACGCCGCCCTTGGGCGAACAGGTCAAACGCATCCTGTCGCCCGCCCGCCGCAAGGACATCGACCGCCAGATCGAACGGCACGGCCTGCCCGCTATGGAGGCAGTAGCTGCCGCCCTGACCGCCGAGGGGGTGGAAACCGCCGAGGTCGTGCCATCCGACACCGGGGCCGATCTGGTCGTGCACCATCCGGGCTGGACGGATTTCCGCTGGTCCCTGATGGCCACATCGCGCGCCCTGCCCGCCTTTTCCGCGCTGAACGCGCCGGAAGGTCGGCGGGCCAGCGAATGGCGCCTGACCGGGCGCGGGCAGGACGGGCGCCGGCATGACCTGACTGGCTTTACCCGAACCCAGATCGAGGCCGCCATCCTGGAGCAGCTGGAGCGGTGGCGGCGGGGCTAGCGAAGGCGGCCGCAGGGGGCTAGCGTTCGCGCGATTGTCCAAGGAGTGCCCCATGAGCCTGTCCCTGTCGCGCCGGTCGGCGCTGTTCGCCGGTGCGGGGGCTGCGGCCCTGCCGATGAAGGCCTGGGCGCAGGAGGCCGCCCATGACCATTCGGAGCTGGCGGCCGCGGTCGATGCCTATGTGATCCGCTGCATGGCGGCCTTTCCGGATCAGCCGGCGCTGGGGATGGCGCTGGTCAAGGACGGCGAGGCGATCCTGACGCGCGGCTATGGCGTCAAGGCCATGGACCGGCCGGGGCGGGCGGACCAGCACACCCTGTTCGCCATCGCGTCGAACACCAAGAACGTCACGGCCTCGGCGCTGGCCATCATGGTCGACGAGGGCAAGGTGAAGTGGGACGAGCCGGTGCGGACCTATCTGCCCGGCTTTACCCTGTCGGACCCGTTCATCGGCGAGCGGATCACGGTCCGCGATACGCTGAGCCACCGGGCGGGCTTCGGACTGGGGGCCGGGGACCTGCTGTTCTGGCCGAACAGCGACCGGACGCGGGCCGAGGTGATGGCGGCCATCCCCTATGTGCCGATCGAAGACCAGTTCCGGGCGCGGTACCATTACTGCAATTTGATGTTCGTGGTGGCGGGCGAGGTGCTGGCCGCGGCCTCGGGCATGGCGTGGGAGGACTTTGTCCAGACGCGGATTCTCGACCGGGTGGGCATGTCCGAGACCGTGCCGATGGCGACGCTGGCCGACCCCGCGAAATCGGCCCTGCCGCATGGCCGGATCGGACCTCCGTTGCGCTATCAGGGCGAGATGCAGAGGATCGCCGACAGTATCGCGGAAGTCTGGAACTGGGATTCGGCGGCGGCTGCGGGCGGCATCTGTTCCACACCGCATGACTGGGCGAAATGGATCGCGGTGCGGCTGGCCGACGGCAAGCTGCCTGACGGGACACAGCTGTTCTCCGAAGCCTCGGCGCGTGAGATGGTCCGGCCGAACATCATCAGTTCGTCCTCGCCCGGGCCGACGGCCGAGTTGCCGGGAAGGTCGATCGCCTCGACCTACGCCATGGGGCTGGCGGTACAGGACTATCGCGGCGAGCGGCTGATCAGTCATGGCGGCGGCTCGCCGGGCGGGATTTCCGCGACCGTGCTGTTGCCCGGCCGGAATGCCGGCTTTGCCATCTTCTCGAACGCCGAGGAGAGTTATCTGCTCAGGGCGCTGCGCAGCGGCATCGCCGACATCGTCATGGACAAGACCGGATTCGACTGGATTGCCGACAGCCAGACCTATCTGGCGCAATCGACGGAGCGGTCGCTGGCTGCCGCTGTCGAGATCGGCGCGAAGCAGGCGGCGGGGGCTGCGCCCTCCCTGCCGCTGTCGGCCTATGCCGGGACCTGGCGTGACCCCTGGTACGGCGACATCGTCATCGCGCGGCGTGACGGGGGGCTGTGGCTGAGCTTCACGCACAATCCGGCGCTGCAGGGGCTGCTGGAGCCCTATGACGGCGAGACCTTCCGCACCCGCTTCCCGGACAAGCGGGAGGAGGACGCGTTTGTCACCTTCGAGCTGGAGGATGGTCTGCCGGTGCGGGCCACGGTCAAGGGCGTCAGCCCCGACATCGACTTCAGCTATGACTATCAGGACCTGAGGCTGACCAAGGTCTGAGTCCGAAAACCGCGAGACATGTGCGGAGGTCCGGGGCAGAGTTCGCGGCATGGAGACCCCGCCCCCCCTGTCGGCCGAAGCCTGTTACCGCGTCGTCGTTGCTCGCGACGCGCGGTTCGACGGGCGCTTCCACACCTGTGTGAAGACGACGGGTATCTATTGCCGTCCGGTGTGTCCGGCGCGGACGCCGCTGTTCGGCAATGTCGAGTTTGTCGCCAGCGCCGCCGAGGCCGAGGCGAAAGGCTATCGCCCGTGCCTGCGCTGCCGGCCCGAGACGGCACCGGACTATTCCGCCTGGCGGGGCGAAGTCACGACCGGCGGGGCCTGGCGCGGGACCGCCAATACCGTCAGCCGGGCGCTGCAGATGATCGATGAAGGCGCGCTGGATGAGGGCGGGCTGGAGCTCCTGTGTGATCGGCTGGGTGTGGGCGAGCGGCACCTGAGGCGGCTGTTCGGTGCGCATCTGGGCGCCTCGCCGGTGGCGGTGGCCCAGACCCGGCGGGTGCGGCTGGCCAAGGCGCTGCTGCACCAGACGCGCCTGCCGATGGCCGAGGTAGCCATGGCCTCGGGGTTCGGCAGTGTGCGGCGCTTCAACGAGACCTTTCAGGCCCTCTATGACCGGCCGCCGTCGGCGCTAAGGCGCGGGGCGGATGAGGAGGCCGGGGCGGGGGTCGAGCTGTCGCTGAGCTGGCGGCCGCCGTATGAGCTTGATGCCCTGCTGGCGGCGCTGGCCGCGCGGGGCGATACGGTCGAGGGCGGCATCTGGTCGCGTGAACTGGACCGCGACGAGGACGGCACCGCCGGACGGGTCGAGGCGAGAGCGGGCCGGGGACATGCCCTGCAGGTCGGGGTCGAGGCGGACCGGCTGGAGGCCCTGCCCCGGGTGCTGGCGCGGGTGCGGCGGGTGTTCGACCTGGGCCATGATCCCGAAGCGCTGATGCGGGACCTGGGCAAGGATCCGGTCCTGGGCCCGAGGGTCGCCGCGCAGCCCGGACTGCGCCTGCCGGGGCCGTGGGTGCTGGACGACGGGGCCGTGGCGCCCGCCGACCGCTGGCCCCATCCGGAGACCGAAGCGCTCGCCGAAGGATGGCGCCCCTGGCGGGCCTATGCGGCCCTGTATCTGACGATCGACGAGGAGAGACCCGATGCGAAACGCGCCTGAACTATGGCTGGACCGGGTGGACGCACTGCTCGGCCAGATGCTGGTCGTCACCGATGCGAAGGGCGTGGTCCATGCGCTGGACTTTGCCGACTATGAGCCGCGCATGCGCCGGTTGATGCGGCTGCGGCATGGGGTCACCGACCTGTCGGAAGGCGGGCAGACCGGACCGGTGCGGGCGGCGCTGGCGGAGTATTTCGCAGGAGACGCCACGGCCCTGGACGACCTGCCCATCGAGACGGGCGGCACGGAATTCCAGAGGTCGGTGTGGCAGGCCCTGCGCGCCATTCCGCATGGCCAGACCCGCACCTATGGCCAGCTGGCCGAGACCATCGGCCGCCCGACCGCCGTGCGGGCCGTGGGGCTGGCCAATGGCGCCAATGCCATCGCGGTGATCGTGCCCTGCCACCGGGTGATCGGCCGCGACGGCACCCTGACCGGCTATGCCGGCGGGCTGGAGCGGAAGCAGTGGCTGCTGGAACTGGAGCGCGGCGGACGCGGACGGTATCGCTTGCGTTCGGCGGCCGAAGGACTATGTTCATACTGACTTATGCTAAGACTGAGCATAAGGAGGGCGGCCGGGGCGATCCCGCCGTCCTGTTTCGGGCCTCATATTTGCTCAAATTGAGCAAAAGGAGAGTGAGATGGCAGACGGCGCATTCGGACTGAGCCCGGCGACAGAGGCGGCCACGGCGGCTATCTGGCCCAAGGTGCGCGATCATGTGACGCCGCTGGAGTGGCCGGCGCAGGCCGAGTTGATCGTCGAGATCAACCGGCTGAAGCGCGAGCGCAACGCCGTCATCCTGGCCCACAACTATATGACGCCGGACATCTTCCATGGCGTGGGGGACTATGTCGGCGACAGCCTGGGGCTGGCCAAGGAGGCCGCGAAGTCGAAGGCGAAGGTGATCGTCCAGGCCGGCGTGCACTTCATGGCCGAGACCTCCAAGATCCTGAGCCCGGACCAGACCGTGCTGATCCCGGACCTCAGGGCCGGATGCTCGCTGGCGGCCTCGATCACCGGGGCGGACGTGCGGCTGATCAAGGCGCGCTATCCGGGCCTGCCGGTCGTCACCTATGTGAACACGACCGCCGATGTGAAGGCCGAAACCGACATCTGCTGCACCAGCGCCAATGCGGTACAGGTGGTCGAGTGGGCGGCGAAGGAATGGGGCGTGGACCGGGTGATCCTGATCCCCGACGAATTCCTGGCGCGGAACGTCGCGGCCCAGACGAACGTGGGCATCATCGCCTGGAAGGGCCGCTGCGAGGTGCACGAGCGCTTTACCGCCGATGACATCGCCGAAATGCGCGCGGCTTATCCGGGCGCGGAAATCCTGGCCCACCCGGACTGCCCGGAGGAGGTGCTGGCGGCCTCGGACTTTGCCGGCTCGACGGCCGCCATGAGCGATTATGTCACCCAGCGCCGCCCCAAACAGGTGGTGATGATCACCGAGTGCTCCATGGCCTCGAACGTCGCCGCCGACGCGCCGGACACCCGCTTTATCGGGCCGTGCAACCTGTGCCCGCACATGAAGCGCATCACGCTGGAGAACATTCGCGACTGTCTGGTGAACATGCAGTTCGAGGTGACCGTGCCCGAGGCGCTGATCGAACCGGCCCGCCGTGCGGTCCAGCGGATGGTCGACCTTCCCCCGCCCGCAAAGCCCGCGCGCTATGACCTGGTGCGGGCGCGCCACCACGCCGATGTGGAGCTGATCTGATGTACTATGTGGCCCCGACCCGGGTGGTGGCGAAGATCGACCCGCGCACGCTGAAGCTCATGACGCTGCTCGCATTGTGGCTGGGCGTCGCACGGCCCACATTGCGGAAATGAGCGACACCCTGCCTCCGACCCGCCCGACCTCTCCCGGCCCCAATGCCGGGCCTTGGGGGTCAGTACCGAATACGCCGACATCCTCCTCGGATACCCGTGTCGCCACGCCCCCGGAGGACAAGGGTCAGCCGCTGATCTGGTCCGTGTTGTCGACCCTGCTGCTGGGCGGTTTCATCTGGTGGATCAGCGGCAGCTGGGTGATCGCGGTCGCCGCGATCGTCGGCCTGTTTGTGCACGAATACGGCCATGTGCTGGCCATGAACCGGCTGGGGATGGGTCCGGCCAGGGTCTATATCATCCCCTTCCTCGGCGGACTGGCCCGCGGTCAGCGGATGCCGAAGAGCGAATGGGACGGCGTGCTGGTATCGCTGGTCGGGCCGGCGTTCGGCCTGCTGGCGGCCCTGCCCTTTTTCGCCCTCTATTTCGGGACCGGGGAGACGATGTGGCTGAACGGGGTGTTCGCGATCGGCATCATCAATCTGGTCAATCTGGCCCCCGCCCCGCCGCTGGACGGCTCCAAGGCGCTCGGCCCGGTACTGGCCCGCATCCACCCCATGGTGGAATACGGCGTCATGATCGCCATCGGGGCGCTGGTGGTGTGGTGGGGCGTATCGAACGGCAGCTTCATCTTTGCTGCCTTCCTGGCCATCGCCCTGATCGGGCACCTGAAGC
>CAXQIE010000013.1:0-171980 GCA_964224415.1 Neptunomonas phycophila
CCCCGCGTGGCAGTCCCTAGGGGAATCGAACCCCTCTTTTCAGGTTGAAAACCTGACGTCCTAACCGATAGACGAAGGGACCGCTGCGCGGGAGGACGGCGATATAGCGGGCGATTCCGGCGCTTGCAACCCTCTTTGGCGAACTGAATCGATCAGGTGCGTCGCGGGTCGGCGACATCGTCGATTTCGAACTGGACGCCACGTCGGCCATTCCAGTCATCGGGCTTCAATCGACCGACGATATTGAGGGCATCGCCCGCCGCCAGGGCCTGTCCGCTCTCCTGATCGGCACAGCGCCAGGCGACTGCACGAAGCGACCGGCCGTCGGCACCGCGCAGCAGGCACCGCAAATGCCCGCCCTTCATCGGGCGCACGTCGACGGCCCGCACCCGCTCGAGCGCGAACACCGGCTCGGGGTTTCCGGGACCAAAGGGCGCCAGCTTCTCGAACGATTCGAACAGGGCCCGATCGGCCGCGCCTGGCTCGATCAGTGCATCGACGAGCACCGCGTCCAGAGCGCGCGCCGCCTCGGTGTCGGTCTGGGCCGAAAGGGTCTGGTTCAGATGGTCGCGCAGGGCATCGATCCGGTCGCTACGGACGGTCAGGCCCGCCGCCATGGCGTGCCCGCCCCCGGCCAGCAGGACCCCGTCATCGAAGGCCTGCTGGACGGCGCGGCCCAGGTTGTAGCCCGCCTGCGACCGGCCCGAGCCCTTGCCGATACCGTTGATGGTGTCGAGGCCGATAACCACCACGGGCTTGCGCCAACGTTCGCGCAGACGGCCGGCGACGATGCCGACCACGCCGGGATGCCAGCCCTCGCCCGCGATCACGGCGGCAGCAACGGAGGGGTCCTCGACGCCCATGGCCTCGCCCTGACGGACGGCGGCCTCGGTGACCTCGGCCTCGACCTCGCGGCGGGCGACGTTCAGGGCGTCCAGCTCGCGGGCCAGCGCCATGGCCTCGGCCGGGTCGTCGGTCGACAGCAGGCGCGCGCCCAGATCGGCCCGCCCAATCCGGCCACCGGCATTGATGCGGGGTCCGAGGATAAAGCCCGCATGGTTGCTCTTGGCCTCACCGGGTTCGCTGCCCGCCACATCCAGCAGGGCCTTCAGTCCGGGATTGGCCCAGGACGACATGACCTGCAGGCCCAGCCGCGCCAGCGCCCGGTTGAAACCGGTGAGAGCCGTGACGTCGCAGATGGCGCCCAGCGCCGCCAGATCCAGCCAGCGGCGCAGGTCGGGCTCGCTCCGCCCCTCGAACAGGCCGCGTCTGCGGGCTTCGCGGTTCAGGGCGGCCAGCAGAACGAAGACCACGCCGGCGGCGGCCAGATTGCCCTGCCCCGATCGGCAGTCGGCGCGATTGGGATTAACGACGGCCAGACAGGCCGGCGCCTCGCCCCGCATCAGATGGTGGTCGATGACCACGACGCCGAGCTGGATGTCGGCCGCATGGGCCAAGGCGACCTCAGCGGCTGCGCCACAGTCGACGGTGATTACCAGATCAGCCCCGGCAGCCTTCAGGGTGTCAAACGCCCGGGGACTGGGGCCATAGCCCTCGGTCAGCCGGTCGGGGACATAGAGCGGCAGATCGTGGCCCATCTCGCGGAACCACCGGACCAGCAGGGCCGCGCTGGAGGCGCCGTCCACGTCATAATCGGCAAAGACATGGATGTTGGCCCGACGCTCCAGCGCATCGACGATGGCCGAGGCCGCCGCGTCCATGTCGGCAAAGCTGGACGGGTCGGGGAACAGGGCGCGCAGGGTGGGATCGAGGAAGTCGGCCCCCTCCTCCGGCCTGACTCCGCGCGAGGCCAGGGCCCGGGCCAGCGGCTCGCCCAGTCCCAGCGACTGGGCGTGGGCCCGGGCTGCCGTCGGGTCATGGGGTCGCTCACGCCACCGGCGCCCGGAAAGCGAGCGCTCGACGCCGAGGAAGGCCGGCGTCTCCGAAGGCGCGGACTCGTCCACCGGTCCGTCAGGCCGGGCGCGAGGTGCGGATCCGGCGCACCGTGCGCGTGAAGGAGTCCATCACCAGCGTATGGGTCTCGGTCCGCCCGCCGACATGACGGACGCCGTCCAGCATGGCGCCCTTGGTCACGCCGGTGGCGACGAAGATGGCGTCCTTCGACACCAGCTCATGCAGGTCATAGGTGCGGTCAAAGTCGGTGACACCGGTGCGCTCGGCGCGCGCCCGCTCATCGTCGTTGCGGAAGATCAGCCGACCCTGGAAGTGGCCTCCGACGCATTTCAGGGCGGCCGCCGCCAGCACGCCCTCCGGCGCTCCGCCGGATCCAAGATACAGGTCGATGCCGGTCTCGGGCTCGGCCGTATGGATGACCCCGGCGACGTCGCCGTCGGTGATCAGCAGCACCCGGGCCCCGACCTCGCGCAGGGCGGCGATCAACTCAGCGTGGCGCGGACGGTCCATGACGCAGACGGTGATGTCGGACGGGCTCACCCCCTTGGCCGAGGCCAGCGAGCGGACATTTTCCTGCGGCGACATTCCCAGATCGACCGTGCCCGGGGCGAAGCCAGGGCCGATGGCGATCTTGTCCATATAGGTGTCGGGCGCGTGCAGCATGCCCCCGCCCGGCGACATGGCCAGCACGGTCAGGGCGTTGGCCATGGCCTTGGCCGTAAGCGTCGTCCCTTCCAGCGGGTCCAGCGCGATGTCGATGGCCGGGCCTTTGCCGGTGCCGACCTTCTCGCCGATGTAGAGCATGGGGGCTTCGTCGCGCTCGCCCTCGCCGATGACGATCTTGCCATCAATATCGAGCGCATTGAGGGCCGTGCGCATGGCGTCGACCGCCAGCTGATCGGCGGCCTTTTCGTCGCCTCGGCCGATCTGGGCATAGCTGGCAATGGCGGCCAGTTCAGCGATCTCGGCGGCCTCGAACGGCAGGCTGGCGGCGTAGGGTTTGGCGTCCTGGGCCATGGGTGTCTCCTGAGGGTGCGTGACCCCTGCGGTCCGCGCCAGTTTCATTGGTGTCAGATGTCAGCGTCTGGGTACGGGAGGGGGCGCCCGTCCCCGGTCCCGCAGGCTCTCGGCGAAGGCCTCGACCTCCTCCCGCGTCTGCAGGGTCGCCGGGGCGATGGGCCGAGAGGCAATGTCCTCGGCGATCCGGCGGGCGAACCCTTCGGGATCGTCCAGCGTCCAGCCGATGGCGGCGATATCGGCGGCGGTCTTTGCCGAGGCAGTGTTGAGCGCCGCGACCTCGACCGAGACGGCAGCCGCGTCGGGCGGTGGGGTGCCCTGACGCGGAAAGTTCCGCCATTCCGGATAGCGGCGGTTCTCGTCGACGAGGGCGACGATTCGCGGCGAAAGGGGCGCGACCTCCGGGTCTGCGATCCGATCCGGCGTGGCGCAGCCAACCGCGCCTGCAGCCAGTAGAGTGCCGAGGCCGACCACCGTCCACTTTTTCGTCTGCTGCGCATTCATCTCGGGCACGGTCATATGCCATGATCTTCCCGCAAGAAAGGGCAAGGACGCGATCCGGCACGCCGTTGTGATGTGCCCCTCGTGACGCTGCGCCCGCCGAGAGGACCCCATGGCCAGACGCCCGACCGACTCCAGCACGCCCGCGAAGAGCGCGGGCAAGACGACACCGGCCCGGGCGCCGCGCAAGTCGGGACGACCGACCTCGGCCAAGGGTCCGTCCAGGCCCCGTGCCAGGAAGGCCAAACCCGAGGCAGCGCCCAAGGTGGAGGCCGAGGCCAGGGCTGCCCCCTCCCCCGCGGCCACCCCGGAGGAGGCCCTGCCCGATCTGGAAGCCCTGTCGATGAATCTGGCCCGGGCGGCGATGATGGCCCAGGCCGCCATGGCCGAATCGGCAATCAGTCAGGCCGGACGACCGGCCTCGCTGAACCCGGATCCGTTCAATGTCGGACCGGCCATGGCATCGGTCATGAGCGGGCTGGCGGCGCGACCGGACAAGCTGTTCCAGGCCCAGGCCGATCTGTTCTCGCGCTATATGGACCTGTGGTCCTCGACCGCCGGCCAGATGCAGGCTGCGACCTCCGCCGAACCCCGCCCCGACAAGCGGTTCAAGGACCCGGCCTGGAGCGAGAACCCGACCTTCGACATCATGCGCCGGTCCTATCAGCTGTCGGCGGACTGGATGAATGAGCTGGTGTCGTCGGTCGAGGACATAGACCCCCGCACCAAGCGCCGGGCCGAGTTCTTCACCCGCCTGCTGACGGATGCCTTCTCTCCCTCGAACTTCCTCGCGTCCAACCCGGCCGCGCTGAAGGCGCTCGCCGAGAGCAATGGCGAGTCGCTGGTGAAGGGGATGCAGAATTTCGCCGCCGACATGGAGCGCGGAGGCGGCAAGCTGAAGATCAGCCAGGCGGACTACGGCCGGTTCAAGGTCGGCGAGAACGTCGCCACCGCCCCGGGTCAGGTGGTCTGGCGCGACGACCTGTTCGAACTGATCCAGTACGCCCCGGCGACGGAAGAGCAGCACGAGGTCCCGCTGCTGATCTTCCCGCCCTGGATCAACAAATTCTACATCCTGGACCTGCAACCCGCGAACTCGATGATCCGCTGGCTGTCGGCGCAGGGCTTCAGCGTGTTCGTCTGCTCGTGGGTCAACCCCGAGGCGGACAAGGCCGGATACGGCTTTGACGATTATCTGGAGAAGGGCATCTATCGCGCCATCGACAAGGTGCGCGAGCAGTGCGGCACCGACACCGTCAACACGGTCGGCTATTGCATCGGCGGAACGCTGATGGGCGCGGCGCTGGGCCACATGGCCGCGACGGGCCGCGAGGATGTGGGCGCGACGACCTTCTTTGCCGCCCAGCACGACTTTGCCGAGGCCGGCGACCTGCTGCTGTTCACGGACGAGCACTGGCTGGAGGAGATCGAGCGCCAGATGGACGAGGCCGGCGGCGTGCTGCCCGGCAGCGCCATGGCCGACACCTTCAATGCGCTCCGCGCCAATGATCTGATCTGGTCGTTCTTCGTCTCCAACTATCTGATGGGCAAGGACCCGCCGGCGTTTGATCTGCTGTTCTGGAACGCGGACCAGACGCGAATGCCGAAGCGGCTGCACATGGACTATCTGCGCGCGATGTATGGCCGGAATGCTTTGACGGCGGGCGAATTCGAGCTGGGCGGGGTCCGGATCGACCTGTCGAAGGTCTCCATCCCCCTCTACTTTCAGGCCAGCCGCGAGGACCACATCGCGCCGACCCGCTCGGTCTATCGCTCGGCGCGCGCCTTCACGGGCGCCGATGTGACGCTGACGCTGGCGGGCTCGGGCCATATCGCGGGGGTGATAAATCCGCCCTCGGCCCGGAAGTATGCCCACTGGACGAATGACGCCCTGCCCGAGACCTTCGACGCCTGGCTGGCGGGGGCGAAGGAGCTTTCGGGCAGCTGGTGGCCGCACTGGGCGGATTGGCTGGCAGCGCGGTCGGGGCCCAATGTCGCGGCACGCGATCCCGAGAAGGGCTCCCTGCCCGCGATTGAGCCCGCCCCCGGCAGCTATGTGAAGGTGCGCTCGTGACTTCGGTCGGCCCCAATCTGCTGCTGGCGATCACCACGGGCGCAGCCTACGCCCTGCAGGTGCTGACGACGTCCGTCTATGGCCGACCGGACCAGACGTTTAAGTACGTCCTGCTGGCCCTGCTGGTGCCCGCCCTGTTCGTGGTCATGAACGGCTGGCTGCTGAAGCGGATGGGGCGGGCGCCCGTGCCGCTGGTTCATATGGACGCGCCCGGCACGGCGATGTGGGCGCTGGTCTTCCCCGTGCTGAGCCTGATCGGGGCCGCCATCCCGCTCTTCGTGCCCGGCTATGACTACGGCCTGCTCATCGTCATCGCCGGGGTGTGGTTCGGCCTGACGGTCCAGTCGGCACTGGCGGCGCGGCGGGGAGCCCCCTAGGCCGGCGCTCCGGGTCATTCCGACGGGTATGCCGGTGGTCCGCTCACTGCTAGGCTTGGGCGCATGACCCGTCTTCGCGCACTTGCCGCCGCCCTCCTCGTGTCCGTGACGCTCGCCGCTCCGGTCAACGCCCAGCAAGCCACGCCAGAGAGCAACCCCGCCGCGGTGCTGTTCTGGGCGCCGGCCGACCGCGAGCGCGCCTTCCGGCAGATGGAGACCGTCATGCCGCACGCGACGGTGTCGCGGGGCGAGACCCCGGTGCGAGCCCTGCCCGCCGGCGAGCCGATCGCGCTTGATCCCTCGGCCTATATGGCCGCGGAGAACGTCGCGGGTGTGCTGGTCATACAGGACGGTCGCATCCGGCTGGAACGCTACGGGCTCGGCATCGATGAGCGGGACCACTGGGTGTCGTTCTCCATGACCAAGAGCCTGACCTCGACGCTGGTCGGCACGGCGCTCAAAAGCGGCGCCATCGGTTCCCTGGAGGACCCGGTGACCCTCTATCTGCCGGCCCTGGCGGGTGGCGGCTATGATGGCGTCACCGTCCGTCAGCTGCTGACCATGACCTCCGGCGTGCGCTGGAATGAGGACTATTTCGACCCCAACTCGGACGTCGCCCGCTTCCTGCAGGAGCCCGCGCGACCCGGCGAGGATCCGGTGGTCACCTACATGGGCCGCCTGCCGCGTGCCGCCGAGCCCGGGACCCGCTGGAACTATTCGACCGGCGAGACCAATCTGGTCGGATCGCTGATCGCCGCGGCCGAGGGCAAGCCGCTGGCCCAGCTGCTGTCGGAACGAATCTGGTCGCGCGCGGGCATGGAGGCCGACGCCTTCTGGGCGCTGGATCAGGGCGGGCGCGAGATGGGCGGCTGCTGCGTCTCGGCGACCCTGCGCGACTGGGGTCGCATCGGCCTCATGGCGCTGGAGGACGGCTGGCTGGGCAACGAAAGGATTGTGCCGAACGACTGGTTCGCCGAGTCCGTGGTCAAGCAGGCCGATATCGGCGAGCCCGGCGAGGGCTACGGCTTCCAGTGGTGGACCGAGGATGACGGCGCCTACGCAGCCTATGGCATCTTCGGTCAGACCATTCGCGTCGATCCGGAGCGCCGGCTGGTCATCGTGCTGTTGTCGGCCTGGCCCCGGGCCGTGGGACCGACCCACTCCGCCGCTCGGGAAGCCTTCTTCCGGCAGGTAGAGGCGGCGGTCGACGCCGCCCCGCAACCCTGACCTCCTGGCCCTGAGCTTCAGGCGGGCCGGAAGATCAGGGCGACGCCGTTGTTGCAATAGCGTTTGCCGGTCGGGCGCGGGCCGTCGTTGAAGACGTGGCCCTGGTGCCCCAGGCAGCGGGCGCAGTGGTACTCGGTGCGCGGCACGCCGATCGCATAGTCGGTCTTCGTGCCGATATTACGGGACATGACGTCCCAGAAGCTGGGCCAGCCGGTGCGGGAATCGTACTTCCAGCGCGACTCGAACAGCGGCAGCTCGCAGCCCCGACACAGATAGGTGCCCGTGCGCGACTCAGTGTTGAGCGGGCTGCTGTAGGGGCGCTCGGTCGCCTCTTCGCGCAGGACCGCATAGGACAGTCCCGGCAGGCGTTCCCGCCACTGGGCCTCGGTCAGGCGGCGGAAGGGCGAACCGGCAAAGCGCGGATCGCCGGCGCTGGCGGTCTCGGACGAGCACCCCGCGAGGGTCAGGCCACCGAGGCCGGCCAGCAGGGATCGACGGTGAAGGAGCGCCTGGGTCATGATCTATATACGGCGCCCGGCCCCGAAGGGTTTCAGGTCAGCCCCGCCCCCTCGTCCAGACCCAGCATGAGATTAAGGTTCTGGACCGCGGCGCCCGAGGCGCCCTTGCCCAGATTGTCCAGCACGGCGACCAGCCGCGCCTGATGGCCGTCGCGATCCCCGAACACGTGGAGGCGCAGGCGATTGGTCCCGTTCAGCCCCTCGGGGGTCAGGCCGGTCATGGCCTCGGTCTCCTCCAGCGGAGCCACCTCGACGAACCGGGCGCCATCATGGGCCTCGACGAGCGCGCCATGGATCACCTCGATCGACGACGGCGACGGCAGGGCCGACAGGTGCAGCGGCACCTCGACCAGCATACCCTGACGGTAGTTGCCGACCGCCGGAGAGAACAGGACGGGACAGGAAAGTCCTGAATGTTTCGTCATTTCCGGCACGTGCTTGTGCTTCAGGGTGAGGCCGTAGGCCCGGAAGGGATCGGGGGTTCCCCCCTCGAACTCCGCAATCATGGCCTTGCCGCCGCCGGAATAGCCCGAGACAGCGTTGACGCTGACCGGCCAATCGGTGGGGATCAGGCCCGCGCGCACCAGCGGCGCCACCAGCGCCAGAAACCCGGTCGGATAGCAGCCCGGGTTGGACACGCGGGTCGAGCCGGCCACGGCCTCGCGCTGGCCCGGGCGGAGTTCGGGAAAGCCATAGGTCCAGCCGGGTGCAACGCGGTACGCGGTCGAGGCGTCGATCACCCGGACGGACGGATTTTCGACCATGGCCACAGCCTCGCGCGCCGCATCGTCGGGCAGGCAAAGAATGACGGCGTCGGCGCTGTTCAAGGCTTCGCGCCGGGCCTCGGGATCGCGCCTGCGGTCGCCCAGCAGGATCAGCTCGAGGTCGGATCGCCCCTCGACCCGCTCGCGGATCTCAAGGCCCGTGGTGCCGGCTTCGCCATCAATGAACAGGGTGTGGGTCATAGGGGCTTTTAACGCGCCGAGGCGGATTTGGGACTCTGGAAAAGCAGGGTCTGAATAGTCTGAAGGGTCTGGAATGGGGATGCTGTCTCCTCCCTGTTGCGGAGCAATGGGGAGGTGGCGCGGCGCAATCGCGCCGTGACGGAGGGGTTCTGAACCGCAAGCAGGCGCGGTGCGAGGGTGAAGAGCCCCTCCACCGCTCCGCGGTCCCCCTCCCCGCGAGCGGGGAGGAGATGACATTTTCACCGTCTGAACCGTCTGAACAGTCTGAAATCGCGCCTCCGTCACCCGGGGGTATCGGCAACCGGAGAGTATGGCTGACGCCCGGACCCGGGCGGGAAGAACGGTGCGGGAAAAGCAGGGGGCGTTGAACGGGCAGGCGTTTCGAACGCGAGGTATCGCAGTCGGGGCCGTCAGGTCAGTGGTCCTTCTCCCCTTGCGGGAGAAGGTGGCAGGCGAAGCCTGACGGATGAGGGGTGGCACAGGGCGTGAGTGCGGCTCATCCCTTCGTGCGGCAGCGTGACCCCTCATCCGCCCCCTTCTCAGGGGGCACCTTCTCCCACAAGGGGAGAAGGACAGGGAAGGCCTGCCCGGTCCGATCGAGGATTATTTGACGAGGCGACCATTGGATATCTCGCCTGTATCGAGATCGACGTCATACTCTCCACCACTCCAAGAGTATGCAGTCAGCACCCCGCTTTTGAACGAGATATGCGTAAAGGGAATTCGTTCGTCTGGTGAGGCGTCGGTCTCAATGCGCCACACCACTCTGCCTCGCTCGTCCAATCGAACAAAATTGCGGTTTGTCGCTTCCCAGCTGCCACTTCGGGCAAGCATGTCGGTCAGCTGGATACATCCGCCTCCAGCAAGCCTGAGCCTGCTCTTGCGACCAAACAGGCGTGAAACGATGCCCATACGACCTCACTTGCCCAAAAAGAAAAAGGGCGCCGCGGTTTCCCGGGGCGCCCTCTTCCGTAGCGTTTCTGAAGAGCCTTAGCGCTTCGAGAACTGGAACGAACGGCGGGCCTTGGCGCGGCCGTACTTTTTGCGCTCGACGACGCGGCTGTCGCGGGTCAGGAAGCCGTGGGGCTTCAGGACCTTGCGCAGTTCCGGCTCGTAGTGGGTCAGGGCGTGCGACAGGCCGTGGCGGATGGCGCCGGCCTGGCCCGAGAGGCCCGAGCCCTCGACGGTGCAGACCACGTCGAACTGGGTGGTGCGGTCCGAGACGGTCAGCGGCTGGGCGACCATCATCTGCAGCACGGGGCGGGCGAAATACTGGGCCAGCTCCTTGCCGTTGACGGTGATCTTGCCCGAGCCGGGCTTCACCCAGACGCGGGCGATGGCGTTCTTGCGCTTGCCGGTCGAATAGGCACGGCCCAGCTTGTCGAGCTTCTGGACGTGAACCGGGGCCTCGGCCTCGGTGGAGCCCATGCCCTTCAGGGCGTCAAAGCCGGTGGCGGCGGTGTCGGTGTTGGTCGCGTCGGTCATGATCAGACGGTCCGGGTGTTCTTGGCCGACATCGATTTGAAATCGATGATTTCCGGCTGTTGGGCTTCATGGGTGTGCGCGCTGCCGGCGAACAGGCGCAGGTGCGTCATCTGCTTGCGGGCCAGCGGGCTTTCCTTGGGCAGCATGCGCTCGACGGCCTTTTCAAGGACGCGCTCGGGGAAGCGACCGTTCAGGACCTTCTCCGGCGTGGTTTCCTTGATACCGCCCGGGTGACCCGTGTGACGGTAATAGACCTTGTCGGTCAGCTTGGCGCCGGTGAAGACGACCTTGTCGACGTTGGTCACGATGACATAGTCACCGCAGTCGACGTGGGGGGTGTAGTCCGGGCGGTGCTTGCCGCGCAGACGGTTGGCGATGAAGGTCGCAAGACGGCCCACCACGACGCCTTCGGCATCGATGTGAATCCACTTCTTCTCGACATCGGCCGGCTTCAGCGAAGCCGTGGTGCTCTTCAGCATGTCTGAGGTCCTGATGGTCGGATGGCGTCCCGGAGAATGCGGTGCGCCGGATTGAAGGCGGGCTGCTACAGGATCGCCGCAGCGCCGTCAATGCCGCTTCGAGCACGGATTAGGAGCTAATTTGTTGTTTCAACTGACTTTTCTTTGTGCGGTATTAAATTACCGTATCGAAGCGATCGAATTGTCAGCTTCGGCCGCGGACCAGGGTGTTGCGGACCCGGCGGCCCAAGGGATCGCGGGCCATCCAGCTGTCGCCGATTTCCGCCTCTACGATGTCGCTGCAGAAGCGGGGCAGCATGAAGCCGGGGCGAATGCGTGTCAGGCAGACCTTGTTGCGGTCGATCTGCCAGCGGGCTGTGATGCGTGTGCCGTCCGAGAAGCGGCCCTCATAGCTACCGTCACGGTTGAACCAGTGTTTGACCCAGCCCCCGTCGGGATAATGGGACATGACCGTATTCTCGAAGGCCACCGCCATGAAGGCCGGCACCTCGTCCGCCCGACTGTCCCCTGCCTGAAGCCCCGTCCCGGAGCCGAGCACCAGACCCATGGCCATGACGGCCAGCAAAAGCGGCTTGCGCATGCGCGGCCCCCTCCCCCTTGCAATCTCCCCGAGCGGACTATTAACGATCCGTTAGGTTTTGCAAGACCGTTGGCAGGTCAAATACTTGACTTCGCCGTGTGGATATCTATATGCGGCGCTCGTGCTCGGGACAGGAACGGCAACGGGGCCGCCCGCACGCCCAGAGGGGCGGTTTCGCGCACAGTCGGCTCCATACGGGAGCCCTCCCCTTCCCTCCCGAACATACAAGGTTTGAATGACCGACTTTTCCCAGCTGGGCCTTTCGCCCACGACGCTGAAGGCCGTGACCGACACGGGCTATACTTCCGCCACCCCGATCCAGGCCCAGGCCATTCCCGTGGCCCTCGCCGGGCGTGACGTTCTGGGGATTGCCCAGACCGGGACCGGCAAGACCGCCGCCTTCACCCTGCCGCTGGTCGAGCGACTGGCCACCGGGCGGGCCCGGGCCCGCATGCCGCGAGCCCTGGTGCTGGCGCCCACCCGCGAACTGGCGGATCAGGTGGCCGAGAGCTTTGCCAAATACGCCAAGGGCACCAAGCTGAACTGGGTGCTGCTGATCGGCGGCGTGTCCATGGGCGATCAGGTCGCGGCCCTGAACAAGGGCGTGGATGTGCTGATCGCCACGCCCGGCCGCCTGCTGGACCTGTTCGATCGCGGCAAGATGCTGCTGACCGGGGTCGAGCTGATGGTGGTCGATGAGGCCGACCGCATGCTGGACATGGGCTTCATCCCCGACATCGAGCGCATCTTCAAGCTGACGCCGCCGCGGCGCCAGACGCTGTTCTTCTCGGCCACCATGCCGCCGGAGATCACGCGCCTGACCACCCAGTTTCTGAAGGACCCGACCCGTATCGAGGCCTCGCGGCCGGCGATGACGGCCGAGACCATCACCCAGTATCTGGTGCGCATCCCGCGCAGCGATCCCAAGCTGAAGCGTGAGGCGCTGCGGGCGCTGATGGCGCGCGACGACGTCAAGAACGGCATCGTCTTCTGCAACCGCAAGTCCGACGTCGATGTCGTCGCCAAGTCTCTCAAGAAGCACGGCTTTGATGCCGCGCCCATTCACGGCGACCTGGACCAGAGCCTGCGGATGAAGACACTGGCCGATTTCCGTTCGGGCGATCTGAAGGTGCTGGTGGCCTCGGACGTAGCGGCGCGCGGGCTGGACATTCCCGACGTGAGCCATGTGTTCAACTATGACGTCGCGCACAATGCCGATGACTATGTGCACCGCATCGGCCGCACGGGTCGCGCCGGCAAGACCGGCCAGACCTTCATGATCGTGACGCCGTCGGACGACCGCTCGCTCGACAAGGTGCTGAAGCTGATCAAGATGACGCCGGAAGAGCTGACGCTGGATCTGTCATCAGGCGGCAAGGCCCGTTCGGCGAAGGCGGAACCGGCCGAGGCCGCTGATGAGGGCGCCGCTTCCGAAAAGCCGGCACGGTCGCGCCGTCAGGCCAGCCCTGCGGCGGCCGAAGAGACCTCCGGCGAGGCTCCCGCCCGCCGGTCGCGCTCGCGTCGCAAGCCGCTGACAGATGCGGCCGAGTTGGAGACGGAAACGGCTCCGGTCGAGCAACCGGCCGAGACGCCGAAGTCCGACGCCGCCGATGCCGAACCCCGCAAGCGCTCGCGCTCACGCGGTGGACGGGGCCGCAAGGCCGATAGCGCGCCCGAGGATCGCACGGCCGATTCGCCCCGCAAGGACAAGGAAAGCCGCAAGGACTCGGCACCGATCAAGGCGTCGGACAGCTCGGCCTTTGGCAATGACGGTGTGCCGGCCTTCCTGCGGCGTCCGATCTGACATCGGGCTTGATCGCTCTCACGAATCCCGGTTCTTCGACCCCGCTTAACCCGCTGTTACGCTTCAGCGGTTAGGGTTTCGGCGTCGATCAAGAATGGATCGGGGTGCCCGGGGGGACAGGACGCATGACGGAAAAGGTCGACACCACCGTACGGGGGCCGGATGCGTATGGCCTCGCGCGGCGCGTGCTGGACGACATGGAAGCGGCCGGCGTCTGGCCGACCCCCGTCAATTTCGAGCTGTGGCTGCACTATGTCGGCGATCCCGAGGGCGCGCTGGGCCGCGAAATCCGCCGAATCCTGGCGACCAAGGAGCCCTTCTCGGAGTCGACCTCCGAGATGCTGGCCTCGGAATATCTGCCGCGCGGCCGCCTGAGCGAGGAAATCCGCGATGCAGGCCGCATGCTGGACAAGGAATTGTCCTCGGTTGCCAGCACCATCGCCAATGCCCACAGGTCGCAGGCTGAGTACGGCGCAACCCTGGCCGATGCGTCTGGCCAGATGGACAGCGTCGACAATGCCGACACCCTGAAGTCTCTGGTCAGCACCCTGGCCGATGCCACTCACAAGGCCCGGACGCAGAACAGCACTCTGGAAAAGAAGCTGGAAAGCTCGACCCGCGAGGTCGCCAAGCTGCGAGAACACCTGGAGCAGGTGCGGCGCGATGCCATGACCGACGCCCTGACCAATCTGGCCAATCGCAAGGCCTTTGACGAGCACCTTGAGGGCTCGGTCGACGCCGCCCATGCGAACGGCAAGGGCCTGACGCTGGCGGTGATCGACATCGACCATTTCAAGCGCTTCAACGACACCTGGGGCCATCAGACCGGCGATCAGGTGCTGCGCTATGTGGCCAGTGTGCTGGGCCGGACGGCCAAATCCCCGCGCCTCGCCGCCCGCTATGGCGGGGAAGAGTTCGCCATGATCTTCCCCGATGAGAGCACGGCCGCCGTAGAGAAGGCCCTGAATGCGGTGCTCAAGGAAATCTCGTCGCGCGCCCTGCGGCGCCGGTCGACAAATGACGAGCTGGGCGCTGTGACCATCTCCGCCGGCTTTGCCCGTCTGCGTCCCGAAGAGACTGCCGCCTGCCTGCTGGAGCGGGCCGATGCGGCGCTTTATGCCTCCAAGCGGGGCGGTCGGAACCGGGTGACCGACGCGGACCAGCTTGAACAGGCCGCCTGACACCGTGGACGCCGGGCGACTGACCCCGTTCAGCCGTCCGCGCAGCCTGGCGTTCGCGGCGGCCTATTGGACCCTGTCGATCGTCTACTGCCTCGTGGCCGTGCTTGCGGCCCTGCTGCCTGGGCGCAAGGCCACCGGCTGGATCATCCGGCGCTATGTGCATCGCATGGTGCAGGCCATGCGCCTGCTGGCCGGGATCCGGACAGAAGCGCGCGGGCGCGAACACCTGCCCGAGGGTGCCTTCATCGTCGCGGCCAAACACCAGAGCTGGGGCGACGGCTATACGGTCTATGACCAGTTTCCGGACCTCGCCTTCGTCACCGGCGACCATCTCGAGAAATTTCCGCTGATGAGCACGGTGCTGAGGAAGCTCGGCGCCATCGTCGTCAACAACTGCGGCGGTCACGAAGCCCGGGCGGCGCTGAAGCGGCGAGCGGCCGATGCCCATGCCGAGGGGCGCCGGATCCTGATCTACCCCGAGGGCAATCTGGCGAAGGTCGGCGAGAAATTCCGGTACCGCGCGGGCGTCTGGCACATGTACCGCGACTTCGACATGCCGGTTGTGCCGGTGGCGACCAATCTGGGCCTGTTCTGGCCGCAGGAGCAGTTTCTGAAGCGGCCCGGCACGGCGACGATTGAATTCCTGGAGCCTCTGCCGACCGGGCTGGGCAAGGAGGAATTCATGGCCCGGCTGGAAACAGCGATCGAAGGCAGGACAGCGGAGCTGGTCGCAGAGGCCATGGGGCTGCCGGTCACACCCGCCGTACAGGTGCCGACGCCGGACGAAGTGCGGAAGGCCGCTCAGGCGTCCTGAGCCACCGGCGTGATCGTCACGCTCTCGCCGCAGCCGCAGGCGTCGGTCTGGTTCGGGTTGTTGAAGACAAACTTCGAGGCGAGGTCGGTGACCTGAAAATCGATCTCGCTGCCGATCAGGAACAGGACGGCCTTGGGGTCGATCAGAACCGTAGCGCCCTTGTCCTCGACCACCTCGTCCAGCGGTTCGATGCGGTCGGCGTACTCGACCGTATATTCCTGACCCGCGCAGCCGCCGTTCTTGACGCCGATGCGCAGGCCGGCGCAGGGGCCCGAGGCGGCCTCGGTCAGCTGGCGGATGCGGGCGGCGGCGGCCTCGGTCAGGCGAACAGCCTGCGGGCGGGGGCGACGGGATCGTGGCGGTGACGATTGAAGCTCAACCATATATACCTTCCTGAATCGTCATTCTCGGGCTTGTCCCGAGGACCCATTTTTGTCAGCACCCTTCAGAGCCGGCGCTTGGCGCAGCCTCCGGAGTTTATACCCGGGTGCTCCAGACCTGCAGATCGATAGGTCCTCGGGACAAGCCCGAGGATGACGGGAAAATTGAAATCTCATCAGAACATGTTGAGGGCCAGTTTGGCCTCATCGCTCATCTTGGAGGGGTCCCACGGCGGGTCAAACACCAGATTGGCCCTGGCCGAGCGCACGCCGTCGACGGTCATTACCGCATCCTCGACCCAGCCGGGCATTTCGCCGGCCACCGGACAGCCGGGTGCGGTCAGGGTCATCTCGACCAGCACATCCTTGTCGTCCGAGACGTCGACCTTGTAGATCAGGCCCAGCTCATAGATGTCGACCGGGATTTCCGGATCGAACACGGTCTTGAGCGCCGCGACCAGATCATCGGTCAGGCGGTCGAGTTCGGCCTGGCTGAGGGCGCTCTTTTGCGGCGCGTCCCAACTCTCTGCGAAATCGGCGCTTTTGGTGATGGCATCGTCCATGACTAAACGAAAAATTCCCTGGCCTTGATGAGGGCGGCGGCAAAGGCGTCGGCGTCCTCGATCGTATTATATAGGGCGAAACTGGCGCGCGTGCTTGAGGTCAGGCCAAATCGGGTCGCCAGCGGCTCGGCGCAGTGGAGACCAGCGCGCACCGCAACGCCGTAGCGGTCCATGATCTGGGCGATGTCGTGGGCGTGGGCGCCGTCGACCGTGAAGGTGAAAATGGCCCCCTTGCCGGGTGCCGTGCCGATCTCGGTCAGCCAGTTCAGACCCGCCAGGCGCTCGCGCACCCGCTCCAGCAGCGCCGCCTCATGCGCCTGCACCGCAGCGCGGTCGAAGGTGGAATACCACTCAAGCGCCGCGCCCAGACCGATGGCCTCGAGGATCGGGGGCGTGCCGGCCTCGAACCGCTGGGGCGGCTTTGCATAGGTGACGCGGTCCTCGCTGACGGACTGGATCATCTCGCCCCCGCCCTGATACGGCGGCAGGGAGTCGAGCGCCTCGGCCGCGCCGTAGAGGGCACCGATCCCGGTCGGGCCGAACAGCTTGTGTCCGGTCAGGACGTACCAGTCACAGCCCAGCGCCTGAACGTCGGGCATGGCGTGGACCGCGCCCTGGCAACCGTCGATCAGCACCCGGGCCCCGGCAGCGTGGGCCAGACGGCTGATCTCGGCCACCGGGTTGAGGGTGCCCAGCACATTGGACATGTGGGTGACGGCGACGATGCGTGTCCTGGGGCCCAGCAAGTCGGCACAGGCGTCCATGTCGAGGGTGCCGTCGTCGCGCACCGGGATCCATTTCAGCACCGCGCCCTTGCGCTCGCGTAGCATGTGCCAGGGCACGATGTTCGAGTGGTGCTCCATCTGGCTGACGAGGATTTCGTCGCCCGGCTGGATGGACCGGCCGATGCCGGCGGCGACCAGATTGATCGCCTCGGTACCGCCCCTGGTCCAGACAATCTGGTCCGCCGAGGGGGCGTTCAGATAGCGGGCCACGGTTTCGCGCGCGGCCTCGAAGGCCTCGGTCGTTTCATTGGCGAGGGTGTGCAGGCCCCGGTGGACGTTGGCGTAGCTGCCCTCCATCGCCGCCGTCAGGGCGTCGATGACGGCGCGCGGCTTCTGCGCCGAGGCGGCGGAGTCCAGATAGACCAGCGGCTTGCCGTTTACCTGTCGCGACAGGATGGGGAATTGGGCGCGGGCAGCGTCGGCGTCGAAGCCGCTGCGGGTCATGAGCGTGCCGTCAGCCATGCGCGGACCTCCTCTCGCGCGCCCTCATGCTTGATGCGATCGACGACCTCCATGAGGAAGGCCCGGGTCAGAAGCGCCCTCGCCTCATCCGCCGACAGGCCCCGTTGCTGCATGTAGAAAAGAGCGCTCTCATCAAGGGTGCCGACGGTATTGCCGTGCGCGCACTGGACGTCATCGGCGTAGATGATCAACTCGGGCTTGGCGTCGACCTCGCCGCGCTCCGACAGGATCAGGGCATTGTGCGCCATGCGGGCGTCGGTGCCGTCGGCCCCGCGCTCGACCACGATCTTGCCCTGAAAGACGCCGCGCGCGGTGTCGCGCACCACGCCCTTGGTCAGCTGCGAGGTCTGTCCGTCGGCAGCCATATGGGTCACGACCGAGGTCAGATCGGCGTGGCGATCGCCCGACAGGGCATAGAGTCCGTCCAGTCGGACGTCGGCGCTCCTGGCATGGTGGGCGACCTCGGTCTCGAAGCGCTGCAGCTTCGCGCCCGTGGCAATGATGGTCTGGCGATAGCGGGCGCCCGGCTCGACCTTTACGCGGGCCTGAGTGACCGAGAGGGCGTCTTCCGGCTCATCGACCAGAACCACGCGGGTGACCTCGGCATCATGGGCGATGTCGATGTCGAGCCGGTTGTGGGCGACATAGGCGGAGCCCTCCCCTTCATGGGTTTCCAGCAGCAGAACCCGGGCCCCGGCACGCGCCGACACACGGGCCGAGACCGAGTGACCAGTGCCGGTAGCCTTGGAGATCAGACGCAGGCGCAGGGTTTGATCCCCGCAGACCATCCGCGTGTCGGCCCCGACCGGGCGACCGTTGACGAAGACCATGGCCTCACCGCCCAGGGCCTCGAACGGTCCGCCGCCCCACAGCGGAACGGGTGCCGACGGCGAGGGCGGCGGAGCCTCCCGAAGGAATTTGCGCAGGTCCGAATACTTCCACGTCTCGACGCGCCGCGAGGGGAAGGTGGCCGGATCCCGGAGGTCGAGCGGAGCGGTCTGGATCACGCCGCCTCGCCCACATAGCGGTCATAGCCCTCGGCCTCGAGCTGGTGCGCCAGCTCCGGACCGCCCGAGGCGACGATCTTGCCGGCGGCCAGCACATGGACCTTGTCCGGTTTGATGTAGTCGAGCAGGCGCTGATAGTGGGTGATGACCAGCATGGAGCGCTCGGGGCCGCGCAGGGCGTTCACGCCGTCGGCAACGATGCGCAGGGCGTCGATGTCGAGGCCGGAGTCGGTCTCGTCGAGGATCAGCAGCGACGGCTCCAGCAGGGCCATCTGCAGGATCTCCATCCGCTTCTTCTCGCCGCCCGAGAAGCCGACGTTGAGCGGCCGCTTCAGCATGTCGAAGTCCATCTTGAGGGCCTTAGACGCGGCCTTGACCTGTTTCAGGAACTCGGGCGCCGAGACCTCGGCCTCACCGCGCGCGCGCTTCTGGGCATTCAGCGCCGTGCGCACAAAGGTGAGGGCCGGGACGCCGGGGATCTCGATCGGATACTGGAACGACAGGAAGACGCCCTTCGCGGCACGCTCGGCCGGGTCGAGGTCCAGCAGGTCCTCGCCGCGCCAGGTGACGGTGCCCTCGGTCGCCTCATAGCCGGGACGGCCCGACACGGCATAGCCGAGCGTCGACTTGCCCGCGCCATTGGGGCCCATGATGGCGTGCACCTCGCCCGCCGGGACGTCGAGCGTCAGGCCCTTGAGGATGGGGGTGTCACCGACAGCGACGTGGAGGTTGGAGATGGAGAGCATTCAGTCTTCCAGCTTTAGGCTGACGATCATGGGAATAGAGCCGGCATCGGCTCCAGAGTGTTCATCGACGTGCGCGTGCGCGCCGGGGACGTTCCGGGCGACCGTGTCGAGGCACTGGCTAGCGAAATAGATGAGACCGCTGGGGCCTCCTTCGACCAGCACTTTTTGGCCATGACCCTCGGAGAGGATGCTTGTGTTCAGTGAATCCAGTGGCATCGCACCGTTGTCGATGAGTGCGCGAAGAGCCTCATTGATCTCACGGAGCCGAGTGGAAAGATCGCTCACCCCACGCTCCCTTCAAGACTGATCGCCACCAGCTTCTGGGCCTCGACGGCGAACTCCATCGGCAGTTCCTGGAGGACGTCGCGGACGAAGCCGTTGACCAGCAGGGCCACGGCCTCTTCCTCCGACAGGCCGCGTTGCTGGGCGTAGAACAGCTGATCGTCCGACAGGCGGGTGGTCGTCGCCTCGTGCTCCAGCTGGGCCGAGCCGTTCTTCGCCTCGATGTACGGAATGGTGTGCGAGCCACAGTCCTTGCCGATCAGCAGGCTGTCGCACTGGGTGAAGTTGCGCACGCCGGTCGCCTTCGGGTGGACCGAGACCAGACCGCGATAGGTCGAGTCCGATTTGCCCGCCGAGACGGCCTTGGCGATGATCCGGCTTTTCGAATTCTTGCCGAGGTGGATCATCTTGGTGCCGGTGTCAGCCTGCTGGTGGCCGTTGGTGATGGCGATCGAATAGAATTCACCCGAACTGTCCTCGCCCTTGAGGATGCAGGACGGGTATTTCCAGGTGACGGCCGAGCCGGTCTCGACCTGGGTCCAGCTGACCTTGGAGCGGTCGCCGCGGCAGTCGGCGCGCTTGGTGACGAAGTTGTAGATGCCGCCCTTGCCCTCGGCGTCGCCGGGGTACCAGTTCTGGACGGTCGAATATTTCACCTCGGCGTCTTCCAGCGCGACGATCTCGACCACGGCAGCGTGCAGCTGGTTCTCGTCGCGCATCGGGGCGGTGCAGCCCTCAAGGTACGACACATAGCTGCCCTTGTCGGCGATGATGAGGGTGCGTTCGAACTGGCCGGTCTGGCTGGCATTGATGCGGAAATAGGTCGACAGCTCCATCGGGCAGCGCACGCCCGGGGGGATGTAGACGAAGCTGCCGTCCGAGAAGACCGCGCTGTTCAGGGCGGCGAAATAGTTGTCACTGACCGGCACGACCGAGCCCAGATACTGGCGGACCAACTCGGGGTGTTCGCGCAGGGCCTCGGAGATCGGCATGAAGATCACGCCGGCCTTTTCCAGTTCCTTCTTGAAGGTGGTGACCACCGAGACGCTGTCGAACACGGCGTCGACCGCGACCTTGGGCGCGCCCTCGACGCCCGCCAGAACTTCCTGTTCCTTCAGGGGGATGCCCAGCTTTTCGTAGACGGCCAGCAGCTCGGGATCGACCTCGTCGAGGGACTTGGGCCCCTCCTTCTTCTTCGGCGCGGCATAGTAGTGCAGGTCCTGGTAGTCGACCGGCTCGTAGCGAACCGAGGCCCAGGTCGGCTCCTCCATGGCCAGCCAACGCTCATAGGCGGCCAGACGCCATTCCAGCATCCACTCCGGCTCGCCCTTCTTCTCGGAGATGAAGCGGACGATGTCGGCGTTCAGACCCTTGGGGGCGAAGTCCTGCTCGATGTCCGAGGTGAAGCCGTATTTGTAGCGCTCGAGCTCGGCGACGGCATCGACGGTTTCCTTGACGGCGACCATCAGGCGATCTCCTCGACGGGCTGACGTGCGCGCAGGCGGGCGCGGGCCTCGCACCAGGCGTCGGCGAAGGCCTGCCAGTCGCTCTCGACCGTGCCCCAGCCGCCCGAGACGCGGATGGCGAAGGTGGCCAGCGGCTCCAGCCCCATGGCGACCATGGTCTTCGACGGCTTGGTCTTGCCTGACGAACAGGCGCTGCCGGCCGAGACCATCACGCCCTTGAGGTCGAGGCTGATCAACTGTTGCGGGCTGTCCCAGCCCTGAGTGGTCACGAACAGGGTGTTGGGCAGACGCGGCGCGCTCTCACCCACCACGACCGCGCCCTCAGCCTTGAGACGCTCGGCGGCGGCGTCGCGCCAGGCGGTGTGGTCCTGTGCCAGGTCGCGGGCGGCGCATTCGGCGGCGATGCCAAAGGCGGCGATGCCGGGGACGTTTTCGGTACCGGCGCGGAAGCCCCGCTCCTGTCCCGCGCCGTGAAGGATGCGCACCGCGCTGCGTCCCTCGCCCATCACCAGGGCGCCGACGCCCTGCAGACCGCCCAGCTTGTGCCCCGACAGGGTGAGCGAATCTGCGCCCAACGCGCGCATGTCGACGACGATCTTGCCGGCCGACTGGATCGCATCGACGTGCAGCCAGCCGCCGGCCTCGGTCACCAGACCGCGGGCTTCGGCGATCGGCTGGATGACGCCGCTCTCGTTATTGGCATGGTGGATGGCGACCATGGCCCGGCCCGGTCGCTTCAGCGCCCCGGCGAGCCAGCCCAGATCGACCTGACCGTTGGCGTCCACTGGCAGGGTCTCGACCGGCACGGATGACATGGCGGCCGCCTCGGCCACGCAGGGGTGTTCGGTGGCCGAAACGATCAGCCGCTCACAGCCCGCCGCAATGGCGCTGGCGACGGCCTGGGCGTTCGACTCCGTCCCGCCGGAAGAGAAGATGACCGCACTGGTGTCGACCCCGACCAGATCGGCGACGCGGGTGCGGGCGGTCTCGATGTGGGCGCGGGCGCGCCGGCCCCGGGCGTGGACGGCATTGGGATTGCCGCCCTCGGCCATGATCTGTGTCACCAGGGCCTGGACCTCGGGGCGGATCAGGGCGGAGGCGTTGTAGTCGAGATAGACGGTCATGCGGCAGCTCTCACCCCGGCGCTCGTCACAGGCGCAGCACAGGGGCTCCGACGGCGGTTGCCGGTGCGGTTCAGCACGACATCTTCCAGCGACACGCCGGCCAGATAGGCATGGATTTCGGCGCCCAGATCTTCCCAGAGATTATGGGTGATGCAGCGCTCGCCCGAGGCCATACAGCCCCGCGGCGAGGCATGGGCGACGCAGCGTGTGGCGCGGATCGGCTCGTCAACGGCCAGCACGATGTCAGCGACCACGGTCTCGGATGCCGCTTTGGCCAGGCGGTACCCGCCCCCCGGGCCGCGCACGCTTTTCACCAGCCCACAGCGGCGCAGACGGGCGAACAGCTGTTCCAGATAACTGAGGGAAATCTCCTGCCGCTGGGCGATCTCGGACAGGGAGACGGAGCGGTCCGAGCCGTCGAGCGCACGACCGTTGCGGGCCAGATCGGCCATCGCCATCACCGCATAGCGTCCCTTCGTCGACAGTCGCATCCCGCACCTTCAAAAATACCGCGCAGAGGCGACGAGGTATGTTAGAACCCGCGCCTTCGCCGCCGCGCCCATGGGGTACCGGCACTTAGAAAGTCCTACTACAGCAGTCAAGTATTCCTCGGCTCGCTGTGACCTTTTGAACCGGATGGTTTGAAGACACATGCCTGAAGTGATTTTGCCGGGTGCCTCCGGTCGCCTCGAAGCCCGCTATTCCCCCGGCAAGCGCCCCGATGCCCCGATCGCCCTGATCCTGCATCCGCACCCCAAGGCCGCCGGCCATATGAACAATCCGGTGGTGGTGACGCTGTTCCAGTTGTTCCAGCAGCGGGGCTTCGCCACCCTGCGCTACAACAGCCGCGGCGTCGGCAAGTCGCAGGGCGAGTTCGACTCGGGCATCGGCGAGCTGGCAGACGCCGCCACCGCGCTGGACTGGCTGCAGGCCGAGAACCCGGCGGCCAGTCAGACGTGGGTCGCCGGCTATCAGTTCGGGGCCTATATCGGCATGCAGTTGCTGATGCGCCGTCCCGAGACCGACGGCTTCATCTCGGTCTCGCCGCCGTCCAACATCTATGACTTCAGCTTCCTGGCCCCCTGCCCGGCGTCCGGCCTGTTCCTGCACGGAACGGCCGACACCATTGTGCCGCCGGTCGAGGTCGAGCGCGTGGTCAACAAGCTGCGCACCCAGAAGGGCATTGTCATCGACTATGAGCTGGAGGACGGGGCCACCCACTTCTGGCAGGACCACATCGGTGCCGTCGACCGCCGCGTCGCCGCCTATCTGGACAAGCGACTGGAAGAAAAGCCGGCGTAACGCCGCCTAGTAGATCAGGAAGGGCCTGCGCGTTTTCGCCCATGCGGCTTCGTCCGGCGTGGCGAGGGCGTCGAGGTCGGCCGGGCTGGCGGCTGCGTCGTCCACCCATTCCCGGAGCGACGGGCCACCGTTGATCACATCGATCGGCAGCTTTCCGAAGGCGTATTCATAGGGGAAGTCGCGCCACAGGTCGTAGTCGGGATACAGGGCGCGGATGGCCTTGAAGCCCAGGGCCTGGACCCGCCAGGGGCGGAAGGCGGCGTGGTCATAGTGCGGGCCTTCCGCATGGATCTGCACGCCGTGACACAGCTGGCCGACGTGTTTGTGGAAGGTCGGCTGGAACCACATTTCGCGGAGGGCACAGCCCGCCAGCCAGTCGGGGGCCAGACGCTGCATCTCGGCGATCACGGCGCGGGCGTCGATGTCAGGGGCGCCAAACAGTTCCAGCGGGCGGGTGGTGCCGCGCCCTTCGGACAGGGTGGCCCCTTCCAGCATGACCGTGCCCGCATAGGCGCGGGCCATGCCGAGCGTCGGGGCATTGGGGCTGGGGTTGACCCAGGCGCGCTCCAGCAGTGGCCAGCCATGGCCGGGGGCGGCGTCGATCTCATAGCCCTGCATCTCGATGACGCGATAATCGACGTCGAGCCGGAAGTGGTCGATGAACCAGCGGCCCAGCTCGCCCATGGTCAGGCCGTGGCGCATGGGCATGGGCCCGGCGCCGACGAAGCTCTCCCAGCCCGACTGCAGCAGGGTGCCCTCGACCGGGCGACCGGCGGGATTGGGGCGGTCCAGCACCCAGACGGTCTTGCCGTGCGTCTGCGCGGCCTCAAGCACGTAAAGCAGCGTCGTCACATAGGTGTAGATGCGACAGCCGAGGTCCTGCAGGTCGATCAGGATGACATCGAAGGTGTCCATCCATTCGTCCTTCGGACGGCGGACCTCGCCATACAGGCTGAAGACGGGAAAGCCGTGCACCGGATCGCGATAGTTCGGGCTCTCCATCATATTGTCCTGCAGGTCGCCCTTCATGCCGTGCTGGGGACCAAAGGCGGCGGTGATGTCGATGTCCGGACAGGCGACCAGGGCGTCGATCGCGTGCGTCAGATCCTCGGTCACCGAGGCCGGATGGGCCAACAGGGCCACGCGGCGGCCCTTGAGGGGGCTCCGCAGCGCCGGTTCGGACAGCAGGCGGTCGAGACCGGTTTTCATGGAAGCTCCAGCACGAACGAGTCGGGGTGATGAAAGTCGGGCTTATCCGACGGATGCGCCAGCGCCCAGTAGCTGAGGCTGCCGTCGGTCGCCTCGATGACGGCGGAGAGGCCGATCCGGTCAATGTGGGGCCACTCGGGCCAGTGGAGGATGGCGTCCAGCTCGAACGCACCACCTGCCTGTTCCGACCGGATCACCTGGACATGACCCTCAAGGTTTCTCCTGCCTTCACGATAGCTGCTGAAGTGGTAGGCAGCCCACTGTCCTGAGGGCGAGATGTTAAATTCGGCGTAGCTGCCGTCCCCAAGCTGCGCGAAGACCTCAAAGCAGGTCGTGCGCCAAAGCCCGTCGGCTCGCCCGAGATCAGGGTCCAGCTCCGCCAGCGGGTTTGCCTTCTTGCCATTTCTGTTTGCGAGAAAGGCTGCCGCATAGTCAGCGCTGCGCCAAGCATGGGTGGCTGCAATCGAGTCCAGCCATTCCGGAAGCATGACCCGGCCTCCGAAACCGCTCAGCCGGAAGCTGACATGGGTCCAGATTCGCCCTTCAATGTCTAACTCAACCGTGATCGCTTCCGGGTTACGAAAGCCGGGCTCACCGAAGGCGGACAGGGCAGCATTCAGGATCATGGTTGCGCGCTCGGTTCGCCTAGCCAAATGTCCGTGCTACACGCCCCTTCCCTTCCCCGCCAAGCCTTAAGCCCCATGACCGATCACGCCTTTCAGTCCGACTTCCTCAAGACGCTGCGGGATCGCGGCTATATCCACCAGATCACCCATCCGGACGAGCTGGATGCGGCGGCGCGGTCGGGCGTGGTGTCGGGCTATATCGGCTTCGATGCGACGGCCCCCAGCCTGCACGTCGGCTCGCTGATCCAGATCATGATGCTGCGCCGATTGCAGCAGGCCGGGCACCGGCCCGTGGTGGTCATGGGCGGTGGCACGACCAAGGTCGGCGACCCGACCGGCAAGGATGCCTCGCGCCCCCAGCTGACCGATGAGACGATCCAGGCGAACATCGCCTCGATCCGCACGGTGTTCGAGAAATTCCTGACCTTCGGCGACGGCCCGACGGATGCGGTCATGATCGACAATGACGACTGGCTGTCGACCTATGGCTACATCCAGTTCCTGAGGGACTACGGCACCCATTTCACGGTCAACCGGATGCTGGCCTTTGACTCGGTCAAGCTGCGGCTGGAGCGCGAACAGCCGATGACCTTCCTCGAGTTCAACTACATGCTCATGCAGTCCGTGGACTTCCTCGAGCTGAACCGGCGCCTGAATGTTACGCTGCAGATGGGCGGGTCCGACCAGTGGGGCAATATCGTCTCGGGCGTCGATCTGGTGCGGCGGGTGGACCAGAAAGCGGCCTTCGGACTGACCACACCGCTGCTGACCACGGCCTCGGGCGGCAAGATGGGCAAGACCGCCCAGGGCGCCGTATGGCTGAACGCAGAACAGCTGAGCCCGTACGACTACTGGCAGTTCTGGCGGAATGTGGATGACGCCGACGTCGGCAAATTCCTGCGCCTGTTCACCGACCTGCCGCTGGACGAGATCGCCCGGCTGGAAGCGCTGGACGGCGCGGCCATCAATGACGCCAAGAAGGCCCTGGCCGATGCAGCAACCACCATGCTGCACGGTGCGGCCGAGGCGGAGAAGGCGCGGGCCCGCTCGGAGGCCGAATTCGAGAAGGGTCAAATCGTCTCGCTTGAGATATTCGATTTCGATTGGGCGGGAGATGAAGGATTCACACACCGATCTCCCGAAGCCTTGGTGAAGGCAGCAGGCATTTCATCGATCAAGGACGCGAAACGTTCGATCAGTAACCGCGAAATTCGCATCAACGGCGTGGTTGTCGATGGCACCGAGTTGTACAATCGCGAGCAAGTAGACCCGGAACATGGTGCCTTCCTGGTTCAAAAGGGAAAGAAGACATCGCGGCTGGTTCGTCCCACATAATCCGCTCATCCCCGCGAAAGCGGGGACCCAGATCTGGAAGGACAGGACGAGGACCTTCTTCACCTACATTCTGGCCAGTCGTCGGAACGGCACCCTCTACACCGGCTCGACCGACGATCTGGTTACGCGTGTTGGCCAGCACAGAACCAAGGCCCTTGGCGGATTCACGGCGAAATACGGCGTCCAGACTCTGGTCTGGCATGAGCGGCACGAGACTCGGGAAGCGGCCTTCCGACGCGAGCGTCAGATCAAGAAGTGGAACCGGGCCTGGAAACTTGAGCTGATCGAAAGCATCAATCCGGAATGGCGGGACTTGTACGACGAGGCCCGTCTCGGAGACCTCTCGGATGTATCCAACTGGGTCCCCGCGTCCGCGGGGATGAGCGGAGAGAATAATGACGACACTTGAAGGCAAACCCGTTCCAGCGTTCGACATGCCGACGGCCGACGGAGACCGGGTCAGTGACGGAGCGCTGAAGGGCCAGCCGTATGTGCTCTATTTCTATCCCAAGGCGGACACGCCGGGCTGCACGACCGAGGGCAAGGACTTCTCGGCCCTGATGGACGACTTTGCCGCCGCGGGGGCCCGCGTGATCGGCGTCTCGAAGGATACGGTCCGCAAGCTGTCGAACTTCAAGGCCAAGCACGACCTGACCGTCACCCTGGCTTCGGACGAGGTCGAGAGCGTCTGCGCGGCGTTCGGCACCTGGGTCGAGAAGTCAATGTACGGCCGGACCTATATGGGCATCGAGCGCGCCACCTTCCTGGTCGATGCCGGCGGCGTGGTGCGCAAGCAATGGTCCCGGGTGAAGGTCAAGGGCCACGCCGAGGAGGTTCTGCAAGCCGTGCGCGATCTGTAGATTCGCGGGCCATCCGTCGTCAGATCAACTGTACGGCATCTGACACTCATCCGCCGAGGTCCAGATTCGCGGATACACCCCAGAGGCGAAAACCCTGTTGATCGACCGTCGTTATTCTCCGAATACGATTCTGAAGAGGGTTAATGCTTCACTAACGGGCTTGAAGCCCCCCGCCCTCTGCCGCATAAAGCGTGCGTTCGGGGGTGTAGAGTATGCGCGACGAGGCAGAAACGACCCGGACAGGATGGCTCCAGCGGTGGTTTCCTGTCCGATACATCTATCTTCGCACGGGCGATGAGGTTCAGGCCTACGCCCTGACGGCGCGGCGCCAGATCCTGATGGGCGCCATGGCCGTCGGACTGATCGGCTGGGGCGCGATCGCCAGCTGCGGATTTGTCATAGACATGATCGGCGTCAGCCAGGCCGAGCGGGCGGTCGCCCAGGCCCGCGCCACGTCCGAGCGCGTCAATGCCGACCTGCAGGCCCGGCTGGAGACCGCCGTGGTGCGGATGACCGCCAGCACGGGCTCACTTGAGGAAATGGCGCAGATGGTCGAGCGGCGCCACGCCGCCCTGACCCAGGTGATGGGCACCTTCCGCGGCGTGGACGGGGCCGAGCTGGAGTTGAAGCCGGTTATCATGAGCGACTCCGACAGCCGCACACCGATCGAGCGCATGGCCGCCGTCCGCATGGATCAGGAGCGTCTGATTGCCCGCGCCGAGCAGTTTGCCGAGACCCGGGCCGAGCGGCTGCGCCTGGCCTTCCGGCTGGCCGGGCTGAACCCCGCCGCCTACATCGGTCAGGGCACCTCGCTGGGCGGGCCGCTGATCCAGGCGGATGATCCCAGCGCCCTGGCCGCCATTCTGGATGTCGATGAGCCATTCGCCGCCCGTATCCTGAGCGCGACCAGCAATCTGGGGGATATGCGCGCCCTGACCGACGCGTCCGAGGGCCTGCCCTTTGCCCGGCCGACGCAGGCGCGCACGACCTCGGGCTTTGGCGTGCGGTTCGATCCGTTCAACGGGCGCCCGGCCCTGCATCAGGGTCAGGACTTTGCCGCGCCGTTGAACACACCGATTTATGCCACGGCGCCGGGGGTCGTATCTTTTGTTGGCGTGCGTTCAGGGTATGGCAACACCGTTGAGATAGACCACGGAGGCGGTTTCAAGACGCGCTATGCCCATCTCAACTCGGCGTCCGTTCAAATCGGGCAGCGGGTCGCGCTGGGTCAAAGAATCGGGGCCATGGGTTCGACCGGACGGTCGACCGGTGTGCACCTGCACTATGAGGTCTGGATGAACGGCCGCGCCCAGAATCCAGCCCGCTTCATGAAAGCCGGAGATTATCTTGTTCAATAAGTCGAAGTCCCCCGCCAAGCCGTCGTCGGTGCCGTCGATCCCGCCGCTGCCCGACATGCCGCAGGCGCCCCAGGCCCCGCAGGCGGCCCAGACCCCCTCGCCCCAGCCGCGTCAGCCCGCGCCGCAGCAGGCGCCCGGCCGCAACCTGTCGACCCTGTCAGCGGACCTGCGGTTTGAGGGCAATGTCTCGGGCTCGGGCGATCTGCAGGTCGACGGCCAGATCAAGGGCGACGTCAAGGTCGGCCGCCTGATCGTCGGCGAGACCGGCGCCATCGAAGGCGGCGTCAATGCCGACTATGTCGAGGTGCGCGGCCGGATCGTCGGTGCCGTCTCGGGCAAGCAGGTGAAGCTGATCTCGACCGCCTATGTCGATGGCGACATCACCGCCGAACAACTGTCGATCGACATCGGCGCCTATTTCCAGGGCCGCTGCATCCAGGGCAGCCGCAATGCCACCCCGACCTCGGCTCCGCGTCCCTCGGCCCAACCGGCAGTCGCGCCCCAGGCGCCGCAGCCCGTCCCGCAGGCCGATGCGCCGCAACGGATCGACATGTCTCAAAACTAGAGCCGGGCAACTGACCGGACGTGGAAACGGGGCCTCGCGGCCCCGTTTTTCGTATCAGCTGTCGGCGCCCTCGCGCGTCTCGCCCACCCGGGCTGCCAAGGCCGCGCCCATGAAGGCATCAAGATCGCCGTTCAGCACGCCGTCGGTGTCGGAGGTTTCGACATTGGTCCGCAGGTCCTTGACCATCTGATAGGGCTGCAGGACGTAGGAGCGGATCTGGTGGCCCCAGCCGATGTCGGTCTTGGCATCGGCCAGCGCCTGGGCCGCAGCTTCGCGCTTTTGCAGCTCCAGCTCGTACAGACGGGCGCGCAGCATCTTCCACGCCTGCTCGCGGTTCTGGTGCTGGGAGCGGCCGGCCTGACAGGCCACGACCGTGTTGGTCGGCACGTGGGTCAGACGCACCGCCGAGTCGGTCTTGTTGATGTGCTGGCCGCCGGCGCCCGAGGCCCGATAGGTGTCGGTGCGGACGTCGGACGGGTTGATGTCGATCTCGATGGTGTCATCGACCACCGGCGAGACGCCGATCGAGGCGAAACTGGTGTGCCGCTTGGCTGCCGCGTCATAGGGGCTGATGCGGACCAGCCGGTGCACGCCGGACTCGGACTTCAGCCAGCCGTAGGCGTTGGGGCCGGATATCTGGACGGTGGCCGACTTGATGCCAGCCTGTTCCCCCGAAGTTTCTTCCTGCAGCTCGACCTCATAGCCATGGGCCTTGGCCCAGCGCGTATACATGCGAAGCAGCATGCCGGCCCAGTCGTTCGACTCGGTGCCGCCGGCGCCGGAGTTCACTTCCAGATAGGCGTCATTGCCGTCGGCCTCACCGGACAAAAGGGCTTCCAGTTCGGCGCGGGCAGCGCGTTCCTTGATGGTTTTCAGCCCGGCGACAGCCTCCTGGTACGTGGCCTCGTCGCCTTCCTCGTCGGCCATTTCCGAGAGCATGACACCCTCTTCCAGACCGGTCTCCATCTCGCGCACCAGATTGATCCGGGATTCCAGTTGCGAGCGTTCGCGGCTGACGGCCTGGGCCTGATCGGGGTCATCCCACAGGGTCGGATCCTCGACCCGGGCGTTCAGCTCATCCAGTTTCCGTAGGGCGACATCCCAGTCAAAGACGCCTCCTGAGCAGAGCCACGCTCTGCTCGATGTCGGCCTTCAGGGCCTCGACATCCGCTCTCATCGCCTACTCCTGCGATCTGAAGAAAAGGCGCACCCGACCGGAGCCGGGTGCGCGCCATGGCAGCTACCTAGAGCGTCAATAGAGCCCGCTCAAGTCCTCAGCCGGTTCCTTCTTGGGCGGCGGCAGCGCGGTCGTCGGCGGGGGCGTCGCATCCTGACGCGCCTTTTCCTCCTGCTCACGCCGGATGATATCGTTGTAGTTCTGCGGGCCCGTGGGAATTTCGGGCTCTCGCACAGGCTCCGGAATGCGGCGCTCGGTGCCGGGGCGGAAGGCTTCCTCGATACCGTTCACCGTGCGGAAGACGGCATTCCGGGGCTTGAGGAAAGGCCGCGCCGGATACTCCTTGAGGGCTTCCTGCATGAAGGCGTTGAAGATGGGTACGGGCGTCGCCGCACCGGTCTCGCCCCGTCCCATAGGACGGTTGTCGTCAAAGCCGATGAAGACGCCGACGACGATGTCGGTCGTGAACCCGACGAACCAGGCCGAGCGGTATTCATTGGTCGTGCCGGTCTTGCCCCCGACCCAGCGGCCAAGGCCACGGGCACTGGCGCCGGTGCCGCGCTGGATGACGCCTTCCAGCATGGAACTGACCTGATAGGCGGTGATGGGGTCGATGACCTGTTCGCCGCGGGGCTCAAGGCGCGGCGATTCCTGACCGCTGAAGCCCCGGCTGCACTCGCGACAGGTGCGGGTCTCGGCGTTGAAGATCGTCTCACCGTTCCGGTCCTGGATCAGCTCGATCAGATAGGGTTCGATCCGGCGTCCACCGTTGACGAAGGCGGCATAGGCAGCGGTCAGGTCATAGGGTGTGGTCTCGCCCGCCCCCAGCGACACAGACAGGTTGGCCGGCAGGTCGTCGGCCACGCCCATGGTCTCGGCCAGATCGACGATCTTGCGCATGCCGACTTGATCGGCCAGCCGGACGGTCATGACGTTGCGCGACAGTTCCAGCCCGCGTCGCAGCGTCTGCGGGCCATAATATTCGCGGCTGTAGTTTTCAGGGGTCCAACGGGTGCCGTTTGGGCCGCCCGCAAAGCTGATCGGCGCGTCGAGCACGATGGAAGCCGGGGTGAAATCCCCCTCCAGCGCCGCCGCATAGACGATCGGTTTGAAGGCCGAGCCCGGCTGGCGGCGCGCCTGGGTGGCGCGGTTGAAACTGGACAGGGCATAGGAATAGCCCCCGACCATGGCCAGAACCCGGCCCGTCTGGGGGTCGATCGCCACGAGGGCTCCGTTGACGGCGGGAATCTGTTTCAGGGCAAACTGGTCGCCGCGCGGTTCGACGAAAATCAGGTCGCCCCGCTGCAGCCGCCTGTTGGCGTTGGCCCAGGCGGCATCGGCCGGCACCAGGGTCCCCGCACCGTCACTGGCGGCCAGGCGAATACGCACCGTATTGCCCGAGACGCTCTCGATCGCAGCGGCTTGCCAGGCACGGCGTTCGGGGGGCGTGGTCTTTTTGCGCGCCTCTTCCTGCCAGCCCTCGGAAAAGTCGGTCGTGCCCCAGGGGCCTCGCCAGCCGTGGCGGCGATCATAGTTTTCGAGCCCGGTCATCAGGGCGTTTCTGGCAGCCGTCTGCAGCGTCGGATCAAGGGTGGTGCGAAGGTAATAGCCACCGGCATTGATCGCCTGGGCTCCGTATTCGGCGATGGCCTGACGACGGGCTTCCTCGACGAAATAGTCGGCGTCGCGGTACTGGGCCCGCATCGGGGCATCCTGGGTGACAAGCGGTTTGGCGCGCGCCGCAGCCAGTTCCTGCTGCGTCAGGGCGCGGTTGTCGGCCATTTCGCCGAGAACCCAATCACGCCGGGCCTTGGCGGCCTCGGGATAGCGTTTGGGGTGATAGTTGGTCGGTCCCTTCGGCAGGGCCGCGAGGAAGGCGGCCTCCTCGGGCGTCAGTTGCTCCAGCGACTTGCCGAAATAGTTGTAGGCCGCCGAGGCGATGCCATACGACCGGTACCCGAGATAGATTTCGTTCAGGTACAGTTCGATGATCTGTTCCTTGCTGAGGGTGGCCTCCAGACGGCTGGAAAGGATGGCCTCCTTCAGTTTGCGGTTCACGCTGGTCTCATTGGTCAGCAGGATATTCTTTGCCACCTGCTGGGTGATGGTCGATCCACCCTCAAGGCGCCGGCCCGTCACGACATTGAAGACGTTCTTGAACATGGCCCGCCCAAGGCCCGAGACGTCGACCCCGCCGTGGCTGAAGAAGTTGCGGTCCTCGGCAGCCAGGAAGGCCTGAATTACGACGGGCGGGATCTGGTCGTAGGACACATAGATGCGGCGTTCCTCGGAAAACTCGCCGATCAGGGTGCCGTCACCGGCATAGACGCGCGTCGCCGTCGCCGGCCGATAGTCGGACAGTTCCGTGGCATCGGGCAGGTCATGGAACAGCCACGCCGCATAGACGGTGACCACCAGGCCGGCCAGGGCAATCGCGCCCAGAAGGCCGATACCCGCCATAACGAACCAACGTTCGGCTATCTTCACCGCTCACTCCGACAGGACCTGTCCCGAGGGTTTAGCCCGCGTCGCCGGCCTGCGAAAGAGTTTGTCGTGTCACGGCCGGGACGCGACTGCTCAGGGCGTGCCGCCGGACTGTGGCGTCCCGGCATAGCGGGTCGGGCTCTGCAGGGTCTGGAAATAGGCGTCGATGCCCCGCACCACGCCCCGCATCAGGTCGCGGCGACGGCGCTCGTCCAGCAGGATGCGTTCGTCCTCGGGGTTCGTAACGAACCCCATCTCCAACAGCACCGCCGGCACATCCGGGGCCAGCAGTACGGCCAGACCGGCGTCGCGATGGCTGCGCCGCAGCATGGGGTGACCGATCCGTTCGATCTCGCCCAGCAGCGATCGCGCAAACCAGGCCGAGCGATTCTGGGTCGAGCGCTGGGTCATATCCAGCAGGATACGGTCGACCGAGGGGTCCTGGCCGGGCAGGTGAAGGTCGCGGTGCCAGTCGTCGCGAACGGTGAATTCGCGGACGGCCCGTCCGGCCCCCTGTTCGGACAGGGTGTAGACGCTGGCGCCACGTGTGGCCGGATCGGCCCCGGCGTCCGCGTGCAGGCTGATGAAAAGGTCGGCCCCGGCCTGGCGGGCGATTTCAACCCGGCGCGGCAGACCGACATAGACATCGGTCGACCGGGTCATGAGGACACGGTAGCGGCCCGTCCGCTCCAGCTCGGCCTTGAGCGCCAGACCGGCGGCGAGGGTGATGGCGCTTTCGCGCGACTGCTGGCCGGACGCGCCGGGATCTCGCCCGCCATGACCGGGATCGATGACGATCAGGGGACGCGCGTCGCCCCCTCGACCGCGCGGGATCGAGGTCGCAGCCGTGCGCGGCGGTGGCACCATAGCCGCCGTCGCCTCGCCCGTGGCCCTCAGATCGATGACATAGCGATAGTGGTCCACGCCGTCGCCGGGCGACAGCAGGAACCGCCGTTCGACTTCTACCCCCGAGGCCAGCGCCAGCTCGATTCGCGAGCGGCTTCCGGCCTGGGCGACCCGATAGGCGCGGACCAGGCCCATCCCCTGCCCGCTCTGGCCACGACCGGCGCGAATGTTGTCCAGATCGACGACGAGCTGGCCGTTGCCCCCGGCCTCGACCAGGGTGCCCCGGGTCGAGGCATCCAGGTCAATGACCACGCGGGTGCGCTGGGCATCCCCGCCGAAGCGCAGTCGCAGGACATCGCCATCGGCACCGAGAGCCAGGCCACGTGTCGCTGTCAGCAGCAGGGCGCAAAGCACGAGAAGGGCCAGGGCGGTCATGGCCCACTCCCTTGTCCCCCAGCGGGCCAGGTCAAATTTCAGTGTCGCGCGCATTCTGTCGTTACCACAGTCAATCACAGGACCGATTCACGGTGATGTCTTCCCTGACACAGGGCTCTGTGGATTCCGTTAAGAGCAAGCCGCTTTCAATTCGCGCACGGGCTGCCTATTGTCTGTGTGCTGCGGTCGCGGCCCGTTCTGTGCGGGCCGTGCGGCCATCAGCCCCGATCCCACCCTTCTGACGTCCGCACGGCCTGACCGACGGACGACAGGGCGGAACCGGCCCACGGATGAAAGGCTCCCGACGAAAGGGACGTCTGGCAGCCACCGGGCCGCGTTTCAGGAACACGCACGACCATGGGCCTTTCGACCCGCTCGAATCCGGAGACCGAACCTGCTCGCACAGCCGACGGCCTGACCGTCTGCGCGGGGTTCATCCGGGTCCATGCCTCTCATTCATTCAGGCGAGCCGCTCGACCGGTCGGGACACGTCCCGACGGGCGGGGACCGGCGCGCCCAGGAAAGATCCTTCATGTCCAAGACAATGCTTATCGATGCGGCCCATGCCGAGGAGACCCGCGTCGCCATCGTGGAAGCGCGCCAGGTTGAGGAGTTCGACTTTGAGTCCCGCGCCCGCCGCCAGCTTCGCGGCAACATCTATCTGGCCAAGGTCACACGGGTAGAGCCCAGCCTCCAGGCCGCCTTCGTTGAATACGGCGGCAATCGTCACGGCTTCCTGGCCTTCAACGAAATTCACCCGGACTATTACCAGATCCCGGTCGCTGATCGCGAAGCGATCATGGCCGAGCTGTCCAATTCCTCGTCCGATGACGACGCCGAACACGACGATCTGGGCCGCGAGAGCGACGACGGCGAGTCGGAAGGCGGCCTGGCTGACGAAGAGCGCCTGAAGCGGCGCCTGATGCGGCGCTACAAGATCCAGGACGTGATTCGCCGCCGGCAGATCCTGCTGGTGCAGGTCGTCAAGGACGAGCGCGGGGCCAAGGGTGCGGCCCTGACCACCTGGCTGTCGCTGGCCGGCCGCTACTGCGTGCTGATGCCCAACACCGGCAAGGGCGGCGGCATTTCGCGCAAGATCACCCAGGCCACGGACCGCAAGCGCCTGAAGGCGGCCGCGGCGGCGCTGGAGGTGCCCAAGGGCATGGGCCTGATCATTCGCACCGCAGGCGCCAAGCGCACCAAGGCCGAGATCAAGCGCGACTATGAATATCTGCTGCGCCTGTGGGAGACGATCCGCGAGACGACACTCAGCTCCAACGCGCCGTCACTGATCTACGAAGAGGAAAATCTGGTCCGCCGCGCGGTGCGCGACATGTTCGACAAGGATTTCGACGGCATCCAGGTCGAGGGCTATGAGGGCTGGAAGCAGGCGCGCGACTTCATGCGCGTGCTGATGCCCGCGCATGCAAAAAAGGTGCACCTGTATCAGGGGTCCAGGCCTCTGTTCGCCGCTCACGGTATCGAGGATCTGCTGACCCAGATCCACCAGCCCACGGTGCCACTGAAGTCCGGCGGCTATCTGGTGATCAACCAGACCGAGGCGCTGGTCGCCATCGACGTCAACTCGGGCCGCGCGACCAAGGAACGCAACGTCGAGCAGACGGCCTACAAGACGAATCTGGAAGCCGCCGTCGAGGCCGCGCGTCAGCTGCGGCTGCGCGACCTGGCCGGGCTGGTGGTCATCGACTTCATCGACATGGATGAGTCGAAGAACAACCGGGCGGTCGAAAAGACCATGAAGGAGGCGCTGGCCAAGGATCGCGCCCGCATCCAGATGGGTCGCATCTCGGACTTCGGGCTGATGGAAATCAGCCGCCAGCGTCGTCGTCTGGGCGTGATCGAGGGCGCCACCGAGGTCTGCCCGCACTGCCAGGGCGCCGGACGGGTCCGCTCGGCGGAGTCCGCGGCCCTGATGATGTTGCGCGGCGTGGACATCGAAGCCGGCAAGAACGGTGCCGGGACCATCGGTCTGAAAGTGCCGCTGGACGCAGCCCTGTACATCCTGAACCACAAGCGCGCCTACCTCGACACCATGGCGCGGATGCGCGGCGTGGTGGTCATGGTCTCGGTCGACGAGAGCCTGGCACCGGGCGACTTTGCCATCGAGCGACTGACCACGGACCCGGAGTTCGTCGCGCCCGAGGCCGATGCCCTGCCGGTGGACGACATGCCGGTCGACGATCTGGCCTTTGACGAGGACTTTGAGGACGAAGAGGAGGACGAGGACTTCGACGTCGCGGCTGACGATGCCGGCGAGGCCGTCCAGGAAGAACGCGCACCGCGCGGGCGAGGCCGTCAGCGCGGCCCGGCTCCGGATGCCGCCGACGACGACAGCGAAGACGGTGGCCGCCGTCGCCGGCGCGGTCGTCGCGGCGGACGTCGTGTGCGTGAGGACAGCGAGCGGGACGGCTTCAACTGGGTGCGTGGCCGCACGCCCTCGCTGACCGACCCCTATGTCTGGTTCGACCCGCTGAACCCGCATGGAGATGCGGAGTCCACCGAGCCCCGCGCTGCACAGTCCGGGAAACCCGACAGCCACCCCGCCAATGATGATGGCGAGAATGAAGGCGAACGCGAGGGCGGTGGCCGTCGTCGGCGGCGTCGTCGCGGACGTGGCCGGGATCGGACCGGCTCCGACGAGGCCAGCCCGCGCGCCGAGGCCCGTGCCGCCAATGAAGGCATGATCGACGAGGAGCCGGTCGATACTGCTGTCGCCGCTTCGGCCGATACGGAAACCTCGGTGCCGGTCACCGACGCAGCGCCGGTCGAGGCCGAGGCCGCTCCGAAACGCCGCCGTGTGCGCCGCAAGGTCTCCACCGAGGCGACGGTCGAGCAGACCCCGACCGAAGATGTGGCCGAGACGACTGTGCCGCCCACGCCGGTCGAACCGGAGCCTGCGGTTGAACCCGAACCCGCCGTCGAGGAGGCACCGGAACCGGTCGTCGCCAGCAAGCCTGTCCCGGCGCGCAAGACGGTCGATGTCGAGGAAATCCTGGCCAGCGACCCGAACCAGATCACCGCCCCTCCGCCCAAGCCCAAGCGTGGGTGGTGGCGCCTTTGACCTGACACCCCCACATGGGGGATGATCACGGGGACCGGTGATGCCGGGCGGGACGGCCATTGTTTGGCCTTGTCGCCCGGCGACCAATGACGATCCCGGAAAAGGGCGGCCGGACCGGTCGCCGTCGGACAGGAGCGTGTCTTGAGCTGGCTTAAGCGATCCGTTTCCCGCGTCACCGGCGTGGCGATTGCCATTGCGGCGCTGCTGGCGCTGCCTGCACAGGCCAATGCCCAGAGCATCATCCGCGACACGGAAATCGAGGGAATCATCCACGACTGGTCCGCCCCTGTGTTCAAGGCCATGGGGCTGGAACCGGACGAGATGACCATCCTGCTGGTCAATGATCCGTCGCTGAACGCCTTTGCCACACGCGGCCGGATCATGGGGCTGAACACCGGCCTGATCCTCGAGACCGACAATCCCAACCAGTTGCTGGGCGTCATCGCCCACGAGGGCGGCCATATCCGCAACCGCCACACCCTGCGTGACGGGGTGCAGAACGCGGGCATGCAGCCGTTCCTGATGACCATGGCCCTGGGGGCGCTGGCGGCTGTCGCCGGGGCGCCGGACGCCGCTGCCATGCTGGTAGCCTCCAGCCAGTATTTCGGGACCCTGGGTGCCCTGCGCTACATGCAGAGCCAGGAGGGCGAGGCCGACATTACGGCTGCGCGTGCGCTCGAAAGTGCCGGCATCTCCGGCCGGGGCCTGATCGAATTCTTCGAGAATTTCCGCTCACAGGAAGTGTTCTCCGAAGCCCGCCGCTTTCCCTATTTCCGCAGCCACCCCCTGTCCTCACGCCGGATCGAGAACCTGCGGGGCCCGGTCGAATCATCCCCCTATTACGACGTTGTCGACAGCCCCGAACGGATGGCGGAGCACGCCCTGATCATCGCCAAGATTCATGCCTTCATGGATCATCCGGGCATCACCCTGCGGCAATATCCCGAAAGCGACACCTCCCTCGCTGCCCGTTATGCGCGCAGCATCGCGTGGTTCCGGGACGGCCAGACGGACCGGGCCCTCGCCGCGGTCGATGCCCTGATCGAGGAACAGCCCGAAAACCCCTTCTTCTGGGAGTTGAAGGGCCAGATCTATTTCGAGGAAGGCCGCCCGGTCGAGGCGATCGACGCCCATCAGCGCTCGGTGGACTTGATGCCGGATGCGCCCCTGCTGCGGATCAATCTGGGCCACGCCCTGCTGGAGTCTCGCGACGACGATCTGCTGGAGCGCGCCGTCGTCGAGCTGAAACAGGCCACGGTGCTGGAGCACGACAACCCCATGGCCTGGCGCCTGCTGGGGCAAGCCTATTCCCAGCTGGGCCGCGAGGGCGAGGCGCGGCTGGCCTCGGCCGAGTACCATTATGCCGTCGGGCAGATCGATCAGGCGACCCAGTTCGCCCTGCGCGCCCGCGACATGCTGGAGCCCGGCTCGATGGAATGGCGCAGGGCGATGGACATCATTCTGGCGTCCGGCGCGACCATGGACGACCTCAGGGTGCTGGACGAATCGACGGCGAGGCGTCCAACAGGGGTGCTGCCGCCGCAACCTGTGAACTAGAGCCCGCATGACCGATACACCGCCCGCCCCCAAGCGCCGCGCTGCGCGCAAGCCTGCCGCTGCGCCGGAAGCCGCTCCGCCGCCGCCCGCATCTTCGCCCGGCTGGCTGGCGCGGCACGGTGCGCAAACGGCCATCGCGGTGTCCGCAATCGCTCTGGGCCTGTCGGTCTGGGCCAGCTTCGGCGGCGGCTTTGAGGCCCGGGTGCGGACCTATCTGGTCGAGAACCCCCAGATCCTCGACGAAATGGTTCAGGCCCGCGATCAGCAGGCCGCGACCCAGCGGATCGAGCGACTGAATGCGGGCATCGCGGCCCTGCCCCAGGTGCTGGAGCCCGGACCGGGCGAACCGGTGTTCGGCCCACCTGATGCGGCGGTCACCGTGGTGGAATATTTCGATTACCGCTGCCCCTACTGCAAGACGGCCGCGCCGGGTGTCATGGAGTTGATGCGGACCCACCCCGACGTCCGCTTTGTCTTCCGCGAATGGCCCATCCTGGACGCCGGTACCAGCACCGTCTCCCAGCATGCCGCGCGCGCCGCACTGGTCGCGCACAGCCAGGGGAAGTATCTGGCCGTCCATCAGGCGTTGATGGCCGAGGGCGCCCTGTCGCATGAAGCCATCGACCGTATCCTGGCCGAGAATGGCGTCGACACCGGCCCGGGCGGCGCGGCGCTGAACGCCCCGTCGGTCAGCCGCATACTGGCGGATGTACAGGCGGGGGCCGGCGCGGTGGGCATGGATGGCACGCCGACCTTCTTCATCAATGGCCGGGCCAGCGCCAGCAATGCGCCCGAGGCCATCGCCCAGGCCATCGCCGCCGCGCGCTAGACCGGCCCCCTAGATCAGGCCACTGAGCGGCGACGAGGCGCTGGCGTAGCGCCGCTTGGGCATGCGTCCGGCCAGATAGGCCTCGCGCCCCGCGATCACCGCATGCTTCATGGCGCGCGCCATCCGGATCGGGTCCTTCGCCTCGGCGATAGCGGTGTTCATCAGCACCGCGTCACAGCCCAGTTCCATGGCGATGGTCGCGTCCGAGGCCGTGCCGACCCCGGCATCGACCAATACCGGCACCATTGCCTGCTCCACGATCAGCCGCACATTGACCCGGTTCTGGATGCCCAGCCCCGATCCGATGGGGGCAGCGGCCGGCATGATGGCAGCGGCGCCAGCCTCCTCTAGATGGCGGGCCATGACCACGTCGTCGGTGCAATAGACCATGACGTCAAAGCCGTCCTTGACCAGCATTTCCAGCGCCCGGAGCGTCTCGGGCATATCGGGATAGAGGTGCGGCGTGTTCGACAGCACCTCCAGCTTGACCAGATTCCAGCCGCCCGCCTCGCGCGCCAGTCTAAGCGTGCGGACCGCATCCTCGCCGGTGAAACAGCCGGCGGTATTCGGCAGATAGGTGAACCGGTCAGGCTTCACATGATCGACCAACATCGGCTGGCTGGGATCGGACAGGTTCACCCGGCGCAAGGCCACGGTGACGATCTCGGCCCCCGCCGCCTCGGCCGCCGCCGCGTTCTGCGCATAGTCGGCATATTTGCCGGTGCCGACGATCAGCCGCGAGGCAAAGGTGCGACCGGCGACGGTCCAGGTGTCGGAGTGTGTATCAGTCATGGGCGACACCTAGGCTTCCCGCGCATCCGGCAAAAGAGGCGTGAAGCGAAATTCACCCCCCGCCGACGAACTGGACGATCTCGATGCGGTCGCCGTCGGTGAGGGCGGTGGTGGGATGCAGGGACCTGGGCACGATCTCGAGGTTGCGCTCGATGGCGACCTTGCGCGGGTCGAGGCCCAGTTCCTCGACCAGGGCGGTCAGGGTGGTTGCGGCAACGTCGCGGTCTTCGCCATTGACCTGGATATGCAACACGGCTGGGTCCTTCCTCGACACGCCATCCGCCTAACACAGCGGCGCGGGCTCCATCTAGCCGGGGCGGCGCGCCAGGCCTGCCGTCAGATCGGTCACGGCATTCTTCAACGCCGCGATTTCGGCGCGCAGGGCGGCCATGTCGGCCATCTCCTCGGCGTGGACCTGCTGGCGTTCCTCGCTCGCCTGCCGCAGGTCGGCCTCCAGCTGGTGCCGCTCGGCCCGGGCCTCTTCCTCGTGCTCGGCCTGCATGGCGTTGACGACGATGCCAATGAACAGGTTCAGCATGGTGAAGGTGGTGCACAGGATGAAGGGCACGAAGAACATCCAGGCATAGGGATGGACCTCCATCACCGGCCGGACGATGCCCATCGACCAGCTTTCCAGCGTCATGATCTGGAACAGGGAATAGGCCGAGGCCGGGATTGAGCCGAACCACTGGGGGAAATCCGCCCCGAACAGCTTGGTCGCCATGACCGACGCCACATAGAAGATCAGCCCCATCAGCAGGACGATCGAGCCCATGCCCGGCAGGGCGCTGATCAGGGCGCCGACCACGCGCTTGAGCGACGGCACAATGGTGATCATGCGCAGCACGCGCAGGATCCTGAGCGCGCGCAGTACCGAGAAGGGCCCGGCGGCCGGCACCAGGGCGATGGCCACTACAGCAAAGTCGAACAGGCTCCACGGGTCCTTGAAGAAGGCCAGGCGATGCACGGCGATCCGCGCCACCACCTCAATGACGAAGATGGCCAGCACGACCTTGTCGAGTACCAGCAACATCGGGCCGATGCGGTCCATAACCCAGGGACTGGTTTCCAGCCCGAGGGTGATCGCATTCAGGATGATCAGGGCGAGAATGAATCGCTCGGTCCGGGGCGACGTCACAATCTGTCTGAGGCGGTCCAAGGCAGTCTCCGGCGGAGGGCACATGCCCGCCCCCTTGCCGCATTCCGGGAAGGGACGCCAGATGGTCGTACGACGCGCCGGACTGCGCCGGGTTGCCGCAGGGGCAATCTTTCACGCGCGCGGTTTGATAACCGCCAAGCCTCGGCTAAAAGGCGGGTCCGATTCCGGTCGGACCGCCCCTTTCATGAGCGCAATGCCCGAGCCCCTCGCCCTCCACGTTCTGAACGGCCCGAACCTCAACCTGCTGGGAGAGCGTGAGCCGGACATCTATGGGTGCGAGACCCTGGCCGACATCCAGTCCCTGTGCGAGGCGGCCGCCGGAGACGTGCCGGTGGTCTTTCGCCAGTCGAACCACGAAGGCCAGCTGGTCGAGTGGATTCACGAAGCCCGCGGCACGGCCCGCGCGCTGGTGATCAATCCGGCGGCCTTCACCCACACCTCGATTGCCCTGCTGGACGCGCTCAAGACCTTGGACATTCCGGTCGTGGAGTGCCATCTGAGCAATCCGGCGGCGCGGGAGGAGTTCCGGCGCCATTCCTATGTCTCGCTGGTAGCAACCGGCATCATTTCGGGCTTCGGCCCCCATGGTTACGAGCTCGCGGTCAAGGCCGCCCTGCGGCTGGCGCAGGAACGCGCTGACGCCACGGTTCGTTGAAGAATGAACAAGAAGGTCCCTTCCCCTATGGCTGTGAAGAAATTGCCGAACGACGCCGAGATCGACACCACCCTGGTCCGCCAGCTGGCCGACATCCTGAAGGAAACCGAGCTCTCGGAGATCGAGGTCGAGCGCGGTGAGCTGAAGATCCGGGTGGCGCGTGAGCTGACCGTGGCGGCCGGCCCCGTCACCTATGCCGCGGCACCCGCCCCGGTCGCGGCCCCTGCCCCCGCCGCAGCCCCGGCGCCCGCCGCGCCTATGCCCAGCGACCCGGCCACCATCGTCTCCAAGTCGGGCGAAGAGGTGAAATCGCCCATGGTCGGCACCGTCTACCTTCAGGCCTCACCCGAGGCCCCGCCGTTCGTAAATATCGGCGACAAGGTCAAGAAGGGTCAGACCCTGCTGATCGTCGAGGCGATGAAGACCATGAACCCGATCCAGTCGCCGCGCGACGGCGTGGTGGCGGATGTGCTGGTGGGCGACGCACAGCCGGTCGAGTTCGGCGAACCGCTCGTCCTGCTCGAGGCCTGAGCCGGTGTTTACCAAGGTCCTGATCGCCAACCGGGGTGAAATCGCCCTGCGTATCCACCGCGCCTGCAAGGAGATGGGCATCTCCACCGTGGCCGTGCACTCGGAAGCCGACCGCGGCGCCATGTGGGTGCGTCTGGCCGACGAGAGCGTCTGCATCGGCCCGGCCCCGGCCGCCAAGTCGTATCTGAACATCCCCTCGATCATCGCGGCGGCCGAGATCACCGGGGCCCAGGCCATCCACCCCGGCTATGGCTTCCTGTCCGAGAATGCCCGCTTCGCCGAGATCGTCGAGGCCCACGGAATGACCTTTATCGGCCCCAAGGCCGAACACATCCGCATCATGGGCGACAAGATCACGGCCAAGCAGACCGTGCTGGACGCCGGCATCCCTTGCGTTCCCGGCTCGGCCGGTGAGGTCGAGACGATCGACGCGGCCATAGCAGCCTCGAAGACCATCGGCTTCCCGCTGATCGTCAAGGCGGCGGCCGGGGGTGGCGGGCGCGGCATGAAGGTGGCCCTGACCGCCGACGATCTGGTCGAGGCCGTCCAGACCGCCCAGTCCGAGGCCAAGGCGGCCTTTGGTAACGGTGCGGTCTATATGGAGCGCTATCTGCAGAAGCCGCGCCATATCGAGCTGCAGGTCGTGGCCGACAGCCACGGCAATGTGGTGCACCTGGGCGAGCGCGACTGTTCGTTGCAGCGTCGCCACCAGAAGATCCTGGAAGAAGCCCCCTCGCCCGCCCTGTCCGCCGCCGAGCGGGCCCAGATCGGCGAGACGGTGAACAAGGCCATCGCCGCCATTGGTTACCTCGGCGTCGGCACCATCGAGTTCCTGTGGGAGGACGGCGAGTTCTTCTTTATCGAGATGAAAACCCGCCTGCAGGTCGAACACCCGGTCACTGAAATGATCACCGGCGTCGATCTGGTGCGCGAGCAAATCCGCATCGCTGCGGGCGAGCCGCTGTCCTTCAGCCAGGACGATGTGAAATTCACCGGCCATGCCATCGAATGCCGCATCAATGCCGAGAATGCCGAGACCTTTACCCCCTCGCCCGGCACCATCACCGACTATCACGCGCCCGGCGGTCTGGGTGTGCGGATGGATAGCGCCATCTATGCCGGCTATTCGATCCCGCCCTATTACGACAGCCTGATCGGCAAGCTGATCGTGCACGGTCGTGACCGCGAGGCCTGTCTGGCACGGCTGAAGCGCAGCCTGAATGAAATGGTCGTGGGCGGCATCGACACCACCATTCCCCTGTTCCAGAAGCTGCTCGCCGAGCCCGACATCCTGTCCGGGGATTACGACATCCACTGGCTGGAAAATTGGGCGAAGCGCCAGAAGGGGCCGGCCAGCTGAGTGAGGCGCTCACCACGCCCATCGAGCCGGAGGCACTGACCGCCGACTATCTGCTGCATGCCTATCGCTATGGCTCGTTTCCCATGGCGGACAGCCGCGACGACGACGCGCTGGTCATGATCCGTCCCCACTTTCGCGGGGTGATCCCGCTGGACCGGTTTCACATCCCGACCCGGCTGGCCCGGACGGTGCGTAACACCGACCTTGTCGTGCGGGTGAACGGTGATTTCGCCCAGGTGGTCGCCGGGTGTGCCGCCGTGATCCGCGATCGCTGGGATACCTGGATCAACCGCCGGATCCAGCAGGTCTACACCGAGCTGCACGAGCGGGGGCATGCCCACAGCATCGAATGCTGGGCGGGTAATGCGTTGGTCGGCGGTCTGTATGGTGTCCAGATCGGCGGGGCGTTCTTCGGCGAAAGCATGTTCACCTACAAGCGTGATGCCTCAAAGGTGGCGCTGGTGCATCTGGTGGCGCGCCTGAACCGGGCGGGGTTCAGCCTGCTGGACGCCCAGTTCGTCAACGATCACCTGAAGCAGTTCAACATCGTTGACGCCCCGCATCGGCTCTACATGCGGATCTTGCGCCCGGCGCTGGAGCAGAAGCCCGACATGGCGACATTCAGGGCTGAGATGACCGGTCAGCAGGCGCTGGACTATGCGCGGCAGTCGACCAGCCAGGCGTCATAGACGGGGTGTTCCAGCACGCCGAGGCCGGGCGATGACGAGAACATCCAGCCGCGGAACAGCTGACGCGGCTCCGCACCGGTGATCACGCCGCGGGGTTGCAGGCTGATCTCAAGATAGCCGAACGCGGCCTGGTCGCGCTCCTCCTCGGCCGAAACCTCGCAGGCCCGGACCGTAAAGATCAGCTCGCGCTTGAAGGCGACCGGCCGACCGCCGACCTCGACCTCGAAGCGGATCGATTCCGCCGTGACCTTGTCGACGGCCTGGACGACGGCGACGCGGCGGCGCTGACGCGGGGGTGGCGGACCGTCGGGCTCGGTCGGAGCCTCCACGACCTCGACCTCCTCGTCTTCCTCTTCCGCGACGACCGGCGCGATCTCGTTCAGCACCTCGGCTTCGCGCGACCGATTAAGGGCGGCGGTGGTCTCCTCGGGCGTCGGCGGAACGGGCACGGGCGCAGCCGGGGCCGGCTGGGCATTGGGCGCGCTCTCGGTCGCCCCGAGGCTGTTGATCGGCGGGGGATCCTGAGCCGGAGCCGGATTGGCCGGTGGGTCCTGAATGGGGCGCGCATCCTGGGGCCGGTCATTGAGCGCAGCGGTCACGCCAACGCCACCCACCGCCAAGGTGGCGGCCACAACCAACCCCACAATGCGGGCCGGGCGCTTCATTCGGGCTTCCACGCCTCATAGTCGCCGGTCGCCGCGGGGCGACGGCCCTCGGTCAGGACCGACCCCGGCGGACGCCAGGCCAGCGGCGTCCCGCTCATATTGGGCAGGTGATCCTTTTCCCAGGTCTGGCGGGGCAGCGCCGCCTCGGTCGGCGGCTCGTCAAAGGTGTAGTGCAGCCAGCCGTGCCAGTCGGGCGAAACCTTGGTCGCCTCGGCATAGCCATCGTAGATGACCCAGCGGCGACGGCGACCGTCATAGCTCTGGGTGTCGCGCGATTCGTAGTACCGGTTGCCCAGGTCGTCGGTACCCACCAGACGACCGCGCTTGGCCACCGTGAACAGCGTGCCGATCGTCGCACCACTCCACCAGGAAAACAGTTTGGCCAGCACGTCAGGAAACCCAGTCATGTCAAAGGGCGCGGACCTGTGCGCGCCGATGTGGCATCATACGAACCGCCGCCGGGCGCGTCCAGCGGTGGATCGCCCCATGCAGGTCCGTCGACGGCGTGATACTTGCAGGGTGTGGGCCAACTGATCACCGCGTGGGACACCATTCATGACCCGACCCCTTCTCGCCACGGCCCTCGGATTGTCCTCCGTCGTTCTGGTGCTGGCCAGCGCTCTGCCCGAGCCCGCCCTGGCTCAGAACGCCGGCCAGATCGCCCGGGTGCGGGCTGGCCAGAGCTGCCCGGGCTGCAACCTGTTCCAGGGTGACTTTTCCTATCTCGAGGCGCGCGGACTGAACCTTTCGGGCGCGCGCCTGCGTCAGGCCAACCTCAGCCTGTCGGTCATGAACCGCACGCGCTTTACCAATGCCGACCTGCGCGACGTCGATGCCTATGGCGCGGTGTTCTCCAGCGCCCGATTCGGTGGGGCCAATCTGACCAATGCCAGCTTCGTCGGCACGTTCCTGGAAGGTGCCGACTTCTCCGGCGCCCGGCTGGACGGAGTGAACTTCTCAGGCGCCCAGATGCAGGGGGCCACGGGTCTGACCCAGCGTCAGCTGGACCGCGCCTGCGGGGATGCGGCCACCCGCCTGCCCGGATCGCTTCGCATTCCCGCCTGCTGAGGGGCCCGATCCTTACGCCGAATTAAGTAGGGATTTGCGGGGAATGACGGCATGGAGGAGGCGTGAAAAGTCTTGTGATCCCCTTTGCGAAGCGTGAACGGAGCGGTGGCACCGCCCTGGTCGGACTGGCGCTGCTGACGGCCCTGGTCGCCACAACGGCCCGCGCCGACGACTCTGGCGTCCACACGGACCGTCAGGACGCCCGCTTCACCCGGTCAGTCCAGGTCGTGCCGTTCGGTCAGGACGGGACATTCCAGATATATCGGCAGGATCCTGACGTCGCCCGCGTGGTCTCGCTGGGCGGCACCTGCCGTCGATGCGAGCTGTCAGGCCGGAACCTGTCCGGGGCCACCTTCACCGCTGCCACCTTCATCGACGCCACCCTGGTTGAAGCCGACCTGCGGGGCTCTGAACTGGTCGGCTCGAACTTCTCCCGGGCAGATTTCACGCGTGCGGACCTGCGGGGCGCCACCCTGGTCGCCGCGAACTTCACCGGTGCGGTCTTCACCGACGCGCGAATGGACGGCGTCGAAGGTCTGGGATCGGTCTTCGTGCGGGCCGACCTGTCCGGTGCCAATCTGTCCGGTGCGGCCCTCGGCGGGGCCAATATGAACGGCGCCATCCTGGTGCGGGCCAATCTGAACGGGGCCGAGCTGTTCGGCGTCACCCTGGCCAATGTGAATGCGCGCGGAGCTGACTTCCGCAATGCCGAGGTCACGGCCTCAAACCTGTCGAACGGCAATTTCGCCGGCGCGGACTTCCGAGGCGCGGAGCTGAACGGCGCCCGCCTGACCGGTGGCTCCTTCTCGCGGGCCGATTTCACCGGCGCCTCGCTGGAGCGGGCTGACATCCGGGGTACCGACCTCAGCCTGTCGCGCGGCCTGACCCAGTCCCAGATCAGTGAAGCCTGCTCGGACTCCTCGACTCGCCTGCCCGGCGGCCTGACGGGCCGCAGTTGCCGGAACCTGTCGACGGCGCGCCCTCCGGCGCCGCCCCGTCCCCCGGCCGCACCCCGCGTGGTGGTCGCAGGACGCTAGAGCCTGATCCTCAGACCTTGATCGGCGGGGCCGTGCGGATGTGCACGTCCTTCAACTGACGTTCCGCCGCTTCGGTCGGGGCGTTCATCAGCAGATCCTCTCCCTGCTGGTTCAGCGGGAAGGCGATCACCTCGCGGATGGCGGTCTCGCCGGCCAGCAGCATGACGATGCGGTCGATGCCGGGCGCCAGGCCCCCGTGCGGCGGTGCGCCATAGCGGAAGGCGTTCAGCATACCGCCGAACTGGTCCTCGACCACTGAAGCGTCATAACCGGCAATCTCGAAAGCCTTCAGCATGATCTCGGCCTTGTGGTTCCGGATCGCGCCCGAGCACAGTTCATAGCCGTTGCAGACGATGTCGTACTGATAGGCGCGGATGGTCAGCGGATCCTGCGTTTCCAGCGCCTCCAGCCCGCCCTGCGGCATGGAGAAGGGGTTGTGACTGAAGTCAACCTTCTTCTCTTCCTCGGACCATTCGAACATCGGGAAGTCGACGATCCAGCAGAATTTGAACTGGTCCTCGTCGATCAGCTTCAACTCGGTGCCGACGCGGGTGCGCGCCGAACCGGCGAATTTAGCGAAGGTGGCCGGCAGGCCGGCGGCAAAGAAGGCGGCGTCGCCCTTGCCGAGCCCCAGCGCCGTCATCAGGGCCTCGGTCGGCTCCTGCCCCAGATTCTTGGCAATCGGTCCGCCCCAGGCCTGCTGGTCGTCGGACCAGAAGATATAGCCGAGGCCCGGCTGGCCCTCGCCCTGCGCCCAACTGTTCATCCGGTCACAGAAGGCGCGCGAGCCGCCGGTCGGGGCCGGAATGGCCCAGACGGCATTCTTGTCGTCCGCCGCGAGGATCTTGTTGAACAGGCCAAAGCCGCCGTCGCGGAAGTGCTCGGACACGTCCTGCATCTTGATCGGGTTCCGGGTGTCCGGCTTGTCCGTGCCGTACCAGGCCATCGACTGTTCGTAGGTCAGGCGCTCGAAGCCCTTGTGCTCCAGCGTCTGGCCGAAATCGTTGGTGAAGGTCTGGGGCTGGTCGATGGGCGAGACCGGCTTGCCGTCGGCGAATTCCTCGAACACGCCGTGCATGACGGGTTCGATGGCGGCGAACACATCTTCCTGCGTGACGAAGCTCATCTCGACGTCGAGCTGGTAGAACTCCAGCGAGCGGTCGGCGCGCAGGTCCTCATCCCGGAAACAAGGCGCGATCTGGAAATAGCGGTCAAAGCCCGAGACCATCAGCAGCTGTTTGAACTGCTGCGGGGCCTGGGGCAGCGCATAGAATTTGCCGGGGTGCAGCCGCGACGGCACGAGGAAGTCGCGCGCGCCTTCGGGCGACGAGGCGGTCAGGATCGGCGTCTGGTACTCGAGGAAGCCCTGATCGACCATCCGGCGCCGGATTGACGAGATCACCTTCGAGCGCAGCACGATGTTCCTGTGCAGGGTCTCGCGGCGCAGGTCGAGGTAGCGGTGCTTGAGGCGCAGCTCCTCGGGATATTCCGGCTCGCCAAAGACCGGCAGCGGCAGTTCGGCGGCTTCGGACAGGACCTCGACCGACTTGACCTGGATCTCGATCCGGCCGGTCGGCAGGGTGGCATTGACCGTCTCGGGCGAGCGGGCAACCACCTCACCGTCCACGCGGATGACGCTTTCGGCGCGCAGGCGCTCGACGGCCTCAAAGCCCGGTGTCTCGGGGTGCAGCACCAGCTGGGTCAGGCCGTAATGATCGCGCAAATCGATGAACAGCAGGCCGCCGTGGTCGCGCTTGCGGTGGACCCAGCCCGACAGACGGACCGTCTTGCCCGCGTCGTCGCCTCGCAGGGCGCCGCAGGTGTGGGTGCGATAAAGATGCGTCTCGGCCATAGGTCTGGATCGGTCGTCAAAAGGGGAGAATTCGGGAGGGCGGAAGGGCGCATTATCGCCGCTGAAAGTCAAGCGTGCGGGTAATACCGGGCGCGGCGCACCACCCCCTCACAACGGGCTTTTCGCGAGCGTTATAATGTAGCATAGGTGAATAGTGACGCGCGAACCAACCGATGAGATCAGCCTGACGCGGGCGCTGGCCATTCTGGCCGCGACCTTTGCCATCGTGTTCGCCAGTCTTCTGCCCTCCGCTGTCGCCGCTTCGGCCTCCACCGACAGCCCGGTCCAGCTGTGCTCGGGCCAGGTTGTCCGCCTCACCATCGACGCCGATGGCCACCCTGTGCCGGTCGATCCGGACCAGCAGGCCAGCCTGACCTGTGCTATGGCCCTGCTGTCGGGCCTGCACGCCGTCGACTGCCCGCCGGTCATCTTGCCGGTGCAATCCGAGGCTGCCGGCGCCCAGACGGTCGCGCCCGTTGCCGAAAACGCGCGCCCAACCGCGCTCTATCCGCCCAAGCCCCCGGCCACGGCCCCACCCTACGCCTGAAGACGTCCCAGCTTAACGCGCGCGCCTTCGCGGCTGTGCGCCTCCGTGACACTTATCAGGATCTATCCCGTGAAATCCCAACTGTTTGCCGCCACCTCCGTGGTCGCCCTGGCCTGCGTGGCCACACCCGCCCTTGCCCAGGACGCGACCGAATCCACTGTCGATTCCATCATCGTCACCGGGACCCGCAATCCGGATGATCCCCCCGTGGTCGCCGAGGCCCGAACCCGCCTGTCGCGCACGCCCGGCGCCGTGTCCGTGGTCGCCGCCGAGACCTTTGAGGACCGCTTCGCCCAAGGCTTCTATGACACCCTGCGCAATGTTCCCGGCGTGCTGGCCCAGAAGCGCTATGGCGAGGAGGCCCGCCTGTCGATCCGGGGCTCGGGCATTGCCCAGGGCTTCCACCAGCGCGGCGTGCTGTTCGCCCAGGACGGCGTGCCCTTCGCCGATGCCGACGGCTTTTCCGACTTTCAGGCCATCGATGTCCTGAGCGCGCGCTATATCGAGGTCTACAAGGGGGCGAACACGCTGCGCTTCGGCGGGGCCCAGCTGGGCGGGGCGGTCAATATCGTCTCGATCACCGGCAATACCGCGACCTTTGACAACCAGCTCCGTGTCGAGGGCGGCTCGTTCGACAGCCGGCGCGCCCAGTTCGCCATGGCCCGCCAGTGGGGCGACTGGGACCTCTATGCCGCCGTCTCGGGCATGGAGTCCGACGGGTATCGCGACCATGCGGAACAGTCGCAGGGGCGGCTGACCCTGAACCTCGGCCGCTCGTTCGGCGAGGACCGCGAGGTACGGCTGGTCTTCCAGGCCGGTGACATCCAGCAGGACCTGCCCGGCGCCCTGACCCTGACCCAGGCCCTTGAAACGCCTGAAATCGCCAATGCCGGCGCCATCGCGCTGGATCAGGCCCGCGACCTGACCGTCAAGCGGCTGACGCTGCAGACCCGCTGGCGCCTCAGCGATTCGACCGTCTTCGAAGGGGCCGTCTGGGGCTGGCAGAAGGATCTGTGGCATCCGATCTTTCAGGTCCTCCAGTCCGACAGCCACACCACCGGCCTGTTCGGGCGCTTCGACTGGACCGGTCAGATCGGTGGCATGAAGGCCGATCTGTTCTACGGTCTCAGCTACCGCGACGGTCAGGTTGATGTGCAGCGCTACGTCAACACCGGCGGCCTGCCGGGGGCCATCACCGCCGACGGCGTGCAGGACGCCACCGGCCTGGACGTGTTCGCCGAGGGGCGGCTGTTCGTCACCGACCGTCTCGCCCTTGTGGCCGGCGGCTCCTACGGGCGAGCGACCCGCGACTACGTGGATCGGCGGAATGCTGCCAACAACGACGGCATTACCTATGACTGGTTCTCGCCGCGCTTCGGTCTGTTGTGGGAGAGCGAGGACGGCGGGCAGGTCTATGCCAACATTACCCGCTCGGTCGAACCCCCCACCTATGGGGCGCTGGTGCAGGCGCCCCTGACGGGCTTCACGCCCGTCGATATCCAGGATGCCTGGACGGCCGAGATCGGCACGCGGGGCCGTCGCGGCGCCTTGGCCTGGGACGTGACCGTCTATCGCAGCCAGATCGACGGCGAGATCCTGAACTATATCGTCGGACCCGACATCCCGGCGGCCACCTTCAACGGGGATCGCACCATCCATCAGGGGATCGAGGCCGGACTGGAATGGACACTGCCCGTCACGCCGGGAGGCGGCACAGCCGTCCTGCGTCAGACCTATAATTACAACGATTTCTACTTCGATCGAGATGTGCTGTGGGAGGGTAACCGCCTGCCGGTCGTGCCCGAGCACCAGTACCGGGCCGAGGCGACCTCGCGGCATCCGTCGGGCCTGTTCGTCACCCCGACGGTCGAGTGGCGCATCAGCGATGTTTGGGTCGATTACGCCAATACGCTCGAGGCGCCGGGCTTTACCGTCTGGGGTCTGAACGGCGGCTGGGATTTCGACAACGGCACCACCCTGTTCGTCGATGCCCGCAATCTGACCGACGAGCGGTATGTCAGCGAGATCAGTGCCGTCACCGACGCGCGCACGGCCTCGACTGCCGTCTTCATGCCCGGCGAGGGCCGCTCGCTGTTCATTGGCCTGAGGATCAGCCTGTGACGAACACTGTGAGCCGCGTTTCGGATGCCTTCCGCGCTGTCTGGCGCTGGCATTTCTATGCCGGACTGGTCGTCCTGCCGTTCCTCATGCTGATGGCCCTGACCGGCGGCCTCTATCTCTACAAGGCCGAGATCGAGGACGTCGCCTACCGCTCGCTGGCCACCATCGAGGTCGGCCAGACCCGCACCTCGCCCGATCAGTGGCAGCGCGCGGCCGAGCAGGCCGTCGGCGGCACGGCTGCGGCCGTGGTCATCCCCGATCGACCGGACCGCGCTGTTCAGGTCCGCGTTCGTACCGATCAGGGCGAGCGCACCGCCTTCGTCGATCCCTGGACCGGACAGGTGACCGGCACGGTGGGCGGACAGGGGGTGATGGAGGTCGTCAAAAAGCTGCATAGCCTCGAACTGTTCGGAAAGCCGTTCAACATCCTGGTCGAGATCGTGGCGGGGTGGGCTATCATTCTGGTGTCGACCGGCCTGTTCCTGTGGTGGCCGCGCAAGGACCGGGACGTTGCCGTCGCCCTGCCCCGCCCCGGCGATCCGGCGCGGCGCCCGTTCTGGCGGAATGCCCATGCGGTGACCGGTCTCTATGCCGGGGGGATCATCCTGTTCCTCGCCCTGACCGGCATGCCTTGGTCGGCGGTCTGGGGTGACAAGTTTCTCAATGTGATGCGCGAAAGCGGTCTGGGCCGTCCTCCGGCGCCCGCTGCGGCCAGCCCCTGGAGCCACGGCAAGGGCCACAATGCCCCGTCCGGCACCGGCTGGACGATGGAGCATGCGGTGCTGCACGCGCCCAACGAGGGACAGGGCGTCCTGTCGCGGGTGATCGCCACCGCCGAGGCCAAGGGCATGGGCGCGCCCTACACCGTTTCCATTCCTGCGGACCCGTCGCTGGCCTTCAGCGCCGCGCGCCTGACCCGCCAGGCCGAGGACGCCCGCAGTCTCTACGTCGACGGAACGACGGGCGACGTTGTTGCAGACCTCCGCTGGCAGCAGTTCGGTAGCGGCGCCAAGGCCTTTGAGTGGGGCATCGCCGTTCACCAGGGCATGCAGTACGGCGAGTTGAACCGCCTGATCATGCTGTTTGGCTGTGTCGGCATCTGGGTGCTGGGGATCAGCGGCGGGCTGATGGTGTGGAAGCGGCGTCCGAGAGGTGCCGGCCTGACCGCACCGCCACGGCCAACCGACGCCCGTGCTCGCGCGGCCGTCCTTGGTATCGTCGTGCCGCTGGGCATCATCTTCCCCCTGACCGGTCTGTCGCTGCTTGCGGCGCTGGCTGGCGAGTGGGTTTGGCGACGTGTGAAGCGGCAACGCTGAGCCATTCATCCACAGGCGGGCGCGCTTGTCCCCCCTGACCACAGGCGCCCTTGGTGGCTTTGCGGCGCGTTCTGATATGTCAGCGTCATGACCGCCTCGCCCGACAGGCCTGGACAGATGCGATTGCCCCTCCGGCGTGACCTGAGCGGGCACGAGGAGGCGTTCGTCCTCTCCGCGTCAAATGCGGCTGCCCATGCGGCCCTGCAGGGCTGGCCGACCGCCTTTGGGGGCGCTGCGGCCCTGCACGGCCCCCCGGGATCGGGCAAGAGCCATCTGGCGCGCCTCTGGGCTGAGCGCGTCGGGGCGCTGCCCTTTCACGGCATGGAGGTGGCGCTGGCCGATCCACTGGAGCTGGAGGGCCGGCCGCTACTGCTGGACGCCGCCGAGACCGTTGATGACGAGACCCTGTTTCACCTGCTGAACCTCGCCCAGGCGCCCGGCGGTGCGGTGCTGCTGGTTTCCCGCGATCCGCCCGGGTCGTGGTCGGTGGCCCTGCCAGACCTGAAGTCGCGCCTGAACGGCCTTTTGGTGCTCGGCATCCAGCCGCCCGACGACACCGTGCTGGCGGCCATGTTCCGCGCCCGGTTTGCCGAACGCAGCCTGCAGCCGGCCGACGATGTCATCGACTATCTGATCCGGCGCGTAAATCGGTCGGCCGACAGCGTCGAGCGGATCGTCGACCTGCTGGATCAGGCCCATGCACCGGTAACCCGGGTTCTGGCGCGCAAGGTTCTGGACGAAAGCAGCGACCTGTTCGCGCCGGAGTGAGATCGGAGGTTGCGACTGTCATTCGCACGGGTCAGAACCGCATCATGACGGAAACGCCTTCCCCCGAACTGTCCTCCATCACCGATCAGGCCGTCGGTGAGGTCGTGCCCACCTCGCGCGCGCCCCAGCTGAAGCTGTCCGACACCCTGATCACCTCGCCTGCCCGCTTCATCAACCGCGAACTGTCGTGGCTGGCCTTCAACGGGCGGGTCATGGAAGAGGCGTCGAACCCCGCCCACCCGCTGCTGGAGCGGCTGCGTTTCCTGTCGATCTCGGCCAATAATCTGGATGAGTTCTTCATGACCCGGGTCGCGGGCCTGAAGGGTCAGGTGCGCGAACGGGTGCGGGTGCTGTCGGCCGACGGCCTGACCCCCACCGAGGCGCTGGAGCGGATCAATGAGGCCGCCGGTGAGCTGATGGCTCACCAGCAGAAGCGCTGGCGCAAGCTGAAGGTCGAACTGGCCCAGGCCGGTATCGAGGTGATCGACGCTGCCCGCGCCACCAAGACCGAGCGCGAGCGGCTGGAGCCCGAGTTCCTGGATCAGCTGTTCGCCATCCTGACGCCGATGGCGATCGACCCGGCCCACCCCTTTCCCTTTCTGCCGAACCTCGGCTTCTCGCTGGCGCTCAAGCTGTGCAGGCGGCGGGATAACCGGATCCTGTATGCGCTGGTCCCGGTCCCGACCCAGGTCAAACGCTTCTGGCCGCTCGCCACCGACGGCCGTTCGACCAAGGGTCGCACTCGCTATGTGACATTGGAGAGCCTGCTGATGCTCTTCATCGACCACCTGTTCCCCGGCTGCGACGTGCTGGAGCGCGGCACCTTCCGCCTGATCCGCGATTCCGACATCGAGATCGAGGAGGAGGCCGAAGATCTGGTCATGGAGTTCGAAGAGGCGCTGAAGCAGCGCCGCATGGGCTCAGTGGTGCGGATCAAGATCGAGGCGTCCATGCCGGACGACCTGCGCGACTTCATCACCCGAGAACTTCACGCCCTGCCCCAGGATGTCGTGATGGTCGACGGCATGCTGGGCCTGGCCCAGGTCTCCGAACTGATCAGCGGCGGGCATCCCGATCTGAAATTCCCGGGCTATGAGCCGCGCTATCCCGAGCGCGTCCGCGACCACGGGGGGGATGTCTTTGCCGCCATCCGCGAAAAGGACATGCTGATCCACCACCCGTTCGAGAGCTTCGATGTGGTGGTGCAGTTCCTGCGTCAGGCCGCGCGCGACCCGAACGTCATCGCCATCAAGCAGACCCTATACCGCACCTCGCGCGACAGTCCGGTGGTCGCCGCCCTGATCGAGGCCGCCGAGAACGGCAAGAACGTCACCGCCGTCGTCGAGATCAAGGCGCGCTTTGACGAGGAAGCCAACCTGCGCTGGGCGCGAGCCATGGAGCGGGCGGGCGTGCACGTCGTCTTCGGCTTCGTCGAGTACAAGACCCACTCCAAGCTGAGCGTGGTCGTGCGGCGGGAGGGCGACGGGCTGCGGTCCTACTGCCACGTCGGCACGGGCAACTATCACCCGGTGACGGCGCGCATCTATACCGACCTGTCCCTGTTCTCGTGCCAGCCGGCGCTGGCTCGCGATGCCAACCGGGTGTTCAACTACATCACCGGCTATGCCCAGCCGGATGATCTGGAGCAGATGGTTGTCTCGCCGCTCAACATGAAGTCGACCCTGATCGAGCTGATCGAAAAGGAGATGGCCGCGGCCGCGCGGGGCAAGCCCGCCGCCATCTGGGCCAAGATGAACTCGCTGGTCGATCCCGACATCATCGACGCCCTGTACCGCGCCAGCCAGTCCGGGGTTCGCATCGATCTGGTCATCCGGGGCATCTGCTGCCTGCGGCCGGGGGTAAAGGGCCTGTCCCAGAACATCCGCGTCAAGTCGATCGTCGGCCGCTTCCTCGAGCACAGCCGCATCGTGGCCTTTGCCAACGGGCGGGACCTGCCCAACGACCGGGCGAAGCTGTTCATCTCGTCGGCGGACTGGATGAACCGCAATCTGGAGCGGCGGGTCGAGGTGATGGCCCCGGTCCTGAATGCGACCGTCCACGATCAGGTGCTGGACCAGATCATGGTCGCCAATCTCAAGGACGACGCCCAGAGCTGGGAGCTGGACTCCGAGGGCAACTACCACCGGCTGAAGCCCGCCGACCCGGAGCGGCCCTTCTCGGCGCACCGCTATTTCATGACCAATCCCAGCCTGTCCGGACGCGGCAGCAAGGTGAAGACCCTGCCCGCGACGCTGCGCTACGATCGACCGGATGCCTGAGTCCCTCCCGGCCACGGCCCTTGCGTCCGCCGATGCGGCGGTGATCGACATCGGCTCAAACTCCGTCCGTCTGGTCCTCTATCGGCTGGAAGGCCGGGCCATCTGGACCGTGTTCAACGAAAAGGTGCTGGCGGGTCTGGGCCGCGATCTGCCGCAGACGGGCCGCCTGTCCGAAGCGGGCGTGGCCATGGCCCTGCCGGCATTGCGCCGGTTCGCCGCCGTTATCGAGGGCGTGCGCCCTCAGCATGTCTTTGTCGCCGCCACCGCCGCCGTGCGCGAGGCCGAGGATGGCGTAACCTTCTGCGAGCGGGTGGCCGCCGAGACTGGCTTCCACATCCGGGTCCTGTCGGGCGAGGATGAGGCCCGCTATGCCGCCCGGGGCGTGCTGGCCGGCCATCCGACGGCCGAAGGCGTCGCCGCCGACATGGGCGGTGCCAGTCTGGAACTGATCCGGCTGGGCAAGGGCGAGGTCGGAAAAGGCATCACCCTGCCGCTGGGCCCCTTTTCCCTCGCCGACGACAGCGAGTTTGACGCCAAGAGGCTGCGCGCCAGGATCGACAAACGCCTGAAGGGCAAGACGGCCGACTTCGAGACCGCGACCCTTCACGCGGTCGGCGGGGCCTGGCGCAGCATTGCCCAGTTGCACATGGCCATGTCCGACTATCCGCTGCAGATCGTTCACCAGTATGCCATGAGCGCAGACGACGCCCGCGACGTGGCCCGCTTCGTCTCTCGCCAGTCGCGCACCTCGCTGGACCGGACGCCGGGCGTGTCGCGTAGGCGGGCCGAGACCCTGCCCTATGCCGCTCTGGTGCTTGAGGCCCTGATCGAGAAGCTGGCGCTCAAGACCGTCGAGTTTTCCGCTTGGGGACTGCGCGAAGGCCTGCTGCAGGAGGCGCTTACCGCCGAACATCTGGCCAGTGATCCGCTGATCGCCGGCTGCACCACCTGGGGCGCGCGTCAGGGCATCTCACCCCTGTTGCCCGGCGCGGTGCAGGCCTGGATCGATCCGGTCCTGCCGGCCCTGCCCGAGACATTCGGCCGCGAACGCGACCGCACCCTGACCACCGCCGCCTGTCACCTTTGCGACCTCGGCGCGCGCCTGCACCCCGACCACCGGGTCGAGCTGGTCTTCGAACAGGTGCTGCGCGCCCCCATTCCCGGCCAGACCCATGCCGAGCGGGCCTTCCTCGCCTGCGCACTTAACGCCCGTTACGGCGGCCCCTCCGCCACGCCCCAGCCCGATGTCGTCAACCGGCTTCTGGATGAGGAAGGCAGGCGTCACGCCCGCGCACTCGGTCAGGCGATCCGGCTGGCCTGCGACCTGTCTGGTCGCGCGCCCCAACTGCTGGCGGGGGCCCGGCTGGCGATTGACGACGGCACCCTGACGCTGACGCCCGCGGACGGCTATGCAGACATGCTGCTGGGCGAGCAGACCCGCAGGCGGCTGAAATCCCTGGCCGACACGCTTGGCCTTGCCTGCGGCGACTGAGCGGCGCACCGTCCGGACCAGCACAGGAGAGACACCCATGGCAGTCACCGGCATTGGCGGCTTCTTCTTCCGGTCAGAGAACCCCGAGGCTCTGGGCGAATGGTATCTGACGCATCTGGGCGTCGGCGCCCCGCCGGGCGTGTTCATCTGGGACCAGCAGGCCGGACCGACGGTGTTTGCGCCGTTCAAGGCCGACAGCGACTATTTCGCCGCTGACAAACGCTGGATGCTGAACCTGCGTGTCGATGATCTGGATGGCCTGATCGCGTCGCTGACGACCGCCGGGATCGAAGTGCTGACCAAGGCAGAATGGGACGCGCCCGAGGTCGGTCGCTTCGCCCGCATCCACGACCCCGAGGGCAATCCCATCGAGCTGTGGGAGCCTGCGCCGACTGCGCCGTCCTAGCCCTCGATTTCCACCACCTCGACTCGCGAGCCGTTCAGCACCAGCGCCAGTTCGCCGCGCTTCAGCTTCAACGCATCCTCGCCGAACATCTCGCGCCGCCAGCCCTTGAGGGCGTCGACCGGGGCGTTGTCGTCCAGGGCGATCTTCTCAAGGTCCGCGACATTGGCGATCATCTTGGTCGCCACACCGGCATTGTCGCTCTTGGCCTTCAGCAGCACCTTCAGCAACTCGACCACCGAGGGCGCCGCCGCCGGACGGTGGCCGGGCCGTTCAATGTCCGGCGCATGGGCCTCCGGGTCGGCCAGCACCCGCCGCAATTCCTCGATCAGGCTCTCGCCGAGGCGCGAGGCCCCGAATCCCTTGGACACCGACCGCAGCCGGTTGAAGGCGTCCGGATCGGTCGGGGCCTGGGTGGCGATCTCGTCAATCGCCTCGTCCTTGATGATCCGCCCGCGCGGCTGGTCGCGTTCTTGGGCCATGCGCTCGCGCCAGACGGCGGTCGCCACGAAGGCCGCCAGATACTTGGCCGAATACTTCTTGGGTTTCAGCCGCTTCCAGGCATTTTCAGGTGTGGTGTCGTAGAGCTGGGGATCGGTCAGGGCGCCCATCTCCTGCAGCACCCAGTCCAGACGTCCGGCCCTGGCCAGTTGCTCACGCAGACGCGGATAGAGCGCCGCCAGATGGGTCACATCACCCAGCGCATAGGTCAGTTGGGCGTCCGACAGCGGCCGCCGGGCCCAGTCGGTGAAGCGGCTACCCTTGTCCAGTTCCTTCTTCAGCATCTGGCGGACCAGCGCCTCGTACGACACCTGATCGCCAAAGCCTGCCGCCATGGCCGCCACCTGGGTGTCGAACATCGGCAGGGGCATGGCCCCCAGCCGCACGAAGATCTCGATGTCCTGCCGCGCCGCATGGAAGACCTTGATGATCTTCGGGTCGCGCAGCAGGGCGAGGAAGGGCTCCATGTCCAGCCCCTCGGCCATCGGGTCGATGATCCCCGACACTTCGCTCGACGCTGCCTGGATCAGGCACAGCCGCGGCCAATAGGTGGTTTCGCGCATGAACTCGGTGTCCACGGCAATGAACGGTGCCTTCGCCAGGTCCGCACAGAAGTCGACAAGGGCTGGATTGGTGGTGATCGGGGTCATTTGAATGCTATAGCCCCGGCGTGCGCCCCCATGGCAAGAGGGGCGCCGGATTTCCGTCCACTGATTCAGGTTCGTGTTCGATGAGCGACAGTTCTTCTCCCCCGCCCAGCGGCCTGACCTACGCCCAGGCGGGGGTGGATATCGACGCCGGAGAGCGGCTGGTCGACGCGATCAAGCCCCTGGCCAAATCCACGGCCCGCAAGGGGTCCGAGCCGTCGCTGGGCGGTTTCGGGGCCCTGTTCGACCTCAAGGCCGCCGGCTTTACCGACCCGCTGATTGTCGCCACCACCGACGGCGTCGGCACCAAGCTGAAGATCGCCATCGACACGGGCCGCCACGACGGCGTCGGCATCGATCTGGTGGCCATGTGCGTCAATGACCTGCTGGCCCAGGGCGCCGAGCCCCTGCTGTTCCTCGACTACTATGCCACCGGAAAGCTGGACGTGGACGCCGCCCGCCGCGTGGTGGCCGGGATCGCCGAGGGCTGTCGTCAGGCCGGTTGCGCGCTTGTGGGCGGCGAGACGGCCGAGATGCCGGGCCTCTATGAAGGCAGCGACTACGATCTGGCGGGCTTTTCGCTGGGCGCGGTCGAGCGCGGCCACACCCTGCCCCGTCACGATCTGCAGAACACCGGCGACGTCATCATCGGTCTGGCCTCCAGCGGCCCGCACTCCAACGGCTATTCCCTGATCCGCAAGGTGATCGAGACGCGCGGCCTCAGCTGGGCCGACGACGCGCCCTTCGCTCACGAGCGCACCTTGGCCCAGGCCCTGATGGAGCCGACCCGCATCTATGTAAAGCCGGTGCTGCCCCTGATGAAACAGGGCTGGATCAAGGGCGCGGCCCACATCACCGGCGGCGGCCTGATCGAGAACCCGCCCCGCTGCATCGCGCCGGGACTTGAGGCTGTGTTCGACTGGCAGGCCTGGCCGCGTCCGGCGGTGTTCGACTGGCTGGCCGAGGCCGGCGGCATTTCGGATCACGAGATGCGCCGCACCTTCAACTGCGGCATCGGCTTCATCCTGATCGTCGGCCCCGAGCACGTCGAGGAAGTGCTGGAAGGCCTTCTGGAAGCCGGCGAGACCGCCTTTGTCTGCGGCCAGCTCCAGGCCAGCGCCTGAGCGCTTGACCCCCGGGGGCCGATGCCCTCACGGTAGCCGACCTGTTCAGGAGATTGCCATGCGTCTGATCGCGTCCCTCTGCCTCGCCGCCGGCGCCGCCCTTGCTCTCGGCACAGCCTCGCCGGCCTCGGCCCAGACGTCCGCCGCCGTGGACCATCCCGAACTCCGCGCGCTCGGCCTGCTGGTTCAGCCCGAGCGGATGCGCGCCGACATCGAAACCATGGTCGGCTTCGGCACCCGCCACACCCTGTCCGAGACGGCGTCCGAAACGCGCGGCGTCGGCGCCGCCCGCCGCTGGGTCGCCCGCGAATTCGAAAGCATCAGCCAGACCTGCGGGGGATGCATCGAGGTCGTCACCCCGTCCGACGTCGTCACCGGACGCCGCATCCCCAATCCGACCGAAGTTGTCAGCGTCGTCGCCATCCAGCGCGGCACCGGCGATCCCAACCGGGTCATCATCATCTCGGGCCATCTGGATTCCCGCGTCACCGATGTGATGGACTTCACCTCGGACGCCCCCGGCGCCAATGACGACGCCTCGGGCGTCGCGGCCCTGATCGAGGCGGCCCGCATCCTGTCGGCCTATGAGTTCGAGGCCACTCTCGTCTATGCGGCCCTGACGGGCGAAGAGCAGGGCCTGGTCGGCGCGGGCATCGTCGCCGACTACGCCGTCGAACAGGGCTGGTTCGTACAGGCCAATCTGAACAACGACATGGTCGGCAATATCGAGGGCCAGAGCGGCGTCATCGACAACACCCGCATCCGCGTCTTTTCCGAAGGCACCAAGACGGTCGAGACCGAATCCCAGGCCGCCACGCGTCGCTACAACGGCGGCGAGGTTGACTCCTCCTCGCGCAATCTGGCCCGCTTCATCGACAGTATCGCCGACCGTTACCTGACCAATTTCGATGTCGAGATGGTCTATCGCACCGACCGCTACGGACGCGGCGGCGATCAGGTGGCCATGCTGCGCGCGGGCTTCCCGGCCGTGCGCATTACCGAGGGCTCCGAAAACTATGACCGCCAGCATCAGGACCTCCGGGTCGAAAACGGCATTCGCTATGGCGACACCATCGACGGGGTCGATTTCGACTATCTGGCCCAGGCCACACGGCTGAATGTCATCACCATGGCGGCTCTCGCATGGGCGCCGGCTCCGCCGACCGGGGTGGTCGTCGAGGGTGCGGTCCTGCCTGACACCACCCTGCGCTGGCAGGCTGTGCCGGGTGCGGCGGGCTACCGGGTCTGGTGGCGCTCGACCACCGCGCCGCAGTGGACCCACAGCCTCTGGGTTGAAGGCGGCGACACGACCTCGGCGGTGCTGAAGGGCGTGGTCATCGACGACTGGTTCTTCGGGGTCTCGGCCGTGTCCGAGGACGGCTATGAGAGCCCGGTGACCTTCCCCGGCCCGGCCGGCGACTATCGCGTGGCCCCCGCCGAGTGACAAAAGCGCCTGTTCGTGTCGCCGTGCTGATTTCCGGCACGGGCAGCAATCTGCGCGCCCTGGTCGAGGGGGCCGGCGACGCCTATAGCGTGGCCCTCGTGCTGTCGAACCGCCCCGAGGCGCCGGGTCTGGCATGGGCTGCCGACCGCGGCATCGCCACCCTCGCCTTGCCCCACGCCCCGTTCGGCAAGGATCGACAGGCGCACGAGGCGGCCCTCGACGCCGCCTTGCGCGCCCACGACATCGAAGTCCTGGCCCTCGCCGGCTATATGCGCGTCCTGACCCCTTGGCTGGTCGGTCGCTGGTCCGGCCGGATGCTCAACATCCACCCCAGCCTGCTGCCGAAATACCCCGGTCTCGACACCCACCGCCGCGCGATCGAGGCCGGCGACGCCGAGGCCGGCTGCACCGTCCACCTCGTCAGCGAAGGCGTGGACGAAGGGCCCGTGCTAGATCAGGCCCGCGTGCCGGTTCTCGATGGCGACACGCCGGAGACACTGGCCGCGAGGGTGCTGGAGGCGGAGCATCGGCTGTATCCGGCGGCGCTGGCGGCGTTTTGCGGGGAGCTGAGCTGACCGGGGCCGCGCCCGCCCCGGAGGAATCCCGCACCGGATCAACAATCTCACCATAACTGGCGCCTGTCAGCCCGACCTGCTTCGCAGAGCCCCTATACTGCCTGGTTCGCTGGAGCGATGCGCAGGGGGGATTCAGACCATTCAGACGGTTCAGACGGTTCAGACGGTATTTTGTCTCCTCCCTGCCGCGCAGCGGTGGGGAGGGGGACCACGAAGTGGTGGAGGGGTTCTTCAGGCCAGGCGATATCTCCTGCCCGGGGTTCAGGACCCCTCCGTCACGGCGCAAGGTGCGCCGCGCCACCTCCCCACGCATGGGGAGGAGATGAGGAAAGCCGACCCTTCAGACTATTCAGACGGTATTTCGCCCACGAAAAAGGCCCCGGCGTTTCCACCGGGGCCTCGTTCATCGCGTCACTCAGGCTTAGCCGACGATCTGGTCGTCGGTGAAGAACTGGGCGATTTCGATGCCGGCGTTTTCGATCGAGTCCGAGCCGTGGACCGAGTTTTCACCGATCGACAGGGCGAACTGCTTGCGGATGGTGCCCTCGGCGGCCTGTTCCGGGTTGGTGGCGCCCATGACTTCGCGGTAGCGGGCCACGGCGTTCTCGCCTTCCAGCACCTGGACGACGACCGGCTCGGCGGTCATCTGGCCGACCAGCTCACCGTAGAAGGGGCGCTCGGCGTGGACTTCGTAGAATTTCTTGGCTTGCGCTTCGGTCAGCTTCACGCGGCGCTGGCCGACGATGCGCAGGCCGGCGCCCTCGATCACGGCGTTGATGGCGCCTGTCAGGTTGCGGCGCGTCGCGTCGGGCTTGATGATCGAGAAGGTGCGTTCGGTCATGGGGGTCAGTCTTCGTTTGGGGGTTTCGGGTCGCGGGCTTATAGCGGGGCGCCCGCGCCTTTCCAACCACCCCCGTGAAGCCGGTCGCCGTCTGGCGTATCCGGTGCCCGTCTGCCTTTTGCGATATTCCTCCTCCCCATGCTTCAAATCACCAATCTGACCTTCAACGCCTGGGGCCGCCAGTTCCTCGACGACGCCTCCGTCTCCCTGCCGCCGGGGGCCAAGGTCGGCCTCGTGGGCCGGAACGGCATCGGCAAGTCGACCCTGTTCAAGATCATCCTCGGCGAGCTGGCCGGCAACGGCGACGAAGTCTCCCTGCCGAAGACCGCCCGCATCGGCTCGGTCGATCAGGAGCACCCGGCCACCCCCGTCAGTGTCATCGAGACAATCCTCGAGGCCGATACCGAACGCCACGAGCTGCTGACCCGTCTTGAGACCGCCGAGCCCGAGGAGATGGGCGAGATCTGGGCCCGGCTGATCGAGATTGACGCCGACGGCGCCCCGGCCCGCGCGGCCGAAATCCTGGCCGGCCTCGGATTCGACCACGAGAACCAGCAGCGGCCGATGTCGCATTTCTCGGGCGGCTGGCGGATGCGCGTCGCCCTGGCCGCGGCCCTGTTCGCCCAGCCGGACATGCTGCTGCTCGACGAACCGACCAACTACCTCGACCTCGAGGGTGCGCTGTGGCTGGAGGCTCGCCTCAAGAAATACCCCGCGACGGCCCTCATCATCTCCCACGACCGCGAGATGCTGAACGAGGTCTGCACCCACATCCTGCACCTCTCGAACCGCAAGCTGACGCTCTACACCGGCAACTACGACCAGTTCGAAAAGGCCCGGTCCGAGAAGCTGCGCCTCATGGCCGCCACCCAGGCCAAGCAGGAGGCCGAGCGCGCGCACCTTCAAAAATTCATCGACCGCTTCAAGGCCAAGGCGTCCAAGGCCACCCAGGCCCAGTCGCGCGTCAAGAAGCTGGAGAAGATGGAGCGGATCGAGCTGCCGCCGGATGAGCGCGTCGCGCCCTTCACCCTGCCGTCTCCTCCCCGCCCCCTGCCCCCGCCCCTGATCCGGCTGGAGCGAGCCCATGTCGGCTATGAGCCGGGCAAGCCGATCCTCAGGAACCTCAACCTGCGCATGGACCTGGACGACCGCATCGGCCTGCTGGGTGTCAACGGGGCGGGCAAATCGACCTTCGCCAAGATGATCGCCGGCGCCCTCGACATCGAGACCGGCGAGCTGCACCGCGACCGGAAGATGCGGGTCGGCTGGTTCCACCAGCACCAGATCGAGGCCATGGACCCGACCGACACCCCGCTGGAGATCATCCGCCGGGCCATGCCCGATGCCTCGGAGTCTAGCCGTCGTTCGAGGCTGGCCCAGTTCGGCCTCGCCTTCGAGAAGCAGGAGACGAAGGTGGAAGCCCTGTCGGGCGGCGAGCGCGCGCGCCTGCTGCTGAATATGGTGGCCATGGACGCGCCCCACGTCCTGATCCTCGACGAGCCGACCAACCACCTCGACATCGACAGCCGGCGCGCCCTGCTGGACGCCCTGAACGAGTATAATGGCGCCGTCATCCTGATCACCCACGACCGCTCGCTGATGGAGCTGGTCGCCGACCGGCTGTGGCTGGCGGCCGACGGCACGGTGAAGCCTTTCGAGGGCGACATGGACGACTATGCCAAATTCGTCCTCGACCGGGCCAGGGCCGCTGCGGTCAAGCCCAGCCAGATCAAGGACGAGGCCGCGACGGCCGCCGCGCCTGCCTCGAACAACAAGGGCAAGAAGAACGAAAAAAGATCAGGTCCCTCTGCCTCGACCCTGCGTCATGCGGTGAAGAAGGCCGAGGAGCGGATGGCCCAGCTGACGGCCGAGCTGGCCCGCATCGACGACGATATGGCCAATGCCTCGGTCAACGATCCCAAGTCGCTGGAGGGCCTGACCCGCGCCCGGGCGAAGACACAGACCGCGCTCGACGAAGCGGAGGCCGCATGGATTGAGGCCGAGGAAGCCTTGGCGGAGGTGGCATGACCCGATCCATCGATCTCTCGCGGGAGGCCCGGCAGGCAGCGTCGGCCGGCCTGCGCCAGGTTCTGGCCGAGGAACTGGACGTCGAGGTCGGCGCCCTGCAGGCCGATTTGATCCTCGACAGGCTCATCCTCGACCTCGGGCCCATCCTCTACAATCGCGCCATCACCGACGCCCGCGCCGTGATCGCGGCCAGGGCCGAGGACATGGACGAGGCCCTGTACGGTCTTCAACGACAGACTGATCTGCGCTGAGTGCTGCGGGCCCTTCCCCGCCCGGCCCGAAATAGTTTAAGGCCTCCCCCCTGAACCTTGCGGATGTGGCGGAACTGGTAGACGCACTGGATTTAGGTTCCAGCGCCGCGAGGCGTGGAGGTTCGAGTCCTCTCATCCGCACCACCCCACCGGGGCCTATACCAGCCGGCTTTGCACCAGCGCCGCCTCGATGAAGCTGGCGAACAGGGGATGGGGGGCAAACGGCCGGCTCTTCAGCTCCGGATGGTACTGCACCCCGATGAACCACGGGTGGTCGGTGCGCTCCACCGTCTCGGGCAGAACCCCGTCGGGCGACAGGCCCGAGAAGATCAGTCCCGCCTTCTCCTCGATCGCCTCGCGGTAGTTGATGTTGACCTCATAGCGGTGGCGGTGCCGCTCGCTGATGTCGGTCGTGCCATAGATCTCCGCGATGCGGGACCCGGCCTTGAGTGTTGAATCATAGGCCCCCAGCCGCATGGTGCCGCCGAGGTCGCCGTCGGCCTGGCGCAGGACGCGCTGGTTGCCCACGGTCCATTCGGTCATCAGACCGACCACCGGCTCATCCGCCGGGCCAAACTCGGTCGAGGAGGCGTCGGGGAAGCCGGCCAGATGCCGCGCCGCCTCGATCACCGCCATCTGCATGCCGAAGCAGATGCCGAAGTAGGGAATGTTGCGCTCGCGGGCGAAGCGGGCCGCCTGGATCTTGCCCTCGGCCCCGCGCGCGCCGAACCCGCCGGGCACCAGAATGGCATGCGCGCCCTGCAGGCGGGCGTCGCAGGCCTCGCGGTCACCCTCGAAGGTCTGGGACTCGACCCAGTCGATGTTGACCTTGACGTTGTTCGCCACCCCACCGTGGTGCAGGGCCTCGATCAACGATTTGTAGGCGTCCTTCAGGACCGTGTACTTGCCGACGATGGCCACGGTGACCTCGCCGTCCGGGTGCAGGCGGCGGCGAACGATCTCCTCCCAGCCCGACAGGTCGGGGGCGGGCGCGTCGTCAATGCCGAAATGGGCCAGCACCTCGGCGTCCAGCCCCTCGCGGTGATAGTCCAGCGGCACGGCATAGATGTCGGCCGAGTCCATCGCCTGGATGACGCCCGACGGGCGTACGTTGCAGAACTGGCCGATCTTGCGCTTCTCGTCGGCCGGGATCGGATACTCGCTGCGGCACAGCAGGATGTCAGGCTGGATGCCGATCGAGCGCAGTTCCTTGACCGAGTGCTGGGTCGGCTTGGTCTTCATCTCCCCGGCGGTCTTGATGAAGGGCAGCAGTGTCAGGTGCACAAAGCATGACTGGCCGCGCGGCAGGTCCTGCCCCAGCTGGCGGATGGCCTCGAAGAAGGGCAGGCCCTCGATGTCGCCCACAGTCCCGCCGATCTCGACAAGGACGAAGTCGACCTCCTTGCCCTCATCCGTCAGGGCGGGGGTCAGGCAGAACTGCTTGATCTGGTCGGTGACGTGCGGAATGACCTGCACCGTCGCGCCCAGATAGTCGCCGCGACGCTCCTTCTCGAGGATGGTCGAATAGATGCGCCCCGTGGTGATGTTGTCCGACTTTGCCGCCGACACGCCCGTGAAGCGCTCATAGTGGCCGAGGTCGAGGTCGGTCTCGGCGCCGTCATCGGTGACGAACACCTCGCCGTGCTGATAGGGGCTCATCGTGCCCGGATCGACGTTCAGATAAGGGTCGAGCTTGCGCAGCCGGACGCTGTAGCCACGCGCCTGAAGAAGCGCGCCGAGAGCGGCGGAGGCGAGGCCTTTTCCCAATGAAGAAACCACGCCGCCAGTGATGAACACATAACGGGCCATGGGAGATCACCTTAGCGTCGATTCGCGGCGCGCACAGGGGCGATCCTCATCCGGGACCAAACGCCTGTTGAAATCCGCAGGAAAGTTGGCCGAGCCCGGAGGCTGCGGGGTCGGATACCTACTGGGCAGGCTCGGATCCGGCGAGCGAGTCGAGATCGTCGAGCGTCGGCGCGGGAGCCGCCTCGGGGGCCGTGGTCGGAGGCGGGGCAACGCCAGGCTCGGCGCCTTCGGTCGCGGGGGCGGTCGGCTGGACCAGAGCACCCACGGCGTCTGCATCGATCCCGGAGGTCGATCCGCGGGACATATTGCCCGCCACGGTCAGGCTGAGCGCCAGAATGAAGAACAGGATCGCCATAACCCAGGTCGACTTGGTCAGCAGATTGCCCGCGCCGCGCGCCGTCATAAAGCCCGACGGACCGCCGCCCATGCCAAGCGCGCCCCCTTCGGAGCGCTGCAGCAGCACCAGCGCTGTCATGGCGAGCGAGACGAGGATGATGGCGACGAGGAGAATGGTCTGGAGCATGGCTGCTTATATGTGTGGCACGGGGCTGCGCCGATCAAGCGGCGGGCTCTATCATTGTTGTCGATGGGGCGCAAACCCCGGCACAGCGGGATCAGGCCGCCCGGATGATTCGGATGAAATCATCAGCCTTGAGCGAGGCCCCGCCAACCAGACCGCCGCCGACCTCCGGCACGGCCAGAATTTCGGCGGCGTTATCCGGCTTCATGGACCCGCCGTAGAGGATGGGAGCCTGACGGGCGCCCTCCCCCAGCCGCTCGACCAGAGCAGCGCGGATCGCGGCATGAACCTCGGCGATCTGCTCCAGCGTCGGCGTCAAGCCTGTGCCGATCGCCCAGATCGGCTCATAGGCCAAGGCGAACGGTCGGTCCTTCAGCGCATCAGGCAGGGATGCGCGGACCTGGGCGGTCACAAAGCCAACGGCCTGACCGGCCTCGCGGGTCTCCAGCGACTCGCCCACGCAGATAATCGGCTCCAGCCCCGCGCGCAGCGCCGCCTCGACCTTGGCGGCGACATCGGCGTCCATTTCACCGAACCCCTCGCGGCGTTCCGAATGCCCCAGAATCACCAGTCGCGCTCCCGCATCCACCAGCATCGGAGCCGAGATCGAGCCCGTGAAGGCCCCCGAATCCTGGTCGTGACAGTCTTGGCCGCCCAGCTCGACCGGACCAGCCCCAAGCTTCCAGGCCATCTGTGCGATCAGGGTCGCGGGCGGGCACAGGCCGACGCGGGCGTTGACGGGATCCGCCTCCAGAGCCTGACGCAGGGCACCGGCTTCATCCAGCGCCGGGGTCAGGCCGTTCATCTTCCAGTTGCCGACAATCAGTTTCACGGGCGTTTCCATGGCCAAGGTTTAGGAGCAGATGACCGATGCGCCAAGCCAGTGTCTTGCCGCAAGGGGGGTGGTGCCCCTATACGCCGATAAAGCCCCGCGTGGGCACCTGCGCTCTGCTCAAGGTTTGTCATGATCAGCAACTTCCGCAACTTCGCCAAATCGCCCTGGGCGATTGCCATTATCGGGCTGATCGCCGTCAGCTTTTTGATCGTCGGCAACGAAGCGGACATCTTCGCCTCGCTGGGGCCGCGGGATGTGGTCAAGGCCGGCGACCGCCGCGTGACCCAGCAGGAATTCCTCGCGGATTTCGACCAGGTGCGCGAAAACTATCAGCAGCAGACCGGTTCGCCAGTCACGGCTGAGGATCTGGTGGGTCAGAACATCCACATCCGATACCTTGAAGGCAAGACGCAGGAATTGGCCTTCCAGAACTGGGCCCGCCGCGTGGGCATTCGTCCGGGCAAGGAGCTGGTCCTCAAGCAGATTCGCCAAATCCCCGCCTTCTTCAACCAGATCACTGGCCAATTTGACGAAGAGGCCTATCGCACGGTCCTGCAGGGTGAAAACATGACCCCTGCCGATCTTGAGCAGGATCTGACGGACCAGTACGCCCAGAACCACTTCGGCGCGTCGCTGTATGCGGCGGCCCGGGTGCCCCGCATCTATGGCGCCGTCATCGCCAATGGCGCACTGGAACGCCGCGATGGACGCTGGTTCGCGGTGACCCAGGAAATGGCGGGCACTGCACCCGCCCCGACCGACGCCCAGCTGACCGCCTTCATGAACGAGAATGAGGCCCAGCTGCGTCGTCCCGAAACCCGGGTCGCCTCGATCGTCCTGTTCGACAACCCGCCGGGACAGGCCCCCGAGATCAGCGAGGAGGCGATCGTGGAGCGCTTCGAGTTCCGCAAGGACTCGCTTTCAATTCCGGAGCGTCGGACCTTTGCCGTCTATCCCGCTGCGAACGCCGAGGCGGCGCGGCGCATCGCAACGGCCCTGAGGGCGGGCGAGAACCCCGGCGTCGAGCCTACGCCCTACTCCGAAACCCCCCAGAGTGCCGTGCCCGATCCCGCGGTGGGTGCCGCCGTGTTCGGCCTGTCCGGTCCGGGCGTGTCCGATCCGGTTCAGGCCCGCGTGGGCTTCGCCGTCGTGCAGGTGACGGCCATCCAGCCCGGCGAGGCCGCGACGCTGGAAGGCGTGCGCGAGGCAATCGTTCAGGAGCTTCAGGCCGAGGCTGCCACGGGCGCGGAATTCGAAAGAGTCGAGCGCTATGAAGCTGCCCGCAACAGCGGCATGTCGCTGGAACAGGCCGTCGAGGAGGTCGGCGCCCGGATCATCACCTTGCCTGCCTTCACCGAACAGGGCTTCCGCGCGGACGGCAGCCAGATCAACGCACCGCCGCAGATATTCGAGACCGCGTGGCGTCTGCCGGAAGGGGGCGTCAGCGACGTCATCGATGCGGGGCAGGGTCAGTATTTCGTACTGCGTCTTGACGATATCCGCCCGGCCTCCATGCCCGCGCTGGACGATGTGCGTGAGATCCTGGTGCGGGAATGGACCGCCCGTGAAAACAGCCGCCTGCTCAGCGCCAAGGCCGAGGAATTGGCCGCCCGTGTCCGGGCCGGTGAGGATATCGCCGACGTCGCCAGTTCGGTCGGGGCCACCCTGATCACGCGCGAGAATACGCTTCAGGATCAGGAAACGCAGGAGGCCATCGGTCCGGGCGTGTTGCAGGGCCTGTTCGGTCAGGCCAAGGGGCAGGTCTTTGTCCAGCCGGCCAGCCAGACAGCCTTTGCCGTGGGTATCGTGGATGATATCCGCGCCTCGGACGTTGCCACGGTCGCGCCGATCGCCGAGCGGGTCCGCCCGCGGATCACCCAGGATCTCGTCTCAGGTCTGGGCGACAGCGCCATCGGCTGGACCCAGGTCAATTCCAAGGCCAGCTATGACGTCGGCGCGGCCCGTCAGGCCCTGGGACTGCCCGAAGAGGCCCCCGCCGCCCCGGCGGGAGCCGCTGCCGGGGCTCAATGATCGACGAGCGTTCGCCGGTCGATCCGGAGGCCTTTGCCAGCGCCTGGAATGCGGGCACGCCACAGGTCATCGTCCGTCGCCGGATCGACGATCTGGAGACCCCCGTCTCGGCCTATCTGAAGCTCGGCAAGGGCCGGCCCTATGCCTTCCTGCTGGAATCCGTCGAGGGCGGCGCGGTCAAGGGGCGCTATTCGATCCTGACGCTGGATCCCGACGTCGTCTGGCGCTGCAGGGATGGCAAGGCGGCGCTGGCCCATGGCCCTGATATCGCGACGGACCGGTTTGTCGATGAAGCCGATGACGCCCTGACGTCGCTGCGACGCCTGATGGCCGCCAGCCGCTTTGAGCTGCCCGCGGACCTGCCGCCCATGGCCGCCGGCCTGTTCGGGGCGTTCGGCTATGACATGGTCCGTCTGCTGGAACCGTTGGGCGAGGCCAATCCCGACCCGCTGGACCTGCCCGACGCCGTGCTGGCCCGGCCCTCGCTGGTCGCCATCTTCGATTCCGTCAGCCATGAGATCGTGCTGGTCGCCGCAGCCTATCCCGACGGGACGACCCCGGCGGATCAGGCCCTGTCGCAGGCCCTCGCCCGGCTGGATGATTTCGAGGCCCGACTGGATCAGGGGCTGTCGCGCCCTCGCGCCGCGCCTCTGCCCTCCCCCGCGTTTCAGACCCGCGTCGACGGCTCCGCCTATGCCCACATGGTCGATCGGGCCAAACGCTATATCGAGGCGGGCGACATCTTTCAGGTGGTGCTCAGCCACCGTCTGTCCGCCGAATGGACGCGCGATCCGTTCGCCTTCTACCGTTCGCTGCGGCGCCAGAACCCCTCGCCCTATCTGTTCTATCTGAATTTCGGCGGCTTCCAGATGGCGGGCTCCAGCCCCGAAATCCTGGTGCGGCTGAAGGACGGCGGCGTGACCATCCGGCCACTGGCGGGCACCCGCGCACGCGGTGGGACCGAGGCCGAGGACCAGCGGCTGGAGGCGGAGCTTCTTGCCGATCCCAAGGAACGGGCCGAGCATCTGATGCTGCTGGATCTGGGCCGCAACGACGTCGGTCGGGTCAGCCGCCCGGGCAGTGTCACCGTGACCGAGAGCTTCGTCGTCGAACGGTACAGCCAGGTCATGCACATCGTCTCGAACGTGACCGGCAAGGCCGATCCGAAGCTGGACGCCGTCGACACCCTGCTGGCCGCCCTGCCCGCCGGCACCCTGTCAGGCGCGCCCAAGGTGCGAGCGATGGAGATCATCGACGAGCTGGAGACCGAAAAGCGCGGCATCGGCTACGGCGGCGGCGTCGGCTACATCTCCAGCGACGGTCAGGCCGACATCTGTATCGTGCTCAGAACTGCCCTGTTTACGCCCGGCCAGATCCACGTTCAGGCCGGTGCCGGCGTCGTGGCCGACAGCGATGCGGCCGCCGAATATGCCGAGACCCTGGCCAAGGCGCGGGCCCCGATGCGCGCAGCGGAAGACGCGTGGCGTTTCGTCTCAGGAAACGACTGAGGCCGCGGGCGCGGGGTCCTCGAACTGGACGCCCGGGCCCAGCACAACGGCGCCGGCCATCAGCATCGCCGCCGCCGCCAGCAGGCCCATGGCCGCCAGCGCTCCAATCGCCTGTCGCGCCGCCGGTTTCAGGGCGTCCCCGTCCAGCAGACGGCGGGCCTCGGCAAGCTTGGGTGTGATATCCATGGTCGGGCCTCCCTCTCAGGCCCAGACCAGTCTGATTGGGTTAATGCGCGGTTTACGTTCCGCCGCTTGGCGCGCGCGTCCCTCCGCTCTAGAAGCCGCTCATGATCCTCGTCATCGACAACTACGACAGCTTCACCTGGAACCTCGTCCACTATCTGGCGGAGCTGGGCGTGGAGACGCGTGTGGTGCGCAATGACGAGCTGACCGTTGATCAGGCCCTGTCGGCCGGGGCCGAGGCTGTGCTTCTGTCGCCCGGCCCGTGCTCGCCCAATGAGGCGGGCATCTGTCTGTCGCTGATCGAACAGGCGCCCGCTACCCTGCCGATCCTGGGCGTCTGTCTGGGCCATCAGGCCATCGGCCAGATTTTCGGCGGCGAGGTCGTCCGCGCCAAGGCGCTGATGCATGGCAAGACCTCGCCCATCCATCATGAGGGCCAGACCCTGTTTGCCGGCCTGCCGTCGCCGTTTACCGCCACCCGCTATCATTCGCTGGCCGTGCGCCGCGAAACCCTGCCCGATGTGCTGACCGTCACGGCCTCGACCGAGGACGGCGAGATCATGGGCCTCAGCCACGTCAGCCGCCCGATCCACGGCGTCCAATTCCACCCCGAGTCGATCGCCACCGAGCACGGCCACGCCATGCTGGCCAACTTCCTCGACCTGGCGGGCGTGCGCCGCACACAGGCGGCCTGAGATGTCGGACGGGTTCAAGGGGCTGCTGGCCCAGCTGATCGAGGGCCGCCCGCTGGCCGGGCCGGACGCCCAGGCCTTCTTCGCCGCCTGTCTCCGGGGTGAGCCCACCCCCGCCCAGGTCGCCGCCGCCGTCACCGCGCTTCGCATGCGCGGCGAGACGGTTGAGGAGATCGCGGCCTTTGCCACCGCCATGCGCGAGGCGGCGACGCCCTTCCCCGTGCCGTATCCGGTGATCGACACCTGCGGCACGGGCGGGGACGGACGCCATACCTGGAATGTCTCGACCGCGGCCGCCCTGGTGCTGGCCGGCGCCGGGCTGAAGGTCGCCAAGCACGGCAACCGGGCGCTGAGTTCAAAGTCCGGCTCGTCCGATGTGCTGGCGGCGCTGGGCGTCGATCTGATGGCGCCTCCCGAGATCCAGCTGCGCGCGCTGGATCAGGCCGGCATCTGCTTCCTGTTCGCGCCCGCCTATCACGGCGCCATGCGCCACGTGGGCCCGATCCGCTCCGAGATCGGCTTCAGAACCGTCTTCAACCTGTTGGGGCCGCTGTCGAACCCGGCAAGCGCCAAGCGTCAGGTCATGGGCGTGTATGACCCCGCCCTGCTGGAACCGCTGGCCGAGGTGCTGGGGCGTCTGGGGGCCGAGCGCGCCTGGACCGTCCACGGTGAAGGGCTGGATGAGCTGACCACCACGGGCGTGACCGAGGTCGCGGAGTGGCACAGGGGTGCGGTGCGCCGCTTTACGGTCACCCCCGAAGACGCCGGCCTGTCGCGCGCCGACCCCGAGGCTCTGGTTGGCGGCGATGCCGAGGCCAATGCCAAGGCTTTGTCCGACCTGCTGGACGGCGCGCCCGGCGCCTATCGCGACATCGTGCTGCTGAATGCGGCGGCGGCGCTCGTCGTCGCGGACAAGGCGGACACCCTGACCGAGGGCGTGGCGCTGGCGGCCCGGGCCATTGACGAGGGCGCCGCGCGGCTGGCCCTGACCCGCCTGTCCGCCATCAGCCACACCCGGCCGGAGCCGGAAGCATGAGCGACGTGCTGGACCGGATCGCCGCCTACAAGCGCGCGGATGTCGCCGCGCGCAAGGCCGCCACATCGCTGGACGAGATCGATCGCGAGGCGCTGGAGGCCCCGCGGGTGCGTGGCTTCAAGACCGCCCTTCTGGCCCGCCGGGCCACCGGCCGCCCCGGCCTGATCGCCGAGATCAAGAAGGCCAGCCCGTCCAAGGGCCTGATCCGGGCCGACTTCAACCCTGTGGAACTGGCGAAGGCCTATGAACGCGGCGGTGCCGACTGTCTGTCGGTGTTGACCGACGGGCCGAGCTTTCAGGGCGATGACGCCTTTCTGGTCGCGGCACGAGATGCCGTCCGCCTGCCGTGCCTGCGGAAGGATTTCCTCGTCGACCCGTGGCAGGTGGCCGAGAGCCGGGCGCTGGGCGCCGACTGCATCCTGATCATCATGGACATGGTCGACGACGCCCTCGCCGCAGACCTGCTGGCCGAGGCCCGCCGGTACGGCATGGATGCCCTGGTCGAGACCCATGACGAGGCCGAGATGGCCCGTGCGGGCCGGCTGGGCGCCGACCTGATCGGCGTGAACAACCGGTCGCTGCGCACCTTCGAGGTCGACATCACAACCTTCGCCCGCCTGGCCCCGCTGGCCCCTGAAGGCGCCACCCTGGTCGCCGAAAGCGGCCTGTTCACGCCCGACGACGTCGCCATCGTCGCCCGAGCCGGCGCCGACGCCCTGCTGGTGGGCGAAAGCCTGATGCGGCAGGCGAATGTGGAGGCGGCGACAAGGGCGTTGATGGGATGACGGTTCGGCAGGCGGCTCTATCGGCCTTGGCTATAATGACCGCGACAGTCGGCTGCTCTACGCAGACGCCCCCGCGCGACGACGAACGAGCAGAGGCCGAGTGCGAGGCAAACGCCTCATGTCGGATGGTCTTTTTTGCCTTTAATGGCTTTCGTGGCGAACGCGCGGAACTCTACGTCGACGAGCAGTTAGCCTACGCTGGCGTTCTGACCACGTCCGATTGGAGCACCGAGTCATCCTACACAGCGCGCCTTCCGGTGTCGGACGCTGCCAGGCTCAGACTTATTGTCGACGGAGCGACGATCTACGACCAGCCCCTCACGGGAGACGGCGTGAGGACGATCTATCTCTCCCCGTCCTCGGTTCGGCAAACTGACCACCCGGGCCCCCTGCTGGACTGAGCCCCCCGCTAACCGCTCCTTAACCAGAACACCTCACGAACACAGCATGGACGTTCGCGGTGTGTTCCGCTATTGTCCACAGGCGGAACAGATTCGGGTCAGAGGTCTCCATGCTCACGCGCAAACAGCACGAACTGCTCATGTTCATTCATGAGCGTATCCGCGAGACCGGGGTTTCGCCCTCCTTTGACGAGATGAAGGCAGCTCTGGATCTGGCGTCCAAATCGGGCATTCACCGGCTGATCACGGCGCTGGAGGAGCGCGGCTTCATCCGCCGTCTGGCGCATCGGGCCCGGGCGCTTGAGGTCGTGAAACTGCCGGATCAGGCGGCTGCCCAGCCGACCCGTGCACGCGGCCCGTTCGTTCCCGATGTCATCGAGGGCGGCGGTCGTCCCGCCGCCAATGCCAATGAGCCGGGCACGCGCGAACTGCCGCTGCTGGGCAAGATCGCCGCCGGTACACCGATCGCCGCCATCCAGCACGAGCGCGACCGCATGGCGGTGCCCGAAGCCCTGCTGGGCGCCGGGGAACACTATCTGCTCGAGATCGAGGGCGATTCGATGATCGAGGCGGGCATCCTGAACGGCGACTATGCCATCATCCGCCAGGTCGACAGCGCCAGCAGCGGCGAGATCGTCGTGGCCCTGGTCGAAGACGAGGAAGCAACCCTGAAACGCCTGCGCAAGAAGGGCGCCTCGATCGCGCTGGAGCCGGCCAACCGGGCCTATGAGACGCGCATCTTCGGCCCGGATCAGGTCAAGGTGCAGGGCCGTCTGGTCGGACTGATCCGCCGCTATTCCTGATAGTCCGGATCGCCCAGCCGGTTCCAAGGGCGGTCCCCCCGCGCGGTTGTTGACCACAGGGCGCGCCAGCCGCCCTCTGTGCGCCACAGCTCGACACTGCCGCCGGTCGCATAGTCGCGCCCGTCCAGCACCAGACGCCCGCTACAGGCCTCAGGCAGGGCGGGCAGCTCGACCCGCACACTGACGACCTCGGCCGATTGACACAGGGCCGCCAGCTGCTCGTCGTCCGGCGCGCGCCGGCCCCACCACAGGGCCAGCGGGCCCGGTGCGTCGGGCCTGCAGTGGGTGCGCCCGCAGGTCCAGCCCTCCCCTTCCCGATTGACGGCCTCCAGCCCCCGCCGTCCCGACCAGACGTCCCGCGAAAAAGTGCCGACGCGGCGCATCATCAGGGCCTGATCCCCGGCGATGATGGCCGCATTGGTTCCCGCATCGGCGATCCACAGGTCCGGCGTCGGATGCCGGGGCCAGACCAGCACCGCGCACGCCAGCGGCAGGCCCAGCCAGCGCAGCCGCCCCCGCCACAGGCAGACGAACAGGATGCCGACGAAGGCGACCGGAAGCGCGATCACCGGCGCGCTGGCTGTATGGATGACGGCGCCGGGCAGGCCGGAGGTCCACGAGCCGATGGCCATGATGGCTTCGATGCCCCATCCCGCGACCGTCAGGAACGGCCCGCCCAGGCCGACGGGCTGCAGCATGACGCCCAGGGCCAACATGGGCATCATGACGAAGTCGGCGAGCGGCGAGCTGATCATATTGGCCAGCAGGCCATAGACTGCCGTCCGGTTGAAATGCTGCATGGCGAACGGGCCGGTGGCCATGCCGGCGACGAAGCTGGCAAGAATGGCCAGTCCGACCCAGGTGCCCGCTCTCTGCACAAGCAGGATGGGCAGGGGCACCTTGATCTCACGCGGTCGGCGCGGCCATGACTCGGCCAGCGCTACGAGGGCTGCGGTCGCCGCGAACGACATCTGGAAGCCGGGCGTGACGATGGCCTCGGGCTGAAGCAGCAGGACGGCAAAGGCCGCCACGGCCAGCGCATTCATGCTGATGGCGGGCCGGTCGAGAATGATGGCGAGGAAGGCGACCGAGGCTGTGATCGCCGCCCGCTCGGCCGGCGGCGGCGCGCCCGAGATGATCAGATAGGCGACGACGGCGATCCAGCCCGCCCAGGCGGCGACCTTCTTGCCCGGTACGCGCAGCACCAGCCACGGCCAGGCCGCTATACCAAACCGCACGGCGAAGAAGACGAAGCCGCCCACGATGGCCATGTGCAGGCCCGAGATCGACAGGATGTGGATCAGGCCCGAGTCCCGCATGGTGTCGTAGGTCTCCTGAGCGATCCAGCTTTCGTGGCCGGTGGTCATCGCCGCCGCCACGCCGCCGACGCGGGGGCCGAGGCGTTCGACCAGCCGCTCGGCCAGTCCAAAGCGGAACTGGTTGACCGCCATCCGGATGCGCATGGAGCGGGGCGGCGGGGGCAGGTCGATCCAGCGGGTCTGACCCAGTTCGAATCCCACCCCGCCCATGCTCTGGAACCAGGCCGTCCGGCCAAAGTCATAGGCCCCGGGCGCGGCCGGTCCCGGCGGCGGGTTCAGAATGGCAAAGACGCTGACCGCATCGCCGGGCCGGGGCACCTCGCCGCGAACGGTGACTCGCAGCCGCATGGGGGTGTCCTCGGGAGCCAGCCCGTGCACACGGACAGGCGCCATGATGATGCGCGCCCCACGCGCGCCGGGGCTGTCCACGTCCAGCACCCAGCCTTCGACGACCACCGGGTCTGACGTCGCCGGAGCTATGGGGGCCGCGACGTTGTCCGAACGCAGCTTGGTCACCGACAGACCCGCGCAGAAGCAGGTCAGCAGCATCAGCGGCACGGTGAGGGCGCGTCCTAAGCCCCGGTGGCGGGCCAGGGCCCACAGGCCGGCAAGGGTCAGGGCGAGCGGGACCAGCGGCCACAGCGGCGGTTCGGTCGTGAGGACGAAATAGAGGCCGCACCCGCCGCCGAACGCCACGGGGGCCCACAGCCGCCAACGATCCGTCTGGGCCAGAAGGGCTTGGCGTGCGCCCTCGACCGCCCGCCCGGCAAATCGCTCTGCCAGGCTGGGCAGCGGCCCCTCAGGGGGTATAAGGGCGGCCTCTTCCTGAACCTTGGCCAATCCCGTCCCCCTTGACCGATTCCCACGCCCCCACCGACGTCGTCACGCGCTTTGCTCCCTCTCCCACGGGATACCTCCACATTGGGGGGGCAAGAACAGCGCTTTTCAACTGGCTTTTTGCCCGGCACCACGACGGGCGGTTCCTGATCCGTGTCGAGGACACCGATCGCGAGCGCTCGACCGAGGCGGCGGTGAAGGCCATTTTCGACGGCCTGGACTGGCTGGGGCTGACCGCCGACGCGCCGCCCGTCTTCCAGCATTCGCGCGCCGACCGCCACCGCGAGGTTGTCGAGGTTCTGGTAGAGACTGGCCATGCCTATCGCGACTGGACCTCTACAGAAGAGACCGGTCGCCTGCGCGATGAAGCCAAGGCCGAAAAGCGCGCCTTCGTCTCACCCTGGCGCGACCGTGACCCGTCCGAAGGCGACCCGGACCAGCCCCACGTCGTACGCTTTCGCCGCCCGATGGAGCAGAGCGTCGAGATCGCTGACGCCGTCCAGGGCACGGTTCGATGGCGCGCCGAGGACCTCGATGATCTGGTGCTGCTGCGCTCCGACGGAAATCCGACGTATAATCTGGCAGTTGTGGCCGACGACCACGACATGGGCGTGACCCACGTCATCCGCGGCGATGACCATCTGAACAATGCCGCACGTCAGGCCCTGATCTATGACGCCCTGGGCTGGACCCGCCCGGTGTTCGCCCACATCCCCCTGATCCACGGCCCGGACGGCGCCAAGCTGTCCAAGCGCCACGGGGCCCAGGCCGTCCACCAATATGCCGACATGGGCTACCTGCCCGAGGCCATGCGCAACTATCTGGCCCGCCTCGGCTGGGCGCACGGCGACGACGAACTGTTCGACGACGCACAGGCCATCGAATGGTTCGGCCTTTCCGGGATCAACAAGGCTCCGGCCCGGCTGGACTTAGCCAAGCTGGCCCATGTGAACGCCCACTGGATCCGCCAGGCCGAGGTGTCGCGGCTGGTCGACCTGGTCGCCCGGGACGCGGCCGAAAAGCCCCGCCTGGCCCGCGCCATTCCCCACGTCCGCGACCGGGCCACGACCCTGATCGAATTGCGCGAACAGGCGGCCTTTGCCCTGATGGATCGCCCGGTGGCGATATCGGACAAGGCACGCGGCCAGTTGACCGGGGAAGCGACCGCACGTCTTTCGCGTCTGCTCCCCCTGCTCGCGGATCAGGCCGACTGGTCCGCCGATGCGCTTGATTCTACGCTGAAAACCTTTGCCGAGAGCGAGGGCGTCGGCTTTGGCAAGATCGGCCCGCCGGTGCGCGCGGCCTTGACGGGGGGGGCTGCCTCTCCCGATATCGCCAGTACGTTGGCCTCTTTATCGCGGGAAGACGCCCTCGGTCGCTTGGATGATGCGCTGCAACATACTAAGTGAACGGCCTTAACTCATTTGCGGATCGCGGCTCCTAAGCGGTTCGCCCCGGTCGGGGGCACCCGGTCGGCATGCACACAGGGACGCAGATGACCAATACCCCCTCCCCGACCGGTACCGCCACCCTCTCCTATGGCGACAAGAGCGTCGATCTGCCGGTTCTGTCCGGCTCGACCGGCCCGGACGTCATCGACATCCGCAAACTGTACGGTGCAACCGACGCCTTTACCTACGACCCCGGCTTTACGTCGACGGCGTCCTGCGAAAGCGCCCTGACCTTCATCGACGGCGACAAGGGCGTCTTACTGCACCGCGGCTATCCGATCGACCAACTGGCCTCGCAGTCGAACTTCGTCGAGGTCTGCCACCTGCTGCTACGCGGCGAGTTGCCGACGGCCGAGCAATATGCGGCCTTCGAGAACAGCGTGACCATGCACACCATGCTGCACTCGCAGTTCGACCGCTTCTTCGAGGGCTTCCGCCGCGACGCCCACCCGATGGCCATCATGGTCGGCACGGTCGGCGCCCTGTCGGCCTTCTACCACGACAGTCTGGACATCCATGACCCGGTCCAGCGCAACATTTCGGCGATCCGACTGATTGCCAAGATGCCGACCATCGCGGCCCGCGCCTACAAATACCACGTCGGTCAGCCCTTCGTGTCGCCGCGCAACGACCTCAGCTATTCCGAGAACTTCCTGCGGATGTGCTTCGCCGTTCCGGCCGAGGACTATGAGGTCAACCCGGTGCTGGCCAAGGCCATGGATCGCATCTTCATTCTGCATGCCGACCACGAGCAGAACGCCTCGACCTCGACGGTCCGCCTGGCCGGCTCGTCGGGTGCCAATCCGTTCGCCTGTATCGCCGCCGGCATCGCCTGCCTGTGGGGCCCGTCGCACGGCGGCGCCAACGAAGAGGCGCTGAACATGCTGAAAGAGATCGGCACCCCGGACAAAATTCCGGAGTTCATCCAGGGCGTGAAAGACAAGAAGTACAAGCTGATGGGCTTTGGCCACCGCGTGTACAAGAACTACGACCCGCGCGCGAAGGTCATGCAGGAAAGCGCCCACGAGGTGCTGAAGGCCGTCGGCGATCCCAACGATCCGCTGCTGCAGGTCGCCATGGAGCTGGAGAAGGTCGCGCTGAACGACGAATACTTCATCGAGCGCAAGCTGTTCCCGAACGTCGACTTCTATTCCGGCATCACCCTGTCGGCCATGGGCTTCCCGACCACCATGTTCACCGTGCTGTTCTCGCTGGCCCGGACGGTCGGCTGGATCGCGCAGTGGCAGGAGATGATGGAAGATCCGTCGCAGAAGATCGGCCGCCCGCGCCAGCTGTACACAGGCCCCACGGCCCGGGATTACACCCCGATCGAAATGCGGGGCTGATCGGGCGCGACGGCGTCTTTCACCGTTGATGCTTGCAAAGGGCGCGGCGCAGGTCGCGCCCTTTTCGTTTGCGACACTTTCCGGACTTTGGCCCCGCAAAGGCCCATGCTAGCGATATGGCACCACTATTCTGGGGAGTTACGTCGTTGAAGAATTCCGGTCCGTCGATCCGCAAACTGCTGGGGAGCTCCGCTGCCCTCGGCACCCTCCTGTTCGCCAGCAGCGCCTTCGCCCAGGAAGCGCCCCTGATCCAGCCCGGCGCGCCCGGTGAGGCAAGCCGTACGCTCGAAGGCCGTGAAGCCGCCCGGATCGCCGACAACCGCTATTCGGCCGACGACGTCGCCTTCATGCAGGGCATGATCCTGCACCATGGCCAGGCCGTGGAAATGTCGATGCTGGCCGCCGACCGCACCAACACCCCCGAAATTCTGGACCTTGCGTCCCGTATCCTCGCTTCGCAGGCGGACGAAATCGCCTTCATGCGCGGCTGGCTGACCGAGCGGGGCGAGATGGCCCCGACGCCGCAGCCCACGGGGGCGATGGATCATTCCGCGCACCAGGGCATGGACCATTCCGCCCACGGCGGCCATGCGGATATGCCCGGCATGGCCTCGCCCGAGCAGATGGCACGGCTCGCCGCCGCCACGGGCCCCGAGTTCGATCGCCTGTTCCTTGAGCTGATGATTCCCCACCACGAAGGCGCGCTGACCATGGTGTCGTCGCTGCTGGGGCGCTCGGGGTCTGCGTACGACCCGATCCTGTTCCGCTTCGTCAACGATGTCGCCAATGAGCAGCAGACCGAGATCAACCGCATGACCGCGCTGATCCGCTCCGCGTCTCCCGATCCCCGCACCAATCTGCGGGCCGGGTTCCGGGATGCTGAACAGGCGTCTAGCAATATGGAGCTGATCGCCAGCCTGCCCAAGCCGACCGGCTTCTTTGATCCGACCAATCCGGCGGGACTGCCCCCGCGCGTCGGCGACGAGACCGGGCGTCGCTCGCCCTTCCTCAGCTTCTCGAACACCGACATGGCTTTCCAGGGCGACCTGTTGGCGGTCGGCAACTATCACGGGATCAATCTGTATCGTCTGACCGATGCCCCCGAGCCGCAGCTGATCAGCTCGATCGTCTGCCCCGGCGGACAGGGTGATGTGTCGATCTATGGCAATCTGATGCTGATGTCTGTGGAGTCGACCAACGGTCGGGTCGACTGTGGTCGCGAGGGCGTTGGGCCGGGCGCCAGCCCGGACCGCTTCCGCGGCCTGCGCATCTTCGACATCACCGATCCGGTCCGTCCGGTCCAGGTCGGACAGGTCCAGACCTGCCGGGGCTCGCATACCCATACCGTCGTGGCCGCTGATGAGCGCCGCCTGATCGTCTATAACTCGGGTACCGCCAGCGTCCGTGACGAGCGCGAGCTGGCCGGCTGCGTGGTCGGCACCCCCGGCGATGAGCGCACCGCCCTGTTCCGAGTCGATGTGATCGAGATTCCGCTGGCCGATCCGTCGCAGTCGCGCATCATCGACAGCCCCGCCGTCTTTGCCGACGAAGAGACCGGCGAGATTGCCGGCCTGTGGCGCGGTGGAGACCATGGTCAGGGCACCCAGACCACGCGCCAGACCGATCACTGCCACGACATCACCATCTTCCCGACGCGCAACATCGCCGCCGGAGCCTGTGCCGGCAACGGCATCCTGTTCGACGTGTCCGATCCGCGCGCGCCGAAGCGCATCGATGCCGTCGTCGATGAGGGCTTTGCCTATTGGCACTCGGCGACCTTCAACAACGACGCCACCAAGGTGCTGTTCACCGACGAATGGGGCGGCGGCGGACGGCCGCGCTGCCGGGTGCAGGACCCCATGACCTGGGGTGCCAATGCCATCTATGACATCGTCGACGGCGAGCTGGTGTTCCAGGGCTATTACAAACTGCCCGCCGCCCAGACCGAGCTTGAAAACTGCGTTGCCCACAATGGCTCGTTGATCCCGGTTCCCGGACGCGACCTGTTCGTTCAGGCCTGGTACCAGGGCGGGCTGTCGATCAGCGACTTTACCGATTCCTCGAATGCTTTCGAGATCGCCTATTTTGACCGCGGCCCGGTGAATGCCGAGCGTCAGGGGTCGGGCGGCTACTGGTCGGTCTACTGGTACGACGGCCGGATCTATGGCTCGGAAATCGGCCGGGGGCTGGACGTCTTCACCTTGACGCCCAGCGAGACCCTGACGGCCAACGAGATCGCAGCTGCGGCCTTGGCCGACGAAGGCGGCACGGTGAACCCGCAGCAGCAGTATCCGGTCACCTGGCCGGCCCACCCGGTCGTGGGTCGTGCCTATCTGGACCAGTTTGCCCGCGATGGTGGACTGGATTCCGGACTTGCCGGACGGGTATCGGCGGCTCTGGATCGCGCCGAGCCACTCGTCGAGGGCAATGGCAAGGATCCAGCCCTGGCACGTGATCTGCTGGCGCTGGCGGGCGAGATCGACCCGTCAGGCCGGGATCAGGCCGCCAAGCGTCGGGCCGGTCTGCGCGAGACCCTGACGGGTATTGCCGCTCTCATCGGCTAAGCCCGCGATACAGAAGGGCTCCCGTGTCCGGGTCCTCGGCCGTGATCACCTCGGCCGAGGACAGGGCGGACACGGGCGCGGCCGGCACGCGGGGCGACAGGTTAAGCGTCAGGTGTTCCCACTCGGCGGCATAGTCCATGCCCCAGACACAGTTGAAGGCCAGCACGTCGCGACCGCCGCTGAGGCGCAGTCGGGTCGCCCGCCCCCGACGCTGCCTCAGCAGCCGGATTAGCCCTGCCCCCTGCCCCGGCAGGATCAGATCGACCATGATGTCATTCCTCGCATTGCCTTTGCCGCCACCTTGGTGGACGCTGGCACTGTGAGGTCGCCGCGCCTGAGCGGCATGAGCGACGGCTGAGGATTTTCTGAAATTGACGCCAGACGGCCTTCGCTTCGGTGCCTTCACCCTCGACCCCGTGAACCGGCGCCTGACGCGGGACGGCGCGCCGGTCGAAATCAGCGCCCGCTATCTCGACGCCCTGATCCTGATGGTCGAGCGGCCGGGGCAGCTGGTGACCAAGGACCAGTTCCTCGACCAGGTGTGGCGCGGCATTCCGGTCACCGACGAGGCGCTGACGCAGTGCATCCGCACCCTCAGGAAGCAGTTGGGAGATACGGCCGGGCGGCCGACCTATATCGAGACTGTGCCCAAGCACGGCTATCGCTTCATCGCCCCGGTTGCGGCGGTTGCCCAGCCCGCATCGAATGGCCCGCCTGTCGCCCAGGCGGCGCCCGGCCCCGCCGACGATGCGTGGGATGCGAAGCGCACCCTGCTGCTGGGCGGAGCGGGTGTATTGGGAGGCGGACTGGCAGGGGTGATCGGCGGGCTGATCTACGGGCTGATCGCCGTGTCCCACCCGCTGGCGCCCGGCATGGGGTCTGGGTCGATCCTGCTGGTGCTGGTGTGGCTGACGACGCTGGTGGCCCTGATGGGCGGGGCGGCGGTCGGCCTCGGCATGGCGGCGACCGGCCTCGGCCGGCGCGCGCCCAGTCCGTGGATCATTCTGGGCGGCGCAATCGGCGGCATGATGGTGGGCGGCGCGGTCAAGCTGCTGGGCATCGACGCCTTCAACCTTTTGGTCGGGCGCTCGCCGGGGGACATCACCGGGGGGATGGAGGGCTTCATTCTGGGCGGAGCCATCGGTCTGGGCCTGTGGCTGGGCACGCGCGGGCGCGACCCCCTGCCCCTGCGGCGCTGCATGATCACGGCGGGGGTCGCGGCGGCGCTGGCGGGCATGGCCATTCCGCTGTTCGGGGGCCGGTTGATGGGCGGCAGTCTGGACCTGCTGGCGAAGACCTTCCCCGAGTCCCAGCTGCAACTGGGCATGATCGGCAACTGGTTCGGCGAGACCGGCTTTGGTCCAATCGCCCAGAGCGTCACCGGCGGTCTGGAGGGCCTTCTGTTCGCTCCCTGCGTCGTCGGCGCCATGATTCTGGCGCGACGGGGAATGCGGGCGGACTAGGCGGCGGTCCGACCGGCAATGACATCCAACACGGCTTCAGCGGCGATTTCAGAGGGATCGCGGCCCTCGCGGCCCATGAGGTCGAGGGCCGCCGTCTGGCGGCGGGCCTGATCGGCGCGGGCGGCGGGATCCTCCAGCAGACGCTCGACGGCCGGGACCAGGTGGTCCGGCGTGGCATCCTTCTGGATGTATTCGGGCGCGATTTCCTCATCGGCAGCGTGGTTGAACAGGGTCGCGTATTTGCCGGTAAAGAAGGGGCGCATGATCGCATAGCTGAGCGGCTGGAAGCGGTAGGCGATGATCATGGGGGCCCCCGCGAGCGCCAGCTCGGTCGACACGGTACCGCTGGTGGCCAAGGCCAAGGTCGCGGCCTTCATCGCTGCGTATTTGTCGTCTTCCTCGACCAGATGAGCCTCGACGGGCCAGTCCGCGACCTGGGCGCGTACGCTGGCCGCCACGGTTCCGGCAACGACGACAGCGACCTGGAGATCAGGCATGGATGCCTTGAGCCGCGTGACCGTCTCGGCATACACGGGCGTCATCAGGCGAATCTCGGACGGACGGCTGCCGGGCAGGACCAGCAGAAGGGGCGCATCGGCGTCGATCCCGCGCGCGACCCGAAATGCGGTCGAATCGGCGCCGGACAGGTCGACATGCAGCGCCTGTGACCCCACCACCGTCGTCGACAGGCCCTCTCGCTCGAACCACGGCGCGTCAAAGGCGTAGAGAGCCAGCAGGTGATCTACCGCCGCGGCCAGGGTCTTTGCCCGACCGGGCCGGGAGGCCCAGACCTGCGGCCCGACGTATTTGATCAGCGGCATATCGGGCATCAGGGGCCGTAGCGCCTGGGCCACGCGGATGGTGAAGCCCCAGCTGTCGATCAGGACCACGGCATCAGGCCGTTCGCGTGAGGCCAGCTCAACCGTGTCGGCCACGCGCCGCTTGACCAGCCCAAAGGCCTTCAGGCCCTCAAGCCAGCCGTGGATGGACAGGTCCGCGATATCGAAAGGGCTGACGATGCCCTCAGCCGCCATCCGGGGCCCGCCCACTCCCACGAGGCTCAGGTCACTCCCCAGCCGCGTCTTCAACGCTCGCGCCAATCCGGCCCCCAGCGCATCGCCCGAAGCCTCGGCCGCGACCAGCATGACCTTCAGCGGGCGGCTCATACGCCCTCGCCCCAGATGAACAGGCCCAGCCGGTCGGCCGTCTCAATTATGGCGGGGCGGTCGATCAGGATCAGTCGCCCGGCCTGTCCGCCGACCCCGGCCAGACCGGCCTCGGCCGCCAGTTCGAGGGTTCGCACACCCATGACCGGCATGTCGACGCGCAGGTCCTGGATGGGCTTGGGCGCCTTGCCCAGCGCGCCCTTCGGCGAGCCAGGTGCCCCGCGCAAATCGACGGGCAGGCCGGCCACCCTGCGCAACATGGCGTCGGTGCCCTCTTGCGCCTCGACGGCCAGAACCAGCCCGTCGCAAACGACGGCGCCCTGACCTATGTCGAGTTCACCCGATTTTTCCGCGACATGGAGTGCTTTTCGTAGATCAGAGAGCTGCTCTGGTGTGGGCTGGACCTGACCCAGGGCACCGTGCGGCAGGCTGTCGCCACCCAGAATGTCGTCGGCCCCCTCGACCGCGAACCCCTCACCCTCGAATATCGACAGGATCTTGCGCAGCAGGGCGTCGTCTCCCCTGGTCGCCGCGGCAATGATGCCCGGCAGCAGAGTCGCGCCCTTCAGGTCTGGACGAAGCGTTTTGAAGTCCGGGCGGCTGACCGTCCCCGCGAGGCAGACAACCTGACAGCCCGCCGACTTCATCTCGGACAGGATACGCCCGATCTCGGCCATGCCGGCCTCAATGCCGGGATATCGGACCAGATGCGGGTCGGCGAAGCCGGCCAGACGGATGACGTGCAGGTCGCGGCCCTCGACCTCGCAGCGGGCTGCGACGGCCAGCGGCAAGGCTCCGCCCCCGGCGATCAGGCCCAGCTTGCCCCGCGCGGCCACCTCAGCCCTCGGGCAGGCAGAGCGGACGGCGCGTGTCCCGGCGGATGAAGTCCACGATCTCGACGATCTCGGGCAGGTCGGCATAGGTCAGGGCGACCGCGTCCAGCCGCTGGGCGAAGGGCTGATCCTTGCTCTCGAACAGGTCACGATAGGCGGCCAGCAGGCGGCGGACAGCCGACTTGTCATAGCCCTTGCGCTTCAGGCCGATCAGGTTGAGGCCTCGCAGCTGCGCGTGATTGCCCCAGGCCGAGCCGTAGGGAATGACGTCGCGAGTCACAGCCGCCAGTCCACCGACGATGGCGCCCTGCCCCACCCGTCCGAACTGGTGCACGGCGCACAGACCGCCGAGGAACACCTTGTCCCCGATCTCGGCATGCCCCCCCAGGGTGGCGTTGTTGGCGAAGGTAATGCTGTTGCCGACCACGGCGTCATGGCCAACGTGGGCGCCCGTCATGAACAGATTGTCCGACCCGATCACAGTCTCGCCGGTGCCTTGCGGCGTGCCCCGGTTGAAGGTGCTGTGCTCGCGGATGGTGTTGCGCTCACCGATGGCGAGAGTCACGCGCTCGCCCTTGTACCCCGTATGCTGGGGGTCCCCGCCGATCACGGCGAAGGGATGGATGACGGTGTCGGCGCCGACCGTCGTGTCGCGCTGGATGACCACATGGCTGACCAGTCGGACGCCGGCGGCCAGTCTGACGCCCGGCCCGACTGTGCACCACGGGCCGATCTCCACATCGTCGGCCAGTTCGGCGCCGGAATCGACCATCGAAGTGGGGTGAATGGCCATCAGCGGATCGGCTGTTCGACGGTTGAGGCCATGGCCGCGAAATCCGCCTCGGCGGCCAGCTTGCCATCGATGAAGGTCTCGCCCCGGAATTTGAAGATGTCACCGCGCTGTTTGGTGACGACCACCTTCATGCGCAACTGGTCACCCGGACGGGCAGGCTTGCGGAACCGCACGCCGTCGATCGACATGAACAGGATGACCTTGCCCTCGACCGACACGTCCAGAGATCTGGACATCAGCAGCGCCCCGGTCTGGGCCATGGCTTCGACGATCATCACACCGGGCATGACCGGGTCGATCGGGAAGTGGCCGGGGAAGTACGGCTCGTTATGGGTGACGTTCTTGATGCCCGTGATCGACGTGCCCGAGACGAAATCTTCGGCTCTGTCGATCAGCAGGAAGGGGTAGCGATGCGGAAGCCGTCGCATCACTTCGGCATAGTCGATCCGGTCGTCGGTCATCTCAGCTCTTGGTCTCGCCTTTGCTCTTGCCCGCCTGTTTGGCCAACCAGATGGCTTCGCGCAAGGATTGACGCAGGGGTTTAGCCGGATAGCCGGACCAGGTTTCGCCCGGCGGGATGTCGGCCAAGACGCCGGCACCGGCCGCGACACGGGCCCCCTCGCCGATGGTAATGTGGTCTCCAATGCCGGCTCGACCGCCGAACATGACATTGTCGCCGACAGTCACGGAGCCGGAGATCCCTGTGTGCGCAGCCAGAAGACCGTTGCGTCCGATGACAACGTTGTGGCCGATCTGGACCTGATTATCGATCTTGGAATTCTCGCCGATGACGGTGTCATTGTAGGCGCCGCGGTCGATGCAGGTGTTGGCGCCGACCGTTACCCCATCCTGAAGGATAACCCGTCCCAGTTGGGGGATATCGACCGGGCCCGCCTTTGAGGGCGCCGCGCCAAAGCCGGCTTCGCCGATACGGGCACCCGCGAGGATGCGCACCCGATCCCCGATCAGGGCGTGGGACAGGCTGACCAGCGCGCCAATCTGACAGTCGCGACCAATCTGGACCCCGGGGCCGATCACGGTGTTGGCCCCGATGCGCGTGCCCCGTCCGATGCTGACACCCTGGCCCAAGACGACGCCCGGTTCCACGATCACGCTGTCGTCCTCGAGCCAGGCGCCGGGCGTAGCTGACAGGTCAATGGAATACGGTCGGTACAACAGGTCTGCGACCCGGGCCCATGCCGCCTGCACTTCGGTCGAGACGATGACTGCGGCTTCGGGCGGTGCCTGATCGACCAGGGTTTCGGACAGGAGAACGGCCCCGGCGCGAGTCTGCGCCAAGGCCGCTTTCATGCGACGATCGGACAGGAAGGTCAGGTCCCCGGATTCGGCCCGGGCAAGGGGGGCAACCCCCGATATGACCCGCTCGCCACCGCGAACGACCCGGCCACCGACAGCGGCAGCCAGGTCATCGACCGTGCGTTCGGGAAGGGTCTGAAAGAAGCGGGTGTCCGGCATCCCTTCCCCGATACGCCTCTATTGCGCCGGTTGCTGGACCGGCACCGGCATGCGGTTGAACGACAGCGACGGCAGCTGGGTGTTCAGGCGTTGGATGACCATATCCGTGATGTCCATCTGAGGATTGGCCTCGTACACCGCCTCACCGCTGATCAGGATGCCGCAACCGCGCTCCTGGTAAACGGCGACCAGGATGGGATCGACCGCGCGGGCGATAGCCACCCGTTGCTGATTCAGGGTGTACTCCAGCTCCTGCGAGCGGGTCTGTTCCAGTTGCTCGGCCTCGGCGATGCGTTGTTGCACCGCCTGGCTGCGCTGGGCGAACTCTTCCTGGGGGATGGTGCCCCGGCCCTGCTGGAGGGCCTGGATTTCGGCGCTGATGGACTGGCCATAGGGCTGCAGCTCATTGACGACTTCATCGGTCAGGCGACGCATGCCTTGCTGGACCGACTGACCGACCGTCGACTGCGCCATCAGGCGCGCATTGTTATAGACGCACAGCCCCGGGATCACCGGGCCGGGGTTCTGCGGGCCGGCAGCCTGGGCCAGAACGGGCGTGGCCGTCAGGGTGGCCAGGGCAACGGCGGCGATTGCAAACAACTTCATGGTCTTACTCACATGGCGGCGTCGGGGGTGACGCCTCTTAGAACTGGGTGGAGGTCGAGAAGCGGAAGCCCTCGGTCTTGTCGTAATCTTCGCTGGAGAAGATTTTGGAGATGTCGAACCGGATCGGCCCCACCGGGGCGCGCCAGTGGATGCTGATGCCGGCCGAGCCACGGATCGACAGATCGTCGACAATACGGGTATTGCGAAGACCCGTCGTGGTGTCGAACAGATAGCGGTCGTCCAGAACCCCGACGGTCCCGACATCGGTGAACAGCGAGGTCCGGATGCCGTACTCTTCCGGCAGGCCGTTCGGCACTGTCAGCTCCATCGTCCCGATGACGTAGAAATTACCGCCGAGAGCGTCCGTGGTCAGGGTATCGCGCGGGCCAAGACCCGCCGTTTCGAAGCCCCGGAAGCTGTTGCCGCCCTTGAAGAAGCGGTCATTGATCCGGACGGGGTCGCCGCCCCAGCCCGACACATAGCCGGTCTGGAACTGGGCCGTGACCACCCATTCGGGACGGATGCCCCAATAGGCCGAGGCCTCGGCTTCGGTCCGGATGTAGTTCACGTCGCCGCCAAGGCCGGCGATGTCCTGACGGATGGTGCCGGCCCAACCGCGAGTCGGACGCACGGGATCGTTCCGGCGATCGACCAGGATGGTGTAGCCGGCCGAGGAGTTGACGAAGGATCCGACCTGATCACACAAGGCTGACGAGCCCTGTCCGCCGCCCCGGCAGAAGCTGGCCGGCACGATGACTTCGTCGGCCTTCAGGAAGTAGCGCGTGCTGAGCAGCGTATAGCCGTTCAGAGGATAGGACAGACGCAGGCCAGCGCCGGTCGACCGGTAATCATAGGACGAGAATTCGCTGAGGTCGTAGCGCGAGTGGAAGATGTCGAAGCCTGCTCGCAGGTCGCGACCCATGAACTTCGGCTCGGTAAAGCGGAAGTCGATGTTCTGACGCAGCGAGCCCCACTCGATCCGCGCCACAACCGCCTGGCCACGGCCGCGGAAATTGCTTTCCGACACCCCCAGGTTGACGACGAAGGAGTCGACCGAGCTGAAGCCCGCCCCGACCGACAGTTCGCCGGTAGGCTGTTCCTCGACGGTGACGTTGACCACTGAACGGTCGGGGGCCGAGCCCCGCACTTCCTCGATCGTCACATCCTTGAAGAAGCCGAGGCTGCGCAGATTGTTGCGCGAACGCTCGACCAGGGTGCGGTTAAAGGCATCCCCTTCGGTCAGGGCCAGTTCGCGGCGAATGACCGGGTCGATGGTCCGGGTGTTTCCGACCACATTGATGCGCTCGACATAAACGCGCTGGCCTTCGCGGACGTTGAAGGTCACGTCGACCGTGTCGGTCTCGGGATTCGGACGATAGCTGGGCGTGATCTCGACAAAGGCATAGCCGGCCGAGCCGGCAGCATAGGTCAGGGTATCGACCGCCTGTTCGATCTTGCCGCTTTCGTAGAGGTCGCCCTCGCGGATCGGCAGGATCAGCTTCAGGAAGTCGGCATTCAGTCGGTCGTTCTCGGTGACCACATCGACTTCACCGAAATTGTAGCGGTCGCCCTCATCCACAGTCAGAGTGATGGAGAAGGCGCTGTCGTCCGGCAGCAGCTCAGCCACCGCCGACAGGACGCGGAAGTCGTAATAGCCACGGTTCGTATAGAATTCCCGCAGCTGTTCACGGTCGTAATCGAGGCGGTTCGGGTCGTAGTTGTCGTTGCTGGTAAACAGACGCCACCAGCGCGACTGCTTCGAAACCATGACCTCGCGCAGATCGCCGTCCGAGAAGGCCTGGTTGCCGATGAAGGTGATGGCCTGCAGACCCGTCTCGGGGCCCTCGTCGATCTCGAAGATGACGTCGACACGGTTCTGTTCGAGCTGCACGATCTTGGGGGTCACGCTGGCGGAAATGCGACCCGACAGGCGGTACAGTTCGACGATCTTGCCGACGTCGTCCTGAATGCGGGCCCGCGTATAGATCCCGCGCGGACGAATGGTGACTTCTTCGCTGAGCTTGTCGTCGCCGATGGCGCCGTTCCCCTCGAAGATCACCTGGTTGATGATCGGGTTCTCGACGACCTCGACGATCAGGACGCCGTTCTGGACGCCCATCTGCACGTCGGCGAACAGGCCGGTGCGCGACAGGGTGCGGACGGCGACATCCAGCACCACCGGATCGACCGTGTCACCGGGCCGGATCGGCAGATAGGACAGGACGGTGGCGTCCTCGATGCGCAGGTTGCTGCCCCGCACCTCAATGGCCGTCACCAGCACGCGCTGGTCCTGGGTCGGATCCTGGGCCGCCGGCGGGGCCTGCACAGGCGGTGGTGACGTTTCCTGGGCCAGAACCGGCCCGGCCAGACCCGCGCCGATTACAAGTGCAACGGCGCTGGCGCGACCGGCGAAGGTGTAAGGGGCGGAAAAGGAAGACTTATGCATCACGGGTCCCATCGGGGGCTGGCGCCGGCTCATCAAGCGAGCCCGCCGAGGAATTTGAACAGGTTCAGCTTTTGTAGATCGTTCCAGGTGGCGAACAACATCAAACCTGCCAGCAAAGCAAGACCGACCCTGAACCCTGCCTCCTGAAAGCGGGCTGCGACAGGCTTCTTGGCAACAGCTTCATAGCCATAAAAAACCAGGTGTCCGCCATCCAGGATCGGGATCGGCAGGAGGTTTAGAAAGCCAATTCCGATCGAAAGTATGGCAGCGAAGCTTGTCATGGTGACAATCAGGTTGAAAGCGGTCGCGCCGGGGTCCGGATTGGCCTCAACGGCCGCGCTGGTCAGGGCGCCGGACGCCTTGGCGATCCCGATCGGGCCGCTCAGTTGGTCGCCGCTTTCGCGGCCCATGAAGATGCGCCCGATGTAGCGGATGCTGGTAGCCAGCACGTCGACCGTCTGGGACGCCGCCTCTCCCATCGCCGCGATGGGTCCGTACCGGACATGACGTATCTCATCGAGTGCCGGAAGCAGGCCCAGACCGATGCGACCAACCGTGATGCGGCCGGCTACGGGGTCGATGACGGTCTGGCGTTCCGGAACAGCGATGAGCGTCAGTTCCTCGCCGCCCCGCTCAACCAGGAAGCGCAGACGGTCCCCGCTGCTCAGGGACACAATGCGGGTTACATCGCGCTGGTCCTCGATCTGACGCCCGTTGATGCCGGTAATAAGATCGCCGGACTGGAAGCCCGCGGACGCCGCAGGGCTGCCGGCGGAAACCTGCGCCACCCGGGCAGGCTGGATCTGGACGCCGATCAGCGTGAACAGCAGGGTGAAGACCGCGATGGCCAGGACGAAGTTGGCCATCGGTCCCGCGAGCACAATCAGGGCGCGCTGCCAGACCGGCTTGAAATGGAAATAGTCGCGGATCGCCTCGGGGCCCTGCTCGGCGATGATCCGGCCCTTCAACTCGGCCAGCCCCGCTTGATCCGGCACGCTCGACGGGTCCAGGTCGCCGGAAAACTTCACATAGCCGCCCAGCGGAATCCACCCCAGTCGCCACTCGGTGCCGTGGCGGTCGGTGCGCGACAACAGGCCCCGGCCAAAGCCGATGGCAAAACGGTCGATCTTGACGCCGAAGGCCCGCGCCACAAGGAAATGGCCCAGTTCATGGATCGTCACCACGACTGTCAGAACAAGCAGGAATGGCAGCACATAGAGCGGCGCCTGGGCCAGAAACTCGGTCATGCGGTCGCTCTATTTCCCCTCGTCGATCCGGACAGGATCATGCAGCCTGCTCGCGACGGCCCAGACAGATCCGGGCCAGACGGCGGGCTTCCTGATCCACGGCCAGGGCCGCTTCACAGGCGTCTCCGGACCCTCCGACAAGGTCCGAAGCCGACGCCATTTCAAGGGTGTCGGCTATGACTGCGGCAATATTGAGAAAGGCCAGACGCCGGTCAAGGAAAGCAAGGGCGGCGACCTCATTGGCGGCATTGAAGATCGCGGGCGCCGCGCCTCCCGTTCTCAGGGCCTGACGGGCCAGGTCAAGCGCGGGAAATCGTTCGATATCGGGGGCTTCAAAGGTCAACTGCCCCAGTGAGATCAGATCAAGGGGCGGCGCCTGCCAGCCCATGCGGTCGGGCCAGGCCAGGGCATAGGCGATCGGCGTGCGCATGTCGGGCGGACCCAACTGGGCCAGTGTCGATCCGTCCACGCATTCCACAAGGCTGTGGATAATCGACTCGGGGTGGACCACGACGTCGATCTTCGCCTCGGGCATGGAAAACAGCCAGGCGGCCTCGATCATCTCCAAGCCCTTGTTGGCCAGAGTGGCGCTGTCGACCGAGATCTTGGCGCCCATGCTCCAGTTCGGATGGGCCACGGCGCGCTCGGGCGTGACCCGTGCCAGTTCTGACGCCGGGGTCTGGCGAAAGGGCCCGCCCGAGGCGGTCAGCACCAGCTTGCGAACCCCCTCCGGGCGATCGTGGGGAAAGACCTGATGAATGGCCGAATGCTCGGAATCGACCGGCAGTATCCGTCCGCCGGCCATGGTCGCCCGAGCCATGAGAGCAGGACCACAGCAGACCAGACTTTCCTTGTTGGCCAGACCGACGATGGCCCCGGTTCCCGCCGCAGCCCAGGTCGACTTCAGCCCGGCCACGCCGACGATGGCGGCCATGATCCAGTCTGCAGGCTGCAGGGCGGCCTCGATCAGGGCCGCCTCACCCGCCGCGACCGGGATCCCCGTGCCCGCGAGCGCATCCTCCAGATCGGATTTCAACTCAGGCCAGGCCGTCACCACCAGGTCCGGGCGCCAACGGCGCGCCGCCTCGGCCAGGCGCTCGATATTTCGACCGCCGGTCAGGGCCGCGACGGTGAACCGGGCCGTCCCCGCGCGCTCGGCCTCGTCCATGAGCGCAAGGGTCGAACTGCCGACGGAGCCGGTGGCCCCCAGAACACTGACGCGGCGATGCATCACGCGGTCGCATCCGTGAGAATGAACAGGAGTCGGGCGCCCGCCAGGACGACAGCGGCGAACATCAGGCCGTCAACGCGGTCCAGCAGACCACCGTGGCCGGGGATGAGGCCTCCGGCGTCCTTGACGCCGAAGCGACGCTTGAGGGCGGACTCCCACAGATCCCCCGCCATGGTGGCCAGCGCCGCGGCAAAGCCGAGCAACAGGCCCCAGGCCCAGGTTGGACCAGGGAGGTCAAGCGGAAGCACCGACGCGATCAAGGCCCCCGCCCCCGCGCCGGCCATGAGTCCACCGGCAAACCCCGACCAGGTCTTGTTCGGCGAATACCGCGGCCACAGCTTGGGCCCCTTGAGCACGCTGCCCACAATGAAGGCCGCGACATCGGACGACCAAGCCACGACAAACACCAGAATCGTCCAGCTGAGGCCCACACCGGACTGGCCGTCGCGCAGCCAGATCAGCAGGATCGCGGGCCAGCCCAGATAAAGCACGCCATAGGCGGCATCGAGGCCCTCCTGCCGGACCTGTTTGGCAAACAGACCAGCGGCGGCGGCGGCCAGGACAAGCGTGACCAGCGCCGGCGACATGGCCCCGGTATGGGCGATGGCTGTAACTGCCACCAGCGACAGGGCCACGGCCCAGAAGATCGGCCCCGGACGTTCGCGCGCGCTCATCTCGGCCCATTCGCGGGCGAGAAGCACGCAGGCCGCCAGCATGATGGCAAGGAACCATAGACTGCCCGCCCAGATGGCGAGCACCGCCAGCGGGGCCAGCACCAACGCCGAGATCACCCGCATGCCGAGGTTTCCGAACGGAATCGCCATCAGGACACGGCCATCTGTGGCGTCGGTGCCCGACCCCCGAACCGTCGGTCGCGCCGGTGATACTCCTTGACGGCCTCGGTCAGGGCTGCGGGCCCGTAGTCGGGCCACAGGATGTCCTGGAACACCATTTCGGCATAGGCCGCTTCCCACAGGAGGAAGTTCGACAGCCTCTGCTCGCCAGAGGTGCGGATAATCAGATCGACCGGCGGTCCCCGGTGGGTCGACAGGGCAGCCCCGATGTCTTCCTCGGTGATTTCGGGGGCGCTTTCGTCCCGTTGGAGAGCCTGATGGACCAGACTGTTCACCGCATCGGTGATGTCGGCCCGGCCGCCATAGTTGAAGGCTACCTGAAGCAGAAAGCGGTCATTGTGGGCAGTCTGCTGTTCCGCGCGGTCCACGATGGCGGCGATGTCGTCCGGCAGTCCGCGCCTGCGTCCCAGGATATGGATCCGAACACCTTCGCGCTTCAGTCGGTCCAGATCGCTGCCGACATAGGCGCGGACCAGCCCCATCAGGTCCGAGACCTCCTCGGCGGAGCGCTTCCAGTTCTCGGTCGAGAAGCCGAAGACAGTCAGGCATTGAATTCCCAGATCGGCGGCGCCCCTGACCGTGCGCTTCAGCGCCTGGACCCCCTCGCGGTGACCGGCAGCACGCGGCAGGCCTCGCCCCTCAGCCCAGCGACCGTTGCCATCCATAATCAGGGCGACGTGGGCCGGTCCCGTGACCGCGTCGGTCCGGGAAAGCGAAGGCTGTGGCGCGTTGGGGGGGCCGGACGTCGTCACACCTGCATGATCTCGGCTTCCTTGACCTTCATCATCTCATCGATGCGCTTGACGGCGGCGTCGGTGTCCTTCTGGACCTCGGCCTCCATCTTCTTCTGTTCATCCTGGCTGATGTCGCTGGCCTTTTCCGCCTTCTTGAGGTCGTCATTGGCATCACGACGCACGTTGCGCACAGCGATCTTTTGCTGCTCGGCATATTTCCCGGCCAGTTTGACCAGATCCTTGCGTCGTTCCTCGGTCAGCGGCGGGATCGGAATGCGCAGGGTCTGGCCGTCCACGACGGGGTTGAGGCCCAGACCCGCCGCGCGGATCGCCTTTTCCACGGACACGACCATGCCCCGGTCCCAGACATTGACCGTGATCATGCGGGGCTCGGGCACGCTGATGGCCGCGACGGCATTCAGGGGCGAGGTCGAGCCATAGGCCTCGACCTGCACGGGGTCGAGCAGGCCGGCGTTTGCCCGGCCGGTGCGCAGACCGGCGAACTCGTCCTTCAGCGCACCGACCGCCTTGTCCATGCGGTCGCGATAGGTTTTCAGATCGGGCTTTGCCATGTCGGTCTCGCTCTCGTGCTGTTCGTTCAGGCGTCGCTTCTAGCGCCGGACTGGATAACGGTGAAGGCACCTTCCCCGCGCAGCACCTTCTCGAGCGAGTCGTCCTCGCGGATCGAGAAAACGACGATCGGAATACCGCTGTCGCGCATCAGGGCGACGGCCGAGGCATCCATGACACGCAGGTCCCTGGCCAGCACATCGTGATAGGTCAGGGTCTCATAGCGGGTAGCCTCAGGGTCCTTCTTGGGATCAGCGCTGTAGACGCCATCGACGCTGGTGCCTTTCAGCAGGGCGTCGCAGCCCATTTCCGCAGCGCGGAGCGCGGCCCCCGAATCGGTGGTGAAGAAGGGCGCGCCGACGCCGGCGGCAAAGATCACAACCCGGCCCTTCTCAAGGTGCCGCAGGGCGCGGCGGCGAATATAGGGCTCGGCCACCGCATTCATCGTCAGGGCGCTCTGGACGCGCGTCTGCACGCCCATCTTTTCGAGCGCGCCCTGCATGGCCAGCGCATTCATGACGGTCGCCAGCATGCCCATATAGTCGGCCGTGGTGCGCTCCAGCCCCGCAGCGGCCTTGGACACACCCCGGAAGATGTTCCCGCCACCAATGACGAGGCAGATCTCGACGCCCTGACGCGCCACACGGGCAACCGCCTCGGCCACCGATTCGACGGTCCCGATATCGATGCCGAACCCCTGATCGCCCATCAGGACCTCGCCCGACACCTTCAGCAGGACGCGCTTGTATCGATATCCGGACGAAGGGTTGGGCATGTCATTTCCGTCAGCAAGCGACCGCCCTTCGGACAGGCGGCCATAAACAAGGGGCGCGTGGGCCTTCAAAGCCCAACGCGCCCCCGTATGCAACGCTCCGATGACAGATCGGAACGGTATTCGACCAATCGGGCCTTAGCCGGCGGTCATCGACGCCACTTCGGCGGCGAAGTCCGGGCTTTCGACTTTTTCGACGCCCTCGCCCAGAGCCAGACGAACGAATCCGGCCAGCTTCAGGTTCGACGAGCCGAGTTCCTTGGCCGTGTCGGCGACCAGTTGCTCGACGGTGACGTCGGGGTTCATGACGAACGGCTGCTTGGACAGCACCACGTCCTTCTGGAACTTGGCGATCTGGCCCGAGACGATCTTGTCGATCATGTTCTCGGGGCGACCTTCTTCCCTGGCCTTTTCGGTCAGGACAGCGCGTTCCTTCTCGATCGCAGCGGGATCCAGATCGTCGGTGTTCAGCGACAGCGGCGCCGTGGCGGCAACGTGCATGGCGATCTTGCGGCCCAGCTCGCGCAGGGCAGCCTTGTCACCCGCGCCTTCCAGCGCGACCAGCACACCGATGCGGCCCACGCCCGGCGACACGGCGTTGTGGACGTAGGAGGCGACGACCCCTTCCTCGACCGAAAGGCGCGCGGCGCGGCGCAGTTGCATGTTCTCGCCGATGGTGGCGATCAGGCGGGTCACCTCGTCCTGCACGGTCGAACCGCTCTCGAGCGTAGCGCCGTGGATGGCTTCCACGGTGTGGTGCTCGAGGCCCAGCTGGGCGAACGACTTGGCTGCGTCCTGGAACAGATCGTTGCGGGCCACAAAGTCGGTCTCGGCGTTGAACTCGATGGCAGCACCGATTTCGCCCTTGCCGTCTTCACGGGTGGCGACGGCCACGAGGCCTTCGGCGGCGACGCGGTCAGCCTTCTTGGCGGCCTTGGAAAGGCCCTTGGCGCGCAGCCAGTCGATGGCGGCGGTGATGTCACCGTCGGTTTCCTGCAGGGCCTTCTTGCAGTCCATCATGCCCACGCCCGAACGCTCGCGCAGTTCCTTCACGAGGGCAGCGGTGATCTCGGCCATGTTCAATCTCCTGATATTCGTAATGCGGGAACGGCCGGGCTGGTTTAGCCCGGCCGCGTAACAGTTTGGCGGTCGCGGTGAACCGCCTGGCGTCAGGCCTCGGCCTTGTCCGCCTCGGCAGCTTCCGGAGCCGCTTCCTCGACGGCCGGAGCGGCGGTCTCTGGCTCGGCTTCAGCCGGAGCGGCCTTGGTGCTCAGGGCCGGCTCGGCCGGAGGGGCTTCCGAGGCGCCGATGTCGACGCCCGAGGCCGACTGGCCGGCGGCCAGACCGTCCAGAACCGCGTCGGCGATCAGATCGCAGTAGGTCTGGATGGCGCGCGCGGCGTCATCGTTGCCCGGGATCGGATAGGTAATACCGTCCGGATCGCAGTTGGTGTCGAGAATGGCGATCACCGGAATGTTCAGCTTGCGCGCTTCCAGGATGGCGATCGATTCCTTGTTGGTGTCGATCACGAACATGATGTCCGGCAGGCCGCCCATGTCCTTGATGCCGCCCAGCGACAGCTCCAGCTTGTCGCGCTCGCGGGTCAGGGTCAGCAGTTCCTTCTTTTGGCGGCCTTCGCCACCGGTTTCCAGAAGGGCGTCCAGTTCACGCAGACGCTGGATCGAGCCCGAGACCGTCTTCCAGTTGGTCAGGGTGCCGCCGAGCCAGCGGTTGTTCATGTAATATTGCGCGCAGCGCTTGGCGGCTTCGGCCACCGGGTCCGACGCCTGACGCTTGGTGCCGACGAACAGCACGCGGCCGCCCTTGGCTGCCACGTCGCGCACGGCGACCAGCGCCTGGTGCAGCAGCGGGATCGACTGCGACAGGTCGATGATGTGGATGTTGGAGCGCGAGCCGAAGATGTAGCGCTCCATCTTCGGGTTCCAGCGATGGGTCTGGTGGCCGAAGTGGGCGCCTGCTTCCAGCAGGGTGCGCATCGAGAATTCAGGCAGAGCCATGATCGTGTAGTCCTTTTTCCGATTCATTCCGCCGCAGACGGGGAAAAGGACCGACGGGTCCCTCGGAACGGCTCGACCAGGATGTCTCCCCGGAACGCGCCACGCCTGCGTGTGAAGTGCGCGGGCATATAGGCGAAGTCACGGGAAAGGGCAAGCGGCCTGCCTCAAGCGATGCGAGTTCGGTCAGAGCTTGTTCAGGCCGTCAAAGCGGATCGTCTCGACGGTCCAGGGCTCGACGTCATCGAGGGTGCGGACATTGACCGCGATCATGTCGCGGCCATCGGGCGATTTACCGGCCCCGAAGGGCTCGACGCCACAGACCCGGCAGAACCGGTGGCTAATCACGTGCCGGTTGAACAGATACTCGCTCAGCCGGTCCTCTCCCCGGATCAGGCGGAAGGCATCAGGGGTGACAAAGCCCAGCATCAGCCCCTTGCGATAACAATGGGTGCAGTTGCACTCGATCACGCCGGACAGGTCCATATCGGCTTCGAAGGCCACAGCCCCGCAGTGGCAGGAGCCTTTGTGGGTCGTCGTGTCAGTCATCAGGCCTCCTCCAGCAGCACGACGCCCGGCACCGTTTTCAGCGCCCCGCGCAGGGCCGCATCCAGCCGGTATCGCCCGGGCAATTTCACCTCGACCTCGCGGCGTCCCTCCAGGGTGGCGATCAGGCTGACCTCGCCGCCGCGTCCGCCCCCCTTGAGCACCGAGCGATCCAGCCGGGCCTTGAGCGCGGCCGGGTCCGAACCCCGGCCCGAGACGTGAACCCGCAGATTTACATCAGACTGTTCGATGGCCGTATCCATGCGGCTGGCCTCGTCGCCAAAGAAACGCACCTCGCCGTCGCTGGCCTTGGCCCGCACCTTGACCATCAGGGCGGCGCCAACCTCAAGCACGTCGCGATAGCGCCGCAGGGCATCGGGCGTGAACAGGCACTCGAACTCGCCCGTCGGGTCCGAGAAGTTGACGAAGGCGAACTTCTCGCCGCTTTTGGCGCTGGTTCGCTCCTGCCGACGGCGGACCACCCCGGCCATCAGGAAGGCTTCGTGCCCGCCCTCGGCCAACGACAGGGCCTCGGCGGCAAAGGTCACACGCTTGCGACGAAGGGCGGCCTCCATGTCCTCCAGCGGGTGCCCGGAAAGATAGAAGCCGACGGCCGACAATTCCTGGTCCAGCCGCTCGGGCCCCACCCAGGGCTCCACCGATTTCAGCCGGGGCCGCGCGGCATGGGCCTGGTCCGCACCGAACAGGCTTACCTGCGAGGACGCCCGTTCTGCGGCCACACTCTGGCAATAGGCCATCAGCGTATCGGCCTGATCGAGGATCTGGCGACGGTTCGGGTGCAGGCTGTCCAGCGCGCCAGCCTTGGCCAGTCCCTCCAGCGCCCGCTTGTTGACCGCCCGCGGATCGACTCGCTCAAGGAAGTCGAACAGGTCGGCAAAACGACCGCCCTCCTCCCGCACCTGGACCACATGGCGCATGGCCTCGAGCCCGACGTTGCGGATCGCGCCGAGGGCATACAGGACCGCGCCCTTGCCCTGATCGTCGTACGCCACATCGAAGTCGGCCGACGAGCGGTTAATGTCCGGCGCCAGCAGGGTCACCCCGGCCTTGCGGGCATCCTGATAGAAGATGGCCAGTTTGTCGGTGTTGGAAATATCCAGCGACATGGAGGCGGCGAAGAACTCGACCGGGTGGTTCGCCTTCAGCCAGCCTGTCTGGTAGCTGATCATGGCATAGGCGGCGGCGTGCGACTTGTTGAAGCCATAGCCGGCGAACTTGGCCACCAGATCGAAGATACCGCCCGACTGCTCTTCGGGAACGCCGCGTTCCGAGGCGCCCGCAATGAAGCGCGCCCGCTGGAAATCCATCTCCTCCTTCTTCTTCTTGCCCATGGCGCGGCGAAGAAGGTCGGCTTCCCCCAGACTGTAGCCGGCCAGGATCTGGGCGATCTTCATCACCTGTTCCTGATAGATGATGACGCCATAGGTTTCCTTCAGCACCTCGGCGAGGGAGGGGTGCAGGGTGTCGACCTCGGCCCGCCCGAACTTCCGGTCGATATAGACATCGATGTTCTCCATCGGCCCCGGCCGGTAGAGCGAGATCAGGGCGGTGACCTCCTCGATCGACTCGCAGCGCATCTTGCGCAGGGTGTCGCGCATGCCCTGCGATTCCAGCTGGAACACGCCGACCGTCTGGCCCGAAGCCATCAGCTCATAGGTGGCCTTGTCGTCGAGCGGCAGCAGCGAGAAATCGACCGCCGCGCCGCGCCGGGCCAGGTAACCGTGCGCGCGGTCCAGCACCGTCAGGGTCTTGAGGCCGAGGAAGTCGAACTTCACCAGACCGGCGGGCTCGACCCATTTCATGTTGAACTGGGTGGCCGGGATGTCGGAGCGGGGATCCTTGTACAGCGGCGTGAGCTCGACCAGAGGCCGGTCGCCGATGACGATGCCCGCCGCGTGGGTCGAGGCGTTGCGATACAGGCCTTCCAGCTCCAGCGCTGTAGCCAGCAGGGTCGCGACCGCCGGCTCGTCATCCCGCGCCTGTTTCAGGCGCGGTTCCAGCTCGATGGCCTGGGCGAGGGTGACGGGGTTGGCGGGGTTCGCCGGCACCATCTTGGCCAGCCGGTCGACCTGCCCCAGCGGCATCTGCAACACCCGCCCCACATCCCGCAGCACGGCCCGTGCCTGCAGGGTGCCGAAGGTGATGATCTGGGCGACACGATCCTCGCCATAGTGCTTCTGCACATAGGCAATCACCTCTTCCCGACGCTCCTGACAGAAGTCGATATCGAAGTCGGGCATGGACACCCGCTCCGGATTCAGGAAGCGCTCGAACAGCAGGCCGAACCGCAGGGGGTCAAGGTCGGTAATGGTCAGCGCCCAGGCGACCAGGGAGCCGGCACCGGAGCCCCGGCCCGGGCCGACCGGGATACCCTGCAGCTTGGCCCATTTGATGAAGTCCGACACGATCAGGAAGTAGCCCGGGAAGCCCATCTGCTGGATGACGCCGACCTCGAACTCCAGTCGATCCCAGTAGGCCTGCTCCGGGGCGGCGGCCTTGACGGCCGCCAGCCGGGCCTTCAGCCCTTCGCGCGCCTGGAACGCAAGTTCGTCGGCCTCGTCCCGTCCCTCGCCGGTGTCGAACCGGGGCAGGATGGGCGCGCGTGTCGGGACCAGGAAGGCGCACCGCTTCGCGATTTCCAGCGTGTTGTCACAGGCCTCGGGCAGGTCCGCAAACAGGGCCCGCATGTCGGATGCCGACTTGAACCAGTGGTGCGACGTCACCCGGCGGCGATCGTCCTGACCGGTAAAGGCGCCGTCGGCGATACACAGCAGGGCGTCGTGTGACTTGGCCCGGTCGGCCCGGACAAAGTAGACATCATTGGTCGCAGCCAGCGGGGTCCCGGCCTCATAGGCCCAGGCCACCAGTCCGGCCTCCGCCTGCCGCTCCTCGGCCAGATCGTGACGCTGAAGTTCGACGTAGAAGCGGTCGCCGAACACCCGGGCCATCTCGTCCAGCGCCTCACGGGCTTCCGCATCCCGGCCCTGGACGAACAGGGGGTCGACCGGACCATCCGGTCCGCCCGACAGTAGGATCAGGCCTTCCGCGTGCTCGCAGACGCGCGCCCACGCCACGCCCGGCTCGGCCAGATCACCGGCCTCCAGGTAGGCCAGCGACGACAGGGCCGACAGGTTGCGCCAGCCGACCTCGCTCTGCACCAGCAGAACCACCGTAGGCAACCGGGCCCAGCGCTCGGACCGCTGTCCCCCGATGCCGGTGAGCGGCAAGGCGCACCCTATGATCGGCTGAACGCCCGTTGCCTTGGTCGCCTGGCTGAACTCCAAGGCCCCGAAAAGATTGGTGCGGTCGGCGATGGCCACCGCCGGCATTCTCGCCTCGGCGGCCAGCTTGCCGAGAGCCGAGGCCTTGATCGCGCCTTCCAGCAGGGAATAGGCGGACCGGGCCCTCAGATGGACGAAACTGTCGCCGAACGCCTCTGTCACCGACTGTCTCCCTGCCCTGCGGCACACACACACGATGACTATGGAAGGATTCTGGCCTCAGACACCCCGTCCGTTCCAATCCATCCCCAGCCGCGCAACAGCTCGGTGGATCAATAGGCCAGCAGGGCCGCCTGCCAAGCCATCCAGACAAAGCCGCCGCACGACGCCAGCGACAACATTTCCCGAACCCAACGTGCCATGATCTGCCTCCGTGTTCTGTTCTGTGTATGTTCTATGTTCCTTTTCTGTTCCATGTCAATTGGCCCCGTTGAAACCGCGCCCTCTGAAGCGCGACAAAAGCATTCGGAGTCTGGGACAGGACGTTTCGGAGCAAAGGGCGGCTGGGTTCAAGGGCGCTGGGCGTCAAGTATGCTGCTGAGGTCATCGTAAGTCTCAGCCACCCGGATGTTGCGAGAGTCGTCCATCGGGGAATGGCCCCTGATCACGATCACTCGAAACTGCTTGCGCTCCTTCACCAGTTCAATGGTGTCGACGTTCAGGATCAGCTCCTCGCCATCCTCAGAACTGGTCACCTTTATAAATCTCGACATCACCCACCTCCCGTAATGATCAGCTCGCGCGCCGCCGTCGGCGCGCCGCTCACGCGGTAGGTTACACCGACCGGCTCGATCGAGAAGCGCGGATCGGCGTATAGGGCGCGGATCTCGGGGACGTCGTTTATGGTCAGGGCAAAGCGCCCCTGAACGGCCGCTAAGCGGTCTCTCAGTCGGGCATGATCGGCCGGGCTGAACATGGCCGCCCCATAGTCGGTCTCGCAGCCCCAGTAGGGCGGGTCGCAGAAGGTCAGGGTGCCCGGGCCGTCATAGCGGTCGATGAACCGGTCGAACGGCAGGCGCTCGATCACCACCCCGGACAGCCGTTCGTGCAGGTCCTCCAGCATCGGCTCCAGCTGGGAGAGGTTGAACCGGGCCCGGCCCGTGTCCATGCCGAAGTTCCGGCCCGTCACCTTCCCCCCGAAGGCCACGCGCTGCAGGTACAGGAATCGCGCCGCGCGCTGCAGATCGGTCAGGGTCTCGGGATCGACCCGGGACAGGCGGTCGAACTCATGGCGGGTGGTGATCTGAAAGCGAAGCACCTCCATGAACTGCGGATAGTGCTCGCGCAGGATGCGGAACAGATTGGCCACGTCGGCCGACCAGTCATTGATGACCTCGAACCGGGGACGGCTGGTGCGCCTCAGGAAGACGCCGCCCATGCCGACAAAGGCCTCGGCATAGCGATCGTGGGGGGTCGCCTCGATGATCTCGACCAGGCGCCGGGCCAGATTGCGCTTGCCGCCCAGATAGGGCGCGACAGGCTTGATAGGACGCACCGGGGTGCGGGCAGTGGACTCCATGAACAATTCAGTTTCTCGATTACCCCGCCGGTGCGCCCGGTGGGGGGACTGTGGCCAGGCGCGCCTGGCCATGGTGCGGGTGACCGCCCGCTGGTGATGGGGCTGCAACCCCGTCACCCCCCTCGAAAGGGGGATCAGTATTTGATGCACCACAGGAAGGGCACGTTCTTCGGCCGGGTCTCGACGTCGCCGGTGGAGCCCGTGTTGTAAGAGGTCAGGTTCTCGCTGGTGCCGGTGTTGCCGGTGACCGTCCTGCCGGCGGCGCCCTCCGAATCTGAAGCCGGGGGGCTGACCGAGTGCAGGTGGCTCTTGAATGCGTCCAGCTGCGGCGCGTCGCCCGCCTCGCGAGGACCGTCAGGGTCAACGCTGGCATCGGACGAGGCCGCCCGCTCGAAATAGCCCTCATAGTTGGGCATGACGAAGTGGTCGGCGTCAGACCCGGTGATGCTGCGTCCCTCGGCCAGATAGTGGGCCACCAGCGCCGGATAGTCCGCCCTCAGATGCTCAGCCCCATCGGCGGCCAGATAGCCCGCCGGCACGGCGGTGCCGTCAAAGCTGATCCGGGTCCCGACCGGCACTCCATTGGTCCGCGCCAGAGCAATGATGGCGGCCAGCAGCTGGGCCCCACTGCCCTTGACCAGGGCGATGCCGGCGCCCTCGATCGCCTGGCCCAGGCTCTCCTGGACGTCATTCAGCCAGGCTGCCGAAACACGCGTGGTCGGATTGGCGACATTGGTATCGTCGTTGAACTGGTCGCCGAGGGCATCAGAGGTATCGATACGGTGCATGGGTCAGGCCTCCGGATAGCTGAAAATGACTTGGGTATGGGCCGGGGCGGCCCGGTTGATGACGCACTCGACGTCCAGGGCACCCCCGACGCGCAGACGCTCGCCCGCGCGGCTCACCCCGGCCCGAAAACTGGTGAAGTCCGTCTGGGTCAACACATGGACCCGCCAGACCAGCCGCCAACGGCCATCGCTGACGTCCAGCAGCGGCGCATAGGTCGCGACGTCCGGGTCCTGCTCGATGATCTCGATCTCAAAGCCCAGATTGGCGGCCAGGGCGATGTAGAAGGCGGGTGTCTGCCCTCCCATGCTGGCCAACTTCTGGATGATGGCAGCGCGCCGCTCGGCCAGAGTGCCCAGCACCGGCGTGCAGGCGTCGGGCAGGCCCAGCACCCGTTCCCAGTCGGTCATCATTTCCAGCGTGGTTCTAGGGTGCAGCTCGTCCAGCAGCTGTTCGGCGCGGGCGTCCAGCCGGGCGAACTCGGCCGCCAGCGACGCCAGGACCTGGGTCAGGACCGAATCGGGATCCCGGGTCCATGCGGGGCCGGTGGGCAGCAGCTGCTGCAGCTGGGCGGTATAGTCGGCTTCATTGGCCATGATCAGGACCAGGTGATGGTGCCCATGACGGCCAGCTCACCGGCGTCATGGGCCACATTGGCGGTGGGGGCGGTCAGCACATGATCGGCCTCACCGGCGGCGATCGACACCGCCTCGCGGATGCGGCTGATCAGCAGGGTGCCGCCCGGGGTCGCGTCGCGGGCCAGCAGGTCCTTCAGCTCCTGCTCGACGGCCACCCGGATGTCGTCGCTGTCCGGAATCAGATCGATGGTCAGGTTCAGCGGCACGGGGGTCGGGGCGAACACGTCAACAGCGGCGGTGACCGGCCGCAGATCGGCGATCCATGCGGCCACGGCCGCCACGTCCCCGGCCTCGGGGATCAGATCCTCGCGGCCGTCCATGACGAAGGTCAGCCCGACCGTGCCCAGGCCGTTCATCAGGGGATAGACCCACGCCCGGGTCACCCCCGGCACCTCCCGGGCCCAGCGCACATAGTCCCGGGCATTGCCGCCGTGGGCTGGCTGGCGCAGGCGATCAAGAACCCGGCCCCGCAACGCCTCTTCGGCCTCGGCGTCGGTCCCGCCGACCAGACCGGCAGCAGTGACCGTCACCTCGGCCGAGACGCCCGCGACGGGCGAGACGAAGGTCATCTTGGTCCCGGATGTCGCCTGACCGTCTGCACCCGGCAGGCTGGCCTCGACCGCCAGGGTCGCCACCCCTCCCGCGATGATCGCTTCCGCCGTCGTCACATATTCGACGGCGTCCGTCCGCTGCAGCACCGTCGCGATCGGGATGATCGAGCCGTTGACGCCGCTGGCCGTGACGGCGCCGGTTGCGGCAGTGGCGGGTTTGGGGGTCACGCCCAGGATCGAGGCCCAGCGTAGCAGGTAATCCCCCGTGGCGGTGTCGGGCAGGCCGTTCAGCGCGATGCTGTCCAGATAGCCATAAAGACCATGGGTGGCCCCCGCATGGGTCCGCGCCAGCACGTCCAGGGCGCTGCGGCGCAGGCGGCTGTCCGCCCCCGGCATCCGGGCATCGATGTCGCCCCGGGCGCGCTCCAGCAGGGTGCTCAGGGTCGGGCGGGAAAACGGCATCAGGAAGCGCTCCAGACGAAGTCAAAACGGGTGGTGGTCGCGGCGCCGGGGTGCAGGATGGCCACCTGAATCGCCAGGCCCAGACCCAGCACATCGCCCTGGGCCGCGACGGTGATCTCCAGCGCCCGGGCCACGCCGTCCTCGATCATCCAGGCCAGAGCCTCCTCGACGTGGTCGCGGGCCGCTACCAGCGTCTCGGTCGTCGCCTTGGCCCGCGACAGCAGCCACAGCCGCGACCCGATCCGGTCATTGCCCTCGGCCGCCACATCGCCCCACCAGCCCCGGCGGTTGCCGTCATCGCTCGGCAGGGCATCGTCCAGCCGCGCCCGGCGATCGGTCATTAGTGAGATCAGCACGGCCGTCCGCAGGCCCTCCTCGGTCATCAGGCCGCCGCCCTCTATGACCAGATCGGCCAGACCGGCCTCGGCCGACCAGATCAATGCCAGGTCCGTCATGTCGATTTCACCGTCATCGAGGTGGCCACCACCTTGCCGGCGACGACCGCGTCATCATGGCGGGCCACGGCCACGGTCGCGCCTTCGCCACCCAGGCGCAGGTCTTCGCTGGCCAGCACGATCTTCGGCGACGCCAGCGTCATCTCGGTCCCGGCCGACAGGCTGATCTCGGGCGCCTCGATCTCGACCCGCAGGGACGAGGCGATGCGGATGCCCTCGCGGGTCAGATGCACCACCTGGCCCAGATCATCGTGCAGGGCGACCTCGCCCTCTTCCAGCGCCATGCGATAGCGGCGGTCCCCCAGAGCCAGCACCACGCCATTGCCGCGCGACCCGGCGACCGACACGATCAGGCCTTCGGCCCCGGGCAGCGGACGGCTGGACAGGCCATAGTCCATCATCCGCTCCAGCCCCTCCAGCACCTCGCCCTTCAGGCCTTCGCCCTGGACGCGCTGCACAGGGCCCGCATCGTTCAGCAGGGTCAGGCGGAACCGCCCGACCAGCCGCGCAGCCAAGGCCCGCATCTGTCCCGCACCGATCATGACCGGCCTCCCGGGGGCGGGCTGGCCACCCGGCGACCGGGCGCGCTGGCGACGGGCTTCAGGCTATAGGCCTCGGGGCGTACCAGGCTCAGCTCGCACCGGCTGCCCTCGGTCGCGCCGCGCCGAAACTTGACGGCCGAGACCAGCAGCTCGGCGTTGATGCCCACGGTCGGTGCCCGCACCGGCACGATCCGGTTCGGCCTCCACACGGCCCCGTCGGGCGCGCGCCAGCCGCTGACCAGCACCCGGACCATCTGCGCCTGTCCGGCCCTCACCGAGGCCTCCCAGAGCGCCGAGGCGTCCAGGCCGGCCGCCGTCGTCTCCTCATCGGCCAGGATCAGCAGGGGCCGGTGTCGCTTGACCCCGGAGTCCGTGGCCGAGCCGCCCGGCCGGGCCGCCGCCGACAGGGCCGCCTCGTCCGAGGTGTCGTGGGCCAATAGCCGGTATTCGCTGAACCGGCCGACCACGCTGTTGTCGAACTCGATCTGTTCGATCGTCTCCCCCTCGACCAGGGTAAAGCCCGCCACCTGTTCGGTCGGCCGCATCAGCAGCAGGTCCCCGGCCTTGTCCGTGGTGGCCAGAAAGCCGCGCAGGGCCGTCATCCGCACGATGGCGTCCAGCACTGTCTCCCCGGGCTCCAGCGCGAACCGGGCAAAGGGCGCGCCCGGATCACCTTCGATCGTCACCTTGATGCCGAACGGGTCGCACAGCTCGGTGGCGATCTGCAGCAGGGTCCGGTTGGTCCAGAAGCCCGGCGTGTGAAGGGCCGAACAGTCGACCAGGTCACAGGTCCGGTCCCGCCCGTTGATCTGGATGGCATGGCGGTTCGGCGACAGGCTGTAGCGGGCCTGATCGATCCAGCCGTCGATGATCGGCTCATCATCGATCAGCAGCTGGGCCGCGTCCCCCGCCTCGATCCGCCAGCGCTCGGGCTGGCCCGGCCAGCGCTCGGTCAGGCCCAGGGTGAAGGCCCCGCACAGGGCATCCAGCGGGCGGTCGATCGACACATCGGTCCAGCCGTCAAACTGACGACCGCCGACCTTCAGCATGACGCGCGCGGACTCAGTCAAGGCGACCTCCGTCCAGCGCTTTCAGCACCGTTCCGGCCAGCACAAACCCGGGGTGGCGGATGCGGTTGCGGGCGGCGATCTCCTGATCCCGATCGGCATCGCCATAAAGCTCATGTGCGATCACCAGCAGCGGCCGGTCCGTGGTCACCCGATGATCGAACAGGCGGGTGAGAGACCCGCCCCGGGCCGTCACATCGCGCACCATGGCCAGGCGCAGGGTCTGGACGGCGTCATAGGCCGCATCATCCCCCAGATCGGCTGCAGCATCGGCGATCCCGTCCATGGCCTCGGCCAGATCATCGCGAATGGCCGCTGCCTCGTCATAGGCGGCAAAGGTGATGCGGCTGACCGCCCGGGTGGCCTCGGCCGCCGCCGCCTGACGCAGGAACAGCACCATCCGGTCGCGGTTCGCCCGTTCCCGCTGCCGGGCCGGGGTCAGGCCCAGAACCGCCGCCAGCGTCGATCCAAAGTCCAGCAGGGGTCGCAGCGAGGCCAGCACCGCCCGAGGCGTGCCCGCCAGCCGCGCGGCGTCGCGGGTCAGGTCCAGCAGCTCGGCCGCCATGTCTGCCGGCATGCGGGCCAGCGCCAGGGCCTCGGTCCGCACCCGGTCCGCCCGGCGCAGCCACGCCGCCGTGTCGGCCGAAGCCGCCCGCACCGGCGCCAGCGCCTGATCCAGCGCCTCGGTCACGGCCTCGATCTGGGCTGTCGCCCCGTCCAGGACAAAGCCGGGCTGCCCGGCCACCGAAAAGCTTTGGCCCAGACCGTCGGCCGCCTGCTGACCGGCGGCATCGGCGGCGCTGGCCGCCAGGGCCACGGTGTCGTCGCCGGCGTCCGGCGTGGTGTTCTCGCCCGCCTCGACAAAGTCCAGGCGAAAGCTGGCCTCTCCGCCCCGGCGGATGGTCTCCGACAGGCTGGAGGTGGTGGCCGTCACGATCACCGACCCCAGCCACGGGTGTACCAGCGTGCCCGGGCCCTCGGTCTCCAGCGCCCGGATCAGCTCGGCCCGCGACAGGTCATAGTCGGGGCCCAGCAGATAGGCGTCCAGGCTGTAACGACGGCCCTGCCGCCCCAGATCCTCGACCCAGGGCGTGGCCCTCAGGGCATATTCATGAACATCGGTGCGGCGGCCAAAGTCGTGCTGATGGCTGTCGACCAGAAAGCCGACCCCCCGAAAGCTTGCCGGCCGCCGGCGGTCACGCCAGCTCATCCGCCCGGCCCCCGTCCACGTACCGGGCCGACCGGCGCAAAGGTCACACCCGGGGTGTCAGACGATGCGGTCACCCGCGACGGCCGGAATCCATAGTCATAGGTGTGGACATCAACCCGGCCGCTGAACTCGGGTCTGGGCGCCGACTGCCCGACCGCCGGCGCCGGGCCTCGCGGCGGCCGGCGACCGTCCCCGCCTTCATCTCCGGGCGCCTTGCCGACATTCGACACGGCCCGGATCACGAACCGGGCCCCGCGTAGCACCTGCCGGAACCAGGGCGGCAGGATGTTCCAGACGGCGTCTATGCCCCGTTTGAACACCTCTTTGACCCGGGCCCACATCGACTGGAACCAGCCGACGATGGTGGCCCAGTGCTGGATGATCAGGCCCTGCGGGGTGAAGTTGAGGAACAGATAGCCGAGGAAGCCCAGGGCGCCCCGGACGACCTTGACCACGCCCTCCCAGATCCCGGCAAAGAAGCTGACGATCTTGCTCCAGTTGCGGATGATCAGATAGACGGCGGCCGCCAGCGCGCCGATCAGGGCGATGACGATGCCGATCGGATTGGCCAGCATGGCCCCGTTCAGGCCCATGACGGCGGCGGTCGCGGCCCAGACCGCCACCACCACCCGACCGATCATCAATATGGCCAGCAGGTCGAGGGCATTGGTGACGCCCCCGACCACCTGAATGACACCCAGACCGATCCGGCCGACGGCGCCGAGGAACGATGCAAACTCCCCGAGCCCCTTGATCACACCGGGCAGCGCCCCGGCGATCTGGTCGAAAACTTCGCGCGTGCGGCGCAGGACCTCGGGCTTGTTGGCGGCGATCACCCCCTGCAGGCGCACGATCAGCCGGGTCAATTCGGGCAACAGCGGCGCGGCGATCGAGGTGGCCAGACCGAAGATGGCGGTCTGCAGCGTCGTGATCGAATCGTTGAAGGCCTCGGACGCCTTGGCCTGATCCTCGGTCATCACCACGCCGAGGCGTTCGGCTTCATCGCCCATGGCCCGGATGGCGTCTCCGCCGGCATTCAGGAACGGGATCATCTCGACCCCGGACCGCCCGAACAGGGTCATGGCATAGGTGGTCTTTGCGGCACCGTCCGGCATGGCAGCGAACCGGTCGGCCACATCGATCAGCACCTCTTCGGTCGACCGCAGCCGTCCGTCCGTGTCCTTCAGCTTGACACCCAGGGCGTCAAACACCTTGGCGTCCTCACCCACCCCGGCGAGCGCGATGGTCGACGACTGATTGAGGAATTTCAGCCCGTCGGCCAGCTGGGTGTTGTCGACATCGGCAAGCTTGGCGGCATAGCCCAGCCTCTGCAGACTGACGACATTGACCCCGATCTTGGCCGAGGTCTTGATCGCCTCGTCGCCGGCGGCAGCGACGGCCCGCACGGCAAAGAACAGGCCGCTTCCCAGCGCCAGACCGGCGGCGGCGCCGACCGTGGCGATGCGGCGGATATCCCTCAACAGGCCAGCGGCCGCGCGCTGGGCAATCTGAAACGGCTGGCGCAGGCCCGCGACCGTCCGGCCCAGGCGACGGACCGGGGCCGTCGCCTGGTCCAGCAGGCGGATCACCAGATTAAGCTTCAGATCGGCCATGGATGCGGAGTGCCTGCTTGTGCCAGAACCTCAGTTCGGACTGCGGCATCCGCCCGATTTCGGTTCGCGTGAAACCCGGAAAGGCGACGGCGATCTCCGCCACCTCTTCGGCGGTCAGGGCATGCCCTGCGGAAAAAAACGGGCGACGATCATCCCCAGCTGGGTGAAGTCCCAGCCTGTCAGCTTGCGGGCAAAGGCCCGGGGCTGGTCGCACATGACGGCGATCAGGATCTGTGCCGACTCGGCCTCGCCCTTGGCCTTGTCCAGAGCCAGCAAATCGTCACCCAGCGGCTCGCGCACGAACACCTGGGTGATCGTCTCGCTCGACGCCCGCCCTTCGTGATCGACCCTGGTCAGGACCACGGGCTTTCGCAGGGGGTAAGGCACCGGGCCATCCGGATATCCGCCCTGCGTGGGGTCGACAGCGGGATCCGCTGCGGGCGGGGCCATGACGATGTCGGGCTTCATCGCCGCATCATCGGCGGGGTGAGCTGCGTCGGTCACTGCATTTCCTCGGCGGCTTCACCCTTGAACACCACCTTGGCCTTGCCCTCGCCCTCGGTCAGCTGCACGGGCTCGGCCGAATAGCCGTTCCGCACGACATAGGACTGGCCCGTGTCGCACTCGAACATGATCACCGCATCGGTAATCCGGTTGATCTCGGTGACGCTGTCGCCCTCGCCGAACAGGATGGTCGCCTCGACGGTCGAGGGGACCAGCTCCTCGGTAAAGCCGCTGGTCGTATTGGACCCAGGGCGGGGTTCGCGCTTGACGCCGCCCGGGTCGAGGGTCGATCCCCGCTCGGTGTCATAGACCTTGCCGTTGACGCGAATCTTCGCGCGTCCGAATTTCTTCGCCATGGCTTGGGTGTCTCCTTACAGCCGGAACTGGACCTGGGCGGCCAGCATCCGGAACTGGTTGATGATGTCGGGCGGGATCAGCGCATTGACGCGGTTGGCATCGCTTTCGTCGCGCTCGATGATCAGGTCCGACTTGAACTGGTCGATGCCCTCGACCAGGCCCGCCTCTTCCAGGTCGCGGAACCAGGCGATCACCTCGGCCCGCAGCACCGAGGGCGTGACGATCGGCTGGCCGGGGGCATAGTTGGTGCCGTCATTGCCCAGCTTGTGGCGCGGGTATTTGGTTGCGATCCGCTGGCGCAGCGACCAGCGCAGATAGCTGAGGGTCAGCAGGGTATTGAGGTCGTAATAGGCCGGGTCCTCGCCCCCGTTGGCATCGGTCTGATAGGTGGTGATCGGCCGCTCCAGAGCGACCTCGTCATTGCTGGTCGCCACCCAGGTCGAAATGCCGTCGCGCAATAGCAGCTCGCGCTCGGCCCGGGTGAACCGGTCCGACGGCGTCGGCGCATCGATCCCCGGCAGTACCAGGGTCTGGAACGGGCGCGCAGGATCCTCGGCGCCATAGCGCATCACCACGGCGGCATAGACAGCGGCGATCTGCCAGACCGGCTGCAGCGGGGCCTTGAAGCCGATGGTCGTCTCGAACTGGCTGTTCAGGGCCGCGCCGGCGGCGGCCAGGCTGCCCTGGGTGCCGACCCGGGCCGAGAACAACAGACCGTCCAGCGCCCGTTCAGGGCCCCAGCGGCTGGCCAGCTCGGTCAGGATGGCGGTGCGCGTCGCCGCCGACGTCCAGGGCACGATCACCGCATCGAACGGCTCATCTCCCATCTGGGCCAGCGGCGTGGTGATGTCAGGGTCCACATCCCCGCCCGAGGCGGCGACGATGGTGAAGGCCACGCCCGCCGGCGTCACATCGTCCCGGCCGGGGTTGGCGCGGACGTCGATGGTGTTGCCCTGGGTGCCGTCATTGCGGGCCGTCCAGGTCACCACCCCGGCCACGGCAGCGGCGGTCAGCGGCAGGTCCGGATGCGCGGTGATGGCGGCGGCCAGGGCGGTGGCCAGGGTGCTGACCGTGTCCCCGGCCGAAACGCCAAAGCTGACCCGGCGACCGGCCATGGCATAGGCTTGGCGGCCCGCTCCGGTGGCGGCCGCAGTAAAGGTGATGGTACCGGTCGCGGCCACCCCGTCGTCGTCATCGGCGACCGGCAGCACCCAGACCTCGGCCGAGGTATTGGCCGCCATGAAGGCGGTCGCCATCTGGCCCAGCACAGACCGGGCGCCGACCTTGGGCCCGACCTCAGAGGGGGCATACAGGCGCTGCAGCAAGCCGGCCGAACCGGTGGCGGCGCCCTCGCGATTGCCGATCAGCAGCACGCGCGGGGTCTTGCGCGGCAGGCCGCGTCGGGCGCGCGAGGAATCGAATTCCACATAGGACCCGGGGGTCCGCAGATCGAGCGGGATGGCGTTGAAGGCGATGGTCATCAGGCGGTGTCTCCATCGGTCGAGCGCGAAGACGCGGGCGGCGTCGGGCTATCCGACCGGGGTTTGCGGGGGGTGCGCGCGGGGCGGTCGATCGGCTGGACGTCGCCGTCCTCGATCCGCCGGTTCCAATAGGGTGTCAGGGTCACGGCCTCGCCCTCCTCGGCCAGCAGGCGGCCATCGGGGTGGCGCACGCGGCGGCCGTCATGGGGCTTAAGGGTCTGCTCAGTCATCGGCGGCTTCCAGCGTCTGGCGCGTCTCAAGGCGCGGGGTGTCGTCGCCAGCGGCGGGGGCCAGCCAACCGGCGTTGAAGGTGGTGAAGTCGGTCAGGGGGTGCGGCTGCAGCACATCGGCCGGGGCCGCCTCGATCGTCATCCGGGTGGTAAAGCTGACCCCGAACAGGCTGGCCTTCAGCTTGCCCTGCACCGCGCCCGAATACAGCGACTGGCAGGCGCCGAGCGTCAGGGGGCTGATCTCCAGGCCCAGATCATTGCCCAGCAGCAGGGCCACCACATCGGCCACCATTTGATAGGTGCCGACCTCGCCCCCCGCCCCGAACCGGGCGGCGCCTTCATTGCGCAGGCTGCGGGCGGCGCAGATGACCGAATAGCGGGCCTCGACTTCGGCCCCGCCGCTCGACCGCTCGGTCTTGACCGTCCAGCCGCCGAACACGGTCCAGGCCGCCGGGAAGTCATTGACGTACTCGCCCAGCCGGTCATCGATATCGACCGGCAGGCTGTCCATCGCCCGCAGGGCATAGCCCAGAACATTCTGTTTGGACGCGGCGCGCAGCCGCTCCTGGATGGCCAGCTCCACCTGGGCAAAGACGGGAGGAACGATCTCGCTCATGCGGCGGCCGCCATATCGACGAAGTCCGCGACCAGGGCGCGGATCTCGACGCGGTCCGCGTCATTGACCCCCAGCGCCGGTCGGGCGGGCATGGTCACCTGGCTGACCAGGGCAAAGCCGCCATCGGCCAGACCAAAGGCCAGCTTGCCGCCCGACCTGGAGCGGATCACCCCGCCAAAGTGGTGGATGCGGGCCCGGATATCCGCCGTGCCGACCTCGGCCTCGGTCGCCGTGGCGCGGTCGATGTAGGAATCGCGCAGCAGGCCCCGGTCGACCAGGGTGGTGCCGCCGACCAGCTGGGCCCGCAGAGACTTCTTCCAGGGCTTGCCGTCCGGCCCCTTCTGTTCACGGAACCGGCCTCGGGCCACGTCGCGGACAAAGCCACCGATCGCGGCCATCAGGGGCTTGGTGTCGCCCAGCCGATCCCCCAGGCCTTCCAGCCGGCGGATGTCCTCGCGGTCCAGCTCGACCTTGTCCGACAGGCCCGCCATCACAGGCCCCTCAGGCTGTCGCGGCTGAACAGGCGCGACTGGGCCGTCGCGCGGATCACATCGGGGCGCGAGGGGGCGTCCTGCCCGTCCGCGACCGGCAGCTTGATCTTGCCGGCCGAAATGTCGCGCAGGGTCCGGAGCGCGTCCTCATAGCGCTTGCGCGCCTCCTCGGTCGGCTCCTGGAACAGACGGAAATAGGCGATGTCACAGGCCAGCCCGTTCAGCAGCGGCGGCACCGTCTGGAACGGCAGGGTATAGACCGCCCGCACATAGCCATCGATCAGATCCCCGGCATGCTGGAGCGCCTCGGCCGTCACCGACTCGTCAATGACCTCGGCCGGCGGAACGAAGCGGTCCGTCAGCTGGATCAGACGCCGCTCGGAAAAGCGGGTGATCAGGTCCTGGAGGGTGGCATAGGCCAAGGGAACGGGTCTCTCTGTTAAGAACGTCACCGGCGGGGCGGGGGCCCCGCCGGCTTACGCAAACCGGTCCGAACAGATGGACCGGGTGTGACCCGGCGCGGTGGGTCAGGGTCGGACCGCGCCGGATCAATCCTTGGTGGCCGCCTTAGAAGCCGCCTCGAACGCAGCGGCACGGTCCTCGGACGTCATGGTCACCCAGCCGTCCGGACCGTTGACCTGAATGGTCAGGACGGGCTCTGCGAGGATGGCCAGCTTGTCGGCGTCCGGCAGTTCCGAAGGGATCACCGTCCATTCGCGATCGCCGAACACCATGCCGCCGCGCCGGAAGGCCATGCGCGAGGCCTTGGCCCGGACCTGCCCCGGGGCAGCTTCCGACGCCGGGGCGGCAGCAGCCGCCTTTTTCCGAGGCGCGGCCATCAGGCGAGCCTCGGCGCTTCGATCAGCTGGACCTCGCCGAAGTAGATGTTCGACGCGCCGCCATCCTTGTTCTGGGCCGTGAACAGGGTCTTGGCAGCGGCCGAGTTGGAGCTGCCAAAGACGATGTGGGTCGGCTTGATGCCGAGCGGTTCGCCCTCGTCGTTGGTCAGGCTGGCCATGGCCGTCTTGGCGGCCTCGTAGCTCGCCGCGTCAAGGGTCGCCGTCGATCGGTGTGCCAGCTGCCAGAGGGTGTAGCCGGCCGCGCCCCGGGCTTCGCCGCCCATCAGGTACTCGCCAGTCTTGAAGACGTGGCTGTCCTTGGAGTCGGTGACCATGTCGAACGCCGGGGCCTGGCGGTTCTGGTACAGGATCGGCTTCAGCGGCTTGCTGAGGTCAACCAGGAACCACGGCTGCACCGCGCCAGCCCCGGACATGTTGGACGTCGGTGTGTCGTCCTTGCCCATCGGGTGTTCAGTGTCGAAGAAGTTCTGGCCGTCGAAGCAGGGCCGCTCGTGGCCGTGCTTCAGGGCGTCGAAGGACAGGCTGTCCTTCAGCTGGCCAGCGTCCTTGCCCCAGCCCGCGACGATCGGGCCGTAGAGGCCGAGATTGTCGTCGGAGATCTTGTTCTTGTGGATGCCGATCGTGGCCTCGAAGTCCTCGTTCACGAGGCCGTAGGCCTTCTCGGCCAGCGAGCGGATGCGCTTTTCGCCCAGCCACTTGCGGAAGATCGGCAAGTCGCCGAGGAAGCCATAGGTCTCGACCTTGGTAGTCGAGGTGACGGTCGTGACCAGCGGCTCCGATACTGGCGCGGCAAGCGCCAGGCCGTTGTTGAACTGGGTGTTGAACCCGGTCCGGAGCGCCTGCAGGGTGGCTTGGGAAATGATCAACGGGGCGCTCCTTAAGCGAAGTTGGCTTTGCCGATCGAGACCCAGACGGCCTCGTCGGTGACGTCCTCGATCACCCCGGCGCGAGCCCGGGTCGAAGAGGCACTGGTCTTGGCGACGGTCTGGTCGTCGACGATGAAGGCCGACTTGCCGATGTCGGCCCTGGTGATCAGGTCACCGGCCGATGAGTTGGCAAAGCCGTAGCAGCCGCGATCGACGTCCAGCTCTACATCCCCGTTCGAGGCGCCGCCGGTGACGGTGTCGAGGGCGACCCCGACACAGACATGGGTCAGGGCATCGGCGGCCTGGGCGGCGGTGTCCGCGCCCTGGCCGGCACGGCCGGCGCGGGCGAAGCCGTCATCCAGGATGACCAGGGCCGACTGCAGGATGGTGACACCGGCGGTGACCGGCACGACGAACCGGTTGGTCGCGGCCAGCTTGGCGATTTTGCGGGGGGCAGTCAGTGCGGTCACTGGGCGGTCTCCGATTCACGGGTCTTCAGGAACTCGGCCTCATCGACCCCAAGCGCCGCGCATGCCGCGCGGTCCTCGTCGGTCAGCTGGGGCTTGCCGTCGGCGGCGGGCTTGGCCGTGGCCTTGCCCTGGCCGGGCTGGATGACGGCGGGCTGCTGATCGACGAAGGCGGCAAAGCCGGCCTCGTCCTTGAGGAAATAGCCGAGGGCCCAGTCGCGATTGGCCGGGGCGATCTTGCCGCCCTCGATGGCGCGATCGACGGCGGCGGTGGCGCGCTCCTCATTGATGACCTTCAGCTGGCCCGTGGCCGCGTCATAGGTCTCGATCGGCACGAACTTCTTGGGATCGGGCGAACCCTTGCCACCGGCCACGGCGGCAGCGGCGGCCGTGGTCACCTCTTCACCGGTGGCCTCGGGCTTGAGGCCCAGGGCGGCGGCGGTGGCGGCCAGGGCCTCGGCTGCGCCGGAGGCCTGCGTCAGTGCGGCGATCGAGGCGCAGGCATCGGCCTCGGTCGCGTCGTCCTTCAGCCCGAGGGCCGTGAGGATGGTTTTCATTGCGGAGGGATTCCCTTCAGATGTTTCGACCGCCGCCGCAGCGGCGATCTCCCGGATGGCCGGCCTGTTGACCAGGCCGACGTTGAAGATGCGGGTGACGCGGCCCGAGGCCTTGTCCGACCCGAAGTAGGGCGACAGATAACGATAGGCGCGGCTGGCCAGCTTGGCGGCCGCATCGGCGGTCCATGTCGCGGTGGCCCAGATGCCATCGGCCTCGACCGTCAGGCTGGCGGGATCGATCCAGCCCGCCGCCTCGGCGCGCCCGCCCTTGCCGGGCCCGACGGCGAAGACGCCCTGATGGTCGTAGTCGACCATCATGTCCCGGGGCGTCAGGGTGGCTTGGGTGGCCGCGACCACCTCGGCCGCATGGGCCGCATCTTCCAGCACCCAGGGGCCGCGACCGTCCCAAGGCACAATCTGCCCCATGGGCAGCAGCTGGACGCGCTGGCTGGGCACGCCATCGGCCCCGATGACGACTGGGGTCGCCAGGGTGGCCGAGGCATGAATGCGATCTTCGGTGGCAGGGTTCACGGGCTGACCATCAGGGCCGGGGGCGTCCCGGCGTCGAGGTCTGCAGATTGCCGTCCCGGACCACCCCATATCAGGGTGCACCGGTGCACCCCGCGCGCGGGGCCTTCAGCGATCCTTCAGAGGGCCTTTAGCGGTCTCTAATCGACCGTCTGGAAACGCCAGACCGGCGACGTCCCGCCCGACGCCATATCGATCACCTGACCCCGACGGCGATAGCGCCGCAACAGCATGGCCGGCGCCTCGCCCCGGCGCACCCAGATCCAGCTGATCCGGTCGGGCTCCAGCAGGGTCGCAGGGTCCAGGTCTGCCAGCTCGGCCGACGACAGCTTCATGCGCTTTCCGGCCGCGTCGAGGAACAGGCTGGGGCCGATGATCTGGGGATAGCCTTCCCGGTCCAGCCACACCCGGTCCTCGGCCTCGGCATCAAAGGCCGACAGGAACCGCTGGGCGGCGGCCTCGGCCGAGGCGGTGGCGTCATCCACCTCGGCCCCGCCCGGCAGCAGGCTCGGCGAGCCCGACCGCAGATAGGCCTCGCCCGTATTGTAGTTGAAGCCCGGCCCGATGCCGGTCTCGATCACCTGGACCTCGCCCGTCCGGCCATTGGTATAGGTACGCGGCGGAAAGCGCGGCGGTGCCCGCGTCGGGTCAAGGCCCCGCGCCTCGGCCTGGCGACGGCTGATCTGCAGCACCGTGCAGCGACAGCCCCAGTCGCAGGGCGGATAGTGGGTGGACCACCACGGATCATCGACCGGCAGGCACACCCCGTCCCAGGCCCGATGCTCGGGCCGCACCGCCGCATCGCCCGCCGTCTGATAGACCAGCAGCGGCAAGAGGGCCTTGGACTCCTGGATGCGCTCCCAGCGCCCGGCCGCATAGGCCTGGCGGACGTTCATCTCGAAGATGGTCTTCAGCCGGCGCGGGCTGCCCAGCTGCACGGCACGCGCCTTGCCCGTCGCCGGGTCCACCACATCGCGCCTGCCCCACCACCCCTGCGCCTCCAGCCGGGGCCGCAGCTCCTCGCTGAAGGTGGCAAAGGTGATCCCCTCCGATATCGCCCGATCGACCGAGGCCCGGATCGTCTCCAGGATCGACCGCTCCATGGCCTTGGCCACGGTAAACACCCGGGCATGCTCCGCCTCCCAGACGTCACGCCAGTCAAAGCCGATCTCCAGCCCCTTGGACCGAAAGAACCGGATCGCCTCCTCGGGCGGCAGGGAGGGGAGAGGGTCCATAGGGGCTACTCCCGAACGACCAGCTGCGGGGCGGTCAGGAGGGCGGCCGGCCGCATCCACCGTTGGGTCGGGCGACTGGACCGTTGACTACTGCCCAATGGTGATCCCCCGCGCCAAAGACCGCTGACGGCAGCGCGAAAACCGCGAGGGGATATCGTCCACGGTCAGCACCTTGTCATAGACGATCAGCGTCGCGGCCTTGAGAGAGGCCCCGTACAGCGACGAGAAATACGAACACCCGAGGGCCAGCTTGCGGGTCGACAGGATCGGTGTGCCCGCCGTCACAACGGGGTCCTGCCCACTCATCCAGACGGTGCGCGTGGTGCCTGATTGCGAAACGGCCAGGAAATACCATTCACCGGGTGCCGGCAGTCCTGCGGAGAACAGCGTGTTCGTATATCCGCGGGTCAGCTGGTTCAGCGTATTGGCGCTCTCCCAATACGACCCCGATTCTCCCGGGGCGCCGATCAAAGTGCCCATGACCACCTGTTTGCTCGCCAGCGGGGGGCGCTGCGCGACGATGATCATCGTCTGGTCAAGGGCCTCATTGAAGGGCGTATCCAGGCCGTGCTGGCCGCCCCCGGCCGTGACGACGCAGTTGTCCTCAAAGGTCGGCGCTGTGCCGTGGGCGGTCAAAACCGCGCCATCGAGCAAATCGGTGAGGCTGGCATCGGACCCGCCCAGCTCCCAGTGTCCGATGGCATCACGCTCGGGGCCCAGCGGTACCAGCTGGCCCATATCAGCTGGCTGAATGATTGGGGCGCCAGCCACAGGAACGGAAACGGGAAGTCTGACAAAGGGGATCATACGATCAGTCCACTATGATGATGGGAAGGGCTCGGTGCGGGCAGACATGCCACAGCGGGTATTCGTCGCCGTCGATCTCGGCCGTGTCCGCCGTGCTATCGCGAAGGTTGGTGCTGCCGGCGCCACCCAGCGTTAGACCGGCACCGAGGTAGTCCAGGCCCCAACGCCCGACCGGATTGGCCCCAAGGGGCCGGCTGATCGTGAAGGAAATGGCGGAGCCGTTCCCCACCACACGCCCGTCCGAAAGCGTCAGCAGGCCCGTATCGTCCTCAATCGCGCACCCGTAATCCGTCGTGACGGCGAGATTCTCAGTGTCCAGGACAAGCGGGCGCTGGGGAACCTCGAACCAGAATGTGACGACCAGACCGTTGCAGGTAGCTGACACCGGCTTGAGGAAAGCGGGGCGTTTGCGGTCGATCAGATACTGTTTCGCGGCCCTGCCGTGATACTCACCCAGCAGGGCCTGTCCCACCTCGTCGTAGTGGATCGTGTCGGACACCGGCAGGTGATAGGTCGGGGTGACGAAGTAAAATCCCGGCTGCTGCGACGCGTCATAGAGGGCAGCTTGGAGGTCGCCGCCTTCGGTTACCGCCTTCCAGGAGATTTGCGTGATCGCCATGACGACGGGGCTCGTCTGGCCCGTGACGCCCTGGACGAACGCCTGAATATCGGCCTGCAGGGTGGTCACATGACCAACGTAGGTCAGGGTGCCCATGCCCACGTCTGCCTCGCCCTGCACCCAGGACACGATGTGCACCGCGCTGGTTTTGCCAGCCGAAACCGCACGGGCATGGAACTCTGTGACCTGATCCTCAAAGACCTGGAACCACGCCGCGTCGCTCTTGAGCTGCGTGATGCTATAGCCGCTATGTCCGGCCGTTGCGGAAAAGAACACCAGGTCGGCGGGCGCAATACCGTTCTCAACGGCTGCGCGCTTCGAAGCGCTGTTGGCCATGCGCGAGCACAGCGTCTCACCCTGATTGTTGCCGGTGGTATTGGTGGCCGCGTCCTCGACCAGCGGCTTCAGGCTGCCCGTTCCGGGGTTGTCGCCGAGCGAACCGGCCTTGGTCGCCTTGGGCCCTGCGACGAATGTCAGATTGAAATAGATCTGGCTCGTCGTAAGCGGCGGTGTCGCGCCCTGACCGACGGAGTTGGACTGGCCGTCGACGAATAGGCCGTTGTAGTCTGCCAGCACCGGCACATCGCCGGGCGGCAGATCAGGCAAGGTCAGGGGCGCATATCCGCCCGTGGCCGCAAAGCCGGACAGGATGGGCGTCCGCTCGTCCGTGTCATAGCCGATCAAGACACGGCCATCCCGATCCATCAGCAGCGGCACGACCGGGCCCTCCGTCGCCAGCGCCCATGCATTCAGAAAGCTGTTTGCCAGGGCGCCGAGCGTCTCGCTGGTCGAAGCGCGACCCACGATCTCGCCATCAGCGGCCTTGATGCCCAGCAAGACCCGCCCGTCGGCGTCAACCACCACCGGAACGATCTCCGCATCCGGTTCAACACCGTACAGGAAGCCGTTGGCCGCCTCGACGACCTCCAGCCCGTCTCGCACATCGCTCACATCTTCGGATGAAGGCGCTGAGGCCTTCTTTACGGCTTCCTCGCTTACGTTCTTATAGGTGACGATCCGACCGTCCTCGGTCGTCTTGAACCACTCCCCGTCCACAGTGTTGGCGATGCCATCAACGGTGTCGTCGTAGAACAGAGCCGCGCCCGCATCCTCGATATCGGCGATCTGGTTGGCGCCTTCGGCCACGACAAGTGCTACGGCCTGGCTGCCTGCCGCCCCGACCCGCTGGACCTCATTGTTGCCCGCCACCACCAGTGCGGCGGCCGCCGTCGTCTGAACGCCCCCAAGGGCTGTGGTGGCCTCATCCTGCCGCGTCGCGACCGACTGGATCGCCTGGGCTTCCCGGTTGTCGACGGAAGCGAGCGCTTGGGTCTCGCGGGTCCCGACTGCCGAGACGGCCTGCCCCTCGCGCGTGCCGACGGCCTGCACTGCCTGGGCCTCGCGCTGGGCGATGGAGGCCAGAGCGCCGGTCTCCTCGTCCCCCAAGGCTTCGGTCGCCGCAGCGCCCGCCTGGATGATCAGCCACCCCGCCAGCGCATCCCCCGTCGCCTCCTCGATCAGCCCCGCATCCCGCACCTGCTGCGCGGCCGACGCCCCGGGCGCGCCGACATAGCGCACGGCGAACCGGTCGGGCGGGCCGACGCTCAGCTGGGCATCGGGCGCTCCGGCCCTGAGGCGGCGGACCGAGAACGGTCGGGCGACGATGTCGTCTTCCTGATCCCCATCCAGCAGCTCGACCAGCACATGGGTCAAGTCGGCCGCCTTGGCGTCTGCCGGCAGCAGGGCCTCCGTCACCGCCAGCTCAAAGCGGACCGTGGTCGCATCCGGGTGGCTGGCCTCGATCTCGATCAGGGGGTTGCCGTCGCGGTCCAGGATGCGCTGGACGAAATGACGACCGTCCAGATCCTGCGGTACCATCGGTCCGCTCTCGACCGGGCCGAGGATCTGCAGGTCCAGCCGCGCCAGCTGGCCCAGGCGAACAATGGCCGAGCCGTCGGGCCGATAGACAGCCCCCTCGATCTGCACGGGTGCGTTCATCAGGCGTCCTCCTCGGTAATCTCAAATCCGACCTTGCCGGCCATGCGGGCGGCAAAGCCGGCGCGGGCCAGCCGCTCGCGGGCATCCGTGGTGTCCATGGCGGGCAGCACCTCGGCCAGGCGGCGCTTCAGCTCCTCGAACGAGGAACACTCGGCGATCAGCGCCTCGATCGGCGCTATCAGGGCCTCGGCCATCGGCTCCCAGTCACCCAGATCCTCGGCCACCTGTCCGTCCAGGGCATCGGCGCCCGAGGCCGCGACACGGGCGGCAGCGGCAGCGGCCTCGTCTTCCCGGGCGGCCTCGTCTTCGTTCGCCGCCTTAAACGGCTCTAAACGGCCCTCTGGTGCGTTTTTCGGGTCACCGGCGCGTGACGGGTCGTCGGTGGCGTCCGGATCACTCCCTGGCGCATTCTGGGGGGGCGCTCCAAAAGCGGGCGGCGGCGGCGCGGCCGAGACCTTCAGCAGGTCCTCGTCCGGGGCCGGGTCCTCGAACCCCAGCTTGTCGCGGACGGCAGAGACGCCGACCTTGCCGCCCATCTCGACGAAGGTCTTGATCGCCGGCATCTGGGTCACCGCATCCCAGCTCTCGGCCTGGCCGACGATGACGCGTGGCGGCTTCAGGTCCTGGCCATGGTTCAGCCGGACGAAGGGGGTGATCAGGTCGCGATTGATGGTCGCCGCCAGCTGGCGGGAATCCGAGCGCATGATGTCGTCGCGCACATCGCCGTGCTCGGCCCCCGAACCCAGACCGCCGGTGTCGGCATCCGTGGTCGCGGTCTCGCCCTTGACGGCCTTGGACACCTGCCGGTCGATATAGGTGCACAGCTTCTCATAGATATCGACCTGGCCCGATCCGCCCGGCGTAGTGATGAACTCCATCATCATCGACGCCGGGATAACCGCTGCAGCGTCGGCACCGATGTCGGACACGGCGCGCTCCAGCCGGCGGATGTTCTCTTCGGTCTCGCCCGGGCCATATTTGCCGACCCGCACCGGCAGGCCGAAGACCTCGGCGAAGCTGACCCAGTCCTTCAGCGCATAGTTCTTGAACAGATAGCCCCAGGCGGCGGCGCGAGCGAGGCCGCCCCGGATCGGCAGGCCCGACTTCGACTGGTGCTGGTGGCTCAGATACTTGAACGGAGGCAGGGGATCGCCGTAAGCATTGCCCGAGGCACCGCCATCGATCAGCAGCGGCGTGCGCCCGTCGATCGGGTCAAAGCGGAACCAGCGGGGGTCGCGCCACTCCAGCCGCGCCGGGGTCCACTCCCGGGCCTGCATGTCCCAGATGATCTCGACCTGGCTGAAGCCCTTGCCGACCGCGTCCAGCACATCGAACAGTTCGGCCTGCAGCTCGTCGCGGTCCAGCCATTCGCGGACCATGTCGGCCGCCTTCTGGTCGCGCGCATCGTCCGAGCTGGCCTTGACCGTTATCTCCAGCTGGGTGACGGCGCGCTTACGGGTGCCCAGCACGCCGACATAGTGGAGGTCCTTTTCCTCCATCTCCTCGGCCAGCTCCAGATACCGCTCGGGCGATCCGTTCTCGGCTTCGCGCAGCAGGGCGGTCAGGCGCTGGGGCGTCAGCCCTTGGGCCGGGTGGCCGGACAGGACCGACCGCACCCCCGACAGGGTCGGGGCGGAATGCTCCTCCTTCAGCCGGCCAAAGTCGATCGGGCGGTTCAGGTGATCGACCAGGCCCGGCGGGGTTTGGGGACGGCGGGCCATTACCAGGCTCCCTTGCTGCGACGAAGGCCGACGCGGGCCGCATCGGAATTGGAAAAGGCCCCGCCATAGCGACGGTCAAAGTCGTCCTCGATCGTGCCCTCGGCCCGGCCCAGCGCCGTGTGGCGGGCCACGGGTCGGTAATCGATCTCGCTGGGATCGGCGCGGGTGGCCGCAAACGCCAGGCACAGGGCCGGGGCGAAGTCGCCGTGGCGCTTCAGGCCGTCTGTGCCCTTGGTCTCGACCCCGGGTGGAACCATCGGCACGCCCTTGACCAGCTTGATCTGGCGCAGGTCGTCGGCGTGGTCCGCGTCCTTGAGGATCAGCAGGTCGCGATCCTCGAACGCCGCCTTCAGGGGCGGCATGTTGCTGATGTACCAGGCCTGGCTCAGCACCACCTTCTCGATGCGCTCTGCGCCGAACTTCTGCTGGCAGACCTCGGCCAGGTAGTTGCCGTTGCCGGTGGCGTCGAGCTTGCCGTGGCTGAATCGTGGCAGGCCTTCCGTCGCATGAAAGACGATCTGCTTTTGCTGCTCATACGGGACGTTGCGCATCTCGATCGCGAACGGCACCGTCCGGCGCAGATCCCGCTCGATAGTCAGTGGCACATAGACACTCGCGTCGCCCGATCGGGCGAAGTCCTGGCCGAAGGCGTGCCGCAGGTTCTTGTCCAGCACCTTGAGCTGCGGATCGACGTTCTGCTCCAGCCAGGCGTCGACATAGGAGCGACGTTCCGGTTCGGGCCGAAGGTCAAAGCCGGGCGGGCAATGCAGCCGCAGGACCGGCCCGGTCAACACCGCGCACGCCTCGATCAGGGTCCGGGTCAGATAGACGCCAGAACCTTGGGCCGGGACGCAGTCCAGTTCCTCGGCCGCGTCGGCGCCATAGAATTTGCGGATGCCGGTCCGCCACTCGGCCTCCGCCTCGGGTGACCACGCCTTGCCAGTCATCAGGCAGACCCGCTCGTAGAGGCCCTCCTCCAGCGCCTGGTCGAAAGTGCATCGGACCACGGCGCCGGGCCGCTTCCCTGCGCGGACTTCGGTGATCAGTTCGTTGAAGGGGTTGTCGACGCCGTTGTGGGTCGAGATGACCAGCACCTTGCCGCCCCAGATCAGCAGCGCCATCGCCGCCTTCAGCAGGCCGGTGGCGTCGTCATGGAAAGCGAACTCGTCGAGAATGACGTAGCCCTGGCGGCCGCGCAGCGAGCGGGGGCGGCTGGACAGGGCGATGATCTCATAGCCGCTGGCGAAGGCGATGCGGAACGCCTTGATGTCCTTGTCGGGGCCGTCGGCGAACAGGAACTCGGACACCTCGGTCGCGGCGTGGTCGAAGGCCTTCGACCACATGGCGCAGACGTCGATGAACTCGCGCGCCATGTCCAGATTGTAGCCGATGTACAGGGTATCCATCCCGCCGTCGGTCTTGCGAACCGACGACGTGAGGACGGCGTCCGAGCCGATTGCCCAGGTGAAGCCGATACGTCGGCTCTTGTCACTGACCACGAGTTGATGTGAGGCCGTGGCCTTCAGCAGGGCCTTCTGCGACGGCATCAGTATGTCGGGCAGGCTCTTGCCGGCCAAGGCGGCTGGCATGGCCTGGGTGGCCGCCCGACGCGCCTCGGCCCACGCCTCCTCGGTGATGATGTCTCCGTCGAGAGCCATCAGTCGGAGATCCCGAGAATTTCACGCTTGATGGCGTCGCGCGTTTCGGCTGTCAGGCCAGCTCCGGTGCGGGCGGCGACGCGATCGACTGCCGCAGCCGCCTCCTTCGCCGCTTCCGCCTTCAGCTTCAGGGCGCGGTCGGCGTCGCTCTTCTGGGCCGAGGCCACCGACTGGATGGCCCGGGCAAAGAACATCAGGTTTTCGGGATCGAGGCTCTTGCCCTCCTCGACATTGGCCAGCATGTCGAAGGCCAGGGACTGAAAGCCCTGGACCAGCACCTGGAACCCCTTGCCGTCGGCCAGCGAGGGGCCAGCCTCGGCGATCAGGGCGTCGGCGATATCCTTGGACCGGCGCATCCGCTCCGAGATGGCGGCGAACTTCTGGGCATGACGGTGGACCGACGACCGTGAGGGCGCATCCTCGCCCAGCTGATCGGCGAACTGCGCGTCGAAGCGCACCATGACGTCGTCCAGAGACAGCCGCCCGGCGATGGCCTCGCGCAGCCATTCCTCCAGCTGGGCCCGGACCGGCTCGGGCAGACGCTCGACCTTGGATCGTGCCATCTCAGCCCCCCGGCGAAGGGCGGGCGACCCCGTCACAACGGGCGCGGCCCTCGGCCACGTCCTGGCCGCGCTCGGTCAGCCGGGCGACGATCAGGCTTCCGACCTCGCTGCGCTTGACCAGGGCCTGTTCATCCAGCCAGCCGATGGCGGTGTGGATCTGATCCCGGGTGGCGGGCAGGCCGAACTCATGGGCAATGCTTTTCAGGATCGAGGCGTTGGCCGAACAGGCCGGGGCGTCCACCAGCGCGCGCAGGATCAGAAGCCGCAGATGGGCCATGAAGTGGGTCTGATAGGCGCTCATGGCTTGCGTTCCATCAGGAAGCCCTCAAGCCGGGCCACCGCCCGCTCGGTGCGGTCGGCGATCTTGCAGGTCAGGTGAATCTCGCCCTCCAGGCGGGCGAAGTCGGCCTTGGTCGGAAGGGCCTGAATATCCTCCTCGATCTGCAGCAGGCGCTGGGCATGAAGGCCGATCAGCCGTTCACTTTCGCCGACACGGCGCATCAGCTCCTTGGCGGAATCGGATTCGCGCCAACGCCCGGCACGCACCGCCGTCCATGCCGACAGGGCACAGGCGATTACGGACACGGCCAGCGCAAAATAGGGCAACAGTTCTCTCACGCCTGGCCCCCCTCGGCCGCTTTTTGACAGGGTGTGCAGCGCCGGGCGTCGGGCTTGGCCGCCAGACGCCGGGCATCGATCGGATCATCACAGTCGATGCAGGTCCGGCCTTGTGGCAGGGCCTCACCATCGGTGCGCGCCTGGCGGTTTCGGGCCCGGGCCGCCGCCAGGATGCGCTCGGCCTCGCTCTCGCTGGACCGTTGCGCGCGGTCGGCATCATCCATCGGCGGCCTCGCATTCCGCCCTGGCGTCCGTCACGACGTCCCAGCCGGCCTGTCCCCAGGCGATCAGCCGCGCCATCCAGCGGCCGCCGGACGGGTTATAGGTGACCACGGCATCGGCCTCGGGCTCGGGCGTGGTCTGGACCGGCTGCGACAGGGCGGGCGGGCAGGTGCGGATCACCTCGCGCCGGGTCTCGATCACCGGATTGGCAGCGGGGCCCTCAGCCGGGACCGTCACGTCCGAGGTTGCGCAGGCACTCAGCATCGCAACGGCCAAGGCCATCGTCGCCACGCGGCGCGCGGTCCAGTTCGGATTGGGCACGGGAATTCCTCTCAGCTTGGGCACGGCCCCGGGTTTCGGCGCGCGCGATCGCGGCAGCCTGACCGGAGCGAAGGTCGTTGATCTCGTCGGTCAGGCGGTCGCGCTCCCCGGTCCGCGCGGCGACCTTGGCCACCTCGCGCTTGACCGGGGTCGAGCATCCGGCCTCGATGCCGAAGCCGTCGGCCGCCGTCAGGGCCATGTCGCAGCGTTCGGCCATGACGGCCCGGCGGTGCACAGCGGCGACCGGGGCCGCACAGCGCGCGGCCGAGGTCACCAGGTCCGCCTTGGTCAGCGCTTCGGCACAGGCCTCATGGCCCGAAATCACGGCGCGCAGCTCGCCCTCCTCGCGCGTCTTCGAGGCGATCAGGGCCAGACAGGCGGCCAGCGTCAGGCCGCCGGCCACAGCGAGGCGGATCATGACGTCACCCCGCGCACCTTCTCGACCGTCCGGGCGACCACCAGCGGGCCGAAGATCACACCCAGAAAGGCCGAGACACCCACCCAGTCGATGGCCACCGGCGCACGCCCGAACACCGGCAACAGCGGCACGATCACCCCATGCACCAGCATGGTCATGACCCCGACCCATGCGGCGGTCGGGCGATAGGCACGGACGGCAAAGTCCCAGAGGCCGCCTATGGGGCGGCGGTCGGGCAAGGTGACGGTGCCGGTCATCAGACGCCCTCGATGCCGGCGGTGTAGCGGGTCCGGCCTCGGATGCGGCGCGCGGTCAGCAGCTGGCGGCGTTGGCCGGGACCAAAGCCGATGTGCACCCAGTCGCCGAACTCCTCGATGATCTGGTCGAACGCGGTCAGGTTCCGGGCCAGATGGGCCGCGACCTTGGCCGGGCTGCCGAAGGCCGGACAGATGAAGTCCACCGCATGGCCCGTCATATGGGCGCTGGACGACGACCCGCCGACGGCGCGATTGACCGCCGGGCTGCGATAGCCCGACGACACCAGGATCGGCAGGTTGCCCAGCAGGGCGCGGACCTCTTCCATCCGCTCGGCCGTGCGGGTCAGGGTGGCCAGCTCACGCGGGCCCGGCAGGTTCGACAGGCCCAGCCGCGAACCGGTCGCCGAGACGGTCATCTCGGCCAGGCTGAAATGCGGCGAAAGGCGGTGTGCGGAGGGGTCGAGGGGGGCGGCGTTCATGCCGCCAAAGCTACGGATCAGGGCGGGGGGCAGTCAGGGTGCACCGGTGCACCCTTATCGTCACCCGAACAGGTCGGGCTGATCCTTGGCCACGCCACCCCGGCCGGGGCCACCGCGCAGCTCGTCCTTGACATAGAACACATGACGGCGCGAGACGCCAACCCGGCGACAGATCTTCGCCACGCTGACGTTCGCCTGCAGCAGCTGAACGATCTGGGCCCGCTTGCCCAGCGTCATGGGCACGTCGATCGAGGTGCCGGCGAACTCGGCCACGATCACCGCCGCAGCATTCGACCCCACGGCCTCGGTGATCGGATGGTGTGGCCCGCAGAATTTCGGGACGGCGATCCGGCCGCCGCCATAGACGGTGGACAGGGCGGCGGCATTCTCGTCGCCGATCAGCCGCACCAGCTTCTGCCACTCCGGAAGGTCGTTCAGCCGCACCGCCTCACACCCCCCGCATCAGGGCGGCCAGGGCCAGCTCGGCCTGCAGAGACCCTTGAACGGCCTCTTGAAGGGCCCTCAGACGCGCCTGACGCTCGCCATGCGGCGACAGCCGATAGCGCCGCTCGGCCTCGGCCTGCCGCCCATGACGGTCGGCGACGACGGCCCGGGCCGCGTCCACCTCTGGCCATGTCAGAAGGTCCAGCGCCATGGATCACCTGGCGTTCTCAGGCAGGCAGCGGATCTCTTCGCCTTGTCGGCGGATCAGGAGGTCCAGCCCGACCTCGTCCCAGTCCGCATAGCGAGCGATCTGGGGCGGATATCCGAGGCGCTGATTCTGGGCCTCAATGAGCCGGGCCTTCAGCACGACGATGGGGTCAAGGGCGGGGTCTAGTCCCGACACGCCCTGCAACCACCCGGCCCGCTCGGCCATGGCCTTCAGGGCCTCGATCAGCTTGTAGACCAACGCCTGGTCGGCCCATTGCAGGCGCTCGACCTTCAGCTGGCGGCGGGCAAAGGCCTCCAGCGCCGTCTCTGACGGATCGCGCACCTCGCCCAGATTCCACAGCGACAGCCACAGGGCCCGCGCCTTCTTGGCGCTCGGGTGATCCGCAGGCCGGGCTTTCCGGCTTTCTGGCTTTCTGGCCCCGGCGCGGCCTCCGGCCACCACCTTCGGCGTCCAGCCCTTGGCCTTGAACTCGTCCAGCACCCGGCCGAGGTCGGCATCGCTGCAATCCGCGGCCGAGCTGTGACCCGTCAGCCGGGTCAGGATCATCCGATAATCGTCATCGGCCAGACCCAGCTCCTTGCGGGCGATCTGCACCTTGATCAGGGAGGGGCGACGGCTCATGCGAAGCGCCTCCAGCCATGTCGGTAGGGGATGGCCACGCCGCGCTGGCGCAGGCCGGTGATCATGGCGGCGGCGGCTGATCCCGGTCGGCCGGTCAGATGACCGCGCTCGGCATCGATCTCGGCAAAGCTGAGGCCCGCGACGTATAGCGACACCACCTCGCGCTGCTGGGCTGTCAGTCGCCCGGGCCCGATATTGGCCACCACCTCGGCCACGGCGCATCCCGCCGTTTCGGCGATCTCCTCGACGCTGTCGCCACTGGCCAGGCACTCCCGGCCCCAGGCGATCTCCTCGGCATCCCATCGGCGCGCGGGTTTGTCAGCACCGCACGGCACAACAGCAGGCGGCGTTGCGGCGCCGGCCGTGCCCTTAAGAGAGGGATTCCCTGAAACCTGTCGGGAGTCCGATATGTCCTTTGAAGACCTGATCACGTGGGCGGTCGATGCCGTCATTCGCCACGCCCTCCTTCAATCCGTCCGAGCGGGATGGACAGCTCTTCGCCGACGCAATCCCAGCTGTCGGCGTGGGCATCCCGGGCCAGACGAATCCGGGCCGTCATGACCTGACCGTCCTGATCGACGAACCGGGCCGACAGGGTCCTGCGCGACTGTCCGGCCGTCAGGCGCGCCTGCGCCGGCGGCGTCCAGCCGGCCATGGCGCTGGTCAGACGGAACAGCTCGGCCAGCCCCGGCGTCCAGGGCAGCCAGCGGGACTTGGAGCGGGTGCGACGGCGGGCCATCAGCGAGCCTCGTCCAGGTCGCGGATCTGATAGGGGCGTGCCACCCTGCCGCCCATGGTGCGCATCGGCTTGGGTGCGACGCGCATCCCAGCGTCCCGGAGGTGCCGGGCGCAATACATCCTGCCTGAAACGACCGCGCACCCGCAGGCCCTCAGCGTCCCCTCGGCCCGGTCACCGAGCGGCCAGGCGCAGGCCTTGGGTCCGCGCGGGGGCAGCAGATCATGGTCGCGCTCGACACCCGCGACGGAGAAATGCAGTTGCTGCCTGCGGGCCAGCGCTTCGCGGATGGCCGGGCGATGGTCGATGCCGGGCTTGTCGGGCTGCGGCTTCCGGGACGCGGGCGGCGGGGGCGGCGACGGAACAGCACCGGCATCCGGGGCGAAGGACCGGGGTGTGCCGATCGAAGTCCGGCCCAGCCCCATACGGTTGACCTTGCCGATCACCTGATTGCGGGTCACGCCCAGGGCCCCGGCGATGCGGCTGGCTGACCAGCCCTCGACCCAGCGCGCGCCTGCCCACTTTGCCAGTTCGGGCGTCCAGCTGGTGGTGGTCACGATGCCGCCTCCACCTGCCAGTCGACCTCGCCCAGCGCGCGGGCGATCATCAGCCCCCAGTCTTGCCGGACCTTGCAAAGGGCCAGCGCGCCGGGCGCGATGATCCTCGCCCGGCCCTGATCATCGACCTCGACCTTCAGCGGCGCGATCCAGGTGTCCCAGCCCTGCCGGGTCATCTGTCCCTGCAGGAAGGCCAGCGGATGCGGCGTCGCATCGCCCCGGGCCTCCGCCTCCGCCTTGGCCTTGTCCATCGCCGCCAGGGCGTCGGCCAGTACCACCCGCTCGTTCGCGGTCAGCGACATGGCCGCGCCCCGGGTCCGGAACCGGTCCACACACTCCTCGACCAGCTCGGCCTCGAACGGCGCCAGCGCGTCGCGGTGGCGACCGAAAAGGCTGGCCATGCGGATGATGGCCAGTTGCTCGTCATTCGGCAGGGTCATGAGCGCCCCCTGAAGGTCGGCCGACCCAGCATCAGCCACATCCCGCCACCGATCAGTGTGGCGCTGAGGCCGAACGCCAGGCACCACGCCAGGGCCTGGACGAACAGCTGCAGGAACAGGTCGATCCAGATCCACATCACGCGTCGGCCACGTCGATCGTGACGGCCTCCCAACGGGCGCGCGGGTTCGGGCGCTGGTGGAACCGGACGTATTCCTTGGAGCCCTCGACCCGGATCGAGTCCTTGATCGCCTTCATGGCCCGCTGCCAGCGGTCGTCGGCGATCTCATAGCGCAGCAGCCGGAACAGCTCGGCCCGGTTGATCAGCCCGGCGTTGTCGGTGCGGAAGGCGTGTTGCACCAGTCCGCGCAGGACCGGGTCGCTGTCGGCCGACAGTTCGGTCAGATACTCATCGACCAGCGCCTTGGCCGCCTGCAGCTCGGGCCCGAAGGTGAACCGCTCCTGGACCTGCAGGGTGACGCGCAGCAGCCCGTCATAGGAGGTCAGGGTAACATTGCCCTTCGGTCCGCCGATCTTCGTCCCATAGTCCTGCAGCAGCAGGTCCATCAGGGCCGTCACATCGTCCAGGGTGTGCTGTTTGAACCGGGCGATCTGGGCATTCAGCTCATGGGCATGGCCCATGATCTTGCGGACCTGTTCGTCCATCAGCTTGTCGGCCGGCTTGACCAGCTCCTCGGGCACGAGCGCGCCCTTGGCGTCGCGCCAATAGGTCTTTCCTGAAACCACCTCCCGGCCCGGATGCTCGGGCAGCGCAGAGGCGGGCTGAAGGGTCTGGGTATCAGTCATGGTCGGTCTCACTTTCGGTTCGGTGTGGGGGTGAAGGGGCGCCGGGCCGGGATGACACCGGGGCGGCGCGTCCAGGTCAGGGCGATGAAGCAAAGCCAGCGGCGGATCGGGTGGTGACGGCTCATGTCCGGCCCCCGTCGATCACCCGCAGGCCCCGGCTCAGATCATGGGGTCGGCCGTCGCGGCCGAGGTCGCTTCCCCGCATCAGGCCGGGCACGCGGGACAGCAGGGAGGCGAGCCCCAGCGACTGCCCCGGCCGGGCTTTCAGGGTGCGCTTCATCTCCTCGGCGCGGACCAGGGCCGAGGCCACGTCGGTCAGCACCAGATTGCCGCCTTCCTCGTCCTCCAGCTGCTGGCGAAGGGCCCGCAGATTGTCCCGCATCCGGCGGGTCAGCGTGCGAAAGTCATCCGGGGTCAGGGTCTCGTTTCCGGCGCGACGGTGCAGGATACCGAGGTCGGCCAGCAGGGCCTCGACCAGGTCCAGCGGGTGGGTCAGGGGGTGGGTCATGCGGCCTCTCCCAGGCTCAGACCGGGGCGCTGCTGCAGCTGCACCAGGGCGTCGCGCAGATGGCTCAGGGTGCGGTCCTCGTGGCCGGCGCGGGCCTGAAGCGTCGCCATCTTCAGCACCTGAGTCATCAGGCGCAGGTGGCCCGGCTGGGCCGCGACCCTTTTCAGGAATTCCTGCTGCCGGGCGTCCGACACCTGCCAGGCCTCGCACAAGATCTGCACATCCTCGTCGTGCGGCTGGCGATAGGTCTGGGGCCAGCTGACCCGGCTGGACAGCTGGGCAAACTCCGACAGGCGCGCGCCGCCCTGGACGCGGGTCAGCACCGCCTCATTGCCCGCCAGGCAGATGCCACAGCCGAGCGCGTCATGAAGCGAGCGCAGCTGTTCCAGCGCGGGCCCCGTCAGGTGCTGGGCCTCATCGACGATGATCAGGCAACGGATGCCCGTCAGCTTGTCGCAGATCGCATCGAACAGGGTCGCCGCCTGGGCCGCCTTGCCCGGAGATCCCGTGGCCCGCAGCACCTGCCGGAGCATGGCGGCCGGAGCGCGATGGGCCTCGGTCATGGTCGCCAGAAAGGCGTTCGGCACGGTCCGCTGATAGTGGCGGAAGGTCGATGTCTTGCTCATGCCGGGTGCGCCGACCACGGCAACCATCTCTCCGCCGTGTGCCCACTTCAGCTGGGCCGTGATCTGGCGGGCCGTGCGGGTCATCTTGAAGTCGGGGACGACCGGCGCGGTCAGGGCCGACTGGTGCCGGTCCTCTTCGGCCAGGAAATAGCGGTTGACCCGCCAGGCCATCTTCTGGTTGTCGCCGGCATAGGTGCCCGTGGCGAAGGCCGACAGGGTCGAGGCCCCGACCTCTCCGACCCGGCGCGCAAGCTCGGGCCACGACAGGCTCTCGAAGGTCTTGTGCGCGACCAGCCGTTCGCGGACTTCGACAACGTCCGCCTCGGTGTAGGTCTCTTTATCCCGATCAATGTTCATGCTAGCTCTTTCTCGCTTTGACTGGGCCGGTGGCCCCGTTTTCCGGGCGCGAGGGGCTCCAATCCCTTCGCGCCCGATCTCATTTCAGGCCGCTCATTCGACGACCCGCAGGTGGCTGGGGCTGGCCAGGGGCCCGCTCGGCTCCATCCGTTCGACAGCCTCCATCCAGCGCTCCGACGTGGTCGGCTCGGCCCGGGCGACGGCGGCGTTGCCGCGCACCCGCACAGGCCGGATGACGCTGGGCTGGGGAGTGGCGGGCGTCTCACGGTCGATGGCCTTGACCAGGGCGGCCAGATCCTCGGCATTGTGCAGCTGCTGCAGATCGACGGCCCGACGGGTGGCCTTGCGCAGCTCGCCCTCCTGTTTCGCCCGGCGCTTTGCGCCCTGGGCATCGAGGAAGCCGGTGGCCTCGACCAGCCCGGCCTCGGCCAGGAACCGCCCGTCCAGCCCATAGACAAACATCGACTGGTGCAGGTGATCGGGGTCGAACCGCACCACCACCTTGCGCCCGGCCAGCGCACTCATCGCGGGCGACCAGTAGCGATTGCCGAACAGTTTGATCTCGCCCGACTTGCGATCGGTCGACACCTGATCGGCGGCCAGCAGGGCCAGACGCAGCTGCTCGGGCGTCGCCTTGCCGATCGGGGCCACCGCATAGGAGGCGGCGAACGCCTCCTCGAAACTCAGCCGCCCGTGGCAGGCCTCGGTCCGGCGACCGGCGCGGCTGTTGTGAGCCTCGATCCCGGCCGTGGCGATGGCCCGGAAGGTCTCCAGCGGCACCGCCTTTGACCCATAGTTTTCGGGCTTGGCGTCGGGGCGGTTGCCGGTATAGGCGCCGGCGAAGGCGGGGTGTTTGGCGACCGTGTCGCACAGGTCCCTGAACGCCCGTTCAATCGGCTTTGAGGAGCCCCTGAACGGCAGGGCCCAGCGCACCTGCACACCCAGGGCGGTCAGGATGCCGGTCGGCTCTTCCTCGCGGATCTTGAAGCGGAAGCGGTTGGCCGTGCCGCCCGTGATCCATTTCGAGGCGAAGGCCCGGCCGTTGTCCAGCAGGCAGGTCTTGGGGATGCCATAGGCCTTGAACAGGTCAGCGAAGGCCAGCCGGGTCAGCACCGCCGACTCCGTCTCCCCGATCCGCCACGCCAGAATCTTCCGCGAATAGACGTCCTGGATGGCCACCATCATCGGGCGGGCGATGTGGCCGTCCGGCCATTTCACGAACACATCCCAGCGGTGGCCGTCGATGTTGACGCACTCCAGGGCATGCAGATCGGCGACCGACCGACTCTGGTGCGGCAGGGTGGCGCGGAGCGCATCGGCCCCCTCCCGGCGCGAGATAACCACCCGGGGATCGACCTCGCGCTCCAGCCTCCGGGCCAGCGTTTTCGGATGGGGCAGTTTCAGCCCGCGCGGGGCGCAGTATTCGCGCTTCACCCGGTCATAGCAGCTGGCCAGCGTCGGGCGCTCGGGACGCAGGTAGTCCGACAGGAACACCCGCCACGCCTCCGCATCCACCTCGGCCTCGCGCCCGCCGCCCTTCCGGCGCGGGGCCAGCACCGGCAGGCGGTCGGCGACTTCCACGCCGTCCACCAGCTTCAGCCAGGCCCAGAGGGTCGAGGGCTTGGCATCGACCTGGACCGACATGGCGTTGACGGCGGCCGTGCGGGTCAGGCCGGTGGCCTCCAGCGCCTCTATCCCACCGATCGCCTTCAGCCGCGCTTGCGCGTCGGCCTTCACCGTATCGGACTGCTGGTCATACCAGTCCCACAGCCGGGCGCGCTCGCTGCTGACCGCCTCATCATTGGCGGCGGTCGGCGTGTCGCGGCTTGCAGGGGGCATCACATCCCCGCGCTCTGTCAGCCCGCGCCGCACCAGCTCGGCCGAGGCCGAGGGCGGCAGCACCGACAGATGATATTCCAGGGCCCGGCCGCCGCGTCCGATGCGGGGCCGCGCCAGCGGCAGGCCAGAGGCGTCAGTGCGCAGGGCCCACCGCTCGCGCTGGGCCAGCTCATTGATCTTGCGCTTGGCCGTCGACAGGCCGGGCAGCTTCTGCTCGGCCAGCTCGGCGGCGGTCCACCAGGTCTTCCCCCCCACGGCCGTCATGACGGGTCCCTCCGGCTGATCGGGGTCGCTTCGGATTTCAGGCCCTTCAGGCGGCGCTCGATGTCGCGGCGCTGCGCTTCCAGGTGGCCGATCTCGGCCAGGCGGATTTCCTCGCCACACAGCAGCGAGGCCCCGATCGGGCGCACCAGGGCGTCCAGCACGTCATAGCGCTGGGTCACCACCACCAGGCCCAGCAGCCGCTCGAACGGCACATAGTGGCCGTCCTTGGATTCGGCGGTGTAGGCATCCAGCGTGGTCTTCAGCACCTGGGTGTCCATCAGGGCACTCAGCTGGCCGGCGATCTCATAGCGGCTCCGGGGATCGTCCCGCAGCATGGTGGCCACGGCCGAGGCGGCTTTGCGGCCCAGATCGGCCAGCGCGCCCTCGGTCACATCCTGACGCGGGGCGTCAAAGGTGAAGGCCATCTGATCGGAAGCGAGGGCGGGCTTACGCTTGGGCATACCGCGCCTCCCTCAGGCGCCAGGCGGGCAGGCCACGGCTGTTGACGTGCGTCATGGTGCTGGCCGGAATGCCGTAGGCCGTGGCGAAGGCCTTCAGGTTCTCGAAGCCCTTGGCGCGGGCGATCGCCTTGACCTCGTCGCTACTCAGGCGGCCCGGGGTCGGGACGGCATAGCCGAGCGCGCGGATGATCCGGATGCGGTGCCGGGCCCCGTCCCGGCCTGTGAGGTCATCGATCTCGCAGGGCGCGTAGCCGACGGCCAGCAGGGCGAGGACCTCGCGCTGGCGGTCGCTCAGGCGCGGCAGGGCAATCGTCCGCTCCACATCGACCACGGTGCGGCCCGACCAGGCCGCCACCTCTTCATAGGTGTCGCCCGCCGTCAGGCACTCGACGGCCCAGGCGCGCTCTTCATCGGTCCAGGGCAAACGGCTCAATGGACCGCTCCCGACGGGCGTCCCGCGCCCGCCTCGATGTCGGCCTGTGCCAGCTCCAGCTGGCCGATCAGCAGCGTCGCGCTGTCCACGGACATGCGGGCCACGGCAAAGATCACATCGGCGCTGTCGCGCAGCTCGACGAACACATGACCGGGCAGGCTGGCGGTGACGGTGATCCCGGCGGCGAACAGGGGCTTAGGCATCCACCGCCTCCCCATCGATCATCAGGGTGACGCCTTTGGGCATCGACAGGGTTCGCAGCAGCGCCTTCTGCTGGGCCGGCGATATCCGCGACCAGTTCCCCAGCACCGCCGAGACAGCCTTCTGCTCGGCGGTCTTGACCGGAGCCTGTTTCAGGATCGCCTGGGCCTCGCTGACGCCGCTCGCCTGACCCTCGACGATCAGGCCCGCGACCTGTCGCTGGTCGCCCTCCGGCATCTTGGCCAGTGCCCGCAGCTGGCTGGCGTTCTTGCCGACCGGCAGGCCACGCAGCGCCTCGGCCACTTCCGGCTTCAGGCCCCGGTGAATCTCAAGGGCGCGATAGATCGAGGCGCGAGACAGGCCGACCTTCTCGGCAATGTCGTCGGCGAACCCGAATGCGAATCTCACAATGCGACTCGCATCATCGGCCTCCATGCCGATGCGATCTGCCCAGCGCGCCGTGGCCGCGACCGACTGCATGGAGACGTCCTTGGGAACGCCCGCCTTGGCTCGCTTAAGGTCAACCAGCTCGGCGACGAAGGCCGCGTGATCGATGGGGCTGAGGCCCAGCTTGAACAGGTTCTCGCTGATCTCGCGGGCCCGCCGGGCGGGGTCGATATAGGCCTCGATCGTGGCCCAGCCCAGCGCCCGGGCGGCGGCGAGCCGTTGACGCCCGGCGGTCATGCCGAAGCGGCCATCGCCCTTCGGGAAAATCTCGATCGGCTCTTCCTGACCGTCCGCCGTGAACAGTCCCTGCAGCGCGACCACCCATTCCGGGTCCAGCGGCCGCAGACCGCCGTCGCTGTCGATCAGATCGACGGGCACCTTGTAGGCCGTCTTGGCCACGTCAAAGGTCTGTTCAGGCTTACCCATGACGGGCCTCCACCGGCATGGGGGTTACGGTTTCGTCGCGCACCACCCGAAGCCCGCCCGCCACCAGCGACAGCGCCAGCCGATCGGCCTGTTCATCGGGCAGCAGGGCCAGCGCCTCGCGCGCCTCGACCAGCCGCTGCAGCGTCACGCACGCCCGGGCCAGGGTGTCGCGATAGGTCTCGGCCCGCGTCGGCAGGGCGATGTTCGGGCGTGCCTGGGGCGGCGGGCATTGCAGCGCCGCCTCTCCGCAGGCGCGGCGAACCGCCACCAGCTGGGCCTGCAAGCTGACCTTGATCGGGGGGGTGCGGGCCATCAGTGCCTCCCCAGCGAGGGATAGGCCCCGCGAAGCCGGTCCAGCCTCTGCCAGAACCGATGGATGGCGCTCCGGCTAGGCGTCCGTTCCGCGCCCAGCTGATCCACGATCAAGGCATGGGCCTCGTCCACCGTCATCTGCCGGTGCGTTGTCAGCACCAGCCCGCGCACGGGAACGTCACTCCAGAACGCCGGGCGGCGTTGATTCCTCTGGCCGACCCACACATCGACGGCATGGGTCAGGGCTGCGGCGTGGGCAGCGGGGTCGGCCGTCACCTGCATCAACTGCCGGCCCGTGGCCTCCAGCGCGCTCAGCCGCGCCTCCAGCCGCTCCAGCACCCGCACGGTCAGGTCGCGCCCGCCGTCCTCGGCCATCAGCGCCCCGCGCCTCCAGGCCAGGAACACCTCGATCACCTGCTTTCGGACGGCGGCGGCTGTGGCCGTCCGCGCGAACATGCACACCAGCAGCGCCTGCGCCTCGTTCAGGTGATACTCATCGACCGGCCGCTGCGCGGCGCTGCCGATCTCGACCATAGTCGCCACCTGCGGCAGCGGGCCGTGGGTCAGGATTTCGGCAGTGTTCCGGGCGATCATCTTTCGCAGATCGCGGGCGCGGTCATAGCCGAGCGCCTCGGCCAGCCGCAGGTCTCGCACCCGGGGCTCGCCTGCCATCGGCGTCAGATCGGAAAGGGTCAGCGCGCCCATGTCTATGCGGCCCTCGCCGATAGACGGTGCGCATTCCTACCAGAGCGGGTATCATCCCTTTTTAGGGACGACTCGCCCGCTTCAGCCGGGCGATAGCGATCTGGAAACAGGCGATGCAACGGCAGATCAAGAACAGCGGCGATCTCCCGCTCCACCCGGCGCGACGACCGGCCGCGCAGCACATCCTTGACCGAGGTGGGCGGCAGATCGCGCGCCTGTTCGAACGCCTTCAGCGTGCCGAACTCCTTCCGGATCGCCCCTTTGATGTCCTCTTTGTGCAGCGGCTCAGTCACTCAATCCCTCGCGCGGCAGGCGAATCCCGTTGGGAGGACAAGACATCCCCTATGGGGGATTGTCAATGAGCAATTCGTCACCTGATCCCGTATCTCGATCTCCTTTTGGTGATCGGGTGGTCGCGGCGCTGGGCGCTACGCCACAGAACGTCATCGCCAAGCGCGTCGGGGTGTCGCCGAATTCAATGTCGCAGTACGTCCGCGGTCGAGAACCGGGGTTCGAGATCGGCGTGCGGCTGGCCAAGGCGCTCGGGGTCGATCCCGTCTGGCTCGCCACCGGGGCGGGCGCGCCGAACGCGGCCGCCGGCGGCTATCTGTCCGTGCCCATCTATGACGTCCGCCTGGCGGCCGGGGTCGCAGCCTTCGCCGAGGCCGCTGAACAGATCGGCGAAATGCCCTTCGACCGGGGCCTGCTGCGCGATATCGGTCGGGCCAACGCCGACGGCCTCGCCGTCTTCATCGCCGAGGGCGACTCCATGCACCCCAAGATCACCGACGGCGCCCGCGTGGTGGTTGATCTCAAGGATACCCGGCTGCGAGAGGGTATTTTCGCCTTTCGCACCGGGGACGAACTGCGCATCAAACGCCTGCGCCGGCTGGTCGATGGGATCGAGATCCGCTCAGATAACGAGATCTATCCGCCGGAGCTTCTGATCGGGCATGCGGCCGATGAGCTGAAGATCATCGGGCGCGCTCTATGGACAGGGAGCGTGACGTGAAAGGTCTATTCAAGGGCCTGTCGAAGCCGGCACGCCGCCCCGGGCTGGCCACGGCCAAAGCACTTGTCAGATCGGTCGCCAAACCAGCTCGGCCAGTCGCAGCTAAAGCGTCAAAATCAGCCGCGTCCGCGACCTTCGCCACTGCAGAGGATCATTGCCAAGCGGCCGTGGACCTGCTCCTGTCCCGACTGCCGCCGGGTTTCATCGACCGCGCGCCGTTCGAAGCCGCATGGATCGCCCGGCGGCAGGACGGAACCTATGGCACGCGACCGGCCCAGCTCCAGCTTCTGGCCTTGCTGCCTGCCGAGGATGCCTGGCCCCAGCTGTCGCCGGTGTGCGATCTGCGCCTGTCGTCTGCGCCGGTCGCCTTCCTGCTGACCCTCGACCATTGGGCCAGCCGACTGGAGCGGTATGGCCGCATCCGGGAATCGGCGGCGCTCCTGCCCTACCTCATCTTCCAGACTGCGGGCGATCCCTGGACCTGCCCTGACCATGAAGCGGCGGACGGTCGGGTCGCCCGCGTCCTTCCCGACAAGCCCGTGCCATCGATCGTCGACTGGCGCTGGACCTGCCGTTGCACCGTGCTTCAGGTTAGTCGCCGCCAGCTGCTGGCGAGGGGCCTGACGCCGCCGGACTGATCGAGGCCCCCAGCCGCACATTGGCCGTGCCCCATATCCCCGGATTACCAGACCAGGCCGCCGCGCAGGCCCTGACCGTCGCGGCGCTGGCATAGAGCGGGGCATGCCCCGGGCAGGCAGGGTGCAGCCCCGTCATCAGCTTCACCAGAATCCGGTGCGCCTCCTCCAGCTGTTTCAGATCCTCGGCCGTGATCGACTGCCGCAGCTTCACGCGCACGGCGCGACCGTCTCCAGGCCCAGCTGGCGCAGCTCGACGCGCGCGGCCATCATCAGCACAATGTCGGGATGGGTCCGGGCGATCCGTTCGATCACCTCCTCGACCGCCGCGCGGCGCGTGGGGTGGTCGGGGTGCAGCGCGTCGATGGTCATCAGCAGGGCATCGGTGGCCGTGGCCTTGACGGCCTCCGGCATGGGGCGGACACAGTCCATGGTCAATCTCCTGTCAGCCGCCGACCCCGCTGATGTGAAGACTTTCCTATCCCGGTCCCGGGCGATCGGCAAGGAAGTGTTTACTGTTTGTTCTCATCTGCGGGGACCGGCCCCCCGACCATCGCGCCACGGTGGCGCGATGGTCGGGGGCTGAAAACGGGGTCCCACTTCGGCCGCTGCGTCAGAATGGGCATGATACCCATTCCGCCCCGCAAACCCCGTCATTCCGGCCTTTCGCCTGGCGCACGAAAGCGGGACCCCTCAGGTCCCACTTTGGCGGCAGCCGGCCAGCCGGTTCGCTTGTGGACGACAGGCCCGCGCGCCGATTTACTGAAATGGCAGGATGCCCGCCACGCCTGATCTAAAGGGCGATTAGCCGCCCTCTAAACGCCGCCTGGAGGGCCATTAGCGCACGGGCCTCGACTCCGACCGGTCCTGTCCGATGCCGTCTAATTTGCGGGTCACTCTAGACAGAGCTTCCGACGATCGGACCGCCGCCAATTTTTCCCAGAGCCCTTACACCACGGGGGTTTCGTCCCGTTTCATCCCGCCTGATCCCGCCCTATCCCGGGACTCCAGAACCTCCTGTCCCCTCACACCCTCTTTCGGTTCGTATCCTCCAGCATGACCCGTCTTCTCATCGCCTTCGCCGCACTCATCGCTGCCTGCAGCCCCGCCCCGCCCGCGCCCGCCGAGGCCCCGCCTCCGGGCAGTCAGGTCGCCGTATTTGCTGGTGGCTGTTTCTGGTCGGCGGAGAAGGCCTTCGAGCACGTGCGAGGAGTGTCGTCCGTGGTGTCCGGGTTCGCGGGGGGCACCGTCACCAATCCGACCTATGCCCAGGTCGTCCGGGGCGGCACGGGCCACCGCGAGGCCATCCAGGTCACCTTCGATCCCAACGTCGTCAGCTACAGGGCGCTGGTCGACCGGTTCTGGCGCACGATTGATCCGACCGATCCCGGGGGTGCCTTCTGCGATCGCGGGCCCAGCTATGAGACGGCCGTCTTTGCCACGGCGGCGCAGCGCCCGACCGCCAACGCCTCGCGCGCGGCGGCCCAGCGCGCCCTGGGCCGGGATTTCACCACGCCGGTGATTGCCGCCGCCCGCTTCTGGCCCGCAGGCCGGGAGCATCAGGACTATGCGCGACGCAATCCGGCCCGCTACGAAGCTTACCGGATCGGCTGTCGCCGCAGCCCGGCCCTGCGCCGGGTCTGGGGCGATGCCGCCGTCGATTAGGGTTTCAGCCGATCTTTACGCCGGGCGGCGGGACGCTGTCCGCCGGCACGAAGAAGTCGGGCATCAGCGACTTGGTGAGGTCGACGCGATAGACGTCGAAGTCGCGCACGCCCTGCTCGTAGAGGAAGCTGTCGTCGATCAGGAAGCGGCCTGTATTCTCCCGCGCGGGGAGGCAGAAGAGGGCGTGGGCCGCATCGGCCAGAATGTCCGGCGTGCGACAATGGGCCAGCCCCTCCTTGCCCGTCAGGGCAAACTCGATAGCGGCCGTGGCCACCCCGGTCCGCGGCCACAGGGCGTTGAAGGCGATGCCGTCGGATTTGAACTCTTCGGCCATGCCCAGCATGGCAAGGCTCATATTATACTTGGCCATCGAATAGGCAACGTGCGAGCCGAACCAGTGGGGCGAGAGGTCCAGCGGCGGTGACAGCGCCATCACATGCGGATTGGCCGCCTTCTTCAGATGCGGAATACAGGCCTTCGACACCAGGAAGGTGCCCCGCCCGTTGACCTGGTGCATCAGGTCATAGCGCTTCATGTCGGTGGCGAGCGTCCCGGTCAGCTGGATGGCCGAAGCATTGTTCACACAGATGTCGATGCCGCCGAACCGCTCGACGGTGGCCTCGACCGCCGCCATGACCGACTCCTCGCTGCGGACGTCGACGGCCAGCGGCAGCGCCTTGCCACCGGCGGCCTCGATCTCTTCTGCGGCGGAATAGATGGTACCCGGCAGATGCTTGTGCGGCTCGGCGGTCTTGGCCGCGATCACCACATTAGCGCCGTCGCGCGCCGCCCGCAGGCCGATGGCCAGACCGATGCCCCGGCTGGCACCCGTGATGAAGAGCGTTTTTCCGTTGAGCGACATCTGACCGGTCCTTCAGTGCATTTCGATGGAAAACCGATAGCATGGCTTTTCCCTCAATCGCGATGGCCCCGACATGACAGACACACCGCCCTTCCAGATCACCCGTGACGGGGCCGTCGCCCATCTGCGGCTGTCACGGCCAGAGGCGTCCAATGCGCTCGACATGCGCTTCTGGAGGGGGCTGGGTCCGGCACTGAAGGATCTGGACGCCGGCGGCGATGTGCGGGCGCTGGTCCTGTCGGGCGATGGCCGGAATTTCTGCGCCGGGATGGACATCTCGGTCTTTTCGGGCGGCGCGATTCTGGGCACCGAGACGGCGGCCGAGCGGCAGGCCTTCCATCAGGCCGCCCGTGACCTTCAGGACGCCCTGTCGATGCTGGAGCGGGTACGCTTTCCGGTGATTGCCGCGGTCCAGGGGGCCTGCGTCGGCGCGGGGCTGGACATGATCGCCGCCTGCGACCTGCGGCTGGCGACCGAGGGCGCGTATTTCCGCATCGAGGAGATTAACATCGGCATGATGGCCGACTTGGGTAGCCTGCAACGCCTGCCCCGGCTGCTGCCCGAGGGCGTGGTCCGTGAACTGGCCTATCTGGGCACCAGTCTGACGGCGGACCGCGCCGAGCGGCTGGGCTTCGTCAATGCTGTCCTGCCCGATGCCGAGGCCCTGCAGGCGGCCGCCATGGAGATGGCGCAGGCGATTGCCGCCAAGGCCCCGCTGGCGGTCTCGGGGTCCAAGGCCGCCTTCGCCTATGCCCGCGACCACACCGTGGCCGACGGACTGGAATGGGCCGCGGTCATGCAGGGATCGATCTGGAACACAGCCGACATTCTGGGCGCCATTCAGGCCCGTGCGACCAAGGCCACACCGCAGTTCGCGGACCTGCACCCCCTGCCCAAGCCCTGAGGCAGCCGCTCAGTAGGCCTGGCTCTCCGCCGGGCGTTCCTCGAGGTGGCCGTCCTTGAGGGCGAAGACGCGATCCATATGGCCGGCCAGTTCCATGTTGTGGGTCGCGATCAGGGCGGCCACGCCCGACTTCTTGGCCAGATCGTGCAGGGCCTCGAACACTGTCTGGCTGGTCGCCGGGTCGAGGTTGCCGGTCGGTTCGTCGGCCAGCAGCAGGCGCGGCCGGTTGGCCAGAGCCCGGGCCACGGCCACCCGCTGGCGCTCGCCCCCCGACATCTGTGATGGCTGATGGGTCAGCCGGTCCGCCAGACCCAGGGCGACCAGCAGCTCCTCGGCCCGCTCGCGCGCCGCCGACAGGCCATGCCCGGCGATGCGAAGCGGCAGGGCAACATTGTCCCTCGCATCAAATTCCGGCAGCAGGTGGTGGAATTGATAGACGAAACCGATCCGCGCCAGACGGATATGGGTGCGTGCTCGTTCGGGCAGACCCCCGACCGCCTCGCCGTCAATCTTCACCTCGCCCGACGTCGGATGCTCCAGAAGCCCCGCCGCGTGCAGCAGGCTGGACTTGCCGGAGCCGGAAGGCCCGATCAGGCCCACGATCTCGCCGGGGCGGACGTCGAGGTTGACGCCTCTGAGGACGGTCAGGTCGCCGGCGGCAGTGTCATAGGTGCGGGTCAGGTCGTGGACCGACAGCACCGGCGGGGCGAGGCTATTCATAGCGGAGGGCCTCCACCGGATCGAGCCGGGCGGCCTGCCACGACGGTATCAGGCCGGCCACGCAGCTCATGAAGAACGACCACATGGCCACCCAGAAGACATCGGCCGGATCCACCAGCGCCGGGACGGCGTCCAGCATGTAGACGTCGGCATTGAACAGCTCGACCTGGAAGACCCACTCAAGGAAATGCTGGATGGCGCCGATGTTCAGGCAGAACAGCAGGCCCAGCACCAGCCCTGTGACCGTGCCCGCGATGCCGATGGCGGCACCCGACATGAAGAACACCCGCAGCATGGACGACTGGCTGGCCCCAACCGTCCGCAGGATGGCGATGTCCCGCGTCTTGTTCTTTACGAGCATGACGATGCCGGAAATGATGTTGAGCGCGGCGATCGCCACGACGAGGCCCAGGATGATGCTCATGGCCACGCGCTCGACCTTCAGCGCACCCCAGAAGGCCGCCAACCGGTCGCGCCAGTCGCTGACCAGATTGCCGTCACCCACCGCTTCGCGCACCGGCGCGCGCAGCGCCTCGACCCGGTCAGGCTCGGCCGTCTTCATCTCGATGATGTCCCACAGCCCCTCCTTGCCGAAGAACAGCTGTGCCTGCTCCAGCGGCATGAAGACGAAGGCGCGATCGTAGTCCGCCGTGCCCGAGCTAAAGATGCCGCCAACCACATAGGTCTTGGACAGCCCCCCCAGATTGCCGAAGGCGCTGTCGGCCCCGGTCGGAGAATAAAGGGTGATGGGCGAGCCGACGCCGATGCCCAGTTGCTCGGCCAGGGACTTGCCGATCAGCACATAGTCGCCGCCGTAGTCGCCCTTGCCGAACATGTCGCGCGCGGTCTGGGACAGGCTGTCATAGACATAGGTCATCGAGGTCAGGTCGTCGGGCCGAATGCCGCGCACCAGACCCCCTGTTGCCTGCCCTGACGCCTGGAACATGGCCGGCGACTCGACCAGTGGCGTCACACTGACGATGCCGGGCACCTCGCGCAGTCGCTCCAGCGCGGCATCCCGGTCCGGGTCGACCAGCACCTGGCCCTGCACATACATATGGCCGTTGAACGACAGCATGCGGCTGAGCAGTTCGGCGCGGAAGCCGGCCATGATGCTCATCACGACGATCAGGGCCATGACCGCCAGCGCCACGGCGACGTAGGAGATGATGGCGATCAGGGCGATGCCGCCCTCTTTCCGCTTGGCGCGGAGATAGCGCAGGGCCAGGCCGACCTCCCACAGGGAGAACGGACCGGCGGGCTTCGGCGTCTTGGCCACGGTGTCGGTCATGCGGTCAGCCGCGTCAGGGCGTCGTCCAGCGACAGGGTCAGCTTCTCGCCCGTCGCGCGGCGCTTCAGCTCGACCACGCCGTCGGCCAGACCCTTGGGACCGATCGTGAGCTGCCAGGGGATGCCGATCAGGTCCGCGGTGGCGAACTTGCCACCCGGACGTTCGTCGGTGTCGTCGTAGAGCACGTCTTTGCCCAGCGCTTCCAGCCGCGACACGGCCACCTCGCAGGCATTGCAGACGCCCTCGTCGCTGGCCCGCAGATTGATGACCGCGACGTCAAACGGGGCCACGGCGTCCGGCCAGATGATGCCGGCGCTGTCATGGCTGGCCTCAATGATAGCGCCCAGCAGGCGCGAGACCCCCACGCCATAGCTGCCCATATGCACATCCGCGTCGCGCCCGTCGGGGCCCTGCACGCGAGCCTTCATCGGCGTGGAATATTTGGTGCCGAAGTAGAAGATGTGCCCCACCTCAATGCCGCGCGCGGTCAGCCGGTCGCTCTCGGCGGTCTCGGACTCGAAGCGCGCGGCCTCGTGCATCTCTTCGGTCGCAGCATAGAGGGCGGTTCGCTCGTCGACGATGGACTGCAGGTCGTTCCAGTCGACGTCCCCGCCCGGCGCCGGCATCTCGACCAGCTTGCGGTCGCAGAACACCTGGCTTTCGCCCGTGTCAGCCAGCACGATGAACTCGTGGCTGAGGTCGCCACCGATCGGACCGGTGTCGGCGCGCATGGGCACGGCCTTGAGGCCCATCCGGGCAAAGGTGTTCAGATAGGCCACGAACATTCGGTTATAGGCCTTGCGCGCCGAAGCCTCGTCCAGATCGAAGGAATAGGCGTCCTTCATCAGGAACTCGCGGCCCCGCATCACGCCAAAGCGCGGACGGCGCTCGTCGCGGAACTTCCACTGGATGTGAAACAGGTTCAGCGGCAGCGACTTGTAGCTTTTCACATAGGCCCGGAAGATGTCAGTGATCATCTCCTCATTGGTCGGGCCGTACAGCAACTCGCGCTCATGCCGGTCCTTGATGCGCAGCATCTCGGGGCCATAGGCGTCGTAGCGGCCGGACTCACGCCACAGATCGGCCAGCTGCAGCGTCGGCATCAGCAGCTCGACGGCCCCTGCCCGCTCCTGTTCCTCGCGCACGATCTGCTCGATCCGGCGTAGCACACGCAGGCCCAGCGGCAGCCAGGCATAGATGCCCGCCGCTTCCTGACGGATCAGACCCGCCCTCAGCATCAGCTGATGCGAGACGATCTGGGCGTCGGCGGGCGCCTCTTTCAGCGTGGGCAGGAAATAGCGCGACAGGCGCATGGGCACATCCGGAATGAAACAGCAGGGTCTCGCTGTGCTTTAGCCGGGACGTTGGCCCAAAAGCTAGACCAGTCTGTGGTCAAGCTTAGGTCCCGCTGACTTCCGGAATCGGAACCAGCCCCAGAAAGATCACCGCCATGATAACCGCCCACAGGATGGCGCCCACCCAGGTCGTGGTGATGAATTTCTTCTTCAGGTCCGGTTTGTCGGGCGCGCCCCACTGGGCTCCGTCGGTCGGTGGCTTCTGATCCTGCTGATTCATGCCAAGCGGCAGGATGGTGAACAGTGCCACCCACCAGCAGATGACATAGATCGAGAACATGGTGATCGGCCCGATCGGCATCAGTGTGCTCCGTCTTTCGGCGTTTCCATCAGTTCGACCAGCACCCCGCCCATGTCCTTGGGGTGCACGAACAGGATCGGCGTGCCATGGGCCCCGATGCGCGGCTCGCCAGTGCCGAGGATGGTCGCCCCCCTGGCCCGTAGAGCATCGCGCGCGGCGAGGATGTCCTCGACCTCAAAGCAGACATGGTGCTGGCCGCCCTTGGGGTTCTTGGCCAGAAATCCATGGATCGGGCTGTCGTCGCCCAGCGGCTCGATCAGCTCGATCTGGCTGTTGGGCAGATCGACGAAGCACACCCGCACACCTTGCGCCGGCAGGTCGAACGGGGCCTGCGCCTGCGTCGCGCCCAGCAGGTCCCGATACATGGCGACGCTTGCTTCGATGGAGGGGGTGGCGACCCCGACGTGGTTCAGGCGACCGATCATCAGACCCTCAGCACAATGGTTTCAACGATGGGGCGGCGGTCCCAGATGCCCTGGCTGGCCTTCTTGAGAGTCCGCGCCACAGCCTGCTCGATAACCATTTCGTCTTCCAGCGCCTCGCCCTTCAGCTTGCGGACGGCATCCTCGGCGCGCTCGGCCAATTCGTCCAGAAGGTCGCCCAGCGGCTGGTCCTCGTCACCCGGCAGGCCGATGCCCCGCACATCGATGCTGGAGGCCAGCTTGCCGCGCCGGTCCAGCGCAAAGCTGACTAGGATCAGGCCGTTCGAGGCCGCGTGGCGGCGCTCGCGCAGGGCCTCGCCCATCTCCTCGACCAGCATGCCGCCATCGACGAACAGGCGGCCCGAGGGGACCTCGTCGATGATCGCTGCCGGTCCGGGCGCCAGACGCACCATGTCGCCATTTCGCGGCGTCACGGTCTCGGGCACCTGCATTTCCTTGGCCAGCAGGGCATGCTCGGCGATGTGGCGGCGCATGCCGTGCGTGGGGATGGCGATACGGGGCCGCGCCCACTGGTACATCTGGCGCAGTTCGTCGCGGCACGGGTGGCCGGAGACGTGGATGCCCGGATGGTCCCGGTCAGTGTAGATGCGCACCCCCCGCTCCGACAGGGCGTCCTGCAGACGGCCGATGGCCAGCTCATTGCCGGGGATCATGCGCGACGAGAAAATGCAGTGATCCCCGCTGCCCAGCTTGATGAAGGGGTGGTTGCCCTCAGCCACGCGCGACAGGGCAGCGCGCGGCTCGCCCTGACTACCCGTGCAAAGGTACAGCAGCTGATCGGCCGGCCAACGGCGGGCCTCTTCCTCGCTCAGGAAGGGTTTGATGTCCGATAGCATGCCGACCCATTTCGCCGCCGCCGTGATCCGGTGCATCGACCGCCCGGCCAGCGCGACCCGGCGCCCGGCCTGCTCCGCCGCATGGATGACGCTGTCCAGCCGCGCAACGTTAGAGGCAAAGCAGCCGACCGCAATCCGGCCCGACAGGCCGCCAATCAACTCGGTCAGGGCTTCGCGCACCTCCCCTTCCGAGCCGGCAGTGCCCTCGACGAAGACGTTGGTGGAATCGCAGACCATGGCCAGCACCCCCTCGTCCCCGAGGCGGCGGATGGTCTCGACATCGGTGCGCTCGCCGACGACCGGATCGTTGTCGATCTTCCAGTCACCCGTATGCAGCACCAGCCCCAGCGGCGTGGTGATGGCCAGGCCGTTCGGCTCGGCCGTCGAGTGGGTGATGGTCACCATCTCGATGTGGAAGGGGTCGAGGTCGATGGTCCCGCCCAGCGGCACCTCGTGCAGCTTCACCCGGTCGCCGAGGCCAGCGTCGCGCAGCTTCTCCCGGATCAGATAGGCGGTGAACGGTGTGGCATACAGCGGGGCTTTCAGGCGCGGCCACAACCAGCCCAGCGCCCCGATGTGGTCCTCGTGGGCATGGGTCAGCACGATCCCGAGGATATTCTCCCCCTCGAGGAAGGTCGGGTCGGGCACGATCACATCGACGCCAGGCGTGGTGTGATCGCCGAACGTCACCCCGACATCGACCAGGATCCACTTGCGATCATTAGCCGGGCCAAAGCCATAGGCATTCAGATTCATGCCAATCTCGTTCGACCCGCCCAGCGGCAGGAAGACCAGTTCGTCGGTTTTGGATTTGCTCATGCCGTCTTTCCGGAGTTGCGACGCCAGACGTCCAGCAGGCCGCGAAGAGTGAGGTCGGGGTCGAAATGGTCGATGCTGTCAGTCGCACCTTCGAACAGGCTGGCGACACCGCCGGTGCCAATGACCGTCATGGGCTTGCCCCACTCGGCCTTGATGCGTTCGACCAGACCCTCGATCAGGGCGACATAGCCCCAGAACACGCCCGCCTGCATATTGGTCACCGTGTCCTTGCCGATCACGCGATCCGGGCGCTGGATGGCGATGCGCGGCAGCATGGCGGCCGCCTCGTGCAGCGCCTGCAGCGAGAGATTGATGCCGGGGGCGATCACGCCCCCCTCGAACGCCCCGTCGGCCGCGATCACGTCAAAGGTCGTGGCGGTGCCCGAGTCTATAACGATCAGATCGCCCGGGTATTTCAGATGCGCGCCGATGGCGTTGACGAGGCGGTCCGCTCCGGCCTCCGACGGCTTTTCGATCCGCGCCTCCATGCCCAGGTCGACATTCTGGCCGATGACCATGGGCTCGACGTCCAGATAACGCCGCGACAGGTTCCTCAGGTTGAAGATCGACTGTGGCACGACGCTGGAGATGATGCAGGCGTGCAGCGCCTTCAGGTCCAGCCCGCGCATCGACAGCAGTTGGGTCAGCCAAACAGCGTATTCGTCGGCCGTGCGACTGGCGGCAGTTGCCGTGCGCCACTGGGCGATCCAGCGCTCGCCGTCGTGCACGGCGAACAGCGTATTGGTATTGCCCTGTTCGATCGCCAGCAGCATCAGGCGCGCTCTCCAAAAAAGACGTCGCCTGCGGATATAAGCCGAAGTGAGCCATCGGCCAGCCTCAGCCGCAGGGCGCCATCGTCAGCGAGACCTTCGGCCACACCCTCGACCGTCTCATGGCCCAGCCGGGCGACAGCCGGGGCGTTCAGGCCATGCGCGCGCCGGGTCCAGGCATCGCGGATGACGTCAAAGCCCAGAGCCTCGCGTCGCCTCGTCCAGGCGGCAAAGGCCTCGGCCAGACGAGGCAAGGCTTCGTCCAACGTCGGGACACGCGCGACGCCCTCGGCCAGATGGGCCGAAGCGGCGGTTGCCGGTCGCTCCACATCCTGCGGGGCGCTGGCCAGATTGACGCCGATGCCGACTGCCAGCCACAGCCCGCCGGCGGGCGCGGGCCCGGACTCGACCAGAATGCCCGAGGCCTTCATCCCCTCAATCATCACGTCATTGGGCCATTTGATCGTCACGCACGCCGGCGGGACGTAATGGTCCAGCAAATCGGCCACCGCCAGTGCGGCGATGAAGCTGGTCTGGGCGGCTTCGGCCGGCGGCGCATGCGTCACGCAGAGGTATGTGGCCGCCAGATTGCCCTGATGGTCCGACCAGGCCCGGCCGCGCCGGCCCCGACCGGCATTCTGGCGGCGGGCGGCGATCCAGATCGGCCCGGTGTGCCCGGCCTCGGCCAGCCGCCGGGCTTCGGCGTTGGTGGAGTCGATCTCGTCGAGAACCAGCAGCTCCGCGGGCGACACCGCCCTACCCGGCTCCGAAACCGGATGCGGCAATGGCGGTCAGCGGCTCCAGCCAGGTCAGACCGATGATCACAACCGGGAAGGCGAACGCTGCCGACGCCAGGGCCAGGGTGCGCGCCTCGATCGGCTGGGCGTCGGTCACGGCCTGTTCGTCCAGCGGCGGATCGAACCACATCAGCTTGATGATGCGCAGATAGTAGAAGGCCGCCACGACCGAGGCCACCAGACCCGCCGCCGCCACCATCCAGTAGCCGGCATCAGCGGCAGCCCCGAATACATAGTATTTGCCCCAGAAGCCCGAGAACGGCGGCATGCCCAGCACCGACAGCGACAGCACCGTCAGGACCACGGTCGTCAGCGGACGCGTCTTCTTCAGCCCTGCCAGATCGGCGATGCGGCGGATCGGCTTGCCCCCGCGCGACAGCGACAGCAGCACGGCGAAGAAGCCGATCTGGTCGATCACATACAGGGTCATGAACATCAGCATGGCCTGAAGGCCCGCCTCGGTGCCCGCGACGATGCCCAGCAGGGCGTAACCGATGTTGGCGATCGAGGAATAGGCCAGCAGTCGCTGCAGATCGCGCTGGGCCAGACCGCCGATGGCGCCGACGACGAACGAGGCCAGACAGATCAGCACCAGCACCTGGGCCCACTGGTCGTGAATGGCGCCGAAGCCGTTCGTCAGCACGCGGGCGACCAGCACCATGGCCGCCATCTTGGGCGCTGTGGCGAACAGGGCAACGACCGGCGTGGGCGCGCCCTCATAGACGTCGGGCGTCCACATGTGGAACGGCGCCGCCGAAACCTTGAAGGCCAGACCGCACAGCAGGAACACCAGACCAAAGATCAGACCCGCGGCGCCGCCATCGGCCACCGACCGCGCCGACAGGGCGATGTCCTCGAACCGCATCGAGCCCGAGAAGCCGTAGATCAGGCTGGCGCCGTACAGCAGCAGACCCGACGACAGGGCGCCCAGCACGAAATACTTCAGACCGGCCTCCGAGGCCTTGAGGTCGTCGCGGTGGAAGGCGGCCAGCACGTAGAGGGCCAGGGAGTGCAGCTCGATGCCGACATAGAGCGAGATCAGATCCCCCGAGGAGACCATCATGGCCATGCCGACCGAGGCCAGCACGATCAGCACGGGATACTCAAAGCGGGCGATGCGGGTCCGGGCCATCCAGCCGTCGCCCAGGACCACGGCCACGGCGCTCAGCAGATAGATGGCCACCTTGCCATAGGCCGCCAGCGGATCGGCGACAAAGGCCCCGTTGAAGGCCTGGCCCAGCGGGGCGTTGATGGCGAGGGCCGCGGCGGCCACCAGCAGGGCCACCGACAGGATCGAGATCAATCGGGTCGATTTCTCGCCGATGAAGGCGCCCAGCAGCAGCAGGACCATGGCCCCCACGGCGAGGGTCATTTCGGAGGCGGCGAGTTGAAGGGCGGAGGACAGGTCAGGCATGGGTATCATCCACCGATCGCGGCACGGAAGCCGGCAGTCAGGGCCTCGACGGACGTCGAGGTCAGGTCAAGTACAGCCGCCGGATAGACGCCCAGCCACAGGGTCCCCACAATCAGGGGCACGAAGACGATCAGCTCGCGCCGGTCGATGTCGGTGATGGCCTTGAGCGCCGGATTGGCAATCTCGCCGAACATGACGTTGCGGTACAGGGTCAGCGCATAGACGGCCGAGAAGATCACGCCCGAAGCCGCAAACAACGCCGTCCAGGTCGACACCTCATAGACCGCCGTCAGGGTCAGGATTTCACCGATGAAGCCTGACGTCCCCGGCAGGCCGACATTGGCCATGGTGAACATCAGGAAGATGGCCGCGAACCAAGGCATCTTCGAGGTCAGCCCGCCGTAGAAAGCGATCTCGCGCGTGTGCATCCGGTCATAGACCACGCCGACGCAGAGGAAGAGCGCGCCCGAGATCAGGCCGTGGCTCAGCATCTGGAAGACCGCGCCCTGCACGCCCTGATCGTTACCGGCGAAGATGCCCATGGTGACAAAGCCCATGTGGGCGACCGACGAATAAGCGATCAGCTTCTTGATGTCGGTCTGCCGGAAGGCGACCAGCGAGGTGTAGACGATGGCGATGGCCGACAGGGCGAACACCAGCGGGCGGAACATTTCCGAGGCCTGCGGGAACATCGGCAGGTTAAACAGCAGGAAGCCGTAGCCGCCCAGCTTCAGCAGGATGCCGGCCAGAATGACCGAGCCCGCCGTCGGCGCCTGCACGTGGGCGTCGGGCAGCCAGGTGTGGACCGGCCACATCGGCATCTTCACCGCGAACGAGGCGAAGAAGGCCAGCCACAGCAGCGGCTGTACGCCCTCGCTGAACGCATAGTCCTTGAGCAGCGGGATCGAGGTGGTGCCCGCTTCCGCCGCCATCCACAGCATGGCCAGCAGCATCAGCACCGACCCCAGCAGGGTGTAGAGGAAAAATTTGTAGGCCGCATAAATACGGTTCTGACCACCCCAGATGCCGATGATCAGGAACATCGGGACAAGCGTGCCCTCGAAGAAGATGTAGAACAGGAACAGGTCGAGCGAGGTGAAGACGCCGATCACCAGCGTCTCGAGCACCAGGAAGGCGATCATGTAATCGGCCACCCGGTCCTTGATGGTCGTCCAGCTGGCCAGGATACACAGCGGCAGCAGGAAGGCGGTCAGCAGCACAAACAGGATCGAGATGCCGTCGACACCCATGTGATAGGCGGCGCCGGCAAACCACTGATAGTGCTCGACGAACTGATAGGCGGCGCTTGAGGAATCGAAGCGCGCCACCAGCAGGATCGACACCGCCAGGGTGATCAGGGTCGTGATGAAGGCGATCCGGCGCGCGGCCGGCGCCACGGATGCGTCCGATTTGCCCAGAAGGCGCACGGCCAGCAGCACTCCCGCCCCCACGAGCGGCAGGAAGGTGACGAGGCTCAGGATGTGAGACATCAACAGGGACACGCGATCAGCCCCCCCAGGTGGCGATGGCGAAGGCGAGCAGAGCGGCCACGCCCAGCAGCATCACGAACGCATAGTGATAGACGTAGCCCGACTGGATTTTCGACAGTCGTGCCGCGGATTTCAGCGAGGCCCAGGCGGCCCCGTTCGGGCCCAGCCCGTCGATGATCTTCACATCGCCGATTTTCCAGAATAGATCGCCGACCGCCTTGGTGCCCTTGACGAAGACGAAGTCGTACAGCTCGTCGAAGAACCACTTGTTGTAGAAGAAGGTGTGCAGCGGCCCGCCGCGCTCGGCCATCCGGCGGCCAAGGCCTTCCTTGAGCACATAGACATAGACGGCGATCAGCGTGCCCAGCCCGGAAACGACCAGCGGCGCCCAGAGCACCCAGGTCGGTACCGAGTGGCTGTCGTGGATGACATGGTTGTCCGGACCGCTGAAGATGGCGCCGCGCCAGAAGTCGTGCTCGTGGTGGCCGACGAACTGGTCGTAGAAGGTGAAGCCCGACGCCACAGCTCCGACCGCCAGCACCAGCAGCGGCACGATCATGACCCAGGGGCTCTCGTGCGGCTTCAGCGGGCCGTGATGATGGTGATCGTCCTGCGCGTGGTCGTGCTCATGGTGAGCCGCCACAGCGTCGTCCATCAGCGGCTCTGTGTGGGTTTCCTGCTGGGCGTCAGTCGCATGGTCATCGTGATGATGCTCGACCGGGGCGTGTTCATCCTTCCAGACCGGCTTGTTGTGGAAGGTCATGAACACCAGACGCCATGAGTAGTAGGCCGTCAGACCGGCCGCGAACAGGCCGATGAAGAAGACGAACATGCCGACCGGATTGTCGGTGCCCGCGGCGAAGGCACTCTCGAGGATCGAGTCCTTGGAATAGAAACCGGCGAAGCCCCACTTCAGCTCGGGAATGCCCAGGCCGGTGATGGCGATCGTGCCGATCATCATGACGCCGTAGGTGATGGGCAGCAGCTTCATCAGCCCGCCCATCTTCCGCATGTCCTGCTCATGGTGCATGCCATGGATCACCGAGCCGGCGCCCAGGAACAGCAGGGCCTTGAAGAAGGCGTGGGTAAACAGGTGGAACATGGCGGCCTGATAGGCGCCGATGCCCGCCGCAAAGAACATGTAACCCAGCTGCGAACAGGTCGAATAGGCGATGACCCGCTTGATGTCGTTCTGGGCCAGACCCACCGTCGCCGCGAACAGGGCCGTGATCGCCCCCGTGATGGCGATGATCTGGGCTGCGACCGGCGCGTACTCGTAAATCGGGCTGAGCAGACAGACCATATAGACGCCGGCGGTCACCATGGTCGCCGCGTGGATCAGGGCAGAGACCGGGGTCGGGCCCTCCATGGCGTCGGGCAGCCAAGTATGCAGGAAGAACTGGGCCGACTTGCCCATGGCGCCGATGAACAGCAGCACGCCCGCCAGATCCAGCGCAGACCAGTTGTGACCAAGGAAGTTCCAGCCCGTGCCGGCGCGGTCCGCAATCATCGGAAACAGCTCGGCAAACTGGATCGTGCCGAACATCCAGAAGACGGTGATGATGCCCAGGGCAAAGCCGAAGTCGCCGACCCGGTTGACCACAAAGGCCTTGATGGCGGCGGCGCTGGCCGTGGGTTTCTTGTACCAGAATCCGATCAGCAGATAGGACGCCAGCCCCACCCCTTCCCAGCCGAAGAACAGCTGCATGAAGTCGGCGGCGGTCACCAGTGCCAGCATGGCGAAGGTGAACAGCGACAGATAGGCGAAGAACCGCGGCTTGTCCGGGTCCTCGGACATATAGCCCCAGGAATAGAGGTGAACGAGCGACGACACCGTCGTCACCACGATCAGCATGACGGCCGACAGCGCATCGACGCGGATCGACCAGGTCGACTGGAAGTCCCCGACATTGATAAAGGGCAGAAGCTCGATGGTGAAGGCCTCCATCCCGCCCCAGGTGTGGCGCGCAAAGACCGTCCAGGCCACGGCACAGGCAAAGAACAGCAGGCCCGTGGTCACTGCCTGCGAGGCAATGTTGCCGATCCGCCGTCCGGTCAGACCGGCGATTGCCGCGCCCAGCAGCGGCGCGAAGATGCCCAGAGTGATCAGGGTTTCGAAGCTCACGTCGATCAGCCCTTCATCACGGACGCGTCGTCCACGGCGATGTCACCGCGGTTACGGAAGAAGGTCACCAGAATGGCCAGACCGACGGCCGCCTCGGCCGCCGCAACGGTCAGGACGAACATAGCCATGATCTGCCCGGCGACGTCGTTCAGGTGGGTCGAGAAGGCGACGAAGTTGATGTTCACCGCCAGCAGGATCAGCTCGATCGACATCAGGATGATGATGACGTTCTTTCGGTTCACGAAGATGCCGAACACGCCGATGGTGAACAGCATGGCCCCCACGGCCAGATAGTGGGACAGGGTGATGTCCATCAGGAAAGCTCCTCGGAGGAAACGCCCTGGCCGGTCGGGATCGACTTGACCTCCATGGCCTTGCCCGCCTCGCGGCCGACCTGTTCCGCCACCTTCTGGCGCTTGATGCCCGGCTTGTGTCGCAGCGTCAGGGTGATGGCCCCGATCATGGCGACCAGCAGCACAATGCCCGCCGCCTGGAAGAAGTAGACATAGTCGGTATAGAGCACCCGGCCGATGGCCTCGATATTGGTGCGGTCCGCCGTGGCCACGACGGGCGCCGTGGCGTCTGCGGCCACCCCGCCCTGCACGACCGCCAGGGTGATCATGATCATCTCGGCCAGCAGCACGCCGGCCACGATGGCGGCCAGCGGCAGGTATCGTGCATAGCCTTCGCGCAGGCGCACGAAGTCGACGTCCAGCATCATGACCACGAACAGGAACAGCACGGCCACGGCGCCGACGTAGACCACGACCAGTAGCATGGCGAGGAACTCGGCGCCCATCAACACGAACAGACCGGCCGCCGAGAAGAAGGCCAGGATCAGCCACAGCACCGAGTGCACGGGGTTGCGGGCCGTGACGACCAGCAGGGCCGCGACGACGGTGACGGTGGCCATCAGGTAGAAGGCGATCGATGCAATCACTCGACGGCTCCGGCTGCAACAAAAGCGGTATGGGGGACCGAGTCGCCCCCCTCGAACGCGCGGCGCCCTTCTAGACCTGTGGGTCCGGAATTGCCAAGGCCGCGCGCCGGTTGGATCAGGCTATGACGGGACAGGGTGCTCATCACCGGTACGGCGCGTCCATCTCGAGGTTGCGGGCGATCTGCCGCTCCCAGCGGTCGCCGTTGTCCAGCAGACGCGCCTTGTCGAAATACAGCTCCTCGCGGGTCTCGGTGGCGAACTCGCTGTTCGGGCCCTCGACGATGGCGTCCACGGGGCAGGCTTCCTGGCACAGGCCACAGTAGATGCACTTGACCATGTCGATGTCGTAGCGGGTCGTCCGGCGGCTGCCGTCGGCGCGGGGCTCGGACTCGATGGTGATGGCCTGGGCCGGACAAATGGCTTCGCACAGCTTGCACGCGATGCAGCGTTCCTCGCCGTTCGGATAGCGGCGCAGGGCATGCTCACCCCGGAAGCGCGGCGACTGCGGGTTCCGCTCGAACGGATAGTTCACCGTCATCTTGGGCTTCAGCAGATAGCCGAAGGTCAGGAAGAAGGCACCCACGGCGTCAACCAGCAGGGCCCCCTTCACGGTCTGTTTGATACGGGAAATCATGTCAAAGCGATCTTTGGTTGCGGGGGCTCAGCGGCGGTTCTTGCAGTCACGGTCCCAGCGCGGATCATCCCGATCCATCGACTGGCACCGAATGATACGGTCGGTCTCGGCCTGATCCCGGCGCTCGCGACGCTCCAGCCGCTCGGCCGAGCTGCCGGGGACGGCGACCTCCTGCATCGGGCCGGGGAAGGTGCAGCCGCTGGTCCCGAGACCAGGCAGCAGCATCAGGGCGCTCAGGACAACGGTGCGGCTCATATCAGGCCCGCCTCCACGGCGACGCGCCAGCCCGCCACCAGAACGACGGCCACCAGCGAGGTCGGCAGAAAGATCTTCCAGCCCAGCCGCATCAGCTGGTCATAGCGATAGCGCGGCACGAAGGCCTTCACCATGGCGAACATGAAGAACCAGAAGACGATCTTGGTGCACAGGACCAGCAGGTAGAACAGGTTCGCGGCCCACTGGGGCCAGTCGGGAAGGCCGATCAGGGCCACGTCAAAGCCGGGGTTCCAGCCGCCAAAGAACAGGATGCTGATCATGGCGCACATGAAGACGATGTTCACATACTCGCCCATCATGAACAGCAGATACGGCGTCGAGCTGTATTCCACCTGATAGCCGGCGACGAGCTCGGACTCGGCTTCCGGCAGGTCGAACGGCGGGCGGTTGGTCTCCGCCAGGGCCGAGATGAAGAAGATGATGGCCATCGGGAACATGATCAGCACGGTCGGCCAGGTCCCGGCCCCGCCGCCAAAGGCGAACCAGTTCCAGATCCAGCCGTCCTGCTGCGTCACGATCGACGTCAGGTTCATCGTCCCGGCCAGCAGGATTACATTGATGATCACCAGACCGATGGACACCTCATAGGACACCATCTGCGCCGCCGAACGCAGTGCACCGAGGAACGGGTACTTCGAGTTGGAAGCCCAGCCTCCCATGATGATGCCGTACACACCCAGCGACGAAACCGCGAAGATGTAGAGGATGCCGACGTTCAGGTCCGACATCACCCAGCCAGGGGCAAACGGAATGACGGCCCAGGCCATGAAGGCCAGGATGACGGTGATGATCGGCGCCAGCAGGAAGACCGTCTTGTCGGCCCCGGCCGGCACGACGATTTCCTTCAGCACGAACTTCAGCATGTCGGCGAACGACTGCAGCAGCCCGAACGGACCGACGACGTTCGGGCCCTTGCGCATCTGCACACCCGCCCAGATCTTGCGATCCGCCAGCAGCAGGAAGGCGACGCCCAGCAGCACGCCGACACTGATCAGCAGCGCCGCGCCGGTCGAGGCCAGCGTCCAGCCGAGGGGCGAGTTCCAGAAACCGTTGTCCATGGCTTACTCCGCCGCCATCGCGACCGGGGCAATCCGCTGGGCGGATAGCTCGGCCATGGTCGCGCTGGCCCGCGCGATCGGGTTGGAAAGATAGGGGTCGCGGATCGGGCTCGCGAAAGCCACATCGCCCAGATCGCCTTTGACGCCCAGTTTCGACGGGTCGAAGGCCGCCGGCGGTGCCAGATAGTCGATCCGCCCGAACGTCGGATGATCGGCCATCAGTTTGGCGCGCAGTTGGTCAAGCGTGTCGTATGGCAGGGTGTGACCCACCCGCTCGGACAGGGCGCGCAGGATGGCCCAGTCTTCCTTGGCCTGCCCCTTGGGGAAGACGACCCGCTCGGCCATCTGCACCCGGCCCTCGGTATTCACATACAGGCCCGACTTCTCGGTATAGGCCGCGCCCGGCAGGATAACGTCGGCGCCGTGCGCGCCGCGGTCCCCGTGGCTGCCCAGATAGACGGTGAAGGCGCCCGAGGCCGAGGCATCGATCTCGTCGGCGCCCAGCAGGACCAGCACGTCCAGCTGGCCCTTCTTGACCATGTCGGTGGCCGACAGGCCACCCTCGCCCGGGACAAAGCCCATGTCCAGACCGGCCACCCGGCTGGCCGCCGTGTGAAGGATGTTGAAGCCGTTCCAGCCGTCGCTGACGACGCCATGCTTCTTCGCCAGCGCGCCCAGCGCATTCAGCACCGCCGGTCCGCTTTCGCCCGCCAGCGCGCCAGCGCCGACGATAATGGCCGGACGTTCGGCCTTGGACAGCATGTCGGTGGCCGCCTTGGGCAGCTTCGACAGAGTCTTCGATCCCGCGCCCAACCAGTTGTAATCATAGCTGAGATCGACCTGTTGACCGATCAGGGCGACCTCCGCCTGGCCACTCAGCCAGATCTTGCGCAGGCGGGTGTTCAGCAGCGGTGCCTCGACGCGCGGATCGGCGCCGACGATCAGCACGGCATCCGCCGCCTCAATCCCGGCCAGACCCGAGTTGAACAGCCAGCCTTCTCGGGTGTCTCCGCCCAGCGGCGATCCGTCCTGACGGCAATCCGTGTGGGCCGAGCCCAGCGCGCGGAACAGGTCCAGCGCCGCCTTCATCGACTCTGCATCCTGCAGGTCGCCCGCGACCACGCCGATCCGGTCGGCCGCGGCCGCCTTCAGCTTGTCGGCCACAGCGCCCAGCGCCTCGTCCCAGCTGGCAGCCCGCAGCTTGCCGTTCTCGCGCACGAACGGGCGGTCCAGCCGGCGCGTGGTCAGACCGTCGACGACGTAACGGCTCTTGTCCGACAGCCATTCCTCATTGATGCCCTCGTGGACGCGCGGCAGCACACGCATGACCTCGGCGCCCCGCGCATCGGCGCGGATGTTCGAGCCCAGCGCGTCCATGACGTCGATGGTCTCGGTCTTCTTCAGCTCCCAGGGCCGATAGTGGAAGGCCCACGGCCGGTGGGTCAGGGCGCCGACCGGGCACAGGTCATTGACGTTGCCCGACAGTTCCGAGTTCACCGAGCTTTCCAGATAGGTGGTGATCTCGGCGCTTTCGCCGCGCGAGATCATGCCGATGTCGGGCACGCCCGCCACCTCGGTGATGAAGCGCACGCAGCGCGTGCACTGGATGCAGCGCGTCATATAGGTCTTGATGGTCGGACCCATGTGCTTTTCTTCGACCGCGCGCTTGTTCTCGGCATAGCGTGAGCCGTCGCGGCCATAGCCCATGGCCTGGTCCTGCAGGTCGCATTCGCCGCCCTGGTCGCAGATCGGGCAGTCAAGCGGGTGGTTGATGAGCAGGAACTCCATCACCCCTTCGCGCGCCTTCTTGACCATCGGCGTCTCGGTGAAGATTTCCTGGCCGTCAGCAGCCGGCAGGGCGCACGACGCCTGCGGCTTGGGCGGTCCGGGCTTCACCTCGACCAGGCACATCCGACAATTGCCGGCGATCGACAGCCGCTCGTGATAGCAGAAGCGCGGGATCTCTTCCCCGGCGCGCTCGGCCACCTGCAGCACGGTCATGCCGGGCTCGAATTCGACGTCTACGCCGTTGACCTTGGCGACGGGCATCAGCGGGCCTCTTCTTCAGTCGTGACGGCCTCGACGGTCGTCGTCCTCGTTCCATCAGGCAGGCTCTGGCTGACCGTCAGGGTCGAGCCGTCCAGCGCATAGGTGACCACCGGATCGCCGGCCTGGTCCATCCAGCGGTTCTCACCGGCGACAGGACGGTCCAACGGACGCCACAGCACGCGGTCGCCCTCAACCCGGCACTCGGCGGTCAGTTGGCCGCCATCGACCGGCGCGCGCCAGCCCACGGTGATCAGGCCGCCAGCCCGGTCCAGCACCATCACATCGGCACCCGGCTGGCCATAGACCGCGCCGACACCCGCCCGGCAGATGGTCGCCATCAACCCCTCGCTCAGCGTCACCGGCGTGGCGGACGGACCCGTCGCGGTCGGCGACGCAGCCGGAGCCGCAGCAGCAGGCGCATCGGCAGGCTCGCTCGCGGGCTCACCGCAGGCGGCGAGAGCGAGAGCGCCGATCAACAGGGCAACGGGTGCGCGCATCTCCTACTCCGCCGCGATCGCATGGCCGGCGAAGTTCGCGCGGCGGCTGCGGTACTGCGAGATGCGATCCTCGATCTCGTGGCGGAAATGGCGGATCAGACCCTGCACCGGCCAGGCGGCGGCATCGCCGAGTGCGCAGATCGTGTGACCCTCCACCTGTTTGCTGACGTCCAGCAGCAGGTCGATCTCTGTCGGATCGGCCTCGCCGGCGGCCATCCGCTCCAGCACACGCCACATCCAGCCCGTGCCTTCGCGGCACGGCGTGCACTGGCCGCAGCTCTCGTGTTTGTAGAAATAGGCGATCCGGGCGATCGCCTTCACCAGATCGGTGGACTGGTCCATCACGATCACCGCCGCCGTCCCCAGACCCGATTGCATGTCACGCAGGCTGTCGAAATCCATCAGAGCGGACTCAGACATCTCGCGCGTGATCATCGGCACCGACGACCCGCCCGGGATGATGGCCTTCAGATTGTCCCAGCCGCCGCGCACGCCGCCGCAGTGGTCTTCCAGCAGCTGACGCAGCGGGATCGACATCGCCTCTTCGACATTGCACGGGCGGTTCACATGGCCCGAGATCGACATGATCTTGGTGCCGGTGTTGTTCGGCCGGCCAAAGCCCGCGAACCACTCCGCTCCCCGGCGCAGGATGGTACCCACCACCGCGATCGACTCGACATTGTTCACCGTCGTCGGACAGCCATACAGGCCGGCACCCGCCGGGAACGGCGGCTTGAGACGCGGCTGGCCCTTCTTGCCCTCGAGACTTTCCAGCAGGGCCGTCTCCTCACCACAGATATAGGCCCCGGCACCGTGGTGGATATAAACGTCGAAATCCCAGCCGTGGACGTTGTTCTTGCCGATCAGCTTCGCGTCATAGGCCTGCTTGACCGCAGCCTCCATGCGCTCGCGCTCCAGCACATATTCGCCGCGCAGATAGATGTAACAGGCGTGCGCCTGCATGGCGAAGCTGGCGATCAGGCAGCCCTCGATCAGCAGGTGCGGATCATGGCGCATGATCTCGCGGTCCTTGCACGTGCCGGGCTCCGACTCATCCGCATTGACCACCAGATAGTGCGGCCGGTCCTTCACCTCCTTGGGCATGAAGGACCACTTCAGCCCGGTCGGGAATCCGGCGCCGCCCCGGCCGCGCAGGCCCGAATTCTTGACGTTGGTGATCACCCAGTCGCGGCCGAGATCCAGCATGTCCTTCGTGGCATTCCACGCGCCGCGCTTCTTCGCCCCGTCCAGCGTCCAGTCCTGGAGGCCGTACAGGTTGGTGAAGATGCGATCCTTGTCTTGAAGAATACCGACCATCAGAGAGACGTCTCACGGTTCAGGGTCTGCATGCGCTGCCGGTGGTGCCGGGTGCGGATGAAGACAGCGGTGATCACAAGCGCCCAGCCGAACGCCAACATGCCATAGCCGACGACGATGGCGTCCTCGGTCAGGCCGAACATTTCGCGCGACGCCACGACCACGAACACGGCGGCCAGCAGGATCAGCGCCAGACCTGCCGTCCGCACCGGCATGGCGACGGCCCGCAACTCCTTGCGATAGGCGGCGCGCCCGGCTTCTGTTTCGAGATCAAGCCCGTCGGTCATGCGGGTGCCTTCTCTGGCTCGGAGTTCGGCAGTTTCTTGATCGGTTTGGCGGCCGAGCCGTCATACAGCTTGGGATCGGTCAGGGTCAGCGCCCCGCCCTCGGGCTCCGAGCTGGCACGACCCACGCGGCTGCCCGGCTTCGGCGTCTTGCCGGCGGCGAAATCGTCGATGATCTGCGCCATGTCCTCGGCGGTCAGGTCCTCAAAATAATAGTCGTTGATCTGGGCCATCGGCGCATTGGCACAGGCGCCCAGGCACTCGACCTCCTGCCAGGTGAAGCGGCCATCGGCGGACAGTTTGTCCTTGGGCCCGATCTTGCTCTTGCAGACGGCCATCAGATCCCCGGCGCCGCGCAGCATGCAGGGCGTGGTGCCACACACCTGGATCAGGGCACTCGTGCCAACGGGTTCGAGCATGAACATGGTGTAGAAGGTCGCGACCTCCAGCACCCGGATGGTCGGCATGTCGAGCAGTTCGGCAATGGCGCGGATGGCGGGCTCGGACACCCAGCCCTCCTGCTTCTGGACCAGCCACAGAATCGGGATGACCGCCGACTGTTTCCGGTCGGCCGGATATTTGGCGATCCACCAGTCGCACTTGGCCTTGGTCGCCTTGGAGAAGGCGAACGAGGCGGGCTGTTCCTTGGCGAGACGACGAACGCTCATCAGACTTCCATTTCCGTGGCGACGACGCCGTCACCCAGCATTTTCTTTCGCACCGTCAGAACCTTGTGCTGACTGTTTCGAGTCAGAAGGAAGTTGTGGTGCCAGGTTTCACCGCTCGAGTCGGTGACGGAATAGCTGACCACCTGCCAGCCTTGCCGAACCAGATCGCTCAGGGGGGTATGGCTCATCGCGCGCGCCCCATCCAGCGCCCGATGCGCGCTTTCCACACATCCCGTCCGGCATCGCGCAGCGCACGCGTCAGCAGGGAGAACGGCGGCAGGAACCGCATGATCAGCTGACCCAGCATGATGGCGCCGCTCATCCACACCAGCGAGCGCAGATTGGCCTCCAGAAAGCCGCTGCCCTCTTCCAGATAGCCCAGACGATAGGCGCCGCGCACCGGCGTCACCCCGGCCACCGCCGGCATGGTCACCAGGGCCAAGGCCACCGCGAAAGACACGCCGCCCATGATCGCGCGCCGACGCGGGGAAACGGCCAGCTGCACCGCGACGCCCAGCGTCAGCAGCACCGCGAACCAGATCGCCTGCGTCGTCGTGAAAACCGGCTGGACGGCAAAGCCCTGCATCAGCGATCCACCTCGCCGAACACGATGTCGAGCGAACCGAGGATGGCCGAAACGTCGGCCAGCATGTGGCCGCGATTCATCCAGTCCATCGCCTGCAGGTGGCGGAAGCCGGGGGCAGAGATCTTGACGCGATACGGCTTGTTGGTCCCGTCGGACACCAGATAGATGCCGAACTCGCCCTTGGGCGCCTCGACGGCGGCGTAGACCTCACCCTCGGGGGTGTGGAAGCCCTCGGTGTAGAGTTTGAAGTGGTGGATCAGCGCTTCCATCGACCGCTTCATCTCGGCGCGGCGCGGCGGGACGATCTTGTTGTCCTCGACCATCACCGGCTCGCCGGGGCAGTTGCGCAACCGGTGGATGCACTGCTCCATGATGCGGACCGACTGGCGCATCTCTTCCATGCGGCACAGGTAGCGATCCCAGCAGTCGCCGTTCTTGCCGACCGGCACGTCGAACTCCAGCTCGGCATAGCATTCATAGGGCTGCGATTTGCGCAGGTCCCAGGCGATGTCAGAGCCGCGGATCATCACCCCCGTGAAGCCCCAGGCCAGCGCCTGCTCCTTGGACACCACGCCGATATCGACGTTGCGCTGCTTGAAGATGCGGTTCTCGGTGACGAGGGAGTCGATGTCCTTGAGCGCCTTCGGGAACTCCTTGCACCAGCGGTCGATGTCGTCGATCAGTTGAGGCGTGATGTCCTGGTGGACGCCGCCCGGCCGGAAATAGTTGGCGTGCATGCGCGCGCCGCAGGCCCGTTCATAGAAGACCATCAGCTTCTCGCGCTCCTCGAAACCCCACAGCGGCGGGGTCAGGGCGCCGACGTCCATGGCCTGGGTCGTCACGTTCAGCAGGTGCGAGAGGATCCGGCCGATTTCCGAGAACAGGACCCGGATCAGCTGGGCGCGATACGGCACGTCCAGCATCAGCAACTTTTCGATGGCCAGGCAGAAGGCGTGCTCCTGATTCATCGGCGCGACGTAGTCCAGCCGGTCCAGATAGGGCACGTTCTGGAGGTAGGTGCGCGCTTCCATCAGCTTTTCGGTGCCGCGATGCAGCAGGCCGATGTGCGGATCGACCCGCGTCACGAGTTCGCCATCCAGCTCCAGCACCAGACGCAGCACACCGTGCGCGGCCGGGTGCTGGGGTCCGAAGTTGATCGTGAATTTGCGCTCGTCCATCTCGCGCGCGTGCGAGGTCCGGCCGTCATGCTCCAGCGGCATGTCGTCAAAGACAGTCGTTCCAGCCGTCGCGGGCGCCGTGGTTTTCAGGTCGTCAGCCATCCGACATATCCTCGTCGCGGGTCACGGTCTTGCGGGTCAGGGCCACCAGCCAACCCAGCGCCAGGGTCAGAACCCCCATGCCCGACACTGCTGCGGTCGAAATCTCCCAGTCGCCGGTCAGCACGGCGATCGCCAACGGCGTCGACAGCAGCACCGCCGAGGCGCCCAGCAGCGCGCTCTGCAGCTCACCCGCCGACAGACGGCGGATGCCGGCGCCGACTGCCAGGCACACCACCGCGATCATGATCGACACACCCAGCGCCTGTAGCTGGCCCTGCGGGATCTCCGGCGCGCGCGTGAACCAGCCCGTCAGCCGGGCCCCCAGCGTGAACAGAAAAGCGGTCGAAAACGTCACCAGGAAGAACGATGAAGCTGACCGGATGGCGGTGCGGGTCATGAGCGTCATGCCTTGTCCGGTGCCGCCTTCTCGTCGCCCGGCAGGACCGGCGCCGGATAGTCGGCCCCTTCCCACGGTGACAGGAAGTCGAAGTTGCGGAACTCCTGGTTCAGCTTGACCGGCTCATAGACGACCCGCTTCTCGGCCTCGTCATAGCGGACCTCGACATAGCCGGTCATCGGGAAGTCCTTGCGCAGCGGGTGCCCCTGGAAGCCATAGTCGGTCAGGATACGACGCAGGTCCGGGTGGTCCGAGAACAGGATGCCGTACATGTCGAACGCCTCGCGCTCGAACCAATCGGCCGCCGGATAGACCGGCGTGACGCTGGGGACCGGCGTCGTCTCGTCGGTCGAAACCTTGACGCGGATGCGTGCATTCCGGGTGAGCGACAGCAGGTGATAAACCACCTCGAACCGCGCCTCGCGGTCGGGATAGTCCACGCCGCAGAGGTCGATCAGCTGCTGAAAGCCGAAGCGATCCCGCAGCAACGTCAGCGCTTCAACGATCCCGTCCCGGTCCGCGACCAGGTTCAATTCGCCATGGGCCACATAGGCCTCGACGCCCAGCTCGGCGACCATTTCAGTGCCCAGGGGCGTCAGCGCCGTTTCCATGGCAGTCAGGGCTTCCAGAGCGCTCATCGGTCGATCGTCCCCGTGCGACGGATCTTCTTCTGAAGCTGCAGAAGGCCGTACAGCAGCGCCTCCGCGGTCGGCGGGCAACCTGGCACGTACACGTCCACCGGCACGATCCGGTCACAACCCCGTACAACACTGTAACTATAGTGATAATACCCGCCACCGTTGGCGCAGCTGCCCATGGACAGGACATAGCGCGGGTCGGGCATCTGGTCGTAGACCTTGCGCAACGCCGGGGCCATCTTGTTGGTCAGGGTGCCGGCCACGATCATCAGATCCGACTGGCGCGGGCTGGCGCGCGGGGCCATGCCGAACCGCTCCATGTCGAAGCGCGGCATCGACGCCTGCATCATCTCGACCGCGCAACAGGCGAGGCCAAAGGTCATCCACATCAGTGAGCCGGTGCGGGCCCATGTGATGACGTCGTCCAGCGAGGCGGTCAGGAAGCCTTCCTTGCCGACCTCGGTGTTCACGGCCTCAAAGAATTTGTCGTGGATCTTCGGGTCATAGCCCTGAACCGTAGAGCGGGCGCCCTGGCCAAACGCGGGGCTGGCGGGACGCCCGTCCGGGGTGACGATCACTCCCATTCCAGGGCTCCTCGTTTCCACTCGTAGATAAAGCCGACGGTCAGGACGCCGAGGAACACCATCATCGACCAGAAGGCGAAGATCATTCCGCCCGTCGACAGGTCGAACATCGAGACAGCCCACGGGAACAGGAAGGCAACCTCGAGGTCGAAGATGATGAACAGGATCGACACCAGATAGAAGCGGACATCGAACTTCATGCGCGCGTCGTCAAAGGCGTTGAAGCCGCACTCATAGGCCGAGAGCTTTTCCGAGTCGGGATTGGACGGCGCCAAGGCCCACGCCCCGACCATGAACAGGATGCCGATCACCGCTCCGATCGCGAGAAAAATCACGACCGGCAGATACTCAAGCAGGAATGCATTCATCAGATGAGGCCTCGCGCACCGGGGAGACGGCGGATTCGGCGCTTTCTAGACCCAAGCCGTCCCGGGTTCAAACCCATGCGGCAAAAGGTTTTTCTTGAGAACGGTTCGCAGCGTCAGTCGGGAATCGACACGGTCCCTGGCCTTTGCCAAGGTCGGCACCAGAGGATGGAGATCAGGTCGAGGGGTTACCACGCATGGGTATCGGCAATTGGCTGCTTAACGGGGTGGAAAAGGCGGGCAACCGCTTGCCCGACCCGGTTTTCATATTTGTCTGGCTCATTCTGGGGCTGATGGGATTCAGCGTCTTCGCTGCCGCTCAGGGCTGGCAGGCCCTGAACCCCATCACGGGTGACGTCATCGCGGCCCAAAGTCTGTTCTCCGGAGAGAATCTTCGTCGCCTGTTCGAAGACATGCCGAAAACACTGACCGGGTTTGCCCCGCTTGGGTACGTTCTGGTCGTGATGCTGGGCGCCGGTGTGGCCGAGCGGACCGGCCTGTTCTCGTCGGCGATGAAGGCCGGTGTGTCCAAGGCACCCCGGGCGTTGCTGACCCCGATCGTGATCTTCGTCGCCATCGTCGCCAACCACGCGGCTGATGCGGCCTATGTAGTTCTGATCCCGCTGGCGGCGGCCATTTATGCTGCGGCCGGGCGTCACCCGATCGCCGGGATCGCGGCGGGCTTTGCCGGCGTGTCCGGCGGCTTCTCGGCCAACATCTTCCCCGGACAGCTGGATGCGCTGCTTCTCGGCCTGACCGAGCCGGCAGCGCAGCTGGTCGATCCGTCGTTCTCGATCAATATCGCCGGCAACTGGTGGTTCATCGCGGGCATGACCCTGCTGTTCGTCCCGGTCGGCTGGTGGGTGACCGACAAGATTGTCGAGCCGCGCCTCGGAACCTGGACCCCGATTGCCGGTGCGCCCATCGAGGACGCCGAAAAGCCGCTGGAGAGCCGCGAGCGTGCAGGCCTCGTCTGGGCCGGCCTTGCGGCCCTGCTGGTCATCGGCCTGTTCGCCTGGCTGGTCCTGTCGCCCTCGGCGCCCCTCATCGATCCCGAGGGTGAAACCCAGGCTGCGCGCCTTCAGCCCTTCTACCACTCGCTGGTCGCCGCCTTCTTCCTGATGTTCCTGCTGACCGGCGTGGCTTATGGCATCGTCGCCAAGACCATCCGAAGCCATCGCGACATCGTCCGCATGACCTCACAGGCCATGGCCGACATGGGCCCTTATATCGTCCTCGCCTTTGTCGCGGCCCACTTCGTCGCCTTGTTCAACTGGTCAGGTCTGGGCCCGATCATGGCGGTCGCAGGCGCTGAGCAGATCCGCCTGCTGTCGGGCATCGAGCCGGGGTCGACCGACCCTATCGGCGCGCTGCAGTTGTTCATCCTGCTGGTCTCGATCGTGGTCGTCGCCGCCCTGGTCAACATCTTCGTCGGCTCGGCCTCGGCCAAATGGGCCTTCCTCGCGCCCATACTCGTCCCGATGCTGATGCTGGTCGGCGTCAGTCCCTATATGACGACCGCCGCCTACCGCATGGGCGATTCGACCACCAACATCATCACACCACTGATGGTCTACTTCCCGCTTATCCTGACCTTCGCCCAACGGTGGGTGAAAGAGTTCGGCCTCGGTAGCCTGATGGCGGTGATGCTGCCCTATTCGATCGCCTTCTCTATCACCGGGGCGATCCTGACGGGCCTTTGGGCCGCCTTCCAGCTCCCCCTTGGGCCCGGCGAAAGCGTCCGGTATCAACCGCCCCCGCCTGCGGTGGCTGTACAGCCCGAAGCCCTGACCGGTCCGTCCGCTCCGGCCGAGCCAACCGGGACGTCCGCGCCGCCGGTTCAAACAGTTCCGGCCGGTTGATGAAAAAATGGGGCCTCGACCCGCTTGACGTCGGTCGAGGCCCCGCCTAAACGACGCCCTCCTTCGGGCGGCGACGCCTGAACGGGAAACGCGGGTGTAGCTCAGTTGGTTAGAGTGCCGGCCTGTCACGCCGGAGGTCGCGGGTTCGAGCCCCGTCACTCGCGCCATTCCTGACCTGGTTCGGAATGGCGCCGCGTTCCCCCTCCCCTACCCCCCGCTATAGCCCCCGATGATCGGCAGCACT
>CAXQIE010000014.1:0-4038 GCA_964224415.1 Neptunomonas phycophila
CGACTGTCTTCCTGCAGTCAGACGCGACCCTCTCGGCCGAGGAAATCCAACACCTCGGCGAGCGCGGCGCTACGATCGAGCGGATCGCAATCGCTCACCTCGAGGGACCGGCGCCGGCGCTTGAGGCCGCCGTGCTCACCGACGGTCGCCGCGTACCGCTGAGGGCCCTGTTCGTCGGTTCATCGGTCGAGCCTTCAGACGGGTTGGCCGTGCAGCTCGGCTGCGCCTTCGTCGACACGCCCGTGGGCCGGGTCGTCGAGGTGGACAAGATGCAGCAGACCAGCGTGGCCGGTGTCTATGCCGCCGGGGATCTGGCCCGGGCAGCCGGAAACGTGACCTGGGCTGTCACCGACGGCATGGCGGCGGGCCATGCGATATTCCGCTCGCTGAAACTGCCTCACTGACAGAGGGTCTTGGCAGCCCCGCCCCCTCAGCTCTTCCACCTCAGCGTTTCCGGCTTGACCGGGTTCTGGAACGCCCGCCCCTCGGCGCGGCTGGTGGCCCATTCGCGTTTCAGTTGCTGGTACCATTTGGCCTGACGGTCGGCGTCGTCGATCCACAGCATGGCGGGGTCGAAGGCCAGGCCCATGTTCTGCAGGTTCACCATGCCGCCGTCCTGTTTCAGGAAGGCGCGCACCCCCTGCCTCAGGATCGGACGGGCCAGGGCAAAGATCCAGTGGTCGGACCAGAACAGCTGGGTGATGCGGGTGCGGTCGGCGGTCTCGGGCGTAAGACACGTCAGGCCCAGCACCTGTTTGTCGCCGACCTGGATGTGCTCCCAGCGATAGCCGGGCAGGCGAAAGGTGATCTCGGTCTCGGGCGTGCCGCCCAGCAGCTTGTAGGCGCGGCTGTTCGATGAGGGCCGGTGCCGGACCATGGCAAAGCCCTGGTCGCGCGGCTCGAACGCCTTTTGCTTGTCGTGCATGGAGTGGCGCGAGCGCCACCACCATTGCTGATGGACATAGGGCCCGTGCGCGGGGTCCATCAGCCCGACCACCGCATGGTCGATATGGCTTTCGAACACCATGGCCTCGACCAGGCGCGGGGCGGGGCCGTCGGCGCCCGGAAAGACCGGTGGCGGATGGTCGGGCTCGGCCGGACGGCGCGGGTCAGACGCGACCCAGACAAAGACCATCCCTTGGCTTTCGACGACCGGATAGGCGCGCACGCGGATGCGGTCGACCTCGAATTCCGAGTCATCCGTCAGGGAGGGGATGGCCGCGCACTGGCCGTCCGTGCGGAACCGCCAGCCGTGATAGGGGCATTCGATCGTCTCGCCCTCGCCCGCGTGCTCGACCTGTCGGCCGGCCGACAGGGGGGCGGCCCGGTGGGGGCAGATGTCGCGCAGGGCATAGACCTGGCCCGAGCGGGTGCGGCCCACCAGAACCGGCTCGTCCAGCAGCATATAGCGGGCCTGCTGACCCGGCTTTACCGCCCGGGCGGTCGTGACGAAATACCAGGTGTCTTTCAGGAAACCGCGCCCGAACGGCAGGGGGGCGGCCCTTGTTCGGGTCTCTGTCGGGGAGGGGGTCTCAACGGTCGTCATGTCGGCTAGTGTTAGGACCAGAGCCGCCGCAACGCCAGTTGGATATCCCACATGAAAAGCCTTCTCCTCGCCGCCGCCCTCGCCCTGATGCCGCTCGCGGTCTGTGCCCAGACCCCGGCAACGGCCCCGGCCGATCATGGCCATATGCATGCCGATTTCGAGTCGGGTCGCTTTCACGTGCGGGTCGAGGGTGAGGGGCGTGACATCATCCTGATCCCCGGCCTGACCTCGCATCCCGATATCTGGGAACCGCTGGTCGCACGGCTCGAGGGCGACTGGCGCGTCCATATGATCCATATTCAGGGCTTCGCCGGCGCGCCGACCATGGACAACATCGACGGCCCCGTCTCCGCGCCCGTCGCCGAGGACATCGCCCGCTATATCCGCGAGCAGGGCCTGGAAGATGCTGTAGTCGTTGGCCATTCCATGGGCGGCACCATCGCCATGATGCTGGCCGCCCGCCACCCCGATCTCGTCGACCGCCTCGTCGTCATCGACATGATCCCCTTCATGGGCAATGTCTTCGGCGGCGCCAATGCCACCCCGGAAAGCGTGGCCCCGATCGCCGACCAGATCACGGCCGGCATGGTCAGCTCGACGCCCGAACAGTGGCGCGCCTCGTCCACGGCCAGCATCACCGGCATGGTCCAGACCGAAAGCCTGCGGACCGGGCCGATCGAGGACAGCGTCAACAGCGATCCGGTCGTGGCCGGCCACGCCATGCGCGAACTGATCGTCACCGACCTGCGCCCGGAACTGGCGGCCATCACCGCGCCGACCGAGGTCATCTATGTGACATTCAACGGACCGGGCATGAGCCCCGAGGTCACCGACGCCATCTATGCGGCCTCCTATGCCAATCTGGAGGGCGTGGCGCTGAAGCGGATCGACGACAGCGCCCACTTCATCATGCTGGATCAGCCGGATGCCCTGGCCGAGGCGATCAACGCCTTCCTCGACTGATTGTCGTCTTCGTCACGCTTTCGACGGAAATTGCCGGGATGGTGCCGGACCACGGGTCTCCGGGTGATTTCCGTTAAGCGCTTTCGGCGCTAAAAGGCCGCAGGGCTCTGGCTGGGCGAGAGGGTGACTATGGCGGGTAACGCCTTTCTGGATCGACTGAAGCGGGGCCCGGGTGGCCAGGGCCAGCGCAACCTGCTGCAACGCATCCTGTACTGGAGCGTCGTGGCCGGGGTGTGGGGCCTGATCTTTCTGGTCGTCTTCTTCGCCGTGTTCGCACGCGGTCTGCCGGACACCTCCGCCCTCTACGACATCGACCGCCAGCCGTCGGTGACCTATCTGGATCGCAACGGGGCGCTGATTGCCGTGCGCGGCAGCCAGCAGGCTCCGCCCGCCGACCTTGAGGCCCTGCCCGACTATGTGCCGGCCGCCTTCATCGCCATCGAGGACCAGCGCTTCCGCTGGCACCCCGGCTTTGACCCCGTGGGCATGGTCCGCGCCATGGTCGCCAATATGCGCGCCGGCCGGGTCGTGCAGGGCGGCTCGACCATTACCCAGCAGCTGGCCAAAAACCTGTTCCTGACGCCCGACCAGACCCTGCGCCGCAAGGGCCAGGAGCTGATGCTGGCGGTCTGGCTGGAGATGAAATTCTCCAAGGATGAGATCCTCGCCCTCTATCTGAACCGCGTCTATTTCGGGGCCGGCGCCTATGGCATCGAGGCGGCCTCGCAACGCTATTTCGACAAGTCGGCCAAGGATCTGACGGTCGGGGAAGCCGCGCTTCTGGCGGGCCTGCTGAAGGCGCCTTCGCGCTATTCGCCGGTGTCCGAGAGCGAGCGCGCCGCCGCCCGCGCCACCGTCGTCCTCAATGAAATGGAAGAGGCGGGCGTCATCACCGCCGCCCAGCGCGAACAGGCCGTGACCCAGCCGGTCATCGTCTCGCGCACCCTGGCGACCCAGCACGCCCAGTATTTCATCGACTGGCTGGACAAGTCGATCCGCGGCCTGGTCGGCGAACCGACCGAGGACATGGTGGTCGAGACCACACTGGACCTGACGCTGCAGACCGACGCCGAACGCGCCGTGCGCCGCATTCTGGACCGCGACGCCTCCAAGGGCGTGCAGCAGGCGGCCCTGGTCGCGCTGGACGGCGACGGACGGGTGCGCGCCATGATCGGCGGCGCCTCCTACGCCGACAGCCAGTTCAACCGCGCCGTCGATGCGCGGCGTCAGGCGGGCTCGTCGTGGAAGCCGTTCGTCTATCTGGCCGCCATGGAGGCGGGCTATACGCCCCAGACCCCGGTGGTCGATGAGCCGATCACCATCGGCAACTGGTCGCCCAAGAACTATTCCGGCGGTTACAGCGGCAATATGACGGTGGCCCAGGCCGTGGCCAACTCGACCAACACCGTCGCCGTCTCCATCGCCGACAAGATCGGCCGCGACAGCGTGGCTCGCGCCGCGCGCCGTCTGGGCATTCAGAGCCGCATCGGGCTGGAGCCGTCGATGGCTCTGGGCGCGGTCGAGGTCTC
>CAXQIE010000015.1:0-45667 GCA_964224415.1 Neptunomonas phycophila
GGGAGACGGATGAGTGCCAGGTCGAACGCCTCAGCTATGATAGCCGCCGCCAAATTCCCCAGCCCTTTCAACGCCCCCACCATTTCCCGCACCGTTCTGCCCGACCGGGCCCGGCGGTGTGCAACCCTTTGGCTGTCTCCGTCGCAGGAGAGGCGCCTCGGGACCTAGGCACCGAAGCGGCGGCGGGGGCCGGTCGAGCGGGACTGCCCGGGGCGAAACCCCGGGGTCCGGGGCGTTTCTGGACGCCTCGCCCGTCGCGGGCCGAGAGACTGGGACCTGCTGTCGAACCGGGACAGGCGAGGTCGGGTGCGCAAGCTTCGGCGCCCCGACCCCCGGCTGAAGAGACAGTCCCCCCAGGCGCTCGCGTGAACCGACCGGGGCGGCGCCAGGCTATGGGGCCGAAAATTTCACAGCGCCCGTAACGCGAAAGCAGGGCGCACACGGTTCCGGGCCCCCGGCCCATGCGCCGCCCGCCTCTCCATCACCTCTGCCGCACGCGGCGAGAGGGGCTTCGGCATACCCGCTCAACAGTTGCGTCCGCCGGGCAAGGCATTAGGGTCGCGTCTCCGGTTTCGTGAGAGGTTCCCCATGCGTCTGCTGTCCAGGCTGAGTGTTCTTGCTGCGGGGGCGGCGCTGGCTGCCTGTATGACCCTGCCCGGTGGCGCAGGCCCTGTCCGGCAGATCGATCCGGACCGCCTGTCGGCCCATGTTCAGGCCCTGTCGGACGACAGCTTTGAAGGGCGGGGCATCGCCACCCCGGCCGAGGACAAGGTTATCGCCTATCTGTCCGAGGCCTTTGCCGAGGCGGGCTTCGAGCCCGGCGGCGAGCATGGCGGCTGGACCCAGGCCGTGACCCTGAACCGCTTCGCCGTCAGCGATGTCAGTGCCTCGTTTGCCGACGACGGCGAAAGCCGGGCCCTGACCCAGGGTGAGCAGATCGTCATCTCGACCCGTCGTCCGGCGGATCAGGTACGCCTGGACGACCTGCCGCTGGTGTTCGTCGGCTATGGCACCACGGCGCCCGAGCGGAACTGGGACGACTTCAAGGACGTCGACGTCCGCGGCAAGGTCATCGTCGTTCTGGTCAATGACGCCGACTATGAGCAGCCCGAGCTCAACACCTTCAACGGCCGGGCAATGACCTATTACGGCCGCTGGACCTACAAATACGACGAGGCCGCGCGTCGTGGCGCTGCCGGCGTGCTGGTGGTCCATGAAACCGCTCCCGCCTCCTATGGCTGGAACACCGTCAAGAATTCCTGGACCGGACCGCAGTTCGACATCGTCCGCGCCAATGCGGCGGCCGAGCGGGTGCCGCTGGAGGGGTGGATCCAGCGGGATGTGGCCGTGGATCTGTTCAACCGCGCCGGGCTGGACTTTGAGGCCCTGAAGGTCGCGGCCCGCGCTCGGGACTTCCGTCCGGTCGAGCTGGAAGGCCAGACGCTGGACGCCAGCTACAGCGTGTCGACCAGCCAGATCGAGACCCACAATGTCATCGCCCGCCTGCCGGGCTCCACCCACCCGGACGAGACCATCCTCTACACCGGTCACTGGGACCACATCGGCGTGGGTGATCCCGATGCCGACGGCGACCGCATCTTCAACGGCGCTGTCGACAATGCCTCGGGCATCGCCGGTCTGATCGAGATCGCGGGTATGTACGGTGCAGGGCCGCGTCCCGAGCGGTCGATCGTCATCATCGCCTTCACCGCCGAGGAAAGCGGCCTGCTGGGGTCGGAATTCTACGCCGCCAACCCCCTCTATCCGCTGGAGACCACGGTCGCCGGCTTCAATCTGGATGCGATGAACGTCTATGGGCGGCTGTCGGGGCTGGGGGTCACCGGCTATGGCCAGTCGACCCTCGATGAACGGCTCGAGGTCGTTGCGGCGACGCAGGGTCGGGTGATTGTGCCCGACACCAACAATGCGGCCGGCACCTATTTCCGTTCGGACCACTTCCCGCTGGCCAAACGCGGCGTGCCCATGGCCTATCCCAAGGGCTCCGGCGACTTCCGTGACGAGCCGATCGCCCAGCGTCAGGCCCTGCGCGATGAATATGGCGCCCGCCGCTATCACCAGGCCGCCGACGAGTGGCTGCCCGAAATGGATTTCCGCGGCGCGGTCGAGGATCTGGAAGTGGTCTATGCCGTCGGTCTGGCGTTGGCCAACAGCCGCGACTGGCCGGGCTGGAAGGACGGGTCCGAGTTCGGCCCGGTTCGCGAGGAAAGCGCGGCCGCCCGTCGCTGATCCGTCAGCGGCACATGACGAAAACTTAACGGGCGCACCGGGGGTCGAGGCCTAAGGTGCGCCCGAAATTCATCCCGGAGTTCCCCATGTTCCGTCGTCTTCTGGGCGGTGTCGCCGCAGCCGTCCTCCTGTCCGCCAGCGCCGTCGCCGCCCAGGACATCTCGGCCGATCGCCTGTCCGAGCACATCCGCGTGCTGGCCGACGACAGCTTCCAGGGCCGCGTCCCCGGCCAGGTCGGCGAGAAGATGACGCTCGACTATCTGCAGGCCCAGTACGAGGCCATGGGCCTTCAGCCCGGCGGTCCCGATGGTCAGTGGCTGCAGCCTGTCACCCTCTATCGCTTCACCCCGGCCCGTGATGCGGTCGCTAGCTGGACCGGCCCCGATGGGGTCAGCCATGCCCTGACCGGCGCCGACATCCAGCTGCGGTCGTCGAACGACAGCGGTCGGGTCGAGATCAGCGACGCCCCGGTCGTCTTCGCCGGCTATGGCATCACGGCGCCCGAGCGCGGCTGGGACGACTACGGTGACCTCGACGTGACGGGCAAGGTCGTCATCGTGCTGGCCGGAGAGCCCGAGGGCGATCTGTTCCGCGGCGACTACACCACCCTCTACTCCAGCGCGGGCTACAAGAAGATGGAGGCCCTGCGTCGCGGTGCTGTCGGTGTCATCACCCTGGTGCTCGACGATGCCAGCTGGCGGGGTGTGGCCGGGCGTCCGGCCCGCACCCGCACCACGGTCGAGGGACTGGACCCCATCCCCTTCACCGGCACTGTCGGCCCACAGACCGCCATGCAGTGGGGCACGGCCGCCGGCGTCGATCACGCCGCCATGGCCACCGTCGACACCGGCCAGTTCAAGGCCATCGAGCTGACCGGCGTCCGCCTGACCGTCGACATCGAGGAATCCCGCGAGGAGATCCAGACCTATAACCTTCTGGCCAAGATCGAGGGCTCGGAGAACCCCGACGAGGTCGTGATCTTCTCGGCCCACTGGGACCACGTCGGGGTGAGCTCGCCCGATGCGCACGGCGACACCATCTTCAACGGTGCCTGGGACAATGCCTCGGGCACGGCCGGCATCCTCGAACTGGCGCGCGCCTTTTCGCTGTCGCCGCAGCCGAAGCGCACCGTGGTGTTCTCGCACATGGCGGCCGAGGAAATGGGCCTGCTCGGCGCCTATGCCTATTCGGTCAATCCCGTCTATCCGCTGGAAACCACGGTCGCGGACCTCAACATCGACATGCTGCCGCTCAGCGGCCCGACCCGCGATGTGGCTATCTTCGGCTTCGGCCAGAACTCGCTCGAGGATGATCTGGCCGTCCTCGCCGAGGCTGAAGGTCGATACGTCACCGACGACCGCGAGCCGGAACAGAACTACTATTTCCGCTCCGACCACTTCCCCTTCGCCCGTTCCGGCGTTCCCGCCCTCATGCCCTGGCACGGCGTCGATCTGGACGAGGGCGGCATCGAGGTGGGCCTGCCGGAATATCAGGCCCTGTTCAACCGCGACTACCACCAGCGCAGCGACGAATGGCGCGCGGATTACGACCTGCGCTCGGCGGTCGAGAACCTGACCCTGATGTACCATCTGGCCTGGGATCTCGCGAACTCGGACCGCTGGCCGGCCTGGAAGGCGGACTCAGAGTTCGGCGCCATCCGCGCCCGCTCCGACGCGGCTCGTCAATAGGTCGGTCAGGTCGGCCCAGACGCTCTCGGCCGTCGGGGCCCGCCCGGCCCCCAGGCCGGTCCGGCTGAGCACCCGTCCGTCGGCTAGGGTGATGCGGATGGCGTTTCCGGCATCGGCCAGGTCCGCGAACAGCGGATCGCCCGCGACCGGTGCCAGGGTGATCTGCCCGCCGGCGCAGTCGGCCACCGCCAGCTGGCGGACCGGCTCGGCCCCGGACTGAAAGTCCGGGCCGAGGGCTTCGACCCGGTCGGGTAACCGGCCCGTCGCTCCGAAGGCGGCCCGGCTGAGCAGGAACAGCTTGGCCGCCGCGTCCCGGCCGGTCAGGTCGGCAGAGGGATCGGCCTCGGCAAAACCCGCTGCCTGCGCCTCGGCCAGGGCCGCCTCGAACGGGTATCCCGTCGCCAGCCGGTTCAGCAGGAAGTTGACCGTCCCGTTCAGCACTGCCTCGATCCGGCGGATCGGCCCCATCTCCCGGGCCAACTGTACCGCCTCCAGCATCGGCACCCCGCCGCCGACGGCCGCCGAATACCGCAGCGTCACGCCGGTCGCGGCCGCCAATGCGGACAGGCCATCGACGTCGGCGGCCACCGCCTGCTTGGAGGCGCTGACGACATGCACGCCCCGCGACAGCGCCGCCCGGATAAGGGCCAGCGACACCGAGGCGTCGGACAGGGTGTCGATCACCACGTCCGGCTCCCGTGCCAGCAACGCGGCCGGATCGGTGACCACCAGCCCGGGCGGGGGTTCTGGCGAGCGGATCTTGCCGGGACTTCGGACCAGCACGCTCACCAGCACGACGTCCGGCCTGTCCAGCAGGCGGGGCAGGACGCCACCGCCCACCACACCGCACCCGGCCAGGGCGACACGCAGCGGTTCGCGTGCGGCAGGCAGGGGTTCGAACGGCACTCGGGTCAAGGGAAGGGCGCTCATCTCAGGCCGCCTTTCGCTGGTCGAAGAAACGCGCGGCCCGGGCTAGTCCGGCGGCCAGCTCGGCACGCAGGTCCTCGACATGCTCCAACCCGATCGACAGACGCAGCAGGCCTTCGGTGATGCCGGCGGTCTCCCGGGCCTCAGGCGTCATGGCGGCATGGGTCATCCCCGCTGGATGGGCGATCAGGCTCTCCACCCCGCCGAGCGACTCGGCCAGGGTAAAGACCTCAAGGCCTTCGACCAGGGCGCGGGCTGCATCCCGACCGCCGTCAAGCTCAAGGCTGAGCATGGCGCCGAAGCCGGCCTGCTGACGCTTGGCCAGCGCGTGCCCGGGATGGTCGGCCAGCCCCGGATAGTGGACGGTTCGCACGCCCGGTTGCTGGGCCAGCCACTCGGCCAGATCGCCCGCCGTCGCCTGCTGCCGCTCGATGCGGACGAACAGGGTGCGCAGGCCCCGCAGGGTCAGCCAGGCATCGAACGGCGCCCCGGTCGTGCCCAGACAGTTGGCCCACCACGTCAGCCGTTCGTGGTCCTCAAGCGTCGCGCTGATGACCGCACCGCCAACCACATCCGAGTGGCCATTAATGAACTTGGTCGTCGAGTGGATGACCCAGTCCGCCCCCAGCGCGATCGGCTGCTGCAGCGCCGGCGACAGGAAGGTGTTGTCGACCGCGACCTTGGCGCCCGCGGTATGGGCCGCCCGGCACACGGCCTCGATGTCAGTCAGGCGCATCAGGGGATTCGATGGGGTCTCGGCCAGCACCAGCTTCGGCTGGCGGGCGAGCGCTGCGTCGAACGCGACCGCGTCGGCCAAGTCGACGAAGGCTACCTCGAAATGGCCTCGGCCTGCGCGGGCATTCAGCAGGCGGTGCGTGCCGCCATAGCCGTCGTGCGGGGCGATTACGAGATCGCCCGGGGACAGTTCGCTCAGCACCAGATCAACGGCGGCCATGCCGCTGGCGGTCACCACAGTGCCGGCTCCGCTCTCCAGCGCCGTCAGGGCCTCGCCCAGCAATTCGCGGGTCGGATTGCCCGAGCGGCTGTAGTCGTAGCGGCGTTTCCCCTCCAGCCCGTCAAAGCTGTAGTTGGCGCTGAGGTGCAGGGGCGGCATGACCGCGCCGTGGGCCGGGTCCTGATCGATGCCGACGCGGGCGAGACGGGTGGCGAGGTCATGGGCGGAGGTCGGACAGGTCATGCGGCAAGCTCCGAAAGACGACAGAGGGGTTCGGCCAGTGCCGAGGTGATGAGATCAGCGACCACGGCCTCGTCCTTGAGGAAGCCGTCGTGGCCGTAGAGGGAAGGCGCGCGGACGAGGGTGCGAAGGTTCGGGAGGCTCCCGGCCAGCGCTTCGATATCGGTGATCGGCACCAGTTGGTCCGAGGTGAAGCCGAGGAGCGTGGTCGGCGCGGTGACGGCTTCCGGCTCGACCCGGTGTCGGTCCAGCGAGTCCGACAGGCTGATCCAGCGCTCGGCCGACATCTTCGGCACATAGGCCCGGCCCCGTGCCTTCAGATAATCGCAGACGGCATAGGGCTGGCCGGCGGCGCCCGGCACCGCGTCCTGGCCGAAACGCAAATCCAGTTCTTCGGCCGTACGATAGGTCGTCATGGCCAGCTCCCGGGCCAAGGCGACGGCCTCGCTGGGGTGATCCGTCTCGATCCCGAAAGCGAGGATGCGGCGCTGGATGCCGCGCAGGGCCGTGGCGTGGGCGGCGGCGCGATGCGGGGCGGAGATGGCGATCAGTTGCTTGAGCCGCTTCGGGAACAAGGCCGCAAAGGCCAGTCCGACCATGCCGCCGTAGGAGGCGCCGATCAGGGCTTCCAGCAGCGGCACACCCAAGTGATCGAGCGCTGCGGCAAGGACCCGGGCCTGATCCGCCGGGGTCAGGGTGCGCACTGCGGTCTCACCGGGGCCGGGCAACAGGTCGAGGCCCAGCACCTGATAGTGGTCCAGATCGACCGGCCCGCCGTGGCGCACGATCCGGGGCCACCAGGCGACGCGGCCATCACCGACGTCGGCGACCCTGCGGTCAGACGAAATGCCGCCGAGGACGACGACGACGGGTGCCCCGTCCGGACCGAACCGGCGCAGGCGTACTGTCGCGTCGGTCAGCGGCTGACCGTCACCGAGACAGAACCCGGGTAGGGGTACGGTGTGGTCCCGCCACACGGGGAGGGTGGGAGAGGAAAAGGCAGCAGGCACGACACGACGAACTCCGCCCATCGAGTACTCGTGCGTGGATCGACCCGTGAAACGGCGGGACCTCCGGAGAGGCCGTCGCTTCACTCATCTCTCGCGGACCAGGTCGTGAGACCGGGATCCTCGCAGGAGTTGGCACCATCTCGCGAAGAGGGTCTCTTCGCGAAGGTTGCCCCGGCGTCAAAGGGCCTATCCCTCGACCGGTCTTGATGAGTGGCTTAAGCGTGGCGACGACGGGCGTAGCCGTCAAGCAGAAAAATGGTCAGCTACCGGAAGTGGCATCCATGATGACCGTCCGGGCCTCGGCCAAGGCTGCTTCCGTGGTCGTCTCGCCGGCGTGGATCTGGTCGGCCAGACCCATCAGGGCCGGTCCGGTAACGGCGCCGGCATTGGGTTCTTCCTCGACGCGGATGCCGCCATCGCGGGCGATCACCTCGTCCCACAGGCCACGTACGCCGGCCCAGTAGGCCTGGGTATCGGCCCAATAGACATCACCGGGGGCGGCATCGTAGCCATCCCATTGGCGATAGGTGTTGACCACATCCTCGTGCACGATGACCTGGCCCTCGCCGTCGTCGCCCTGGGCGCCCGACATCTTGAGGTTGTCCTGAATGTGCACCCAGCCGAAGGGCGTGAGGGCGTGACGGTTGGTCCCGACATAGCGGTCATAGACCGGATCGCGAACCGCATCCCGGCGGGCCAGCGGACGCAATGTGGGCGCCGATGCCCATTCGGTCATGCCGCGGTCGTACGTCCAGACGCCGACGCCGCCGTAACGGGGCGAGTCGTCGGTCTGCCAGACGGTCTGGGACCAGGCGCCCTTGCGCTGGTCTTCCGGTACAGGGGTCAGCACCCACTGGTCAGGCCCCGCATAGGTCAGGACAGCTTCGGGCTCATAGACCCAGTCCTGGCGCCAGTGCTTGATGACGAAGGTCTGGCCCTCGTGATCCATGACCAGGATGTGCTGCAGGCTGATGCGGGTGCCGTCGTCATAGACGACCCGCACGATCTCGTTTCCGCCTGACAACTTCTCGTCCAGCGGCTCATAGCCGTCGATGAAGGGCACGGTCTCGCGCATGTCGAACCGCACACGAAACTGCCCGGCCTGAGACAGGATGGCCTGACGGTCGCGCTGAAATTTCGCGTCCGCCGTGGCCTCTGCAGGGGTCTGGGCGAGCGCGGTCGCGGGAAAGACCGCGACCGGCATACAGGTGCCGATCAGAAGAGCGGCGGCAAGGGCGGCGCGCATGAGGGGTATCTCCAACGTGAAAGTCATTCGCATTATCGCTTCCGGTGTCACAGGCGCAAGGTCAGGGAGATCGAAACATTGCGACCGGGTTGGGTGTAGGCGTCCAGCACGGCCGAGGTCGTCGACAGGCCGGAGACGTCGCTCCACCAGCCATAGGTCTCGTCGAATACATTGAAGACGCCGATGCGGGCGGTGACCGCGTCCGTCACATTCCAGTAGCCGGTCAGGTCGAACAGGGTGAAGTCGTCGCCAACGTAGCAGTTCGGCGCGCACGCCAACCCGGTGGTGTCTGCCGCGTCCTTGGCCTCGGACCAGGTGACGATGGCCTGACCCCCGAAGGCGCCCGACGGGGCATCCCAGCCCACGCCGGCGACGACCTTGAGCGGGTCGATGCTGGGCAGGGCCGAGGTGGTGCCCGCCGTGGTCTGATCGCCCTCCGCCCAGGCGGCCGAGACACGGGCGCTGAGACCGTTGTCCCAAGAGGCGTCGCTGCGGAACTCCAGCCCTTTCACCTCGACGTCGGTGAAGTTGACGTACTGAAAGACCGCCGGGTCCATTGGCGTGAAAGAGCCCGACACCACTTCCTGGCTGATGAAGTCCTCATAGTCGGCCTGGAAGGCCACGGCCTGCAGGGCCATCCGTCCTCCGTTCCAGACCGGAACCTCGCGCAGGCGCAGGCCCGCCTCGAGGCTCCGGCTGGTCTCCGGCTTCAGATCGGGATTGGGCGCCGAAATATAGCCGAAGGCGAGGTTGCCGAAGGCGCTGTTAACCTGCGATGGCGTCGGGGCCTTGAAGCCCTCGGCATAGGAGGCGAACAGGCCGAAATTGTCATTGGCCCACCAGACGACACCCAGTTTCGGCGACAGGCGGCTGTCCTCCTGGTCGGCCTTCGCGCCCGTGAACAGCGGATCATCGGCCGTCGTCAGCTCATAGGCATCGTACCGCAGCGCCGGCGTGATGCGCAGCGATCCGCCCGCCAGCACGATTTCGTCCTGAATGAAGAGGCCTGACAGGGTATAGTCGGTCTCCGGGAAGGGGCTGGAGGGGAAGGTCTCGCCAAAAGGCGGCACCGTGCCGTCACGCACGCCGCTCTGGGTGGTTTCGGACCAATCCCCGCCGAAGATCAGGCGGTGCTCGACCGAGCCTGACGTCAACGTGCGACGCCCCTGTACAGCCAGACCCAGGACATCATTGTCGAAGGTGTTGTCGCGCGTGCGGTCTGCGGCCGGTTCACGATCCTCGAAGGTGAACTGACGGGTTTCGGACTCCTGCCGGTAGACGGCGACGGAAGCTTCATCCAGGCCCGGCAGGGCCTCGGTCCGCCAGTCCAGGCCGACGCGCTGGCGCGCGGTCTCGTCTTCGGCGCGCAGATCCAGAACCGAGGCGCTGCGGCCCGACAGCACATTGGCGTCGACATCCGAGTTGTACGAGTCGAACGTCAGGCCCAGCCGGTGGCCGGGCGCGACCTCCCAGACCAGCTTGGCCAGCAAGGCGTCGGAACTAAAGTCCTGGGGGTTGGGCTCGGTCCGGGTAACGCCTTCGCCGCCGACCGTGCCCTGATTGTCGGTCTCGGAGGCGTCGCGGTGGGTCCAGGCGACCAGACCGGACAGGGCACCGTCACGGCCAGCGAAGGACAGGCCGGTGGCGAGGCTGTCATCGGCCGAGCCGTAGGCGAGGCGGGCCCGGGCGGTCCAGTTGCGGTTCGCGCCCAGCATGTCGACCGGGTCCTTGGTCGTGAAAGACACCGCGCCGGCCACGCCGTCCGAGCCATAGAGGGCCGAGGCCGGGCCGCGCAGGATCTCGACCGATTTCATCAGGTCCAGATCGGAATAGCCGCCCCGGCCAACGCTCTGCGGGCCGAAGGCGTAGCCGTCGGGTGTGCGGACGCCGTCAACGACGATCAGAACCCGGTCGCCGCCCAGACCGCGAATGGTGAAGCCGGCATTGCCGTCGCGGCCCGTAGAACCGAGGGCGGCGCCGAAGCGCGCCGGCTGGCTGCGGACGCTGACGCCCGGCTCGAACCGCACCAGATCCTTGATGTCGGTGTAGAGGTCCTGCTCGATCTCGCGCGCCGTGATGACGGTGACGGTGGCGGGGGTCTCATCCGCGCGGGTGGCGGTGCGGGTTGCCAGGACGGTGATCGGATCGAGGGTTACCGGGGCCTCGACGGGGTTTGATATCCGCTGGCTCTGGGCGAGAGCCGGCGCTGCGGACGCCAAGCTGACGAGTGCGGTGGTGAGAAGGAGGGAGGTACGCATGAGATGCCCCGGGGAGTTACGGTTAAAGTGTGGGGCAATTACTGCGAACGATTATCAGACGCAACCGCAATTGCGACTCGTTCTGAACACAGTCGGGGCGTGTGCGTTTCGGACTTCATGAAAACCCTGATCCGCCTTGCTGCTACCGCCAGTCTGGCCGCCGCTGTTGCGGCCTGTGGGAATGACCCGATGGAGCCGGGGCCGGTGACGCCGGAGCCCGATGCGCCGTTGCCGCCGGCCGATCCCGGTCCGACCGAGCCCACGACCCACACTGAATTGCTGGGCGATTGGGCCGCCTATCCGGCCTGGTGCTCGAACACGACGGGTCCGGAACGTCCGATCACCATCACGCTGACGCGCTTCGAGGGGTATGAGAACAGCTGCGCCATTGAGGCCTCACGCCCGATTGCAGAGGGCCACGAGCTGAATCTGGTGTGTCAGGCTGAAGGCCAGGAGACGCGCGAAACCGTGCGCGCCTCGGCCACTGAGGATCGCCTTAGACTGTCTTATCCGGATCGGGACGGGGCGACGGTTGCCTTTACCCGCTGTCCGTCTGAGTAGGTCCTAGCTGAACAGGAAGTTCATCACGTCGCCGTCCTTGACGACATAGGACTTGCCTTCGGCCCGAAGCTTGCCGGCTTCGCGGGCCTTGGCCTCACCGCGCAGGGCGACATAGTCGTCGTAGGCGATGGTTTCGGCCCGGATGAAGCCCTTTTCGAAGTCCGTATGGATCACGCCCGCTGCTTGGGGAGCCGTGTCGCCGACATGGATCGTCCAGGCGCGCGCTTCCTTGGGGCCGACCGTGAAATAGGACTGCAACCCCAGCAGGCTGTAAGCCTCGCGGATCAGGCGGTTGAGGCCCGGCTCGGCAAGACCAAGGGTCTCAAGGAACTCAAGCTGTTCTGCTTCGTCCAGCACGGCCAGTTCCGAATCGATCTTGGCCGAAATGACGACCGAGTTGGCGCCGTCTCTGGCGGCGCGGGCGGCGACCAGATCGGACAGCTCATTGCCCTTGTCGGCCGAATTTTCGTCGACATTGGCGACATAGAGGGCGGGCAGGGCGGTCAGCAGCTGCAGCATGTCCCAGGCCTTGCGGTCTTCCTTGCTGATCTCGGCCGTCCGGGCGGGCTTCCCGGCATTCAGCTGGGCCAGAGCCAGATCCACCAGCTTCAGGTTAAGCTGACTTTCCTTGTCGCCGGCCTTGGCGCGCTTCTCCATCTGGACGCGGCGACGCTCAAGACTCTCCATGTCAGCCAGCATCAGCTCGGTCTCGATGATCTCGAGATCGGCGATCGGATCGATGCGGTCCTCAACGTGGGTGATGTCGTCGTCGACAAAGCAGCGCGCGACGAAGGCGATGGCGTCGCAGTCGCGGATGTTGGCCAGGAACTGGTTGCCCAGGCCTTCGCCCTTCGAGGCGCCGCGCACCAGTCCGGCGATGTCCACGAAGGTGATGCGCGAGGGGATGATCTCCTTGGAGCCCGCGATCTCGGCCAGAACCTTCAGGCGCGGCTCGGGCACGGCCACATCACCGGTGTTCGGCTCAATGGTGCAGAAGGGATAGTTGGCCGCCTGGGCCGCCGCCGTCTTGGTCAGGGCGTTGAACAGGGTGGACTTGCCAACATTGGGCAGGCCGACGATCGCGACTTTCAGGGCCATGGAACTCTCTGGGGAACGGGTCGAGGCGAGGCTTTAGCCGCTCAGGGCCGGTTTGTCAGGGGTAAAGCCGGTCGTGTGGTCAGGGCAGGGGCGGGGTGCCGACCGGGGCGGTGACGGTCACGGGGGCCGACCGCTCGAAGGTGAGCACCAGATCGACCGTGTCGCCGGGTTTGAGCGGCGTGGTCACGCCCAGCAGCATGATGTGGTCGCCGCCGGGCGCCAGTTCATCGGGTTCATTGGCGCGAAGCGGCATGCCGTCCGGCATCTCCTCCATCGCCATCACGCCCCCCTCGGTCGACACCGCGTGGATCTGGGCTTCTGTCGCTGCGGACGTCGAGACGGCGACCAGGCGGTCCTCCGTCGAAGCGGTCAGTGTGAGATAGCAGCCGGTCAGGTCGCGGCCGTTGGGCGTGGGCCGGCAAACGGCGTCCGAGACCTCGACCGAAGGCACCGTCGTGTTCTGGCAGGCGGCAAGGCCGAGGCAGGCCAGGGCCAGAAGAATAGGGCGCATGGGGAACTCCGGTCTGCGACGATGCTGGGCGGAATGGACCCCGACCGACCAGCTTGCAAGCGCCACAGTGTCGCGATCGTCAGGAACGGACAGGGCGAACCTCTCGACAGCCTCGGCGGCCCGTGCCAGCGTGCCGTCCACAAGTCGCTGTTATCACGGAGTTCGCCATGTCGTTCCGCCCGGCTCAGATCAAACGGGGGCTTATGGGAGGGGCCTGTGCCTTCCTGCTGACGGCGACGGCCGTCGCAGCCCAGGAGCAGGTCGATAGTCGACCCGGAGGTCCGGGCCGCGTCGCCATCACCATCTACAATCAGGACATCGCCCTCGTGGAGGATGTGCGCGACCTGAACATTCCCGCCGGGCGGTCGCGGCAGGAGTTTCCGGGGGTCTCGGCCAGCATCCGGCCCGAGACGGTCGGCCTCAGTGGCCGCGGCCTGTCGGTGGTCGAGCAGAATTTCGACTATGACCTGCTGACCCCCGACAAGCTGATGCAGAGCGCGGTCGGAGACACCATCGGCATAGTCCGCATCAATCCGGGCACGGGCCGTGAGACGACCGAGCGGGCCCAGGTCCTGGCCGCCAATGAAGGAGTCGTGCTGCGCATAGGCGACCGGATCGAGGTGCTGCGCGATGACGGTGTGCCGACCCGGGTGATCTTCGATGAGGTGCCGGCCAATCTTCGCCCGCGCCCGACCCTCAGCGTAACGCTGGACGCGGAAGGCGGCGGTCGCCGCGAGACGACGCTCAGCTATCTGACCAGCGGCCTGTCGTGGGAGGCGGACTATGTAGCTGAATATGACGAGGCGGGCGGCAGTCTGGACCTGACGGGCTGGATCACCATTACCAACCGCTCGGGTGCGACCTTTGCCGAGGCCAACACGCGCGTCGTCGCCGGAGAGGTCAATCTGGTCAGTGGCGGCGGCTATTACGGCGGACGCGGCAGCGGAAACGGCTATGAATTCTCGGACGGGGGGGAAGGGGTCGCCGACTACTACATCTATCCCCTGCCGGGCCGGGTGACGGTCGCCAACAACCAGAACAAGCAGGTCGGGTTGCTGGATGTGGCCAATGTGCCGGCCTCCAAGCGCTACCTATTCCAGATGAGTGGCTTTTCCACCTATGAGCAGGCGCAGTCGGCCGAGGTCGCGGTCTTGTTCCAGAATGGTCGCGCCTCGGGCGTTGGCCAGGCCCTGCCGGCCGGTGTGGTGCGCGTCTATGTGCGCGACGCGGGCGGCGAGCCCCGTTTCATAGGCGAGGATGAGATTGGCCACACGCCGGCGGGTTCGGATATCGCCATCACCACTGGTGATGCCTTCGACGTAACCGTGCAGCCGCGTCTGGTCAGCAATGAACGGGTCGCACCGCGCATCCTGAACACGCAGCGGTCGCGCTACCGAATGGAATATACGGTCCGGAATGCCCGTTCCGAGCCCGTGGTGGTTGAGGTGCGCCAGACCGGCCTCGGTCGCGACACCGAAATCCAGGATCAGAGCATCCAGGGCGAAATGCGGGATGCCCGCACCATCGTCTGGCGCGTGCCGGTGCCCGCCAACGGTCAGACCGTGCTGACGGCCACGATCGAGACGGGCGGCTGATCGCCATGCGCGCCGGCGTCAGTCTGATCGCGATACTGGCCCTGTCCGGGCTGTCGGCACCGGCAGCCCTTGCCCAGGCCGCCGCGCCGGTGGTCGTGGCCGAGCCCGCCACGGCCGTCTCGTCCGGGCCGGAGGCCGTGTCCGTCGTCATCTATCGCGACCGCCCTGTGAACACGGTCGAACTGATGCGCCGGTCGCAACAGAGCTGGAGCCGGCTGGACCGCGAGGGTCTGGCCCTTATCGTCGAGACGCGCACGGTTGATCTGCCTGCAGGGGAGGCGGTGATCCGCTTCGAGGGCGTGGCCGGTGGCATCGTGGGGCAAAGCGCGGTGTTGGAGGGCCTGCCCGCCGGAGTGATCGAACGGAATACCGACTTTGACCTTCTGACGCCCGGCTCGCTGTTTGAGCGCTCGATCGGCGAGACGGTAAGGGTGGTCCGCATCGATCCGGTGACCGGCAATGCCGAGGAGCATGTCGCCGTGATCCGAGCAGGGGCTAACGGCCCGATGCTGGAGGTCGATGGGGGCTTTGAAGCGCTCAGCTGCTCGGGTCTGACCCAGCGGGTCGTTTTCGACCGCGTGCCCGAGGGGCTGAGCGACCAGCCCAGCCTGTCGGTGCGGACGCGGGCGGGTGAGGCGGGTCGCTATACGGTGACCCTCGCCTATCTGGCGACCGGGCTGCAATGGTCTAGCGACTATGTGGCCGAGTTGACCCCCGATGGACGCTCCATGACCCTGACCGGCTGGCTGACACTGGCCAATTTCGGCAGCACCGGTTTCGTCGATGCGCCGGTCCAGGCCGTGGCCGGGAATCTGAGGACCGAATCCGGCACCGTGCCGGTCGATGCTGTGCGTCTGCCGCGCCGGGCCGGCTGCTGGCCACAGGACACGACGACGGAAGGCGAGATGCCGGAGGACTATGGTGGCGCTTACCCTCCGCCACCGCCGCCCCCGCCTCCTCCTCCAGCCCCACCGCCGGCCCCTGCCATGGCTCGGGAGGACTTGGTCGTCACAGGCTCTCGTATTGCCGATCAGGGAGAACTGGGCGACTACAAGATCTACACCCTGCCGGAACGGACCACTGTGGCCGCCCGCCAGACCAAGCAGGTGCGGTTCCTGGAGCGGCGCGATGTGCCGGTTCAGCGTCTCTACCGGGCGCGGATCGACGCCTCGACGGACCTCACCACCGTAAACGGCCCCTTCGAGACCAGCATCATTCTACGCCTGGACAACGATGCGGACTCGGCGCTCGGCCTGGCCCTGCCCGGAGGTACCTGGAGCCTTCGCCAACAACGCGAAGACGGTACGGCTTTCTTCAGCGGCGAGGCCCGCAGCGCGGATCGGCCTGTGGGCCTTCCGGTGGAATTGACGATTGGCCAATCCCCGAATGTCCGCGTCCGGTCGCGGACCACAGAATACAGTGCGAGCCAGTCAGGGGGCGTGACGACCGCCATCTACACGGTCCAGGTCGAAGTCCTGAATTCCGGTCGTGATTCGGCAAGCCTTGAGGTCATTCCGTGGGCCTACTTCCTGCCCGGCTTCACCATTTCGCGCGAGAGTCGGGAAAGCGGCATCACCGAGGGCGGATATCCGGCGTGGACGTTCGAGGTTCCGGGCAGCAGCGTCGAGCGGCTGGCCTATACCTACCGGGTCGAATACTAAGCGTCAGTCCGCGCTCCGGGCGGCTTGTCGCGGACTGAACTTGGGCGCGGGGGCCAGACGCAGCACCTCGGCCTGATAGCGCTCGTCCTGACCCGTCAGCAGAAAGGGCAGGGCGTCAGCGCAGGCGTTCAGCAGGGCATCTCGCCACGGATATTCGGCTTTGTGAAAGTCGCCCAGCACATGGGGCATGACCAGCTGGGGCTGGCCGGGGTGGCCGATGCCCATGCGTGCCCGCCGGAAATCCGCCCCCAGATGCGCGATCAGCGACCGGATGCCGTTCTGGCCCGCGGCCCCGCCGCCGGTCTTCATACGAAAGCGGCCGGGGGCCAGATCGATCTCGTCGTGAAAGACCACGATGTCAGCGGGAGCGACCTTGAAAAACCGCGCAGCCTCTCCGACCGCGCGACCGCTTTCGTTCATATAGGTCTGGGGCTTCATCAGGAGGACCTTGCGGCCCTCGACCTCGCCATCGCGCACGACGGACTGGAACTTGGCCCGCTCGGGACCGAAACGCCAGCGATCCGCGATCGCATCGACCGCCATGAAGCCGATGTTGTGCCGGTTGTTCTGATACTTCGGCCCGGGGTTGCCCAGGCCCGCCAGGATGATCATGGGCAGGGTCCAAAACGGTCGCGGCCCACTCCCTGAAGGGAATGGGCCGCGGGGTCAAATCATGCCGTGAAGCAGGAAGAGGATCAGCTCTCCGGGGTCTCTTCGGCGTCGCCTTCGTCGCTCTGGGCGGTGGCGGGCACTTCGTCGGCGGCCACTTCAGCTTCGGCCTCGGCGGCGGCTTCATCCGCAGCCTCATCGGCGGCATCCGCCTTGGCAGCGGACGAGATCTTGATCGCGGCGACCATGAAGTCGCGGTCGCCGATCGCGGGCTCGACGCCCTTGGGCAGCTTGATGTCCGAGATGCGGATGGTGTCGCCCATCTTGTGACCGGCCAGATCGACGACCAGTTCTTCGGGAATGTGGTCGGCGCGAACCGAGATTTCGACGGTGTGACGCACGATTTCCAGCGAGCCACCCTGCCGGAAGGCCTCGCATTCGTCGTGGTTGATGAAGTGCACGGGCACTTCGATCTTGATCACCTGCTTTTCGTCGACGCGCATCAGGTCGAAGTGCATCGGACGGTCCGACACAGGGTCGAACTGCACATCCTTGGCGATAACCGGTTGGGTTTCCTTGCCGTACTTCAGGGTCACCAGGTGGCCCAGAAGCTTGCCGGTGTACAGGTTCTTGCGGAAGTCCTTCTCGTTGACCGAGATGGCCACCGGGGCCTTGTCGCCACCGTACAGCACGCCGGGCACAGCGCCCGCACGACGGGCAGCGCGGGCGCTGCCGGTACCGACGCCGTCACGGACGTCAACGTTCAGAATGATCTCGGCCATCGGGCTCGCCTCAATAACGCACGCCGCGCTTCCAGAGACAGCGCGCAGCGGGGATTGCATCCCTCGAATTCAAGAGCGCGGGCTATTACACGGATGCGCACCGGCGCGCAACCGGCTTTACATCCAATACAGCAACCCGCTTTTGTGTCTCAGGGGCGACCGGGTGACGGGACCTGGGACTGGGCGGAGTCCGCTGCGGCTGCAGCGGTCGCGGCGGGTGCACTCGATACGGCCGCATCCTCAAGCGCAAAGGCCGTGGTCGGGATCATCACCGGCATGGGCCCCATGCTCTGGGCGGTGCAGGTGGCCAGATCGCTGACGATATGCTGCCCGATACAGAAGATGTCCTCATAGTGCGGACGAGCAGCCGCCAGGCACTGGAACAGGTTCAGCTTGGACATATTGAGGCAGAATTCGTTGTTGGTCTCGACGACCAATGCCTCGGTGTAGGTCCGGAAATCATCCCCGCCCGCTCCCAGCGCAGCCAGCGCCGCGATGGCCAGCGAATTGATCACCGGCTGGGTGTAGGGCGGCTGAAGCTTGATCGGTGCGAGTTCGAGGCCCGAGCCCGAATGGGCCGCCGTGAACAGCAGGCTGGCGTCCTGGGCCGAGGGCAGCATGACAGCGGCCGAACGGGTCTTGGCCGAGTCCAGTCGCGCGTCGCGGTCGTCGATCGGACGGGTCGCCCAGCGTCGACGCGGGTCTTCTCGGCCCTGGATCGTATAGGCGTCTTCCTTGATGGCCTCGGCAATGGTCGAGAGCGCTGCAATATCTTCGCCCAGGGTGCTCACGATCAGGCCAGCTGCGGCATCGGCCCCTGGCAGGGTCGCCGCATAGGCCGGATCCTGAATAATGCGGTTGATCACTTCTTCGCGTTGGACAGGGTCGACGGCGAACTGGCGAACCCCTTCGACAAACTCGGGAGATTGCAGCGCCAGAACAGCGCCATAGGCGATCATGCCGCGCGACAGCTGGGCCGGCTCATAGGCCGAACCGGTGCGGATGGCGTTCTGGATGGACGCGGCGTCGGGGAAGCCGGCTTCGATGGTTCCGACCTCGCGAATGAAGGCCACATAGATCGAGGCGGCCTCGGACACACCCTGATTTAGGGCCAGGACCGGCGGCGGCGGGGGAGGCGGCGGCGGGGGGGGCGGCGGTTCCGGCTCGGTCGCGGCACAGGCGGCGATCATGGCCAGAGCTGCGAGTGTGCCGCCCTTGAGGCCAAGGGACAGGGCGGTGGTGGACCGAAGGACTCGGGTCATCGACAGGGCTTCCCCACAGAATACTCGGGCGACGCGGACGAGGGCGTCGCGATCCGGTCTCTTATAACGCGGGATGAAGCGTTTTCCGACCGTTAATCGAACAGCTTGGAGACGGACTCCTCATTGGCGATTCGACGGATCGCTTCGCCTATCAGGGGAGCGACCGAGACCGTGCGGATCTTCTTGCACGTGGCCACCTCATGCGGCTGCTCGATCGAATCGGTGATCACCAGCTCCTTCAGCGGGCCGTCATCGACGCGGCTGACGGCGGGGCCGGACAGCACACCGTGGCTGATATAGGCGGACACTTCGGTGGCGCCCTGATCGATCAGGGCCTTGGCGGCATTCACCAGGGTGCCGCCCGAGTCGACAATGTCATCGAACAGGATACAGCGGCGTCCCTCGACGTCACCGATGATGTTCATGACCTCGCTTTCGCCGGCCTTGGGGCGACGCTTGTCGACGATGGCGAGGTCGGCGTTGAGGCGGCTGGCCAGCGACCGGGCGCGCACAACGCCTCCGACGTCGGGCGAGACGATCATCAGGTCATCGCCGCGCGGATAGTTTTCGCGGATGTCCTGGGCCAGCACCGGCGTGGCTACCAGGTTGTCGGTGGGAATGTCGAAAAAGCCCTGAATCTGGCCTGCATGAAGGTCCATGGTCAGCACGCGGTGGGCCCCGGCACGGGTGATCATATTGGCCACAAGCTTGGCGGAAATCGGCGTCCGGCCGCCGGTCTTCCGGTCCTGACGGGCATAGCCGAAATAGGGCATGACGGCGGTGATCCGTTTCGCCGATGCCCGGATCAGGGCATCGGTCATGATCAGCAACTCCATCAGATTGTCGTTGGCCGGATAGCTGGTCGACTGGATGACAAAGACATCCTCGCCCCGCACATTTTCTTCAATGACGGCGAAGACCTCGTTGTCGGCAAAGCGCTTTACCTCCGCCCGGGTCAGCGGCATGTCGAGGTGATCGGCTATGGCCCGGGCCAGGGATCGGTTGGCATTGCCGGAGAGCAGCTTCATGGCCCGTCATCCTTTCGCCCTCATCGGACCGCCAATAGGGAGAGGAAGCGTCCGGGGTGTGGGCGCTTCTTAACAGCGGGGCGTCAGGCATCAAGCCGCTTCACGTGTATTCCGGACCAAATCCGACATCGGTCTGCATGTGATTGGCGCTTGGGGTTCGCTGGTGTAGAGATCGCTTCGTCTTCCGGAAGGCCTACTGTGGTGTGCCTTCCGGCCGGTAATCATGGGGTCGCAATCAGTGCCTGTTTCCAAAATCCGTTCCGGTCTGATCCTGTCAGCGGTTGTTGCCGTTTCGCTGACCGTAGCAGCCTGCAACAACGGCCGGGCGCGGCCGAAGCTGGCCTATGAAGAGCGTCCGGTCGAGCTGCTGTACAACACCGGCTATGAGCGACTGGAGCGCAAGCGCTGGCGTGATGCGATCGATTATTTCCAGGAAGTGGAACGTCAGCACCCCTATTCCGAGTGGGCGCGGCATTCGATCCTGATGCAGATCTATGCCTATTATCAGAACAACAGCTATGCCGAAGCCATCGCCGCCTCGGACCGGTTCATCCAGCTGTTCCCGGGTAACCCTTCGGCCGCCTATGCCTATTACATGAAGGCGATCTGCTACTTTGAGCAGATCACCGACGTCGGCCGGGATCAGGGCTATGCCGAGAACGCGCTGGCGGCCCTGCGCGAGGTCGCGCGTCGCTATCCCGACACGGCCTATGCCTCTGATGCCCTCGTCAAGATCGACATGGTCAACGACCAGCTGGCCGGCAAGGAAATGGAAATCGGCCGCTACTATCAGCGCGCCAACCAACCGCTGGCGGCGATGAACCGCTATCGCACCGTCGTCGAGAATGCCGAGTTCCAACGCACATCGCATGCTCCCGAGGCCCTGTATCGTCTCGTCGAGGTCAGCCTGGTGCTGGGCCTGAAGGACGAGGCGATCCGCAATGGCGCCGTGCTGGGCCACAATTTCCCGGGCAGCCCCTGGTACAGCGAGGCCTATGCCCTGCTGACTGATCAGGGCGAGCGGCCGGACGTCGAGCCGGAAGCCCGCCGCGAGGGCTGGCTCAGCCGGATCATTCCGGGCTGAGTGCAGGGCTGAAATCGAGACCAAACACGGAACAGCGCATCGTCAGGCCGCGGCCGGGCGCTATGATCGACGCCATGTCGAATCATTCCGATCGCGAGACAGGCCGCCTGCCATGCTGACCGCCCTGTCGATTCGCGACATTGTGCTGGTGGACCGGCTGGACCTTGAGGTCGGCGCCGGCCTGACCGTGCTGACCGGCGAGACCGGGGCGGGCAAGTCGATCATTCTGGATGCCCTGGGTCTGGCACTGGGTGCCCGCTCCGACGCCGGGCTGGTGCGGTCCGGCGCCGCGCAGGCCGTGGCCACTGCCACCTTCGACACGCCTGCGGATGCCGACTGGCTGGCCGAGGCCCGTGACAAGGGGCTGGAGGTCGAGGTCGGCGAGGAGCTGATCCTGCGTCGTGTGTTGGGCGCCGACGGTCGAAGTCGCGCCTTTATCAACGATCAGGCCGTCGGGGTGAATGCGCTGAGGTCGCTGGCCCAGGGACTGGTTGAGGTGCACGGCCAACATGAGACCGTTGGTCTTCTGGATGCCCGGACCCATCCGGGCGCGCTGGACGCATACGGCGGACTGCACGAGGACGTGGCGGCCGTGGCGCGGGCGCATGACGCCCGGCGGGAGGCCCAGCAGCGTCTGGACACCTTGCGGGCCGAAGCCAGCACAGCCGCCGCCCGGGCCGAGGAACTGACTCTGGCGCTGGAGGAGCTGGACGCTCTGGATCCCCGGGCGGGTGAAGAGGCGGAGCTGGCCGGTGAGCGGGCGCTGCTGGGTGCTGCGGAAAAGGCGTTGGCAGATCTGTCGGAAGCGCGGGACTCGCTGGGCGGCGACAAGTTGTCACAACGCCTATCGGCGGCCCTCAGGGCGGTCGAGCATGCGCGGGGCCGAGCCCTGCAGGCCGTGCGGCTGGAAGCCGAGAATGCGGGCACGACTTCGGAAGCCTCCGGGCATGATCACCCGGTCGTGTTGCGCCTCGCGGCCGCGGCCGAGGCGATTGACCGCACACTCGTCGAGGCGATGGAGGCCGTGGCCCAGCTGGATCAGGCCGCCGATGCGCTGGATGTCGAGCCGGGGCGACTGGACAAGGCTGAGGAGCGGCTGTTCGCCTTGCGCGCGGCTGCCCGCAAGCTGAACACCACGGTCGAGGAATTGCCGCGTCTGCGGGTCCGCCTGCGCGAGCAGCTGCGCCTGATCGAGGGCGGGGCCGAAGCGCTGACAGCGGCTGAGCGGGCCCTGACGGCCACGCGCGCAGCCTATGATGCAGCCGCCGCCACCCTGTCGTCGCGCAGGGCCGAGGCGGGCGAACGTCTGGCCCGGGCCGTGGCCGGGGAACTCGGACCGCTGAAGCTGGATCGGGCGCGGTTTCGCGTGGCGCTGGAGCCCCTGCCCGAGGAGCGCCGGGGGGCGAGGGGCGCCGAGACGGTGCGTTTCGAGATCTCGACCAATCCGGGCCAGCCGTTCGGCCCATTGGACACGGTTGCCTCGGGGGGCGAGTTGGCACGCTTTGCCTTGGCGATGAAGGCAGCGCTGGCGGCCCGCCCCGAGCAGGTCCAGCCGGTGATGATCTTTGACGAGGTAGATCAGGGCGTCGGCGGGGCCGTGGCCGAGGCCGTGGGCCGCAGGCTGCAACGCCTGGCGTCGGGCGGTCAGGTGTTGGTGGTGACCCACAGTCCCCAGGTTGCGGCCCGGGGTCACACCCACTGGAAGGTGCGCAAGGGCGACCGCGACGGTGCCACGATTACGACCGTCGAAGTTCTCGATGCCGCCCAGCGCGACGAGGAGATCGCCCGCATGCTGTCCGGTGCCGTCGTCACGGACGAAGCCCGCGCTGCGGCTCGCGCCCTGATCGAGCACCCCGACAGGTGACGCATCGCCACAGGGGGCGTGGGGTGCGAATTTTCCCTGTATTTTCGGGGCTTGAGCCCGGGGTCAGGACGCCTTGACCTGACGCCCGACCGCCTATAGGTTCCGCGCCGAATTCAGACCCCCTCCGACACCCGTCGGAGCGCTGAGGCCGCTCATGTCACTGCCCCCGGAATCGCGTGAAGAGGCGATCGCTCGTCTCACCAAGAGCGCATCCGATCTGGAGGCGAGGACGACGCGCGAAGTCGGCGATCACGGCGTCCAGGCTGCCGCTGCCGGCAAGGCGTGGCGTATCCTGGCCGAGCTGTTCGGCGGCGTTTTTGCGGGCCTCGCCGGGGGGTTTGTATTTGATCGGTTCTTCGGAACCGTGCCGTGGGGCCTGATTGTCGGCGTGCTTTCGGGCTTTGCCGTGTCGGTCTGGATGGCGCGTCGGACGGCGAATCGCCTGATGGCAGAAGCGAGATTGGAAGGGGAGCCGAAGTCGGTTCCCTTCGACGAAGACGAGTAAGACCAAGGGACGTTAGGGCTAGATGGCCGATCCAATTCATCAGTTTGAGATCGTCAAGATCGTCGACCTGCCCGACGTGACCATTCCGGGTCTGGGTGTGATTGACCTTGCCATCACCAATTCGCATGTCGCGATGACGATTGCCTTCGCCGTGATCGTCCTGTTCCTCAACATGGTGACCGCGCGAGCCGCGGTCGTTCCCGGTCGACTGCAGGCCACGGGCGAGACCCTGTTCGGCATGATCGACGGCCTGACCGACTCGATCATCGGTCATGAAGGCCGCAAGTATTTCCCGTTCGTGTTCACGATCTTCACCCTGATCCTCGCCATGAACCTGCTCGGCATGTTCCTGACCTTCACGGCGACTGCCCAGCTTGCGGTCACGGCGACGTTCGCCATGCTGACGTTCGGCTTGGTGCTGATCATTGGCTTTGCCAAGAACGGGTTCCGTTTCTTCCTGCTGTTCTGGCCGACGGGCGCCCCGCTGGTCATGCGGCCGATCGTTGGCTTCATCGAGTTCATCGCCTTCATGCTGCGTCCGCTGACGCTCGCCCTGCGTCTGTTCGGCAACATGCTGGGCGGTCACGTGGCCCTGAAGGTCTTCGCCGGGTTCGTCGTGTCTCTCGGCGCCTTGGCCGCCGGCGGCGGCTTTGGCCTGCTGGGCCTGCCCGCTGCAGGTCTTTCGCTCGGCATGGTGCTGGGCCTGACCGCTCTGGAATTCCTCGTGGCCTTCCTTCAGGCCTTCGTTTTCGCCGTTTTGACCTGCATCTACCTGAATGATGTGGTCAATCTGGATCATGCCCACTAGGGCGGATCCATCCCTTACCTCTCAACCAACCCAGACTAGGACTAGAGACCCATGGAAGTAGAAGCCGCCAAGGCCATCGGTGCCGGCCTCGCCACCCTCGGAATGATCGGCGCCGGTATCGGCGTGGGCAACATCTTCGGCAACTTCCTGGCGGGCGCCCTGCGCAACCCGTCGGCTGCTGGCGCCCAGATCGGCAACCTGTTCGTGGGCGCGGCGCTTGCCGAAGCCCTGGGCATTCTGGCCTTCGTGCTTGGCCTGCTGATCTACTTCGTTTGATCGCATTCCCGAAGGTGGCCCGCTCCGCGCGAGTGGGCCGCCTTCACCTGACTTTCGGACAGACGAACTCATGAGCACCGCCGTTCAAGACGACGTTCCAGGCCCCGTGGAAGCTTCCGCAGGAGTCGGCGCGACCTACACCACCACCACCGAGCCCGCCCACGGGCCGGAGGAGGGCGGAGGCCTGCCCCAGTTCGAGTTTCAGCACTGGGGCGGTCAGATTGTCTATCTGCTGTTCCTTTTCGCCCTGCTTTATCTGCTGATCGCCAAGGTGTTTGCGCCGCGCATGCGTCGCGTCTTCGACGAGCGGTCTTCAACAATTTCCGGAGCGATCGAGGCGGCCCGCCAGGTGCAGGCTGAAGCGGCCGGTCAGGCTGAAGCCGCCAAGGCTGAAGTCGAGGAAGCCCGCTCGGCGTCGCGCGCCACGGCGGCTGCAGCCAAGGCGCGGGTCACTGAGGAAGCCAACCGCCGCGCTGCGGCCGAGGAAGCAGTGGTGAACGCCCGTATCGCCGAAGCTGAGGCTGTGATTGCCAAGACCCGGGACGCCGCCATGACCAATGTCTCGGCGATCGCGTCTGACACTGCCGCAGCGGTGGTGGAGCGCCTGACCGGCACCCGCCTTACCGCTGCCGAAGCCGCCTCTGTGAAAGGCGCCTGATATGCTGTTTTTCGATCCCCACCTGTATGATCTTTCGAATGCCGAGCTGTGGGTGGCCGCAGGCCTGCTGCTGTTCTTCGGCATCCTGATCTTCACTGGCGCCTTCAGAATGGTCGGTGCGGCGCTGGACGGCAAGGCCACCAAAATCCAGTCCGAGCTGGACGAGGCCGCCCGTCTGCGGGCCGAGGCCGAGGCCCTGCTGGCGCAGATCAAGCTTGAGAAGGCCGAGGCCGAGGCGCAGGCGGCGGACATGCTGAAAGCTGCCGAGGCCGATGCGCGTCGTCTGGAAGAGGACGCCAAGGTCAAGCTGGAGGAGGCTCTTGCCCGTCGCCAGACGCTGGCCGAGCGCCGCATCGCCCAAGCCGAGGCCCAGGCGACTGCCGAGGTCAAGGCTGCGGCCGCCGAACTGGCCACCAAAGCTGCAGAAGACATTCTGGCAGCCCGTCTGGCCTCGCAGACGCGCGATCCGCTGGTCGACGACGCTATCGCTCAGCTGGGTACCCGCCTCAACTAGGCGGCGCCTTCCTCATCGATCCAACGACATCGGCCCCGGAGCGATCCTCCGGGGCCGTTTCGTATTCCGGCGTCAGTGCGCCAGATGAACGTGGTCGCGGACCCGTTCCTGCCGCCATGCCTTGCCGACCATACGGGCATAGACATTACCCATCACCGCACCGAAGACGACGTGGGTAAGTACCAGCCAGGCGACGGTGAAGAAGCCGGCGCGCATGCCGAACATGCCGATGCCCGTCAGCGGCGCGACCGTCAGGCCCATCACGATGAAGGCACCGACGGCGAAGACCACGCCTTTGGTTTCCGGCATTTCTGTGGGCATTCGCGGACACAGGATGCCGAACAGGGGCCCAAGGATCAGGGTACCAACAAGGAAGTGTCCAGCCCAGCCGACCCATGGAATCGAGTCCGTTCCGAGCATGACGGTAACAAGTCGGGGGAACCCTGCGACCCAAGGGCCAGCCCATAACTGTGCGGCTTCAAGTGCTGCAACAGCAAGTGCCGCCACAAAGCCGGCGATCATACCTTTGTAAACGCGTGACATCATGACCAATGCGCCTCCCAACGCTTGTTTTGGGTTCTGATTACGCAAGGTCATCATACGCGCATCAGGGGAGGTCGTGTTCACAATCCCGTGCGCGGCGTCAGCGGAGGCTCCAGCTCACGCCCGTCATCTGTTCAGATGCTTGCCACAGCTGGGCCGCCGTTTCGGTGTCCAGAGCCTGTTCTGCGGGGATCGCCAGGCCCGGAGGCCCCTTGATCTCGCGCATCTTCGTCGGTCCGAGATAGGTGCCAGGAACAATGTCGGGCGTCGCGGCCGCCATCAGGATCGGCAGGGCGCCAGCGGCCTGGCTGTGGGTGACCAGAGGCTCGATCAGAGGGCGGACCAGCCACCGGTGCAGCGACCGCCCGATGCGCGACCCGACCAGCGGGCCATTGGCGATCAACCCTGTCCGCGCCACGCCGGGGTGGGCGACAACACTGGTCAGGCCCCAGTCGTTGGCCCGACTGCGGCGATCCAGCTCCAGCCCGAATATCAGCATGGCCAGCTTGGACTGGGCATAGACGGGCCAGGCGTCATAGCCATCCGCGTAGTTGAGGTCGTCGATGCGGATCCGGCCCTGCCGATGGGCGATGCTGGACACCTGAACCACCCGGGCGCCGCCGGCCCGCAGCAGTGGCAACAGTCGCGCGGTCATGGAGAAATGGCCGAGGTAGTTGGTGGCCAGTTGCATCTCGAAACCGTCTTCAGTCTCTCGGCGCGCCGGCAGGGCCATGACGCCCGCATTGTTGACCAGAATGTCGACAGGGCGTCCTTCGGCCAACAGCCGCTCTGCAAAGGCCGTGACCGAGGCCTGACGCGACAGGTCCAGTTCCTCAAATCTCAGGCGGGCGTCGGGCTGCTTCGCCTTGATATCGGCGATGGCGGCGATCGCCCGGTCATGGCTGCGGGCCGCGACAATGACGTCGGCACCCTTGGCCGCGAGCGCCTTCGCTGTCTCGAACCCCGTACCGCTGTTGGCGCCAGTCACGATGGCGCGGCGGCCGGTGAGGTCGGGGATGTCGTCAGTCGCGAAGGAGGCCATACCCCCATGTCGTGGGCACACGGGGGTATGGCAAGTCCGACGCCTATTCTGCCGCCATGTTCGAGCCGTCCGGCGCGGTCCAGCGCAGGACCGGCTGTCGGGCCGCCCGGGTCTCGTCCAGACGCTTCATCGGAGCGTGGAAGGGCGCCCCCTTGAACCGGTCCTTGTCGCCCGCCTTCGCGGCCTCGGCCAGGGCGCGCATGGCGTGGATGAAGCGATCCAGCTCGGCCTTGGACTCGGTCTCGGTCGGCTCGATCAGCATGGCCCCGTGCACGACCAGCGGGAAGTACATGGTCATGGGGTGGAAGCCCTCGTCGATCATGGCCTTGGCGAAGTCGAGGGTGGTGATGTCCGTGCCCTTCAGCCATTCGTCGTCGAACAGGGCCTCGTGCATGCACGGCCCCTCCGGGAAGGCCGGGCTCATCAGATCCTCGAGGCGGGCCTTGATGTAGTTGGCGTTCAGCACCGCATCCTCGGCGACCTGGCGCAGGCCGTCCGAGCCATGGCTCATCATGTAGCTGAGGGCGCGGACGTACATGCCCATCTGGCCCTGGAAGGCGCACAGACGGCCAAAGGCCTGCTCGGCCTCGTCCTCTTCGCGCTCGACCAGTTTGAAGCCGTCGCCCGTGTTCACGACCCAGGGGGCCGGAGCGAAGGGGGCCAGCGCCTCCGACAGCACGACCGGACCCGCACCCGGCCCGCCGCCACCGTGCGGGGTCGAGAAGGTCTTGTGCAGATTGATGTGCATGGCGTCGACGCCGAGATCGCCCGGGCGGACCCGGCCGACGATGGCGTTGAAGTTGGCCCCGTCGCAGTAGAAATAGGCGCCGGCCTCGTGCGTCAGGCGGCTGATCTCGAGGATGTCGCGCTCGAACAGGCCACAGGTGTTGGGATTGGTGACCATGATGGCGGCCACGTCATCGCCCAGCTTGGCCTCAAGGTCCGCCAGATCGACCCGGCCGTCCTCGGTCTGGGCGATCTCGACCACCGTATAGCCCACGAAGGCGGCCGTCGCCGGATTGGTGCCGTGGGCGCTGGTGGGCACCAGCACCTTGTTGCGCGGCTTGTCGGAACGCAGGCCGTGTCCGGCGGCGCGGTGCGCGGCACGAATGGCCATCAGGCCGCACAGCTCGCCGTGCGCGCCCGCCTTGGGCGACAGGGCCACCGCCGGCATGCCGGTCAGGGTCGTCAGCCAGTGGCTGAGCGTGTCCATCAGCTCAAGCGCGCCCTGGACGGTCGACTGGGGTTGCAGCGGGTGGACGTCAGAGAACCCCGGCAGACGCGCCATCTTCTCGTTCAGGCGCGGGTTGTGCTTCATCGTGCACGAGCCCAGCGGATAGATGGCCAGATCGATGGCGTGGTTCTTCTGCGACAGGCGCACATAGTGGCGCATGGCCTCGGGCTCCGACAGGCCAGGCAGGCCGATCGGGTCACGACGGACGAGGTCGCCCAGATCCGAGCCGTCGCCCTTCGGCGCGGGCAGGTCGACGCCGGTCTTGCCCCAGCCTTCGCCCTCGAAGATCAGGCCCTCGTTCTGCAACAGGCCGCGCCCGCCCGTCAGGGTCGCAGGCTTGGTCAAGACGGCGTTCGGCGTGGTCGGACGGCCAACAGTGTTCATGGTGCTCATCGGTCCGGTCCTCAGTTCGCCAGAACCTTGGCGAGGGTCTTCGCCAGGATCTGGATGTCGGCATCGAGGGTGGTTTCGGTCGCCGCGACCAGCAGGACATCGTCCATGCCGGCATCGGGGGCGAGGCGGCTGTAGGGCACGCCGGCCAGGATGTGGTGGTTGGCCAGTTGCTCAACGACCTCGGCGGCGGGCTTGGGCAGCTTCACCGCGAACTCGTTGAAGAAGCGCGGGGTCAGCACCTCGACGCCCGGGATGGCGGCAACGGCATCGCGGGTCGCGACGGCCTTTTCGTGGTTCAGCAGGGCCAGACGGCGCAGGCCGGTTTCACCCAGCAGGCTCATATGGATGCTGAACGCCAGGGTGCAGAGGCCCGAGTTGGTGCAGATGTTCGAGGTCGCCTTGTCGCGGCGGATGTGCTGCTCACGCGTCGACAGGGTCAGCACGAAGCCGCGCTCACCGTCGGCGTCGACGGTCTCGCCGGTCAGGCGGCCGGGCATCTGGCGCACCAGCTTGTCGCGCGTGGCGAACAGTCCGACGTAGGGGCCGCCGAAGTTCAGGGCATTGCCGATCGACTGGCCTTCGGCAGCGACGATATCGGCCCCCATCTCGCCGGGCGATTTCAGCAGGCCCATGGAGACGGCCTCGGTGACGACGACGATCAGCAGGGCGCCCGCGGCGTGAGCAGCCTCGGCGATCTTCGTCACATCGGTCGCCGTGCCGAACACATTCGGCGTCTGGACGACGACGCAGGCCGTATCGGGCCCGATCTGGTCGATCACGGCGGCCTCGGCATCGATCGCCGCGGGCAGGGCCTGGGTCTCGACGCCGACGGCGTGCACGACGGTCTCGGTCGCCTTGACGTAGTGGGGGTGGACGCCGCCCGAGATGACGGCCTTGTTCCGGCGGGTCACGCGGGTCGCCATGAGCACGCCCTCGGCCATGGCGGTCGAGCCGTCATAGAGCGAGGCATTGGCCACAGCCATGCCGGTCAGGTTCGCGACCTGGGTCTGGAACTCGTAAAGGTACTGCAGGGTCCCCTGGGCGATTTCCGGCTGATAGGGGGTGTAGCTGGTCAGGAACTCGGACCGCTGGATGACGTGATCGACCGTGGCCGGCACATGGTGCTTGTAGGCCCCGGCGCCGCAGAAGAAGGGCACGGTGCCCGCCGTGGCGTTCTTTGCCGCCATGGCGCCCAGCGCGCGCTCGACCTCCAGCTCGCCCGCGACGCGCGGTAGGTCGACCGGGCCGTCCAGTCGGGCAGCTCCGGGCACATCGACGAACAGGTCATCGATCGATTTTACACCGATGGCGGCCAGCATGGCCTCACGGTCGTCGGGCGTCAGGGGGAGGTAGCGCATGGGTGGGGAGGTCCAGCGTTAAAGGGGTCAGAGAGTGGCCAGGAAGGCGTCGTAGGCGGCGCGGTCCATCAGGCCGTCGAGCTGCGAGGCGTCCGAGACCTTGATCTTCGCGAACCAGCCCTCGCCCTCGGCGTCGGCGTTGACGGTTTCCGGGGCGCCCGACAGGGCGTCGTTGGCCTCGACCACTTCGCCCGAGACGGGGGCGTAGACGTCCGAGGCGGCCTTGACGCTCTCGACGACGGCGAAGCTGTCGCCCTTGCCGACAGTTTTGCCGACCTCGGGCACCTCGACGAAGACGACATCGCCCAGCTGGTCGGCGGCGTGCTTCGAAATGCCGACGGTGGCAACGTCACCGTCCAGTTTGACCCACTCGTGATCCTTGGTGAACTTCATGGTCTGATCTCTCAGGCTTTCGGTTTGCGATAATAGCGTTGTGCCACAAACGGCATGGCGATGACTTCGGCGGCCGCGGGCTTGCCGCGCACGATGACTTTCAGGTCAGTGCCGAGTCCGGCAAAGGCCGGAGGAACGTAGCCCATGGCGATGTTTTTCCCGAGCGACGGCGACGGGCCACCCGAGGTAATCGTGCCGATGACCGTGCCGTCAGCATCGGCGATCTCGGCGCCTTCGCGGGCGGGGGCGCCTTCCTTGACGTGCAGGCCGATGCGCACCCGGGCCGGGCCGTCGGCCAGCTCCTTCAGGATGCGGTCGGCGCCGGGGAAATCGGCGCGCTCCTTGCGCGACTTCGACAGGGCGAAGGTCAGGGCTCCTTCGACCGGGCTGGTCGTCGGGTCGATGTCGTGACCGTGCAGCGGCAGGCCGGCCTCGAGCCGCAGGCTGTCGCGGGCGCCCAGACCGATCGGCTTGACGCGGGCGTCTTCCAGCAGGGTGTTCCAGATACGCTCGGCCTGATCACCGGGCACCGAAATCTCATAGCCGTCCTCGCCGGTGTAACCCGACCGCGAGATGAAGCAGTCCACGCCGAACAGCATCAGCCGGGCCGAGTCCATAAAGCCCATCTCGGCCAGCACCGGCTCGTGGGCGGCCATGACCTCGGCCGCCTCGGGCCCCTGAATGGCCAGAAGGGCCCGGTCTTCCAGACGGGTCAGGGTGACGTCACCCTCCAGCCGCGCCTGCAGCCAGGCAAAGTCTACTTCCTTGTTGCCCGCGTTGACCACGACATAGAGGCCCGCATGGTCGGGCTTGCCCGCCATCAGGTCATCCATGATGCCACCGTCATCGTTCAGCAGCAGGGAGTATTTCTGCTTGCCGTCCTTCAGGATCTGATAGTCGCCGGGCACGAACCGCTCGAACCAGCTGACCGCATCCGCGCCCGAGATCCGGGCCTGACCCATGTGCGACACGTCGAACAGGCCGGCGTGCTCGCGCGTCCAGCGGTGCTCGGCCAGCACGCCCTCGTACTGGACCGGCATGTCATAGCCGCCAAAGCCGACCATGCGCGCGCCGAGCGCCCGGTGAGCGGCATTGAGGGGCGTGGTCTTCAGTTCGGTCATCGGTGTCAGGCTCTCTATCGCTGACGGTTCCCCGCCCCGTGAAGCCCCCGCTGTCTCGAAGCCTGAGAGATTCCGGCGAACGGGTTCGCCTTGCTCCGTCGGCGAGCCCGGCCGGGCTCTTTCCAGCGTCTGACGCGCCTCGCGGTCCTTTTGCCTGAGCGTTTCCGGGGCGGTTGCGCCTTCGGCTCCGGAGCCAGAACCGAGACCCCGATCTCTCCCGCGAGAGCCCGCCTTCCCTGTGCGCAGCCGCGACAGGAGTCAAGCGCCCAGCATGGATCAGGCGTCCGCGTAGGCCCGGACATCGGCAATATGCCGCGCCTTGTCGGCCTCGGGCAGGAAGGAGCCCGAGAAGCTGTTGACGGCGATCTCGACCAGCTGGTCGCGGGTCACCCCCGTCTGGTCGGCCATGGCCTCATAGTTGCGGTTCACATAGCCGCCGAAATAGGCCGGATCGTCGGAGTTGAGCGTGACCTTCAGCCCCGCCTCCAGCATGGCGGGCAGGGGGTGACGGCTGAGGTCGTCGACCACGCAGAGCTTGTGGTTCGACAGGGGGCAGACCGTCAGGGTCATGTTCTCGTCGACCAGTCTGCGGATCAGGGCCGGATCCTCCATGGCGCGGTTGCCGTGGTCGATGCGGTCGACCTTGAGCAGGTCCAGCGCCTGCCAGATGTAGTCCGACGGCCCTTCCTCGCCCGCGTGGGCGACGCGCTTGAGGCCCATCCCACCCGCGCGCTCGAATACCCGCTGGAATTTCGACGGCGGATGGCCGACCTCTGAGGAGTCGAGCCCCACGCCGAGGATGCGGTCGCGCCAGGGCTCGGCGGCCTTCAGCGTGTCGAACGCCGCGTCCTCGTCGAGATGGCGGAGGAAGCACAGGATCAGTTTCGACGAGACGCCCAGCTCGCTGTCGGCCCGGTCCATCGAGGCCAGCAGGCCATCGATCACGACCTGGAAGGGGATGCCCCGGTCGGTGTGGGTCTGGGGGTCGAAGAAGATCTCGGCGTGGCGCACGCTGTCGGCGGCTGCGCGCCGGAAATAGGCCAGGCCCAGATCATGAAAGTCCTGCTCGGTGCGCAGGACGTCAGCCCCGGCATAGTAGATATCGAGGAAGTCCTGCAGGTTCGAGAAATCATAGGCGGCCCGCACGGCCTCGACGCTGTCGAAGGGCAGGGACACCTTGTTCCGCTTCGCCAGTTCGAACATCAGCTCGGGCTCAAGCGAGCCCTCGATGTGCAGGTGCAGTTCGGCCTTGGGCAGGCCGGCGATGAAATCGTGCATGGACATGGCTGGGCTCCCGGGACGTGCAGCCCCGCGAGACTAGGCTACATCCGCTCCGGTGTCGCTATGCCCAGCAGATCGAGCGCCAGCTCCAGCTGGGCGAGCGTCGCCTGCGACAGGGCCAGACGCGAGGCGCGGACGGTGGCGTCCTCTGCACCCAGGATCGGGCAGGCCGCGTAGAATTTCGAGAATGACTGGGCCAGCCGGTAGGCGTGCTCCGCCACCAGGTGCGGCATGCGCTTGTCATAGGCGTCGGACACGGCGCCCGAGAAGGCATCCAGCGTCAGGACCAGATCACGCTCGGCCGGTTCGTCGACGCGGATCGGCGTGTCGGTCGTCGCCGCGTCGCCGGCCTTGCGCAGCAGGGATTTGATGCGCACCGACTGATACAGCAGATAAGGGCCGGTCTTGCCCTCGAAGCTGATGAAGCGGTCGAGGTCGAAGACGTAGCTGGTGGTCCGGGCATTCGACAGGTCGGCGAATTTGAGCGCGGCGACGGCCACCTTGCGGGCCGTGTCGTCGAAGGCCTCGGGCGCCAAGTCGTCGCCCAGCCGGGCTTCCTTCAGCCGCTCGCGGGCCTTGTCGGTCGCTGTGGTGATCAGGTCGTGCAGCTTGAGCACGCCGCCGGCGCGGGTCTTGAAGGGCTTGCCGTCCGGCCCGTTCATGGTGCCGAAGCCCAGATGCTCCAGTTCGCCGTCGGCGGCATAGCCCGCCCGCCGGGCGGCGCGGAACACCTGCTCGAAATGCTCGGCCTGACGCTCGTCGACGACGTACAGGATCAGCTGCGGGTCGATGCGGTTGCGGCGGTCGACAATGGTGGCCAGGTCGGTGGTGCCATACATGGCCGAGCCCTCCGACGAGACGACCAGCAGGGGCGGGGGGCTGGGCGTCTCGACGACCGAGCCGTCTTCCAGCTTCTTCTTGCGCGTCTCGCCCGGACCGGCGACGTGGACGACGCGCGCGCCCTGATCCTCGACCAGCAGGCCCTTTGTCTCCAGATCGGCGATCATGTCCGCCATCAGGGGGTCGGCGTCCGACTCGCCGTTCCACAGGTCGAAGGTGACGCCCAAAGCCGAAAATTCGCGCTCCAACGCCGTGCGGCTCACGGCCACGAAGTGGGACCACAGGGCGCGATAGCCGGGACGTCCGGCCTGCAGCTCTGCCGTGGCCTTGCGGGCGCGGTCGCGGAAGCCGGTGTCCTCTTTGGCCCTGGCGGCGGCCTGTGGATACAGGCGCTCGAGATCTTCCAGCGAGACCGGACTGTCGACCGGGAAGGGGCCATCCCCCTCGGCCATGAAGGCCTCGGCCCCGGCCTCGTCGGAAAGGGCGACGATCAGCAGGCCCATCTGGAAGCCCCAGTCGCCGAAGTGGGCATCGCCCCACACCTGATCACCGCGGAAGCGGAACAGGCGCTTGAGGCTTTCGCCGATGATGGAAGAGCGCAGGTGGCCGACGTGCATCGGCTTGGCCACGTTCGGCCCGGCATAGTCGATCATGACGCGGCGGCTGTCGGCCACTGGCGCGGCGCCCCGATGGACGTCATCGGCCAGAACCTCGGCGGCGCGCGAGGCCAGAGCTGCGGGGGAGACCACCAGATTGATGAAGCCGGGCCCGGCCACCTCGACCGAGGTCAGGTCGGGATGGCCCTCAAGCCGCGCAGCCACACGTCCGGCCAGATCGCGGGGATTGGTGCCATGCGCCTTGGCGACCGCGAGAGCTGCGTTCGACTGGAAGTCCGCGAGGTCCGGGCGATCCGAGGCCGTGACCCGAACCTTGTCCGAGGCCACGCCTTCGGCGGCGAAGGCGGCCGTGACCGCTTCGCCCAGGCGTGATTTCAGATCGGTCATCGGTTGATGCAGGTCCCGGCGCTGGTGCCGGTGGCATCGACGCAGAAACGGCTGCCGACGCGGTTGAACTCGGCCATTTCCGGCGTCACGTCGAAGCCGATCAGGATCTCGAAATTGGCGCCCGACGTCTGGGCGGAGGCGCGAGGAATGACGATCGTCTGTGACTCGCTGACACTGGTGCGGTCCTGACCGTCGAATTGGACAGGCAGATCGAAGTACTGCTTGGCCAGTACGGCTGTGTCGCGGCTGGTGACCGCCACCCAATAGCGGTAGGTGCGGCCGTCGCCCTGGGCATTGGGGCCCTTGCCAAGCGTGAACAGCATATTGGTGTCGACCACGATCGGGTCGTCTGCCCGGTAGCGACAGTCCGAGGTCACTCCCTCAATCTCGCCGGTATAGCCGACATTAGCGGCAAGGGCCCGGTTGTCGGCCAACTCCACATAGCGGGCGGCGTCGTAAAGGATGCGAACGATGGGGCAGGGGCCGGCATTGGCCTGACGACCCAGCGGCAGGGTGCGCGCGCGCTGTCGCGTCTCGATCGACGAGCCGTCGGCGTTCTGGCCACCTTCCTGCGGTCGGCTCTGCGCCTGGGCAGCGTTTGGCAGGACAGCCAGCGAAACGGCGGCGACGAAGGCAAGGGCAAGAACGCGACGCATCTGTGTCTCTACAATTCCCGGGTCTGGTTGGGCCATTTGCCCGGTATCCGAAGGCAACAGCATCCCGCTGATAACGGCTAAAGCGAGGCACCGCAAACGGCTGGTGGCGCAGACGCCCGGAGATGCCTAGTTTGGGGCATGGACATGTCCCTCTCTTCTCCCTCTGATCGACGGTCGCTGTCTGTGCGTCTGGCCACTCCGCGCGGATTTTGCGCCGGGGTCGACCGTGCGATCCAGATCGTCGAGCGCGCCCTCGAAAAGTATGGCGCGCCGGTCTTTGTGCGTCACGAAATCGTTCACAACCGGCACGTCGTCGAGCGGCTGAAGGCGCTGGGGGCGGTGTTCGTCAAGGAACTGGATGAATGCCCCAATGATCGACCGGTGGTGTTCTCGGCCCACGGCGTGCCGCGAGCCGTGCCGGAGGCAGCGCGGTCACGTGACATGTTCTTTCTGGATGCCACCTGTCCGCTGGTGTCGAAGGTCCATGTGGAGTGTGAGCGTCGCCACGACGAAGGGCGGCACATCATCCTGATCGGCCATGCCGGCCATCCGGAGGTGATCGGGACAATGGGCCAGTTGCCGGCGGGGGCCATCTCGCTCGTTGAAACGGTCGAGGATGCCGAGGCTTTTCAGCGGCCGGGCGATCAGCCTCTGGCCTATGCCACCCAGACGACACTGTCGGTCGATGACACGGCCGAGATCCTGTCGGTGCTCAAGGCACGCTTTCCCGAGCTGCCGGATCCGCACAAGGAGGACATCTGCTACGCCACGACCAACCGTCAGGAGGCCGTCAAACGCCTGGGCGAGGGCAGCGATCTGGTGCTGGTGGTCGGGTCCGCCAATTCTTCCAACTCGGCGCGGCTGGTCGAGGTGGCGCTGCGAGCCGGGGCCCGTGACGCAAGACTGGTTGATGATGCCTCGGCCATCGACTGGCGCTGGTTTGATGCAGTTCAGACGGTGGGGGTCACCGCGGGGGCCTCAGCCCCTGAAAAGCTGATCACCGATCTGGTGGACGCCATCAGCGCCCGCTTCGACACGACGGTAATCGAGGACGACGGTGTCAGGGAAGCCGTGACCTTCAAGCTGCCGAGAGCCCTGGTCGATTGACCGGGCTTACAGGCCCGGCAGTTTGAAGCCGGGCGAGCGGCGCGGCGCGATGACGATGGCGTTCTGGCCGCCGGTCAGGGCCTGCAGGCGCTCATATTCCGTCGAAGGATCGATCGGGACGATGCCGTCGGCGGTCAACATGCGGGTTTCGGTCTGCGTCGACGGGTCATCCTGACGCCAGAACATGACGCGGCTGGCCCAGTTTTCTTCCTTGTGCGCAATGTCGCCGAACTGGTCGTCGATGACGTAGCGGATTGTGCCGTCAATCTGGCCGGTGCCGGCGCCGACGCGGCTGGCCAGGGCCTGCTCACCGGCGGAGCGGGTCACCGACTGGCGCTCCGAGGCCAGGATCTGACGGGCGACCAGTTCCGGGGTCACGTCCTGCGGGCGGGGCTGACCCGGAACCGGCGGGCGCAGGCCATACTCGGGAGGCACCGACAGGGGCGCGCGCGACACGGTCAGGAATTCATCCGGGGTGACCTTGGTCAGGCCCACGCTCTGACGAAACCCCGCGCAGGCCTGAAGGCTGAGACCGGCGACGGCGACAATGGCGAGGGCGAGAACTTTACGGTTACGCATGGATAGGCTCGGCTCCTGTGGCGCGGCGGGCACCTTGGATCTTAGTGAAGACCCTGTGATTACGACTTTTCGTTGGCGACGCCAACCTCGCGGGCGTCGCGTTCGGACAGGAAGGCGTCGACGATCAGCAGGATCACACCGATGGTGATGGCGCTGTCGGCGATGTTGAACACCCACGGGAACAGGCCCGTCCCCGAGAAGTCGATGAAGTCGACCACGCCGCCGAAGCGGATGCGGTCGATGACATTGCCGAGCGCCCCGCCCATGACAAGGCCGATGGCGGTGATCAGCAGGCGGCGGTCGGCGCGGGTGGCCCACCAGGCGAGCGCACCGGCTACGACCAGCGAGAACACCGACAGGATCCAGCGCCCGGCGCCGCCGCCGAACAGGCCGAAACTGACACCGTCATTCAGCAGATAGGTGAATCGCAGATACGGCGGCCAGATATCCAGCAGCCGGAAGCCGTTGGGGATCAGGGCCAGATCGGTCGTGCCCAGCCGGGCCAGGACCCAGGCCTTGGTCAGCTGATCGACGATGATGATCGTCAGGGCAAAGCCGTAGGCGGCATAGGAGATGCGCGGGAGATTCATGACCGCAGGCGGTTAGCAGGAAGCCGCCATCAGGCGAAGCGAAAACCGCGTCATCGCGCCATGCGGATCAGTTCATCGGCGAGTTCGGCGGTGAGGTAGCCATCAGCCAGTCGCCCGGTGTCGATCTGCCATTGGCGCAAGGCGGCGCGGGTGTTGGCGCCGATGATCCCGTCGATGCCCTGGGTGTCATAGCCCATGCTGGTCAGCGCGCGCTGGGTGCCGATCCGCTGGTCGCGCGACAGGGGCGCGTCGTCCGGCCACGTCCGGGTCAGGCCCGGCTTGCCCTGGATGCCGTCGGCGGTCAGGCCGATGGCCAGGGCATAGGAGACGGAGTTGTTGTAGCGGCGGATCACATAGTGGTTCGGCAGGGCGAGGAAGGCCGGACCGCGTGCGCCTTGTGGCAGCAGGATGGTCGCGCCCTCGGCCTGTTCTGCCTCGGTGGGTATGCCGCCCTGGGCCAGTCGCACGCCGCGCGCGCTCCAGAAGGCCCAGTCGTGGCGCGGCCCTTCGGCCAGGCCATAGTCGAAATTGTCGGGCAGGATGACCTCATAGCCCCAGGTCTGACCGCGCTTCCACCCGGCCTGATCCAGCAGATTGGCCGCCGAGGCGAGGGCATCGGCGTCCGAGCCCCAGATGTCGACGAAGCCGTCGCCGTCCTGATCGATCCCCAGACGCAGATAGTTGTCCGGCATGAACTGGGTCTGGCCCATGGCCCCGGCCCAGCTGCCCTTCAGGCCCGAGCGGGCGCGGCGGCCATCGATGACGATGTCGAGCGCATTCTTGAGCTGGCCCTCGGCCCAGTCACGACGGCGACCGTCATAAGCCAGGGTCGCCAGCGAGCGGATCACGTCAAAGTCGCCCTGTACCTGACCAAAGGCGCTTTCCTGGGCCCAGATGGCCAGCAGGATTTCGGTCGGCACGCCGAAGCGCTGGACGACCGCCCACGGCACGCGGTCGGCGCGCTGCTTCGCCTGGGCGATTCGCGACGGAGTCACGGCATTCTGGACATAGGCCCCCGCGGGGCGCGAGAATTCCGGCTGGTTGCCGTCCAGCCGGATGACGGTGGGATCGGGCCCCAGCCCGGCCAGTTCGCGCGCGTACTCCGCGCGGCGGGCTCCGCCGTGACGGTCGAGGAAGCCCTGTTTCCAGCCGTCGAACCCGGCTTGGTCCGGCGCAGCATCGGTCGTCGGGGGCGTGGTGGCCGGCGGCTGCGTCGTCGGGGTCGTCGGCTGGGACGTCTCCGGCTGGGGCAGCGACGGCAGCGGCGGTTCGGGCAGCATGGGGGCGCAGGCCGCGACGGTACCGATCAGGATGAGGCGGGTAGAAATGCGCATGATCACGAGGTTCGGGTCCTGTCGCGGGAGGTCGTAAGGCAGAGTGGGCAACATAAGCGCGCCGCCCCAACAAAGCGTTGCCATGATGGCGGCATGTGGGCGAGGAGTGCGGCATGGGGGACACAGGCGCGTGAGGTGCCCCGGTGGATTACCGGGACAGGGGCGTTGACGTCCGCGCCGCCCCTCTCTATACGCACCGCTCCGCCGCAAGTCCGCCTTGTGGCTTTTTCTATTCTGACCAGCCCGCAGGACAAAAGACCATGAAGGTCCGCAGCTCTCTTAAGTCGCTCAAGGGTCGCCACCGCGACTGCAAGATCGTTCGCCGCAAGGGCGTGGTCTATGTGATCAACAAGACCGATCCGCGCTTCAAGGCCAAGCAAGGCTAAGCACGGCGGCTCGCCGTTCCTCCGGGGCCGGCTGATCCATCCACAGGGTCGCGGACACTGTCCGCGGCCTTTTTCGTGCCTGACGTTGAGCCGCTCCGGCCCAGCCGTTAAGCCTGTTCGCCTATCCAGTTCCTGCCTGCGGAGACCGCCATGGCCGACGACGCCGCCTTTGAATCCAGCCCCGACGTCCTGACCTCGACCGCGCAGGGGCGCCTGCGCACCCTGATCGAGCGGCTGGAGCGGCTGGAAGAGGACAAACAGGCCGTCATGGGCGACATGAAGGAGGTCTTCGCCGAAGCCAAGGGCGAAGGCTATGACGTGAAGGTGCTGCGCAAGGTTCTGCGCATCCGCAAGCAGGACAAGGCCAAGCGCCAGGAGGAAGAGGCCATCCTCGACCTCTATCTGTCCGCCCTCGGCGAGATCTGACCCTGATCCGGCGGTCAAAGCCTGACCGCCCGGAACGGCCGACGCTGGAGCAACTGCGCGCGGCCGAGCGCAAGGCCGCGCAACGCAAAGCCCTTCGCGCCCTGAAGAAGGCCCGCCAGACGGCCGAAGCCGAGGGCGTCGACCTGTCGGAATGGGAGATGGAGTTCCTCGATTCGGTCTCCGAGCGGGTCTCGCAACACAGGCGGGCCTTTGCCGACCCTGAAAAGGGCGCCCCCGGGACGGCGCTGTCCTCGCTGCAGGGCCGCAAACTCAAGGAAATCACCCGCAAGGCCAATGGCGAACTGCCGCCGTGGAAGCGACCGAAAACACCGTCTGAATAGTCTGAACCGTCTGAATGGCTCTCTTCATCTCCTCCCCACTCGTGGGGAGGTGGCGCGGAGCGAAGCGCCGTGACGGAGGGGTAGCGGGGTGGGTGGATGTTGTGCGCTTTCCTGATTTCAGACGCCGCCGCCGCCCCCTCCACCACCTTCGGCGGTCCCCCTCCCCGCGAGCGGGGAGGAGATGAGTGCATGCGAAAGCGCCTCTCGCCGGTGAGGCAGAGGTTGGAGGGCAGGCGGAGCGCCGGGCCTTCGCCCGGAGTGAATAGAGTTTACCGTTTCGACGAAGACAGACGCTCCGCGCGGGTGGTTTTCCGGGAGCTTGCGTCGGGTGGCCGTGTTCGGGCCTTACCGCAGCGCCCCCGGCGGGCGGGGCCTTCCTGCGAAGGCTCCCGGAACGGCTGAGTATCCCCCTCAGCCCATGCCACGATCACGCACCCGGAGGCGGTGATCGTGCTGCGCGGGCCATACCGCCCGACCCCGCTCCATCCACTCCCGCCGCCAAGAGGTCGCAGGCCTTACGAGCCCTCCGTGCGCCGGGACGGGAGGAGCGCGGCACAGGCCGCGACCGGGTCGGGAAGAACGGTGCGAGAAACGGGAGGGATGTTGAAAGGGTTGGTCTTTCTGGCGGTGGCTATCCTATCTGCTGCCCTCAACCCATCGTCATTCTCGGGCTTGACCCGAGAATCAGTGTCGCCGTCGACGGGAGACGGGCTGCCCGGACCGATCCTCGGGTCAAGCCCGAGAATGACGGACTTTATGTCTCCTCCCTGACGAAGTTGGGGAGGTGGATCGGGGGCGATAGCCGCCGAGACGGAGGGGGCCTTGAGGGCGAGCGCGCGGCCCAGAACCCCTCCACCGCTCCGCGGTCCCCCTCCCCATCAGAGATGGGGAGGAGACGAGAGCGGCCTCAGTCGTCCGCATGTTCGGGTTTGCCCTTGCGCTTGGTGCTGGCCATCTCTTCCAGCTCCTTTTCGGTCATGGATTCGACCATGGATTTCGACGCGCCCTTCAGCTCGGATTTCGGCGTATCGCCGCGCTTCGCCGACAGGGCGGCACCGGCGGCTTTCTGCTGGGCCTGGGATTTGGCGGGCATTGGGGTGGCTCCTTTCCTTCCTGAAGGCGGAATGGAATGAGGCCGCAGCCGGTTCCGTGACCGGTCAGCTCAAGGCGGCAATAGAGGCGGCCAGATTGATGCGTGCCGTTGCCTCGAACCGCTCACGGCCCCAGTCGCTGAAATAGAGGCGGTCGCGTTCCAGAAACCGCTGCAGAATCCCGCGCCGCGCCTCGCGATAGAGGGCTTCCGGCACAAAGGCATATTCGCGCCGGATGGCGTCCTCATAGGCGTCGAACACCTCCGACCGGGCGCCGAGGATGGAGAGGTCCATGTCGAGGAATTCGGCCATATCGCTCTGGTCGGCGGGCTCCAGGCCGTCCGGGATTTCGTGCCGGGCCGTCGCCTCGATCATGCGCACGGCCCGTGCCCGGACAGCATCGCTCACACCCGGCAGGTCCGTGTCCTTCAGCAGCCGGGCGCTCTCGGCCTCATTGTCAGAACGCGTCGGGTCATAGGCGGCATCGTGAAACAGGATGGCCAGCTCGACCGACAGGGGGTCGTGCAGGTGGTTCCGGCGCGCCTCGAACCACCGCAGCAGGGCCTCGATATGGTCCCAGGTATGATAGTGGCGCTGTGGCTCGGCATGGCGGTTTCGGAGGTCCGCAAGAACCGCGTCGGGTATCATCGGATGCGGATGGTTATTGAGTCTTCGTCGATCTCGACGACGGCGCTGGCTGGAAGCTTCAACGTGATCCCTTCGATCTCGACGTCCAGTGGCTCTGGAAGCGCACCGGGAGCGAGCCTCTCAAGTCCCAAGAGACTGGGAAGCAGAATGCTGAGCCGCCGCATGATCAGACCGGGTTCCCGGGACGGCGGAACTTCCATCAGGACGGAATGGTCCTCGATGCGCAGGCTCAGGCCGCCGTATTCGGCGGAGACCAGGACAGCATCCGGCAGCGCGATGGAACTGCTGCCCAGCGGCGTCATGGCGGGGGCCTGGAAGGAGATTTGAACAGCGGCCTGCTCGCTTGGTGGGAGGCTCAGCTCAAGCACCAGTCTCGCCGGTGCCAGAGCGAGGAAGCTCTCGACATCAAGGCGTGCCGACAGGGCGGCGGCGACGGCCGGGGCAATCGCGCGGCGTATGTCCGCTTCGTCGTAGGATGCGCGTACGGCAATGACTTCGCCCGGATCGGCGACGCCGATCGCCTGCTCCAGTGCTAGGTCCAGTGGAGTGCCGCTCTCGATGGCGGCGCGCCAGTCGGGAACGCCGAGGTCATCCAGAAGCCAGGCCAGGCTCGCGCCCGTGCTATAGGCCCGCCAGCGGAACATGTTGATGGCGAAGTCACCCTGTCGGGACAGCAAATCCTCATTCAGGCCGTCTATCAGCTCTCCCCGAATTCGCTGCGCCGGATGGCCGGCCACGAGCAGACTTGCCTGCAACCCGGCATACTGGGCGGTCCCCTCGGTCCACTCCCGGTGCCGCTCGGTAATTACGACCGACGGGGCCATGCCCCGTTCGCGGTCTCGCCGCAGGGCAAGATAGACGCCAGCCAACGCGCGGCGTGTTTGCATGTCGGGAGCGGCAAGAATGTCGGCAAGCACACGACGCTCCAACTCCACGCCGAAGGTAAAGGTCTCCAGGTCTTCAATCAGGGACAGGTCGACGTATTCATTGCCGCCCGGACCCCGCCAAACGAACCGGTCGTCCTGGAAGTCATGGAACTGTTCATGGAACAGGGTGGAGAGGTCGTCGTCCGAGCCTGTGATCTCCACCATGATTGTGTTGTCTACCCCGGACGGGAAGTCCATCACGAAGCCGAAATTGGCGCCTGCGAGCGGTCCCGGCTGAAACGAGACAGCCCCCGAAGAAGCGGCGCCACCGAAGACCGCCCCTGTACCGGGGGCGTAGAGGACGAAGGGCTGTTCCGGCGGCCAGTAGCCGGGCCATAGTTGCGAAAGCGCGTCAGACTGGGCAGCGATCCGTTCCGCCATGGCCGTCAACTCGGCCCGGTCCTGTCCATGAGCCGTCGCAACCCCCAGACCGAGTGCCGAGGAGAGAGCGAGGGCGGCGACCCAGCGGGGGCTCACCCCAGCAACTCCCGACCGATCAGGAAGCGGCGGATTTCGTTGGTGCCGGCGCCGATGTCGTAGAGCTTGGCGTCGCGGACGAGGCGTTCGACGGGCCATTCCTTTGTGTAGCCGGCTCCGCCGAGTGCCTGGACGGCCTCGAGGCTGACCTTCACGGCGTTTTCGCTGGCCAGCAGGATGGCGCCGGCGGCGTCATAGCGGGTGGTCTTGCCGGCGTCGCAGGCCTTGGCGACCGCATAGACATAGGTGCGGGCGCTGTTCAGGGCGACGTACATGTCGGCGACCTTGGCCTGCATCAGCTGGAAGCTGCCGATGGGCTTGCCGAACTGTTTGCGGTCGCGGACGTAGGGCAGGACGACGTCCAGCGCCGCCTGCATGATGCCCAACGGGCCAGCAGCCAGCACGGCGCGCTCATAGTCGAGGCCGCTCATCAGGACGGCCGCCCCGCGGCCTTCGCCGCCCATGATGTTTTCGGTGGGGACCTCGCAGTCCTCGAACACCAGTTCGGCCGTGTCGGAGCCGCGCATACCCATCTTGTCCAGCTTCTTCGAGACCGAGAAGCCCTTCATGCCGCGCTCAATCAGGAAGGCGGTGACGCCGCCGTTGCCGTCGCCGGTGCGGGCGTAAACGACCAGGGTGTCGGCCGAGGGGGCGTTGGTGATCCAGAATTTGGTGCCGTTCAGGACGTAGCGGTCGCCCTTCTTCTCGGCGCGGGTCTTCATCGACATGACGTCGGAGCCGGAGCCGGCTTCGGACATGGCCAGCGAGCCGACGTGCTCGCCCGAGATCAGTTTGGGCAGATATTTCGCCTTCTGCTCATCCGTGCCCCAGCGGCGGATCTGGTTGACGCAGAGGTTGGAGTGGGCACCGTAGCTGAGGCCGATCGAGGCCGAGGCGCGCGAGACCTCTTCCATCGCGACCACGTGTTCGAGATAGCCGAGGCCGAGGCCGCCCCATTCTTCTTCCACCGTGATGCCGTGCAGGCCCAACTCGCCCATTTCGGGCCAGAGCTCGCGGCGGAACTGGTTCTTTTCATCGATCTCGGCGGCCAGCGGGGCCAGACGATCGGTGGCCCAGCGGGCGGTGGTGTCGCGGATGGCGTCTGCGGTCTCGCCGAGGCCGAATTCCATGGATTGGGGGGCGTTGGGAATGCTCATGCGGTGCGGGTTAGCACCGATCCTGCGGTCCGCGAAGACCCTCCGGCCCGTGCGACGTCAGGCCGCTTCGTCTTCGGTGGGTTCGGGCGCCGAGGCGCCGCGCCCCGGTCCGAACCGCGTATAGAGGTTCCAGGCCGAGACGCCGACACAGGCCGCGCCGATAAAGGCCAGCACGCCCGCGATCAGGGTGGTCTCGCCCATCGGCGAGGGCTGATCGACAGACAGGCGGAAGGCTGCGGCCGAGGCCGTGCAGGCGGCGAGGCCCACACCGCCCATGATCAGGAAGGCCCCGGTCTCGCGCCAGTCGAAGCGGCGGGCGGGCTCCTCGGGTGTCTCATGAACCAGCACGCCAATCTGGGCGCCGTCGTCGATAAACAGGGGCGACTGGTCGAGCTGGAAGTCGGTGTTGCGGTCGGCGTCGGTCCACAGCGGGCGGAGCGGCTGGGGCTCTTCGGCCTCGGTCAGCGGGGTCAGTTCGAGGGCGGGCGCCGGTGCGGGCGGGGAGGTCGGCTCGGGCTCAGGCTCAGGCTCAGGCCGGGGGGGCTCCTCGAAGGCAGGCTCCGGCTGGACCTCGGGCACCGGATCCGGCTGCGGGGCGGGCTCAGGCTCCGGCTCCGGCTCCGGCGTAAAATCGGGCGCGACGGCCGGGGCAAGCGTGGGCAGGGGGCCGACCACCTGAACCGCATAGGGCGAATAGCGCAGGAGGGCCGGATCCATCTGGCGCGATTGCGACGGGCTGGACAGCGACAGGCTGAGCGGCGCGTCGCCCGGCTCGGGATCGTGGGCGCGGTCAGTCTCTCCGGCGGTGCCGACCATGGGCTCGGCAGGCGCCTCGGAGTCCAGGGCGACCGGTCCGAAATTGGGAATATTGACGGTCTCTTCGGCGGCAGGCGCTTCAACGCCGGTTTCGCCGAGCAGGGCTGCGACGGCCTCGGCCCGGGCGTCGGGGACGGGGCCCTCAGCCTGCGGTTCCGCAGCGGGCGGGGGCAGGGGGGCGGACAGCAGGGCGGCGAGCGCAACGGGCTGGCCCGGATCGGCCATGAACAGGGCGCGCTCGGCAGCGCGGCGGCGCAGGCCGTCCTCGGGCGAGGCGGGCTGGGGCCAGTGAACAAGGGCGTCGGCGGCCTCGCCGGTGGCGCCCCGCGCCAGGGTCTCGAGCACGTCCGACGACAGGAAGGTGTCAATGCCGACCGACATGGCGAAGCTGGCCAGGGCGTCGAACTGGTGGGCGTTCAGCGTGGGGATGCGGCCCTCGTCCATGGCGGTGTTCAGCGCCTTGACGATGGGGATCAGGTCATACTGCAGCAGCAGTTCGGCGTCGGCCTCGCCGACCGTCAGGCCCTCGCGCGCGGT
>CAXQIE010000016.1:0-21622 GCA_964224415.1 Neptunomonas phycophila
CCAGTCGGTGCGCCGCGAGGTGAAATTCTTCGTCGAATATTTCGCGCTCGACCTGATCATGCAGGAACAGGCCTCGGGCCCCGCGGCCTGCACCGGCGTCACCGCGCTGCAGCTCGACACCGGCCAGTTGCACCGCTTCCGCGCCAAGATGGTCATTCTGGCGACCGGCGGTTACGGCCGCGCCTATTTCTCGGCGACCAGCGCCCACACCTGCACCGGCGATGGCAACGCCATGGTGCTGCGCGCCGGCCTGCCGCTGCAGGACATGGAGGTCGTCCAGTTCCACCCGACCGGCATCTATGGCGCCGGCTGCCTGATCACCGAGGGTGCGCGGGGCGAAGGCGGCTATCTGACCAACTCGGAAGGCGAGCGCTTCATGGAGCGCTATGCCCCCTCGGCCAAGGATCTGGCCAGCCGTGACGTCGTCAGCCGCTCCATGACCATCGAAATCCGCGAGGGTCGCGGCGTGGGTCCGAACAAGGACCACATCTTCCTGCACCTCGACCACCTGGACCCAAAGGTCCTGCACCAGCGCCTGCCGGGCATTTCCGAGTCGGCCAAGATCTTTGCCGGGGTTGATGTGACCAGGGCGCCGATCCCGGTGCTGCCGACGGTCCACTACAATATGGGCGGTATCCCGACCAACTATCACGGCGAGGTCCTGACCAAGGTCGGCGACGACGGCAGTGTTGTCGTCCCGGGCCTGATGGCCGTGGGCGAAGCGGCTTGCGTCTCCGTGCACGGCGCCAACCGTCTGGGCTCCAACTCCCTGACCGATCTGGTGGTGTTCGGCCGCGCGGCCGGCCTGCGTGCCGGGGAAGTCGTCGACAAGGCGTCCAGGGTGCCTGACGCCCCGGCCTCGGCGACCGATGCCCACGTCGCCCGTCTGGACCGCTTCCGCAATGCCTCGGGCTCGACCCCGACCGCCGAGCTGCGCCTCAACATGCAAAAGGCCATGCAGTCCGACGCCGCCGTCTTCCGCACCGGCAAGACGCTGGACGAGGGCGTCGCCAAGCTGCGCGCCATCGACGATGGCATCGGCGATATCCGCGTCACCGACCGCGGCATGATCTGGAACACCGACCTGATCGAGACCCTGGAATACGACAATCTGATCGCCCAGGCCGCCGTCACCATCGAAAGCGCGGCCAACCGCAAGGAAAGCCGCGGCGCCCACGCGCGCGAGGACTTCCCCGACCGCGACGACGCCAACTGGATGAAGCACACCCTGGCCTGGAAGACCCCGGGCCAGCGGGTGAAGATCGACTATCGCGCCGTTCACGACTTCACCCTGACCGACGAGATCGACTACATCAAACCCAAGGCGCGGGTGTATTAAGCCATGGCTGAACTCTCCCTCCCCCGTGCGTCCCAGCCCAAGCGTGGCAAGGTGCACAAGGCCCCCAAGGGGGCGAAGAACGTCAAGACCTACAAGGTCTATCGCTATGATCCCGAGGTGGATGCCAATCCTCGCTGGGACGTGTTCGAGGTCTCGGCTGACGACCACGGCCCGATGCTGCTGGACGCGCTGATCCACATCAAGAACACCATCGACCCGACGCTGGCCTTCCGCCGGTCGTGCCGCGAGGGCATCTGCGGTTCGTGCTCGATGAACATCGACGGGCGCAACACCCTGGCCTGCACCAGGGGCTGGGACGAGTGCTCGTCGTCCAGCATCTCGATCGCGCCCCTGCCGCACCAGCCCGTGGTCAAGGATCTGGTCACCGACCTGACCCTGTTCTACGCCCAGTACGACTCGATCCAGCCCTACCTCCAGTCGGACGAGCCGGACCCGACCACCGAGCGCCTGCAGTCCCCGGCCGACCGCGAGAAGCTGGACGGCCTGTACGAGTGCATCCTGTGCGCCTGCTGCTCGACCTCCTGCCCCAGCTACTGGTGGAACCAGACCGAATACCTCGGCCCGGCCGCCCTGCTGCAGTCCTACCGCTGGATCGCCGACAGCCGCGATGACGCCACCGACAAGCGCCTCGACGACCTTGAGGACCCATTCAAGCTCTATCGCTGCCACACCATCATGAACTGCGCCCAGGTGTGTCCGAAGGGCCTGAACCCGGCCAAGGCGATCGCCGAGACGAAGAAGCTGATGGTCTCGCCGGCCCGCAAGAAGGGCAAGGTCCCCGCCTGATGGCGAAGATCACCTATATCGAGCACGACGGCACCGAACATGTCGTGGAGGTCAAGAACGGCCTCAGCGTCATGGAAGGCGCGATCCGCAACAATGTGCCGGGCATCGACGCCGACTGCGGCGGGGCCTGCGCCTGCGCCACCTGCCACGTCTATGTCGATGAGGCCTTCGCCGCAGAGACCGGGCGGGCCAGCGCAATGGAGGAGTCCATGCTGGACTTCGCCGAGAACGTCGAGCCGAACTCGCGCCTGTCGTGCCAGATCCGGGTGTCGGACGATCTGGACGGCCTGATCGTGCGCCTGCCCGAAAACCAGCACTGAGGTGTCCGGTCCCCGGATCGCGCCGGACCTTCTGGCCCTCGTCGGTCGACTGATCGAGGCGGCACCTGCCGGTCGCCCCGCCCGCATCGCCATCGTCGGGGCGCAGGGGTCGGGCAAGACCACGCTCGCACGCGCTGCCGCCCATGCCTTTGGCGCGGCCCAGGTTTCCATCGACGACGTCTATCTGACCCGGACCGAACGTGAGGCGATGGCCCGCGATGTCCATCCGCTGTTCCTCATGCGCGGCCCGCCCGGTACGCATGATCTGGGGATGCTGAGTGACTTGATTGACCAGCTTTCGGCGGCCGGCCTCGACGACACCACCTGGCTGCCCGACTTCGACAAGCGCAGCGACGACCGCCTGCCCCGCGACCGGTGGCGCCCGTATCACGGACGCCCCTCAGCCATACTGATCGACGCCTGGTGCCTGGGTGCGGTGGCCGAGGATCAGGCCGCCCTCGACCGCCCCGTCAATGCGCTGGAACAGTCCCGCGATGCCGATGGCCGATGGCGGACCGCCATCAATGACCTTGTCGCAGGCCCCTACCGTGCCTTTGCCGAGAGCCTCGACGCCATCCTGTTCCTTCAGGCCCCGGGATTCGAGGTCGTGCTGGACTGGCGCTGCCAGCAGGAGGCCGACCTGCTGGGCATCGCCCCCGCCGACCTGCCCGCCGAAGAGCGCGCCCGCCTCGCCGACTTCATCCAGTATTTCGAGCGCATCACCCGGCGCATGCTGGCGGGCGGCATCACGGCAGATGTCCTCGTTAAACTGGATCGAAACCGTGTGCCGGGCCCTATAGCCGGATGAGTATCGAGCGTCGCCTTGAACCCCGCAGCCCGATCGACGGACGCGCCCTGATCGTGGCCCCGGCGGTCGAACACACCTGTCGACTGGTCGATCAGTCGCGCTCGGGCCTGCGCATCCGCCTCGATCGCTCGGTCAGCCTGCCGCGCGACGCCTTCATCGTCGACCTGCCGACCGGTATCGCCACCCCCGTCCAGATTGTCTGGCAAAAGGGCATGGAGGCGGGCCTGAAAAGCACCGGCGAGGGCGCCACGCTTCGCGGTCTGGTGCCGTCCCGCCTGATCGCCGTGCGCGACGCCTGGCAGCGCGCGGGCGGCCGCTAGGGTCAGCCCGCCGGCATCGTCCCGGCATTGACGGCGATCCGGCCGACCAGTCCCTTGACGATCAGATCCAGCGGCGAGCCCTCGCGGTAATCCGCCGCCGCCACGAAATTCACCCGGTCCTCGCTGATCAGCGAATAGATCTTCTGCTGGTCGCGCTCGCTGTTGCGGGGATCATAGACGGCGATCGAAAAGCCGCCCTTGGTGTGCATCATCTTCATGGTCGGCACATCAGTGTCGCCGTCGCCGAGGAAGATCATCCGCTCGAAGGGCACCGGGCGCTCGGCATCCGGGATGAAGCGGTTGATGCGGTCATGCTCATAGTGGTTGAGCACGCCCTTGTTGATACGGAACAGATACTGGGTCTTGGTCGTGTAGTTGACGCCGACCGCCGGCCAGACCGCCACCCCGTCCTTGTCATAGACAAATTTCGACGCGAACACGTGGCGGAAGGCGTCGCGGATGGGGCAGCCGTCAATCATCTCTTCCAGCCCGGCCGAGATGATATAGTGCTCGATATCAAGGCCATAGTGCCGGCCAAAGGCGTTCATCCGGTCAAACCAGCCGGCTCCGGTCAGGTCGGTCTTCAAGCCGTCGAACAGTTTCACATCATGACCGTGATCGCGCAGCGTCCGCTTGGTGATCGGCGCATCATTCTCGCGCGCCCGCTGCAGCATCAACTGCATATACATCAGGATACCGTCGCCATCGGCGTCGCGCGTCAGGGTCTCCGCCTCTTCCCAGAAGGCGCCCTTCTCCATCCCGACCGAGGGGATAAAGCTGACCTCCTGCATGTTTCCGCGCGCAAGGGTGCCGTCGAAATCATAGATCAGGGCGGTCTTCAGAAGCGGACTGGCCATGGGGCCTCCCTCGGCAACGGTGCCGCGACGGGTTAGTGAGCCGGGCCGGCCGTGTCAAAGCGTTCCAGCGCGCCACCGGCCGCCGCCACGCGCGGCAGGTGCAGGCTGAAGGTTGCCCCCTCGCCCGGCACGCTCTCGACCTCGGCCCAGCCGCCGTGCAGCTCGACCAGCGCCTTGGTCAGGGCCAGGCCGACGCCCGGCCCGCCCCGCTCGCGTCGCACAAACCGGTCAAAGACATGCGGCTGCAGGTGATAGGGAATGCCCCGCCCGGTGTCAGACACCCGCAGACGCACCTCGCCCTCGCCGGCCACGGCCTCCAGCGTCACCAGACCGCCCTCGGACACGGCCCGCGCCGCATTGTCCAGCAAGTGATCCAGCGCCTGGGCCACGCGGGTGCGATCGGCCTCGATCTCGCCGATACCGCGCGGAATATTGACCGTCAGCCGCGCCCCGCGTCCCTCGATCCGGGGCCGCACCGCCTCAGCCGCCTCGGTCAGCAGATCGGCCAGACGGATCGGCTGGATCGACAGATCCATCTCCCCGGCGTCGATCTGGGCCATGTCCAGCACATCGTCGATCGAGCGCGCCAGCTGGGTAGCCGCCACGCGGATGGCGCCCGCATGCTGGCGGCTGCGATCCGGCAGCTCGCCCGAGGCCTCCAGCAGCTCGGAATAGCCGACGATGGTCGTCAGCGGCGTCCGCAGTTCGTACGACACACTGCCGACGAATTCCCGCTTCAGCGCCTGACTCTCGGCCAGCGCCGCCTCACGCTCGGCCAGTGCCTGCTCCAGCGCCCGCTGGGCCGTAACATCGGAAAAGGCCACCAGCGTCGCCCCGTCCGGCAGCGGCCGGGTCTGCCAGGCGGCGATGCGGCCGTCGACCGTCCGCCCCTCGCCCGAGACGGCCACCCGGCTCTCGGGATCGGGATCGGCGACGCGCGCCTTCAGCCCCAGCCACAGCCCCGGATCGGGCAGCACCTTGCGACAGACCTCGGCCACCGCCTCGAAATCGGCCTGCGGATCGAACCGGTGGGCTGACGGCCCCCAGAAGGTCGAAAAGGCCTCATTGTGCAGGCGCAGCCGCCCGTCCGACCCGAACACCGCCACCGCATCGTTCAGCTTGTCCAGCGTCGCCCGCTGCACCTGGATCTGGCCGTTGAAGAGACTGCGCAGGTTCAGCTCATCAGTGATGTCCGAGAAGATCAGCAATATGCCACCCAGCGGGTGCGGCTGACGCACCACGCGCAGCGTCCGTCCGTCCGGCAGCGACCAGCTGTCGTCGGGGGTCGCATGGGTCGCGCCATAGAACTCCAGCTCGCGCGCCCGCCAGCCGGCATAGTCGATCACCTCAGGCAGTAACCGACGCTGGCGCAACCGGTCCAGCAGTTCGGCATGGGTCGGCCGCTCGTCCAGCCAGGCCGGGTCGAGGTCAAACAGGGTCTGGAAGGCCGTGTTGTGAAACGCCAGTCGCTTGGACGGGCCAAAGATCGCCACCGCATCGGCCAGATGGTTGAGCGTCTCGTCATGGGCCTCGACGTGGCGGCGCAGGGTGTCTCGTGTTTCCTCGGCCTCGGTCATCTCGATGGCAAAGGCCGTGACCGCACCGCCGCCCACACTGGGCTCGGCCAGCACCCGCCAGGCCTTGCGGCGGCCGTCGGTGGCCGTCCAGCGGAAGCCCTCCTGCCGCGTTCCCTGGCGCAGGGCATCCGCGACGATGGCGTCGGCCCCCCGGTCAAAGGTCAGCTGACGTTGCAGGGCGTCTTCCAGACTGCCCGCCTTGACCGCCGCCAGCCAGGCGCGGTTGGCCCAGGCCAGACGTCCGGTGGAATCCACCACCCAGGTCGGCACCGGTGAGGCATCGGCCAGCAGGCCCGCAGCACTCTCGCCGGTGCCCAGTCCGGCCGAAATCTCGGCATCGGTGAAGCGCAGCCAGGCCGAACCGGCCAATGCCCGGCCCTCGATCCGCCAGACGCCCTCATCGGTCTGCAGCGCCAGATCAAACGCCACACCCGACTGGACCAGCGCCTTCAGCCGGGCCGCATCGGCGTCTCTCACCCGCGCGATCAGCACATCGCCGGCCGCCTGATCGCCGCGCGACAAGGTCTCCATGAGCGCCGGGTCGCCAAAGACCTGACCGGCCCGGAGTTCGCCGTCGGCATCGCCCAGAATCTGGACCCGGACTTCTCGCATCAGCGCCAGACAGGCATCGCGGGTGGCAATCAGATCGGCGCGCGCTTCCAGCTCGGCTTCCAGGGCCGCTTCGCTGCGCCGCGCCCGGGCATCCAGTCGCCACGCCCAGGCGCTAACCGCCAGTGCCAGACCGGCAGCCCCGACGGTGGCCACATAGGCGATGTCCGCTCCGGCAATCACGCTTGCCCTTCCTCCCTCCGCCAAAGGCCCGACCCGGCGGCTTGATTCGCCCGTTCACCATACCCCAAGATGGCGCGCTTGCACCGCCATGCCCGCGCGGTCCGGAGACCAGCCCCTGTCCACCGCCAAATCTCTCCCGACCCCGCCCTGGGACGCCAATCCCGTCGCGCCCTCGCTGGATGATTTCGCCGCGCTCGCGCGGGCCGCGCTGGACGCCCTGCCCGAACCGTTTCGCGGCCTGTCGCAGGATGTCGTCCTCCGCGTCGATGACTTCGCCGATGCCGAAACGCTCGAGGCGCTGGGTATGGAGGAACCCTTCGAGCTGACCGGCCTCTATTTCGGGGTCGATGTCGGGCGACGGGACGAGATGGGACCGGCGGCCGAGCCCTCGCGCATCTTCCTCTACCGGCGACCCATTCTGGATGAGTGGTGCGAGCGCGGCGACGTCGGCCTCACGGACCTGATCGCCCATGTGCTGATTCACGAGATCGGCCATCACTTCGGCCTGACCGACGACGACATCGACCGCATCGAGGACGACTGACGGCATCTCGCCCGAAACCGGGTGTCCGTTCGCGTATCGCCGACCGCCGTGCGAGGTTTCGACCTGTCCATTGGCGAAGGAGGCACGGCGCTTTCCGTAAGTGCAGTGGCACCCCCGGATGGCCTGGCTCAGGGTCTGGTCATCGACAGGGCGCACCGCCCCGTCACCTGACCGGAGAGACCCTCATGAAGACCCGCATCGCCCTGATCGCCGCCGCCGCCACACTCGCGACCGCCGTCCCCGCCCTCGCCCAGGATTCCAGCGTCACCTTCGAGTTCGAGACCGGCGCCAATACCGGCGCGGTGATGGTCGTGCTGTTCAGCTCCAAGGCCGGCTATGACGGCAACCAGCCCGTCGCCTCCATGGCGGTTCCCGCATCGTCCAGCCCCGTCACCGTGACCTTCGACGGCCTCGCACCCGGCTCCTACGGCATGAAGTCGTTCCATGACGTGAACGGCGACGGCGAGATGAATACCAATCCCTTCGGTATGCCGGTCGAGCCCTATGCCTTCTCGAACAATGCGCTGGGCAACATGGGCCCGGCCAGCTGGGACTCGGTCCGCTTCAATGTGAACGGCGCCGTCACCCAGACCATCAGCCTGCGCTGATCCCGATCCAATCCCGAGGAGACTTGTCATGATCCCGTCCCGTCGATCCTTCCTGCTGGGGGCCGCAGCCATGGGCAGCACCGTCATCACCCCCGACACCGCCGAGGCCGCTCGTCTGATGCTGGCCCAGGACCGCATCGCCTCTGACTGGAGCGTGGTCACGCGCGACGTCGAGGGCGACATCGCCCCGCATCGCCTGACACGGATCCATGGCCGGGCTCCGGCGGGGCTGGAGGGCGCCCTCTATCGCAACGGCCCGGCCAAATTCCGGCGGCCGGGCGGCTCGGCCGAGCACTGGTTCGACGGCGACGGCCTGATCCGCAAGTTCAGCCTCGCGGGCGGACAGGCCACGCTCGCCGCCCGATTTGCGGATACGCCGAAACGACGTCAGGAAGCCAGACTGGACGCCATGGTGGTGCCCGGCTTCGGCAGTCCGGGGGATCCGCGGGCCCGGATCGGCTCCAACGATGACGCCAATGCCGCCAACACCTCGGTGCTCCGGGTCGGCGACGACCTCTGGGCCCTGTGGGAAGGCGGATCGCCCATGTCCATGGACCCGGACACGCTGGAGACGCGCGGCTTCGTCACCCTGCGCGACGACCTGAAGTCCATGCCTTTCCTCGCCCACCCGCGGGTCGAGCGCGACGGCAGCATCTGGAATCTCGGCATGAACGGGGCCCAGGCCATTGTCTGGCGTCTGGCCGCCGACGGCACGCTCGAGAACGCCAGCGTCATCCCCCTGCCCCGCGCATCCTATATCCACGACTTCACCGCGACCGCCCGCCATCTGGTGATCGTGCTGCAGCCCTGGGTGCAGGTGCGCCAGACCATGCCCTATGCCGACGGCTTTGAATGGCAGGCCGGAACCGGCACCCGTGTTCTGGTACTGGACAAGGATAACCTCGACAGCCGCCGCCTGTTCGACCTGCCCGACTTCGGCTTCTTCCACCTGGGCGAGGCGTGGGAGGAAGCCGACGGCACCATCCGCTTCGACGTCTGCGCCCATGCCGACATGCGCTTTGCCGCAACCGGCGCGACCGAAATCCTGAACGGTGTACCGCTGGGCGGAGAGCCCGCCCGGCTGGCGCTGGCGGTCCTGTCACCGGATGGCTCGGCCCGGCTGGAGCGCACCACTGTGGTGGCCGAATTCCCGCGCAGCGACCCGCGCCGCGCCGGTCAGGCCCGCCGCTTCAGCCTGCATACGGCGGGCGAAAGCCCCGACCGCCCGTTCGCCACCGCCATCGGCCTGCATGACTGGTCGACCGGTCAGGCACATCAGTATGACTTTGGCCCCGACCAGGTCGTCGAGGAGATGGTGATGGTGCCCAAGCCGGGTCAGGATGCGGAGGACGCCGCCTGGCTGGTCGGGCCGACCATCAACCTAAAGACCCGCACCACCGAACTGCATGTGCTCGACATGGCCCGCCTGTCCGACGGCCCGGTGGCCAGCTGGCGCTCGCACACCGCCCTGCCTGCCGGCTTCCACGGCGTCTGGGCGGACTGACTCAGTACCAGCCGGCGGCGCGCAGGGCGCGGGCATGGCGGCGGCTGACCGGTACGCTCAGCCCGCCGTCCAGGGTCAGGGTCGCCCGGCCGTCGCCCCGCGCCACATCCCGAACGGCATCGCGCGCCACCCACCAGCTGCGGTGTGTCTGGGCCCCCTCCAGTCCCTTGAGTTCGGTCAGGGCATCGGCCAGCCGCATCAGGATCAGGTCCGAGCCCCGGTCCGTATGCAGGCGCAGATAGTGGTCCTCGGACTGCACCGCGATCAGCTGCGCGCCCTTCAGCTTCTGCGGCAGACGGTCCAGGAACCGCGCCGGTGCCTGACCGGGCAGGGCCTCATGCGTTTGTACCGTGCGCGCCTTGGTGACGAACACATTGATGGCACTCATGGTCGCCGTGACCACCAGCACCGGCAGGGCAATCTGCCCCAGCGCCGACAGGGGATACAGCTCTCCCGCAAAGAACACGCCGGTTGCCGCCCAGACCATCAGCACCAGCGGCCCGTACATGACGGCGGTGATCATCGCGACCTGCAGCCACGGTCGGTCGTCCAGATCGATGAACCGCTCGACGATCAGGGTGCATACATGGCCCCACAGGCCACCCATCACCATCACCGGAACCCAGTAGGCAAGCCGCGAGACCAGCGGCAGGCCCGGCCCCGTAAAGGCCCCACTCAGGGCCATGACCGCTCCAGCCAGCGCGGCGATCGCGACACCGCGCAGCAGATCGCGCATGGATTCGGCAGTCATCCTGCTCCCCCAGACCTGTTTCTCACCCTGAATGCGGCCTCTGCGCGCCTCCCGCAACCGTCCCCGCATGGAACGGACATGAAATTACCGCTTTACATGACAGGGGCTTTTCCCCATATCGCGGGTTCCGGCGGACCCCGTAGGTCCCATGCTTGCGCCGCTAACGCCGGTCTGGGTTAACAATTTACAGGGGGTTACGTGAATTGCGCACGTACCAGCTTCCCCTGGACCTGGTCCGTGAGCGGTCCCCTGAACGTCCCGTCGCCCTCGTGCGGCCGCGTTCAGTTTCCGTAGCGGCGCGCTGGTTCCAGGACAATCTGAAAGCCGACGTCTTCTATGCGGTGAAGGCCAATCCGTCGCGCTGGGTCATCGAGACCCTGGTCGACGCCGGTGTCACCGCCTTTGACGTCGCCTCCCTTGCCGAGATCGAACTGGTCCGTTCGGTCAGCCCGTCGGCACGTCTGGCCTTCATGCACCCGGTCAAGAGCCGGTCCGCGATCACCAAGGCCTATTTCGACCACGGCGTCCGCACCTTCTCGCTCGATTGCGTCGAGGAGCTCCACAAGATTCTGGACGCCACCGGTCAGGCCACCGATCTGAACCTCGTGGTGCGCATGGCCGTCTCGGCCGACGGCGCGGCCTACACCCTGTCGGGCAAGTTCGGCGTGTCGCCGGATCAGGCCCCGTCCCTGCTTCTGGCCGTGCGTCAGGCGGTGAAGGACGGTCTGATGGGCGTCAGCTTCCACGTCGGCTCGCAATGCATGCGCCCGTCCGCCTATGAGGCCGCCATGGCCCAGGTCGGCCGGTCGATCAGCCGCGCGGGCGTGTTCGTCGACATCGTCGATGTCGGCGGCGGCTTCCCCTCGGTCTATCCGGGCATGGTTCCGCCGGACATGCAGGAATATGCCGACGCCATTCACCGCGGCTTCAACGAAATGCCCGTCTCGGAAACCACCGAGCTCTGGTGCGAGCCCGGTCGGGCGCTGGTCGCCGAGTCCAGCTCCATCCTGTGCCAGGTCGAACTGCGCAAGGGCGATGCCCTGTATCTGAACGACGGCAGCTATGGCTCGCTGTTCGACGCGACCCACTCGCGCTGGCCCTTCCCGGTCAAGCTGGTGCGGGATGCCTCGGCCTCGGGCGAGCTCAAGCCGTTCCGTTTCTACGGACCGACCTGCGACTCGATCGACCACATGCCCGGGCCCTTCTACCTGCCGGCCGACATCCGCGAGGGTGACTATATCGAGATCGGCATGCTGGGCGCCTATGGCGTGGCCATGTCGACCGGCTTCAACGGCTATGGTGTGCACGACATCGCCATGGTCGAGGACGCCCCCATGGCCTCGCTCTACGGTCTGGCGCCGCGGTCCATCCCGACCGTCCGTACCTCGGCCGAGGAACAGGCCCGCAAGGTCGTTCGTTTCAGCCGTCCCAAGGGCAAGGCCGGACAGCGCAAACAGCGCCGACGCTGAACGGTCACACAGACAAGGCTATAAGCAGCGGCCCGTCGCTCCGTCCGGGCCGCTGCATCTTCATTACGGACGGGCGCTCAAATCATGAGGGAAACCGCTGAAATGAACGCATCCGTCACGCCGAATACCAAGGCCCAGCTGCTGCAGAACACCGTCGAGCACATCGACATCACCAGCTTCGACGCCCGGCCGATCATCGACTCCATGCGCAAGATGAGCTTCTCGTCACGCGACACCGCCCGCGCTGCCGACATCTTCAACATGGCGCTGGAAGACAAGGACTGCTCGCCGTGGCTGATCCTGGCCGGCTCGACCTCGGCCGGCGGCTGCATGCATGTCTACCGCGACATGGTGAAGTTCGGCATGATCGACGCCGTGGTCGCCACCGGCGCCTCGATCGTCGACATGGACTTCTTCGAGGCTCTCGGCTTCAAACACTACCAGGCCGCCGGCGAGGTGGACGACAACGTCCTGCGCGATAACTACATCGACCGGATCTACGACACCTATATCGACGAGGAAGAGCTCCAGGCCTGCGATCACACCATCCTGGAGATCGCCAACCGCCTCGAGCCGCGCGGCTATTCCTCGCGTGAGTTCATCTGGGAGATGGGCAAGTGGCTGTCCGAGGGTAATGCCAAAAAGCCCGGCTCGCTGATCCAGACCGCCTATGAAGAGGGCGTGCCGATCTTCTGCCCGGCCTTCGTCGACAGCTCGGCCGGCTTTGGCCTCGTCAAGCACCAGAAGGAGCGAGCCGCGGCGGGCCAGCCCTATATGATGCTGGACGCCATCGCCGACTTCCGCGAACTGACCGATATCAAGATCGCGGCGGGCGTCACCGGCCTGTTCATGGTCGGCGGCGGCGTGCCCAAGAACTTTGCCCAGGACACGGTCGTCTGCGCCGAAATCCTCGGCATTGAGGCCGAGATGCACCGCTATGCGGTCCAGATCACGGTCGCCGACGTGCGCGACGGGGCCTGCTCGTCCTCCACGCTCAAGGAGGCCGCCAGCTGGGGCAAGGTCCAGACCACCCACGAGCAGATGGTCTTTGCCGAAGCCACAACCGTCGTGCCGCTGATCGGCTCCGACGCCTGGCACCGTGGCGCCTGGAAGACCCGCGAGAAGCGCCGCTGGCAAAAGCTGTTCGAGGCCTGATCGCCCCGATCACATCCGGGAACCTTGGCCGTCTGCCGGCGCTTAACCTCTGCAATGGAGGCAAGACCGCAGATGGCCGATCCCGACCCCAAACCCGACACTGACGAGGGCCGCGAGGCCCGCGCCGTTGGCGAACGCACCGATCTGGGTCATCAGCCCGACGCCCTGTCCGACAGCCTCGATCAGGATCACCTGGACCGCGCTCTCAGCGGCACCGACTCCGGCTCGGACACCCGGGCAGGGTCCTTGCGCGGTGGCTCTGCTTCGGGCTCGGACATCGACCCGGATTCGGACACCATCAATGCCGATCTGTCCCGGATGGGCCGCGAAGGCGCCCGCCCGGAAAAACCTGCTGCCCTGCCGGGTAACGGCCCGGTCAAGAACACCGGCGAGGATCCCACATCCGGCGACGGGGCCGACGCCTCCACCGGCTGAACAATCGCCTTGATGGCGCCCACGTCCTGCGCCAACGTGCCCTCCCGGATCCGCCGGATGGCTGATTCCGCGACCCAACCCCAGGAACGGGACCATGAGATTGCTACCGATCCCGCGCCGACTTTCCGCGCGCCTCGCCCTGACGACGGCATTCGTCGCCAGCCTGGCTATGGTCGCCTGCGGTCAGGGGCCATCAGAAACCGAAACCCCGCCGCCCGAGGCCAAGGCCGCCGCACCGGAAACGCCCGAGACGCCTGCCGTCGGCGCGGAGACCGCAGAGGCCACGCCGTCTGGCCCTCCTGCCTACGCCACCGCCTATCCGGGAGCCGCGCCCAGTCCGTCGGATGCGCCCACCACGGACCTCGGCGGTACGGTCACCTTCACGACCACCGACAGTCCGGAGGCCGTGATTGGCTTCTACGAGGCCAGGGCCCGCGACAGTGGCCTGTCGACGGTCTCGGCCCTCAAACAGGGCGACACCCAGGCCTACGCCGCTGTCGATCCCGAGGGACGCGGCGCCACCCTTCAGGTTGTGGCGCAGCCGGTCGACGACAACGAACGCCAGACCCAGGTCTCCGTTACATGGACGGCTGCGCAGTGAGGCCGGGGAGGCGGGGCCTGCCCCTCCTCCTGCTCATGCCGCTGCTGGTCACCGCCTGCAGCCTGTCAGACCGTCGGCCCGACCTCCGGTCGCCGTCCGCCCCAGCGCAGCCCCGGGGCTTCCTCGGACCGGCCCAGGTCGACGCGATCACCGGGGCCCACCGCCCCTCTCCCGGCGCCACCTCCGCCGACATCGCCGCCGACCGCCAGCTATGGTCACGCCAAGGCCAGACCCCCGGTACAGACCGCTGGTACCTGGCTATCCGCCATGTCGAACTGCGCCCGGCCCTTGCCCCCCAGCATTTCGACTGCGCGCTGGGGGCTCGCCTCGGCGCGGCCGAGACATCCGCTGTCACCGACCTGTTCACCCGTCTGGGCCGCGACGTCGAGGCTCTCTGGCAAAGGCTGCGGACCGCCCGCCCCCGCCCCATCGACATCGGCACCGACCGCGCCGCCTGCATCCGCCTGCCCGAGGGCGATAGCGGCCACGGCTGGTCGCCCTCGGGCGGGGCGACGCTGGCCACTGTCTGGGCCGAGGCGATGGCCGACCTTGCACCCGACCGCGCCGAACAGACACGCCGCATCGGCCGGGAAATCGGCCTCAGCCTGTCGATCTGCGGGCTGGCCTGGCCTCAGGATGTGGCAGCCGGCCAGCGTCTGGGTCAGGCCGTCTGGCAGGCCGCCCGCACCGACCCGGCCTACCGTGCCCTCGCCGATGCCGCCCGCGCCGAACTGGCGACCGCCCGCACCGACCCTCTCGAAAATCCTGCCTGCGCGGCTGAACGGCTCGCTCTGGCGCGCTAGGGCCGTGCGCTGACCAGCGGTCCGTACAGGTCCGTCCGCCGGTCGCGGAAGAAGCCCCAGGCCGCCCGGTGGCGATCCAGGAAATCAAGGTCGAAGCTGTGCACCAGCACGCCCTCCTCGTCCCGGCCCAGACTCTCGACCAGATCGCCCCGATGGTCGGCGATGAAGGAGTGGCCATAGAAGGTCTGGCCCTTGTCGGTCACCGTCTCATGACCGATGCGGTTGGCGCCCACGACCGGCACCACGTTTGACACCGCATGGCCCTGCATGGCCCGCCGCCAAGGCTCGGCCGTGTCCAGTTCATCGTCGTGGGGCTCTGAGCCGATAGCCGTCGGGTACATCAGCACCTCGGCGCCCTGCAGCATCATGGCGCGCGCGGTCTCGGGGTACCACTGGTCCCAGCAGATGCCCACGCCCACCCGCCCGAAGCGCGTGTCCCAGACCTTGAAGCCCGTGTCGCCCGGCCGGAAATAATATTTCTCCTGATAGCCGGGACCGTCCGGAATATGGCTCTTGCGATAGACGCCCAGCGGTCGCCCGTCGGCGTCCAGCATCACCAGACTGTTGAAATAGTGCGGCCCCTCGCGCTCGAAGATCGATACGGGGATCGCCACCCCCAGTTCGGCCGCCACCGGCGACAGGGCGGTCACACACGGATGCTCCCGCCACGGGTAGGCCGTGCCGAACCAGTGCTCCTCCTGACTGACGCAGAAGTAGGGGCCCTGGAACAGCTCCGAGGGCAGGATCACCTGCGCGCCCTTCGACGCCGCCGCGCGAACGAGGTCGATCGTCTTGTCGATATTCGCCTGCAGGTCCTCGCCATAGGCGGTCTGGATGGCAGCAACGGAAATCGAGCGGGTCATGCCGGCTCCTGTTGGGAAATGCAGTGGAAGGAGCCCCCGCCAGTCAGGATGGCGAGGGAGGGAAGGGCGATTATCTGACGCCCGGAGAACAGGGTCGCCAGGGCCCCGCACGCGGCAGCAGCGGCGGCCTCATCGCCGTAGCTCGGCACGATCACCGCCCCATTGGCGATCAGGAAATTCATGTGGCTGGCGGGGATGGGCTCGCCGTCCTCGTCCTCGATCCGGCCGGGCGAGGGAATGCGGATGACTGTCAGGCCCTCGGCGGTCAGCGCCCGCGCCGTGGCTTCATAGACCTCATCATTGGGATCGTCCGCGCCCCAGCCAACCGGACAGGCCACCACGCCCGGCCCGACGAACCGGGCCAGATTGTCGACATGACCGTCGGTGTGATCGTTCATCAGACCGTCGCCCAGCCACACCACCCGCGTCGAGCCGAGCGCGTCCGACAGGGCCGCCTCGGCCTTCGCCTCGGTCCAGCCCGGGTTGCGGTTGGGGTTCAGCACACACTGACGCGTCGTCAGGATCGTGCCCCGCCCGTCGTGGTCCAGCGCCCCGCCCTCAAGGATGAAATCATGCCGGTCCAGCGGCGTGCCCGAGGCCTCGCCGATCTGCGCCGCGACCGTATCGTCATGCTCCAGCTCATATTTGCCGCCCCATCCATTGAACCGGAAGGCGGCTGCGCGCGCCGAGCCCTGGCCGAAGATCGGACCGGTGTCCCTCAGCCAGATGTCGCCGAACCGGCCGTCGACCACGGTCACACCGTCCACGTCGGCGAACCGTGCCTGTGCGGCCTCCAGCGCCTCGGCCTTGCCGACCATCAGGCGCACCTGCTCGCGCCCCGGCCCGGCCAGCGCCCGGACCAACGCCTCGACCTCGGCCTGGGCGGCCTCAAGGTCGTCTTCCCACAGCTCCGCATGGCTGGGCCAGCCGACCCACATGGCGCGGTGCGGCACCCATTCGGCGGGTACGGGAAATGCGGTCATGCCGGGATCATCCTTCATACGGGCAGGCCGCACCAGATAGGCATGAACCGCCCAGCCCTCAAGCCGCGAGAGGCCATGCGGCGCGACCTCACTCTCTCCGTTTCTCCGGCGAAGGCCGGGGTCCAGATGGCATGTGCTGCCCCAGACGTGGCCCCGGATCGAGAATCCCTCCGACCGCCCCCGTGATCTGGATCCCGACCGTCGCCGGGATACGGATGTTGTCTTCGACAAAAAATAGGGGCGGACCGTTCCCGATCCGCCCCCGATTTTCAGTGTCGTGCTTGCGCTTAGAAGCTGTAGCGCAGGCCCAGGCGCACTTCCCACAGCGAAGCTCCGGTCACGCGGGACTGGCCGGCAGGCTGGAAGAACTGCTGGAAGACGTACTGGCCGGCACCGTTGCGGTCCACGTCCACCACGCCCTGCGATTGCGGGAAGGAGGCTTCGCGCAGGATGCCCCATTCGTCGTTCAGCAGGTTGCCAAAGTTTTCGACGACCATGAAGGCCGAGGTGCGGTGACCCGACATCAGGCCGGGCAGTTCCTGCTCGATGCGCAGGTCGAACTTGCTCCACCAGCCGCTCTGGACGGCATTGCGGGGCATGGTCGAACCGGCAAACTCACCCAGACCATACTCGTCGATGAAGTCGAAGAAGGCGGCCTGGTCGAAGCCCGGCTGGAACACCACGTTCGGATCCGACGGACCGGTCGGGATGTACAGCAGGTGGCGGTTGTCGATGATGTCACCGAACACGTCACCGTCGTCGCCCGAGAAGGCGAAGCCGAACGGACGGCCTTCATTGGCGCGGCCGAACAGGGTGAAGCGGGTCAGATAGTCGCCGAAGAACGCCTGCTCATAGTTCAGCTGCAGGGTGATCCGGTGCGGGATCTCATAGTTCGAGGTCGCCGGATCCGGGTTGTTCGGGTCGAACACCGCGACATTGGCATAGTTTGAGAAGGCCACCGACGAGGTCATCGGGTTGACGTCCTCGGCTTGGGTGTAGGCATAGCCCAGGGTCCAGTCGAAGCCCCAGTCATACGACTGGGTCAGGCTGGCCGAGAACACCGTCTGATATCCGCCGTCTGTGTTAGTCAGGACGAAGTCATTGTTGAAGTTCCGGCTCGAGCAGGCGGCCGCGGCCGGGTCGATGGCGCAGTCGGGATCGCTGCGGTCGATCGAGCGGTAGATCGGACGACCGTCAACCATGGTGCCGATCTGGGCCAGCGTCAGGTCCTTGATGATGGCCGCATCCTGGGTTTCCGAGTGCAGCAGGTCGAGGTCAAGGCGGACGCCTTCACCCAGAACCGGCGCGTCGAACCAGTAGGTGGCACCGATAGCGAACTTCCACGACGACGGCAGGTCGAAGTCGGGGTCGAGGGCGTTGACGCCCACGTTCGGCGTACCGGTCGTGACCGAGGTCACCAGCGAGTCCGGGATGTCGAACAGCGGCTGGCCGCTGGTGTTGGTGAAGATGTTGAAGTTGCGACGGTTCACCTGGATGTTGGTCACGCCGTCGTTCGAATAGTTGTTCGACAGCCAGACGTTGGGGTTGCCGCCCGAATAGAGGCCGAAGCCGCCGCGGAACTGCAGGTTGTCGGCAAAGTCATAGCGGAAGCCGAAGCGCGGTTGCAGCAGGCCCTTGCCATCCAGGTTCGACGTATTGTCGAAGCCGTTACGGGCCAGGAAGTTGGTGTTCAGGGCCGGCTTGTCGTTCGAGTCGTACCAGTCATAGCGCAGACCGAAGGTCAGGGTCAGGTCGTTCGAGAAGACCCACTCGTCCTGGGCGTACAGGGTGTTGGTGCCGTAGGAGAAGCTGGCCGCTGCATCGTTCGGGTCCAGCGAGGCTGCGTTGCCGTAATAGACGATCGAGGCATTGCCGTTGCGGAAGTCGTTGATGCTGTTGAAGCGGAACTCGCCCTGGCTGTGCTGGACGAACAAGTTGAACACGTCCAGGTCTTCGCGCTCGTAGCCGAAGGTGAACAGGTGATCACCCCAGATGTACGAACCACCCAGCTTGTAGCTCATGGTCTCGTAGCTGAGCACGTTCGAGTGACGCGAGTCGTCGGCACCCAGATACACCGTGGCGCGCGAGTTGACGCTGTCGCCATCGTGGTCGTTCAGGGTCGTGATCTGAACTTCACCGACATCCAGGCCACCTTGCGGGATCTGACGGTTGTCCAGGGTCGAATAGGCGACGCGGAACTCGGTCGAGAAATTGTCCGACCAGTCCGAGAAGACCTGCAGGACGTAGGCGTTCAGCTCGGCACCGCGCTCATACAGGTGGCCCGAGAACTCAAACTCATTCGAACCGCCGTCCGACTGGGTGATGTTGAAGCCGTCATTGTAGTTGTAGGTGAAGGCGGCGCGGTGCTGGTCGGTAATGTTCCAGTCCAGCTTGACCAGCAGCTTTTCGTCCTCGTTCGGCTGGGGAGCCGGGATGCCACCCGGATCGAAGCCGTAAACGTTCCGGGCAATGTCCAGTATCTCATTGTACTGGGCCATCGACAGACCCTCGACTTCGGCGCCACCGCCACCGGCCGGCGAGCGATCAAAGAAGTTCACGCCGTCCAGCTTCTCGTAGGCGGCGAAGAAATACAGACGGTCCTGGATGATCGGTCCGCCCAGGTTCACACCCCAGCGGGTTTCCTCGAACTCGCCCAGATCGACCGAGCGGCCTTCCAGATCGGCACCGGTCAGCTCGTTGTCGCTGTAGTCGTAGAAGAAACCACCCGACAGGCTGTTGCCGCCCGACTTGGTCACGGCGTTGATGTTACAGGCGGTGAAGTTGCCGTATTCGACGTCGAACGGGGCCAGTTCCACGGCCACCTGCTGGATGGCGTCGTAGGAGAAGGGCATACGCTCGGTCGGATAGCCCGACGAGTTCAGGCCGAAATTGTCGTTCAGGCGGACGCCGTCGACGGTCAGGCTGTTGAAGCGCGGGTTGGCGCCGCCGCACTGCACGGCGTCAACGAAGGCTTCGTCGACATAGACGCGCGGGTCGATCGCGATCACGTCGCGGATGTCGCGGTTGATGGCCGGGGCCGTGGCCAGGTCTTCGGCGGTGAAGACGGCATTCGGGCCGATGGCGGTCTGGACGACGCCACTGGCGGTGCCGATCACGACGACTTCGTCCAGCTGGGTGCCGCCTTGCGAAACATAGACGTCAGCAACCGTCGCGTCGCCAATGCCGATGGCCGCGACTTCACGGGTGCCCGAAACGCCGCCGGCGTCAACCTGGACCGTGTAGGGGCCGCCGACGCGCAGGCCGCGGGCGTTGTACTGGCCATTGGGGCCGGTGACGGCAACCGATCGGGTGCCCGACGGCACGTGGGTCACAGTGACCGTGGCGTTGGCGACCGGCTGGCCGCTGTCGCCCAGCACAGTGCCACGGATGGCGCCGGTGGTTTCCTGGGCATGAACCGCGGTGGCCGCGGTCATCATGAGTACGGCGACCGAGGCCCCGTAGGCGAACTTCTTCAGCATGTCTGGCGTATCCCCGCTGACTCGCCACGAAATGGCCCGGAATGGGACTCAAACGCGACGAAAGATGACAAGTGGGCTCCCTCTAGGCCGGACGTGGGAAGCTCCGACGACACTAATATGACAATGACGTGACAGGGCTCCGGGGGTGGCGCGATAGCCACACCTTCGCTCGGCGCTTCAGGACCAGGGCACACCGTTCCCTGCAAATCGCTGGACCAGGGCCAGGGCGGTCGCGCGTCGCACTGCTGGTCCGTGAAAGCCACCATTGATCTGGGTGTTGTCGATCACCCAGGTGCGGAACCGGGCAAACAGATCGGGGTCAGGCGCGCGCGGCGCGCTCCAGAACTGGTCAAGCGGACGGGTATCCGTCAGACCCTCCATGTCGAAAAAGGCCTCTCCCAGAACCTTGACCGGCGTGCCAAACCCGAGCGCGGACAGCGCCGCGCTGGAGTTGTTGACCACCAGCCCCCGTGAGGCCCGACACAGATCGGCGAGGGCACCGCCGTCCAGATAATGCACCCTGGCGCTCACACCGCTGGCTTCAGCCAGCCGTCCGGTCTGCGCTTCCATGTCGGTGACACCGGCATCCAGCGGGTGACCCTTGACCACAAGATGCAGCCCCGTCGGTGCATGGCCGGCGAAATTGTCCAGTACGTGCGCCATAAAGGCCGCATTGGTCGGGAGGGAGGAGTGGCGGACCAGCTGGCTATCTCCATCGCGCTGCAGGCAGACCAAAATGAAGGGCAGATCGCCCTGCAGGACCGTCTTTATCCGTCTACGGGTCGCGGCACGCCGGCTCTTCAACGCCCGGCCGACATGGCCAAAGGCCTGCCGCCAGGGAGGCGGCTCATACTCAGGCCTGAAATGGGGAAAGGCCCTGCGTCCCATCAGTTCGATGAAATAATAGAGGCTGATGTGGGTGACGTGCCACGGCAGGATGCGCCCGACCGGGACCGGCCGGGGCTCCCGGGCCTGCACACTGGCATAGGCCTCGGGGTCCGCCGGACTACAGCCCCCGGCGTTGACGCCAGTGCGCTCGAGCGTGATCCAGTCCGGACGAAAGTATCCGTTCTCCAGAATCCAGGTGTCCAGCCCTCGCGTGCGGGCCGTATCCAGAACCGCACGCGCGTGGGGGCTGGTGTCCCCGAACACGATCACGTCGGTGAACTCGTCGATCCAGTCAGGTAACGCTTCCCGGAACGCGTCGAAGGGTTCGCGGTGGACCCGACCCCCGGCTCGCCGCCAGTCGAACCGATCACCCATGTTGAGAATGAGGCGCTGCACCGCGCCGCCCGCAGCCTCGATCGCGTCAGCGAGGTTCCGGGAAAATGGCCCGAAAGGCGTACTGGCGATCAGGAACCGGCGACCGGCAAGAGCATCCGGCTCAACTGACGGCGCAGGAAAGGGGCGGCGGGAAACGGACACAGCCCTCCCTTTGACTGGTCGGGCCCGACTGTCCAGTCGCGGGTGGTAAAACCTTCCCCGAAACGACACCACCGCCGTGACCGGGGGCCACGGCGGTGGGTTGAAGTCTGTTGACCTGCAGTCTGTCGACCCTCCGGGCCGGGTCCGGTTCGGTCCGGTCTCTCGCGGGGAGAGGCCGGACC
>CAXQIE010000017.1:0-71677 GCA_964224415.1 Neptunomonas phycophila
GCATCTCGCCGTTGATCTTTACGTAGACCTCGTCGAGATGCCACCGCCAGTGGGTGTAAGCGCGCATCTTCTGGACCCGCTTCCTGCGGATCTCCGCGGCGAACATCGGACCGAACCGGTTCCACCAGAGCCTCACTGTCTCGTGGCAATATCGATGCCACGCTCGGCCAGCAGGTCCTCCACATTGCGAAGCGACAGCGGGTACTTCACGTACATCATCACCATGAGGCGGATCACCTCCGGCGAGCTGTCAAAGTAGCGGAACGGGTTGGTCGATTTGGCCATGCCGGCGACGCTAGGTGTCCCCGACGTCACCGGCAATCAGTTTGGGCTGACAGTGCCGTTGATATTCAATGGAGTAGGCGATGGCGGAGAGGGGGGGATTCGAACCCCCGGTACCCGTGAAGGCACGCCGCATTTCGAGTGCGGTACATTCAACCACTCTGCCACCTCTCCGCGGGGCCGTCGTGTTCTGGTCGAACGGACGGCTTCTCTAGTCGGACAGGGGCTGCGCCGCAAGAGGCTGCGGCCGCGATTTCAGCGAAGGGCAGGCAGGGGCAGGCCCAACGTCTGGCCGTCCAGCGGATCGGCGCCGCTGCGGGTGAACAGTTCTGCCGGGCGGCCACCGGTGCCGGTGCTGAAGCGGCCCGTAGGACTGACCAGACCGGTACGCTCGACACCCCGACGGAAATTCTGCTTGTGCAGGGTAATGCCGGTGATGGCCTCGGCCCCGCGCTGCAGCTCCGAGAGGGTAAAGGTGGACGGCACAAGGTCGAACAGAACGGGGCGGTAGCGCAGCTTGCTGCGGAGGCGACCGAGGCCGGTGGCGAGGATGCGGCGGTGGTCCGAGGCCATGGGCGAACCCGAGGGGAGGGCCGGCCGCTCCCCGTACGCATCGCGGGCGGCCTCCTGCACCAGCCCAGCCTCGTAGAGCAGTTCGTAGCGTTCCAGGACGCGGCTGTCGCTCCAGCGCTGGTCGGCCCCGGGGGCGAACAGGGCGTCGACACGGGCGCGGCGGCGCGGGTCGGCTTCGACCCAGGTATCGAGGGCACTGTCCAGCGGGCCGAGTGCCGGAGGGCGCCCCTGACGGTGATCTTCCCATGGAAAGAAGTCGAGCACGGGCTGCCAGCGGGCCTCGCCGCCGGGCCGGACAATGGCCGCCGTGTCAGCCGCGTCGGCGGTCAGCGCCAGATAACCGACCGAGACCTCGCGCAGGCGCTCGGGGCCCGGCGTGGCGCGGGGCGAGGCCCGGCCGAGGTCGCCGAAGGTGTAGAGCTGTTCGACATAGCCGGGGCGAAAACCGGTCTGGGCAGTGACGAAGGCCCGCAGTGCCAGCTCGAAGGTGCGATCGCGGACCGGGTCAAAGGGCCCGAAGGGCAGGGCGGCGCTGCCGTCCTCGGCCCGCGTGGTCAGGACAACCGCCTCGCCCAGCCGGAGGCCGATCACCACGGCCGAAAGGCCAATGCGGATCCCGGTCGGAGGGGCGGCCTCGGCCATGGTCAGCCTCGCCGTCCGGCGGCGCGACGCGGCACCTTGGGCGTCCAGGCTGTGGGCTTGGGCGCGGCGGCATCCCGGGCCGCGACCAGGGCATGGTAGCGATCCATATAGCGCGCCTGGGCGATGGAGGCGGGTTCGGGCCGGATCTCCAGCTCATAGCCGACGGGGGGGCGCCCGAAGAAGCCAAGCGCCTCGGCCTTGCTGAATCCGGCCAGCTGGGTGGCTTCGAACCAGGCACAGGCCTTGTCGGCCGTCTTGATCAGGGTCTTGATCGCGCGCGGGGTCCTGGCGGGCAGTCCGAACCGGACGTGGATGGCGGTCTCGAGGCGGCTTTCGAAATCCTTGTAATTCACGCCCAGGGCCGATTTGAACGGCGAGATCATGTCACCGATCACATATTCCGAGGCGTCGTGCAGCAGGGCGGCCAGCAGCCACCGGGGTTCGATGTCCGGCTGGATATGGGCGACGATCTCCTGAACGATCACGCTGTGCTGGGCGACCGAAAAGGCGTGATCGCCAACCGTCTGGCCGTTCCACCGGGCCACGCGGGCCAGGCCATGGGCGATGTCCTCGATCTCGATGTCGAAGGGCGAAGGGTCAAGAAGGTCAAGCCGCCGCCCTGACAACATGCGTTGCCAGGCGCGCGGCGCACGGGAAGAGGGAGAGCGGTCGGCCAAGTCGGTTCCTTTGATCAGGCGGTCAGGTGACCGATCCTGAGCGTCGGATCAAGGGGCCGGGTGGACCTATTCGCCGACGTTGAGTGTCAGCAGGTCGCGGGCGTCGTCGAGGAGAGGGTCCTGACCCGTCTCCTTGGCGCGGACCACGGCAATGACCAGCGGGCCGCCGGCCGGGCCGCGCGCCTCATACCCGACCAGACGCCAGCCCAGCCCCTCGGTCTGGCCGTCAGTAACCAGCCAGGTCGCCCGGGTCGCATCGCCGGATGCCCGCGTGCGGATCACAGCACCGTCGGCGGCGGCCTGAATGTTGACGCTGCCGTCGTCGGAGCCACCTTCGATATCGACACTGGAGGCGCTGTCATTGGCATTGATGGTTACGCCGCCAATGCGGATGCTGGCGCGGTCTCCGTCGGCATCGATCGACAGGCCTGGCACCTTGACCTGGGCGGTGTCGCCCTCGGCCTGAATGCGGACGCCCGGGGCCTGGACGGTGGCACTGTCGCCGCCCGCGGGGCCGCCGTTCCCTCCGGTCTGGTCCGAGGCCTCCACGGCGGCGATGGTCTGCGGCATGTCTCCCGACAGGCGGTCCTCGAAAGCCTTGAGCACCTCCTCGGCCGAGGCACCGTCCAGCGGCTGGAGGTGCAGGGTAACCTCAGAACCACGTGGCCCGGCATAGACGCAGACCTTGCCGCCGGCCTGAGCGGTGCCCTTGCGGGTCAGACTACCCTGGGTCTTGGGGCACTGAAGGGTCTGGACGACCTTGAGGACACCCTTGTTCTCGCCGCCCTCACGCGTGGTGGTGATACGAATGGAGTCGTCGCCACAGGCGGCGAGGCCGGTGCAGGCGAGCAGCAAACTGCTCATGATCAGGGTGGGCGTACGCATCATCAACACGTCCTCTTCGGCCCCATCCTGCGGTTCGGGGCCCAGAAATCCAGTGAAATCGCGGTAAAGGCGTCCTCAGCCGCCGGGACGCGCGCCCTCGCGGCGGTTGAGGAAGGCGAGACGCTCGAACAAATGCACGTCCTGCTCGTTTTTCAACAAGGCCCCGTGCAGTGGCGGAATGAGCTTTGACCCACTGGTTTCACGCAGGGTGGCCGGATCGATGTCGTCGACCAGTAGCAGCTTGAGCCAGTCCAGAAGTTCGGACGTCGAGGGCTTTTTCTTGAGGCCCGGAGTCTCGCGGATTTCGTAAAAGGTGCGCAGCGCCTCGGACACCAGACGCGGCTTGATGTCCGGGAAGTGGACATCGACGATCGACTTGAGCGTGTCGGAGTCGGGAAAGCGGATGTAGTGGAAGAAGCACCGGCGCAGAAAGGCGTCGGGCAGCTCCTTTTCGTTGTTCGAGGTGATGATGACGACCGGGCGGGTGTCGGCCCGGATGGTTTCGCCGGTCTCCTGGACGAAAAACTCCATCCGATCCAGCTCCTGGAGGAGGTCGTTCGGGAACTCGATGTCCGCCTTGTCGATCTCGTCGATCAACAGGACAGGGCGTTTGGGGGCGGTGAACGCCTCCCACAGCTTGCCGGGTTTCAGATAGTTGCGGACGTCATGCACGCGCTCGTCGCCGAGTTGGCTGTCGCGCAGGCGGCTGACGGCGTCATATTCGTACAGGCCATTGTGGGCCTTCGTGGTGGACTTGATGTGCCATGTGATCAGGGGCGCATCCAGCGCCTCGGCCAGTTCAAAGGCCAGGACGGTCTTGCCGGTGCCCGGCTCGCCCTTGACCAGCAGGGGGCGTTCCAGCGCCACGGCGGCATTGACGGCCACCCTAAGATCCTCGGTGGCGATGTAGCGCTGCGTACCCGCAAATCGGCTCATAAACGGCAGTCCCTTCCGGAGAGTCTCCGGAAGGGTGGTAGCCGATGGGCGATCAGGTGAACAGGGTTCAGGTGATCTGCTTGGGCGTGGGCGGGTCGCTGGCGGGGAAGCTTTCCTCGACCGCTTCGTCCTGCAGGGCGTCCTGGCGGCTTTCTGACTTCGAGAGCTTGTCCTTCAGCTGGTCCGGCTTACCGGTTTCACGATCGACCTTGCGGGCGAAGGGAGCGTCGGTGTCGCTGTCGTCCTTGCCAGGATGATTGTCATTGTCCGGGTGGGTCATGCGGGGTTCCTGTCATTCGGAGAAAGCGTGTCGTCGTCGGGACCGTAGCCGAGGGCCTCGATGTCGTCGTCGGCGAGACGGCGGGCCTCCCAGTGGGCTGCGCTGCCCTGGGCGCCGCGGCGGTTGCGCATCAGCCCGTCGTAGACCAGCTCGATCTCGTCGGGGCGGGAGTCGACGCGACCGTCCGGGTCGGAGCGCTGCAACGTCTGGATTTCGTCCAGATCGTCGTCCTCCTCGTCAGCGTCGCCCTTCTTCTGTGTAACGTCGAAGACGGGGTCGGCCTGATCCGGAAGGATGTCGCCGTCGCCCTCGTCGTCGATGTGGGTTTCGTCGAAGGTTTCGGACTGGTCCTGTTCGTCGGGGGTGTTGTCGGCGGGTGTCATGGTCATCTCCTGTCAGGGAGAGAACGTCACGCCGGCCAGCCCTGTTCCGTCAGCCGGAGGCTCTTTCCGCCAACGCTGCGGCGACGTCCCGGATCGCCTGATCCCAGCCGTCGAAGGCCCGGGCGAAGGTGCGCATGTGGGGGTAGAAGGGATAGCGGTCCGTGCCCAGCAGGTGCCAGTCGTCGGGCGCATAGATCAGCCAGGTCTCGGCCCCGACGGCGGCGGCGATATTGGTGCCGGCAATGCCCGGTCCGATCACCACATCCATGGCCAGCGACAGAGCGGCGAGATCCTCAAGGTCGTCCTTGAGGTTGATCGGCGGCGTCCAGAGGGTAACCCCGGCTGCCTCTGCGGCGGCCAGGTCGGCGCTGACGTCTCCGCACTGCAGATTGACCATGACGCAGCCCGGCGTGGTCAGGACGGGCTTCCAGCGTTCGAAGCTGGAGAAGTAGCGGGCGCGGACGCCGTTCAGCACCAGGCTCTTCCAGTGCAGGCCGACCTTGAGGCCGGGGCCAAGCGCCTCGACCTCGGCCTTCCAGTGGGCCACGCGCGCCGGGTCCGCGACCAGATAGCCGGATCGGTCGGGGAAGGCCGCAACCGTGGGACGGAAGACCGGCATCAGGCTGGCCATCGGCACCCAGGCGTCAGCGGACGGGGCGTCCTCGCTCTCCATGAAGGGGATGTAGCGGTACAGGCGCCCTTCCATCTTCACCGCACGGTGTCCGCCGACGATGGCCCGGGGGAAGCTGCGCTGGAAGATATCGACCAGGCGAGGTTCGACAGCGATGATGACCTGACCCTCGGGGCCGACCGCCTCGATCAGGTCGCCAAGGGCGGAACCGAAGACCATTTCGTCGGCGATGCCCTGTTCGCCCACGACCAGAATGCGTCGGCCCGGAAGGGGCTGGGTATCGGGGTGCCAGCGCGGCATATCGACGACGGCATGCATGGCTTCAGGCATGTCGGGGCTGAGGCGGATCTCATAGTCAGCCCAGCCGCCCGACAGGTCCCCGGCCCCCAGCCGCAGCAGGGCGCGGGCCATGGTCATCATGGCGGTTTCATAGCCGGGCTCGGCGCCGGGGAAGGCGGCCTCGATATCGGCCAGCGCGCCCTCGAGATCCCCCAGGGGCTGACGAACGTTGGCGCGGTTGTAGCGCGCCTTCGAAAACTCCGGGTCGAGGCGCAGGGCCTCTTCAAAGAAGGTGAGGGCGGTCGCCATGTCGCCCTGATCGCTCTGGACCGTGCCGAGCGTGTTCCAGAGGAGGGCGCTGCCGGGCTCGACCTGGATCATGTCGCGCAGAACTTCGACCGCCTCTTCATAGCGGTTAGCATCGCGCAGCACGCAGGCGAGGTTGTTGGTGGCGTCGATGTGGCCGGGCTCGACAGAGAGGAATTTCCGCAGGAGCTTTTCGGCGATCTCGAGCTGTCCCAGACGCTGGGCCAGGCGGCTGAGGTCGTGGGCGATGTTGTTTTCGTCCGGCATCAGGGCCAGGGCAGCCTCATAGGCGGACAGAGCCTGCGCCAGATGGCCGGACTTTTCCTGGCAGATGGCCAGGACATGCCAGGCCAGGCCGCTTTTCTCGTCGATATTGAGGACTTCGAGGCAGCGTTCGGCGCCTCGGGTGTAGTCCTGCATCCGGACGGCGGCGACGGCAGCCTTGAGGTGCTCGACCATGCGACGCTGGACTTTGGCCGTGCCCGTACGGCCTGCCAATTTTCGGGACAGACGGTTCAGCGCATCGGTTGAGGCGGCGTCTCCGGCGACCCCTTGAGCCACGGCAAACGGGCCGTGGGCGATCGGGGCGGTGGTATCCGGCTGGGCGGCGAAGGCGGGACTGGACATGCGAGCCAGGTATCCTGACAGGAGTGACGATTCCCCGCACTCTGCCGTGCCCTGTCACAACACACGGTTAACCACGACTGTTTAGAGGCTTTAGGGGACCGCCGCGCTAGCTCGCAGGGGCGGGACTGAAGGGGAGGCCCGCCGGATGCCGCTGAAACTGTCCTTGAAACCGGGTGAGCGTTTCGTGCTGAACGGCGCCGTCGTCCAGAACGGGGATCGCCGCAGTGTTCTGGTTCTGCAGAACAAGGCCAGCGTCCTGCGTGAGAAGGACATCATGCAGCCGGACGAGGTCAACAGCCCGGCGCGCCGCATCTATTTCCCGGTCATGATGATGTATCTGGACGAGGCTGCCGCCGCCAAGTTCCACGATGAATTCACGCTGCGAGTCAGTGAGTTCATGAGCGCTACCCGCAATCCGGATGCGATGGCCGACTGCGTTGCGGCGTCCCGACACGTGCTGGCCCGCGAGTACTACAAGGCGCTGATGACGGCGCGCAAACTGATCGAATACGAAGAGCAAAGGTTGGGTCATGTCGCTTCAGGCGTACAGCAAGGCCGCAGCGCGGACTGAAACTCCCCGGGAGATGGAGTACCGGCTGTTCGGCCAGGTGACCCGCGCCCTGATGCATGCCGCCCAGGCCGATCCGTCGGATGTGGCGACCCGTATCGACGCCCTGGACTGGAACCGCCGGGTCTGGTCGGCCCTCGCCACGGACTGCTCTGACCCCGGCAATGCCATGGGCGAGGGCCTGCGCGCCCAGATCATCTCGATCAGCCTGTTCGTCAGCCGCCACAGTTCGCAGATCATGCGGGGCGAGGAGGATTTCGAGCCCCTGATCGATATCAACCGCATGATCATGCAGGGGCTGGCCCCGCAAGCGTCGGAAGCGGCCTGAAGATTTTTCCCGACCCGGAAGCTCTTGCCGGTCGCGCCGTGACATCGCGGGGAAAAATACGGTAATATCAATGCATTAAAAGCGTTGCGGCAGCGGCATCTTTCTTGCCTGTGCGGGAGCGAACCAGAACCGGTTCGACGGTCAGAAGACCGTTAACCCACCCGACCAGAATGGAAGGACCCGCCGATGAGCAATTCGGTCAACACCAACGTGGGCGCAATGATTGCGCTCCAGAACCTGAACGCCACCAACACCGACCTCGCGGTCACCCAAAGCCGGATCAACACCGGCAAGAAGGTGGCCAGCGTAAAGGACAACGGTGCCATCTGGGCCATCGCCCAGGGGCAACGTGCCGACATCGGGGCCCTGGGGGCGGTCAAGCAGTCACTGGACCGTGGCGTAGCTGCAGTCGATGTGGCCATCGCGGCGGGCGAGACGGTCTCTGACCTCTTGCTGCAGTTGAAGGAGAAGGCACTGGCAGCGACCGATGCGTCGCTGAAGACGGCAGCGCGGGCCGCGCTGAACGAGGACTTCGAGGCCCTGCGTGACCAGATCGCGACTGTGACTACCAACGCCGAATTCAACGGGGTCAACCTGCTGGAGACCGGCGCCACCGGTTTCAACGCCCTGGCCAATGCGCAAGGCAACGCCACCATCACCGTGGGAGCGGAAGTGATGGCGCTTGGAAGCACCAATGTCAGTGTGGCCACGACGCAGTCGATCGATACCCTGACGAAGGCGGCGGCCTCGCTTACGGCCGTCAATAATTCCATCGATGCGGTCTCGGGCGCGCTTGCGCGTCTGGGCACCAAGTCGAAGGCCCTGACCACCCATCTTTCGTTCGTCGGCAAGCTGACGGACTCGCTGGAATCAGGGGTCGGGAATCTGGTCGATGCCGATCTGGCGAAGGAAAGCGCCAAGCTTCAGGCGCTGCAGACGAAGCAGCAACTGGGGGTTCAGGCCCTGTCCATCGCCAACCAGACTCCGCAGCTGGTCCTGTCACTGTTCCGATAGGTTCGAAAACCTGAGGCCGGAGGGTTCACCCTCCGGCCTTTTCATCAGAAGAACTGGGTCCCCATTTCCCAAGTCGCCATGAGGACGCGGCTGACGGTTTCCCAGACCAGCCAGGTGAAGGTCGCCATACCCGCCGAGATCACCCAGCCGATCAGCATCATGACACCGTCCTTTTGCATCAGGCCAAAGCCGAAGGCAGCCACGATCAGGGACGGGAACAGGTTGAAGCCGATCAGCGGCAGCATCAGCACCGCCGCCCAGATCATGCACATCAGGCCGATCAGGGCCTCGGACAGGTCGGTACTCATGAAGCCGAGGCGGGGCCGGCTGAACCGCTCGATCATCTGCAGACGGTCCCTGACCTTGTCCGCCGCCTCGGCGAAGGCCGGACGGGGAATATCGCGCTTCATGATCCAGCCCGGCAGCCAGAGCACGTCCTGACGGAAAAGAAGCTGCGCCCCGATGATCATGATGGGCACGCCCAGCACGGTGGTCATGCCCGGGATCACGCCGATGACAGCACTGAGCAGCCCCAGCGTCAGCAACAGGGCGCCGAACCCCCGCTCCCCGAAGGTTCCGACCAGCTCGGTCATCGGCAGGACAGGATCGTCGACGGCGCCGACATCCGTCAGAACCTGAGAGAAGGGCCGTGCGTTGAAGGAGTTGTCGTTGTTGTTCATGAGCCGTCGCCGAACAGGGTCATGCGCTCTCTTGGCCCCTCTCGCGCCGCCACGCTACTTAAGAAATTGCAATGCGGCGTCAGGCAGACTGTTCCATGTCAACGTCCAGCCCCTGCTCGCGGACCTTGCGATAGAGGGTGGACCGACCGATGCCGAGGCGGCGGGCGATTTCCGACATATGGCCGGCATAGACCTCGATGGCGTGCTGGATCAGGTCGCGCTCGATCTCCTCCAGCGTGCGCAGATGGCCCTTGCCGTCCAGAATGCGGATCGGCGTATCGGGGGCAGGAGGCAGGTCGTGGGCCATAGTTGCGGCGGTGCTCGCGGGAGCTGCATCCAGCTCGGGCGTCGGCATGGCCACGCCCGAGATCGCCGGGAAGTCGTGCGGCTTGAGGAAGGGCCCGTCGGCCAGCACGATGGCGCGATAAACCGCATTCTCCAGCTGGCGGACATTGCCGGGCCAGTCGAAGGCCCTGAGCAATTCGGCGGTCTCGGGCGCGCAGCCGACGACGCGCTTGCCTTCCTCGACGTTGAAGCGCCCGATGAAGTGGTCGACCAGGGCCGGGACATCCTCGTGGCGGTCGCGCAGGGCCGGAGCCTCGATCGGAAACACATTCAGACGATAAAACAGGTCCTCGCGGAAGGCGCCGCCTTTAACCTGTTTGGCCAGGTCGCGATTGGTGGCCGAAACGATGCGGACGTCCACGCGGACCGGGCGTTTCGATCCGACCGGGTCGATCTCGCCTTCCTGCAGGGCGCGCAGCAGCTTGACCTGCATGTCCAGCGGCAGTTCGCCGATCTCGTCAAGGAAGAGGGTGCCGCCGTCGGCCTCCTTGAACTTGCCGAGGTGTTTGTCGTGGGCGCCGGTGAAGCTGCCCTTCTCGTGGCCGAACAGGATCGACTCGACCAGATTGGCGGGCAGGGCGCCGCAGTTGACGGCCACGAACGGCCGGCCGGCCCGGTCCGAGGCGCCGTGCAGGGCGCGGGCGATCACTTCCTTGCCGACGCCGCTCTCGCCGGTGATCAGCACCGGAATGGTCGAGCCGGCCGCGCGGATGCCGAGAGCCTTGACCATGCGCATGGCCGGGCTGTCGCCGACCAGATCGTCAAAGGTGGTGCGGCCCGAGGTGTGTTTCTTGAGTCGGCCGACCTCGGCGGTCAGCTGGGTCAGCTGCAGGGCGTTCCTGACCCCGACCAGCAGGCGCTCGGCCGAGACCGGCTTGACGAAGAAGTCCTGGGCCCCGGCCTGCATGGCCTTGACGACGCTTTCGATGCCGGCGTTGGCGGTCAGCACGATCACCGGAGTGCTCACCCCTGCGGCGCGCAGCTCGGTCAAACACTCGAGGCCCGTCATGCCCGGCATGACCATGTCCAGCAGCACCACATCGGCCCCGCCACCCTTGGTCAGGCAGTCGATCGCCTCGCCGCCGTTCTCGGCATGGGCGACGGCAAATCCCTCGCGCTCCAGAACCGCCTGGACCAGGCGGCGCTGGGTCGGATCGTCATCGACGACCAGTACGGTCTTGGCCATGGGGCACCCCTCTATCATCACCGTTGGCCGGTCTCGGGGGCAGACCCCGGACTGGCTCGTTTCGGGACGGGTGTACCCCGGATGCGGTGAAGATCGCGTTGTCCGGCGTGGTGTGCGGGGGGTTAACGTCGGGGGCGGACTGCCTTGCCTCCAGCCCTCCGCGACCCCATACCCAACGGCATGAACGCACCTTTCAAGACACCGACCGCCGACCTGCCCCTGTGGGACCTGACCGACCTGTATGCCGCCAAGGATGACCCACGTCTGAAGATGGATATGGAGGCGGCGCGCGCTTCGGTTGCCGAGATGAATGCGATGGCGGGCACGCTGGTGTCGGCGCGTGGTGAACCAGAGGTGCTGGGCGAGCGGCTGGATCGGGCGATCACCCTCTATGAGCAGGCGGCGGATCGCCTAGGCGCGGTCGGGGCCTATGCCTTTCTGGACGCCTCGACGCGGCGCGATGATGCGTCGGCCCAGGCGTTCGAAGCCGATGTGCGCCAGTCACTGACCGAGATTTCGACTCCGACCGTCTGGCTGACGCTGGAGATCAACCAACTGGAGGAGGCCGAGGTTGAGGCGGGGCTTGCGGCCCATGCTCCGGCCGCGCGCTGGCGGCCGTGGCTGCGCCGGGTACGGGCGATGAAACCGCATGAACTGTCAGAGGAGTTGGAGACCTTTCTGGCCGAACAGATGCCGGTATCGGCCCAGTGGCCGCGCCTGTTCGACGAGACTCTGGCCGATCTGCGGGTCAAGGCCGGGCGCGATACACTGACGCTCAGCGAGGCGCTGAACAGTCTGTCCGACCCCAAGGGCGCCCGCCGCAAGGCTGTGGCCGAAGGACTGACCGAGGCGCTGAAGGCCGAGACGCGGACCCTGGGTCTGGTGCTGAATACGGTGGCGGCCGAGAAGGCGCTGGAGGACAGGAAGCGCGGCTTCAAACGCCCGGCCGATAGCCGCCATCTGGCCAATGAGGTCGATGGCGAGGCCGTGGATGCGATGGTCGAGGCTGTCACCGCCGCCTATCCGCGCCTGTCGCACCGCTATTATGCGGCGAAGGCCCGGGCGCTGGGTGTGAAGACGCTCAATCACTGGGATCGGAATGCACCGCTGACCACCAGGGCCCCGCGCGGGTTTGACTGGGCGCAGGGACGGGCGCTGGTTCTGGATAGCTTTTCGGATCTCGGCCCGGAGTTTGCCGAGCGGGCCGGGACCTTCTTTGACCGGAACTGGATCGATGCACGGCCCCGGGCGGGCAAGCAGTCGGGGGCCTATGCTCACCCCGTGACGGCAGATCGTCACCCCTATGTCTTCCTGAACTGGATGGGCGAGCGGCGCGATGTGCTGACCCTGGCGCACGAGCTGGGGCACGGCGTGCACCAGACGCTTGCGGCGGGAGCCGGCAGTCTGCTGGCCGACACACCCCTGACACTGGCCGAGACAGCCTCGATCTTCGCCGAGGGGCTGACCTTTGACCGGCTGCTGGACTCGGCGCCCGAGGCCGAGCGTCAGGGCCTGCTGGCCGGACGGATCGAGGACGGGCTGAACACCGTCGTCCGCCAGATCGCCTTTCACCGTTTCGAGACCCGTTTCCATGACGAGCGGCAGACCGGTGAGGTAGGGGCGGAGCGGATCGGCGAAATCTGGCTGGAAGAGATGGGCGCGTCTCTGGGCCCCGCCGTCACCTTGAACGACGGCTATGAGCACTGGTGGGCCTATGTCAGCCACTTCGTCCACTCGCCCTTCTATGTCTATGCCTATGCGTTCGGGGATCTGCTGGTTGCGGCCCTGATGGAGACGCGCCGCAAGGATCCGCAGGGCTTTACGCCCCTGTACCGTGAGCTTCTGGCCGGGGGCGGCACGCGTCCGTACGACGAGGCGCTCAAGCCATTCGGCCTGAACCCGCGCGATCCGGCGTTCTGGGATATCGGTCTGGGGCGTCTGGAGCGGCTCATCGAGGCGTTCGAGGAGACTCTCTGACCGAAATGACGCGCCCGGGCGTTTTTCGGGGCAGGAAATTGCTCTGGACAGCCGCCTTCCTGTCTGATCTGAGCGAAAATTCACCGCAGCGCTCTTGCGATCCGTGGCCGCGGCCCCGAAGGTGGGGTCATGCTGCATCGCAACCAGAAATTCCCGGACGTCGTCCGGCGTACACCGCCGAAGGTGCCGCCGACGGAGCGTATCCAGTCCTTTCAGGAGATCTACGCCGACTTCGCAAATGCGACAGGCGTGGATCAGTCGAGCCGCTGTGCCCAGTGCGGTGTGCCCTTCTGTCAGAGCGGTTGCCCGCTGGAGAACGCCATCCCGGACTGGCTGAGGCTGGCGGCCGAGGGGCGGCTGGAAGAGGCGTGGCGCGCCTCGGAGGCGACCAGCGCCCTGCCGGAAATCTGCGGCCGCATCTGTCCGCAGGACCGGTTGTGCGAAGGGGCCTGTACTCTGGAACGGGCGGGTTGGGAGACGGTGACAATCGGCTCGGTCGAGCGCTGGCTGGGCGACATGGCGTTCGAACAGGGCTGGATTTCCGAGATCGCCCCGGTGCGCGAGCGCGCGGAGTCCATCGGCATTGTCGGATCCGGACCGGCGGGTCTGGCTGCCGCCGACCGGCTGCGCGGGCTGGGCTATGCCGTCACCCTTTACGAGCGGCAGGATCGCGCCGGCGGGCTGCTGATGTACGGCATCCCGGGCTTCAAGCTGGAAAAGCCGGTGGTCCAGCGGCGGATCGACCGGCTGGTGGCCTCGGGGGTAAAGATCGAACTGGGGGTCGAGATCGGGCGCGATGTCCCGTTTGACGACCTGCGCAGCCGGCATCAAGCGGTGCTGCTGGCGACCGGGGTCTATGCGGCGCGTCGCCTGACCCTGCCGGGCTGTGGCGCGGAGGGTGTGGTGCCAGCCCTCGACTATCTGACCGCGTCCAACCGCAAGGGGATGGGCGATAGCGTCCCGGAATTCGAGTCCGGGGCGCTGGATGCGCGTGGCCGCCGGGTGGTGGTGATCGGCGGGGGCGACACGGCCATGGACTGTGTGCGGACCGCTGTCCGCCAGGGCGCAACGTCGGTGACCTGCCTCTATCGCCGCGACCGGGCCAATATGCCGGGCAGCGCCCGCGAGGTGGCCAATGCCGAGGAGGAGGGCGTCATCTTCGACTGGCTGGCCTCGCCGCGGGCCGTGCGGGACGCGGCCGGCCGGGTCTGCTCGGTCCGGGCCATACGCACAGCCCTGTCCGATTCCGGCCCGGACGGGCGCCGCTCGATCCGCGAACTGGCCGACAGTGCCTATGACTGCGAGACCGACATGGTCATTGAGGCGCTGGGCTTCGAGCCCGAGGACTTGCGCAGCCAGTTCCACACGTCCGATCTGGCGGTCCACGATGACGGCACGGTCTGGTCGGCTGCGGGGACGCGCGCCACCACGCTGGAGGGCGTCTTTGTGGCCGGCGATATCTCGCGGGGGGCCTCGCTGGTCGTCTGGGCTGTACGCGAGGGGCAGGATGCGGCCGCTGAAATCCATGCATGGCTGGGTGCGCGCCAGCAGGTGGCCGCATGAGCTTTGATCGCCAGAGATACCTCGACGACCGGCAGGCCCTGATCGACGCTGGCGCCTATGATCCCCACAGTGAACGCGATGCGTGCGGGGTCGGGCTGGTCGCGGCCATGGATGGCCAGCCGCGCCGCGATGTCGTCGATCTGGCGATCGCCGCGCTCAAGGCCGTCTGGCATCGGGGCGCGGTCGATGCCGACGGCCGGTCCGGCGACGGGGCGGGCTTGCTGATCGGCCTGCCGCGCGACTTCTTCCTGCGCCAGGTGCGCGAGCAGGGGCGCGAGCCGCGGTCCGCCCCGCTGGCGGTCGGCATGGTCTTCCTGCCGCGCCACGACTTGGGCGCGCAGGAGCAGGCGCGGGTGGTGATCGAGCGTGAGGTGCAGGCCGCGGGTTTCTATCTGTACGGCTGGCGCCAGGTGCCGCACCGGCCGGGAATCCTGGGCGAGCGGGCCGCGGCGACCCGGCCCGAGATCGAACAGATCATGCTGGCGGCCCCGGAGGGTCTGGAAGGTGAGGATCTGGAGCGCGCCCTCTACCTTCTGCGGCGCCGGATCGAGGCCCGGGCCCGGGCACGCGGCATCGACGTCTATATCTGTTCCCTGTCGGCGCAGGTGGTCATCTACAAGGGCATGATGCTGGCCCAGGCGCTGGCGGAATTCTATCCGGACCTGACCGATCCGGACGTGGTCGCGTCGGCGGCCGTATTCCACCAGCGCTATTCGACCAATACCTTCCCCGAGTGGCGCCTCGCCCAGCCCTTCCGGATGCTGGCGCACAACGGCGAGATCAACACCTTGCGCGGCAATGCCAACTGGATGCGCAGCCACGAAATTCGCATGACGGCGACGGCGTTCGGCGCGGACGACGATATCGTCAAGCCGGTCATCCAGCAGCGCGGCTCGGACTCCGCCGCGCTCGACAATGTGTTCGAGGTTCTGGTCCGGGCCGGGCGGTCGGCGCCGATGGCCAAGGCGCTGCTGATCCCGGAAGCCTCCATTTCCGGCACGCTCAGCCCGGCCCATCAGGCCTTCTATGCCTATTGCAACGCCGTGATGGAGCCGTGGGATGGGCCGACCGCCCTGTGCGCGACCGACGGCCGATGGGTGGTGGCCGGCAAGGACCGGAACGGCCTGCGCCCCCTGCGGGTGACCGAGACCACGGACGGCCTGCTCATCTGTGGCTCCGAGGTCGGGATGACGGGCATTGCTCCGGAGCGTATCGCCCGCAATCTGCATATCGGGCCGGGTCGCATGATCGCCCTCGATCTGGACGAAGGCCGCCTCTACGACGAGACGGCCATCCTCGACCGGCTCGCCGCCGAGCACCCCTATGACCGGTGGCTGGCCAATATCGTCGATCTGGAGCCCAGGGTCGGTCCGGGACCGGAGCCAAGGCGGCTGGAGGGCGAGGCCCTGACGCGGATGCAGGCCGCAGCCGGCTGGACCCGCGAGGACATCGAGACCCTGCTCGATCCCATGGTCGTCGACGGCAAGGAAGCGGTGGGGTCTATGGGGGATGACGCCGTTCCCCGCGTCTTGTCCGGCCTCGACCGGCCCTTCAGCCACTATTTCCGGCAGGCCTTTGCCCAGGTCACCAACCCGCCGATCGACTCCCTGCGCGAGTGCGCGGCCATGTCGCTGCGCACACGGTTCAAGAACCTCGGCAACATCCTTGCCCAGGAAGAGGGCCAGACCCGGGTGCACGTTCTGGACAGCCCTGTCCTCACCACCGGCATGTTCGACCGCATGCTGGATGTGGTGGGCGAGGGCGCTGTGGCCCGGCTGGACACCAGCTTCGACGGATCGACCGTCGGTGGACCCGCGGGCACGGCCCTGCGCGAGGCCATCGAGCGTCTGCGCTCCGAGGCGGTGGCGCAGGTTCGGGCCGGTTCGGGTATTCTGGTCCTGACCGACGAAGACATGGGTCCGGGCCGGCCGGTCATCCCCATGATCATGGCGACCGCCGCCGTGCACACCCGTCTGGTGGAAGAAGGCCTGCGGTCGTTCGTATCGATCGTGGTGCGCACGGCCGAGGCGCTGGACGCCCATGCCTTTGCCGTTCTGGTCGGGTCGGGCGCGACCGCCGTCAACGCCTGGCTGGCGCAGGAGACCTTTCTGCAGCGACAGGACGAGGGCCGCTATGGCCCGGGGTCGCTGCGTGAGGCCTGCCTGAACTACAAGGCGGCGATCGAGGCCGGCCTGCTCAAGATTCTCGCCAAAAAGGGCATATCCGTCATATCGGCCTATCGCGGGGCGTTCGAGTTCGAGGCCCTGGGACTGTCCCGGGCGCTGGTCGCGGACATCTTCCCGGGCATGACGTCGCGGGTCTCCGGCATCGGGCTGCCGGGACTGGAGGCCCGTGCGTTGCGCCTGATCGAGGCCGGTTTCGGTCGCGACCGGCCGGGCCTGCGGCTGGGCGGGTCGCACCGCATCCGGGCCGGCGAAGAACGCCACGGTTGGGACGCCGAAGCGATCCATCGGCTTCAGGATGCGACCACGCGCAACGACTATGGGCGCTACAAGGCCTATAGTCGGCGGGTGCGCGAGCAGCCCGCGGGGGCCCTGCGCGACCTGCTGGATTTCCGCGAGACCGGCACCGTGCCGCTCGAGGCGGTCGAGAGCGTCAATGAAATCCGCAAACGCTTCGTCACGCCCGGCATGTCGCTGGGGGCGCTGAGCCCCGAAGCGCATGAGACGCTCAACATCGCCATGAACCGGATCGGGGCCCGCTCGGTTTCGGGCGAGGGCGGCGAGGACCCCGAGCGCTACAGCACCCGCCCGAACGGCGACAATCCGAACAGCGCGGTCAAGCAGATCGCCTCGGGGCGGTTCGGGGTGACGGCCGAATATCTGACCCGCTGCCGCGAGATAGAGATCAAGGTCGCCCAGGGCGCCAAGCCGGGTGAGGGCGGGCAGCTGCCGGGGTTCAAGGTCACCGAGTTCATTGCCCGAATGCGCCATGCGACGCCGGGCGTGGGCCTGATCAGTCCGCCGCCCCACCACGACATCTATTCGATCGAGGATCTGGCCCAGCTGATCTACGACCTGAAGCAGATCAACCCCGAGGCCCGGGTTACGGTCAAGCTGGTGGCTCAGTCCGGAATCGGTGCGGTCGCGGCGGGTGTGGCCAAGGCCAAGGCCGATACCATCCTGATTTCGGGGCACAATGGCGGGACGGGGGCCGCCGCCATCAGCTCGATCAAACAGGTCGGCATGCCGTGGGAAATGGGCCTGAGCGAAGCCCATCAGGTGCTGAGCATGAACGGCCTGCGGGGACGCGTGCGCCTGCGGACGGACGGCGGCATCCGCACCGGGCGCGATGTGGTGATCGCCGCCATGCTGGGCGCCGAGGAGTTCGGCATCGGCACGGCCAGTCTGGTCGCCGTCGGATGCCTGATGGTGCGCCAGTGCCATTCCAACACCTGTCCGGTCGGTGTGTGTGTGCAGGACGAACGGCTGCGAGCCCTGTTCACCGGCACCCCCGACAAGGTCATCAACCTGTTCACCTTCATCGCCGAGGAGACGCGGGAAGTCCTGGCCTCGCTGGGGCTTACGCGGCTGGACGATGCGGTCGGCCGTACCGACCTGCTCTATCAGGTCTCCCGCGGGGGCGACGACCTCGACGATCTGGACCTCAACCCGCTTCTTGTGCGGGTGGGCGACGCGGACCTGCGGGACGGCTCGGTTCTGCCGCGCAACCCGGTTCCCGACAGTCTGGACGCCCAGATTCTGGTAGACGCCGAGCCCTGCTTGCAGCGGCGCGAGAAGATGCAGCTCAGCTATGCTGTGCGGAACACCCAGCGGGCCATCGGCACCCGTACGTCATCCGAGATCGTGCGTCGCCACGGTCAGGACCTGCCGGATGGCCACTTGACGCTCAGGCTGAAGGGCGCTGCGGGTCAGTCGCTGGCGGCGTGGGGCATGAAGGGCCTGCGGATCGAGCTGGACGGCGAGGCCAATGACTATGTCGGCAAGGGCCTGTCGGGCGCGCATCTGGTGATCCGGCCGGTCCGCTGGCAAGCGGGTCAGGCGCTGATCGGCAACACCTGCCTGTACGGGGCTACCTCGGGGCGTCTGTTCGCGGCGGGGATGGCGGGAGAGCGGTTCGCGGTCCGGAACTCCGGCGCCGTGGCGGTGGTCGAGGGCTGCGGGGCTCACGGCGGGGAATATATGACGGGTGGCGTTCTGGTGGTCCTGGGGCCGACGGGCTGGAATTTCGGTGCCGGGATGTCGGGGGGCGAGGCCTTCGTCTGGGACGAGACCGGGCGAGCGGCTGAGACCCTGAATGCCGAGTCGGTCATGGCCGGACCCGTCGTCGGCGCGGCGGCAGAGATGCTCAGGGGCCTGATCGCGGACCATGCCGCCGAGACCGGTTCGCCGCTGGCCTCGCGTCTCCTCGAAAACTGGGACGCGTCGCGCGGCGCCTTCCTTCATATCCTGTCGAGGGAGGCGGAACAGGTGGCCCAGGCCCGCCGGGCCTGAGCCACCGGGTGTGTCCTAGCCTGCGGCCATGATGCCACAGGCCACGCGCTCGCCTGCGCCGCCGATCGGCTGGGTCTTGTGGTCGTCGGACATGGCATGGATGACGATGGCCGAGCCGTTGTCGTCCCACAGCCATTGTCCCGGCCCTTCGGGCGCGATGCGGGCCCGGGTGGTGAAGAGTTCGGCCCGGACCCGGCCCTGCTCGTCGGCATAGATATTGGGCAGGTCACCGTCGTCCGGCCCCTCGGCGTTCAGCAGGCCGTGCGGCTTTGCGCCATCCGCATGGTTGATGTGACCGCCGGCCGAGGTGAAGGGCGCCTGGCATTCGCCGGTCGCATGGATGTGGATGCCGTGCCAGCCGGGCGTCAGCCCATCGGCCTCGACCCGGATCAACAGGCCCGACGGCCCCTGGGTCAGGACGGCGCGTCCGATGTTCCGGCCCGAAGCATTGATAAGGGTCGCCTCGCCGAAATCGCCGATCCGGGCGACAGCCTGCCGCTCGACGCCATAGTGGTTCTCGGTCATCGCCACACAGCCCGACATCAGGGCCGCAGCGCCGAGGGAGGCGGCGGTCAGAAGGGAAAGCCGGGAAAGGGTCATGGTGTGTCTCCTCGATGCGATTTCAGGGCCGGGGATATGTACGGGCTTAACTTTGCCAGCCCCGGATGCCGATGCTAGTAATCCCCAAGCCCGGAAGTTGTTCTGATTCCGGCCAGATGAAGCCGAAATTCCTTGACCGACGACATATCCGATCACGCTGACCCGTCCGCAATTCCCGGTGGTGGGGGGGGCGGCCACATAGACAACATCACCATCGAGGACGAACTGCGCCGTTCGTACCTCGACTATGCGATGAGCGTCATCGTCAGCCGGGCGCTGCCGGACGTGCGCGACGGCCTGAAGCCGGTTCACCGCCGCATCCTGTATTCGATGCACGACCTGAACATGACGCCCGAGCGCGCCTATTCCAAGTGCGCGCGCGTCGTCGGTGACGTGCTGGGTCGCTTCCACCCGCACGGTGATGCGTCGGTCTATATGGCGCTGGTGCGTATGGCCCAGCCCTTCTCGATGGGGCTGATGCTGGTCGACGGCCAGGGCAATTTCGGCTCGGTCGACGGCGATATGCCGGCCTCTATGCGATACACCGAGGCGCGGATGGCCCCGGCGGCGGTGGCGTTGCTGACGGATATCGACAAGGACACGGTCGATTTCCAGCCGAACTATGACGAGAAGGAACTGGAGCCTGTCGTCCTGCCGGCGCGGATTCCGAACCTGCTGGTCAACGGTGCGGGCGGCATCGCCGTCGGCATGGCGACCAATATCCCGCCCCACAATCTGGGCGAGGTCGTGGACGGGGCAGTGGCCCTGCTGGACGACCCGAACATGGGCGACGAGGCCCTGCTGGACATCGTCCCCGGACCCGACTTCCCGACCGGCGGCGAGATCATGGGGCGGACCGCCCCCCGCAACGCCCTGCGCGAGGGGCGTGGCTCGGTCATCGTGCGCGGCAGGGCCACGATCGAGGAGATCCGCAAGGATCGCGAGGCCATCATCATCACGGAACTGCCGTTCCAGGTGAACAAGCAGACCCTGATCGAGCGGATCGCCGAAATGGTCCGCGAGAAGCGTCTGGAAGGTATTGCAGACGTGCGCGACGAGTCGGACCGGCAAGGTATGCGCATCGTCATCGAGCTGAAGCGCGATGCCTCCGGCGACGTGATCCTGAACCAGCTGTATCGCTACACCGCGCTGCAAAGCTCATTCGGCGTCAACATGCTTGCCCTCAATCAGGGGCGGCCCGAGCAGATGGGCCTGCGCCGGATGCTGGAGGCCTTCCTCGACTTCCGCGAGGAAGTGGTGGTCCGCAGGGTCAAGTTCGAGCTGGGCAAGGCGCGGGACCGCGGTCATGTGCTGGTCGGGCTGGCCGTTGCCGTCGCCAACATCGATGAGGTCATCCACATCATCCGCTCCTCGATTGATCCGGCCGAGGCGCGGGAACGCCTGCAGGCCAAATCCTGGCCGGTAGGCGACATGATGGCCCTGGTCGAGCTGATCGCTGATCCGCGCACGGCATTGGTTGAGGGCGACAAGATTCGCCTGACCGACGAGCAGGCCCGCGCCATCCTGGCCCTGACGCTGTCCCGTCTGACGGGGCTGGGCCGCGACGACATCTTTGGCGAGGCGCGGGGTCTGGCCGATACCATTCAGGGGCACCTGACGATCCTGTCGGATCGCAAGCATGTGCTGGCGATCATTCGCGAGGACCTGATCGCTGTGCGCGACCAGTTCGCCGTGCCGCGCCGCACCCTGATCGGCGAAGGCGATGCCGAGATGGAAGACGAGGACCTGATCCCGCGCGAGGACATGGTCGTCACGGTCACCCACGGCGGCTACGTCAAGCGCGTGGCGCTGAACGCCTATCGGACCCAGCATCGCGGTGGCAAGGGCCGCTCGGGCGTGGCGATGAAGGATGATGACGCCGTCGTCAGCGTCTTCTCGGCCTCGACCCACACGCCGGTGCTGTTCTTCGCCTCGAACGGCAAGGCCTACAAGCTCAAGACCTGGCGCCTGCCGCTGGGCGGGCCAACGTCGCGCGGCAAGGCCTTCGTGAACCTGCTGCCGATCGATCCGGGTGACAGCATCATGAATGTGCTGCCCTTGCCCGAGAACGAGTCTGAGTGGGACAACTACGACATTATGTTCGCCACCCGGTCGGGCGATGTGCGTCGTAACAAGCTATCGGACTTCGCCACCGTCAACCGGGCTGGCAAGATTGCCATGGAACTGGAAGAGGGCGACCACATGGTCGGCGTCGGTCTGTGCCAGGCCGATGACGACATCATGCTGACCACGGCCATGGGCCGGGCCATCCGGTTCAAGGCCGATGACGTTCGCGTCTTCAAGGGGCGCAAATCGACCGGCGTGCGCGGTGTACGGCTTCAGCCGACGGATGAGGTCATCTCCATGGCCGTCCTCGGCCGGGTCGATGCCACGCCCGAAGAGCGCTCTGCCTATGTCAAACACGCCAATGCCATGCGCCGCGCGGCGGGCGAGGGCGAGGATGAAGTCCCGGTCGAGGCCGATGACGAAGCCGTCGCCGAGGCCCCGATCTCGCCCGAGCGCATCGCGGAGCTGGGGGCGGCCGAACAGTTCATCCTCACCATAACCGAGACCGGCTTCGGCAAGCGCTCTTCGGCCTATGAGTACCGCAGGACCGGTCGGGGCGGGCAGGGGCTGACGGCTCACGGCCTGGGCGGCCGCGCGGGCAACCGTCTGGCGGCCTCCTTCCCGGTCGAGGACACCGACGACCTGCTGCTGGTGACTTCGGGCGGGCAGATGATCCGCACGCCGGTCAGCCAGATCCGCGTGGTCGGTCGCTCCAGCCAGGGCGTCACCGTCTTCCGGACCGCCGAGGGCGAGAAGGTGGTCTCCGTCGAGCGTCTGGCCGAGACGCCGGGCGACGAGGATGCGCCGGACGGCGCCATCGATGTCGGTGACGCTGGCGAGAGCTGATCCTTGGCGGGCGCCCTCGACGCAGCCGTGGTTTCCGGCAAGACTGGTCATGTCGGGACTGACTATCAGGGGGGAGGCCATGCGGCTCGTACTGGCGCTTGTGTTGTTGGTGCTGGCAGGGTGCTCCGCGCCGCTCGCGGATCAAGAGTGCGTCGATCAATCCCTGCGGGCCTATGATCAGGTCCAGAGCGGCGATGTTGAGGGACTGAAGGCGCAAAGCACGCAGGCTTTGAGAGGACAGCTCACCTCGGCGGCGATAGAGGAGCTGCAGACCTTTACGGTCGCCGGGCCGCCCAAGGAAACGAAGGTTCTGAGCTGGCAAACCACACGGATTGCTGGCGGGGAAGCCTCCTATGAGCTCTTCCAGCAGCTGGAGTACGAACAGTCTCTGGTGCTTCTCTCCACGGTGATGGTCCGGACATCTGCGGGGGAATGGCAGATCAACGGGATCCATCTGAATCTTGCTGACCCCGTCCACGCGAGGGCCGCGGGAGGTTTTACGTTAGAGAACAAGTCCCCGCTTCATTTCGGCGTTCTGGCTGCGGCAATTCTTGCCCCGCTGCTGTGTCTCGGTACCTTCGGCGTCGCCCTGTGGCGGCGGCGCTGGGGCTGGATGATCGGCAGTCTCTTCGGCTTTGGTCAGCTGGCCCTCAACTGGAGCACCGGTGCCTGGATGTTTCAGGTCGCCAACGTCGCTCTCTTGGGAGCGGGCTTCTTCAAGGGGCCGGGGCCCTTTGACGCCTGGGTGCTTACGGTGTCGCTGCCCATACCCGCCATCCTGTTCTGGATCCTGAGGCGGGATCGGCCAAAGGTCGGGAAGGCAAGTAAGCAGCAGGTGGCCTCTGCCCTGTCCCTGAGCGACAATGAGCCGTTGTGAAGGACCTCTGGATCGACGGAGCGCCGGCGACGGTTGAGGACCTGATGCGTCAAGCGCTGGTCAACTACGGGGCCTACACCTCGTTTGCCGTCGCGGGTGGGGCAGTGCGGGGGCTCGACCGGCATCTGGCGCGTCTGACGCATGCGGGCCATGCCCTGTTCGGCGCGGCTGTACCCGAAAGCAGGGTGCGAGATCTGATTCTTCAGGCGCTGGGCGACCGATCTGACGCCTTTGTCCGCGTTAGCCTGTTTTCGCGCGAGATTAGCCCCCGGTCGCCGGCGCATGAGGAGCCGCCGAGCGTGATGGTCGGCGTTTTTCATCCCGCGACGCCGCTGGGCGAAGCGCCCCTGAGACTGCAGCCGCAGCCCTACTCACGCGAAATGCCCGATCTCAAGCACGTCGCGACCATGGGTCTGATACGGGCGCGCAGACGGGCCCGTCTGGCCGGATACGATGACGCCCTGTTCGTCGATGCCGAAGGCCGCATTTCGGAGGGCAGTCTCTGGAACATCGGCTTCATGCGCGGCGATACGGTGACCTGGCCCGACGCTCCGATGCTCCAAGGCGTCTCCCAAGCTCTGATCAAGGCGCATCTGGCGGATTTCGGCCTGAAACAGGAAACCCGCAGGGTCACGCTGGATGATCTGTCCGGCTTCGATGGGGCCTTCATCACCAACAGCGCCACACCCGCCTGCAGCGTGGCGGCCATCGGAGATCATGCCTTTTCACTCAGCACCGAGCGTCTCGCTAGCGTCACCGCCGCCTGGGCTCGGGCCGAACCGCAGCCGGTCTAGGAGCCGGGCGCGACCGATGCTAAGCCGGGACGACTGAGGGAGGCCGACACATGCGCATCGGGCTGTATCCGGGAACCTTCGATCCCGTCACCAATGGCCATATGGACATCATCGGCCGGGCCGTGAAGCTGGTCGACCGTCTGGTCATCGGTGTCGCGCAGAACGACGACAAGGGCCCGTTGTTCACGACCGCCGAACGGGTCGAGATGGTCCAGGCCGAGGTCATGGCCCTGAAGGCCGACATCGTCGTCCAGCCTTTTGATACGCTGTTGATGCATTTCGCAGAATCGTTGAGTGCCAGTGTCATCGTGCGGGGTTTGAGGGCGGTGGCCGACTTTGAGTACGAGTTCCAGATGACGGCCATGAACCAGCGTCTGAACAGCGAGATCGAGACGGTCTTTCTGATGGCCGATCCTCGGCATCAGGCCATTGCCTCGCGTCTGGTCAAGGAGATCGCCCGGCTGGACGGGAAGATCGAGAGTTTTGTAAGCCCTGCTGTCGCGGCGCGTGTCCGCACCCGGGTTAAGGGCGGAAACTGACAGGTGATGTGTATGCTGATGAAATCCCGTCGTGCTCTGGTTCTGTCCGCCCTGCTGCTGAGTGCCGCGCCTTTGCCCGCCATGGCCCAGGAGGCGTCGAGTTGGCGCACGGTGCCGGCTGAGCGCCTGCTGGTGGTCGAGACCAGCAAGGGCCGCGTTCTGGTCGAGCTATTTCCAGATGTGGCTCCGGCTCATGTCGAGCGGGTCACCACTCTGGCGGATCAGGGATTTTATGACGGACACACGTTCCACCGCGTGATCGAGGGCTTCATGGCCCAGACGGGAGATCCCATGGGGACGGGCGGCGGCGGCAGCGAACTGTCTGACGTCAGAGCAGAACTTGAATTCCGACGCGGACGCGACAGTGGCTTCGTCGTGGTCGAGGACAGTGGGCCGGGCCTGCGGGGCACTATGCGGGGTCTGTCGATCGTGACCCAACCGGACAGCCAGATGATGGTGACGGCGGACTTCAAGGCCGGCGCACAGGGGATATTCTGCCCCGGTGTGGTCGGCATGGCCCGTGCGGGCAGCCTGGACAGCGCCAATAGTCAGTTCTTCCTGATGACCGGACGGGAGGATGCGCTGAACGGCATCTACACGCCATTCGGCCGGATTGTGGACGGGCTGGATGTGGTCACGATGCTCAAGTCCGGGCCCGAGTCCGACAATGGCCGGGTCGGCACTGACCCGGACACCCTGGTAAGGGTGCGACTGGCGACGGCGCTGCCCGAGGGGGAACGTCCCGCAGTACAGGTCCTGCGTGATGGAAGTCCCGAGGCGGCCGAGGTGATCGCGGAAGCCCGGGCTGCCCGGGGATCGAACTTCAACATCTGCGATGTCCAGCTGCCGTCGCGTGTTCAGGAAGCAAGCTAGGGAGGGCCGGATGCGCTCTGGAAACTCTGTGAAGGCACTCGTCAGCATAATGGCGCTGGCGACGGCCACGCCGCTTGCCGCGCAGGAAGCCATCCCTCCGGCCCAACCCGTCGAGGCGCCTCCGGCCGCCGTCGCCCCGCCTCCCTCGGCAGACTGGCGCCTGGTCGCTCCCGAGAACCTGTTGATCATCGATACGACCAAGGGCCGGGTGTTGGTCGAGCTGGCGCCGGCCGTGGCGCCGCTGCATGTCGAGCGTATCCGTCTGCTGGCGGGGCTGGGATTCTATGACGGTCTGGCCTGGCACCGCGTGATCGACTGGTTTATGGCCCAGACGGGCGATCCCCTGGGCACAGGCGAGGGGCAGAGCGCCTATCCCGATCTGCCCGGAGAGTTCACCTTCCGCCGGGGCCCGGATATGGACTTCACCCCCGTGGCCGCGCCGATGGGGGCCCTGCTGGGGTTTGTCGGCTCGCTACCTGTGCAGACCCAGCCCGCAGAGCTGATGCCCCGGACCAGTGACGGCATGGTGCATGGTTGGGCGATGTATTGCCCCGGCGTGGCCGGCATGGCGAGGGACGAGGATCCCGACACCGCCAACAGCCAGTTCTTCCTGATGCGTCAGGCCTACCCGTCGCTGGACAAGCGCTACACGGTCTGGGGCCGGGTGATCGTGGGCCTGGACGTCGTGCGCGCGCTCAAGGTCGGTGAGGAGCCCAGCGGCATGGTGCCGGGTGAGCCGGATCGCATGCTGCGCGTCCGTGTCGCCTCGGACCTTCCGGTCGAGAGCCGCCCCACGGCCCGGGTGCTGGATGCGGGCTCGCCGATCTTTGCGACCACCATCGAGAGCGTCCGCCTGCAGCGCGGCGCCGACTTTTCGATCTGCGATCTGGAACTGCCGGTTCAGGTGAGCGATCCGGCCTTTCGTTGATCTAACGTCGTCCGCGTGAGCGACGTCGCCGCCGACGGCTGGATCGCATCCGTTCCAGTAACAAACCCTCACGAAGGCCCCGGTCGGCAACGCGCACCCGCTCGCAGGGCCAGGCGCGCTGGACGGCTTCAAGGATCGCGGCCCCTGCCATGACCAGATCGGCACGGTCCGGACCGATGCAGGGGTTGCGGGCCCGGCCCTCAGGCCCGAGATCCAGCAGCAGCCGGGCTGCTGCTTCACAGTCGCCCCGGGTCATCCAAAGGCCATCAACACGATCGCGCTGATAGCGGGGCAATTTCAGATGGATGCCAGCCAGACTGGTGATAGCCCCGGAGGTGCCGACAAGATGCGCGCGTCCCTCGTCGAACAGGGCCTTCACCGAGCCGTTCACGGGCGCGGACTGGATAGCGGTGGTCATGTGGGCCACCATAGCTTCGTACCAGATCAGCGGATCAAGCGGTGTCTCGGGATGTCCCTCGGCCAGGGTCACGACCCCGACGGGCGCTGACATCCAGGCGACGGTCTCAAAGCCCTGATCAACACGCACCAGCCAGGACAGCTCGGTTGATCCGCCGCCAACATCCACGACCAGCACGGCCTTTGCGCTGGCGTCGAGCAGATTACGGCAGCCCTCGACCGAAAGGCGGGCCTCCTCGTCCGGAGCGATGATCCGCAGCTTCAGCCCGGTGCCGACGCGCACCCGTTCGATGAAATCCGGGCCGTTCTCGGCCGCACGACAGGCCTGGGTGGCGACGGCGGCGATACGTTCGGAGGGCAGGTTCTTCTTGGCGACCCGTTCGGCACAGATGGCCAAGGCGTCGTAGGCCCGATCCATGGCGTCGTCCGTCAGCCGTCCGCTGCGACTGATACCTTCGCCCAGGCGGACAATGCGGCTGAACGAATCGACCACCCGGAAGCCGTCACGCGTTGGGCGCGCGATCAGCAGACGGCAATTGTTGGTCCCCAGATCAAGGGCGCCATAGAGTTGCGGCGCGGTTGCCGCATCGCCAAGGCGGGGGGACCTTCCGTCGCGCCCCGTGAGCGCGCCGTCGATCTCCGGCATGGCCGAACTTTCAAAGGGGGGACCAAAGCGGTCCCCGTCGGCGACAGACTAACCGGATGGGATCGTCCGCGCCAAGCCAGTCTGTCGCGAAAATGAACAGAAGGGTCGGAGAGGGCTCAGGCGCACCCCGCTAATCTCCGCCCATGATGAAGACAAGAGCTGCCAAGTTCGGACTGGGCCAGAGCGTTCGCCAACTGGATGACGCCTTCAGTGGTGTGATCCTTGATGTCGACGCCAGCTATGACGGACCGGTCGGCGAGACCGGCGCTGTGACGACCGATCAACCCTTCTACAAGGTGCTGGTGATCGAGGAGTCGTCGGGAATCCTGGTCTATGCCGCCGAGCAGAGCCTGATGGCCGGGCCGGACCCCGCACATGCAGCCCTTCCGCACCTTAAGCGTTGGTTCCGGCACGATGATCAGGGGCGGTTGCAGCCGCGATTCGTCGACCTGCACTGAGGCGGGTTCGCTATCGCGCATATGGTCCTTGATCCCGCGAACGCCTAGGATGGGCACCAATTCATCCCGATGCGAAAGGGGACCCCATGTCCGATTTCGAACACGTTTTTGAAGCGCCGCCCGAAGGCGCGGCCGAAGACTGGACCATTCCGCAGGACTGGTCGGCCTATACCCGGGTTGAGCACGACACCTGGAACACCCTGTACGGGCGGCAGATGAAGATACTGCCGGGACGCGCCTCGGCCGTCTTTCTGAAGGGGCTGGAGGCGCTGGACCTCAACACTGGCGGCATCCCCGACTTCGAGACCATGAACCCAAAGCTGCAGGCGCTGACCGGGTGGACGGTGGTCTGTGTGCCGGGTCTGGTGCCGGACGAGGTGTTCTTTGACCATCTGGCCAACCGGCGTTTCCCCTCAGGCCAGTTCATCCGCAAGCCGGACCAGCTGGATTATTTGCAGGAACCCGACATCTTCCACGATGTGTTCGGCCACGTTCCCATGCTGACCGATCCGGATTTCGCTGCCTATATGGAAGCCTATGGCAAGGGTGGGCAACGCGCGGCCAAACGCGGCATGCTGGCCAATCTGGCGCGGCTGTACTGGTACACGGTCGAGTTCGGCCTGATGAAGGAAGGCGACGACCTGCGCATCTATGGTGCCGGAATCGTCTCGTCCTCGACCGAAAGCGTGTTCGCGCTGGAGGACCCATCGCCGAACCGGCTGGGGTTCGATCTCGAACGGGTGATGCGCACCCTGTACCGGATTGACGACTTCCAGCAGGTCTATTTCGTCATCGACAGCCTGGAGGCGCTGAAGGACGAGACGCTGAAGGACTTCGGTCCGATCTATGACCGGCTTGAAGGCAGGGACGACATCGCCATCGACGCCATCCTGCCGACCGACACCGTGTTCACGCGGGGCACCCAGGCCTATGCCTCCAGGGGTGGACGTTTCGCAGCTTGATCGCGCTGGAAGGGGTAGAAGTCGCCCCCCAACGACAGGATGCCGGTAAGCTCATCCAGCGCGCTGCGTGACTCGTCAAGCAGCTGCGGATCAGCCAGATCGGCGGGCCTCAGCGTCTCGCGATACCAGCGGTCGGCCCACTCCCTCAGGCGAGCATGCAGGGCGTCCGTCAGCCGCATGGCCGGATTGGTCGCCCCCAGTTCGGCCTCGGTCAGCACCACCCGGAGGCGCAGGCAGGCCGGGCCACCGCCGTTTCGCATCGACTGGCGTACATCGACGTACCGCACCTGACCGATCGGGCCGTTAGAGGACGCGATCCGCTCGGCCACCGCCCGGCTGCGCGGGTTCTCCTCGGTTTCGGTCGGGCAGATCAGGGTCAGGCGATCCCCTCCCGGCGCCTGGATCAGCATGGAATTGAACAGATAGCTGCTGATGGCGTCGGCCAAGGGGAGGTCGGCGGTGGAGACCTCGACGAAGGCGGGCTCGAACAGGCCCTTGGCGGCCTTGCGGATTGCAGCGAGCGTCTCCGCGGTGTCCTCGAATGCCAGCTCATGGAAGAAGAGGGTGTTCAGGGCGCCCACGCAGACGACATCGTTGTGAAAGGTGCCGCCAGCGATGGCAGTCCGGCTCTGCCGGGCGAAGACGGCGCCGGAGGCGCCGTGACGACGCGCCAAAGCCTGCGACGCCTCGTGTGCCTGGCGAGCGGGGTAGGGGCCGTCCCAGCCCTCCCAGGCCTCGCGTCCCCAGACCAGCAGATTAACCCCCGGCGCGCCATGCTCGGCGCACAGGCGCACGTGGTTGGCCGCGCCCTCGTCTGCCAGATGGCCCACCGACGGCAGGGCATCGTGAACCGCAAAGCGGGCCGGGTCGGGAAAGAGGGCGTCGAGCGCCCGCTTCGTCTGGGCGTGCTCCAGCGAACGGTGCAGATTGGTGACCAGATTGGCGGGCGTGAAATGCACCCGGCCATCCCCGCTGTCGGCAGAGGGGGTCACGGTCGCCGCGTTGGCCGCCCACATGGGCGATGCGGAACAGGCTGCGGCGGCGAAGGAGGGGGCGTCCTTCCACGCTGCTTCCAGCACGGCGGCGTCGGAGCCGGTGAAGCCGAGCGAACGCAGGAACGCGATGTCGGGCCGCTCGTGCGGGGGCAAGACGAACTGGGGCAGCCCGAGTTCGACGAGGGTCTTCATCTTGTCGAGCCCCTGCAGCACGGCCGCACGCGGGTTCGAGGCTTCGCCCTTGTTCAGGCTTGACGCCAGATTGCCCGGCGACAGTCCCGCGTAGGAGTGGGTGGGCCCGATCAGGCCGTCCGCATTGGCTTCGACAGCAGCTGAGGTCACGCGCGCAAGCCCTTGATCTCACCTTCGATGTTCTTGACATGCGAAGCTTCAAAACTGGCGACCGGATAGGCGCAATAGTCGGCTGCATAGTAGGCCGAGGGACGGTGATTACCGCTCTGGCCCAGGCCGCCGAACGGCATGTCGCCGGCAGCGCCCGTGGTCGGGCGGTTGAAGTTCACCACGCCCGCCCGGATGCGGTGGATGAACCGATCCCAGTTTGCCGGATCATCCGACACCAGACCCGCCGACAGACCATACCTGGTGTTATTAGCTTCGCGGATTGCGGCGTCGAAGTCCGGCACGCGGCGGACCTGCAGGAAGGGGGCGAAGATTTCCTCGTCCGGCACATCGACGCCCGTCGTATCAATGATTGACGGCTGGACGAAGGCGGCGGACAGGCCCTTGATCGGGCCGGATGCGCGGATCACCCGGGCCCCGGCATCATTGCGTTGCTGCAAGGCCTGGAGAGCGGCCCCGGCAGCCCGGCTCGAGATCAGCGGACCGCCATAGGGCTCGGGGTCACTGTTCCAAGGCGCAAAGACGATCCGGTCGGCCAGGGCGACGACCGCGTCGACAATGGCGTCGCCCTGCGGCCCCTCCGGCAGGATCAGCCGACGGGCGCACGAACAGCGCTGGCCTGTGGTGATAAAGGCGGACTGGAGGACAATGCCGGCCGCCGCCTCGGCATCGGCGACGTCCCAGACCACCAGCGGATTGTTGCCGCCCAGCTCGAGCGCCAGGATGACGTGCGGATTGTCGGCAAAGTGGCGTTTGAAATGAGCGCCCGCAGCGCCCGAGCCGGTGAACATCAGGGCGTCGATGTCCTGATCCAGCAGGGCCGCTCCGACGTCGCGCCCACCCTGGACCAGATTGACGACCCCGTCAGGCAGGTCCGCCTCCTTGAGGCACTCGACCATCAGTTGGCCGGTCAACGGCGTTTCTTCCGACGGCTTGAACACGACCGTGTCGCCCGCCAGCAGGGCCGGTACGATATGGCCGTTGGGCAGGTGTCCCGGAAAGTTGAACGGGCCGAGCACCGCCGCCACGCCATGCGGACGGTGCCGCAGGATCGCACGGCCGAAGCCGGTCTCGGCGGTGCGCTCGCCGGTTCGCTCGTCATAGGCCCGGATCGAGATGTCGACCTTGCCCTGCATGGCCGTGGCCTCGGTCCGCGTTTCCCAAAGAGGCTTGCCGGTCTCGCGGCTGATGGCCTCAGCGATCTCGGGCGCGCGCGCCTTCAGCACCGCCTGATAGCGCTTCACCGCATCGATCCGGTCCTGTCGCGGACGGTCGGCCCAGTCGGGAAAGGCGGTGCGGGCGCGGGCCGCAGCCTGCTCTACCTCGCTGCCAGTCGAGGCCGGTCCTTCCCAGACGGTGTCGCCGGTCGCGGGATCGATGGAGGCAAAGGCAGTCATGCAGGGTCCTTAGGGGTCAGCTTTTCACGCGCACCGTATCACCGGCTCGCACTTTAAGGGCGGCGGCGGTCTCGGCGTTGAGGATTACGGTTTCGTCGTCGATAGCGGCCTTCTGCCGGACCGCACGGAAGCCTTGGATCACGTCTGTCGAGATCAGACTGGGCAGTTCAGCCTCGACCTCGGCCTCAATCTTCACGGTCAGACGTCGGGCGTCGCGCACGGTGCGAATGTCGTCGCGGCGGCAGGTGACCGTGGGCCCCGCGTCGAAAATGTCGACCAATCCGTTGGGACGGAAGCCCTCGGACTCCAGCAGCGCCATGGCCGGCACGCCTTGGGGGTGGACCTTGCCGATCACAGCGCGGGCCGGTTCGGGTAGCAGTTCGATATAGACCGGATGGCGAGGGGCCAGATCCAGAATGAACTGCTTGTCGGTCGAACCAGTCATCCGGTCGGCCTCGTCAAACTCCATAGGGAAGAATTTGTGCGCCACGTGGTCCCAGAAAGGGCACGCGCCGTCGGGCGTGAAGACCCCGCGCAGTTCAGCCAGCACCGTGTCGGCGAACTGGTCTGGCTCGGCCCCGATCAGCATGTAGCGCGACTGGCTCAGCAACCGGCCCGCGCCGCCCTTGCGGCGATCGGCCTTCAGGAACAGCGAGCCGACCTCGGACCAGCCGGTGCATTCATTGACCAGCACCAGCGTCTTCTGTTCCAGCTTGATGCCCAGCGACGGCGAGGACTGGGTGTTGTTCACCACCCGGAAGCTGAAGAAGGGCCGGTGCAGCCCGACCGCCGCCTTGACCGATCCGACGCCATCGACGTCGCCGGTGTCGGACTCCTCGAGCATCAGGGTGTACCAGCGTTCCTGTGCCTCGATCTTGCCCATGAAACTGTCGCGGCTCAGATCCAGCCGCTCGCTCAGCTGATCCGGGTCTTCGGGCAGGCTGGTGAAACCGGGTCCCGACAGGATGGCGAGTTCCAGCAGGGAATCCAGATCGCCGGGACCGGCGGGGCGAACAACCAGCATGAAACCTACCTGGACTGAAGACGAAGCTGTTTGAGACGGAGCGCGTCAATTTCGCCCGAGGCCACCTTGCACAGGATGAGGGCAGACAACTGGGCGCGCTCGACGAAGCTGTTGGGCCAGGCGTATTCCTGATCCGAGTGGATGGCACCACCGATGACGCCGAGCGTGTCAATATTGGGCAGACCCGCCGCGTGCAGATTGTTGCCCTCGCACACCCCGCCCGACAGCTGCCAGCGCAGGGTCTGGTTCAGTAGTTCACCGGCCTGACGCACCGCTTCGAATAGCTCGGTCTGGGCGGCATCCATGGGCTTGGGCGGCCGGGTAAAGCCGCCGTGGAGGTGCACCGTGGCGCCCTCGATGGGAGATCGGGAAGTCAGGTCCTGAATCTGCGCCCGCGTCCATTCAGCGGCCTCGGGGTCGGGTACGCGGACATTGAAGCGAACTATGGCCGTGTCGGCTACAACGTTGAGGGCACTCCCACCCGAGATCTTGGCGACATTGACCGTCACGCCCTCTCGTTGGCCATTCAACGCATCCAGCGCAGACGCGAGGCGGGCCGCCCCGGCGATGGCGTTGACGCCTTCATGATAGGCCCGCCCGGCGTGGGCCGACTTGCCGCGCACGACGATGTGGAAATTGCCGCTGCCTTTCCGCGCGCCAGCCAGGCTGCCGTCGGGCAGGGAGGGTTCATAGGTCAGGCCCAGATGCCCCCGCGCGCCCATGTCTGCCAGTAGCGGTGCCGAGCCCGGCGAGCCAATTTCCTCGTCCGGCGATAACAGCACGGACCAGCCGACCCGGGCCTTGTCCGCGTGCAGTTCGAAGGCTTCCAGCGCGCCCAGAAGCACCGAGATGCCGCCCTTCATATCCGCGATGCCCGGGCCATGCAGGGCGCCGTCGTCGCGGGTGCGGACCGTCTGGAACGGGCTGTCGGCGTCGAAGACAGTGTCATAGTGGCCGGTCAGCACGATCTGGATCGGCGCGTCGGGGCGCAGCGTCAGCTTCAGCGCCGGCGCGAAGCTCAGAGGCACTTCCGTGCCGTCATCCTCGATGCGGCTGGACGCGGCGGTCGCCACTCGCTCGACCGAGCAGGGCAAGGCCTCGACCGACTGTTCGATGGCGGTCAGCACACGGTCCAGACCGTCGGCATTGCGACTGCCGGAATTGATGTTCGCCCAGTCGACTGCGCGTTCGATCAAGACGTCGCGGCGTGCGGCGACGTGGTCGAGCACGATCTGGTCTTCCGGGCGTATCTGCATGCGGGCGGACCCTAGCGACCCTTCCGGCAAAGGTGAAGGGTCAGTCGCTTCCGACTCGCGGCCACACGTGTCAGGCTGACCTCCTCATCAGGAAGGTACTCGAATGACTGACTGGCTCAAAGCGATCAATCCGACTTCAACCGCCACTACACGACCTGAGGCCGTCGCGGCCGCTCGGGCCAGTGCCATCGGCATTTTCCTTGGCATCGCGGTCGGCGTGGTCGGACTGATCCGCACCTTGGGTATCGGCGCTGAAGCCATGGAAGCGGCGATGATCCAAAACGCCTAGGGTGACGCTGCCGTGGCCGGCATGGCCGGAACCATTGCCGGGGTCATGGTGTATGTCGCGGGCGGCATGCTGGTCCTGCAGGCGATTTTTGGCCTGGTGCAATGGTTCAAACCGAACCGGGTCATCCCCGTTCTTTTCATCTTGCTGGTGGCGATTGGTCTGCTCTCGTCGATCTCCGGACTGGCGATGACCAGTCAGACGGACGTCCCGGCAGCGATTGCGGCCCCGCTGTGGTTCACCGTTCTGGGCTTTGTCGCCCTGATCATTGAGCTGGTGCTGCACATCGCAGGTTTCCGCGGTGCGTCGAAACTGGCCCAGCTAAACCGGGCCGAGTTTCCGAACAGCTAGTTGTCACGGTTGGGCCTGCGGTCCCGGCGCTCGCCGGGGCGGCGGCTCTCGCGGCGCCAGCGGACCGACAGGCTGGCCTCGCCCTGACCGCCAAAGCGCGAGGTGACCGCCAGATTACGCCGAACCTGCCATTCGACGCTGACGGCTGCGCCGCCTTCGCCGCCCCCGATGACCTCCAGATAGACGTCGTCCGAGATATAGCGCCCGCCCGCGACGGTCAGAGCCGAGGCCTCGCCGCCGAATGACAGCCGGTCGAGACCCGCCAGCTCCCTCAAGCTGCCGATCACGTCAAAGCCGCCACCTCCTGCGAGAGAGGCCACGCCGGAAGCCAGTTGGGCAGCCTCGACCGGCGAAAGCTGCGAGGCTGATCGACCGAACAGCACCTGGGACAGGATTTCATCCTGCGGCAGGGCGGGGGTTGAGCTAAGGACGATCTCGGGCTTTTCGGCGGTGCCGGTGACCCGGATGCTGGCCGTCAGAACCGGATCCTCGCGCACAGCCTCGAGATTGAGGCGGATCAGAGCGGGGTCGGTCGACAGTTCGACATAGCCATCTTCGTCGAAAACGAACCGCTTGCCCGCAAACTCATAGTCCCCGCGTACGACCCGCGCCGTGCCCGACAGGGTCGGGCGGTTCAGAGTGCCGCCGACCCGGGCATCCAGGTTCATCAGCACATTCAGGCCGCGGCCCGAGACTTCGATATTCCCGCCGCGTGAGCGGATGCCGATGTTCAGCCCGATCTGGGGACCACGCGCCCGCTCCTCGGGGTCTGTATCCGGGTCGCCACCGGGGCGGTTGATCTCGACGACGTCCATGCTGACGACGCCGTTGTTCCCCGGTAGTTCCGGTTCAATTCGGGCCTCATCGACGGTCAGGTCGCCGACCAGGGTGATGTTGCCGTCGGTGGCGCGGGTGACTGTCAGCTCGCCCGAGCCCCGGGCCGAGGCGATCTCATTGTCGATGACCCGGAATCGGCGGAAGTCGAGCTTGAGTGAGGAGCCGCTGCCCTCCCGCAGGCCAATGCGCCCGCTACCCGATACCGCACCGCCCGATCCGTCGGTCGCCGAGAAGGTCTGGATCAGGGCGGTAGTGTCATCGAAACGGGTGTCCAGCGTCAGAGCGTTGAGCCGCAGTCCGGAGGCCGAGTCCCGGAAATCCCCGTTGGCCAGGCTCAGCGTGCCATTGATCCGGGGCGCATTCAGACTGCCGCCGAGGGTGGCGCGCGCCTCGACCTGTCCGGCCAGGGTTCGCTCACCGCCGACGAATACATCCCAGATCGGTTTGATCTGACCGCTGATATCCACCTCGCCCGACATGTCGCCTGTCCGGGCAATGGCCAGCCGGAGGGGTGCCGCCGAGGTGACGACGGGAAGGATCACATCAATGCGGGCATCCACCGAGCCTTCGCCCTGGGCCACCAGTTCGAGATCGAGGCTATTACCAACCAGGGTGGCATCGAGGGTGCCGTCGATAGTCATATCGGCGGGCGCATCGACACTACGAACACCGGCCAGGGAGACATTGGCCGAACCGGACAGGTCCTCGCCCGATCCGCGCAGCGAGACCCGGCCGGTAACCCGGCCCCGCAGATCCTCGAGTACCGACCCCAGTTCGACACTGGTCAGATCGGCCTGAACGACGACCGAGTCCTCGCCCTGGCGTAGCTCCCCCATCAGTATGCCGCCGCCGACATTCATGTCGACGCGAGCCACATGCCCGTCCTGGGCGAAGGCAATGACCATCGGATTGCGGGTCGAGAAGTCGATGTCGCGAACCTGCCCGCCGCCGGACAGGGTCAGGGACTGGGCGGTGTCCGTCCGGGAATAGACGGCGTCTCCGTCGAACTGGACCGGCGTCGGGCCGCCGACATCAAGCACGATATTGAACGGCAGGCGGTCGAGCGAGCCCCGCCCGCCGAGCTGAAGTGTCCGAATGACATAGGGTGACCCGGCCAGCCGCACGCCGCGCCCGGTAATGGCGATCAGCGCGGCATCCTGACCTGGCGCATCGGTCAGGCGGAGACGGCCGTCGATTTCGCCGGCGCTGAGGAAGGCGCCGGGTCGCGCGGTAAAGGCCAGATCGGCGCTGGACGGGAAGCTGTTCGACAGGCCGATGGAGCCGCGCGCCACCAGTCCCCCGGCATCGATATCCACCTCGCTGAGGCGGATGATGTCGTCTCCCAGATAGAAGTTGGCGACGGCCCGCGCCGGTCCGAAGGCCGAGGCCCCGGTTATGGCCACGCGCCCGTCCGACGCATCTGCGCCCCGGCGGAAGCTGAGCACCAGCCGGGTTTCCCGCAGGTCCATGGGGCCGACCGCGACCCATTCAAAACCGGCCGTGAGGTCCAGCCGGGGCTGGGCCATCGTCCCGGTCAGGGCGCCGTCGCCCTGCATGGCGCCGTCGATCTCGACAGGCCCGACGCCGAAGGGCCCCGCCGCCGTCCAGTCGACCGCCAGCTTGAGTTCACCATCGGCCTCGATCAGCCCGCGCCCGGTCGCCTGTCCGTTCTCGCCCTCCAGAACGGCACGGGTCACCTCGATCCGTCCGCCCCGAAGTGTTCCGGCCAGATCTAGAGACGGGGCCGGACCCAACAGGCGGTCCAGCTCATCCATGCCGGTCGTCAGATTTCGTGCCCGCCCGTCAAAGACAAGCGCCCATGTGCCTCCATTGGCCGAAGAGTTGGCCCGGATCGGCCCGCCAAACGAGCCAGAGGCATCGTTGGAAAGACTGGACACGTCGGTGATGCGCGCCTCTCCGGTGAAGCGCAGTGCTCCATTCAGGGACCGCCCCCCCGAGCCGTTGAGCCGTAGCGCCGCTCCAGCGAGATCAATGCGCCGCAGCAGGACCGAACCATCGGTGCCATAGGCGACTTCAGCCGACAGCCGCGGCGAGGCCCCCAACAGGCCGCCGACCATGCCAGAGCGCGAGCCACCCGTGGCCGCGAGCTCGGTCGTCAGCGTATAGCCGCTGTCCCGGCCGGTCAGATTGAGCGGTCCTTGCAGGCGTTGAGCGCGATAGCTGGCCAGCTCTGTATTGTTCAGGGCGACTTGACCATCCAACTGCCACCGATCCGCGCTGCCGGTGAAGGTGCCTGCATAGGTCGACGGTCCGGCCAGGGGAACGCCTGCCAGCTGCGACAGGGACGGCGTCGCGATATCCACCGTCAGGCCTTCCGGACTGCTCAGGTCCTCAACGTTGACCTGTCCGTCCACGCGCGTCGTGATGTTGTCGGCGAACAGACGCCAGGCCACGGCCTGCACATCCTCTTCATTCGGCAACGGTATTCCGGCGAGGCCAAAGCGTGCGGTGCGACCGATCCGGTCGATGAAGGGCGCAAACAGGTCAGAGCCGCTGAAGTTCACATACCCAGAGGCGCGTGCACCCTCGTCGCTGAACCGGCCCTGGATGCGCAGGGGTACAAAGTCACCCGTCCGCGCGGTTGCGTCGATCACCCGGCCATTGGCCACGGCGTTCACGAAGAAGGGTTGGTCGGGCGCATAGCCGAGCATGCCGGCCAGCGGGCCACCCCGGGCCTCGCGGGCTTCAAGGGTCAGCTGCATCTGCTCGATAGAGTCGCCCAACGAGGCCTCAAGCTTCAGGAAGTCGCCTTCGCGATCGAGGCTGAAAGCATCGACGGCCGCCGTGGTCAGGCCCTTGCGAAGGACCTCGGCTTCGCCCTCCAACCGCCAATGGCCGTAGGTCTGACTGAAATCCTCGTGCAGTTCGATCTCGGCCGCGAAGTGGTCGATGTCGACGTCCAGCGGCATGGCGCCGGGGGGGTCGGTTGAGACCTCAAGGATCGGACGACGCAGCACGTGGATGCGCCCGGCGGTGATCTCATCCGCATGGAAGCGGCGCCCGAGCAGCGGCAGATAGCTCCAGTCGACCCGCAAGTCGGTGACCTCGAGCCAGATGCCTTGCTCGTCGGTGACCGTGACCCGCGACAGGGTGAAGTCGTTGAAGAGATCGCCTTCAAGGCCCTCGACATTGATCCGGCCGTAGCGACCGATCTTCTTGCCGTTGGCAAAGGTGCTCACCAGCTCGCGGCCCGGCCCGCTGAGCAGATAGGCCCGGCCGCCCAGAAGGGCCATCCCTAACAGAACCACGATAACGCCGACCGTAATGCCGGTGATGACCGCGATCCGTCTGGCCAGCGACCGCTTCTTCTTTGCGGTCTGCGGCGTCTCGGAATCGGAGGGAGGAGGGGCGGAGTCGGTCAAAACGCCTGGCCGATACTGATGTAGACTTGGAAGTCGGCGTCAGCGGGCCGGCGTTCCAGCGGGAAGGCGACGTCGGCCCGGATCGGACCGAAGGGCAGATTGTAGCGCACGCCTACACCCACACCGTAGCGCAGATTGTTGAAATTGGGCGTCTCCTGGAAGCCGATGGCTCCGGCGTCGACAAACACGACCGCACCAAAGTTTCGGCCCAGATCGCGACGGACCTCAAGCGAGGTCTCGAACAGAGAGAGACCACCCCGCGGCGTATCATCCGGCAGGCGAGGGCCGACGCCCTGATATTCAAAGCCGCGGACCGAGCCTCCGCCCCCCGAGTAGAACAGGCGATCCGACGGTATGGTCAGTTCTTCGCCGCCCAGAATGCTGCCCAGTCGCACCCGCCCGGCCACGATGGTCCGGCCCTCGGAGTCGATCGGGATGTAGGTGGTGGCCTGGGCCTCGGTCCTGAGGAAGGCGACATTGTCATCGCCGGTCACGAAGGTCGGCTGGGCCGAGACGGTCAGCCGCCAGCCGCTTGTCGGGTTCAGTGGATCATTGGAACGGTCCATATAGGTGCTGCCCCTCAGGGTCAGCAGCGCCAGGTCGCGGTCGAAGCGCACCGGCAGCTGGGTCACCGGGTCGAAGCGGCTCTCGGCATACTGACCAGCGTCCAGTCCGATGCCATAACTGAAATAGGAGGTGCGCCCCAGGCGTTGATTGAGATCGGCCGATAAGCTGATGCCGGTCCGGCGGTAGGCGTCCGTATCCTCATTGACCAGGGCCGCCGAGAGGTTCGCCGTGCGACCCGGACGGCGCCAGTGCGGCAGGCTGAGATCGACGCCCAGACGGCTGTCAATCTGGGCCAGTCTGGCCTGATAGCGCAGCGTGTCGGCGCGACCAAAGCGGTTGTAGTGCGTCCAGATGAAGTCCACACCGGCGCCTTCGGCCGTGGACAGGGTGGCCCCGGCCTCAAGGATGCGGGCGGGTCGGTCCGTCAGGGTTACGATGACCGGGCGGTTACCGTCCGGCGTGGTCTGCCCCGGCGGGGTCAGGGCGACGCCAACACCGTCATAAACGCCTGTTTCCAGAAGGCGGCGCTCCAGCTCGGCAACCTGCTCCGGATTGTAGACGTCGCCTTCGTTCCAGGGGGCCAGCCCCGCAACCCAGCGGGGATTGGTGATGCCGCGGGTTTCCAGCTGAATACCATCCAGAGTCACCAGGGGGCCGGAATCGATCCGATATTCCGGCTCGACCGAGAAGGTGGCGTGATCAACGACGACCCGACGCGGTTGCGCCCGGGCATCGGCATAGCCCCGGCGGGTCAGGCCTGCGACGATGCGCCCCTCGGCGGCGATGACCTCTACGGCACGTCCCGGGTCACCGGGCTCAAGCCCGATCTCTTCACGCACTTCGGCCTCGATCTCGGGCAGGGGCGTTTCATCCGTCCAGGTCACGGAGGGATTGGAAATCAGGAACCGTCGGCCGGGCTCGACGATGATGATCGCGACCGGCGTGTCCTCGCCCTCGACCACATCCTCGATCTGGGCCTGGTAATAGCCCTCGGAGCGCAGCAGCGCCTCGGCCGACTCGGCCGCTCCCCGCGCATGGCGCCGGGCTTCGAAGCGACTGCCCGCGGGGCCGTCCACTTCGCCGATGACTTCGACGATACGCTGCCGCAGATCCTCATCCAGGTCTCCACGAACCTGAGCCTTGGGGTCCGCCATCGCCCTTGAGGCCGACAGGCTGAACACCGCGAGGCCTGCGAGCAAAAGTGTGCGGTGCTTCAGCAATCGGGACCCGGACGATGGAGGCGGCAGACGATCATTCCCGGCGGTATGACCGGGAATCGTCCCTTATCAATAGAAAAGCGTGTCGCTATCAGGGCGAACCGATTCTTCCGAGGTCCGATTATCCGTCGGAAGGGTGGGCGGCGGCTGGATCGGCACTTCGGTTTCCGGCGGCGGCTCGACCGGTTCGGTCTCGGGAATAGCCGGTTCGGTCACCTCCGGGCCAATTGGCTCCACGCCCTCATCGGCGGGAAGCGGATCGTCACAGGCGGACAGCGTCAACAGTGCTGCAGCCAGCCCGCCCAATCCGGCCAGTTTCATTGCGTGTCTCATGATGTGCCCCCTTGAATGGAAACCCGTGGGTCTACGAGAGAAAATGCCCGGAACGGCAGGCCGTTCCCGATGGCCCTTCATGCCCGATCCAGACGCACGGGGAAATGGGTCAGCAAGGCGTCCAGTAATCAGCGTGCGGGTGTCGCTCCGGTCCAGCGCTGAAGCGCACCCGAGAGGTCGAGCGTCGGCGCCGTCGCCGTTTGGGCGCCGGGTCGAACACCGTCGAAGAGAGGGGAAGGGGCGGGTGCACCCGCCGCATCAAAGGTCTTTCGGGCCTTGTTGTGGGCGTTGGCGACGGCCTCGCTGAGGGTCAGGACCGGGGTGACACAGGCCTCGGTACCGCCGAACTGCGAGGCCCAGTCGTCACGGTCGCGCGTCGCGAAGATGGCTCCGAACCGGTCGGCGATCTCCGGCCATCGGCCGCGGTCGTACTGGGGGGCGTCCTCGGGCGTCAGGCCAAGCCCGGCCAGCAGGGCCGCGTAGAAGCGGGGTTCCAGCGCCCCCACCGCAACCTCGCCGCCATCCCGGCAGCGATAGCAGCGGTAGAAGGGCGTTGACCCATCCAGCAGGTTGGCGTCGCGCTGGTCTGTCCAAAGGCCCCGGGCCTTCAGCGCATGGAACAGGGCGGTCATCAGCGCGACCCCGTCGGTCATGGCGATATCGACCACCGCCCCAGTGCCCGTGGTGCGGGCCTGCAGGATGCCGGACAGCAGGCCGATGGCTCCCATCAGGGCCCCGCCGGCATAGTCCCCGACCAGATTGAGCGGCGGGCGGGCCGGGCGGTCCGCCTCGCCGAAGGTGCTGAGCGCGCCGCTGAGCGCGAGGTAGTTGATGTCATGGCCGACGGATGACGCCAGCGGTCCGGTCTGGCCCCAGCCGGTCACCCGGGCAAAGACCAGTGCCGGGTTGCGGCTCATGCACACGTCAGGACCCAGGCCCAGTCGCTCCATGACTCCGGGCCGAAAGCCCTCAATCAGGCCGTCACTGCGGGCCAGCAGGTCCAGCACCCGGACGCGGTCCCCCTCATCCTTCAGATCGACCGGCACGGCGGGTCGGCCCCGGTGCAGGATAGCCCCGCCCACTTCGGTGAAGACGGCAGGCCCGGCGCTGTCCGCGCGGGTCAGGCGGATGACATCGGCGCCGAGGTCGGCCAGCACCATGCCGAGAAAGGTGACGGGACCCAGTCCGTCGAATTCGAGGATGCGCAGGCTGGACAGCGGTTTCATGGTCACTGCCTAGCCTCCGCTCCGTCGCGCGTCGAGCCAGCCCTTGACCCAGGCGACGGTTTGCAACAGAAGGCCCGTCGCCGGTCGCGAACGCGACCGGTGTGGTATGCGCCCTTAGCTCAGTTGGTTAGAGCATCTGACTTTTAATCAGAGGGTCCTCGGTTCGAGCCCGAGAGGGCGTACCATCCGCTTCCCGATCAGGCCGGGTTCACGGCCGTATGGAGCCGGGCATAGAGTTCGGCGGCGGTGATGCCGACGATCTGCGGGTCGGACGACTGACCGTCCTCGATCAGGTCAAGCAGCAGCTGCAGCGTCGTGGCACGATCCGCTGTCTGGCCGTCGGCCAGCTTTTCGATCCGTGTCTTCAGATCGGTCGCATCACGCACGGGAGTAGTTTTGCGGGGCGCCGGCTCGGGAAACGGCATGACCTCGGCAACGGGGCGCTCCGGCGGCGCCTCGAAGCGCAGCGGTTCGGCATGGGTCGGCTTGTCGCTTTCGCGCAGCTTGGCACAGCGGCGGCAGCGTTCCGCGCCGTGGCGTTCTGACCAGTAAAAGTCGTGGCGGCACAAGAAACTATTCAACGGCGCCAGCATCCCCATCCCCTTTGATTCGTCAATGCGTTAAGGGCCAGAATTAGGATTTTGTCAACAATTTTATCCACGGACGCTCAGGACTGGTGCGGCGGCCCAGGTCTGTGGTTAGGGTTCGGCATGTTCCTGCGTTCTCTTCTCAGCCTCGTCCTGATCCTGTCGCTGGCGGCGTGCAGCGGCGTGCGCACCGTAGCCGATGGATTTGGCGGTGCCGTGACGGCACCGCTGGACGATGTCGGGTTGCGGCGCGAGCGCATCCCCACGGTTCTGCTGCAGGCCCAGGCCAACCCCTATGACATGCGCAACCTCGACCGCTGCTCGACCATCGGCGCCGAGATCACCCGGCTGGACGAGGCCCTGGGCCCCGATGTGGACGAGCCGCCCGCCCCGGATGGCCGCAATCTCGGCGACCGGGCCGTCGATGCCGCGGCCGAAGCGGCGCTGGATGCGATCCGCGACACCGCCACAGACTTCATCCCGGCCCGCAGCTGGATCCGCACCCTGTCCGGCGCGGACCAGCACAGCCGCGAGGTGCAGGCCGCGATCGAGGCCGGGCGGCTGCGGCGCGCCTTCCTGAAGGGACAGGGCATGCGCTTCAACTGCGCCCCGCCGGCCGCCCCCCGCTGGTTCCAGCCCAGCCGTCGCTGATCGCGGAACTCTCTGCGCTCCCCCCGGTTGTCCAAGGGCAACCAAAGGAGACCCCATGCCCCATCAGAATGTTCAGTCCGGCACGGCCACCGCCCAGAACGCTGCCACCGACCCGCGCCAGCCCAATGACCGGGCGGTCGAGGAGCACGCCTCGGTCCGGCCGGAACCGTCGGCCTATGCCGCGCCCGATGTGAAGGACGCCACGGTCGCCCCGCCCGCCGCCGGTGAGATGGCCGACTATATGGACGAGGGCGACGCTCTCGACGGCGACGAGTTCCACACAGGCCGCACCCGCACCAATGTCGCCGCCCACAGCCGCAACGTCGACCAGCAGGGCCCCAAGACGGTCCAGGCCAACCGCGAGCGGCTGAAAGGTAAGGGCTAGACCTTGCCGTTCGAGATGTGGCGGGCGTGGAAGTCGCGGCGGAAGGCCTCGAACCGGCCCGCCGCGATGGCCTCGCGCATGGCCGCCGTCAGGGCCTGATAGAAGGCGAGGTTGTGCCAGGTCAGCAGCACCTTGCCCAAGATCTCATCCGCCCGGATCAGGTGATGCAGGTAAGCCTTTGAGTAGGTGGACGACGCCGGGCAATCCAGCGTGGCATCCAGCGGGTCCTGATCCTCTGCGAAGCGGGCGTTCTTGAGGTTCAGCGGTCCGTCCCAGGTCCAGGCCTGACCGTGGCGTCCGGCGCGGGTCGGCAGGACGCAGTCGAACATATCGACCCCGCGCGCCACCGCCTCGACCAGATCGACGGGCTTGCCCACCCCCATCAGATAGCGGGGCCGGTCGGCGGGCAGCATGTCGGGCGCGTAGTCCAGCACCTCGCACATGGCCGCATGGCCCTCACCCACCGCGAGGCCGCCAATGGCATAGCCGTCAAAGCCGATCTCCAGCAGCTGCTCGGACGACTGGCGGCGCAGATCCTCAAAGGTGGAGCCCTGCTGGATGCCGAACAGCGCCTGGGTCTCGCGGGTGCCGAACGCCGCCTTCGACCGCGCGCCCCAGCGGATCGACAGGTCCATGGCGGCCTGGGCGGCGGGCCGCTCGGCCGGCCAGCTGACGCACTGGTCCAGCTGCATCGAGATATCGGCGCCCAGCCGGTCGGCCTGGATCTCGATCGAGCGCTCGGGAGTGAGCACGTGTTTCGATCCGTCGATATGGCTGGAGAAGGTCACGGCCTCCTCGGTCAGTTTGGAAATGCCCGACAGGGACATGACCTGAAACCCGCCGGAGTCGGTCAGGATCGGCCGGTCCCAGCGCATGAATTTGTGCAAGCCCCCCAGCCGCTCCATCCGCTCGGGCCCGGGGCGCAGCATCAGGTGGTAGGTATTGCCCAGCAGGATGTCGGCCCCCGTCTGGGCCACCTGATCGACTGTCAGCGACTTGACCGTCGCCGCCGTCCCGACCGGCATAAAGGCCGGGGTGCGGATCTCGCCCCGCGCAGTCTTCAGCACGCCTGTGCGGGCGCGTCCGTCGGTGGCGGCAATGTCGAAGGGAAAGGGCACGGCAGGTCACGGTCGGCGGCGAAAGGGGAGGGGCATTTAGGCGGAAATGGACCGGATGGCCATGTCTGGAAAAACACCGTCTGAATAGTCTGAACCGTCTGAATGGTCTGAATTCACGCGCGCGTGCTGGGGAGGTTTGGCCAACCAGACAGTATCAACGAGGTGCCGACCCGGTCGGGAAGAACGGTGCGGAAAACGGTGTGGGTGTTGAAAGGGTGGGGGAATTGGGCGGCGGCTATCCAGTCTACTGCCCTCAACCGATCATCGTTGTCCCTTCTCCCGATGGGAGAAGGTGGCGCGTGAGCGCCGGATGAGGGGCGGTGGCGTCACTCGGCGACAGCCGTGGCAGGACCGGTGCGTCGGCTCACGCCGAAGGTGAGGGAGAGCCCCTCACCCCCAACCCCCTCTCAGGCTCCGCGCTGCCCTTCGGGTCCCACGGGAGAGGGGGGTCAGCTGAGCATCCGCACCAGCCCCGCCGCGGCTGCCGTGACGTCGGCCCAGGTCTGGTCGAAGTCGGCGTCGGTGCCGGTGTACGGGTCGGCGACGCCCTGACCCTCTCGCCCCGGGACGTGGTCGAGCAACAGGGCGACGCGGGCGGTGCTGCCGGCGGGCGCCAGACGGCGCAGGTCGGCCAGGTTCTGCCGGTCCAGCGCGAGGATGTGGTCAAAGCGGGTGAAGTCGTCCGCCGTCACCTGTCGCGCCCTCAGGCTTGAGATGTCCACCCCGTTCCGCCGCGCCGCCGCAATCGCGCGCGGATCGGGCGGCTGGCCGACATGCCAGTCCCCGGTCCCGGCCGAGTCGAGGGTCAGGTCGAGGCCGTGCCGCTGGGCGGCATGCCGCACCGCCCCCTCGGCCATCGGGGAGCGACAGATGTTTCCGAGACAGACGAAGAGGAGGGAGGGGGTGCGCATCAGTCCTTGCGGGTCGTCGATTTGAGTTTACCGGCCTTTACCAGCTCCAGCATGGCCGAGCGCAGGGTGTCGTAGAGCCCCTTGGGCAGACGGCCATAGGCCCATCGCTGGCCGGGGACGGCCGGAACGATGCCCGGATCATCCCACGACAGGGTGTTGGCCTCGCCAGCGATGATGAAGCTGCGGTCGTCGTCGAGACCCAGATGTTGCTTGACCCTTGCCGGGATTTCGATGGCCGTTGCTTCGTCCCGGGGCACCGAGTGGGTGATGGGGGCCACCAGAACATCGGTCTGGCCCTCCGGCCCGCGCACGATGGCGGTCACGATCACGCAGGGGCGTTCCTTGGCGCCGGCGGCATAGCCCTTGTCGCGTTCGTGTGACCACAGGAAGTCGTAGCGGATGACAAGACCGACCTGCGGCTGCGGCCTGTCCACGGGATCAGTCGGTCAGCGCGTCCAGCGCCGGGTCTGCCGGGCCGTAATCCGCAGTTGCAAGGGCATCCACCCATTCGTCGGGCAGGGTCTCGGTCCGGTGCGCCTGTCGCGTATCGCGAGCCTTGAGCCGCTCATACTCCTCGATGTCGATCAGGACCCGCGCCAGCCGACGATGTTTGGTGATGAACACCGGCGCCTTGCCCGACTGCTCGATATAGAGCCCCGCCCGCGTCTGGAATTCGGTAGCGGAGACGGAGGGGGTGGGAGTTGAGACAGACATGTGCGGATATTAGCTATTTTATGGAAATTGGCAAGGATTAGTAAACCGGTGCCGCCAGTGGCGCCGGTACCACGAAGTCCGACCCGCATCGACTGAAGGGGACCGGGTCGTCAAACCACAGGACGAGCCTACCGTGCTCGACGAAAAATGGTCCTGAGGTATCCGCCCATCCGCAGACGATCTCGCCGCTGACCGATACGCTCTGTATCTGGGCGGGGCCTTCTGCGTGGCGTGCGAGGGCGCTTCGCGCTTCCTCGACAGGGTCCGGCGTCGGGGGCGGGGCAGAGCAGCCGGACCCGAAGCCTGTCCCGACGAGGGCACCCATAAACATGAAGCCTCGACGTTTCCTCACCTTCTCCCAAACAACTTCTCCAGATCGGCCAGTTTGAGCTCCACGTATGTGGGCCTTCCGTGGTTGCATTGGCCGCTGTGGGGGGTGGCTTCCATCTGTCTCAACAGCGCGTTCATCTCGGGCGCTGACAGCACGCGGCCGGCGCGGACGCTGCCGTGGCAGGCCATGGTGCCGCAGACCTCGCCGAGGCGTTCCTTGAGGGCGAGGGCGGCGCCGTGTTCGGACAGGTCGTCGGCGATGTCGCGGACCAGGCCGGCGGCGTCGACGCGGCCGAGCAGGGCGGGGACTTCGCGGACCAGGACGGCGCCGGCGCCGAAGGGTTCGACGACCAGACCCAGCTCGGCCAGTTCGTCGGCGCGGTCGGTGACGCGCTCGGCCTCGGCGGGGTCCAGCTCGACCACCTCGGGCACCAGCAGGGCTTGCCGCGTGACGCCGCCGCCCTCCATCTGGGCCTTCATCCGCTCATAGACGAGGCGCTCATGCGCGGCGTGCTGGTCGACGAGGACCAGGCCGTCGCGGGTCTGGGCGACGATATAGGTGCCGTGCAGCTGGCCCCGGGCGACGCCGAGGGGGAGGTCGATGGGGTCGGCTTCGCCGGGAGTGGCGAATGGCGAGGGGTGAGTGGCGAGCGGTGCGGGCTCGACGCGGCCGGAGCGGTCGGAGAGGCCGGGGATGATTTGCGCGGTTTGGGTGGCGGGGGCGGCCCAGGCATCCCAGCCGCTCCATCCGGTGGGCTGCGGCTGGCTGACGGGCCCCGAGCCGTTCTGGGGGCCGATGCCGGTGTGGGCGGTGAAGCCGGTGAGGGCCTGATAGGCGACGGTGGTGGAGGCGCGGTGGCCGGCGGCGGCGAGGGAATGGCGCAGGCCCCCGACGATCAGGCCACGCACCAGGGCGGCGTCGCGGAAGCGGACCTCGGACTTGGCCGGGTGGACGTTGACGTCGACCTTGAGCGGATCGACCTCGAGGAACAGGACGGCGGCGGGGTGGCGGTCGCGGGCGAGGAAGTCGGCATAGGCGCCGCGCAGGGCGCCCTGCAGCAGGCGGTCCTTCACCGGGCGGCCGTTGACGAACAGATACTGGTGCTGGCCGTTGCCGCGCGAATAGGTGGGCAGGCCCGCAAAGCCCGACAGGCGGACCTCATCGCGGGTGTGGTCGACCAGAAGGGCATTGGCCTCGAAATCGCGACCGAGGATGGCGGCCAGACGGCGGAGGCGCCCCTCATCCCCCGGATGTTCGGCGGGCAGGCGCAGGACGGAGCGACCCTCGACGTCCAGCGCGAAGGTGACGGCCTCATGCGCCATGGCCTGGCGGCGCAGTTCCTCGGCGATGGCCATGGCCTCGGCGCGCTCGGACTTCATGAACTTCAGCCGGGCGGGGGTGGCGTAGAACAGGTCGCGCACCTCGACCCGGGTGCCGTGCGGGCCGGGGAAGGCGGCGGGGCCGGGCGGGGTGACGCGGCCGCCCTCGACGCGCAGGGCATGGGCGTCGCCACCCGCTTGTGGGCGACTGGTCAGCGTCAGCCGGGCGACCGAGCCGATGGAGGGCAGGGCCTCGCCGCGAAAGCCGAGGGTCGAGATGCGCAGCAGGTCGACATCGCCCGCGTCGTCGGGCTCCAGCTTGGAGGTCGCGTGGCGCTCGATGGCCAGTTCCAGCTGGTCCGGGGCCATGCCGTGGCCGTCGTCGGCGACGAGGATGCGGGTCAGGCCGCCGCCCTCGATCTGCACCTCGATGCGGGTGGCGCCGGCGTCGAGGGCGTTCTCGACCAGTTCCTTGACGGCACTGGCCGGGCGCTCGACCACCTCGCCGGCGGCGATGCGGTTGACGGTCTCGGGGGGGAGGCGGCGGATGGGCATGGATTCGGGAGGGTAGCGTAAGGGGAGGCAACAGGCAGTAGGGAATAGGCAGTCGGGATGGGCGAGGGGGTTTGCCCGACTCCGCGTGGGGGGTTAGAGCATCGCTTCCTCCCCGAAGACGAAGACCGACCATGCACGACATCCGAGCCATCCGTGACAACCCGCAAGCCTATGTGGCGGGCTGGACCTCGCGCGGGGTGGAGGATGCCCAGGCGACGGTGGACCGTATTCTGGAGCTGGACCGCGACCTGCGCGCCGCCCAGACCGCGGGGCAGGACGCCCTGTCGAAGCGCAATGCCGCCTCCAGGGCCATCGGTGCGGCCATGGGCAAGAAGGACATGGCCGAGGCCGAGCGGCTGAAGGCCGAGGTCGAGGGGCTGAAGGGCGAGATCGCGGCGCAGGAAGCCGTCGAGGCCGAAAAGGGCCGGGAGCTGCGCGACATTCTGGCGGGGCTGAAGAATCTGGCCGCCGAGGATGTGCCGGACGGCGAGGACGAGGCGGGCAATGTCGAGACCGGCCGCTGGGGCGAGCCGCGCAAGGGCGGCCCGGCCAAGGATCACGCCGATCTGGGCGAGGCCCTCGGCCTGTTGGATTTCGAGGCGGCGGCGAAGATGTCGGGCGCCCGCTTTGCCGTGCTGAAGGGCGGGCTGGCCCGGCTGGAACGCGCCATTGGCCAGTTCATGCTGGACATGCAGACGGCCCAGCACGGTTATCTGGAGGTCAATCCGCCCTATCTGGTCCGCGACGAGGCAATGTTCGGCACGGGGCAGTTGCCGAAGTTCGAGGAGGATTTGTTCCGGGTCGGCGAGCACCTTCTCATCCCGACGGCCGAGGTGTCGCTGACCAATCTGGTGCGGGAGACGATCCTGTCGGAGGAGGAACTGGCGCAGCCGATGCGGCTGACGGCGCTGACGCCGTGTTTCCGGGCCGAGGCGGGGTCGGCGGGGCGGGATACGCGCGGCCTGATCCGCCAGCACCAGTTCTCAAAGGTCGAGCTGGTCTCGATCACCCGGCCGGAGGATTCCGACGCCGAGCATGAGCGGATGACCGGCTGTGCCGAGGCGGTTTTGCAGGCGCTGGAGCTGCCGTATCGGCGGATGCTGCTGTGCAAGGGCGACATGGGCTTTTCGGCGCGGAAGACCTTTGACCTCGAGGTCTGGCTGCCCAGCCAGGATACGTACCGTGAGATCAGCAGCTGCTCGAACTGCGGGGACTTCCAGGCCCGGCGCATGGACGCGCGCTTCAAGCGGGCCGGCGAGAAGAAGACCGAGTTCGTGCACACGCTGAACGGCTCGGGCCTGGCGGTCGGGCGGACGCTGGTCGCCGTCATGGAAAACTATCAGGACGAGGGCGGGCGGATCGCCGTGCCCGAGGTTCTGAAGCGCTACATGCCGGAAGGGGTGACGCACGTCGGATGAGAATCCTGCTGACCAATGACGACGGGGTCGAGGCCGAGGGTCTGGCCTGTCTGGAGCGGATCGCGCGGACCCTGTCGGACGATGTCTGGATCTGTGCGCCGGCGGTCGAACAGTCGGGCAAGGGGCGCGGCATCACCCTGACCGAGCCGCTGCGCGTCAACCGGATGGGCGACAAGCGGTTCGCCGTGACGGGAACGCCGACCGACTGTGTGGTGCTGGCGGTCAATGATCTGATGCCCGAGCGGCCCGATCTGGTGCTGTCGGGGGTCAATCGCGGGCACAATGTCGGCGAGGACTGCTCCTATTCCGGTACGGTGGCCGGCGCCCTGCAGGGGATGGCCTTCGGCATTCGCTCGATCGCCCTGTCGCAGTCGCTGGAGCGCTTCCACGACGAGGTGACCGCGCACTGGGAGACGGCCGAGGCCTATGCCCCCGCGATCATCAGCCGCCTGCTGGGCCAGAAGTGGCAGGCCGGCGTGGTGATGAACCTGAACTTTCCGGCGCGGCCACCCGAGGCCGTCACCGAGGTCGAGGTCACGCGTCAGGGCTTCCGCGACATCGGCGAGATGCATGCGGTCAAACGGACCGACCTGCGCGGTCGCGACTATTACTGGATGAGTTTCCGGGGCACCAAGCACGATCATCCGGCCGGCACCGACCTCAGGGCCATGGACGACGGCAAGATTTCGGTGACGCCGCTGCATGTCGACCTGACCCATGCGCCCAGCATCCACGACCTCAAGGGCGTGCTGGGCGGCGCGCCGCCCAAGACGGTGGCTGCGGGATGAAACTGAACGACGACCGGGCAGGGCGGCTGATCCTGGGGCTGCGGCAGCAGGGGGTGACCGACCCCCGCGTGCTGGGCGCCATGGAATCGATCGACCGCGCGGTGTTCGTCCACGAGAAATTCCTCGATCAGGCGTGGGAGGATCAGGCTCTGCCGATCGACTGCGCCCAGACAATTTCACAGCCCTATATCGTCGGCCTGATGACCCAGGCGCTGGATGTGCAGCCCCGCCACCGGGTGCTCGAGATCGGCACAGGCAGCGGCTATCAGTGCGCGGTGCTGAGCCGGCTGGCGCGCTATGTCTATTCGGTCGAACGCTATCGCAGCCTGTTGAGCGAGGCCGAGGCGAAGCTGAAGATCCTGCAGATCGACAATGTCATCACCCGCCATGGCGACGGCGGACTGGGCTGGCCGGAGCAGGCGCCCTTTGACCGCATCATGGTGACGGCGGCCGCGCCGCATGAGCCGACCGAACTGCTGAAACAGCTGAAACCGGGAGGGATCCTGGTGTGCCCGGTGGGGCGGACCTCGGTGCAGATGCTGAACCGCTATGTCGGCCAGCCGGACGGGTCGTTTAACCGCGAGAGCCTGAGCGAGGTGCGGTTCGTGCCGCTGGTCGAGGGCACAGCCAAGGAAGGTTGATGTCCGATTTCCGGGGGCTGTTAACCTCCACGCCCAATTTTCGTGCGGATTGGCGGGTTGGCTTATGGCCCTCAGCGGGGCAAACCGGGGGCAGCGCGACCCGGGATCGAGAGGAGAGATGCGAATGGTGACCATCCGACGGGGGATGACCCTTCTGGCCGTGGCCATGGGCATGTTCACCATGGCCGCCTGCGCCAGCTATCCGTCCGAGCCGCGCTATTCGACGCGCCCGATGCCGGTGAACCCCACGGGCGTTCGTGTCGTCACCGCAACCGAGATTCCGCCGCCTCCGCGCCAGACGACACCGCCGCCCGGCGTGGAATTCGGTGCCGCCGCGCCGGTGGGCGAAGTCGAGGGCGGGGCCCTGGATGCTCCAGTGCTCGATGCGCCGATCGAGGCGGCTCCGCTGGAGGCCTTGCCGGTCAGCCGGGTGGCGGGTGCGCGCTATACGGTGCAGCCGGGCGATACCCTGTCGGGCATCGGACGCCGGTTCCTGACCCCCATCCAGGTGCTGATCGAGATGAACGACCTGGGCCCGCGGGCGGCGCTGAGCGTCGGCAGCGAGGTGGTGCTGCCCGACTCGGCGGTCGATTCCGGACAGGACCCCTATGCCACCGGGCCGTCGCCGGTCGGGGTGAGGGTGCCGTCGGGTGCCCTGCCGCCGCCGCCGCCGCCGCCCTCGGGCAATGCGCCCATGCCGCCGGTCGCGAACGGCTCGACGGCGCGCAGCGGTCCGCTGGACTGGCCGGTACGCGGCGAGATCCTGCGTCGCTTTGGCCCTGTGGGTATGGGCGAGCGCAATAACGGCATCAACATCGCTGCTCCGCTGGGCAGTCCGGTCCGGGCCTCGGCCGCCGGACGGGTGGGCTATGTCGGCGATACCCTGCCGGGACAGGGACTGACGGTGCTGGTGCTGCACCGCGATGGCTGGCGCACCGTCTATGGCCATCTGGGCAGCACCACGGTGCGCGAGGGCGACGACATTGCCGCCGGTGCACAACTGGGCACGGTGGGCGATACGGCGGGCGACGGACAGCCCTCGATCCACTTTGAGGTCTGGCGGATGCAGGGCGATCAACCGACCGCGCTCGACCCCCTGTTGCAGCTTCCGCGATAAGAGTGTGTTCGGGGCGCCGGTGTCCGTTGCAATCGGACGTCCGGCCCCCTAGGTTCCGCGCCACATTCGAGACATGTGGCCGGACAACGCTCCGTGCCGGGAGAAACCATGACCGCCCAAGACCCGATCCTGTTGATGGCCGCCACCGCTGATGGCGGCATGACGGCCCTGCTGATGAACTTCCTGCCGTTCATCGCCATCTTTGTCCTGTTCTACTTCCTGCTGATCCGTCCGCAGCAAAAGCGGGTCAAGGCGCACCAGGAACTGGTCGCATCGGTCAAGCGCGGTGATACCATTGTCCTGTCCAGCGGCGTCATCGGCAAGGTGACCCGGGTCGAGGCCGATGAAGTCATGGCCGACATCGCCCAGGGCGTAAACGTCCGCGTGGTCAAGGCCATGATCACCGAGGTCCGTGACCGCACGGCGCCCGCCGCCATCGAACGCAAGGCCAAAAGCAGCAAGGCCTGATAGGGCCAGCCTGCGGGGAAGCGAACCATGATCCATCTGTCGCGCTGGAAGGTCATCCTTCTGGCCCTGTCTCTGGCGTTCGGGATTCTGTTCGCCTACCCCAGCCTGCTGACCCCGGCCCAGCGCGAGGCGCTGCCCGGCTTCCTGCCGAAGAACACGCTGAACCTGGGCCTCGACCTGCAAGGCGGCTCCTATCTGCTGCTTGAGGTCGATGTGACCGAGATGCAGTCGAAGCGCGTCGGCAATACGGTCGAAGACGTGCGTCAAACGCTGAGCGAGGCGCAGATCACCCCGGTCTCGATCCAGCCGGAGGCGACCGGCGTGGTGGTGACCTTCTCGACGGAAGCCCAGGTCGATGCCGCCTTCACGGCGATCCGGGACACAGTGACCCGCGGGGGTGTGGGCGGGGTGGCCGACCGTCAGGTGGCGCGTCTGTCGAACAACCGTCTGCGCGTGGCCTTTACCGACGCCGCCCTGAACAGCATGGGGCCGGATGCCGTCACCCAGTCGATCGAGGTGGTGCGCCGCCGGATCGATAATCTGGGCACACGCGAGCCCTCCATCACCCGTCAGGGCGCCGACCGGATCGTCATTCAGGCGCCGGGGGAAAGCGACCCTGCCGAGCTTGAACGCGTCATCGGCCAGACGGCCCAGCTGACCTTCCAGATGGTTGATGTCGACAACAGTCTCGAAGACGCCCTGGCCGGGCGGGTGCCGCCCGACGCGGTGCTGATGGCCGACGAACTGGGCAACCCCATCCTGGTCAAGCGCCGGGTGCTGGTGTCGGGTGAGAACCTGACCCGGGCCTTTGTGACCCAGGACCAGAACGGCCAGACCGCCATCGGCTTCAACTTTGACAGCCAGGGCGCGCGTCGCTTTGGTGAGGTGACCGCCGCCAACATCGGTCGCCCGTTTGCCATCATTCTGGACGGCAAGGTGATCTCGGCCCCGGTGATCCGCAGCGCCATTCTGGGTGGCTCGGGTGTGATCGAGGGCAACTACTCCATCGCCTCGGCGTCCGAGATGGTCAGCCTGTTGAACGGCGGGGCCCTGCCGGCGCCCCTGAATGTCGAGGAACGCCGGACCGTGACCGCCGAGCTGGGCAAGGACGCAGTGGATCGCGGCATGATGGCCACGGCGCTGGGCTTTGTCGTCATCGTGGTCTTCATGTTCCTGGCCTATGGGTTCCTGTTCGGGGGTATTTCGGTGATCGGCCTGGTGCTGAACGGCGTGCTGATCGTCGCCGCCATGTCCATGACCCAGGCGACCCTGACCCTGCCCGGCATCGCCGGTCTGATCCTGACCTTTGCCGTGGCCGTCGACGCGAACGTGCTGATCTATGAGCGGATGCGCGACGAAGCGCGGCAAGGGCGCAGCGTCATCGCCTCGCTGGATGCGGGCTTCAACAAGGCCATGGGCACCATCATCGACGCCAACCTGACGACCCTGGTGGCGGCGCTGATCATGTTCTTCTTCGGGGCCGGGCCCGTGCGCGGCTTTGCCTGGACGCTGTCGATCGGCGTCTTCACCTCCATGCTGTCGGCCGTGCTGGTCGCGCAGGTGGGACTGGCCTGGTGGCTGAAGGTCGCCAAGCCCAAGAAACTGCCGGTCGCGGAGTAAACCGATGCGTGGATGGCCCCTTATCAAGCTGCTGCCGACCAAGACGAACTTCAAGTTCGTCAAATACTCGCGCCTGTTCGGCGTGCTGTCGGCGGCCCTCTGTATCGCCTCGATCATCGGCTGTTTCACGCCGGGCCTGAACATGGGCATCGACTTCAGCGGCGGGGCGTCGATGGAAATCGCCAAGCCCGCCGGCCAGACGATCGATCAGCAGGAAATCAGCGCTGCGGTCAGCGCGCTCGGCTTGCAGGACGTAGGCGTGCAGGGCATCGCCCGGCTGGACACCAATGCGATTGACGGCTCGACCGTCCTGCTGCGCTTCCAGCTGCCGGAAGGCGCGGACCAGACCGGGGTCGTCCGTCAGGTCGAGGCGACCATCACGGAAGCCGTCGGAGAGGTCACCTATTCCGGCGTGTCGGTGGTCGGCTCCAAGGTCTCGGGCGAGCTGTTCCGCTCGGGCCTGATGGCGCTGGCCATGGCGACCGTGCTGATGTTCCTCTACATCTGGTTCCGGTTCGAGCCCCAGTTCGGCTTTGGCGCCATCGCGGGACTGGTCCACGATGTGATCCTGACGTTTGGCCTGATTGTCCTGATGCGGCTGGAATTCAGCCTGAACATGGTGGCCGCGATCCTGACCGTGATCGGCTATTCGATGAACGATACCGTGGTCGTGTTTGACCGCCTTCGTGAGAATCTGCGCAAGTACAAGACCATGCCTCTGGGCGAGGTGATCGACCTGTCGATCAACGAGACGCTCAGCCGTACGATCGTCACCGGCATCACCGCCGTCATGGTGCTGGCCGTGCTGGCCTTCCTGGGCGGCGAGGTGCTGTTCGGCTTCTCGATCGCCCTGATGTTCGGCATTGTCGTCGGCACCTATTCCTCGGTCTATGTCGCCGCGCCGATCATCATGCTCTGGGGCGTCAAGCGCGGCGAGTTCGCCGAGGAAGCCAAGCCGATCAAGCTGGGCGGCGCCAGCCGGCCATAAAGTGGACTAGGCGACCCCGTCGCACGGGCCTATTCTCGGACGAATCGACAGGCCGGGGAGGGCCGAACCATGGGCAAATTGCTGAGCAGCTTTCGCGCGACCGTCATCCTCAGCCTGGTGCTGGCGGGCCTGATGATCTTTGCCTTCGGGCAAGTCACCGCCGGCGGGTTTGATGGAATCTTCTGGCAGGCCGTGTTCCGCTGGGTGCACGTCGCGGCGGGCATTCTGTGGATCGGCCTGCTCTACTATTTCAACTTCGTCCAGATCCGGGTCATGCCGTCGATCCCGGCCGAGCTGAAACCGGCGGTCGGCAAGCATATCGCCCCCGAGGCCCTGTTCTGGTTCCGCTGGTCGGCGCTGGTGACGGTGCTGGCCGGACTGGCCGTGATGTTCACCCGGGGCCATGCCTATGCCGCCGAGGTGCTGAGTTTTGGTATGGCCGGTGGTCTGGTCGAGGGCGATCAGGGCTTTATGCTGATGGGCATGGGCGTCTGGCTGGCGATCATCATGTTCCTGAACGTCTGGGGCATCATCTGGCCGAACCAGAAGCGCGCGCTGGGCATCGTCGCCGTCGATGACGACAAGAAGGCCCGCGCCGCCCGCATCGCCATGCTGGGCAGCCGCACCAATCTGTTGCTCAGCTTCCCGATGCTGACCTCCATGGCCATGTACCAGACGCTGTTCGGCTGATCCCTTGAGCGCACCGCCTGTCGATCTGGACGCCCAGGTCCGGGCCGCCGATCCGGATCGCTGGCTGTCCAGCCGGTTCGTGGCGGACGAAGGGCGGCGTGCCGACCTGATCACCCTCTATGCGTTCGAGGCGGAGCTGATGGCCATCCCGACGCGGGTGACCCAGCCGCTGCTGGCCGAGATGCGCTATCGCTGGTGGGCCGACCAGATGGACGGCGTCTTCGCCAACAGCCCCCGCATCGGCCATCCGGTGCTGGAGGCCCTGACCGGGGTGGTGCACCGGCACGGGCTGGACCGCGCCCCGCTGGAGGCCCTGATCGAGGCCCACGTCGGCCGGGTGCACGGCGAGCCTCACGATCTGGACGCCTTCTACGTCGGGCCGATGCAGACGGCAGTCAGGGTTCTGACCGGGCCGGGGCATGAGGCGGCGGTGACCGGAGCGGCCCGGATGCGGGGCCTTGCACAGACGGGGCGGGTCGACGAGGCGCGGGCCCTGCGGGGCGCGACGAACGCGGCGCTGAAGGCCCTGCCGACCTCAGCCTTCCCCGCCGTGGCCCATGCGGCGCTTTTGGACCCGGCCGCGCCCGAACCGGTCAAGCGGCTGAGACTCGTCTGGGCGAACCTTGTGGGGCGGGTCTAGTCCGCCATCGGCAGACGGGCGACGTGGGGTTCGCCGCTGACCAGCCAGACAAGGATCGTCGGATGCCCTTCGGTCACCACCTCGACCCCGCGCTGGACCAGCGGGTAGCGGGCGACGCAGGGTTCGACATCGCGGCCCTCGACCATGTCGCAGGCGGTCAGATAGCGGTCGCGCTCCAGCGGACGGATGCGGCGCTCCAGCAGCGGGCCGGTCGGCGGCTGTTCGGCGGTGACGACATTGAGGCTGCGGTTCGGCGTCTTCGCCAGGATGAACTCCACATCGTGCCGGTAGCTGTGCGGCCGCATGGCGATCAGGATCGTGTCGTCCTGGCCATCGTAGTCCACGTCCCACCGCACGGCGTCGCCGGGCCCGGATCGACCGGTGCCGGAGCCGGCCCCGGCGGTCGCCTCGGCCAGGGTGGCCACCATCGGCTTGTCATACAGATAGGGCGAGCCGAGACAGACGGCGTCAGTGATCAGGCCCTCGGCAGAATGGGGGATGCCATGCACGATCTCCTCGACCGAAGCCTCGCCGAGCCGTTGGCCCGATGCGTCGAAGACCTGAACCGTCTGCATCAGGATGCTGCCGTCGCAGTCCGTCGTGCCGGTAATCAGGGTCACGGCCTGCTCACCGACAACCGCGCCGTGATTGACCCAGAGATAGCGGACGGGGTGCTCATCCCGCCGCCTCGGGCTGCCCTCCGGCAGCATGTCGGCCTCAAGCAGGAACAGGGAGGTACCGTCCGGCCGTTCGGCCGTCGGGACAAAGTCGATCAGCTGGCGCCAGGGGCCATCCTGCGGATCCGGGGCCGGGGCGAGTAGGGCCAGGGCGGCCAGCAGGCTGATCATGATCGTCACTCCACAACTTCCGACGGCAAGCCTATGACCCCGCCCGGGTTTTGCCTAGCCGCGATCAGGAACGGGAAGGACGCGGAAACTCGGTCGCCTCGCGCGGCCAGACCCGGCGGTTCGGGGACTGGTCAAAGGCCCAGCGGATGAAGCGGGCGGTGGTCAGGGCGCCGGTGCGGACCAGCGGGCGGGGCAGGGGCGGACGGCGGCCGTGCATCGCCTGGGCCCAGCCGGGCAGCAGGTCGAACCCCGCCTGCATGATAAGCCCGGCGGCGCTGTCCACGGCGGGCGAGCCGATCCGCTGGCGCATGACCATGTCGGCGACCTCGCGCGTGCGGGCATCGGTGCGCATCTGCGGGCGGTATGACCGGATCAGGGCCTCGGCCTCGGCCCGGGTGCGGGGCAGGGGATCGGCGCCCAGCGCCTGACCGACGCGGGCCATCTCGTCGAAATAGGCGTCCTGTTCGACCAGCGGCATGTCGGGCCGGGCATAGCGGACCCAGGCGTCGAGGAAGCTGATCGTCTCGGTCACATGGACCCAGGCGAGGAGGGCGGGGTCCGACACGCGATAGGCCGTGCCGTCGGGCAGGGTGCCGCCCAGCTTCTTGTGGATGCGATTGACCTTGTCGATGGCGGCCTGCCCGGCCTCGCCATGGTCATAGGTGGTCACGGCGATGAATTTGGCTGTGCGACGCAGGCGGCCGTGCATGTCCGCGCGAAAGTCGGAATGGTCCCAGACGCCGGCCAGCACCGCCGGGTGCAGCATCTGCAGCAGCAGGCCCGACACCCCGCCGATCATCATCGTCACCACATCGCCATTGACCTGCCAGGCGACCGAGTCCGGCGGGAACAGGGCATCGGCGCGCCGCATCACCGGCCGCTCGCCCTTCTCCGCGTCGTTGAAGACGTCGCTGATGCGCTTGCGGATCGCGGCGCGGAGGGGGTGCAGCAGGGGCGGTGGCATGCGTCTTCATCCGCCACACCGTGCAGACGGACAAGCCCTCCCGGTCACCTGTCCGGCGTGGTACGAAGCCGCATGGTGGATGCCGTGGAAACTTGGCTGGCCGCGCTCGATCCCGAGAACAGGGCCGGCGTGGATCGCCTGCGCGAGATCGTCCGTGCCGCCGCCCCGGAGCTGACCGAAACTATCAAATGGAACGCGCCCAATTTCGCGGATGGGGATCAGGACCGGGTGACCCTCGGAATCGAGCGTAAGGGCGGCTGGCGCGTGGTTCTGCACCGGGGGGCCACAGCGCAGGATGCGTCCGGGTTCGCGTTCGACGACCCGGACGGACTGGCCAGATGGCCCTCGCCGGACCGGGGCGTGGTCACCTTCGGCAGTCCCGCGGCCCTGCAGGCAAACGCGGCCGGGCTTGAAGGACTTGTGCGCCGTTGGGTCGAAGCGACCCGGAAGGAGATTTGAGATGGCCTCCCTGTTCCCCCGAGAAGGCGGCTGCCGGTGCGGCAGGGTCCGGTTCCGCCTGACCGAAAATCCGCTGGTCACCGCCGCCTGCCACTGCCGGGGGTGCCAGCGGATGTCGGCGAGCGCCTTCTCGACGACGGCGATCATGCCGCCGACGGGTCTGGACATCATCGCGGGCGAGACCGTGATCGGCGGGCTGCACGGTGAGCTGAAGCATCATTTCTGCGGCTGGTGCATGAGCTGGATCTTCACCGATCCGGGCGTGGGCATCATCAACGTCCGCTCCACCCTGCTGGATGATCCCGAGGGCTTCGCGCCCTTCATCGAGACCATGACGGCCGAAAAACTGTCATGGGCGGTCACCCCGGCGGCGCACAGTTTCAAAGGCTTTCCGGCCGAGGCCGAGTTCGGCCCGTTGATGGCCGCGTACGCCGCCCGTCAGGCCTGACCTGCCGGGGGTTGCAGCGCGAAGATCTTGCGGTCGAGGCGGGTGACCTCGGACTCAAGGCGCGTCTTCTCCGAGGCCATGTCGACCGGGGTGCCGTCGTCATAGATGATCTGGGCGCCCTTCGCGATCAGGTCGAGGCGGTGGATCAGGGTGACGCGGCGCTCGATCAGGCGCTCCAGCTCCCTGTCGGAGCCGGTCATGCGGAGTCCCGCCAGGCCTTGAGCGACTCTATGGCGCGGATGCTCATCAGGCGCTTCTTGGCGCGACCGCGGTCCTTGGGCGGGATCTTCTTGCCGTCCTCGTCGACGCGCGGCGCCTCGAGCGGCGGCAGCAGGCCGTAGTTTATGTTCATCGGCTGGAACTTCGCCCCCTCCATGTGGCCGCCGGTGATGTGTTCGACCAGGGCGCCGATGGCAGTCTCGGGCGGGGGCGGGGCGAGGTTCTGGCCCAGCCGTTGGGCGGCCGCGAGGCGACCGGTCAGCAGGCCCAGCGCCGCGCTTTCGACATAGCCCTCGACCCCCGTCACCTGACCGGCGAAGCGCAGGCGGGGCAGGGCCTTCAGCCGCAGCTGGCGGTCCAGCAGTTTCGGGCTGTTGAGGAAGGTGTTGCGGTGCAGGCCGCCCAGCCGCGCGAACTGGGCGTTCTGAAGCCCCGGGATCATGCGGAAGATGTCGGTCTGGGCGCCGTATTTCAGCTTGGTCTGGAAGCCGACCATGTTGAACAGGGTGCCGAGCGCATTGTCCTGACGCAGCTGGACGATGGCGTGGGCCTTGACCGTCGGATTACGCGGATTGGTGAGGCCGACAGGCTTCATCGGGCCGTGGCGCAGGGTCTCGCGGCCCCGCTCGGCCATCACCTCAATGGGCAGGCAGCCGTCGAAATAGGGGACGTTCTCCCATTCCTTGAACTCGGTCTTGGGGCCGGCCAGGAGGGCGTCGATGAAGGCGTCATACTGCGCCTTGTCCATCGGGCAGTTGACGTAGGCGGCCGCGTCGCCGCCCGGTCCGGCCTTGTCGTAGCGCGACTGGCGCCAGGCGATGTCGAAGTCGATCGAGTCGGCGTGGACGATGGGGGCGATGGCGTCGAAGAAGCTGAGCGACTCTTCGCCCGTGGTCTTCAGGATGGCATCGGCCAGGGCGGCCGAGGTCAGCGGGCCGGTGGAGACGATGACGTTGTCCCAGTCTTCCGGCGGGATGCCGGCGATTTCTTCGCGCACCACAGTGATCAGGGGATGGGCCATCAACTGAGCGGTCACGGCCTCCGAGAAGCCTTCACGGTCGACGGCCAGGGCGCCGCCGGCGGGGACCTGGTGGGCGTCGCCGCAGCTCATGATGATGGAATCCAGCGCCCGCATTTCGGCGTGCAGCAGGCCCACGGCGTTGTACTCCCAGTCGTCCGAGCGGAAGGAGTTGGAACAGACCAGTTCGGCCAGGCCGTCGGTCTGGTGGGCGTCGGTGCGAACGCCCTCGCGCCGCATCTCGTGCAGGATAATGGGGACACCGGCGCGGGCGATCTGCCAGGCGGCTTCCGAGCCGGCCAGGCCGCCGCCGATCACATGAATGGGGGAGGGGGAGGAGGTCATCGCGGCTTTCTAGACACGCCGGACGACTTCGTCAGCAACCGTCTGGTCGCATGAGGGGGCAAGGCGTTAGGATATGGGCGACGGGGGAGGCGGAATGTCTGCGAATACGGCATCGAAGGGGCACGTGCGCCGGTTGCGGCCGATGCAGGCGGTGGCCAGCGCGCTAAAGGGCCTGCCACGCCTGTGGTCAGGCGGTTGGGCCGGGCTGTTGCTGTTGATGCTGATGATCCCGCTGGGCAGCTGGACCACGGGGTCACAGCCCGCGCAGCATCTGTTCACGGGAATGGCCGTCGTGCTGACCCTGTCGGTCTGGACGGGTTTGACTGCCGTGGCGCTGGACCGTTACCCGCCGGCGGGCGGGGTGGCCACGGGGCCGGTCCTGCTCAGGGTCATTCTGGCGGCTTTTCTGAACCTGATCTTTCTGGCCATGATCGCCGTGGTACTGGCGCTGGTCAGCCTGGCCATTGCCGGTATGTCGGGGCTGGACCTTGAGGCCATACAGGCCCGCGACTGGGCCAATGTCGGGCCGGTCTGGCAGTTGGCGGTGCTGGGGCTGGTCGGTCTGATCGTGCTGGTCGTGCCGCTGTTGCTGATCGTGCGGCTGTCGCTGTTCGTGCAGGCCACGGTCGGGCGAGGTCACGCCGTATCGCTGAACACCATGGGAATTGCGCAGGGCAGCTTCTGGGCGCTGATGGTGCTGTTCCTCGGGCTCGCCGTTCCGCCCCTCGCACTCTTGGGGTGGGCCGCGTCCCATGGGTTGATCGAATTGGCCATGGTGGCGCTTATCGCGCTATGGATGCCTGTGTCGGCGGGGGCGCTGGCGGCCGCCTATGGCCAGCTGGAATACTGGAGCCCGGATTCCGCGGGCCACCTCGGGGGAGGGTGAAATGAAGACATTCGATATCATGGAGGCGGTCGCCGAGCCGTTCCGGCAGGCCGGACGTCGGCCGCTGGCCACCATCGTCTGGGGACTGGTGGGGCTGTTGCCGACGGCCATCCTGTTTGCGCTCGTCTTCAGTGTCATGGGGCAGGGCGGGCTGATGGACGCCGTGGAAACCCAGGGCGATCTGGGCCCGGAGTTCGGCCTGCTGCTGAATGCGTGGGCCAATCTGGCGCAGGTTCTGGATCTGATTGTCGGGGCGGTGGTGATCGCCGCCGTCACGCGCGCGACCTTCGCCGTCCGCCGCAAGGATGCGGCCTTTTTCCTCAGGCTGGGCTGGGACGAGTTCCGGGTCGCCGTCATCTATCTGCTGATCATTATCCTGGCCGTGGTGGCGCTTGCGGTGATTGTCCTGATCGCTGTGGCGATTGGCGCGAGCACCTGGTCGCTGCTGTCGCCCCTGGCGCGCACGCTCCTCTTCACAGGCATGGTCCTCGGCCTTGTGGTGCTGTCCCTCTGGTTTGCCGGGCGCGCCAGCCTGCTGATCCCGACCGCCATCCTGCATCGCCGGCTGGCCATTGATGAAGGCTGGAAATTGGGCCGCGGCCAGTCGTGGAAGCTGTTTGGCCTGATGGTCATGCTGTTCATCGTCGTTCTCGCGGTCGCTTTGGTGATGATGCTGGTCGTTGTTCTGGTGGCGCTCGCAGTCGGGGCAGTGGTCGGCGGCATGGACTGGACGATGCTGGAGGATCCCGAGGACTGGGCCATGGGTGTCGGCAGCAATCCGTGGATTTGGGGGCCGGTTGCGGCGCTGATCCTGATCCCGGTCGCCTGGGTGCAAGGCTTCTTCCATCTCCTGGGCAGCGCACCCTTCGCCCATGTGGTTCGTGAACTTTCGGCGGATCGCGACAGCGCACCCGACTCTGCCGCTGACAATCCGGACGAGTCCGTCTAAGGCTGGGGCCTCATCAAACGGGGAGGGTGTGGTGATGACGTTTTCTGCAACAGACGCGGCCTTTGAAGGCTTCCGCGTGGTCCGGCGCAAGCCGCTGGTGCTGCTGTGGTGGGCAGCCTTCTACCTGATCAGCTTTGCGCTGATCTTCTTGCTGGCGGCCGGCCCGATCGCGGGCCTGATGGCGGCAGCGGCAGATCTGGAGAATATGGGCCCCGGCGCGACGCCCGAGGATCTCCAGCCCTTCATGATGGCCTACCTCGCGATCTTCCCGATTGTCATTCCGCTGGGCATCCTGATGGGCGCCATCCTGAACGCCGCCGTCGCCCGCTCGGTGCTGCAGCCCGGAGCCTCGGCCTTCGGCTATCTGCGTCTCGGCATGGACGAGGTTCGCGTGGCCGTGGTCTCGGTGGTCCTGTCGATCGTCATGGGTCTGGCGGCCATGGTCCTGTTCGGCGTGGCCGGAGCCATCGCCGGCTTCCTCGGCGCCGCGGATGTGCCGGGTGGTCCGCTGATCATGGTTGTGATCTTCCTCGCAGCGGTCGCGGCCATGATCTGGCTGGCCGTCCGCCTGTCGCTGGCCATTCCGATCACCGTCGCCGAAAAGAAGTTTGCCTTCTTCGACTCGTTCAAGGTCACCGGCGGACATGTGTGGGGACTGATCGGCATGGCGGTGATCGCCTTTGTCATGACGCTGGTCGTCAGCATCCTGACCTCGATCGTCTTCTTCCCCATCACCATGGGCTTTGGCGCCGCCGTCGACTGGCAGTCGCTTGAGGGCATGAACGCCATGGGCATACTGCAGGCCATCGGCCCGATGGTGGCAGTCGCCATCATCCTGCAGGCCGTTTCCTCGGCCCTGCTGGCGGCGGTCATGTACGCCCCGTTCGCCGCCGCCTATCGCGATCTGAAGGGCACGGGCACGCCCGAACTGGCCTGATCGCCTGACGGATCGACTATCGATGAAGCCCGGGCGTCAGGCTTTCGCCCGGGCTTTTCGTTTGGCCGGTAAAGGCTCGGCGGTCAGCGCCTTCACCCGGGCCTTGCGGCGGTCTTCGTGGCGCTCCAGCACGGGCTTGAGATAGCGACCCGTCCAGCTTGCGGCGGTGTCGGCCACCTGTTCCGGCGTGCCGGTCGCGACGATCTCGCCGCCGCCGTCGCCGCCCTCGGGGCCGAAGTCCAGCAGCCAGTCGGCCACCTTGATCACATCCAGATTGTGCTCGATGACGACGATGGTGTTACCGGCCTCGACCAGTTCCTGAAGCACCTCCAGCAGCTTGCGCGTATCCTCGAAATGCAGGCCCGTGGTCGGTTCGTCGAGGATGTAGAGGGTCTTGCCGGTGGCCCGCTTGGACAGCTCCTTGGACAGTTTGACCCGCTGGGCCTCACCGCCGGACAGTGTGGTGGCGGGCTGGCCCACCTTGACGTAGCCCAGGCCCACGCGCTCCAGCGTCAGCATCCGGTCGCGGATCGGCGGCACGGCCTTGAAGAAGGTTGCGGCTTCTTCAACCGTCATATCCAGAACGTCGGATATGCTCTTGCCCTTGAACACGATTTCCAGCGTCTCGCGGTTGTAGCGCTTGCCCTTGCAGACGTCGCAGGTGACATAGACGTCGGGCAGAAAGTGCATCTCGATCTTGATGACGCCGTCGCCCTGGCAGGCTTCGCAGCGCCCGCCCTTGACGTTGAAGCTGAACCGGCCGGGGCCATAGCCACGGGCCTTGGCCTCGGGCAGGCCAGCGTACCAGTCGCGGATCGGGCCGAAGGCGCCGGTATAGGTGGCCGGGTTCGAGCGCGGGGTGCGGCCGATGGGGGACTGGTCGATGTCGATGACCTTGTCGAAATGCTCCAGCCCCTCGATCCGGTCGTGGGGGGCCGGGGCGTCGGAGGCATTGTGCAGGCGGCGCGCCGCGGCCTTGTACAGGGTCTCGATGGTAAAGGTCGACTTGCCGCCGCCCGACACGCCGGTGATGCAGGTGAACAGCCCGACCGGGATCTCGCCCGTGACGTTCTTGAGGTTGTTGCCGGTGGCGCCCGAGATGCGGAGCATGCGCTTGCGGTCCACCGGGCGGCGGCCGTCGGCGGGCAGTTCGATCTCGCGCTCGCCCGTCAGATATTTGCCCGTCAATGATTGAGGGTTGGCCATGACCTCGGCCGGGGTGCCCTGGGCGCAGATCTGGCCGCCATGGACGCCGGCGGCCGGGCCCATGTCGATGACATGGTCGGCGGTCAGGATGGCTTCCTCGTCGTGCTCGACCACCAGCACCGAATTGCCGAGGTCACGCAGCCCGCGCAGGCTGTCCAGCAGCCGGCTGTTGTCCCGCTGGTGCAGGCCGATGGACGGTTCGTCCAGCACATAGAGCACGCCGGTCAGGCCCGAGCCGATCTGGCTGGCCAGACGGATTCGTTGGCTTTCGCCCCCCGACAAGGTGCCGGAGTTCCGCGACAGGTTCAGATAATCAAGCCCGACATTGTTCAGGAACCGTAGCCGGTCGGTGATCTCCTTGAGGATGCGGCGGGCGATCTCGGCCTGTTTCTCCGTGAGGGTCTCCTCCAGCGTCGAGAACCAGAGCCAGGCCTTGGAGATCGACAGCGCACTGACCTCGGCAATGTCCTCGCCACTGATCTTGACCGACAGGGCCTCGGGCTTCAGCCGCTTGCCGCCGCAGGACTCGCAGGGGGTCTCGGACTGGTAGCGGCCCAGCTCCTCGCGGACCCAGGCGCTGTCCGTCTCGCGCCAGCGCCGCTCGAGGTTCGGCAGCACACCCTCGAAGGGTTTTGAGACCTCATACTTCCGGGCATTGTCGTCATAGACGAATTTGATCTTCTCCTTGCCCGTGCCGCCCAGGATGACGTCGCGCGCCTGTTGCGGCAGGTCGCGCCAGGGCTTGTCCATCGAGAAGCCGTAATGGCGGGCCAGCGCCTGCAGCGTCTGGGTGTAGAGGGGCGAGGGACCGCGCGACCACGGGGCGACCGCGCCCTTGTGCAGGGTCTTGTCGGTATCCGGCACCACCAGCCCGGCGTCGAACGCCAGCTTGACGCCCAGGCCGTCGCACGACGGACAGGCGCCGGTCGGGCTGTTGAACGAGAACAGCCGCGGCTCGATCTCGCTGATGGTGAAACCCGAGACCGGGCAGGCGAAGCGCTCGGAAAAGATGATGCGGCGGGGTTCGGTCTCGCCCTCGGCGGCACTGGCCCATTCGGCGACCGCGATGCCGTCGGTCAGCTTCAGCGCGGTCTGAAGGCTGTCGGCATAGCGGCCCTCAAGGCCGTCCTTGGTGATCAGCCGGTCGACCACGACATCGATGTCGTGCTTGAACTTCTTGTCGAGGACGGGCGCGTCCTCGATCGGATAGAATTCGCCGTCGATCTTCAACCGCTGATAGCCCAGCCGCTGCCATTCGGCGATTTCCTTGCGGTATTCGCCCTTGCGGTCGCGCACGACGGGCGCCAGCAGCAGGATGCGCTCGCCTTCGGGCAGGGCGGTCAGCTTGTCGACCATCTGGCTGACGGTCTGACTTTCGATCGGCAGGCCGGTGGCCGGCGAATAGGGTACCCCGACCCGCGCCCACAGCAGGCGCATATAGTCGTGGATCTCGGTGACGGTGCCGACCGTCGAGCGGGGGTTCTTCGACGTAGTCTTCTGCTCGATCGAGATGGCCGGCGACAGCCCCTCGATCAGGTCGACGTCGGGCTTGCCCATGAGCTCAAGGAACTGTCGGGCATAGGCCGAGAGGCTCTCGACATAGCGGCGCTGGCCCTCGGCATAGATGGTGTCGAACGCCAGCGAGGACTTGCCCGAGCCCGACAGCCCCGTCATCACGACCAGCTGGCCGCGGGGAATATCGACGTCGACGCCCTTGAGATTGTGCTCCCGTGCGCCGCGCACACGGATGAAGTCGTGTTTTTCGATCATGCCTGTCCGGGAACGCAGAGAGGGCCGGACGGGTCCGGCGTGCCGCCGCTATATGGGGACTGAATCGCGGGATGCAGCAAGAACAAATACGGAACTAATGTGTGTCCGTCAGGAAGGTGCCGGTTCTCAGGCTGATGTCGCAGCGCCAGTCGCTGTCGCCATCCCAGCTGCAGCTGTCGGTGCCAAACCGGTCGCGTTGGATCGGTTCTGTCGCGCGCAGGGTGCGCCCGTCGAGGCTGTACTCCGACCCCGTGATCCGGCTGCGTTCGGCGAGCGCCTCGAAGAAGGCCCGCGCGGGTGCGCCGGTGCAGGAGAACACCAGCAGTTCTGTCGAGGGATCGTGCGCCCGCGCATAGGTGCCGGCGTCGATGGCCTGGCCGATGCAGTCGGCATAGAGGCGGGCATTGGCCGGGGCGTGGACCGTGGCAAACGGGGCTAGGTCGGGCTCGGCGGCGACGTGGTCACGGCCATGGGTGCAGGCGGAAAGGCCCATGAGAACCACCAGGCTGACTGCCAGCGACCTGCCCATGCGCGCCTCCCGATTATTCCCCGGACGCATGCTCTCACAGCTTCGTGCATCTGGCCAAGAGGGAATGGCGCTTGCGCCTATCGGCAATCCATCCCATTCTCCTGTCTTCGCGTAAGTAGTTTTCTGGAGGCCAGACGATCATGATCAGCGCTGTGGAAATCGGTACCGCCCTTTCCCTCGTCGCCCTCGTGGTCGCCTATGTCTCGCTCCAGCCTCGCCCGAAACCCGTGCCCATCCGCGTACGTGACGCTCAGCGGCGTCGGCGCCCGCACGCCTGACGGCCGCACCCTTTTTGACAATCTGAACCTGTCGCTGGGGCGTGAGCGCACCGGCATTGTCGGTCGCAACGGTACCGGCAAGACGACCTTGCTCGACCTGATCTCGGGCGACCGTGCCCCGGCCGAGGGATCGGTCGCGCGCGCAGGCAGCATCGCGCGCCTTCGTCAGGAAGCCGGAGTGGCGCCGGGCCGGACGGTCGCGGGTGTGCTGGGCGTGGAAACCGCGCTGGCCCGCCAGCAGCGCATTCTGGCGGGGGAAGGCACGGCAGATGACCTGGCCGAGGCCGACTGGACGCTGGAGGCCCGGCTGGCCGAGGCTCTGGCCGCCGTTGGCCTCGACGAGCTGTCGCTGGACCGCGAGGTCGCGACCCTGAGCGGCGGCGAACGGACGCGGCTGGAGCTGGCGGCGCTGGAGCTGGCGGGGGCCGACCTGATCCTGCTGGATGAGCCCACGAACCACCTTGATGCCGAGGGTCGCGCTTTGGTGGCCGAGCGATTGTCCCGCTGGCCGGGCGGGGCGGTGGTGGTCAGTCACGACCGGGCCCTGCTGCGACGGATGGATCGGATCGTCGAGCTGTCGCCGCTGGGGGCCACGGTCTATGGCGGAGACTACGACCTCTATGCGGAGCGCAAGGCAACCGAGCGGGCCGCCGCCGCCCACGATCTGGCAGTGGCCGAGTGCGAGGTCGCGCGCACGGCCGCTGACGCCCAGCGCAGGGCCGAGGCCAAGGCGCGGCGGGATCGTGCGGGGCGGCGCAAGGGTATGAAGGGCGACATGCCCAAAATGCTGCGGGATTTCCGCGCAGAGACGGCGGAGAACTCCGCCGGCAGTGACGCCCGGCTGGCAGCCCGTCAGGCGGCAGAGGCCGAACAGGCTATGGTCACAGCGCGGGAGAGGGTCGAGCGGGTCCGGCGCATGACCCTGCCCCTGCCTCAGACGGGGCTGGCCGCCGGCCGACAGGTGCTGAACCTGCAGGGCGTCAGGGTCGACGGCCCACAAGGCCCCCGGGTGGGCCCCGTCAGTCTGAGGCTGACCGGACCCGAACGGGTGGCGATCACCGGGCCCAATGGTTCGGGCAAGACGACCCTGCTGGACCTGATCGCGGGCCGGATCGCCCCCTCAGCCGGCACGGTCGAGCGGTCAGTGCCGCTGGCCCTGCTGGACCAGCATGCGGGTCTGCTCCGCGACGACGAAACCCTGATTGAGGCCTGGCAGAGGCTGAACCCGGACGGCACACTGAATGACGCCCAGGCGGCGCTGGCGCGGTTCCTGTTCCGCAATGTCGAGGCGCACAAGCGGGTCGAGATACTGTCGGGCGGCGAGCGCCTGCGGGCCGCGCTGGCCTGTGTAATGACCGGGACGTCGCCCCCGCAGCTGCTGGTGCTGGACGAGCCCACCAACCATCTGGACCTCGACGCCATCGAAGCCGTCGAGGCCGCGCTGGCCGCGTGGGACGGCGCGCTGGTCGTCGTCAGCCACGACCGCGACTTGCTGGAAGCAATCGGGATCGAGCGCGAGGTGCGGCTCTAGTTCCCCGGTGATGGCTCGCCGGGGACCGTCTGCAGCGGCGGGGCGTCAGCGGGGTTGATCGGCAGGGGCGGGGTGGTCAGGTCGCTGTCCTCGGTACGGACGCCGCGCATATGCTTGGCCTCTTCCTTTTCGCTGATGTCGAGGAAGCCGGGGGCCGAAGCGTTGTGCTCTTCCAGATTGCCGGTACGGACGACGATCGAGCGATAGCCGTCCCAGATCATGTGCAGGGCGACGTACAGGACTATGACCAGACCGACGTAGCCGATCCAGCGGTGCTTGTTCAGCAGCTTGGCGATCCAGGTCGCGGCCACCCCCATCAGGGCGATCGACAGCACCAGACCGAAGACCATGATCCAGGGGTGATCGTGGGCGGCCCCGGCGACGGCCAGCACATTGTCGAGCGACATGGTGATGTCGGCGATCATGATCTGGACCAGAGCCGCGCCGAAGGTCTTGCGCTTGATACCCATCTCTTCGGGTGAGGCCCCGCCGCCGTGGTGTGCGGCCAGCGCCATATCCATCGCCTCTCCGGACTCGGCCTGGTCGTGGGTGCGCTGTTCCTGCAGTTCGCGCCACATCTTCCAGCACACCCACAGCAGCAGGAAGCCACCGGCCATCAGCAGGCCGACGATGGCCAGAAGCTGGACGGTGATCAGGGCAAAGCCGATGCGCATGACCACGGCGGCGGCCAGGCCGATCAGAATGGCCTTCTTGCGCTGTTCAGCGGGCAGGGCGGCGGCGGCCAGACCCACGGCCACGGCATTGTCGCCGGCCAGCACCAGATCGATCATCAGCACCTTGCCGAGAGCGGTCAGCTGGCTGGCGAGTTCGGGGGATGCGAGAAATTCCATGGGCGCTCTCTAAAGCCAAACCGGGGCCGCTGTCATCAGCCTGTCTGCTTGCGCGACGCCTCATAGAGGGCGACGGCGGCGGCGTTCGACACATTCAGGCTTTCGAAGCCACCCGGCATGGGGATGCGGGCGAGGGTGTCGCAGTTTTCCGCCACCAGACGGCGCAGGCCATCACCTTCCGAGCCCATGACCAGCACAGTGGGGCGCGAATCGAGCGCCTCATCCAGCGTCATCTCGCCCTCGCCCTCAAGGCCGACGATATGCCAGCCGGCCTCCTGCAGGGTGTGCAGGGCGCGCGACAGATTGGTCACCCGGGCACAGGGCAGGCGTTCGGTCGCGCCCGCCGCCGTCTTGGCGAGCGGCCCGGCCAGCGCCGGGCTGTGGCGGTCCTGAACGATGATGCCGCGGGCGCCGAACGCCAGCGCCGAGCGGAAGATGGCGCCCACATTCTGCGGGTCGGTCAGCTGGTCCAGCATCACCAGAATCCCGCGCGCCGGGTGGGCCAGATCGTCGAGATCGACGCCTTCCAGCGGCTTGACCTTGAACACCATGCCCTGGTGCACGGCACCGGGCGGCAGAAGGCGCGCCAGACGGTCGCCGTCCACCACCTCGACCGCATGGCCGTTCAGCAGCTTGTCGCGCTGCAGCTCGTTGGCGCGATCGGCCGTGGCCATCAGACGGCCCATGCCCTGACGCGCCGGATTGGCGAGCGCCGCAAGAACCGGGTGACGGCCCCAGATCAGGGAATCGGGATCCAGCCGGTCGCGGCCCTTGTCACGACCCTGGTCTCTGGCCGGCCTGGCATCCCTCGGGTCGGGTGCCGACGTGCGATCCCCTTTCCGGCCGGGCTTTGAGGGCTCTCCGGCCCCGCTCCGGAGGGGTGGTTTACGACCGGATTTCCGGTCGTTGCGTTCGCGGTTCGACGACACTATAAGACGCGCTCCGATTTGGGAGCCCAAGGGCTTTCCGGGCTGGGCACCCCCTCTAACGCAGGCGATGCCCGAACCCGAAGCCTTTATTCGACATTGATCCTTCGGGGTCGGGTCGGAGGCCTGAAGACGATCACATACGTGCTTGGGGGAATGTCCCGAGCGGCAAAGGGGGCGGACTGTAAATCCGCTGCGTAAGCTTCGCAGGTTCGAGTCCTGCTTCCCCCACCACGCACGTTCGCGATCGCAAAAGGCCGGTGTCCGGACCGGAACCGGGTGTGGTGCTCACCGATTGTGGGGACACCGCATTCTCTGTGCGGGTATAGTACAATGGTAGTACAGCAGCCTTCCAAGCTGAATATGTCGGTTCGATTCCGTCTACCCGCTCCAGGTTTTTGACAGCACTTAGCGCCCCTCAACCCGGGCCATCAGGAGTTTTGGCCATGGCCAAGGAAAAGTTTGAACGCACCAAGCCGCACTGCAACATCGGCACGATTGGTCACGTTGACCATGGCAAGACGACGCTGACGGCGGCGATCACGATGACGCTGGCGAAGGCCGGTGGAGCCAAGGCGATGAACTACGCCGACATCGACGCGGCGCCGGAAGAGAAGGCGCGGGGCATCACGATCAACACGGCGCACGTGGAATATGAGACGGCCAACCGTCACTATGCCCACGTCGACTGCCCCG
>CAXQIE010000018.1:0-177568 GCA_964224415.1 Neptunomonas phycophila
TCCTCCCCATCATCGATGGGGAGGGGGACCACGAAGTGGTGGAGGGGATCTTCACCCCGCGCACAGCCCTCAGCCCCGGGTCCAGAACCCCTCCTCCACGGCGCAAGATGCGCCGCGCCACCTCCCCATTGCTCCGCAACAGGGAGGAGACACTCCAGACCCTTCACACGGCATTTCCCCGCCCGGCGACTGACGCACCACCCCTCGCCACTCGCGTCATCACAAGTCTGTTGATCGCGCCTTAACCCCGATGAAACCCCTGATCTTCATGATAGGGTAAGGCCTTTCCGCCTGTGCGGTCCCGTCGGCGTCCGGGTCCGCGTGAGTATGCGTAGGTATGAATTCAGTAAGGCAGAAACCGCTCATGACCCTGTTCTTCCGGCGTACGGTCGTTCTCCTCCTCTCGCTGTCGCTGCTGACCGTCGGCCCCCTGCCGGGCGCTTTCACGCCCGAGGCGCACAGCCGCGAGAACCTGCGCTACGCCGCCATCGTGGTCGATGCCGAAACCGGTGAGGTCATGTTTGCCCGTCATGCCGATGCCCGCCGCTATCCGGCCTCCATCACCAAGGTCATGACCCTGTATCTGGTGTTCGAGGCGATCACCGAGGGCCGCATCCAGCTGGACGATGTCATCCGGGTGTCGCCGCGCGCCGCCTCCCAGCCGCCGTCCAAGCTGGGGCTGGCTGCGGGCCAGACCATCACCGTCGCCGACGCCATCCAGGCCACCGCCCTGCGCTCCGCCAATGACATGGCCGTGGCGCTTGCCGAACATGTCGCCGGGTCCGAGGCCCGCTTTGCCGCCATGATGACGCTCAAGGCCGAGGCGCTGGGCATGACCGACAGCCGCTTCGTCAACGCCAACGGCCTGCCCGACAGCCGCCAGATCACCACGGCCCGTGACCTGACCGTCCTGTCGCGCGCCGTCATGCGCGACTATCCGCAATACTACCGCTTCTTCGGCGTCTCCAGCTGGACCTATCAGGGCCGCGACTACCGCAACACCAACGGCCTGCTGCGCTCGGGTCAGGGTTATGACGGCATCAAGACCGGCTACATCAATGCCTCGGGCTATAACCTTGCCGCCTCGGCGGTGCGCGACGGGCGCCGCCTGATCACCATTGTGCTGGGCGGACGCTCCAGCGCCACCCGCAACGCCCACGTCGCCGAACTGATGGATACCGGCTTCGAGATCGCCGAGAAGCGTGAGCGCGGCGAGCGGATCGAGGTCGCCCAGCTCTATTTCGAGCAGAAGGGCTACGGCATCGGGCCCACGCCGTCCCCCACGGCGCCGCCGGTCGTTTACGCCTCTGCGCCCCAGCCCTATGTCCCGTCAGCACAGGCCGCCTCGCCCCCCGCACCGCTGGCCCAGGCCATGGGCGATCGCGACCCTGACGTCGTCCTGACCTCGGGTCCGGCCGTTCTCCCGTCCAGCACGACCGCCCGCCTGAACAGCGACACGCCCGCGCGCAGGCCTGCCGCCAGCAGCTGGAGCGTCCAGGTCGGCGCCTTCCGTGACCGCACCGTCGCCACCGACTGGCTGACCGAGGTCAACCGCCGCTTCCGCTCCACCTTCCGGGGCAGCGGCCAGACGGTCGAGGAGGCCTCAGGCTGGTACCGGTCGCGCTTCACCGGCTTCACCGAGGCCGACGCCCGAGCAGCATGCGAGACCCTCTCGGCCCGCAATGTCACCTGTATGGTCGTGCGCCCCGACTGATCCCGCTTGCCTCCGCAAGCCGGCCTGATAGCGTCACCGCATGACGCTGTACCGTATCGCCCTGATTCCGCTGGCCGCCCTGGCGCTCACCGCCTGCGCCACCGCCGCGCCCGCTCCTGACGTCGTCCCCAGCCAGCAGGGCTGGGAAGCCGGACAGGCCGCCTATCTCGCGTGGAATGACGGTCGGCGCGGCTGGACCACTACCGACAGCGGCCTGCAGTTCCGCCGCGTCGGCCGGGCCAACCCCGAGGGCCGCCGGCCTGCGGCTACCGACACCGTCCGCGTCCACTACCGCGGTACCTTCATCGACGGGCGCGAGTTCGACAGCTCCTACAGCCGCAACGAACCGGCCGAGTTCCCCCTGAACCGCGTGATCAAGGGCTGGACCGAAGGCGTGGCCCTGATGCGCGAGGGTGAGACGTATCAGTTCGTCATCCCCGGGTCCCTCGCCTACGGCGACCGCTGGGTCGGGGGCGAGATCCCGCCCAACTCGGTCCTGCTGTTCGAGGTCGAGTTGCTCGACGTCCTCTAGCGGCGCGTCTTCAGCAGCGTATCACGGGCGGCGTTCAGCTGGGCCGCCAGCCCTTCGGTCCCGCCCTGATCCGGGTGGGCCCGCGCCATCAGCCGGCGCCAGGCGGCGTTGACCTCGGCCGCGGTGGCGTCCGGACCCAGCCCCAGCAGCGCCCGTGCCTGTTCCACAGGCATGGCCTCTTGCCGCCGGCTCGCATCCGCGCGCCGTCCCAGCAGCACCAGCGCCCAGAAGGCCACCCCCACCGCAAGGACCGCCAGCAGCATCATTCCGAAGCGTCAAAGGCCGCCTCGGCCCCCTCCAGTCCCAGCGCCACCATCAGCGACCGCATCTCCTGCCGCGCCGCCACATGGGCCAGCGATACCGCCACCGGCCGGATGTCGTTCGACAGGTCCGCCACGGTCAGGCCAAACGGGAACAGTTCGCGGTAGATGACCCGGTCCCTGAGCCCCGGCCCGATGCGAAAGCCGATCCGCTTGGCCAGCTTCTTCAGCCGGTCGGTCAGCCGTTGCCGGTTCCGCGCCGCCGCGACCGCCAGGCGGTTCGTCACGACCACCCAGTCGATCGGCGTGCCCCCCGCGATCGCCCGGTTCTTGCGGGCCTCCCACACGCTCTCCGAGTAGATGGAGGGCCGGATCAGGTCCAGGCTGACCGGGTCCACCTGCCCCAGCAGGTCGAAGTCGACGAAGCTGTCGTTCATCGGCGTGACGATCTGGTCCGCCAGCCCGTGCGCCCTGCGCGACAGGGCGGTGTCCCCGCCCGGCGTGTCGATCAGCACCACATCGGCCAGCCGTCGGGCCTCGGCGAACGCCGCCTCGAAGCGGGCCAGCTGTTCCTCTTCGCCGGCCCTGGCCAGCGCCTTGCCGTCGCCCAGATCCGGCTCGACCGGCAGGGGCAGCTTCTGCCCATTGGCCAGCATCCAGGCCTTGCGGTTGTCAAAGAAGCGCGCCATCGACCGCTGCCGCAGGTCCAGGTCCAGCAGCGCCACGCTGCGCCCCGAATACAGCAGCCCCACGGCGATATGGATCGCCAGGGTGGACTTGCCGGCCCCTCCCTTCTCGTTCCCGACGACAATGACTTTCGGCTGGTTCATGCGCACTCTGCCCTGTCCCGCGACTCATGCGGGGCCCGGGCGCAAAATCGGGGCCGACCGGGTCTCGGTCAACGCCTCATCGTCAGGGGGGCGCGGTTCCCGGCCTCACGTGCCTCTTTGGCACCAAGGATCGCGGATGCCGGCGGCGGCACAGACGGCGGCGGCGCCGGAGGCCGGCACAGCCACCTTAAGACGCACCAGCGAGCGGCCATCGACCGTCACCGGCTCGAAGCGCGGCGTCAGACCGGCCAGAGCGTCTGGCGCCAATGCGCGGATACGGGCCCAGGCCGTGCGGGCGGAAGCCTCGCTACCGAACGCCCCCAGTTGAACCAGCGAGGCATCCTCTGCCTGACGACGGGTCGACGCGGGGCGGGCACGCAACTGGGGCACGGCCGAGCTCACACGCTTCTCGACCTCCTCGACGGCGGCCTCGGCAATCGCCGGAGCGGCGGCCTGTACCAACCCCTCCATGGCCCCGTCGCGGGCTTCCCAGAGCTCGTGCGGATCCATGACCTCAACACGGACAGCGTCGGCTCGCGCCTCTCTCAGGCCCATGTCGCCAGCCTTCATCGGCGTCTCCAGCCCGGACTTGCCGGGCCGGTCCATGCTGACGGGGATGGCGGCGACACGCTCGGCCATCTGCTCGAAGCGGTGCGGATCATGCTCGACCCAGCCACAGCCGGAAACCGACAGGGCAAGGGCCAGGGTCAGCCCGACTTTCTGCACTGGACGAAGGACTTCTGCGGACGTCATAAGCCCACCCTACTCACCCTCTGTTGCAGCCCCGTGCACAAGCAGGCTTAAGCGAGAAGGTAAATCCGGTCTCAACCATGGACTCAGCCGCCCTGCCCCTGCCCCACGCCGCCCGCCCGGCAGACCTTCGTCGCGTCGTGGCCGGCTGGCGCGCAGCGGGAGAGACGGTGGCCTTCGTGCCCACCATGGGCGCCCTGCATGACGGCCACCTGCGGCTGGTCGAACAGGCGAGGCTCGAAGCGAGCCGCGTGGTCACCAGCGTCTTCGTCAACCCGACCCAGTTCGCCGCGCACGAAGACCTCGACACCTACCCGCGCACGCTGGAGCGCGATGCGGAACTGCTGGCCGGGGCCGGCTGCGACCTACTCTACACCCCGACCGCGTCAACCATGTATCCGGAGGGCTTCGCCACCCGCATCGCCATGGACGGGCCTGCCCTCGGGCTGGAGACCGACCACCGGCCCCACTTCTTCGCGGGGGTCGCTATCGTGGTCGCCAAACTGCTCAATCAGGTGCAGGCCGACGTCGCCCTGTTCGGCGAGAAGGACTACCAGCAGCTGCGGGTCATCGCCCGGCTGGCGGCGGACCTCGACATCCCCACGCGCATTATCGGCGTGCCGACCGAGCGGGACGGGCACGGGCTCGCCCTGTCGTCACGGAATACCTATCTCAGCGAGATCGAACTCGACATCGCCCGCCGTCTGAATGGCCGGCTGGCCGCTGCTGCGGCCCGCATCCGTGCCGGCGATTCCATCGATGTCGTGGAGCGCGAGACCGCCGCGGCTTTGCTCAGCGACGGCTTTGCCAGCGTGGACTATGTCGCTGTCCGCGACGCGGAGTGCCTGGCGACGGTCGACGACGGGACGGAGGCGCCCCTGCGCATCCTCGCGGCGGCATGGCTGGGGCGCACCCGACTTATCGACAATATGGCAGTCTGAGCCGCCGCCCTCAGGCGATCGCGCCGACGCAGCCCTCGGGGCCGCCGGGCACCACCGCCGCCGAGGTCAGCGACAGGGTCCAGCCATGATGGGTATCCAGCCCGCGCCGCCCTGCGCCCGAGCCGTCGCCGGCGTCGCCTCCGGCGGTCACCAGCACCCGGTCGCCGCGCGGCAGGGCCCCGGGATCGATCCGCCCAACGGCCAGCGAGGTCGGGATGTCCTTGCCGAATCCCTCGAAGACGCTGAGGGCCGACCATTCGCGGCGCAGGCCCATCCACCACGGGTCGCCAGCGTTGATGGCCAGCACGGCGATCCCCTTGCCCTCTGCGGCAAAGGCCAAGGCGGCCTGTGGATCACGCTCGGTCTTCAGATCGGCGGCGCGACCGAACCGCAGGCGGGCGGCGTCGAATGCGCGTGCGGGCTCGACCGGGGCCCAGACCCGCACGGCCAGCTGCCCCTGACGTGCCAGACCGTGGCCGACGACCTCGCGCCACAGGGCCTCGACGGCCTCTCGGGTATCGGGTCTAGCCTGCTGCAGCACGTGGGCCAGTACCGCCTGCTCGCGGTCGGGGCGCAGCTTCACATAGCCGCCGGTCGGCGCATCCTTGGCGCGACCGACCCGGTCGGCCAGCGCCAGCCGCTTCTGGAACAGGGCGACCATCTCGCTGTCGAGCTGGTCAATCTCGTGCCGCAGGGCCGCCAGCGTCAGGCGCTCCGCTTCGGCGGTCTCGTCGGAGGATTTCACAAGGGTGAGGGACATTTACAGAGCTTTCGAAGGGGAGGATCGGTGAGGCCGAGGTCCGCCGCTCCATCAGGAGCGGTCGCCGGTGAGGGGTCAGGAGCAAGGTCCGGACGCCTCAGCCGGCGTATCGAAAGCCGTAGAAATAGAAGCCACAGGCATAGGGGGCCGACGCCGCGAAATTGCGGGCGTCAAAAGCGGCAATCAGGGCGCGCTTGGTGGCCATGGGCCGGTGATGCCCGCAGAAATCGTGCGCCGTCAAGCGCCTTCGCGCCCCAGCAGGACAAATCGCGTGCGGTTATCGGCGGAATCCTGCATGTCGTTGCGCAAAATCGACAATCCGTAGATCTCAGCCGCCCCGGCGGGCGCCAGCGCCCCGCGGCTGGTGTCTCCCGCCTCGGCCACAGCGCGGGCGGCGCCGGCGGTGTCATAGGCCTCGACGGCTTTGAGGTTCAGCGACGCCAGGGTGCCCGTGCATTGGCCCAGCGCCGCGGGATGGCTCTCGACCGTCCGGATGTCCGCCAGGCGGGCGCCCTCGGGCACCATTAGCGCCAGACGGATGGGGCGCCAAACTTCGGCCAGGACCTTCAGCCCGGACGCGGCGACCAGATCGCTGGCGGGCTGCACCGTGCCGATCCGGCTGTTCTCGACGGGAATCAGAGCGCAGTCACACTGTCCTTGCCGGACGGCGTCGATGGCCTGGGCGAAGGTCTCGTGACCGACCGGCTCATCCCAAGTGCGCAATACAGCACAGGCCTCGTGGCTGAAGGACCCCGGGGCACCCTGATAGGCAACGCATCCCCGGGCCATCGCGACCTCAGGCCGCTGCAGAGCGGGACTGCCGCCCGGATTTCAGTCGCTCGGCGACCAGGAAGGCCAGCTCCAGTGCCTGATCGGCATTCAGGCGCGGGTCGCAATGGGTGTGATAGCGGCTGCTGAGGTCGTCTTCTGTCAGCATCTGCGCCCCCCCCAGACATTCGGTGACGTTCTGGCCGGTCATCTCCAGATGGACGCCGCCCGGGTGCACACCCTCGGATTCGGCAACGTCGATGAAGGTGCCGACCTCGCTCAGGATGCGTTCGAATGGGCGGGTCTTGTAGCCATTGCCTGCCTTCAGCGTATTGCCGTGCATCGGGTCGATCGACCAGACAACGCGCCGCCCCGCCGCCTTGATCTCGCGCATCAGCTTCGGCAGGCGCTCGCCCACCTTATCCGACCCGAACCGCCCGATCAGCGTCATCCGGCCGGGGATATTGTCGGGGTTGAGGATGTCCAGAAGCCGGAGCAGGTCCTCCGGCTCCATGGTCGGGCCGCATTTCAGCCCGATAGGGTTCTTGATGCCCCGCGCGAACTCGACATGGGCCCCGTCAGGCTGGCGCGTGCGCTCCCCGATCCAGACCATATGGGCCGAGGTGTCGAACCACTCGCCGGTGGCCCCGTCCAGACGTGTCAGGGCGCTTTCCAGATTGAGCAGCAGGGCCTCGTGACTGGTGAAGACCTCGACCCGCGACAGGTCTGGATGGCTCTCCGGCGTCACCCCTACCGCTTCCATGAAGGCCAGGGCCTCGCCGATCTTGTCGGCCAGTTCGCGATAACGGGCGCCATAGGAGTTGTCGGCGGCGAAGCCCAGCGTCCAGCGGTGGATATTGTAGAGGTCCGCATAACCGCCGCCGGCGAAGGCGCGCAACAGGTTCAGCGTCGATGCCGACTGGTGATAGGCCTTCAGCAGCCGCTGCGGGTCGGGCACGCGCTCGGCAGGCGTAAAGCCCATGCCGTTGATGATGTCGCCGCGGTAGCTGGGCAGCTCCACGCCGTCGATCGCCTCGACCGAGGAGGAACGCGGCTTGGCAAACTGACCGGCGATCCGGCCCACCTTCACCACGGGCTTGCGACCGGCAAAGGTAAGGACGACCGCCATCTGCAGGATCAGGCGGAAGGTGTCGCGGATGTTGTCGGTCGAGAACTCCTTGAAGCTCTCGGCGCAGTCGCCGCCTTGCAGCAGAAACGCCCGCCCCGCCTCGACATCCGCGAGTCGGTCGGTCAGGCGACGCGCTTCGCCGGCAAAGACCAGCGGCGGCAGGGCGCGCAGTTCGTCCTCCACGCCGGCCAGCGCGCCCGCGTCAGGATAGTCCGTCGGCATCTGCACGACGGGCTTTGATCTCCAGCTCTCAGGCGTCCAGCGTTGGGTCATACGGCGAAGATAGAGTGTCGATGCTTCCCGAACAATAAATCGTTGAGACCATTCCGTCGCAGGCCGTGGTATTCGCTGCCCCGGAACGCTTGCTGTTTGCCCGAAAACCCCCTATACGCCGCCGCTTTCCAGGGCTTCGGTCCCGAAAACGGAATGTAAAAGGGCAAGGAAGTCATCCCTGCCGCCGCTTCGGGAGCCATCGTTCGGTCGACTACCCGGTCCTCCGTGCGCCGAACCCTACAAGGGAGATGACGAATGGCTCTTTACGAGCACACGGTCATGTCGCGCCAGGACATCAGCGCGCAACAGGCCGAAGCCCTCAATGAAACGATCAAGGGCCTTATCGAACAAGGCGGCGGAGCTGTCGCCAAGATCGAGTACTGGGGTCTGCGCAATCTGACCTATCGCGTGAAGAAGAACCGCAAGGCTCACTATTCGCTGATGGCCATTGATGCCCCGCCGGCCGCCATGGCCGAAGTCGAGCGTCAGCTGTCGATCAATGAAGACGTGCTGCGCTGGCTGACCGTTCGCGTCGAGGAACTCGACCTGGAACTGTCGCCGCTTCTGGCCCGTCGCGAGCGCGAGCGTGAACGCTCGACCCGTGACGATTCCCCCTCCTCGAACGCGTCGGAATAAGGACAGGCCCAATGACCGATACCACTGCCCCCAAGCCGGGCGCCCCGGTGGGCGATGGCCCCGCCCGTCGCCCCTTCTTCCGTCGTCGCAAGGTGTGCCCCTTCTCGGGCGATAACGCACCGAAGATCGACTACAAGGACGTCAAGCTGCTGCAACGCTACATCTCCGAGCGTGGCAAGATCGTTCCCTCGCGCATCACGGCCGTTTCGCAGAAGAAGCAACGCCTGCTGGCCAAGGCCATCAAGCGCGCGCGTTACCTGGCCCTCCTGCCTTATGTGGTGAAGTAAGATGAAGGTCGTTCTGCTTGAACGCGTCGAGAACCTCGGCGCCATCGGCGATGTCGTGTCCGTCAAGGACGGCTTCGCCCGTAACTTCCTCCTGCCGCGCGACAAGGCTCGCCGCGCGACGTCCGCCAACCTGAAAGCCTTCGAAGTCGAACGCGCCGCCATCGAGGCCCGCAACGACAAGAACAAGGCCGAAGCCCAGAAGATCGCCGACAAGATCGACGGTCAGACCTACGTCATGATCCGTCAGGCTGGCGAAACCGGCCAGTTGTACGGTTCGGTCGCCGGTCGCGACGTCGCCGAGGCCATCCAGGCCGAAGGCGGCAAGGTCGAGCGCTCGCAGGTCGTGCTGCACTTCCCCATCAAGACGCTGGGCGTCCACGAGGTGCAGGTCCGCCTGCACGCCGAGGTCTCGGCCACCGTCAAGATGAACGTCGCGCGTTCGGCCGATGAAGCCGAGCGTCAGGCGCGCGGTGAGGACGTCATCCGCTCGCATTTCGATGACGAGCGTCAGGCCGCCGAACAGGCTGCCGCGGACCTCATCGAAGGCGGCGCCGGTCAACAGGAAGGCTTCGGCGAAGAAGCCTGATTCCAGCCGATCGACGACAGATCAGGGCGCGTCTCCTGCGGGAGGCGCGCCCTTTTTCTTGGCCGGATGCCATCCGTCCACAAACGGGGGCAGTCTATCGACAGCTTTGCGACCGCGGCTGACGCAGGGGCGGTTAAGAGTTAACCCATGAACGCTCTGGCCCCTCTGTCGCTGTCGGACTCCGGTCCTTCGTCCCTGCCGCACAACCTTGAGGCCGAGCAGGCCCTGCTGGGCTGTCTGCTGTTCGACAATGCGGCGTTCGAGCGCCTGTCCGACAAGCTGCGCGGCAGCCATTTCCACGAACCGTTCCACCAGCGCCTGTACGACGTGATCGAGGATCACATCCGTCAGGGTCTGCTGGCCGAGCCGACCCTGTTGATGGGCCGCTTCAAGCAGGATCCCGCCTTCGAGCAGTTCGGCGGCCTGCGCTATCTGGCCGATCTGGTGGACCGGGCTCCGCCCGCCGCCAATGCGCCGGACTATGCGCGGGTGATCTATGACCTGGCCCTGCGGCGCGACCTGATCCGCATCGGCGGCGACATCACCCGGGCAGCGCCGGACCCGGAAACCCCCGCGCTGGACCAGATCGAAAGCGCCGAACAGTCGCTCTATACCCTCGCCGAAACCGGCAAGCCGTCGTCCGGTTTTGTCAGCTTTTCCCAGGCCCTGGCCGGCGCGGTTCAGATGGCGGGCGAGGCCTATCAGCGCGATGGCAAGCTGGCCGGTCTGGCGACCCAGCTGGACGACCTAGACCAGAAGCTGGGCGGCCTCTACCCGTCCGACCTGCTGATCCTCGCGGGGCGCCCCTCGATGGGCAAGACGTCGCTGGCCACCAATGTCGCCTTCAACGTCGCCCGCAACTACCGCTGGGAGCCCACGCCCGAGGGCCGGAAGACGGTCTCAGGCGGGGTCGTCGCCTTCTTCTCGCTGGAAATGAGCGCCGAACAGCTGGCCATGCGCATTCTGGCTGATGCGTCCGGCATTTCGTCGGACCGGCTGCGCAAGGGCGAGATCGACGCGTCCGACTATGGCCGTCTGCGCGACGCCGCCATAGAGATCGGCGAGAGCCCGCTCTATATCGACGCAACCGGCGGCCTGCCCATCTCCAAGCTGGCCGCCCGCGCCCGCCGCCTGAAGCGTCAGGAACACGGGCTCGACCTGATTATCGTCGACTACCTGCAACTGCTGACCGTGGGCGACGCCAACAGCCAGAAGAACCGGGTTCAGGAGGTCTCCGAGATCACCGGGGGCCTCAAGGCGCTGGCCAAGGAGCTGAACGTCCCGGTCATCGCCCTGTCGCAGCTGTCGCGTCAGGTCGAAAGCCGCGACGACAAACGCCCCCAGCTGTCCGACCTGCGGGAATCGGGCTCGATCGAGCAGGACGCCGACGTGGTCATGTTCGTCTATCGCGAAAGCTATTATCTCGGCCGGTCCGAGCCACGCGAAGGCACGGAGGAACACCTGAAGTGGCAGCAGGACATGGACCAGCTGCAGCATGTCGCCGAGGTCATCATCGGCAAGCAGCGTCACGGCCCCATCGGCACAGTCCGCCTGTCGTTCGACGCCGACACCACCCGCTTCGGCAACCTGGCCCACGACAACCGTTACGACAGCAGCAATTACGGGGAGTGATCGGGCGTTTCGTTCTTTTCGCAGCTGCGGCATAAGACGGGGATGCTCTCCCCGGCCAGTCTTTCCGTCGATCTCGACGCCCTCGCGAAGAATTTCCATACGCTGGAAGGCCTGACCGGACGGCCCGTGCAGCCGGTGGTCAAGGCTGATGCCTATGGCCTGGGGGCCGAGGCCTGCGTCACCCGGCTGATGGAGGCGGGGGCGCGCACCTTCTTCGTGGCCCGTCTGGTCGAAGGTCTGGCCCTGCGCGAAGCCATGGGATCGACCCCCGTCATCTATGTGCTGGATGGTTGCACCGAGGGTGCCGCGATGGCCCTGCGAGACGCAGACCTCCGCCCCGTCATCAATCACGGCGAACAGCTGGCCCGCTGGCAGGAAGCCGGCGGCGGCGCTAGCGGCCTGCACATCGACACCGGCATGAACCGGCTGGGCTTTCGGCCAGAGCAGGCCCCGGCGGCCTTCCCCGGGCTGGAACTGGTGATCAGCCACCTCGCCTGCGCTGACGAGCCGGACAGCCCGATGAACCGGCAGCAGCGGGACACCTTTGCTGCCGTCCGTGGTCGCTATCCCGGCATAGCCGCCTCGTTCGCCAATTCAGGCGGCTGCTTCCTGGGTCCCGACTTTGTCTTCGATGCCGTACGGCCCGGCATCAGCCTGTGGGGCGGTGGACCCGAGGGGCGGCCCGATCCGCACATCCGGCCGGTCGCCACCTTCAGCGCGCCCATCCTGCAGGTGCGTCCGGTGCCCGTCGGCGAGAGCGTAGGCTATGCCCGGGGCAAGGTGGCCGACCAGCCGCTGACCGTCGCGACCGTCGGCGCCGGCTATGCCGACGGCGTCATGCGCGCCACCAGCCCCAAGGGTCAGGTCTTCGTCGCCGGGCAACTCCGGCCCATTCTCGGGCGGATATCCATGGACGCCCTGGCGGTCGACGTTACCGGACTGGATGTGGTCGAGGGTGACCGGGTTGAACTGTTCGGCCCCAACCGGCCGATCGACGACGCCGCGCGCGACACCGGCACCATCGCCTATGAACTGCTGACCTCGGTCGGCAGCCGGGTAGATCGCAGCTACACCGGCTGAGCTACGTCAGGATCGGTCGTAGCCTCGACTGCCCCCTCTCCGCCCCTGCCGGGATTCGGTGTAAGCCCCGGTCATGGCACGTGACTCATCCCAATACATCTGCCGCGTGTGCGGCGCCGTCCATGCCAAATGGGCCGGCCAGTGCTCGGCCTGCGGCGAATGGAACTGCCTGACGGAAGAGACCTCAAGCGCCCCGCCCGGCGCGCTCAAGCCGACCGCGACCAAGCGCGCGCGCGGCATCCAGTTCGAGGACCTGCGTTCGGAAAGCCCCGATCCCGCCCGCCTTATCACGGGTGTCGGGGAGTTCGACCGCGTGTGCGGCGGCGGCCTGGTGCCCGGCTCGGCCCTACTGATCAGCGGTGACCCCGGCGTCGGCAAGTCGACCCTGTTGCTGGAAGTCTGCGCCCGCGCAGCGCTGAAGGGTGCCAAGGTCGCCTATCTGTCAGGCGAGGAGGCGGTGGAACAGATCCGCTCGCGCGCCCGGCGCATGGGCCTGTCGGAGGCCGATGTCGCACTGGCCTCGGCCACGGCGCTTCGCGAAATCGTCGCGACGCTGAAGCGCGAGAGTTTCGATCTGGTGGTCATCGATTCCGTCCAGACCCTGTGGTCCGACGTGCACGAGGCCGGGCCCGGCTCGATCGTGCAGGTGCGAGCCTGCGCGTCCGAGCTGGTGCGGCTGGCCAAGGCGGGCGGCCCGGCCATGATCCTGGTCGGCCACGTCACCAAGGACGGCCAGGTCGCCGGTCCGCGCGTGGTGGAACACATGGTCGACGCCGTGCTCAATTTCGAGGGCGAGCGCGGCTATCCCTTCCGGGTGCTGCGCGCCGGCAAGAACCGCTTTGGCGCCACCGACGAGATCGGTGTCTTTGAGATGGGCGACACGGGCCTGCGCGAGGTCGCCAATCCCTCGGCCCTGTTCCTCGGCGACCAGAACGGCGACCGGGCCGAGCGCGAACCGGGCACGGCCGTCTTTGCCGGGATCGAGGGCTCGCGCCCGGTACTGGTCGAGATTCAGGCGCTGTCGGCCCCCTCCGCCTATGGCACGCCGCGCCGGGCCGTGGTGGGCTGGGACTCCGGGCGCCTCGCCATGGTTCTGGCGGTGCTGGAGTCGCGCTGTGGCCTCGGCTTCGGCGACCGCGACATCTATCTGAATGTGGCCGGCGGGCTGAAGATCAATGAGCCCGCCGCCGACCTCGCCGCCGCTGCCGCCCTGATCAGCTCGGTCTGCGACAAACCCCTGCCGCGCGGCTGCGTCGTGTTTGGCGAGATCGGCCTGTCGGGCGAGGTTAGGGCCGTCGGCCGGGCCGAGGCGCGGCTGCGCGAGGCCATGAAACTGGGCTTTGACAAGGCACTCTGCCCCCCGCTCAGTCATGAGCCCGCCGACATGGCCGCAACCCCGCTCAGCCGTCTGGCCGAGGCGGTCGAACGAATCTCGCAAAGCAGGTATTAGATGCTTGTCTCCTCCCTGTTCGCGCCGCGAACGGGGAGGTGGATCGGCGGCGCAGCCGACGAGACGGAGGGGTTGTGAGGCGATCCGGATCAGGTCAGCGGGGCGGAAAGTGCCCCTCCACCGCTTCGCGGTCCCCCTCCCCATCTGCAATGGGGAGGAGACGCCATGACAGCCTATGACGTCTTCTCCGTCTTGATCCTTCTGGCGTCCGGCGCGGCGGGCTGGATTCGCGGCGGCACGCGGGAGCTGCTGACCCTGCTAAGCTTTGTGCTGGCGGCCTTCATCGCCCTGATCGCCCTTCCGCTGTCGGCCCCGGTCGGAAAGGCCATGATCGATCCGGACTGGGCCGGGACCCTGCTGGCGGCGCTGGCCACCTTCCTGCTGGTCTATTTCGGCGTCCGCATCTTCGGCTCCACCCTGTCCCGACGGGCCCAGGCCCATCCGCATCTGGGCGGAGTCGACCGGGTCTTCGGCATCTTTGTTGGCCTGACACGGGCGCTGGTCCTGCTGGGGGCCATCCATCTGGTCGTGGTCGCCGCCATGCCGGGCGAGCGCACGCCCCGCTGGCTGGGTGAGGCCAGTCTTTATTCCGTCAGCGCCGGGGCCGCGCGGGCGATCCAGTTCGTCCTGCCGGGGATTGGACGCGGCGCAGACGCCCTCGCCCCTGTCGTGGATTCCTCCGTACGCCAAGGGTTTTCCGGCGACGATGCCTTGCCGAAAACACAAACAGGGCCTAACTCGCCCGACACCGCCCGCTAGTTGTTTCTCCCCAGGTCATCGGAGCCGCCGACGATGTCCCACCGCCTCGCCGATCCTGTTATCCACCATTGGCCCGAGCGTGAGGCCGACGACGATCAGCTGCGTCTGGAGTGTGGCGTCTGTGGCGTCTGGGGTGCGCCGGGCGATGAAGCCTCCTCGATCGTCGCCCTTGGCCTGCACGCCCTGCAGCATCGTGGACAGGAAGCCTGCGGCATCGCCAGCGTCGCCGATACCCAATTCCATACCGAGCGCCACGTCGGACTGGTGGGCGAAGCCTTCGGCAGCACCGACCTGACCGGTCGCCTGCCCGGCAGCGCCTCGGTCGGCCACACCCGCTATTCGACCTCGGGCGGCAGCTTTCTGCGTAACATCCAGCCGATGTTCGCCGATCTGGATACCGGCGGCATCGCCGTTGCCCACAACGGCAATCTGACCAACTTCCTGTTCCTGCGGAACCAGCTGGTATCCGAGGGGGCCATCTTCCAGTCGACGTCGGATTCCGAGGTCATCCTTCACCTTATCGCCCGCAGCCGGAAGGCGCGCGTGGTCGACCGGTTTATCGACGCCCTGGCCCGGATCGAGGGCGGCTATGCCCTGGTTGCCCAGACGCCCAAGAAAATGATCGGCGCACGCGACCCGCTGGGCATCCGGCCGCTCGTGCTGGGCCAGCTGGGCGATGCCTGGGTGCTGGCGTCCGAGACGTGCGCCCTCGACTCCATGGGCGCCACCTTCGTCCGCGATGTCGAGCATGGCGAAGTCGTGGTGATCGACGAGAATGGCCTCAGCTCGCTCAAGCCCTTCCCGGCGCGCGCGGCCCGCCCCTGCCTGTTCGAGTATGTCTATTTCGCCCGTCCCGACAGCGTGGTGAACGGTCGCTCGGTCTATGAGGTGCGCAAGCGCATGGGCCACGGTCTGGCCCGCGAGCACGCGGTCGAGGCCGATGTCGTGGTGCCGGTGCCGGACTCCGGCGTGCCTGCCGCCCTCGGCTATGCCCAAGCCAGCGGCATTCCTTATGAGATGGGTATCATCCGCAGCCACTATCTGGGCCGCACCTTCATCCAGCCCAGCCAGGGCGCCCGACAAAAGGGCGTGCGCATGAAGCACAGCCCCAACCGTTCGGTGCTGGAAGGCAAGCGCGTCGTGCTGATTGACGACTCGATCGTGCGTGGCACAACCTCGGTCAAACTGGTCCGGGCCGTGCGGGCCGCGGGCGCAACCGAGGTGCACCTGCGTTCGGCCAGTCCACCGATCCTGTATCCCGACTTTTACGGCATCGACATGCCCGAGCGGGAGCAACTGCTGGCCGCCACCCGCACGCTCGAGGAGATGCGGGCGCTGCTGGAGGTCGACAGCCTCGGCTTCCTGTCGGTCGATGGCCTGTATGCCGCGATGGAGGCGGGTCCGCGCGACCCGGCCAATCCCCAGTTCACCGACCACTATTTCACCGGCGACTATCCGACCCGGCTGCTGGACCGCGAGATCGCCGAGGGCGGTCGCGACGCCGCCCCTCGCCAGCTGTCCCTGTTGGTCAGCGCCTGATCCATGGTTGACGCTTCCGTGCTGAACGACCGTATCGCCCTGGTCACGGGTGCGTCCCGGGGCATCGGCTACGAAGCCGCGCTGGCACTTGCAAGGGCCGGCGCCCACGTCGTCGCCTGCGCCCGCACGCAAGGCGGTCTGGAAGAGCTGGACGACGCCATCTTTGCCGCCACAGGCCAGCACGCCACCCTGATCCCATTCGATCTGGTCGACGGCGGCGCCATCGACCGGCTGGGCGGGGCGCTTTACGAGCGGTTCGGGCGGCTGGATATCTGGGTCAATACGGCCGCCACCCTGGGCGCCGAGGGCCTGACGCCCGTCGCCCATGCCGACCCCCGCCAGTTCGCCAAAATCGAGAAGGTCAATCTGACCGCCGTCTATCGGCTGATCCGATCGCTGGAGCCGCTGTTGCGGGCCTCCGACGCCGGCCGCGCCATCCACCTGACCACCAGTCTCGCCAATGCGCCCAAAGCCTTCTGGGGCAGCTATGCCGCGACCAAGGCCGCCGCCGAGGTGCTGGTGCGGTGCTGGGCCGACGAGATCGAGTCGACCAACATCCGCGCTACCGTGGTGGATCCAGGTCGCATGCGCACCCGCCTGCGCGCCCAGGCCTATCCGGGCGAAGACCCCGAGACCCTGCCCCACCCGTCCGAGATCGCGCCCCTGATCGTTGATCTGGCCCGCGGAGATCAGGTGCCGCCGGGGGTGGCGAGCTTCAGGGAATGGCAGACCGCGCAGGCCTGAACAAAGCGCTTTTCGACCTTCGATTGCGCTGATAGCGTCACCGCAAATCGGAGCCTTCCCATGCGCTTGTTTCTCGCCAGCCTGACCGCCGTCCTTCTGCTGCTGATACCCGCTGCGGCCTTGGCCCAGGACCCCAGCCGGTCCGAGCTTGAGGGCGCCATGGTTCAGATGTTTTCGACCGAGAACGCCCTCATCATGAATGTGCATGGTGACGAGGGCACGCCCGAGCACTGGTACATGATCCGCGAGATCAGCGGCGCGAAGGTGACCTCGAACTGCTATATGGAACTGGCGACGCCGACCGTTCTGGAAAACAGCCCGAACGTGACCCCGGCCCCCCACTATCGCATCGCCTGGGCCGACCTCAGCGACCTTGAGCTGGACGGGGATCTGGTCATCTTCCGAGCCGCCCACATGGGCGACAACGAACTGGCCGGCATGCTGTTCGAGTCTGAAGAGCTCGCCGAAATGGTCTGGGCCGTCTTCCAGTTCATGATCGACGACTGCAGCTGAGGGCGCCGTCCGCCCCTACTTCTTCGGCGCGTGCTTCTGGCCGGTGCGGATACGGCCGGAGCGGCTGACCTGGCGGGCGCCGCCTCTAGCCCCTTTTTGCACGGCCACGCTCTGTCCGGCCTTCTTGGACGACCGCGCCTTCAGGCCGCTGACGATCTTGGGCTTGGGACCGCCGGCCTTCTTCTGCTCCAGCGCCTTGCCGGGCAGGTTCGACAGCGCCTCGGCCTTCTCCGCCTTCTTGATGCGGCGTGGGGCGGTCTTGGCGGCCCCCTTGTAGCGTTCCGGCCCGGACTTGGCCCCGCCCTCGGCATAGGGGTTGGTTCCGCCCGACTTGACCGTCAGGCGAATGGGCGTGCCCGGAAGATCAAAACTTTCTCGCAAGGTATTGATCAGATAGCGCTTGTAGGTCTCCGGCATGGCCGAAGCGCGGCTGGCGAACAGCACAAAGGTCGGCGGCCGGGCCTTGGTCTGGGCCATATATTTCGGCTTGATTCGCTTGCCGTCGACGGCGGGCGGCGGGTGTCGCTGGGTCGCCAGCGCCAGCCAGTCGTTCAGGTCGCGCGTCTTCACCTTCACCGACCAGGTGTCATAGGCCTTGAGGATGGCTGGCATGAGCCGGTCAACGCCCCAGCCCGAATGCGCCGACAGGGCCACGAACGGTGTGCCCCGCAGTTGCGGCAACTTGCCCTCGGCCAGACGGGTCAGTTCGGCCAGACGCGCCTGAGGCTCCTCCTCAAGGTCCCACTTTGAGGCCACATAGACGATCGCCCGACCCTCGCGCTCGACCAGATCGGCCAGCTGCAGGTCCTGGATATCGAAGGCGTTGTCCTTGTCCATCACCAGGACGACGACCTCGGCGAAGGTGATGGCGCGCAGGGTGTCGGCGACCGACAGCTTCTCCAGCTTTTCCTGAACGCGGGCCTTGCGGCGCATGCCGGCCGTGTCGACAAGCCGGATGTTCCGGCCCTCATACTGCCAGTCGACCGAGATGGAGTCGCGGGTGATGCCGGCCTCGGGACCGGTCAGCATGCGATCCTCGCCGATCAACCGATTGATCAGGGTCGACTTGCCGGCGTTCGGGCGACCGATGATGGCGATGCGGATCGGCTTGTCAGCCTCGTCCTCTTCATCGGCGATGAAGGATTCCTGACCTGCGGCGGCGACGAGGGCCGCATAGAGGTCCGCCATCCCCTCGCCGTGCTCGGCCGACAGCGGCACAGGCTCGCCAAAGCCCAGCGAGTGAGCCTCGCCCACCCCGCCGCCGCTCTCACGGCTCTCGGACTTGTTGGCGACCAGCACGACAGGCTTGGGCTGGCGCCGCAGACGTTCCGCGAAGATGCGGTCAAGCGGGGTGACCCCGTCGCGCGCATCCATCATGAACAGGATCAGGTCGCCGTCGCTGATCGCCGCCTCGGTCTGTTCACGCATGCGCGATTCCAGACTGTCGTCGCTGATGTCCTCGAACCCGGCCGTGTCGATCAGGGTCAGTTCAAGATCGCCGAGACTGCCCTTCGCATAGCGACGATCCCGCGTGACGCCCGGCCGGTCATCGACCAGGGCCAGACGTTTTCCCACCAGCCTGTTGAACAGGGTGGATTTGCCCACATTGGGCCGGCCGACAATGGCGAGTTTCAAGGCCATAGCGGCGTCTAGCGTGTTTCTCTTGCAGCCGAAAGGCGGATCAGCGGACGCTGATCACCTCACCGCGATCCGTGACGACCAGAATGGCCCCGTTAAAGGCGGTCGGCGCCACATAGGACGGCGCACCCAGACGCAGCGTCGAGACCACTTCGCCGGTCTTGGGGTTCAGTCCGACCAGTTCGCCGTCCGAGTTGGTCAGCACCAGGCGGTTCGACGCCAGCAGCGGGCCGGACCACGACGGACGCACCGTGCGATCGAAGAAGCCGAAGAAGCCGCCCTCCTGGCGAACCCGTCCCTCGTTCAGATCCCTGGTCCAGTAGACCTGACCCGTCTCGCGGTTCAGCACGCTCAGCTCGCCCGCCTTGGACACGATATAGACGACGTCACCGACCGGCAGCGGGGCATTGACCGCGGCGACCGGCACCTGCCAGCGCGCCTGACCGGTGCGCACATCCATCGACGCCAGCACGCCCGAGTGGCTGGCCGCATAGACGAAGCCGCGGCTGATCACCGGGCGACCGGCCACATCGCGGATTTCCGAAAGCGCGCTGGTGCGGGTGGTGCGCGACAGTTCTTCCTGCCACACCGGCTGACCGGTCGCGGCGCGGAAGGCAAAGACCTCGCCGGAGGACATGGGGGCGATCACCGTATCCCCGGTGATGGCCGGGCTGGAGGCCCGCATGATGCGCGCGGGCTCGACGATACCACGGTACGACCACTCAACCGAGCCGGTGTTCACGTCGAAGGCAATAACCTGATTGTCCAGATCGACGACATAGACCCGAGACCCGGCCACCGTGGGGGCGCCGTGGATCGGCACATCGACGGGCGTCTGCCACAGGATGGCACCGCTGGCCTGGTCAAAGGCAGTCATGGTGCGATAGCCGGACGAGACGAACACCTTGCCGCCGCCCAGGGCGACGCCGCCGCCAAAGCCACCACCCTCGCGCCCCTCGGGCTTGACCGAGGCGCGCCAGACGACCGATCCGCTCTGGGCGTCCATGGCGGTCACGGTATCCTCGCCGTCGAGGGCGAAGATGCGACCGTTCTCGGCTACGGCCGGCGACATCACCTGACGGGTCCGGGCCGAACCGGCCCCGATGTTCCGGCGCCAGGCGATGGTGAAATCAGCACCCGCAATCACGTGCTCGACGGCGTTTTCGGCATTGCCGCCCGGCATAGGCCAGGACACAGCGGCCTGCGGACCGGGAATGAAGAAGTCACGGCCCGCGAGCGCCGGCGACGGCACCATGGCCTGATCGAACTCGAGCACCGACAGACGCTCGCCTTCCGAGGCCACCGGACCGGCATCCGGCGAGCGGCCGAGGTTAAAAGGCAACAGATTGCTGACGGTCCCGCAGGCGGTGACCGACAGGGCCGCGCCACAGACGAGGAGCGTTCTGGCGAACCGGTTCATAGACATACTCCTGAACGTGGACGTCATTCGGCGGGGGCCGGTTGGGCCGGTGCCGGGGCCGGGGCTTGCGCCTCGGGTGAAGCACCCGCCTGCTCCGGCGAGACCACCACCGGGGGGGCCTTCTGGGCGTCGAGAATGCCGGGCAGTGAACCAAGCGTGCCACCGTCGATCATGGCGATCGCTGCCTGGGCGCGTTGGCGAACTGTATCGGGCACGTCCTGTCCCAGTTGCAGCTGGACAAAGGTGGCGCGGGCCTCGGTGCTCTTGCCGAACTGCAGCTGGGCCATGGCCAGCGCCTCAAGCGCCTGGGGCCGGAACGGCCGGCCTTCACGGGTCAGCGGCGTCAGGCGTCCTTCGATGTCCTCATAGGTGGCCTCGGTATCCATCACCAGCAGGGCGGCCTTGAACGCCGAGGAATCGGACAGCAGCGGATCGCCGACCGCCTTGGCCGACTGGTCCAGAAGCTCGATGGCCTCATCGACACGATTGGCGGCCAGGGCCAGACCGGCGCGCTGGGCCAGGGCCATGGACTTGTAGGCGCCATTGCCCTCGCGCTCGGCCTCGGCAAAGGCGGATTCGGCGGCGGCCAGATCATTGGACTGCAGGGCCTCGATGCCCCGTTCATAGGCGACGGACGCGTTGGCGGCGCGCGAGTTCTGGTACGACTGCCAGCCCCACCAGCCCAGCGCCGCAATCAGGGCCAGCACAAGGATCCCGCCCACCACGGGCAGCCAGGTTCTGGCCAGTCGCTTATAGCGGTCGGAGCGAAGCTCCTCCTCGACCTGCTCGAAGATATCCGTCACGAAAAAGCACGCCCCAAGTCGTTAATCTGAGTTCGGCGCGACCCTAGACCATTTTTGGCCCGGGTCGAGACATCCCCCATTGAAAATGCGCACAATCTGTCGGCAGCGAAAAACCCGCTACGTCGCGACCGGCTTGCGCGAGAAATAGGTTTCGACTTCGGCAGGAAAACGGCGGGCGCGAACATCTTCGGCATAGCTTGCCACGCCGGACAGGATATGGCCGCGCATATCGCCATAGCGGCGCACGAATTTGGGCGTCCAGTCGAACAGGCCCAGCATGTCCGGCGTCACCAGGATCTGGCCGTCGCACTCGGCCGAAGCCCCGATCCCAACGGTCGGCACAGTGATCGCGCGGGTGATCTCGCCGGCCAGACCTTCGGCTACGCCCTCGATCACCACGGCAAAGGCGCCCGCATCGGCTGTGGCCTCGGCCTCGGCCATGACGCGCAGGCGTTCGGCGTCGGTTTTGCCTTTGGCCTTGAACCCGCCCTCGGTCAGCACCGCCTGGGGCCTGAGGCCGACGTGGCCCATCACCGGAATTCCGCGCTCCACAAGATAGGCGATGGTCTGGGGCACTGTAGGGCCGCTCTCCAGCTTGACCCCCTGCGCCCCGGTTTCCTTCATTACGCGCGCGCAGTTCTGATAGGCCAGTTCCTTGCCGCCTTCGTAACTGCCGAACGGCATGTCGACGACCACCATGGCCCGCCGCGCGCCCCGCATCACAGCCTGACCGTGCATGATCATCATCTCGAGGGTCACGCCGACGGTGTTGGGCAGGCCGTGGACCACCATGCCGACGCTGTCTCCGACCAGCAGCAGGTCGCAGTGCTCGTCCAGCAGGGACGCCGTCGGCGCGTCATAGGCGGTCAGGCAGACCAGCGGCTCCTTGCCCTTGCGGGCCTGGATGTCCGGCGCGGCAAGGCGACGGACAGTTTCCTGCTTCTGGCTGGACATGGTCGGCTCCGGAACAGCTTCGCATTGCAGCATAGCCGCCCGGGGGGATCACGTCACCCGCAGGCCTCGGCGTTCGGCTCAGACGTCCTGCGACAGGCGGACAACACCGGCAAGGGCCAGCGCTGCCACGGCCGCAGCTGCGATCCAGAACATCTGCATACTGCCCAGACCACCCACCGCCAGGTCCGCCACGCCCCAGCGTTCGAGCGCCGCCTGAAGGGCCGAGGCCACATCCAGATTGACCGACTGTCCCGCCGCCTGCGCCGCGTCCACGCCGGGCAAGGATTCCGCCCCGCCCAGATCCATGTCGAGGGTCAGCATCTCGCGCAGGGCCACGACCCCGCCGATCGCACCCGCAATCCCCAGACCGACCGCGCGGAACCGGGCGCCACTCTGCAGGCGGGCGTCCAGATCGGCCACGAACAGGGCCGTGTCCGGCATGGGTGGTGCGCGATCAAAGGCGCGCTCGATGAAGGGATCGAATTCATCAACCGACATGCGATTCCCTCCCTGTCTCGCCAGCCTCGGGATTGAGGATCTGGCGGAGTTTATCCAGACCACGTTTGACATGAGACTTCACCGTTCCAAGCGGCAGATTTAGGGCAGTGGCGATCTCCGGATGGGTCATCCCGGCCCCGTGGCCGAGGGACACACACAGGCGCTCGGCCTCGCTCAGGGTCTGCAGGGCCGCGTCCAGGTCGAACCGGCCAAGGGGATCGACACTCGACACCTGATCTTCTGCCGAATCTTCCGAAACATAGCGCGCCTCTTTCTCGCGTCGTTTGAGATAGAGGCGCGCGGCGATACGCTTGACCCAGGCCGCGAAAGTGCCCTCGCCACGGAATTCGGTGCACCGCTCATAGGCCAGGATGAAGGCATCCTGGGCGATGTCATCGGCCAGCGAGGGCTGGGCCCCCATCCGCCGCAGGAGCGCCCGCACGGTCGAGGAGTGCCGCCGCACCAGTTCACCAAAGGCACGCCGGTCGCTGGCCGCCGCCAGGGCGGCCAGCTCCACATCGTGCCGGTCGGACAGGCCGGGTTGGGTCATGGTCGCGTCCCCCTTCGATCCCGGCCTCAGTCCTTGTTCTTGTTGAAGAAGCTCAGGATCAGGAAGGCCAGCCCGATGGTCGCCGGAATGACGGCGATCCCCAGCATACCGTCACCGATATTGTCGCTCCAGTTCCGGTCGCCCAGGTCCTGCACCAGACCGAACCCGGCGATGCCGATACCCACCGCCAGCCAGATGATACCGCGGCGGATGTCCTTGGTGCGCGACGGCAGGTTCTTGGTGATGTCCTTGCTCAGCGCCTCGATCACCTCGGGCGGCAGCGGCTGGCCCTTGTCGATTGCGGTGCGAACCGTCGTCTGGATTTCCCGACGCTCGCGGCTCTTCAGATAGCTGGGGCCGACGATGATCGCCACGATAGCGGCGAAGATGGTCCCGACGATGAAAATGGCGACGATGCCCTCGTCCATGGTTTGATCCTCTCAAGCGACCTGAAACAGAATGTTCCCGGCTTCTATGAGGGAAGAGGCGCCGACAGGGTTGAACAGATGCGTCGCCCCGGGTGAAATCTTCGTAAGGTTGCCGCCGACCGACCGGAGTATCGCGTCATGACCACCCGCCGTCACCTGCTGGCCGCCCTCCCCGCCCTATCACTCGCTGCCTGCGCCACCGGTCAGACCAGCGGCCGCGCCCCGGACCTGACCGTCGTCACCTTCAACATCTGGCACGACCAGGGCGACTGGCCGGCGCGCCTGCCGCTCATCGAGGCGACCCTGCGCACCGCAAACGCCGATGTCATCGGCCTCCAGGAGATCCTGCAGGACGGCGACGCCCTGCCCAACCAGGCGCAGACCCTGGCCGACCGTCTGGGCATGCAGATGGTCTTCAGTTCGGTCGACGACGCGGATCGCCCGCGGCGCTACGGCAATGCCCTGCTGACCCGCCTGCCGATCCTCGACTACGACTGGGTCAAGCTGGAACCCCTCGACGATTACCGCACCGGCCAGCGCATCCGTTGCCGCATGGCCGATGGCACGATGATCGACATCGTCAACACCCATTTTCACCATACGCCCGAGGGCGGCGCCGTTCGCGGCCGCCAGATCGTGCATCTGCTGGACTGGCTGCCCGACGACGGCACGCCGCTGATCCTGATGGGCGATCTGAACGCCCCGCTGGACAACCTCGAGATGGCCCCGCTTCGCGCCCGCTTCTCCGAGGCCCTGCGCGCCCTGCACCCCGATCAGGCTGACCGCACCACGCTCAACACCGCGCTCGGCCACCGGTCGGTGCAGATCGATCATATCCTGTATGAGGCCGGGGCCTTCACCCCGGTCGAGGCCGCGATCGTCGGCGATCAGCCGGTCGGGGACGTCTGGCCCTCGGACCACTTCGCCAAGGTGGCGCGCTTCAGGATGGCCTGAGTCGCCGCACCAGCAGGCCCGCCGTCGCCAGCGTCAGCACCGCCACACCGCCGATCATGCCGACCTGTTCGGCCAGCGGGGCCAGCGCCGGTCCCATAATCTCCAGTATCGGCCAGGCGAACACGGCCAGAAGGCCGGCCACCAGCACCCAGGGCAACAGCGCCAGTTGGCTCATCCAGAAGCGGCGGCGCGCCACACGCTCGGCCACAGCGAATTCAAACGTCGCATCGCGCGGCCCGGGCGTCCCGGCCGCGAGGAAGGCTTTCAGGGTATCATCCGGCGTCATCGGCACCTCCCAGAACGGACAGAAGCCGGGCCCGGCCTCTGCTGACATGAGATTTGACCGTGCCGAGCGGCAGATTCAAGGCCGTTGCCGCCTCGGCGTGCGACCAGTCCTGCGACAGACACAGCAACACGCAGGCCCGCTCCGGCGGCGACAGGCCGGACAGCGCCCGGTCCAGTGACAGCGCATCTTCGGGCTGCACCCCTGAGGGCACCCCCCGCCCTTCCAGCCACGCCAGATCGCGGGCCGAGCCGCGCCGGGTCGAGCGTATCCGGCTGAACGCCTTGCGCCAGGCGATCCCCATCAGCCAGGTGCGAAATCCCTCGGCCCGCTTGAGCTCCGACAGCCTCTGCCAGGCGACCACCAGCGCCTCCTGCGCCAGATCGTCGGCCTCGGCCCAGCCGCCGCCCATCAGCGGGCGCAGGAACCCGCGCAGCGCCGCCTGATGCCGCTCGACCAGACGCGAAAAGGCCGCGTCCGACCCGGAACGGGCGGCCGCGACCAGTTCGGTATCGGATCGTCTGTCGATCACGGCCCTGCCCAGACAACAACCTCAGGACCGGTTGCGCCGCCGCCCCAACTTCATCAGGCCGGACACGAGGCAGGCCACGCCAACGGCCCCCAGCACCATGGCCACGATCAGAAAGGCGTCCGACTGGCCGTACATGTTTGTCCAGCTGGCATAGCCGAACCCTGCCGCCAGCAGGCCCATCAGCACGACCGTGAACCATGTCCCGTCGTCCCCGCCGCTGCCTGACGCCGTGGCACCGGTCCACAGCTCGCCATCGGAGTCGATCGGGCGATCCAGAATCTTCAGCAGGGACTCGGGCGGCTCCTGCCCCTTGTCCGCATAGGTCTTCAGCAGTTTCAGCGTCTCGCGCTGCTTGCGGTAGTTCAGGAAGCTCGAAAAGCCGCCGAACACGAACCATGCCATCGGGAACAGCAGCCACCAGTAGGAATGAAACAGATCTACCATCTCTTGATCTCCGCACTGGCCGGGCGATTGTCGCCGGCCTCTCAGGATATAGTCGCCGCAGCCATACGGATCGGATGCAGGGGCAGGACCTGTTTCAGCGCCGACGCCCACTCCGCAGGCTTGAACCCGACCAGCACCACATTCCCCGCCTCCAGCACCGGCCGCTTGATCATCGACGGCTGCGCCAGCATCAGCGCCACGGCCTTGTCGGCATTCAGGTCCGCCTTGTCCGCTTCCGGCAGCTTCCGAAACGTTGTCCCGGCCCGGTTCAGCAGCTTCTCCCAGCCTACCCGATCCACCCAGCTGCGCAGGCGGACCTCATCGGCCCCCGCCTTCTTGTAGTCATGGAAGGTATAGGTCAGCCCCTGCCCCTCCATCCACACCCGCGCCTTCTTGACGGTGTCGCAGTTCGGAATGCCGTAGAGGATGGCGGTCATGGGGTTTCTCCAGAGAATCGTTGGAACGCGATCCTGCCGACACCGGCCCCGGAGGGCCACTGCTTGCATTTAACTTCTCGGTTTAATATAGTTGCTGCCTCACTCCTCGGAGGCTCCGCCATGACCTACGCCGATCCCAAATGCCGCCTGATTCCTTGCCTGTGGTTCGACGATCAGGGCGAGGAGGCCGCCAACTTCTATGTCTCGCTGCTGCCTGACTCGCGCATCGATCACGTGACCCGCGCGCCTGACGATTATCCGGGCGGCAAGGCGGGTCAGGCGCTGGAGATCCAGTTCACCCTTGCGGGCCAGCCCTACTCGGCGCTCAACGGCGGACCGTATTTCACCTTCACCGAGGCCATCTCCCTGCAGGTGATCTGCGATGATCAGGCCGAGCTCGACCGACTGTATGCCGCCCTGTCCGTGGTCCCGGAAGCCGAACAGTGCGGCTGGCTGGAGGACAAATACGGCCTGTCCTGGCAGCTGATTCCGCGGTCCATGCCGGCCATGCTGTCGGACCCCGACCCGGTGCGGGCCAAGCGGGTGTTTCACGCCATGATGGAGATGAAGCGGCTCGATATCGCCGCCCTCGAGGCCGCCTACGCGCGCTGACCGTCGTCCGGCACGGCACAGAAGATATCGTGCAGCATGCCCATGACGCCTTGCACCCGCTCGTCGGCGATCGAGTAATAGATCGAGCGGGACTCGCGCCGCGTCTTGACCAGCCCCGCCTGACGCAGTTCGGCCAGCTGCTGCGACAGGCCCGGCTGCTTCAGGCCCAGGTCGCGTTCCATCTCGCCCACCGCCCGCTCCTCGCGGGTGATATGGCACAGGATCAGCAGACGCGACGGATTGGCCAGCTGACGCAACAGGTCAGCGGCCTCAGGCGCCTTTTCCTTCAGGCGGGCCATGGCCTCGTGATCGGGGGGCGGCAGGGTGTCAGCGTTCATGTCGGACATATGGGGCTGGCGCGTCATCACGTCCAGACTATTACATACTTGCAGTAATTATGAAACTGTATATATCGGATTTCCACAGCACGGAGATTTCTGATGTCCGCTCCCTCCCTCGACACCGCCCGCGATCACGCGGACTCCGTGATCAGCGCCGCCCTCGCGAATCCCGCCAAACGACCGGTCGTCAAATCCTTCTTCGATGAGGCCACCTTTACCGTCAGCCACGTGGTCCATGACCCGGAGACCCGGCGCGCGGCCTTGATCGACAGCGTGCTCGACTTTGACCAGTCGTCGGGCCGCACCTCCCACGCCTCGGCCGATGCCCTGATCGCTTACGTCGAGGCCGAGAACCTGACCATCGACTGGATCCTCGAGACTCACGCCCATGCCGACCACCTGTCGGCCGCCCCCTATCTTCAGGAAAAACTGGGCGGACGCCTCGCCATCGGTCATGAAATTCTGACTGTCCAGGATGTCTTCGGCAAAATCTTCAACGAGGGCACCGATTTCCGTCGAGACGGCAGCCAGTTTGACCAGTTGTTCGATGACGGCGACCGCTTCACCGTGGGATCGCTCGAGGCCACCGTCCTGCATGTGCCGGGCCATACCCCCGCCTGTCTGGCCTACGTCATCGGGGATGCGGTCTTCCCGGGCGACACCCTGTTCATGCCCGACTATGGCACTGCGCGCTGCGATTTCCCGGGTGGCGACGCCCGCACCCTCTATCGCTCCATCAAGCGCCTGCTGACCCTGCCGGATGAGGCGCGGGTGTTCCTGTGCCACGACTACAAGGCGCCCCCCGGCCGGACCGAATTCGCCTGGGAGACCACCATCGGCGCCGAGCGCACCGGCAACATCCACGTGCGTGAGGGCATCAGCGAGGACGAGTTCGTCACCATGCGCACCGAGAGGGACGCGACGCTCGCCATGCCCCGGCTGATCCTGCCCTCGGTTCAGGTCAATATGAACGGCGGTCGCCCGCCCGAGCCGGAATCGAACGGCACCCGCTATCTCAAGCTGCCGCTGAACGTCCTGTGAGCGACCTGCATTTCCTCTGGCCCCTGACCGGCGGCCTGCTGGTCGGGGCTTCGGCCGGGCTTTTCCTGCTGATGCATGGTCGGGTGGCCGGCATTTCCGGCCTGATGGCCAGTGGCCTCCGACTGGGCGGCAGCGGCCCTCGCGGCCTCAGCCTCGGCTTCCTCGGCGGTTTGCTGGGCGGGGCCCTGCTGGCCGGTCTGGTGATCCGGACGCCGGAAGTAATCGTAACCTCCAGCCTGCCGCTGCTGATTGTCGGTGGATTGCTGGTCGGCTTCGGTACGCGCTGGGGCTCGGGCTGCACCAGCGGCCACGGCGTCTGCGGTATCGCCCGCCTGTCGCCGCGTTCCCTGCTCGCCACCGGCCTTTTCATGGCGACGGCGGCCCTGACGGTCTTCGTCATCCGCCATTTGATGGGGATGATCTGAGATGCGCCTGTTCATCGCCATCCTCTGCGGCGTGCTGTTCGGCGCCGGCATGATCGTCTCCGACATGGTCAACCCGGCCCGGGTTCTGGCCTTCCTCGACGTGACCGGCGACTGGGACCCGTCGCTGGGCTTCGTCATGGGCGGCGCCCTGATCCCGTCAGGGATCGCGTATCTGATCCATCGACGCATGCACGCCCCTGTTCTGGCTGAAGAGTTCAGCATCCCGACCCGTCGCGTCATCGACCGGCCCCTGATCGGCGGCGCCATACTATTCGGCCTTGGCTGGGGACTGGTCGGCCTGTGCCCCGGTCCGGCGCTGGCCGCCCTGACCACGGCCAGCTGGCAGGCTGCGATTTTCGTCGTCGCCATGCTGGGCGGCATGACACTGTTCCGTTTCACCGCGGGCCGCGCGGCCTGACGCAACAAGAAGATCAAGGGAGAACACCATGGCCGGACGCCAGCTTGACGAGGGTCTCAGCACCTCACCCCAGATCGCGCCGGAGGAAGTGGCCATCGTCGCCGCCGCCGGCTTCCGCGCGATCGTCTCCAACCGCCCTGACGGCGAGGAGCCCGGTCAGCCGACCGCGACCGAAATGAAGGCGGCCGCCGAAAAGCATGGTCTTGCCTTCCGCCACATCCCGGTGACCGGTGGCGGCATCGCCCCTTCGGATATCGAAGCCATGGCCCAAGCCCTCGATACCCTGCCCGGCCCGATCTTCGGCTTCTGCCGCAGCGGCACGCGCACCGCCATGCTGTGGGCGCTGGCCAGGGCACCGTCATCCGACCCCGACACCCTGATCGCCGCCGCCCGCGAGGCCGGCTACGACCTCTCCGGGCTTCGCTCGCGACTTTAAGGAGTCCCGCGTGGACCTGTCCCTGCTGCAATACGGGCTCGGCGCCGCCGCCGGGTCGCTGGTCGGCTTTTCGCTCGGCCTTGTCGGCGGCGGCGGATCGATCCTCGCCGTGCCCCTGATCGTCTATCTGGTCGGGGTGAAGGAGCCCCATCTGGCGATCGGGACCAGCGCCCTCGCCGTGGCCGCCAATGCGGCCGCCAATCTGGTCAACCACGCCCGCCACGGCACGGTGAAATGGAAGATCGCCGGCCTGTTCGCCATCGCGGGGGTCGTGGGCGCCCTGCTCGGCTCCACGCTTGGCAAGGCCTTTGACGGGCAGAAACTGCTGGCCCTGTTCGCCATCCTGATGGTGGTCGTCGGTGTCCTCATGCTGCGGGGCCGCAGGGGCGACGGCGACCCGGATGTCACCCTCACCCGGGGCAATGCGCCAAAGCTGCTCGGCACCGGAACGGCCACCGGCATCCTGTCCGGCTTCTTCGGCATTGGCGGCGGCTTTCTGATCGTGCCCAGCCTGATGTACGCCACCCGCATGCCGATCTTCTATGCGGTGGGCTCGTCGCTGGTCGGCGTCACGGCCTTCGGCCTGACCACGGCCGCCAACTATGCCCTGTCCGGCTGGGTCGACTGGCCGCTGGCCGGTGTCTTCCTGGCTGGGGGTATCGCCGGTGGCGGGCTGGGCGCAGGACTGGCCAAGACCCTCTCCGGCCACAAGGGCGCGCTCAACGCCGTCTTCGCGACCCTCATCTTCGTCGTCGCCGCCTATATGCTGTACCGCAGCGCGGGGGCGCTCGGGATCATCGGCTAGACATATGCTGCTCCGGCGCCCCCCCCTGAAGTCCGTCACTCCGCTTCAAACGGGACCACGAATCTGATTAGCCCTGACGCTCCCATAAGGGGTTTCAGGCGGTTTTCCTGAGCCGCTCTGAGGGCCTCACGGCCGAAGCCCAAACCGAACGGCCTCTCTAACCAGACGCTGCACTCTGTCACGGGAGCTGTCCCGTTGGCGCGGCAGCGAAGCACTGCGTAACCCGACTGCTCGCCGATCTGCGTGGCCTCGAGCGGGAAGTCCGCCTGATTCTTTAGCACCACCTCGGGGCTCGCCTCTTCGCCGTACTCTTGGGTGAGGCAGCGGACACAGACGACGTCCGATACTTGGACCCTGCGTTGCCCATCAACCGTCGTGAAGCTGACCTCGAAGGACACCAGCGACCAGATATCCAAGCCATCGAACTGCGCCGGCGTGAGCCACAGGCCCCCGATGGCATGCCCCACCCGTGTTGCGATGTAGGGGTCGCCGCTGGATATCGACTCCACGCCGACGAGTGTGGCTTCACAGCCAATGACCGCTCTGCTTGCAGGATTTTCGCACTCGACGGCGTAGCGTCCGCTCTCGATCCCGTACGCATCGGCGAGAGACATGAGCGGAGCAACCGGCTTCTCGGCCCACTGAGGGTTCGTTGTGACCGCCGGACGGTCCATCAACGGTGAAGCGCCTCCCATCGACGGATCCAGCGGCAGCAGCAAAGCCAGCGACGTCCAGAACCACATATGCTCACTCCCACTCGATGGTGCCCGGCGGCTTGGACGTCACGTCGTAGACCACGCGGTTCACGCCGCGGACCTCGTTGATGATGCGGGTCGCGGTCCGGCCCAGCACCTCCCACGGGAATTGGTAGAAATCCGCCGTCATGCCGTCGGTCGAGGTGACGGCGCGCAGGGCCAGCACCTTTTCATAGGTCCGGGCGTCGCCCATCACGCCCACGGTCTTGACCGGCAGCAGTACGGCGAACGCCTGCCAGATGTCGTCGTACAGGCCGGCCTTCCGGATCTCCTCCAGATAGATGGCGTCCGCCTCCTGCAGGGTCGCCACCGCGTCCGGCGTGATCTCGCCGGGGATGCGGATGGCCAGGCCCGGCCCGGGGAAGGGGTGGCGACCGACAAAGGCGTCCGTCAGGCCCAGTTCGCGGCCCAGCGCCCGCACCTCATCCTTGAACAGTTCGCGCAGCGGCTCGACCAGCTTCAGCTTCATATAGTCGGGCAGGCCGCCGACATTGTGGTGGCTCTTGATCACATGGGCCTTGCCGCTCGACGACGATACGCTCTCGATCACGTCGGGGTACAGCGTCCCCTGGGCCAGGAATTCGGCGCCGTCGATCTTGCCGGCTTCGCGGTCGAACACCTCAATGAAGACCCGGCCGATGGTCTTGCGCTTGGCCTCGGGGTCCGACTGGCCGGCCAGTTCGCCGAGGAATTCCTCCGACGCATCAACGTGAACCAGCGGGATGTTGTAGTGATCCCGGAACAGGGTCGTGACCTGTTTCGCCTCATCCTTGCGCAGCAGGCCGGTGTCGACGAACACACAGGTCAGCTGGTCACCGATCGCCTCGTGGATCAGCACAGCGGCCACCGAACTGTCGACCCCGCCTGACAGGCCGCAGATAACCCTGGCGTCGCCCACCTGCGCGCGGATCTCGGCGACCTTCTCCTCGCGATAGGCGGCCATGGTCCAGTCGCCCTTCAGCCCGGCAATGCCGTGGGTGAAGTTCTTCAGCATCCGGTCGCCGCGCGGCGTGTGCATGACCTCGGGGTGGAATTGGATGCCATAGAAGCGTCGCGTCTCGTCGCCGATCACCGCATAGGGCGACCCGGGCGAGGTGGCGATTACGTCGAACCCCTCGGGGATGGCGACGATCTTGTCGCCGTGGCTCATCCAGACCGGCTCATCCTCGCCGACCCCGGCCAGACCCTCCAACAGGGGCGAGGCCTTCTGCACCGTGATCTCGGCGCGGCCGAACTCGCGATGGTGGCCGCCCTCGACCTTGCCGCCCAGTTGCTCGCACATGGTCATCTCGCCATAGCAGATGCCCAGCACCGGCACGCCGGCCGTGAACACGGACTCGGGCGCCCGCGGACTGCCTTCCTCGTGCACGCTCTCGGGCCCACCCGACAGGATGATCGCCGCCGGGCTCATGGCCGCCATGGCGGCCTCGGCCTTCTGGAACGGATGGATCTCGCAATAGACCTTCGCCTCGCGAAGGCGCCGCGCGATCAGCTGGGTCACCTGGCTGCCGAAATCGACGATCAGGACTTTCTGGTGTTCGGGCTGGCTCATGCGATCGGTTCCGGGGAGGCGGGCTGGGGAATAGTCTGGCGGGCGGAAGAGGGGCGGTCGAGGGCGGCGAGGCCCTCGGCCTCCAGCACGTCCATCAGCCGATCCCACGCGTCCGCGAGGTGTTCGTCAATCAGATGCAGGGTGCCGGTCCAGTCTTCCAGCGCCTTCAGCTCGGTCCGTCCGTCCGACACGCCGCGCAGGGCGACCAGCGGCACGTCAAAGGTCTGCGCAGCGCGGACCAGTGCCCAGGTCTCCATGTCCACCATGTCGGCGTCGATCGCGTCATAGGCCGCCCCGGACACGACATTGGCTCCGGTCGACAGGCTGGCGCACGGCAGGCCCGGGATCGGACACGGCAGCGGCAGGACCGCCGGCAGCTCCGACAGCGGCGTCACCCCCTTCGGGAAACCCAGCGCGCTGGCATCCATGTCGCGATAGCCGACCGAGGTCACCTGATAGACCGCAGCATGCTCCAGCGTGCGCGACCCGCAGGACCCCAGCGACACGATCAGGTCGGGCAGCTTCCCCTCCCCGGCCAACCGCGACAGGCTGGTCGTCAGCGACACGGCCGCTTCCACGGGGCCGATACCGGTCATCAGGGGATCGATGCGCGCCTTCAGATGCGCACCGTATTCGGCGGGCGCGGCCATGACCGGCAACACCGTCAGTTCCCCCCGGCGCTCCAGCCGTCCCGTCATACCGCCCGCTCATAGAGGGCGAAGAAGAAGCCGTCGGTGTCGGTTGCGCCGGGCGAGAGCCGCACCCGCGTCATCGGCCCCTCGGCCCAGGGCGGCGTCACGGCAACCGCGCGCATATCCGGGTGCGCCGCCTCGAAGGCATCGGCGCTGGCCTCGTTCTCGCGCGTCAGCACCGAACAGGTCACATAGGCCAGTCGCCCGCCGGGCTTCACCAGCTTTGCCGCCTGATCCAGAATCCGGACCTGCAGGGCATGCAGGCGCTCGACCTCGTCAGGCTTGAGGCGCCAGGCCGCCTCGGGGTGACGCCGCAGCGTCCCAGACCCCGAACAGGGCGCATCGAGAAACACCAAGTCCGCCTGACCGTTCAGGTCCTCCAGCCCCCCGCCGTTCTGGCCGATCAGACGCAGGTCGGCCTCGGCACCCGCGCGTTCCAGTCGGGGCTGGATGTTGTTCAGCCTCTTCTGCACCACGTCCGAGGCGATCAGTCGCCCCTCGCCCTGAAGCGCGGCTGCCAGCCCCAGGGTTTTGCCCCCACCGCCGGCGCAGTAGTCGACGACGGTCATGCCGGGCCGGGCCCCGGCGAGGGCACAGACGACCTGGCTGCCCTCGTCCTGGATCTCGATGCGGCCTTCGCGGAAGGCGTCCAGCGTCTGGATGTTCGGCGGCGGCTCGGCCGTCAGCCTCAGACCCACCGGCGACCACGGTGTGCGCTCGGGCGACAGTCCAACGGCCCGCAGCTCACCCTCGACCGCCTCGAGCCTGGCCCGGCCGGTATTGATCCGCAGGTCGATCGGCGCGCGCGGCGCCATCAGGGCCCGGGCTTCGGCGGCCCATTGATCGCCGAAGGTCTGCTTCAGGTCCTCGACCACAAACTCGGGCAGGCCCGCCTCAACCCAGCCGGGCAGTTCGCTGTCCTTGACCGCCAGTCGCCCGCGCTCGTGCTTCGACAGGGGTCCCGGGCCATAGCCCTCGCCCGTGTGCAGCGCCTCGATCTCTTCGAGGGACAGGCCATCCAGCACACCCAGTGACCCGATCACCAGCGCCCGGCCATCCTCGCGCCCGCCCATAATCCACGACAGCCGCCCCCGGGCCCGCAGTACCTTGTAGACGCGGTCGGCGATCGCGCGCCGGTCCTTTGAGCCCGCATAGCGGTTCTGCTGCCCCCAGGCCTTGATCACGACCTCGGCCGGGTGGCGGCCCTGGGCGATGGAATCGAGGATGGAGGCGGCGGCAGCCAGTCGGGCAGCAGGGGTCATTCAGCTCTTTCAGACAAACAGGGCGGCGATGATCATGACCAGACCGGCCAAGCCCCCCATCCACACCAGACTGCGGATATAGGGCACGCCGAACGCATAGAGCGGCACATAAAGGAGGCGCGCCGCCAGATAGAGGTATGCGCCCCACACGGTCAGCGGACCGGTCTTGTCCGCCACCACGGCCATAAGCACCGCCGCAATGAACAGCGGCAGGGTCTCGAACAGATTGTCCTGCGCCCGCTTCAGACGTCCGGCCAACGGTCCGGGCGGCGGCGGATTGCCGTCGCGCGGCCCGGCATTCCACTTGCCGCCCAGCTCGGCGGTACGCGCTGCGCCCGCCGCCAGGATCTGGACCAGTGCCAGCACCAGCGTCGCGGCCAGGACGATAAACTCAGGCGTCATATCCATGGCCGATAGCCTCCCCTAGCCCTGCCGATAGTTGGGCGCTTCGCGCGTGATCATCACGTCATGGACATGGCTTTCCCGCAGGCCCGCATTGGTGATGCGCACGAACCGGGCGCGCTTTTGATACTCGTCGATGGTGGCCGCCCCGACATAGCCCATAGCGGCGCGCAGCCCTCCGACCATCTGGTGGATGACCGGCGCGATCGGGCCCTTGTAGGGCGTCTGACCCTCGATCCCCTCTGGCACCAGCTTCTCGGACGACACTTCCTTCTGGAAGTAGCGATCGGCCGAGCCGCGGGCCATGGCGCCCACCGAACCCATGCCGCGGTACGACTTGTAGGACCGGCCCTGGTACAGGAAGACCTCGCCCGGGCTTTCGTCGGTCCCGGCAAACATCGAGCCCATCATGGCGACCGAGGCACCGGCCGCGATGGCCTTGGCCAGGTCGCCCGAATATTTGATCCCGCCGTCCGCGATAACCGGCACACCGCTGTCGCGCGCCGCGCGGGCGGCGTCCATGACGGCCGTCAGCTGGGGCACGCCCACGCCCGCCACGATGCGGGTGGTGCAGATGCTGCCCGGCCCGATGCCGACCTTGACCGCATCGGCCCCGGCATCGATCAGCGCGCGTGCCGCATCATAGGTCGCGACATTCCCGGCCACGATCTGCACCCGGTTGGTCTCGCGCTTGATGCGCTCGACCGCCTTCGACACCTGCACCGAGTGTCCGTGCGCCGTGTCGATAACGATCACATCGACGCCCGCGTCCGCCAGCGCCAGCGACCGCTCATAGCCATTGTCACCGACTGTCGAGGCCGCGCCGACCAGCAGCCGCCCCTGATCGTCCTTGGCGGCATGGGGGTGGGCCTGGGCCTTCTCGATGTCCTTCATGGTGATCAGGCCGGTGGCGCGCATGTCGCCGTCGACCACGATCACCCGCTCGATCTTGCGCTCGCGCAGGATGGCGATGGCCTCATCCCGCCCGGCCCCTTCGGGCACAGTGTAAAGAGGCTCGCGCGTCATCAGCTCGGCGGCCTTGCGATCCGGCGACGTATCGAACCGCATGTCACGATTGGTTAGCATGCCGACCAGACGACCCGTCTCGCGGTCCACGACGGGGAAGCCCGAGATCTTCTTGCGGGCCACGATGTCCCGCACCTCGCCCAAGGTCGTGTCGGGGTGAATGGTCACCGGATTAATGACCATGCCGCTCTCGTAGCGCTTCACCACGCGGACCTGCTCGGCCTGTTCCTCGACCGTCAGATTGCGGTGCAGCACGCCCAGCCCACCGGCCTGCGCCATGGCGATCGCCAGCCGGCTCTCGGTCACCGTGTCCATCGCCGAGGACACGAGCGGGATGTTCAGCTTCAGGCTGCGCGTCAGTCGCGTCGAGACGTCTGTCTCGGCGGGCATGACCTCCGACTTGCCGGGTTCAAGCAAAACATCATCGAAGGTAAGGCCTTCGCGTATCTCCATAGGGAGTCTCCGTTTTGCGGGCCGCGTATAGCGGTGAGGCCCCCGACTCGGCAAGGGGCAATCGTGTCCCTGCTCCGCCTTATGGCCACGATAGAATTTATGTCGTTGCAACCGTTGCTGATCCCACCCATTTTCCGGGACGATGGTGCGACTGATCCTCCACACGGCGCGCAGCCTTGCGCTCAAGATCGCCAGCTATGGCGTGATGCACCTTGTGGTGGCCATTCTGGTGGCCTTCGCCCTGACCCGCGACTGGCGGCTGGCGCTCGCGGTCGGCATGGTCGAGCCCTTTTTCCAGACCATCGCCTATTCCATCCACGACCGTATCTGGCACCGGATCGAGCGCCGCAAGCGTCTGACCCGCGTCGAAGAGACGGCCGAAGCCTTCACCGCCCGTCTGGAACTGATGGACGCCCGCGAGCAGGCCCGCTCGCACGGTCATGCGGGCCACAGTCACGCACTGCCCACCTCATTCAAACAGATTGCGATCAAAACCCTCACCTACGGCGTCATGCATTTCGTGGTGGCCGTGGCGGTGGCCTTTGCCATCACCCGCGACATCCGGATCGCGTTGGCGATCGGCATCGTCGAGCCTCTGGTCCAGACCCTGTTCTTCACACTCCACGACCGTATCTGGACCCGCATCGAGGCCCGGCGGGCCCGCAAGGCGAAGGATCTGGCCGCGGCCTGAACTCCGGCCCGGTCAGCGTGCGCGGTGCCGGTTCATCGCCACAAGAAAGACTTCGGCGCTGTCCTTCCGGCTGGACTGCGGCTTGACGAATTTCACCGTTTCGAACTCGGCCCTCAGTCGGGCGAGAACACCGCCTGCATCGCCCCCCTGAAAGTTCTTCGACACGAAATGCCCGCCGGGCTTCAGGGTGCGGATGGCGAAGTCGGCGGCGATCTCGATCAGGGCGATGATCTTCAGATGGTCGGTCTGGCGGTGCCCGACCGTATTGTGCGCCATGTCCGACAGGACCAGATCAGGCGCCCCGCCCAGCAGGTCGATCATCTGCCGGTCGACGCCGTCGTGTGTGAAATCAGCCTGGATCATCGTGGCACCGACCACCGGCTCAACCGGCAGCAGGTCGACGCCCACCACCGCGCCCGCGCCGCGCTTGACCGCCACCTGGGCCCAGCCGCCCGGCGCCGCGCCCAGGTCGATCACGCGAGACCCCGGCTTGATCAGGTGAAACCGGTCATCGATCTCGATCAGCTTGAAGGCCGCCCGGCTGCGCCAGCCCTCGGCCCGCGCCCGCTCCGACCATTTGTCCGCCAGTTGCCGCTTGATCCACTGCTGACTGGACATGGACTTGTCGTCCGCAGTCTTCATCTTCGTGCCCATGCCCCGTCCCGCGGCCGTGCCCCTGGTCGGCAGCCGCACCATCCGGCGGCGAGGGGGCGACTTTTCATCTTCACTCATGACAGCCGACATAGCGCCCCACGCGTTCAGCCGCTATGACCCCGCCACGACAAAAGGAGCCCGTATGACTGAACAGACCCTCACCTTCACGCTCGACACCGGCAATGACACCGGCGGCGACGTTGTTATTCGCCTGCGGCCCGACCTGGCGCCCGGACATGTCGCCCGCATCACCGAACTTGCCAGCGAAGGCTTCTACGACGGGGTGGTCTTCCACCGCGTCATCGCCGGCTTCATGGCGCAGGGCGGCGATCCGACCGGCACCGGCACCTCGGGCTCGAACAAGCCGAACCTGAAGGCCGAATTCTCGGCCGAGCCGCACGTGCGCGGCGTCTGCTCGATGGCCCGCACCAACGACCCGAACAGCGCCAACAGCCAGTTCTTCATCTGTCTCGACGACGCCACCTTCCTCGACCGCCAGTACACCGTCTGGGGTGTGGTCGAGTCGGGCATGGAACACGTCGACGCCCTGCCCAAGGGCGAGCCGCCGCGCGCCCCCGGCAAAATCGTCAAGGCGACGGTCAACTAGGCCGCGCCACCGCGACCGGGCGGGGTGACGTCAGTCCCCCGCCCACCAGCGAAAGCCCACGGCCTGCGGCGGCGCATCGCCCAGGCTGAGCGTGCCGTTCAGCACCGCTCCCTCCGCGCCCAGGTTGCGGCGCGCGGTGGCCAGGGCCTCATCGTTAAGCTGCGCATCCAGCTGCACGATGCCCAGTTCCGCAGACACGCCGACAAAGCGCAGCATGCCGTTCTCCACACTGTAGAAGCGCGGCAGCACCCGCACCCGGCCCGTCCGCACGTCGCCCTGCTCGGTCTGAACCGTGGGGCTGGACTCATCGACGAACTCCAGCATCACCGGCGCAAACTGCCCCTCGCGCGTGCCACCCTCCCAGGCCGCAAAGTCCTGCATCTGGCCCATGAAGACATGGTCCAGCCGCCAGCTCGCCTGCCGCACCTCGGTCGTTGGCCGGTAATAGCCCGACACATCATCCTGAAGGTCGTTCGAGAACCCCTCTGGCAGATTGGCCGTATCAACCGACCCACTGGCGGCAGGGGCATCCGCAGGTTCCAGCGGCGGGTCGCATGCGGCCAGAGCAAGCGCCGCCACCCCACAGGCCACAAGGGCAGTCCGTCGGAACTTCATTGGCTGGTTCTCCTGTGCGTCAGCGGCTCATACCGGTGTCCAGCGCCCGGAACGACTGTATCGCCAGATCGGTCACATTCCGGAACACGGCGGGCGTGATCCGCTCGGCGTCATCGCTGGGTCTGTGATAGTCGGGATGGAAGTCGACGCCCAGATACAGGAAGGGCACCCCCGCCGCGTGGAAGGCGCCGTGGTCCGAGGCGCTGACCCAGTTATCCGCGCCGGTGTCCTGCGGCGTGTCCTTGCCGAACGCCAGCGACACCGACCCGATCGGCCCGATCCCTTCCAGCAGCGGACGCAGGGTCGGATGCTGATAGGTGCCGGTCACCCACAGGTGGCCGTCGGTCTCGGCCCGCGCCGTCATGTCGAAATTCAGGTTCAAAGCAATCGATTCCAGCGGAAATGGCGGCGCCTCGACGAAATGCTTCGCGCCCAGCAGGCCGCGCTCCTCTCCGTCAAAGGCCACGAACAGCACACTGTGCTCAGGCGGATTGGCCTTCAGATACTCGGCCAGCGCCAGCATGGTCGCCACGCCCGAGGCATTGTCGTCAGCCCCGTTGTAGATCTCGCCGCCGTACATGCCGACATGGTCATAGTGGGCGGTCACGACGATATAGCGATTGCCCACCCGGGTGCCCGGGATCAGGCCTAGAATGTTGACCCCGTTGAAGGTCTTGCGCCCCTCATGCGACCGGCCCTCGGCGGTAAAGGGCTGCAGACGCCCCATCGGCGGCGCGGCAATGCCGATCTCCTCGAGGCGCGAGACGATATAGTTCCGCGCCCGTTCGCCGCCCGGCGTCCCCGCCCCGCGACCCTCCATGTCGTCCGCAGCCAGGGTGGTCAGATCGGCCCACAGCTGGGACGAGACGACCGGCTCGGGCGCCGCAGCCGTCTCGGTCGTGCCGGGCACACAGGCGGACAAGGCTCCGGCGGCGATCATGGCCAACACAGCAGATGCGGATTTCGACAGACGGCGCATGAATCCTCCGGACAACACTCCCGGCAACCCTAGACGTCGCCGCTCACCCCGTCAGATTAACTTCCTGTCATCGGCGCTGGGAAGCCGGGCCGACGATGCTAGACAGGGGCCAGCAGATTCCCGGACCTGACCATGACCGACGCCCCCTCCCCTGCCTCCCCCGATGTCGAGGCCCTGACCCTCGATCAGGCCCGCGTGGAGCTGGATCGCCTGTCCGCCGAACTGGCGCGGCACGACGCCCTCTATTTCAACGAGGACGCCCCCGAGGTCTCCGACGCCGCCTATGACGCGCTCAAGCACCGCGCCCTGGCGATCGAGACCCGCTTCCCCGAGCTGAGCACCGCCGACAGTCCCTCGACCCGCGTGGGCGCCGCCCCGTCCGGCACCTTTGCGGCCGTGCGCCACGGCGTGCCCATGCTGTCGCTCGACAATGCCTTTGACGAGGGCGACATCGCCGATTTCGTCGCCCGGGTCCGGCGGTTCCTGAGCGTCGATGCCGACACGCCCATGGCTTTCATCGCCGAGCCCAAGATCGACGGCCTGTCCGCCAATCTGCGCTATGAAAGGGGCACGCTGGTCGTCGGTGCCACCCGGGGCGATGGCCGCGAGGGCGAGGACGTCACCGCCAATCTCCGCACCCTCGCCGACATCCCCGATCAGTTGTCCGGCAGCGGCTGGCCCGACGTCATCGAGGTCCGGGGCGAGGTCTATACCCCGACCGCTGACTTTCTCGCCTTCAATGCAGAGGCCGAGGCTGCAGGCCGCCGCACCTATGCCAACCCGCGCAATTTCGCCGCCGGCTCGCTGCGCCAGAAGGACCCGACCATTACGGCCAGGCGCCCCTTGCGCTTCTTCGCCTATGGCTGGGGTGAGTTCTCGGACGACTTCGCCGAGACTCAAGGCGGCGCCATCGACCGGCTGGCCGACTGGGGCTTTCCCGTCAACGACCGCCGTCGCGTGGTCGAGGACGCGGCCGGCCTGCTCGACGTCTATCACGGCCTCGACACCGACCGCGCTCACCTCGGCTATGACATCGACGGCGTGGTCTACAAGGTCGACCGGCTGGACTGGCAGAAACGCCTCGGCTTCATCGCCCGCAGTCCCCGCTGGGCCATCGCCCACAAATTTGCCGCCGAACAGGCCCGGACCGTCGTCAACGCCATCGACATCCAGGTCGGCCGCACCGGGTCGCTTACCCCCGTCGCGCGCCTGAGCCCTGTGACCGTCGGCGGGGTGGTGGTCTCCAACGCCACCCTGCACAATGAGGACGAGATCGCCCGCAAGGACGTCCGCATCGGCGACACCGTCATCGTCCAGCGCGCCGGCGACGTCATTCCCCAGATCGTCGGCATCGTGCCCGACCTGCGCCCGTCCGGCACCAAGGCCTATGCCTTCCCGACCCATTGCCCCGTCTGTGGCTCCGAGGCCGTGCGCGAGGAAGGCGAGGCCCGCCGTCGCTGCAACGGCGGCCTGATCTGCGCCTCCCAGATCGTGGAGCGCCTTAAGCATTTCGTCAGCCGCCGCGCCTTCGACATCGAGGGGCTGGGCGAGAAACAGCTGACCGCCTTTCACGAACGCGGCTGGATCCGCCAGCCCGCCGACATCTTCCGCCTCGCCCGCGACACCACCCGTCTCGACGAGCTCCGCGCCGAGGACGGCTATGGCGAGACCAGCGTCGGCAATCTGGTCGCGGGCATCGACGCCCGCAGAACCATCACCCTCCAGCGAATGATCTATGCACTCGGCATTCCGGACATCGGCGACCAGACCTCACTGCTGCTGGCCCGCCATTTCGGCAGCTGGTCGGCCTTCAAGGCGGCGGGCATCGAGGCCTCGACCGGCATCCAGACCGAGGCCTGGACCCGCCTGTCCGAAGGACACGGCGTGTCGACCCGCGTCCTGTCGATCCTGGCCGACGCCGATCTGGCCGGGACCGATCCCTGGCCCGAGGCGCCGCTGGACCAGAAGCTCAGCCTCGCCTTCCCCGGTCTCGCTTCGCCCGCCCGACGCGCTCTGGCGGATCGGGCATCCGACTGGGCCGGTATCCGCCGTCTGGCCGACATCGCCCGCACCGAAGGCCCCGGCCTCGCCCTGACCGGCATTGCCTCGGTCGCCGGGGTCGGCCCCGTCGCCGCCCGCGAAATCGCCCACTTCTTCCATGAGGCCCACAACCGCGACGTGGTCGAGGCGTTGGAAGCGGAGCTGATCACCATCGAGGACGCCGAACGCCCCGAGGCCGACAGTCCGGTGACCGGCAAGACCGTCGTCTTCACCGGTTCGCTTGAGCGCTTCACCCGCGACGAAGCCAAGGCCCGCGCCTCCTCGCTCGGGGCCAAGGTCTCGGGCTCGGTATCCAAGAAGACCGACTATCTGGTCGCGGGGCCGGGCGCCGGTTCCAAACTGGCCGAGGCCGAAAAGCACGGCGTCACCGTCCTGACCGAGGACGAATGGCTGGCGCTGATCGGCGGCTAACGGTTGAGCGCCCGGATCGTTGGCGAGGCGTCCAGCGCCGTGTCTTCGACCGGGTCGGCCTGCAGCGACAGATGGGCGAAGATGGTCCGCGCCTCGTCCAGTTCGTCAGCCGACACGACCGCCGGATAGCCTCCGGCCGTGGGCGCCAGCGGCAGCAGGGACAGGCTGACGCCGTTCAGCACATTGCCGCCGATCACCGCGACTGTGTCGCCCTCGATGCGCACGACCACATCGCAATGCGTCCCGGCATAGCGCCCCAGATCAGGCCGCCGGTCGGCGAGGCTGCGATAGTCGACGCCACCGCGCGAATTGCACAGCAGGTCCCCCGGCCGGATCGGCACCTCGCCCCGATCATGGGCGACATAGGCGGCCTTCGGGCGCTCGCCGTCCCGCGCCCGGATGGCCTGGTCGATATAGACGCGGTGGGAAATGTCCCGCTCGAACTGGTCCATCTCGCCCAAGCCCGCCTCGCACATCACCCAGCTGATGAAGGCCGCCGACCACGGCTCGACCCAGTTGATCTCGCCCTCCCCGCGCCGCCACTGGCGATTCTGGCGCGCCAGCACACCGGCCCCGTCGGGCGTCGCACTCCAGTAACCAGCGATGGTGGCCGCCAGCGACGGCGTATGCTCCCAGCGCCCGACCGCCCGGATCACCCGGTCCTGCTCGGATGCCTCAAGAGCGGGGTTGAGCGCCTCCGGCACAACCCCCTCCGGCAAGCGCCGTTCGCGCAGACCCCTGAGGTCGATGGTCTGGAAGCCGAATACGCCCCATTCCTGCACGGCCACATCGACGATCCGCCTGCGCGCCCAATGGGTCGGACCCACCCGGCAACCGGACTGCGCGATCTGCATCGTCCCGCGCCGGCCCTCGACCCGCACGGACGGCGGTATGACGTCAAAGGTCTCACGGGGCAGCCTCGGCTGGCCCTGCGCCACCCCCGGCCCTGCCGCCAGCCAGACCGAGAGGGCGATTACAGCGCGGCGCACTGCGCCGTCAGCCAGTCGAGGACCTCACCGTCCAGCAGCGGCCCCACCTTGGCCAGCACCTCGGCATGGTAGGCATCGACGTAGGCCCGCTCGTCGAGCGTCAGCAGGTTGACGTCGATCAGCCGACGATCCAGCGGCGCCAGCGTCAGCTGCTCAAAGCCATGCATTGGCCGCTCGCCACCCGGAATGGCCTCAGGCGCCGTCACCACCTGCAGCGTCTCAATGCGGATGCCCCAGTGGCCTTCGCGGTAGTATCCGGGCTCGTTCGACACGATCATGCCGGTCAACAGCGGCTGGGTGTTGACCGCCTTGGCGATCCGCTGCGGTCCCTCGTGGACCCCCAGATAGCTGCCGACGCCATGGCCGGTGCCGTGGTCATAGTCATGCCCCGCCATCCACAGCGGGTGACGCGCCAGCGCGTCCAGTTGATGCCCGGTCGTGCCTTCGGGGAAGCGCACCACGGCCATGGCGATATGGCCCTTCAGGACCAGGGTGAACATGCGCCGCTGATCGTCCGAGGGCTCGCCCACAGCGATGGTACGCGTCACATCAGTCGTGCCGTCCAGATACTGACCGCCGCCGTCCACCAGCAGCAGCGAGCCCTTTTCCATCCGCCGGATGGTACGGGTCACGGGCTTGTAGTGAGGCAGGGCGCCATTGGGACCGGCCCCGGCGATGGTGTCGAAGCTGAGGTCCATCAGGGCGCCGGTGCCTTCGCGGAACTGCTCCAGCTTTTCGACCACGGCGCGCTCGTCCGGCAGGGTCTCCTGCGCTTCGGTGTCCAGCCAGTGGAGGAAGCGGGCCAAGGCTGCCCCGTCGCGGATGTGCGCCTGGCGCGCGCCTTCAATCTCGACCGGATTCTTGACCGCGCGCGGCAGGGTGCAGGGGTCCGGCCCGCGCACGACCGTGCCGCCCGCCGCTTCCACCCGGTCGAAGTACCAGGCCGCGCTCTGGCCCGGGTCGATCAGCACCGACCGGCCCTTCATCTCGTCCAGCGCCGAGGCCAGGGTCTCGGGCGTCTCCAGCGTCACATCCTCACCCAGCCAGCCGGGCAGCTCATTGGTCACCTTGGCCGGGTCGAGGAACAGCCGCGCGCGTCCGTCCGCCTCGACCAGCGCCTGTCCCAGCGGCAGGGGCGAGCGGATCACATCACCCCCGCGAATATTGAACAGCCACGCGACCGACGTCGGCGCCGTCAGGAGGGCCGCATCGGCCCCCGCCTCGGCCACGGCCTTGCCCACACGGGCGCGCTTGTCGGCCGCATCCTCGCCCGCATAGTCGATCGGATGGGGCACAACCTTCGCTTGCGGCTGGGCGGGTCGCTCGGAGCCCCAGGCACTATCCAGCGGATTGCTGTCGACGGGTTTCAGGGTCACCCCCGCGCGCTTCGCCGCGGTCTGCAGGCGCTTCAGCGCATCAGGGCTGTGCAGCCGCGGATCATACCCGACGACCGACCCCCTGGGCTGCTCCGACAGATAGCGGGCGACCGCCGTCTCATTGAAATCGCGAAGCTCGAACTGGCCCTGATCGACCTGGGCCTTCACCTGCACCGTATAGCGACCGTCGGCGAATACGGCCGCCTTGTCCTTCATGACGACGCCGGCCCCTGCCGAGCCCGTGAAGCCCGAAATCCAGGCCAGACGGTCATTGGCCGCGGGAAGGTATTCATTCTGGTGCTCGTCCTCGTGCGGCACCAGAAAGCCGTCCAGGCCCTGGGCCTGCATCTCGCGTCGCAGAAGCGGCAGGTGGCGCGCACCAAATCCGGGGTCGGTAGTCTCGTCGAATGTCTGTCTCATGCACGGGGACTTAGCATCCCTGTCGCGCGGACGGGAAGGTGCTGTGACTAGCGTTGGGGCTGGGGTGTCGTGGTGGTCACCACGGCGGCACCGCCATTCGCGGGCTCCGAGGGCACCGGTACAGGCACTTCCCGCTCAATCACCACCGGTTCTGCCGCGCGGGCCTCGGCGGCGCGCGCGTCGGCTTCGGCACGCGCGGCATTGGCCCGAGCGACCTCGACACTGGCCTGGGCGCCGGCGATCTGGCCGGCGGCCGCAGCCTGACGGGCTTCGGCTTCGGATTGGGCAGCCGCCGCCTCGGCGGCAAGCAGCGAGTCGTCCGTCTGCGGCGCCTGCCGGTTGAAAAGGATGATCATGACCGCAAGAAGGACCAGTCCGCCGAGGATGCCCGCGATCCACCATCCGGTGTTGCTCTCACGTACGATCACGGTTTCCGTCGTCTCGGAATAGACAGGGGCCGGTTCGACGATGACCGTATCCCGGTCAGCGTCATTGGGATTGAAGTGAGTCACGCGGAAACTCCTCAGGTTCGGCACCTGAAACGGCTCTGCTACCCCCTGTGTTCCTTAACCCTTTCGCCTCAGCACCAGCGCGCTCCAGGCATCCCGGTGGATGCGCCGTTCAAGCACAAAGCCCCGCGACAGATAGGCTGCGGTGACGCGTCTTTCCTGCGTCCGCAAAAGGCCTGACAATATGGCCACGCCCTCCAGCCTCAGAGAATTCTTGATGTCCTGGGCCAGCGCCACCAGCGGCGGTGCCAATATATTGGCGAACACCAGATCGTAGGGGCCCTGCCCCCGCACCTTCTGATCGTTCAGGCCCGAGGCGTGGACGAAGCTGGCCCTGGCCTGATTGAGCGCGGCATTCTCGTTGGCGATGCGAACCGACGGCGCGTCGATGTCCGTGCCGATGGCCACCCGGCTGCCGGTCTTCGCGGCCGCGATGGCCAGCACGCCCGTGCCTGCCCCGACGTCCAGCACGCGTTCGAACCGCTCCCGCTTCAGCAGTTCGTCAAACGCCATCAGGCACCCGACCGTCGTCCCGTGATGGCCGGTGCCGAAGGCGGCGCCCGCATCGATCTTCAGATTGACCGTATTCAGCGGCACCCGGCCCTGATCGTGCGCGCCATAGACAAAGAACTGCCCGGCCCGCACCGGCGGCAGCCCCGACAGCGACATGGCCAGCCAGTCGGCATCGGCCAGATCCTCGACCGTGGTCGTCAAGGCGGCATCACCCTTCAACGAGGCGACCAGCCGCTCGACCTCGGCCTGGGTGGTGGGAAAGGCATCGATGCGCCAGATGCCGCGATCCTCATCCTCTTCCAGGATGGAATAGGTCACCCCCTCCAGCAACGGATCGGCATCCCACGCAGCAACGCGGGCTTCGGTTGCATCGCGCGACCCATGTGCGATTATTTGAATTGCGGACTCTGACATTTCTCAGACGTCGCTATCATCGCGAATCGATTGCATCGTCGGCGCGGCGTCTCGCGTCACATTCATCCGAGGGGTCGGGGAATACATGGCCAAGGTTCCATCCAAGTCGACTACGTCCAGCACGGGCGCAAAAGCATCTGCGGCTTCCAAGCCTAAAGCGGCACCGAAGTCCACGGCGAAAACGCCGGCCAGGCCCGCCGCGGCCAAGGCACCGGTCGCCAAGGCCGCACCGGCCAAGGCGAAGGCCCCCGCTGCAAAGACTATTGTCAAGCCCGCCGCCAAGGCGCCTGCCGCGAAGAAGCCCGCCGCCGCGACGAAACCGGCTGCTGCCGCCAAGCCCGCCGCTGTGAAAAAGCCCGCGGCCAAACCCGCAGCGACTAAGGCTCCGGCTGCCGCGAAGAAGCCCGCCGCCGCGCGCGCGACTCCGGCGCGTCCGGCTGCCGCCAAGAAGCCCGCCACGCCGCGCGCCGCCGCCAAGCCGGCCACCACGCCCAAGGCCGCCGCAGTCACTCCGGCCCCGGTCCATCCGGCGCCCAGCCCGGCTCCGTCACCTGCACCGGCTGCCAAACCTGCCGAAAACAAGAGTTTCGTCGGGAAGATCTTCGACGCCATCTTCGGCAAGCGCTGATCCCCGTCGCCAAACAAAAACCCCCGCCGGTATCGCTCCGGCGGGGGTTATCAGTTGAGGCCTCAACCCGCGTCAGGCAGGCGGCAGATCTTCGCCGAGGATGGCCATCTCGAACATGAAGGAGCCGTCGCCGTCCTCGTCCTCAAAGACCAGGCCGATGAACTCATCATCCACATAGACCTCGACCGAATCCGCAGTCTTGCGAGGCTTCAGCTTGATGCCGCCATGATTGAAGGTGCGCTTCAGGTGGCTTTCCAGCCGGCGTTGGTCGTTCTCGTTCACGGCATGCCTTTCAGGGTTCGTTCGGCGCGGACCCTAGAGAACCGGACCCGCGAGGGAAAGCCCGACCGGGCCTAGATTACAAAGTCATACACAATGTCGGCCAGGGTATGGTCCATCGTCCGGGCGGGCGTCGCATCGGTCGGGCAGTTTACCAGTCGCGCCGGCACCCCCGCCACTGTGCAGCCGGCGGGCACCGGCTTCAGCACCACCGAGCCCGACGCCACCTTGGCGTAGTCGCCGACCTGAATATTGCCAAGCACCTTGGCCCCGGCCCCCAGCAGCACGCCCTTGCCAATCTTGGGATGACGGTCGCCGCGCTCGGCACCCGTTCCGCCCAGCGTCACCGCATGCAGCATCGACACCTCATCGCCGACCACCGCCGTCTCGCCGATCACAATCCCGGTGCCGTGGTCGAGGAACAGGCCCGCGCCCATCTGCGCCCCCGGATGGATATCGACCTGGAACAGTTCTGAAATCCGGCTCTGGAAGTGCAGGGCCAGGGTCTCGCGCCCCTCGGTCCACAGCCAGTGCGCCACCCGCCAGCCCTGCAGCGCCTGGAAGCCCTTGAAATACAGAAACGGCTGCAACAGCGACCGGATCGCCGGATCGCGCTCCTCGACCGCCTGCAGGTCCGCCTCGGCCGCCGCCACAATCCCCGGATCGGCCTCGAATGCCGCCAGACACACCTCACGCACCGTCATGGCGCCCAACTCGGCGTCGCCCAGCTTCCTCGCAATCTGGAAGCTCAGCGCCGCCCCCAGATTGCCGTGCGACAGGATCACCGCATTCATCTGCGAGGCCAGATCCGGCTCGTCGCGCGACGCCTGCTCGGCGGCCCGGCGCAGCTGGGCCCACAGGTCTGTGGTCTCCGGAACGGCCTCCAGTCGGGGCGTGGCCATGCATCCTCACTAATCGGTTCAGCGCGAAAGATAGGCTCCCGCCCGCCGAATCGCCACCCCGCGCACTGGCGGCCCGGCCCCGGCACCCCTAGCTAACGCCCATGACCGAGCTCGCCGCCCCCCTCGCCCTGCCCCACCGCAACCCCGCGCTGATCGACTATCTGCAGCAGCGTCGCTCGGCTCCGGCCCAGGCGCTCGCTGCCCCCGGGCCGTCCGACGCCGACCTTCAGACCATCCTGACCATCGGCCTGCGCACCCCCGATCACGGCAAGCTCTTCCCCTGGCGGCTGGTCGTCCTGACCCCCGACACTCGTGCCGCCCTCGGCCATTCGCTCAGTCCCCTCGCCGACGACCAGCCCGATCCCAACAAGGCCCGCGCGGTGCTGGCGAAGCTGACCTCGCCGCCGGTCACCGTCATGGTCGTCTCGACCCCGATCCGCGATCACAAGGTGCCGGTCTGGGAGCAGGAACTGTCCGCTGGCGCCGTCGCCATGAACCTCAGCCACGCCGCCTTTGCCCACGGATTCTCCGCCAGCTGGATCACCGACTGGTACGCCTACGATCCTCGCGCCCTTTCCTTGTTCGGCATCGGCGAAGACGAACGCATCGCCGGCTTCATCCACATCGGCACGCTGGAAGCCCCCCCGCTGGAACGGCCGCGCCCGGATGCGGCGGCGAAGTTGTCTACCCGATAAGTCGGGTCATCCCGGCGACCGGCTCAATCCTCAGCCTGGGTGACGCTCGCCTGACCACGGCCGAGGCCTCCTCCTCGTGGTCCTGCACCGCCCCCATATGATCCCCGACGGTTCGCCCGTCCGAGACCCGGCCATCGCGAAATACGAAGCTCAGGATTTCGTGGAACCAGACCCGCCGGCCCATGCGGTAATACCAGCGGGTCGCGTGCCGGATTTTGGCATCCCGCCGCCAGATCAATCGACGCAAGGCCCGCGGCCTGACCTGACAGCTCACCTCCATCAGCTTCACCCACAGGAACACGCGCCACGCCGGCATGCGCTTCATCGACAGGATCTGGTGCTTGTAATCCCAGCGTCTCAGGTCGGGCTGGATGACCTCGCGGTTCTCCGCCAGCCGATAATACGGCGTCCAGCGATGCGGCGTCACATACAGCATCTGAACCTGATCGGGATCATAGTCGATCAGCTGCCGCAACCCCTGCCAGAAATCCTTGTCCGTCTGTTCGTCAAAACCGGCCACCCAGGTCGCCATCGACAGGATGCCATGCTGACGAAGGAGCCGGATGGCCTCCCGGTCCACCGAAGGTGCTGCACCCTTCCGGATCAACTTCAGGGTCGGCTCATCCGTCGTCTCCATCCCCATCAGAAAGCGTTCAAACCCGGCTTGCTTGTAGAGGTGCAACTCGTTTCGATCCCGGACGATGTCCCCTGCCCTCGTCGAGCCCACCAGCGTCACATCCAGATTCCGGGCGATGATCGCCTTCAGAAAGGCCAGCCATGGTTTCCGACCGGCGCTGGGATTTTCGTCGGCAAAGTTGAAGACCTCGACCCCGTGTTCGCGGTGCAGCCACGCAATCTCGTCGGCGATCTTTTCCGGGTCCCGGTGGCGCCACCGCGTCCAGAATCCCCTCTGTCCGCAGTAGTTGCACAGGTGCGGACAGCCCCTTGAGAACTGGATCACCACCGCCCGCTTACCGCCCCAATAGCTGTATCGCCGGTGATCGATCAGCTCCCATCCCACGCGATAATCATCGAGGGTCTGGATGACCGGGGCAGCGGGCGTCGCATACGGCTTCCGGTCCCGCATGAAGGCAATACCCGGCACCTCATGCACCTCGTCGCCGTCCTCCAACGCCGTCATCAGACGCCGGGCTGTCTCCTCGCCCTCGCCCTTGACGATGAAATCGACCCACGGCTCCGAGCTCAGGATTTCCCGCCAGAAATAGGTTGGATGGACCCCTCCGTAGATGATCCGGGCATCGGGCAGCGCCTGACGGACCCGCCTGGCGACATCGGCGATGATCGGGTGGCCCGATGACGATCCGGAATGCCCGAACAACACGGCATCCGGAGCGCGCCGAACGGCCTCCTCCACGATCGCGGCCAGCGACATTGGTCCCAGCTCGCCATCCAGCAAGGAGACCTCATGCCCCTCATCAATAAGTGGCCCCCCCACCGCCAGAAGGCCCAGCGGTGGCAGTTGCTCCTTCGGAATTCGGCTTCCGATGGCGGGATGGGGAATGTTGATCAGGAGAATGCGCATGCGGTCTTCTGGCGTCGTCAGGACGTCAGGGCCCGGTGCCCACATCCCGAGCCCACGGCCTAGGTCCGACGATCCTGAGCGTCATGAGCGCGAGGTGAGGAAGCGGTGAGACGCGTTCCCCTCACCCCCGCCCGCGATATCCCGGCACCCCCTGCTCCGGCAGCCAGACGCCCTCGGGAACCACCCCGGTCTGCCAGAAGACGTCGATCGGAATGCCGCCGCGCGGGTACCAATAGCCGCCGATCCTCAGCCATTTGGGGTCCAGCAGGGCCACCAGCCGCTTGCCGATGGCCACCGTGCAGTCCTCGTGAAAGGCGCCGTGGTTGCGGAAACTGGTCAGATACAGTTTCAGGCTCTTGGACTCGACCAGCCACTCCCCCGGCACATAGTCGATCACCAGATGGGCAAAGTCCGGCTGGCCCGTCACGGGGCACAGGCTGGTGAACTCGGGCGCGGAAAAGCGCGCCACATACAGGGTGTCGGCATGCGGATTGGGCACCCGCTCCAGGTTGGCAGAGTCGGGATCGGTCGGTTGGTGCGTCTGCGCGCCCAGCTGGCTCAGGCCGGATGTGTTGGTGGTCATGCGTGGCCTTTAGCGGGTTGCGGGGCGCGTGAAAATGGCGGGGTGCTGCGGCTCGCCGTCTCCTGCTTCGTCATCCTCCGACTTGATCGGAGGATCGGTCCCGGCACTCCGTCAGCCGTCCAGGACGACACCGATCCTCGGGTCGAGCCCGACGATGACGCCGGGTCAAATGGCGCGGGCATGACTTCCGGCCCCATATTCCCCAACTCTTTCAGGGCCCCGGGCCTTTCTTCCACCGCTCTTCCCGCCCTGGTTAGCGGATCGCCCATACTGTCCGGTTGCCATCATCGCCGCAGGGACGCCGCCATGATTCCAGACCATTCAGACGGTTCAGACGATAAAAACTTCATCTCCTCCCCGCTCGCGGGGAGGGGGACCATCGAAGATGGTGGAGGGGGCGGCGCTGCCGTCAATCAGGAGAGTCATGCACAACCTTCACCAACCCCGCCTCCCCCTCCGTCACGACGCTGCGCGCCGCGCCACCTCCCCACGCGTGGGGAGGAGATGAAGATTGCCATTTCAGACGGTTCAGACGGTTCAGACGGTCTTTTTCACCGTCTGAATTGTGCGGCCCCTCCCATTTCAGACCATTCAGACCATTCAGACGGTGTTTTTCACGCCCACCCCGACCAGCCCGCACTCGACCGTTGCCTTACCCGGCGACAGCCGTCTATCCGTAGCCAAAGACAACGGAGGAGCCGTCCATGACCATTCCCGCGTCCCTGCAAAAGGGGCTGAAGCTGCCGGTGATTGCGGCGCCCATGTTCCTTGTCTCCGGGCCGGATCTGGTGGTCGAGGCCTGTAATGCCGGTGTCATTGGCACCTTTCCGTCGCTGAACCAGCGCACGACCGAGGGCTATCGCGAGTGGATCAAGGACATCAAGGCGCGGCTGAAGCCCCACGCCGCGGCCTTTGGCGTGAACCACATCGTCCACCCGACCAATCCGCGCCTGATGGCCGATATGATGGTCTCGGTCGAGGAACAGGTGCCCCTGATCATCACCTCCCTGGGCGCGGTGCGCGATGTGGTCGATGCGGTGCACGGCTATGGTGGCGTGGTGTTCCACGACATCGCCAACGTCCGCCATGCGAGGAAAGCCGCCGAGGCCGGCGTCGACGGCCTGATCCTGGTGGCCAATGGCGCGGGTGGTCACGCCGGGGTGGTCAACCCGTTCGCCTTGATCGAAGAGGTGCGCAGCTTCTTTGACGGCACCCTGATCCTGTCGGGCTGTCTGTCGACCGGCCGCGACATCGCCGCCACCCGCATGCTGGGCGCTGACTTCGCCTACATGGGCACCCGCTTCATCTCGACGACCGAATCCATGGCCCAGGGCGCCTACAAGCAGATGATCGTCGACGCCGGTGCCTCCGACATCACCTATACGCCCGCCGTCTCGGGCATTCCCGCCAACTTCCTGACCCCGTCGCTGATCGAGAACGGCATAGATCCCAAGACCCTGCCCGAGCACAAGCTGGACATGGCCGACGAGGCCAAGGCCTGGAAGACGGTCTGGTCCGCCGGTCAGGGCTCCGGCGGCGTCCACGATGTGCTGGCGGTTGCGGACCTCGTGGCGCGCATGCAACAGGAATACCGTCAGGCGTCGGAGCAATTCGCCAAAGGCAGCAACTTCGGCTAAGGGCGGCTCCATACGGATTCGTCCTTCTACGGAGCCCTCCATGCGTGTCCTCCTCACCGGTCTCTCGGCCCTGATCCTTCTGGCCGTCTCGACGCCTGCCGTCGCCCAGAGCACGGGTGCCGGGGAATGGTCCGTCGGCATCGGCGCGGGCTCTGACAACCGCTCCAAACAGGTGTCCAAGTCGGCAACCAACCCCTTCGCCTGGGCGGTCGCCGAGTGGACCAGCGGCGACAGCCTGTTCTACGCGGAACTGGGCGCTGAGACGATCGACAGCTCCGGCTCAAAGCTGGAAATCGCGACCGGCTTCGGGCTTCGGCCACAGCTGGGCGGCTTCGATCTTGACCTGAATGCCACCCACAAATGGCGGGCGGATGCCAATCCGGGCACGGACGATGATGCGTGGGAGTTCACCGCCGACATCAGCCGCGCCATCGGCCCGGCCGAGGGCAAGCTGCGCCTGCAATACTCGCCGGACGGCACCGGCTCGACCGAAGCCTGGACCTGGGTAGAGGCGCGGGCCAGCTGGGACCTGACGCTGGATACCGCCCTGTCCGCCGGCATCGGCCGCCGCGAACAGGATATGTCCATAGACTACACCGGCTGGGACGTGGGCGTGACCTGGCAACTGGCCCCGGCCGTCGACCTCGACCTGCGCTACCACGACACCGACGCCGACCCGTCCCTGTTCGGCGACCAATACGGCTCCGCCCTGGTCGCCAACGTCGGCTTCTACTTCTAAACCTTGGCCGTAGTCCCTATATAGGGGCATGACCTTTCGACCCACGACACTCGAGCGCGCCTATCAACTGGCGCGTGAGGGCCGCTGCCGGACCGTCGGCGACATCAAGATCCAGCTGAAGCTCGAGGGCTACGAGCGCATCCGCGAGTCCCTCTATGGCGGCACCCTCAACGCCGCCCTGCGCGACCTGTGCCGCGAGCACTACGCCGGCGCAGAGGCCGACAGCGGCGCCTAGCCCAGCGCCTGGTCGAGGTCGGCGATCAGGTCGTCGACATCCTCGACGCCGACCGACAGGCGGATCAGGCTGTCGGTGACCCCACCCGCCTCACGGACTTCCTTCGGTACCGAGGCATGGGTCATGATGGCCGGGTGGTTCACCAGACTTTCGACCCCGCCGAGCGATTCGGCCAGGGTGAAGACTTGGACCCGCTCCAGCACGCGGCGGGTCCGCTCCAGGTCGCCGTCGATCACCACACTGACCATGCCGCCGAAGCCACCGATCATCTGCCGCGCGGCCAGCTCATGCCCCGGGTGGCTGATCAGGCCCGGATAGATGACCCTGTCCACGCCCTTGCGGGTCTCCAGCCAGCGCGCCACCGCGAGCGCGTTGTCGCAGTGGGCCTTCATCCGCAGGCCCAACGTCTTCAGCCCCCGGTTGGCGAGGAAGGCGTCGAACGGCCCCATGATGCCGCCGACCGAGTTCTGCAGGAACTTCAGCTGGGTCGCCAGCTCGGGGTTGGCCGTGACCAGCACCCCGCCGACGATGTCCGAGTGCCCGTTCAGATACTTGGTGGCCGAGTGCATGACGATGTCCGCGCCCAGACTGATCGGCTGCTGGCACCACGGCGTGGCGAAGGTGTTGTCGACCACCAGGATCAGGCCCCGGGCCTTTGCGATCTTCGACAGGGCCGCGATGTCGGCCAGCTTCATCAGCGGATTGGTCGGAGTCTCGACCCAGATCATCCGGGTCCGGTCGGTGATGGCCGCCTCGACCGCCGCCGGATCGGCCATGTTCACATAGGCGAAGTCCAGCCCCATGGACCGGCGACGCACCCGCTCGAACAGCCGCCATGACCCGCCGTACAGGTCGTCGCCGGTGACGATGTGGCTGCCGGCATCCAGCAGCTCCAACGCCGTCGAGGTCGCCGCCATGCCGCTGGCAAAGCCAAAGCCGTGCGTGCCCCCCTCCAGGTCCGCGATACAGGCCTCGAACGCCTCCCGCGTCGGGTTCTTGCCCCGCGCATACTCATAGCCCTTGTTCACCCCCGGGCTTTCCTGGGCATAGGTCGAGGTGGCGTAGATCGGCGTCATCACCGCGCCCGTGGTCGGGTCGGGCCGCTGTCCCGCGTGGATGGCGCGCGTGGAAAATCCCGGGCGGTTCTTGCGGTCGGTCATACGGGGACAGGCTCTCTACAGAAGGGTTCGCTGGAAGAAGTCCGACGCCATGCGGTGAACCTCCATCCACTGGGCGGGGGTATAGATGTGCCCGGCGCCGCGCAACACCTGCAGCCTTACCGACACGTCCGCCAGCCGCAGGAACTCGACCCACCGGCGGGTGCTCTCCGGCGAGACATGGGTGTCGTTCTCGGACTGGATAACCAGCACCGGGATGCGACGACGGGGCGGGCGCGGGACATAGACATCCCAGCCGCCTGCGACACCGATCGCTGCCGCCGCCCGACTGTTCCCCAGCGCGCCGTCCACGGCCACATACGATCCCAGCGAATAGCCCATGATGCCGACCCGGCGGCGGTCGATGCCCGACCCGATCATCCAGTCCACAGCGTCACTGCCGACCGCGCGCCAGGCGTCCATGACCGGCTCGGGCCGCACCCCGTCATCCGCCGCAGCGTCATAATAGGCGGGTACCATGACCTTGAACCCATCGGCAGCGAACCGTTCCGCCAGCGTCAGATAGGCCGGGCCGATACCGCCCGAGCCGTGCAGGAACACCACGGCAGCCCCGTTCGGCCGGGCAGGCGTATAGAGCGCTGCGCGGATCGGCTTACCCCGGCTCTCGAAGGTCAGGGTCTCGACGGAAAACGCCGCCTCCTGTGCCCGGGGCGAGCCCGCCAGCCACGGCATCGCTGCCGCCGCCATCAGAATCTGGCGCCGGGTGCCGCTCACGCCAGGCTCCGGTCGAAGAACCGCCCGGCGACTTCGAACACGGTCCGCCATTCGTCCGGATTAAACCGATGGCGAGGTGAGATCAGTTCATGCGTCTCGACCGGCACCTCGGCGGCGGCGAGCGTCGCGGCCCGCTCCTCGACACGCCGGGCCGACACCAGCGGATCGCCGTCGGCATAGATGAACAGGACAGGCGGCCGGTGACGGATATCAGCGACGTCCAGAGACCCGCCCGAGGCCACGCCCACAAACGCCTGCGCGCCGCCCTCTTCCAGCACACCATCCAGCCCCAGCGATCCGCCTCGGGAGAAGCCCAGAGCGCCGACGCGGGCCGGGTCGATCCCCGGTCGCTGCCCCAGCCACCCGAGACCATCGAGGATCGCCCGGCGCCAGCGCCGCGCGGCCACGGCGTTGCTTCGCCGCTGGCTGGGGGTCGCGTCGAAATAGTTGGGCATCAGGCAGTGATAGCCACGCGCCGTAAGGGCGAGCGCCCCCTCGGTGAAGATGTGCACATCATCCTGGCCCCCACCGCCGCCATGCAGCAGCGCCACTGCCGCCCCCGCCATGGGGCCCCGGCGTGCCTGGCCCACCGGCGAGAATAGCAGCCCGTTGATCGGGAAAGATCCGCTGGGATAGCTGACCAGCGATATCCCCAAAGCGGCCGGATCCTGTCCCCCTGCTGACCGCGCGCCGCCAACCGTTGTCGCCGCGAAGCCCCCGATCAGAAGCTGGCGACGACCCGGGGTCATCTCACCGGTTCAGGCTGAGGTGGTTGATCAGGTCGGAGCGGGTGATCAGGCCGACGAACTTCTCGCCGTCCAGCACGATTGCTACCCGGTCCCGGTCGAAGAGGGGCACCAGCGCCTCCAGCGGCTCATTGACCTGCACCGTGTCCAGATCCCGCGTCATGACCTTCGACACGGGCAGTTTGAACCGTTCCTCACGGGTGATCGCGTCGGTGTTCATGGTGTGCACCAGATCGCTCTCGTCGACGATTCCGACCAGCCGTCCCTCGCTGAAGATCGGCAGCTGCGAGACATCGGCGCCGCGCATGCGCTTGAACACCGTATCGAGGGTGTCATCGGACCCGGCGAAGACGACCGCGCCATCCTCGTACTTACGGGTGATCAGGTCCGACAGGTCGCCGTGCAGCTCGCGCTCGCCCAGACCCTGGTCGGCCAGCCAGGCGTCATTGTAGACCTTGGACAGATACTTGGCCCCGGTATCGCAGACGAAGGTCACGCAGGACTTCGCCTCGGTCTGCTCGCGGCACCAGCGCAGGGCGGCCGCGATCAGCGTGCCGGAAGAGGATCCCGCAAGGATGCCTTCCTTGAGCAGGAGGTCACGGACGGTGGCGATTGCCTCGGCGTCGGGGATGGAATAGGCCTTGTCGATCAGGTCCATGTCGGCGGTGTCGGGCACAAAGTTCTGGCCGATCCCCTCAACCGTATAACTGCCCTCCGGCCCGGGAACGCCCTCATTGACTATCCCGGCCAGCGTCGAGCCGACCGGGTCGGCTAGGATGATCTTGGCGTCCGAGCCCTTTGACTTCAGGAACTGACCGATCCCCGTGATGGTGCCGCCCGAGCCGATGCCGGCGACAAAGGCGTCGACCTTCCCATCCAGTTGATCCCAGATCTCTGGCCCGGTCGTGTCGAAATGGGCCGCCGAATTGGCGTCATTGGCAAACTGGTTGACGTAATAGCCGCCCGGAATCAGCTGGGCCAGACGCTCGGCCATGTCTGTATAGTATTCCGGGTGGCCGTGCGGCACATCGGAGCGGGTCAGACGAACGTCCGCGCCCATGGCCCGCAGGTGCTGGATCTTCTCCCTGGACATCTTGTCCGGGATGACCAGCAGGACCTTGTAGCCCTTCGCCTGTCCGACCAGCGTCAGGGCCAGACCGGTGTTGCCGGCCGTGGCCTCGACGATCGTGCCGCCGGGCTTGAGCCAGCCCTCCTTCTCGGCCGCCGCGATCATCGACAGGGCGATCCGGTCCTTGATCGACCCACCCGGGTTCTGGCTTTCCAGCTTCAGGAACAGGCGGCACTTGCCGGTGTCCATCCGGCTGACCTCGACCATGGGCGTCTTGCCGATCAGATCGAGCAGGGAGGCGGTAGGGCCGGCAAGGACGGGTTTGGGGGCAAGCGACATTCTAACTCCTGGGCTTTGGGCCGGAAGCTGGTCCGGTCGGTCGCTCAGGTCAAGCCGAACTCCCGTTACACGCCGGGGATGGCATAGCCGTAAAGGCTGATGCAGCCGTCCAGCTCTCGTTCCAGGATGGTGTCCCCACCGTCCTCATTGGCCTCCAGCCAACCGTTCAGCGCGCTGCTGCTGTCGTCGATCGACAGGCCTTCACGGGAAGCAGCCTGCAGTCGGCTGGCGTCGGCAGCCTTCAGCAGGGTAGCCGCAAGCTCAGCGGTCTCGCCATTCTCGGCCGTGGGATCGGCCTCGGCCGCCTGGGCTGTGAGGACAGCGGTGAACAGGAACACGCCGGTGCAGTTGACGGCCTGCTGATGGGTCGGGGGGTCCTGCGGCGCGTTCGACAGGGCGAAGGACAGGGCCAGGGCGGTGATGAACATGTGAAGCTCCAAGATGAGGCCTGCACCTTGCCCGTCGCCGTCCGGCGCTCAACCTCCGGAACCTGACGACAAAACATGCCGAAGCGCGTTATGGGAGGATGATGACCAAGCCCCCTCGCCGCCCGCCCGCCGGACTTCCGGACAAGGACACCCTGCTCGCCTTCCTGCGCGACACCGGCTCGGCCGAAAAGACCGACATCGCCCGTCACTTTGGGCTGAAGGGCGCCGACCGGCGCGCCCTGCGCGAGATGATCCGCGAGCTGGAGGAAGAAGGCCGGCTCGGCCGGCGCGGGCGCAAGGGTCTCAGCGAGGCCGGTGGCCTGCCCCCCGTCGGGGTGGCCGACGTCGTCGAGCGCGACATCGACGGCGAGCTGATCGTCCGGCTCGTCGAGGCGTCCGGCGACGCCCCGACCGCGCTTCTGATGCCGGACCGGAAGGCAGTCGGCGCCGCACCCGGACTGGGGGATCGCCTGCTGGTCCGCTTCGCCCGGGGTGAAGAAGGCTGGGAAGCCCGCCTGATCAAGAAGCTCGATACCGGCGCCGACCGGGTGCTGGGCGTGATCCGCAGGTCAGCCCGACAGGTGCGCATCGAGTCGGTCGACCGTCGGGGCAAGGACACGCTGATCGTCCCGGAGAGCCAGGTCGAGGACCTTAAGGACGGAGATCTGGTGCTGGCGGCGGTCGAAAAGGGCAGCAGCCGCCACGGCCCCAAGCGCGGCAAGGTGCTGGAGCGGCTGGGCCGCGAGGATGATCCGCGCGCGGCCTCGCTAATCGCCATCCATGCCCACGGTCTGCCCACCGGATTCTCGGAGACGGTCGAGGCCGAGGCCGAGGATCAGGCCCTGCCCTCGCTCAAGGGTCGTCAGGACCTGCGCGACCTGCCACTCATCACCATCGATCCCGCCGATGCGCGCGACCACGACGACGCCGTCTATGCCCACGCCGACGAGGACGCGAAGAACCCCGGCGGCTGGATCGTCTGGGTCGCGATCGCAGATGTGGCCGCCTACGTCCGGCCCGGCAGCGCGCTGGACCAGCAGGCGCGCGACAAGGGCAACTCCACCTACTTCCCCGACCGGGTCGAGCCCATGCTGCCCGAGGTGCTGTCCAACGGTCTGTGCAGCCTCAAGGTCGGCGAGAACCGCGCCTGTCTGGCCGTGCGCATGGTCTTCGATGCCGAGGGCAAGAAGCGCAGCCACCGTTTCGTCCGGGGCCTGATGCGCTCGCACGCCAGCCTGTCGTACGAACAGGCGCAGGCCGCCGCCGACGGTCGGTTCGACGACGTGACGGGGCCGATCGTCGATGCCGTGCTCAAGCCCCTGTGGACCGCCTATCGCGTCATGCTGAAAGGGCGAAGGAAGCGGGCTCCGCTGGCCATCGAGAGCCTGGAACGCAAGATCAACATGTCGCCGAAGGGCGAGATCCTCTCCATCGAGCCCCGCGTCTCGCTGGAAGCGCATCGCCTGATCGAGGAGATGATGATCCAGGCCAACGTCTCCGCCGCCGAGACGCTGGAGCTGAAGCGCACCCCCCTGATCTATCGGGTGCACGACACGCCCAGTCAGGAGAAGGTCTTCAACCTCGCCGACTTCTTGCAGACGCTGGGCCGCCCCTGGAACAAGGGCGAGGCCCCGACCACCAAGAAGCTCAACGCCCTGCTGGACAGCATGCGCGACACCCCGCACGCCGAGATCGTCAATGAGGTCGTGCTGCGCAGCCAGATGCAGGCGATCTACACGCCCGAGAACATCGGCCACTTCGGACTGAACCTCGACCGCTATGCCCACTTCACCTCGCCGATCCGGCGGTATTCGGACCTGATCGTGCACCGGGCCCTGATCCGGGCGCTGGGATTGGGCAAGGACGGCCTGACCGACCGCGAGGTCTCGGAGCTGCCGGCCATCGCCGAGCATCTGGTCATGACCGAGCGCCGCTCCATGGCCGCCGAGCGCGATGCCACCGACCGCTACATCGCCGCCTTCCTCGAGGAGCGGGTGGGCGCGACCTTCACGGGCCGGATCACGGGCGTGACCCGGTTCGGCCTGTTCGTGCGGCTGGACGAGACGGGGGCTGACGGGCTGATCCCCATCTCGTCACTGGGCCGCGACTACTTCCAGCATGACGAGGCCGCCCACGCCCTCGTCGGCCAACGATCGGGCCAGCGCTGGACCCTGGGCCGGACGGTCGAGGTCAAGCTGGTCGAGGCCACGCCCCTCACCGGCGGGCTGGTGCTGGAGATGCTGTCCGAGGCCGAGCAGGGCAAACCCCCGGCCGGCAGCGGCCCGCGTGGTCGGCCCTCGGGCAAGCCACCGCGCGGGGGCAAGCGCGCCCCCCCCGGCAAGACCTCCGGCAAGCCCAAGGGGCCTCGCCGCAGGACATGAGCCAGCCCTTCGATGCCCGCGCCGATCTCGCGGACTCGCCGGATGTCGGGGCGCGGATCCGGCCCCGGGACGCGGCGACGCTGATCCTTACCCGCAGCCGTGCGGGCAGGGTCGAGGCGCTGATGGGGCGTCGCGCACCCGGCCATGTCTTCATGGCGTCGAAGTGGGTGTTTCCGGGTGGACGGGTGGAGCGGGCCGACTTCACCGCGCCGTTCGCCGCTGACCTGCCCGCGCGCGAGCTGGCGATGCTGTCACGCGAGATGCCCGAGCGACGGGCGCGGGCGCTGGCCATGGCCGCCGTCCGGGAGACCCATGAGGAGACCGGCGTCATCGTCGGGCGGCCTGCCTCCCGCTGCAGCGGGGCCGGGCCGTGGCGGGACTTCCTGTCGACCGGCCATCAGGCGGACCTGGCCGGCCTCAGCTACATCGCCCGCGCCATCACGCCGCCTGGTCGGCCCCGGCGTTACGACGCCCGCTTCTTCCTGGCCGATGCGGACGCTCTGGACTTGCCGGCGCGAACCGACCACGGCGACGAGCTGGAGCGCGTGGCCTGGGTGCCGCTGGACGATCTGGACGACCTGCCCCTGCCCGCCATCACACGCTTCGTCGTTGGCGAGGTGAAGGCTCGGCTGGCCGGCGAGGACCCGGGACGCCCCTTCGTGCGCCAGCTGCACGGGCGCCACCGCATCGAGCGGCTTTGACGGCCTCCGGGGGCGGGTCTATCACGGACACCCCTTCTGTTCAGAGTGCCCGGCTGATCGCGTGAAACTGTCCCGCCCCTTCATCAAGCTGCCCTTCCGCTTCGACGTGGACCAGCTGCGGCGTGAGGTCGAGGCCTTCCCCGACAGCGCCTGGGCCAAGCACCCGAACAATATCCCCGGCAACAGCGCCCTGCGCCTGATCACGGTCGGTGGCACCGAGAACGACGACGTGGCCGGGGCCATGGCGCCGACGCCGCATCTGCAGTCCTCGCCCTACATCCAGCAGGTGCTCAGCCACTTCGGCGTGGTGTGGAGCCGCTCGCGGCTGATGCGGCTGGGGCCGGGATCGTCGGTGCCCGAGCACACGGACATCAACTACCACTGGTTTCACCGGGTGCGGCTGCATGTGCCGATCGTGACGACGCCGGACGTGCGCTTCCACTGCGACGGCGAAGAGGTCCACATGGCCCCGGGTGAGGCGTGGATCTTCGACAACTGGCGGGTCCACAAGGTCGACAACGGCTCGGACATCTCGCGCGTGCATCTGGTGGCGGACACGACCGGCAACGGTCGCTTCTGGGATCTGGCTGAGGCGGCGGCGACCCAGGCCCTGCCCGAGACGCCGATCCCCTTCCGGCCCGGGCAGCGGGCGCCGCTGGCGGTCGAGCAGTTCAACATCTACCGCGTCATGCCGCCGTCCGAGGTCGATGAGCTGCTCAGCGATCTGGTCGCCGAAACCGGCTCGGTCCGCCAGGGCGATGAGGGCCGGGCGCATCTGCAGCAGTTCGCCAGACTGACCCACGCCTTCCGGCAGGACTGGCGCCAGCTGTGGTCGCTGTTCGCCGACACCGACCGGGGCATCCCCCACTACCAGAAGCGGCTGCAGATGCTGATGCAGCAGGTCACGGCGCTGGGCGACGACCTCAGGGTCACCTCCAACATGATGCCCGTGCCCGCCGTGGTCCGGCAGCGGATCGGCGCTTACGGCGTCAATCCGGGTGTGGCCCCGATGGGCGGTGGCGCGCCGACCGGCATGGTCGGTCAGGCTCCCGCTACGGCCGCCGCGAGCCCGGCCCCGGCCCGTCCGTCCGCCATCCTGCAGACGCCGGACTATGACCGGCCGGTGATCATCGTGGCCGCGCCCCGCTCGGGCAGCACGGCCCTGTTCGAGACGTTGGCGGTGACGCCCCAGCTTCACACCGTGGGCGGCGAGGCCCACTGGCTGGTCGAGGGCTTCAAGGCCCTGCGGCCCGGCGCGCCCGGCATCGACTCCAACCGGGTGACGGCCGAGCACTACAGCGACCAGATCGGCCTCGCGATGAAGGCCCGGCTGGCCGAGAAGCTGCGTGACGGGGCCGAGCGCCCCTTCGCCAACCAGGACAGCGTACGGCTGCTTGAGAAGACGCCCAAGAACGCCCTGCGCATCCCCTTCTTCAACGCCCTGTTCCCGGACGCCCGGTTTGTCTTCCTGTGGCGCGAGCCGGAGGAGAATGTCTCCAGCATCATCGACGCCTGGCGGGCCGGCGGCTGGGTCACCTATCCGCAGCTGCCCGGCTGGGAAGGCCCCTGGTCCCTGCTGCTGCCGCAGGGCTGGCAGAGCCTGAAGGGCAAGCCTCTGCCCGAGATCGCGGCCTATCAGTGGGCGACCACCAACCAGACCATCATGGACGACCTGTCGGGCCTGCCCGCCGACCGGCGGCACGTGGTCCGCTACGCCGACTTCGTGGCCGATCCCGCGGCGGTTATGCGCGGCATCTGTGACTTCGCCGACCTCGAGTTCGACGCGGCGCTGGAAGAGCGGACCGGCGGCAAGCTGCCGGAGTCGCGCCACACCCTGACCCCGCCAGCGCCCGACAAGTGGAAGAAGAATGCAGCGGAGATCGAGCCCCTGCTGGCGGGCCTGAAGCCGATCCGGGACCGGCTGGAAGGCTTCTGAGGCCCTACTCTGCGGCGGTCGCGGCGACCGACTGTTTGTCCTTCAGGGTGACCAGTTCCTCGGCCAGGGTCGGGTGAACGGCGCAGGTGGCGTCCCACTGGGCCTTGGTCAGGCCGGCCTTCACGGCGATGGCGGCCAGCTGGATCATTTCGGGCGCCTCCGGGCCGACGATGTGGACGCCGACGACGCGCTGGGTGTCGGCATCGACCACCAGCTTCATCAGCACCCGCTCGTCCGAGCCGACGAACACGGTCTTCATGGGCCGGAAGCGGGTCAGATAGACATCGACGCCCCTTGAGCAGTGACGCCGGGCCTCGGCCTCGCTGAGGCCGACCACGCCGACCGGCGGCTGGCTGAAGACGCCGGTGGCGACGGCCTCATAGTCGAAGGACGAGGGATTGTCCTTGTAGCGGGTCTCGTGGAAGGCCACGGCCTCGCGAATAGCGACGGGGGTCAGATTGATCCGGTCGGTGACGTCGCCGATGGCCCAGATGTTGTCGACGCTGGTGCGGGAATATTCGTCGACCTTGATGGCGCCGCCCTCGGTCAGCTCGACTCCGGCCTCTTCCAGCCCCAAGCCCTTGACGTAGGGGGTGCGCCCCGTGGCAAACATGACGGCCTCGGTTGTCAGGCTCATGTCGTTCTCGAGGTGGCTGACCAGACCGTCGGCGGTCTTTTCGATCGACGCATGCTGACAGCCCAGCACCACCTTGATGCCGCGTCGCTCGATCTCGCCCGCCAGATGGGCGCGGACATCGTCGTCAAAGCCGCGCAGGATGTTCGGGCCGCGATAGACCAGGGTGGTCTCGACGCCCAGGCCCGCAAAAATGCCGGCAAATTCGACCGCGATATAGCCGCCGCCCGCGATCAGGATGCTCTTCGGCAGTTCCGGCAGGTGGAAGGCTTCTTCCGATGTGATGGCGTGTTCGATGCCCGGCAGATCTTCGGGCACCCAGGGGCGGCCGCCGGTGGCGATCAGGATGGTTTCGGCCGTGACCGTGCGGTCGACCGAGCCGTCCTTCTTCAGGACCTCGACGGTGTGCGCGTCCTTGAGCCGGGCCCGGCCGTGGATCAGCTCGGCGCCCGCCTTGCCCAGATTGGCGACATAGATGCCGGACAGCCGGGCGATCTCGACGTCCTTGGCCTCAAGGAAGCGCTTCCAGTCGAAGGTCGCGCCCTCGATGTCCCAGCCATAGCCCCCGGCGATTTCCAGCGCGTGGCTGACCTCGGAGGCCATGACCATAAATTTCTTGGGCACACAGCCGCGGATGACACAGGTGCCGCCGACGCGGTGCTCCTCGGCCACGGCGACCTTCTTGCCCGACAGGGCCGTCAGCCGCGCCGCCCGCACCCCGCCCGAGCCCGCACCGATGACGAAGAGGTCGTAGTCGTAGGTCGTGGGCATTCGGGGCTCCTGAACCAGACGGTGGAAAAAGACCGTCTGAATGGTCTGAATGGTCTGAAACCGGGGGGCGGTCCGGAATTCAGACGGTGAAATTAGACCGTCTGAACCGTCTGAATGGTCTGAAATCGACGGCAGTGCCGAATTCAGACGGTGGAAAAAAGGGTCTGAACCGTCTGAACCGTCTGAAATCCGCTCCGGCGAAAACAGGGTGAAAGGGGTGTTTGCAGAACGGGTCGCTCCGTCGTGTCAGGGACTTAGGGATGAGGGCTGGGTGGGGCAAGGCGGGATCGGGCGGACGCGTAGCAGCAATCCCGTTATCCCCCGTCAGAGCGCTGTTCAGCTAATTTTTGGAGGAACATCTGCTCTATGTCTGGCCAGTGAGCCTTCGCGAAGTTTTCTTTGAAAGCGACCCGTGCAGCATCATCTGGGAGTCTATGGAAGGCAGCGTTTTCTTCCTCCGAGAAGGGAATGCTGACCGTCACGTCTTCGCGGTCTGGATGAGACATGATCACGTCCAAAACCTGCGGCGGAGGCTTGTAAATCCTGAACGACATTTGCGCGCCCGTGAGATCAAGTGGCACTGCGCGCCCCAAATCGACGTCAAAGCAACTCGGTTGGATGGTCTGCTCAAAATCCAGCCCCCTGAGGACTTCGAGACCATGGGAAGTCGTGGCTTCCTCACGGCTTAGGTAGCGGTGGCCCGGAACTTCGAACTCTGGACGAGCAACGAAATCACATACATCCAAGTCTCGGAGAAAGTTCCCCCAGTGGTTCAGAAGCCGAGAAATAGCTGGGTCGAGCTGCCGTGTCTCACCGTCAGTGCATTTGACATGGACCATAGTTTGCGCGTGCGAGTACTCCCCATCGTCGTCCGAATAGAGAATCAAGACGGTGACTTCCCTGATGTCAGAAGCACGAGCCACCAAAGGCTGTCTCTTCGTAACCACGCCGTGCTTGGCCGCATTGGTCACCCCATGAACTAGTGCGTAATCGGGGGTCGCCTCAATCGCTCCGATCTTCGCCTTCAGCTCGCCGGGAAGATGCTCCCTAAAGTGATACAGCGCAGTCGCAGCGGCAATCGCAGTTCTGAGGTGTTTGTCTCGCCCCGAGTGTGGTGAATCACGGTTCGCCGCATACTCGTCATATGCGGCTACGACGTTGTGATAGAAGTTTGAAGCGACGCTTCCGTACATTGCAGCTCACTCCAGACGACCGAGCCTTTCACGGCACCAGCACCTCAACTCCCCCATCCGTGCCGATGATGGCCTCGTCGGCCAAGTCGAGGAACAGGCCGTGTTCGACCACGCCGGTGATCAGTTTCAGGTCGTCGGCGAGGCGGCTGGGGTCGGTGATGGCGCCGCATTTCGCGTCATAGATCAGATTGCCGCCGTCGGTTCTGACCAGTCCGCGCTGGGCTGTGCGGACGCGGGCGGGCAGGATGATGTCGTGGTCGGCCAGCACATCGGCAATGCGGTTGCCGGTGGTCTTGTGCCCGAAGGCAACGACCTCGATCGGCAGGGGAAAGGCGCCGAGCGTCTTCACCACCTTGGCCGCGTCGGCGATGACGAGGCAACGGTCCGAGGCCTCCCACACCAGTTTCTCGCGCAGCAGGGCCGCACCGCCGCCCTTGATCAGGGCCAGACCCGGTCCAACCTCGTCCGCCCCGTCGACGGTCAGGTCGAGGCGCGGGGTGTCTTCCAGCGTCGACAGCGGCAGGCCCAGCTCACGCGCCAGATCGGCGGTGGCCTCCGACGTCGGCACGCAGCGCAAGTCGGGCAGGTTGCGGGCGGCCAGCGCCTTGACGAACCAGGCGGCGGTCGAGCCGGTGCCGAGCCCGACCTTCATGCCCGCCTCGACCCGAAGGGCGGCGGCTTCACCGGCGAGGCGTTTGTGGGCGTCTGCGCTCATGACTTTTTCTGGTTCGCCTTCTTGGCGGTCATCATCTGCATGAAGCGGGCGGCCCAGCCGTCCTTGACGGTCTGGGTGGCGCGGCCCAGCGCCAAGGCGCCGTCGGGGACGTCTTCGGTGATCACCGAGCCCGAGGCGGTCATGGCGCCGGCGCCGATGGTGACGGGCGCGACCAGCGAGCTGTTGGAGCCGACGAAGGCCCCCTCGCCCACTGTGGTCTTGTGTTTGAAGACGCCGTCATAGTTGCAGAAGATGGTGCCGGCGCCGATGTTGGCGCGCGGGCCGACCTCGCCGTCGCCGAGGTAGGACAGGTGGTTGGCCTTGGCGCCCTCGGCGATGTGGCTGTTCTTGACCTCGACGAAATTGCCGATGTGCACATCGCGGTCGAGGCGCGCGCCGGGGCGCAGGCGGGCATAGGGGCCGACGATGGCGCCCTCGCCGACGGTGGCGCCTTCCAGATGGCTGAAGCTGCGGATGCGGGCGCCCGAGGCGACCTGTACGCCGGGTGCGAACACGACATAGGGCTCGACGACCACGCCGGCTTCCAGATCGGTGTCCCAGGCGAAATGAACTGTGTCGGGCGCGGGCATGGTCACGCCGCGGGCAAGGAAGGTCTCGCGCTGGACCTTCTGGAACAGGGCCTCGGCCTCGGCCAGTTCGGACTGGGCGTTGACGCCCATGACCGCGTCCTCTGACGCCATGACGGCGCGGGTGGGCACACCGGCCTCGCGGCCCAGCTGGACGACGTCGGTCAGATAGTATTCGCCCTTGGCATTGTCGTTGCCGACCTTGTCCAGCAGGTCAAACAGCACGCGCGCCGGAGCCGACATGACGCCCGAGTTGCAGGTGCGGATGGCGAGGACCTCGGCGGAGGCCTCCTTGGCTTCGGTGATGGCGGTCAGCTGGCCGCTCTCAATAACCAGACGGCCATAGGCGCCGGGATCGCGGGCCTCGAAGCCGATCACCGACAGGGCGTCGGCGGCCTCGAACACCGGGGCGATGTCGTGGGCCTTGAGCAGGGGCACATCGCCATAGGTTATGACGACCTGGCCGTCGAAGCCGCCCAAAGCCTCGCGGGCACACAGGACGGCGTGGCCGGTGCCCATGGGCGGATCCTGAACCGCGATGGCACCCTCACCCAGCCGGGCGACGACATGGGCACGCACCTCGGGTGAGTGATTGCCCACGACCACGACGATCCGTTCACAGCCCAAAGCCTCGGCGGCGTCGATGGCGTGGTCCAGCATGGCCCGGCCACCGACCGGGTGCAGCACCTTGGGCAGGCGCGACTTCATGCGAGTGCCCTGCCCCGCGGCAAGGATCACGGCGGCGCGCGCGGCCCCGGTTTGGCTTTGGGTGGTCACGTGGTCGTCCCTCGTCTAGTCGTCCGCGGGCATAACGCATGACGCGCGATAAAGGGAGGCCCTATGTCCTTGAAAGCGAACGGGTGGACGCTGCTGTTCGACCTTGACGGGACGCTGGTCGACTCCGCGCCGGACCTGATCGGCACGCTGAATGCTGTGCTGGCGACCGATGGCCTGCCGGACCTGCCACTGGCGCAGGGACGCGACCTGATCGGGCACGGGGCGCGGGCCCTGTTGCGGCGGGGCTATGAGACGGCGGGTGCGCCGCTGACGGACGAGGCACTGGATGGGCGGTTCACCCTGTTCCTCGACCTCTATGTCGGGCGGATCGCCGAGCTGACCCGGCCCTATCCCGGCTGTGTCGCGGCGCTGACCGCGCTGAAGGCCGAAGGCTATACGCTGGCGGTGACGACCAACAAGCGGACGGACCTGTCGGTAGCCCTGACCGATGCACTGGGCATTACCGGGCTGTTCGCCTGTGTGTACGGGCCGGACCGGGTGTCGGCGCGGAAGCCCGAGGCTGCCCATCTGCTTGAAGCCGTCGCGGCCTGTGGCGGCCGGGCGGATCGCGCCCTGATGGTCGGGGACAGCAGTCTGGATGCGGGTGCTGCGCATGCCGCAGGCCTGCCGTTCGTGGCCGTCAGCTTCGGCTATGCAGACGTGGCGATTCCGGCAATGGAGCCCTGGGCCGTACTGGACCACTACGACGGCTTTCCGGCCCTCGTGCGCCGCTGTGTGAATGAGGCCGAACAGGGCCTTGCCCTTGCCGGATCGCCGGGCTAAACACCCCGCCTCCTGACCGGTCGGATGCGTAGCTCAGCGGGAGAGCACCTCGTTCACACCGAGGGGGTCACAGGTTCAATCCCTGTCGCATCCACCATTCTTTCCGGGGGTTGGCGACCCGAGGTTTTGCCCACGGTCCGTTGCACGCACTCGACGACGCGCGGGTTAAGTCGGAAAGTTGCCCTCCGACAGCACGCTCCCCCACGGCGCAGGCCAGCGCGGCACAGGCGAGACATATCTATCGGGGGCGGTGTTTCAGCCATCCTTCAGGGAAGGCCACATCCCGCGAGAGAGCGCCGATAGTGACTTCTCCAAAGCGCTGCAGCAGCCGCTGTTCGGCCTCTAGCAGGACCTCCTTGAGGGCGGCGTTGACTGCGCGTTCGACCAGGCAGGCGGGATTGTCGTCCGCGAGGCCGATGGCGAACAGCTTGGGGTTTCCCAACGCCTCGTGGACATCTCGCAAGGTGACCTTATCGAGGGGTATGGCAAGGGTCCAGCCGCCGCCGTGTCCCTTGACGGACGTCAGATAACCGGCGGCCCTCAGGCCGGCCATGGTGCGCCGCACCACGACGGGATTCGTGTCCAACATCCGGCTGATCGTCTCGGATGTAACGGGTTCGGCTATCCGGTCCATGTGGATCAGGACGTGGAGCATCCGGGAGAGGCGACTGTCTGACGGCATACAGGAAGTGTAGCGCATTCTCAGAATGTAACAAAGTGGGTTGCGTGATCGGGCAATGTGCGTCAGGTTACGTAACCTCATAAGTTACAAAGGACGGATCGATGGACCAGTATGATGCGATCGTTGTCGGGGGGAGCTTCGCCGGTCTGTCAGCCGCGATGCAGCTTGCACGGGCGCGGCTGAGCCTGCTGCTCATCGACGCGGGACGGCCTCGAAACCGTTTCGCATCGGCATCTCACGGCTTCCTTGGCCAGGACGGCGTCGCCCCCTCCGAGATCATGCGGCAGGGCCTGACCCAGTTGGCGCGGTATCCGAATGTCGACTTCGTTAACACAGAGGCCCTTGTCGCTACGGCAGACGCTCGCAGACTGGCCCTCACCCTGTCGGACGGGTCACGGGTCACGGCCCGGAAGCTCGTTCTCGCCATCGGGGTCGCCGATGAGCTGCCTCTCGAGTCGATGGTGCCTCGCTGGGGCGTCAGCGTTCTGCACTGCCCGTACTGCCACGGCTATGAGGTCCGGGACCGAAGCATGGCGATTATCGCCAACGCCACGGGATCGGCCCACCAGGCAATGATCCTGCCGGACTGGGGGCCGACGACATTCTACACCCAGGGAGTCTTCGAGCCGAGTGCAGAAGAGCAGGCCCAGCTGACTGCTCGCGGCGTAGGGATCGAGCGGACGCCGGTGGTCGAACTGCTCGGAACGGGATCCGGCACCGAAGCCCTTCGGCTGGCGGATGGCCGGAACGTCCGGGCTGAGGTGGTTTTCACCGCACCACGAACGCGCATGGCGAGCCCGCTGCCCGAGCAACTCGGCTGTGTTTTCGCGGAAGGGATCACCGGGCCCTATATCCAGGTCGATCCCATGCAGCAGACAAGCATACCGAGCGTATTCGCCGCCGGAGACGCGGCCACGCAGATGTACAATGCGACGCTGGCGTCCGCGGCGGGGGTCCTGGCCGGGGTGGCGGCGCACCGGGCGCTGGTGCTTGACGAGGCGGGCGGTACGCCTGCGAGCGCATGATCGGGTTCGATGATCCTGCCACTGTGGCACGTTATGCCGACAACCCGCCCCGCGTTGTGCCCGGATTCCACGACCTGCAGCGGATGACCCGATTGCTTCTGGCGGAAACGGCACCGGTGGATGGGCAAATCCTGGTCGTTGGAGCCGGAGGCGGACTGGAACTACGCGCCTTCGCCGAGGCCCAGCCGTTGTGGCGGTTCGTGGGTGTCGACCCGTCTGCCGCGATGCTCAAGCTGGCGCGTCTGACGCTCGGGTCGCTGGGCGAGAGGGCGGAGCTCCACCAGGGCTACATAGCCACTGCCCCGGAAGGCCCGTTCGACGCAGCGTCCTGTCTGCTGACATTGCACTTCGTTCCCGAGGCGGCGCGGGTCGCTACTCTGGCAGAGATCCGGCGCCGGCTCAGACCGGGCGCCGCCTTTGTGGTCGCGCACCACAGCCTGCCGGAGGGCCACTTGCGAGACAGCTGGCTGGACCGTTTCGCAGCCTTCGGTGCCGAAAAAGGCGCAGCGTTCGATGCCGCACGGGGCGGCGCGCGAGCCCTCGGCCGACAGTTGCCGATCCTGCCTCCAGAGACCGAACTCGTACACCTCCTGGAGGCGGGGTTCCGCGACCCGCAACTGTTTTACGCCGCCTTCACCTTTCGGGGGTGGGTCGCGCACGCCTGACTGCAGCTCGCGTCATCTGGCAGGCGATCATCGACCGAGCCCCTGGTCAGGACAGACCTGGCAAGCACCAGGGTGGACGCACGGGTGCGCATTCGACACGGGTCCGCACACAGCATGCTTGATCGGGGCCTGTAACCGGTTACGTTGACCGCAACGAGAAACGAAGGGCAGGAAGCGCGATGGCAGGCGTCCGTCTCAACGGCGTGCGGAAGGACTTTGGCGCCGTACAGGTGCTGAAGGGCATCGACCTCGACATCGCCGACGGGGAGTTCGTCGTGTTCGTCGGGCCGTCGGGCTGTGGCAAGTCGACCCTGCTGCGCACCATCGCCGGGCTCGAAGAGGTCAGCGCCGGCGAGGTGACCATCGGCGACCGGATGGTCAACGACCTGTCGCCCTCGGACCGGGGCATAGCCATGGTATTCCAGTCCTATGCGCTTTATCCGCACATGACGGTGCGCGAGAACATGGCCTTTGGCCTGAAGTTGGCCAAGCACGACAAGGCCGAGATCGAGCGGCGCGTCGATGCGGCGGCCGCTATCCTGAACATCACCGACTATCTGGATCGCAAGCCCAAGGCGCTGTCGGGCGGGCAACGCCAGCGGGTCGCCATCGGCCGGGCCATTGTGCGCGAGCCCGAGGTGTTCCTGTTCGACGAGCCGTTGTCGAACCTGGACGCGGCCCTGCGGGTGCGCATGCGCTATGAGTTTGCGGCCCTGCACCAGCGGCTGAAGACCACCATGGTCTATGTGACGCACGACCAGATCGAGGCCATGACCCTGGCCGACCGGATCGTGGTGCTGAACGGCGGGGTGATCGAACAGGTCGGCGCGCCGATGGACCTGTATGAGCATCCCTGCAACCGCTTCGTCGCCGAGTTCATCGGCAGTCCGAAGATGAATATGATCTCTGTGACGCTGGTCGAGGCCACGGCTACGGGTGCGGTGCTGAAGACCGCCGGCGGCGATACGCTGCGGGCCGCCGTCAAGGCCGGGGGCGCGAAGCCGGGTGACACCCTGACGCTGGGGATCCGCCCCGAACACCTGTCGCTGGACGGGCCAGGCGAGGCGATCCACGGCCGGGCCGACTTTGTCGAGACGCTCGGCAATGCCACCTATGCCTATGTCGACATCGGCGAGGGCCACGACAGCATGACCGCCCAGCTTGCCGGGTCAGAGCGACCGAAGTCGGGCGACCGGCTGGAGTTGAAGGTGCCGTCGGACAAGGCCTATCTGTTCGATGCGAACGGCAAGGCGTTTCAACGGCTGTAGCGGCTGACGCCTGCTCAGGGCTTGCGTTCGACCTTGAGGGCGTAGGCGCCGGTTTCAGACTGGCCGTAGCTGCCGGCGCGGATGATGTAGACGCCGTCGTCGGGCACTTCCCATTCCAGACGGGCGTGGGTGTCGGAAAGGCCGTCATCGTCGCTGGCCAGCACCTCGATCCCGTCGCCGTCCTTTTCACGTCCTACGATAACAAAGGCATCGAAGGCATTGGAAACCATGGTGATGACCAGGGTTTCGCCTTCCTTGGCGTGAATGCGATAGGCGTCGAAATAGCTGCCGTCGCCAGCGGCGGCATCGGCTTCGGTCAGGGTGCCGCGCGCGGTCGCCCCGATCAGCATACTGCCCGGCGCGGGCGCGGGCCCCCGATCGATCAACTCGATGGAATAGAGGCCTTCATTGTCCTGGCTGAGCGGGGACAGACGGATCACATAGTCGCCGTCTTCGGGGATGGTGAAGTTCAGGCGCGAGTCGGTGCCTTCACCGAGGCCGTCATCGTCGGTGGCCAGAGCCTCGAACTCGCCCTCGGCCGAACCGATACGCAGGAAGGTGTCGAAGTCGCCGGAACGGGCGATGATCTGGACGCGGTTGCCCCCGACGCCGGTGAAGCGGAAGGAGTCATAGTTGCGGTCCTGACCGTCCAGCGGGTCCTGATCGTCGATCACGCCTTCCTGTGTGGCGCCGAAGGCGATGGGTTCGGGCGGGCGCTCGGGCGCGATTTCGGCGAGGCTGAGGGTATAGTCGCCCTCGACCGTCTGGCTGAAGCCGCGCACCTCGATGAGGTAAGGGCCGGAGACCTCAAGCGTGCGGGTCAGGCGGGAGTTGGTGCCGTCGCTGTCATCATTGTCGTCCAGACGGGTCGGCGGTGTTCCGTCATCGCGATAGAGCACCAGATAGGTATCGAAATCCTCGGCCTCGAGGCGGATGTCGATGCGCTGGCCCTCGCGTCCATCGAAGCGGTAAAGATGCGCGCGGTAGCCTTCGTCGTTGAGGGGGGTGTCCGCATCGATCGTGCCGGTGAGGCTGTCACCAAGGTTCAACCGTTTGGCTTGGGGCGGTGGCGGGGCGGGCTGGAGCGAAAGGGTGTAGGCCCCGCTCTCGCTGGCCGAAAGCGGGCGGGCCCGGATGATGTAGTCGCCGCGTGCGGGGGCCGCGAACACCAGCCGCGAGTTGAGGGTTTCGCCGTCGTCGTCGTTGAAGGCCAGTTCCTCGAACCCGCCGTCCGTCATCCGGCCGACCTGCAGGTAGGCGTCGAAGGCGTCAGAGGTCAGGAGCACGATCATCCGTTCGCCTTGATCGGCGGAAAAGCGATACGCGTCATAGGCCACGTCCTGATCATCGACGGGGTCGGCATCGTCGATGACGCTCTCTACCGACTGGCCAAGGGCGAGGGCGCCGGGCTCGGGTGCGGGCGGGGCGGGCGGGCGCTCGCGGGCAATCAGATTGTAGACCCCGAAGGCCCCTTCAGAGAAGGCGCGGGCTCGCACTGTGTAGAGGCCGTCGGCATCAGCTGTGTAGCGCAGGCGGGCATCGGTGCCGTCGCCCGCGCCGTCGTCATCGACGGCCACCGGCTCTTGCATGTCGGCGCCGTAGAGCTCGAGGTAGGCGTCGAAGTCGTCAGAGCGCATCTCGACCTCGAAGCGCTGACCGGCGGCGAGCGTCACCGTATAGCTGTCATAGGGCGCTCCGAGATCGTCCCGGGCATCGCTTTCCTCAAGCGCGGCGTCCAGACCCTCGCCCAGCGTCAGGGTTCCGGCCTCCTGGGCCGAGGCACCGCCGGCAGCGAGCAGGGCCAGCGCCGAGGCGCTGGCAAGGCCGAGCAATCTGGTCCCGTGGAATCGGCGCATGGTATCCCCTTCACAGCTTTCCCCGATCATAGACGCCGAACCCCGGCCTGTGTAAATCGCCTGACCGCAACGATTCCTGACGAGGGATCGGCAAAACGGACCCGCCATGACCGCCACCTCCTCCCCCAGCGCCCGGATTATCGACGGAAAGGCGCGTGCCGCAGCGCTGGTCGATCAGGTGGCCGGGGCCGCGGAGCGGCTGAAGGCCGACACGGGGATCGTGCCCGGGCTGGCCGCCGTACTGGTGGGCGAGGACCCGGCCAGCCGCATCTATGTGAAGAGCAAGGGCGAGACGGCGACGCGGGCGGGGCTGAATTCGTTCACCCACACCCTCAGCGCCGGGACGAGCGAGCAAGAACTGCTGGATCTGGTGGCACGTCTGAATGCCGATCCGGCAGTGCACGGGATTCTGGTGCAACTGCCCCTGCCCGCCCACATCCGCGAGACGGCGGTGCTGGCGGCCATCGACCCGGACAAGGACGTCGATGGCTTTCATGTGATCAACGCCGGGCGACTGGCGACGGGGCAGCCGGGACTGGTGCCGTGCACGCCGCTGGGGTGCATCAAGCTGCTGAAGGCCACGCTGGGCGATCTGTCGGGGCTGGATGCCGTGGTCGTCGGACGCTCGAACATCGTCGGCAAGCCGATGGCGCAGCTGCTGCTGGCCGAAAGCTGCACCGTCACGATTGCCCACTCGCGCACGCGGGACCTGGCCGAGGTGTGCCGCCGTGCAGACATTCTTGTAGCCGCCGTCGGCCGGCCGATGATGATTCCGGGCGACTGGATCAAGCCTGGGGCGACCGTCATCGATGTCGGCATCAACCGGGTGCCCTCAGGCGATCCGGTCAAGGCGGCCGAAGGCAAGACCCGCGTGGTCGGCGATGTGGACTATGCCTCGGCGGTCCAGGTTGCGGGCGCCATCACCCCGGTACCGGGCGGGGTCGGGCCGATGACGATCGCCTGCCTGCTGGCCAACACATACGCCGCAGCCTGTCGCGCGGCGAGTGTGGAACCGTCACAGTTGAGCGCTTGAAGCGGCGGCATTCCGGGCCGATACTCTCTGAGGTGCCGAAGCATCGGCGCCGGATCGACCAAGGGGGCTATCGATGACTGTCCTGCGCACTCCCGCACTCGCCGTTGCGGCGGTCACCCTGACCCTGGGGGGCTGTGGCTACAACACCATCCCGACCCAGGAAGAGGCTGCGCGCGCCAAATGGGCCGATGTCGAGGCCCAGTACCAACGCCGGGCCGATCTGATTCCGAATCTGGTGGCCACGGTGCAGGGCGCCTCGATCGCCGAGCGCGAGACCCTGACCCAAGTCATAGAGGCGCGCTCGCGCGCGACCTCGATCCAGCTGGACGCCGATGCCCTCTCCGATCCGGCCGCTGTGGCCCGTTATCAGGCGGCGCAGGGGGAACTGAGCCAGGCGCTGTCGCGACTGATGCTGGTGGTCGAGCAGTATCCGCAGATCCAGTCGAACGCGAACTTCATCGCCCTGCAGAGCCAGCTGGAAGGGACCGAGAACCGGATCTCCGTGGCGCGGCGCGACTACAATGAGGCGGCGCGGGCCTATAATACGACGTTGCGGACCTTCCCGGGCAATATCTGGGCCTCGACCTTCCATTCAGGGTCTGAACCCCTGCCGCTGTTCACGGCCTCGCCGGGGGCCGAGACCGCGCCGCAGGTGCAGTTCAACACCGGAGCGACCCCCGCACAGTGACCCGCGCCCTCATCGTCGATCGACTGACATGGCGGGCCCTTGTCGCGGGCCTGATGGCAATGGCGGTGTGGCTGGTTCTGGCGCTGCCGGGCCTGACACAGCCGGCCTTTCCCGAACTGACCGGGCGGGTGGTCGATCGGGCCGATCTGCTGAGTGCCGCGAAAGAAGCCGAGCTTGAGCAGCGGCTGACCGCACTGGAGCGGGACACGAGCGATCAGCTGGTGCTGGTCACAGTGCGCTCGCTGGAGGGCTATGACATCGCGGACTATGGCACGCAGCTGGGGCGGCACTGGCGGATCGGCCAGCAGGACGGCGACAACGGTGTGCTGCTGATCGTCGCACTGGAAGAACGCAAGATCCGGATCGAGGTCGGCTATGGGCTGGAGGGCATACTGACCGACGCCCTGTCGGCCCTGATCATCCACGAACAGATCACCCCGGCCTTCAAGGAAGGCGGGTTCGAGCGCGGCATCGAACAGGGTGTACTGGCTATCGAAGAGCAGCTGCGGCTGGACCCGGAAGAGGCCGAGGCGCGGGCTGCGGCGGTCGAAGCGGCCGAGGCCGAGGTGCCGGTTGGGGCCCTGATCGTCATTGCCCTGGTGTTCGGGTTTATCCTGATCGCCGTCATCGGCATCGTCAGTAATTCCAGCGGGCGTCGCCGGCGCGGCGGGTCAGACATTGCGCCGATCCTGATCTGGGCGGCATCCGAGGCGCTGCGGTCGCGCGGCGGGGGTCGCGGGGGTGGCAGCTTTGGAGGCGGCTTCGGCGGCGGCGGATTCGGTGGTGGAGGCGGCAGCTTTGGCGGCGGCGGCGCCTCGGGAGGCTGGTGATGCGTATTTCCCCCACGGACCACGACCGTATCCGGCGCGCCGTTGACGAGGCCGAACAGGGCACATCGGGCGAAATCTTCTGCGTCATCGCCCGGCGGGTGTCGTCGTATCGCGAGGTGGGCCTGGCCTGGGCGGCGGCGGCGGCGATGATCCTGCCCCTGCTGCTGATCCCGCTGGGCTTCAGCCCGGCCTGGCTGCCCGGGTTTTCGGATGGGTGGCAGGCGGCGCAGCTGGCGGCAACACCGGTGACCATGGCCCAGACGCTGGGGGCCTATGCGCTGGTGCAGGTGGTAATCTTTCTGGTCGTGTTCCTGATCCACGGCCTGCCCGTGGTCCGACGCCTCATGACACCGGGCTCGATCCGGCGGCACCGCGTGCGCAAGGCCGCGATCCATCAGTTCCTGGCACACGGCATCCATGTGACGGCAAACCGCACCGGGGTGCTGATCTTCTGCGCCCTGGATGAGCACCGGGTCGAGGTGGTCGCCGACGAAGGCATCCACAGTCGCGTCCCCGTGGAGGTCTGGGCGGATGTAACCTCGGCCATGACCCGCGAGTTGCGGGGCGGTCGGCCGATCGAAGGGTTTGAGGCGGCGATTGCCCTGTCCGGCGAGGTGCTGTCCGCGCATTTCCCTCCGGAGCCGGACAATCCCAATGAGCTGTCGGATCGACTGGTCGAGCTGTGACGCCATCTGACGGCCCGATTGGCGACCGAACCCGGCCCTGTTCTGCTGTCAGGACGCGCGCATGCCCCGCCTGATGTCATACAATGTGCACCGTTGCGTCGGCATGGACCGCAAGCTGGATCTGGACCGGATCGTCGGGGTGATCGCCGAATACGAGCCGGACATCGTCTGCCTGCAGGAGCTGGATGTCGGACGCGCCCGCACCGGCGGCGTCGATCAGGCCGCCGAGATCGCCCGCAAGCTGGAGATGACGGTGCACTTCCACCCCGCCATGCGGGTCGAGGCGGAGTTGTACGGCGATGCGGTGCTGACCCATCTGCCCGAGCGGCTGGTCAAGACCGATGCCCTGCCGACTGTCGAGGGCATCCCCGGCCTGGAGCCCCGGGGTGCCCTGTGGGTGCGGATTGAGGTCGGCGGTCAGGACCTGAATGTCATGAACACACATCTGGGACTGGTCCCGCGCGAGCAGCGACGTCAGACCACAGCGCTGGTGGGGCGCGACTGGCTGGGGCGCAAGGACTGCACCGGGCCGACCATTCTGACAGGGGACTTCAATGCGACCTCGATCACCCGCCCCTATCGTATCCTGACCCGGCGGCTGGATGACGCGCAGCGGCGGCTGGGGCTGAAGCCCTCGGTCAAGACTTTTCCGTCCAGCTTTCCGGCGATCCGCATCGACCATGCCTTCGTCAGCCCGGAAGTGCAGGTGACGGGCGTCCGGTCATCCTTCTCGCCGCTGGCGCGGATGGCGTCAGATCACCTGCCGCTGATCGTCGACTTCGAGCTGCCGCCGGCCAGCGCCTGAGCCGGGCGGTGTGTCGGGTTGCGGCGCTTCCACGGACGCCAGGCGTCGTCGGTCGAGACCGGATCGCCCAACTGCCATTCGGCGATAAAGGCCTCGGCGCGCGACGGCGGATTGGCGCCGAGCGCCTGCATGCGACCGCCGGCGAAGGTCTCAATGGCGCGGCCCACCGAACCGGTCAGCTCCTCGGCTGCGCGGTAGGCGTCCAAAGGCGCGCCGATGAAGTGGGCGACCGAGGTCTGTCGCAGCCGTCGGATCGCCTGCCGGCCGGCCTCACCCGTCGGTTCCGCGACGATGTCGCATTCGGTGTCGAAGCCCATGGAGCGATTGTTCAGATTGGCCGAGCCGATGCGCAGCATGCGGTCGTCGATGACGCTCACCTTGGCATGGACAATCAGACGTTGACCGCCTTCGGTCACCGGGCTGAAGGCAAAGAAGCGGTTGTGCCTGTCGGCCTGCTCGAGCCGGTAGAGAACCTCGGACCGGGTTGTGTCCATGGTCAGGCGGTCGAACCAGCTGGGGCTCTGGCCGGTGGAGATGAGGACAACCTCGGGGCCATCCGGTTCCTCAAGACGTCGGGCGAGGGCCGCCGCGATCCGGGGCGAGGTGAAATACTGGTTCTCGAAATAGATCAGGGATTTGGCCGCTTCGATCGAAGCCAGATGCAGGGCCTCAACCTCCCGGACCTCGCGACGGCCGGCCCAGCGCGGCTCCGTGCGGGACACGCCGACGGGCACATCCACGAGGTCCGGCTGGACCCCGTCCGGCCACGGATCGTTTTCGACGACATCGGGCCGGGTCCGCTCCCACGTTGCGCGGAACCAGCGCTCGCGGGCCAGGTCGCCCAAGGCACGGGCGGCGTCACCGTCCATGACACACATGGTCTCGTGCCGGGGGGGCGCGATCAGGCCGGACGGCATGCAGCGTCGGGGATCGTCGTCCAGATGATCCGGATTGTCCCAGCGGTCGGTGGCCACGTCGCCGCCGCCGGTGAAGGCCACGGCGTCGTCGATGACGATCACCTTCTGATGGTGGCAGGCGCCCAGCGGCCCGGGTTGATCCAGCCGGAACTCGACCATGCGCTTGCGAAACCAGCCCTGGGCCCTGTGGGGGTAGAAGCCCTGAGACGCAGCGATCAGCAGGGGTGAGTTCCAGATCAGCAGGCGGACGTCCAGTTCGGGCCGCGTTTTGACCAGCATGCGCAGCTGGTGGCCGATCTGGGCCTGATGGTCATCGGGCCGGGTCTCGGGATCCAGTCGCGTACGCGGATCGAACTGCCAGCCCAGCAGGACGATGGATTTTCTGGCCTTGGCCAGAGATGAGGCCAGGGCTTCGAAATAGGCTTCATTGTCCATAAGCACCGCAAAACGGGAGGCCGTGGCAGTCTTCCAGCAGACCCCTGGCCGATCGATCAGCGGGGAGCCGACGGTCAGGCGGGCGTCATCTCCGTCTGTGAACTGGCTCATGCCCCACCGGTGTCCGTCGCCAAATTGGCCGCTCTCTCCGTCCCCTATCGCACGGCCCGGGTCAATCCGGAGCGATTCTTCACATGCCGATGATTGTCCGGGACATGAAATTGACGCATAGAGGGAGAGAAATTGTCGCCGTATCGCGACATGAAGGGGGAGCTTTCGTCGGTCATGCAGGCCCTGATCGAAATGATCATCGGCTTTATCGCCATGCTGGCGGCGGCGGCGCTTGCCCAGTTTGGCGTGGAATCGCGTGCCGAACCCACCTCCCGCCCGGAAGTGCAGCGCGTCACCGATTGCGAAAAGCGGCCGACCTCTACTGTGCTGGTCGGTACCGCCGCCAAGCGGGATTGCTGATCCATCCCCTGCCCTCGTGCGCTTCGTTCATCTGAACCGCTTTGCGCCTGCGTCCTGACCCGTTAGGTTGACTTTTCGAGGTCGCGCCGGGGGGGTGCGACGCCCGCGCATCGAGCAAGTGTCCATGAAATCCCGCCAACGGCCGCCGCTGAACCTGACCGCTCCGGACGAGGGCGCAGATACAGCCGCTCCCGATGCCGCGGCCACCCGGCCTGACGTGAGCATGCCCGCGTTCGAGGCTGAACCTGAAGCTGAGCCTGAGCCTGAGCCCAAACCTGTTGAATCACGGGCCGAGCGGCGCAAGCGGCGTCAGAGCGAGCAGGCCGCTATCGCCGAGGCCGCGAAAGCCTCCCCGACGCAGCCCGAGCCGAAGCCTCAGGCCAAGACCTCGCTGTCCGTGCCGGTCTCGAAGGGCGAGGCGGTGCGGACAGACGCGCCCAAAGATACATCCGAAAGTTCTGAGTTGGCCCCGCTTCGGGCCGCGCTGGACACAGTGCCGGCCGAGCACATCAGCGCCAGCGGAGGCTACTGGACCGCAGGACTGGCCGCCGCCCTGTGGGCCGGGGGCGTTGGAGCATGGGCGGCCTATGAGGCCGGGTTCGGGTCGGCCCCCATCGAGCCACTGAGGCTGGCGTTTTATATCTTGGTGGCACTGGCGCCCGCCGGGTTAGCGTTTCTGCTGGCGCGGGCGGTGCATCAGTCGCGCCTGATCGCCGCTGAGACGCGCCGGGCCCGAAGCCTGTCGGAGGCACTGATGGCCCCGACCGCGCTGGCCGCCCACAAGTCCGGCGAGGTTCTCGTTGGACTGAGAAACGACATTGATCAGGCGGCGCTGGCCGCCGAGCGCGCCCGTCAGGACATGGCCGAGCTACGCCGGTCGCTGGCGGAGGAGAGCCGCCTGCTGAATGAGGCCGCTGAGACCGCCGGTCGGACCGCTCGCAGACTGGTCGAAAGCCTGTCGGGAGAGCGCGAGGCCATGGCCGCACTGGGCGGCACGCTGGAAGGTCAGGCCGCCCATGTGCTGGAAGTGGTCGACCGCCAGTCGCGCATGGTGGTCGAGGCCTCGGACCTGGCCCAGACCCAGCTTCGAGAAGCTGAAACGGCCCTGGCTGCCCGAGCTGCCGATATGGCCGCCGCCGCCGGAGAGGCCCAGGAAGCCGCCCGTGCAGCCGCCGACGATCTGGCCCGCCAGACCCTGCGCCTCGAAAACGCCGGAGCCGGCGTCGCCGAACAGATCCAGTCTGTCGAGGAGGGGCTGGGGCAACAGCGCGCCGCGCTGGTGACCGCCGCCTATTCGCTGCGCACCGATCAGGAAGACTTCTCTGCCCAGGTCGAGAGCCAGCGGGCGCAGCTGACAGAACAGCTGTCGGTCGTGCGCTCGACCAGCACCGAAATGGTCGAGACGACCACGATCGGCACCGAGGCCCTGCGCGATCTGGTCGAGGCCGCTGCGGATCAGTTCCGTGCCCTGATCGAGATGTCCCAGCGCGAAGCCGACAATTTCGACAGTGCCACCAAGGTCTCGCTGGACCGGTTCGAGGCCCTGTCCGCCGATGCGCGCGACACCCTGCTGGAAGAAAGTCGGCGGGCGCTGGAGGCGCTGAAGGCCACCGCCGAGGAAAGCCGCAAGGCTGCCGCCGAAGCCACCGAGGAAGCCCAGTTGCGCGCCGACCGGCTGGGCGAGGCCGTGTTCGAGGCCGCGCAGAAGGCCGAGGCCGCGGCCGAAGCTCGCATCGACGGGGCGCGCAAGGTGGTGACCCACACCGCGGACCTGGTCGACGAAGCCGGTGACCGCGCCCTACAACGGCTGGAAGCCACGATCGAGCGGATGAATGCGGCCCTGCAGCGGGTAGATGACTCGATCAGCGAGCTGGACCAGCGCGCCGCCGACCTGCCGGAACAGGCGCGCGAGCGGGTCGATGCAGTGCGGGCTGCGGTCGAGGAAGGGCTGGCGGCCCTGTCGGAAGCGTCGCGCAAGGCGGCCGACGACACCGAGGCGCTGGATGCAGGCTTCCAGGAGCGGGTCAAGCGCAACTATGAAATGCTGACCGAGGCGGTGCGTCTGATGGGCGTGGTGTCGGGCGATAGCGGGCGCGGGCGACGCGCCACACCCGAGATGCCGCCCGTCGGCGAGCCGGAGACCCCTGCCCTGCGCCGTCCCCGGACCGAGCCGGAGGGACGCGGGTTCGGCCTGCGCAACCGGAATGAGGGCTCCAAGGCCCGCCCCGCCGACGAGGGGATGGGATGGAAGGATCTGATGGGCGATGATCCGGAGGACGTGCCGATGGATCTGGACACGCCGGTGATGCCGCCCGCCGACACGGAGGCCCTGAACGAGCGGATGCTGGCCTCGATTCGGCGGATGGGAGTGGATCCCAATGCCCTGTTGCCCCGCTCGCGCATCGAGGAGGCCGCCGAGGCCTTTGTCAGCCGGGATGCCGATGCGGCCCGCCAGATCGTGCGCCGGGTGGCCCCCGCCGCCGTGCGCAGCGTATCGCGCCGGGTGCTGAGCGATCCCGAGCTGAAAACCGACGCGGAGGCCTATGTCCGGACGTGGTCTCGCATCCTGAAAGACCATGCCGCCAGCGGCGACGGACCGGCTGTTCTGAATCGTCTGGCCTCGGATGGAGGCCGGGCCTTCCTGCTGCTGGATGCAGCGGTCGGCGACCTCTCCTGACAGGGGAAACCGGCGTTACATTCCTGTTTTGGGGTTGACGATCCGGCCCCGATGACGACACGGTCCCCCGCCGTCATATGTCCGTCACAGCTCTCTCAGGCCCATGCTCGACACGCCCGCCGATGCCCAGCCGGATTTGCGACCCGGGCTTATGCTCTGCGCCTATGAACCGGAATTGGGCTGGGGTGCAGAAGGGACCAGTACGGACAGTGACTGGACGCCACCGGGCGCACGACTGATCCCGGTTCAGGCCGAGGCGCCGGAATCCCTGGCCCGCACCCTGGTGGAACAGCTGCGCGATCCGGCCTGTCGGGCGGCGCTGCTGGTCGGTCGGGCAACGGGAGCGGGGGACTTCCTGATCCAGACCCGGGCGGAAAACCGCGCCCTGAACAGCAAGACACGGCTGGTGCCCACGGGGCCGGGTGTGGCCCGCGCCACCGCCCCCGCGCTGGAAATGGCCCAGACCCTGTCCGAGGCCGGCCTTACGACCCGGCTGTCGTCGGATACAGTGACCGATCCGGGCAACTATCTGCTGTATCGACTGCTGTGTTCGCTGCCGGATGGGCCCGAGGCACCGCTGGTGGGCCTGCTGCGCGTGCCGGAGGGCGACGGTTCGGCGATCACCCGCGCTGTGCGACTGGCGGCCGAGGCCATGGCCCGGCACCTTTCACCCCTGCCCCGCCCCCGCGCGGCCTGAGCCCAGTCGCTCTCGAAGGCTGAGCGCGGCCAGTCCGCCAAGCGCCGCCATGCCCGCCATCGCCAGATAGCCGCCTGCGCCATAGCTGTCGTAGAGCGGGCCCGACAGGACGGTGGCGATACCGATCAGGACCCCGGCGGACACCGTCGAGGACAGGGTCTGGGCGGCGGTCTGGGCGTCTTCGGGGGCCAGGCGCTCGACAATCTCGACCCCTGCCAGATAGGTGGCGGCAAAGGTCAGGGCATGCAGGGCCTGAAGCGGCCACAGCAGGTTGAGCGGGGGGCTGAAGGCCAGGGCCGTCCAGCGCAGCACGCCCGCGCCTACGCCAACCGCCAGCAGGGGCCAGGGGCCTATTCCCAGCCGCCGCCGCCACGGGTCGAGCCACCACATGAAGGCGATCTCGATGATCACCGACCCGGCCCAGAGAGCGCCGACCAGGCCGGTCGACAGACCCTGCTGCGTCCAGAGGATGGCCGAAAAGCCGTAATAGAAGCCGTGGCTGGCCTGCACCGCGCCGATGGCAAGCAGGGCCATCATGAACACGGGATCGGCCAGCAGGCGTCCCAGCCCGAGGAACCGATTGGGGCCCGAGGCCCGGCCAGTCGCGCTGACGACCTCCGCGGGCAGGCCGAACCGGGCGTAGAGGGCCATCAGGGCGCTCGCGACCACTATCCAGACGATGACGGCATCGACCGGCAGCCGGGTCAGCAGCGCCCCCATGGCCAGATTGGCCAGCACGAAGGCCGCCGACCCAAAGCCACGGGGCACGGAGAAGGAAAAGCCCTCACGCCGGGCGACGCGGAGGCTCAGAACATCGATCAGGGGAATGATGGCCGAGGTGGCGGTCGCCGCCACGAACCAGCACAGGGTCCACAGGACATAGCCCTCGACCAGTGCTGCCGCGCCATAGCCGGCCACCGCCACCCAGCCCAGGATGGCAATCGGCGCGCGGCGGGTCGCGAAGCCGTCGGCCCAGACCGCAATCATCGGCCCGGTCAGGAAGCGCGCCAGCATGGGCACGGCCAGCAGGGTGCCGATCTCGGCCCCGTTCAGCCCCAGATGTTTCAGCCACAGGCCGGCGAACGGCAGGCTGACCCCGGTGACGCCGAAGAGCAACACATAGTGAAGGGCAAGGCGAACGGACGGCTGCATGCCTGATCCGATAGCAGACTCCGGCGATTCCGTGGGCTAGCGTGGCCATATGACGGTGAATCGCACCCTGGCGGTGACGGCCTGTGGCCTTGGCGCACTCTGTGTTCTGCTGGGTGCGTTCGCGGCCCATGGTGCGGGTCCGCAGGTGAAAACCCTGCTGACCACAGGTGCCCACTATGGCCTGATCCATGCGTTGCTGGCGGTCGTTGCCGCCATTCTGGCGCAGTACAGCACGCCGGTCCGCTGGGCCGGATGGCTGGCCGTTGTTGGCGGCGCTGTCTTTGCCCTGTCCCTGACGCTGGTCGGCATGGCCGGCCTCAGCATCATGGGTGCCGTCGCACCGATCGGGGGCCTGCTGATGATTGCCGCCTGGCTTGTGTTTGCCTTCGGGGCGTTTCGCATGCGCCCGTCTGAACTTTCTGAACTGTAGAGCGAGTACCGATGTCCTTTCCCAAGCCTGAGGGCGACCGCCGCGACCTGTTTCCCGAGATCGAGGCCTTTGCCAGCGGGATGATGAAGACGCCTGACGGGCATGAAATCTATTTCGAGGAGAGCGGCAATCCGCAGGGCAAGCCGGTGCTGGTGCTGCATGGCGGGCCTGGCGGCGCGACCAGCCCGGGCATGCGGCGCTATTTCGATCCGTCGGCCTACCGGATCATCATGTTCGACCAGCGCGGCTGTGGGCAGTCGCGTCCCTATGCCTCGCTGGAAAACAACACCACCTGGACGCTGATCGAGGATATCGAGCGGCTGCGCGAGCGGTGCGGCGTCGACAAATGGGTGGTGTTCGGCGGCTCGTGGGGCTCGACCCTGTCGCTCGCCTATGCGGTGACCCACCCGGAGCGGGTCAAGGCACTGGTGCTGCGCGGCATCTTCCTGCTGACGAAGAAGGAGTTGCACTGGTTTTATCAGGACGGGGCGTCGATGATCTTCCCCGACGCCTGGGAGCGGTTCCTGGCGCCGATCCCGGAGGCTGAGCGCGGCGACCTGATGGCGGCCTATGAGAAGCGGCTGACGGGCGACGACGAGGCTGCCAAGGCCGAATGCGCCATCGCCTGGTCCAGCTGGGAAGGTGAGACGGTCAGCGTGCGCGGTCCGGACTCTCGCCCTGAGAAATTCGCCGAGGCCGAGTTTGCCATCGCTTTTGCCCGGATCGAGAACCACTATTTCCGCAACGGGGGATTCCTGCCGGAGGACGGCTGGCTGTTGAAGAAGATCGACCGCATCCGGCACATCCCCGCGTGGATCGCACAAGGTCGGTTCGATGTGGTCACTCCGATGTCCGGGGCATGGGCCCTGCACCGGGCCTGGCCCGAGGCACGGCTGGAGGTGGTCGGCGACGCGGGTCACGCCTCGACAGAGCCGGGGATCGTCGACAGTCTGGTGCGCGCCACCGACTGGGCGGCGGGCCTGCCGGACTGATCAGAACAGGCCGTGGCCCTTGGGCAACTCGACGTAGCGGTGGACACGGGTGGCCATCACCAGGCCAAAGCCGATCATCACGGTCAGCATGACGGTGCCGCCGTTTGACATCAGCGGCATGGGCACGCCCACGACAGGGGCCAGGCCCATGACCATGGCGCCGTTGATCAGCACATAGAGGGCGAAGGTGGCGGTCACCCCGGCCGTGGCCAGTCGGCCGAAATGGCTGTGCGACAGCGACGCGATCCGCAGGGAGATCAGGATCACCCCCAGATAGCAGAGCAACATGCCGAACGAGCCGACGAAGCCGAATTCCTCGGACACGGCGGCGAAGATGAAGTCGGTGTGGCGTTCCGGCAGGAACTCGAGCTGGCTCTGGCTGCCCAGACCGTAGCCCTTGCCCAGCAGACCGCCGGAGCCCATGGCGATCTTGGACTGCATGATCTGATAGCCCTCGCCCGACGGATCGGCTTCCGGGTTGAGGAAGGTCAGAACCCGGTCGCGCTGATAGTCATGCATGACGAACTGGATGAAGGGCCAGACGCCGGCGATGACCGCGCCGCCCGCCACCACGATGATCTTCCAGCTGAGGCCCGCAGCGAACATGATGGCCGCGCCGGTCATGCCCAGCAGCAGGGCACTGCCGAGGTCGGGCTGGTGCGCAACCAGGGCAAAGGGTGCCCCGATCATCAGGGCCGGATAGATCAGCTTCCAGTGGAAGCGGGCTTCCTGGGCGGTGGCACCGTGGTACCAGCGGGCGAGCGCCAGAACGAGCGCGATCTTCATCAGCTCGGACGGCTGGATGCGGGTGACGCCAAGGTCCAGCCAGCGGGTTGCACCCATGGCCGTATAGCCCAGCCCCGGCACCTCGATCGCGGCCAGCAGCAGCAGCGAGCCGAAATAGGCGGGATAGGCCAGATGGAACCACCATTTGAGGTTCACCATCGACAGGGTCAGCAGGACCGCGAGGCAGACGCCGAAGCGGATCAGGTGCTTGGCGGCCCACGGCTCCCACGATCCCTGGGCCACGGAATAGAGCATGGCCGCGCCCATACCGGCGATGGCGCACAGCAAAAGCAGCAGGCGCCAGTCCAGCTGGGTGATCTTGACGCTCAGCCGGTCGCGTTCGCCGGGACGGGTCAGGGCCGACGCGGTCATTGCGGATCCGGAAGGTAAGGCTGCGGGCCGGTCAGGTCCTGGGGTGCGGGCGGATCGGGCGTAAGCGGCACGGGCTCGGCGTTGGCGGCCGGTCCCGTTTCTGCGGCAGTCGGCGGCGGCGGGGCCGCGCCTTCATCAACCACGGGGGCCGCCTCGGGCTCGGGCGGCAGGGGTCGTTCGATGCGGGCGCGCATGTCGGGATCCTTGAGCAGGGCGACCCTCATGATTTCGCGCGCTCGCGGCGCAGCGTCGGCCGAGCCGCCCGCCGGGGCATGCTGGATGATCAGGGCGATGGCATAACGGGGCGCGTCGTGCGGGGCGAAGGCGACGAACAGGGCGTGGTCGCGGCGGCTCCAGACCGCATTGCGCGGACCGCGTGACTCACCGGGCTTGTAGTCCCGGGACTGGGCGGTGCCGGTCTTGCCGGCCATGAGGATATCGCCGAGGCCCAACTGGGAGGCACGGTAACCTGTGCCCGTCACATCGTTGGCCACAGCCGCCATACCAGCCCTCACAATGTCGAGGTGCGCGTTACTGAAAGGGAGATCCGGGAAACTGGCCTCTGCATAGGGCTTGCCATCGACGGACTTGATGAGACGCGGCTGAACGGCCTTGCGGCCATTGGCGAGGCGCGACGTCATCACCGCCAGCTGCAGGGCGTTGACGGACAGGGCCCCCTGCCCGATGGCCACGGACAGGGTTTCACCTGGGTACCATTTGGGATCGTCATCCCAGCTGGTCGCCTCGGTGTATTCGCGCTTCCACTTCTGCGACGGCACGACGCCGTCCGATTGCCCGGCAATCCCGATTTCGTAGCTGTGGCCAAACCCGAGATCCTCGGCGACCCGCGCGATCCGGTCGACCCCGGCGCGGTTGCAGAGATGGTAGAAATAGGTGTCGCACGAATTCTTGATGGCATCATGCATGTTCATCGCGCCGTGCCCGCCGGCCTTCCAGCAGCGGAACGTGCGAGCCCCGAAGCGATAGCCCCCCGTGCAGACCACCCGCTCGGAGGGATCGATTCCGGCATCGAGGAAGGCCAGGGCCGTCGTCATCTTGAAGGTCGAGCCCGGCGGGAAGGTGCCGTAGATGGCCTTGTCCAGCAGGGGGCGGCGCTCATAGTCCGCCCAGGCGCGATAGATGTTGCTGGGCACGCCCGAGACAAACAGGTTCGGATCGAACGAGGGCGATGACACCATGGCCAGGATGTCACCGTTGCGGACATCCATGACGACACAGCCGCCGGATTCCTCGCCGAACACCTCGAGCGCGCGGTTCTGGATGTCAGCGTCGAGGGTGAGCACGACCTCCTTGCCGGGGACCGCCGGGCGGGAGTTTTCGGGGTCCTCGCCAACCACGCGGCCGCGGGCGTCGACCTCGACCCGCTGGCCACCGGCCTCGCCCCGCAGCTGCTCGTCGAGCGCGGCCTCGACGCCCTGACGGCCGATCCGGAAGCCGGGGTTGTAGAGCAGCGGTGACGGTTCCTCGCCCTTGTCGCGCACCGCCTTGATGTCGCGATCCGAGACCTTGGCCACATAGCCGACGACGTGGGCGAAGGCCCCGCCGTGCGGATAGAAGCGCGTCTCGTGCATGTCCGCCATCACGCCGGGCAGCTCATTGGCGTAAAGATTGACCTTGGCGAACTCCTCCCAGGTCAGGTCGCTCTTGACGGGCACGGGCGAAAAGCGCGGCGCGGCGTTCACATCACGGATGATGCCCCGACGGCGCTCGAGCGTGTCCGGGATCAGGCGGCCCAGCAGGTCGAGCGTCTGGTCCAGATCGTTGGTCTCGTCGCGTACCACCAGCACGCGGAAACTGGGCCGGTTTCCGGCGATGACCACGCCGTCGCGGTCGCGGATGATGCCACGCGGCGGCGGCACCAGACGGAAGTTGAACTGGTTGGCGGTGGCGAGGGTGGTGTATTCCTGCGCCTGGACGACCTGCAGCTGGCCGAGGCGCGCCGTCAGGCCCAGCACGCCCAGACCGGTCAGGCCGCCCAGCACCAAGGTACGTCGCAGGAAGGAGCCCTGCCGCTCGTTGACGTCCGAAAAGAAGATCGAGGGTTCGCTGCTCATCGAAACCGCACATCGCCATCGTCAAACCGCTGGATCAGGCGATCCGCCAGCGGGAAGATCAAAAGCGTCGGCACTATCTGACCCAGAAGGGCCAGCAGGCTCGGCGCCCGCCCGGCCACGATTGTAACGATCACATAGGCCAGAAAGAAGGCCCCCAGGGAGGCAACCGTATACCAGACGAACAGAACGCGGGTTTCCTGTCCCATCAGGAAGTTTCGCGAGACCAGGATGGCCGCGTAGATACAGATCAGCGACAGGCTCCAGAGGCCCAGCGGCGTGTAAAACAGCAGGTCCAGAAACAGACCCAGAGCGAGCAGGGCCAGCGGTGCGGTAATCGAGGGCCGGATCAGCGGCCAGGCAAAGGCCAGCACCATGGGGATGATGGGCTCGGGCAAGCTGAGGCCGAACAGGGTTACGGGCGTCGCGAGGACCAGGGTGGCCAGAATCGCCAGCAGGGAGGGATAGACGATCCACTGCAGAGGCCCGACCACGCGAACGGCGACCGGACGTCTCACTCGCCTTCACCGCCGGGCTGGGCTTGGGTCGCGGGTGACGGTGTGGCCGGGGCGGGCGCTTCGGGGGCGGGTGGCACAGGCGCGGTGCCAAGCGCAGCCAGTGGTGGGGCATTCAGGGTCTCGGGATCGACCAGCTGACCGAAGTCCTCGAACCTGAGCACCTTGACGAAATCGATCGCCCCCCGGTCGCTGAACAGCTTGACCCGCCAGGAGCCGTCGATACCGCGCGCGACGACGCCGATCGGCACGCCCCGGGGAATGCCGCCGCCATCGCCCGAGGTCAGGACGCGGTCTCCGACTTCGACCGAGTCGGTGCCGCGGACATATTCCAGACGCGGATTGCCGCTGCCGTCGCCGGTGAGCATGGCGCGGGCATCGGTGCGGTCGATCAGGACCGGGATACGGCTGGAGACATCGGTGACCAGCAAGACGCGGCTGACACGGGGCGAGGTGCCGACCACCCGACCCACGAGACCATGTTCGTTGATGACCGGATTGCCGATCCGAACGCCCTGGCCCGTGCCGACATCAATGAGGCGCGAGCGGGCGAAGGGACCGCGCGACTCGGAGATCGACCGCGCGGTCTGGGTCGGGACCGGGGGCTCGACCCGGATGCCAAGCATGGACTCGTAGCGGCTGTTGATATTCTGGAGCGCGATGTTGGCGTCGGCCACGGCCTGAAGTTCGGCCACCTGTTCCTTGAGGCGGCGGTTCTCGGATACGGCGAAAAAATAGTCGCCGATATAGTCGCTGGCGGCCCCGACCCAGCGGACGGGTGCTGCGAGCACGCCGCCCACGCCACCCGAGACCTGATCCCCGGCGCCACGGATGGCGTTCTGGCTGTCAGGATCGTCGCGCCGCTGGCCGAGCAGCAGGAAGACCGAGACCGCCAGAACGGCAAGCACGGTCAGGCCCGCCGTCCAGATCAGCGGCACCTTGAGATTTTCCAGCGGTCCGTCGCGAAACGCCACGGCGACCCTTGCGTCAGGGGGTTAAAATGAGCCGGCCCGCATAGGAGCCGACGGGCGAATCTGCCCGTGAAAGTCAGGCTATCGCAGAATCACCGGGGCTTGAAAACCGCTGATGTCTGCGAACCGCGTGACAAGCCTTAAAGCGAGCTTTCCAGCACGCCCTTCATCCAGCGCGGATGCTCCAGCACCCGCCCGCAGCCGATGGCGACACAGGACAGGGGATCATCGGCGACCGAGACCGGCAGGCCCGTATGGTCGCGGATCTCGGCGTCCAGACCGCGCAGCAGGGCTCCGCCGCCGGTCAGCATGATACCCTTGTCGGCGATATCGGCGGCCAGTTCGGGCGGGGTGGCTTCCAGCGCGACCTTGACCGCGTCGATGATCTGGCTGACCGGCTCGGTCAGGGCCTCGGCGGCCTGGCGCTCGCTCATGCGCACCTCGCGCGGCACGCCCTGCATCAGGTCGCGGCCCTTGACCTCGATCGACAGGCCTTCGCCGTCGGCCGGGATGCGGGCGGTGCCGATGTCCTTCTTGATACGCTCGGCCGTGGTCTCGCCGATCAGCAGGTTATGATTGCGGCGCATATAGCTGATGATCGCCTCGTCCATCTTGTCGCCGCCGACCCGGACCGAGCGCGAATAGACGATGCCCGACAGCGACAGCACGGCCACTTCGGTGGTTCCGCCGCCGATGTCGACGACCATCGAGCCGGTCGGCTCGTGGATGGGCAGGCCGGCACCGATGGCGGCGGCCATCGGCTCGTCGATCAGGCCGACGCGACGGGCCGAGGCGTTCAGGCAGGAATCATTGATGGCGCGGCGCTCGACCGCCGTGGCGCCCGACGGCACGCAGACGATGACCTTGGGATTCACGAAGCCCTTGCGGTTATGCACCTTGCGGATGAAGTGCTTGATCATCTCTTCGGCGACTTCAAAGTCGGCGATGACCCCGTCGCGCATGGGACGGATGGCTTCCATGTGACCAGGCGTGCGGCCCAGCATCTGTTTGGCCTCGATGCCCACGGCGTGGACGATCTTCCGTCCACCGACGTTTCTGAGGGCCACCACCGACGGCTCGTTCAGGACGATGCCTTTGCCCTTCATATAGATCAGGGTGTTGGCCGTGCCGAGATCGATGGCGATGTCGTTCGAGATCATGCCGAAGAGATGCATAGGGGTGGGATACCGTTCCGGTTCGGGCCTTTTTGGGGCGGTCAGCGATCATGTCCGCTGCGACGACGCCCCGCCCCGCTGCGCATCCCCACGCACGGGCCGTCCTGATCGATATCGCCGAGCCGACCGTGGCCCGTTTGCCCTTATGGGACAGGGATTACAAGCCCTGAATCGGCCCGGCGTATCACGAGGGTGTGGTCAGGCGGCGACCGGTTCCAGGCCCTCGGCCGTGAGCATGCGCTGAATGGCCGGACGTTCCTGCACGCGATCCAGATGGGCGTTCAGCTTCGGATAGCGACCGGCGTCCAGCAGCTTCGCCTGACGCGCCCAGCGGCTGAACACGGACAGATAGTTGTCGGCCAGGGTCCAGTCGTCGCCAAACACCCAGTCGCCCTCAAGCTGCTGTTCGGCCAGGTCGTACTTGGCCAAGGCCTGTTCGACGGCCTGCTCCTTCGCCTCGCCTTCCAGCGGCGGGCGGCTGAACAGCACCTTGCCGATCGCCGGGTGCAGGCTGGAGGCCAGCCAGCCGTTGAAGGCGTGGAAGCGCGCCATGGCGAAGGCGTCGCCCAGCGGGGCCAGGGTCTTGTCGGGGTTGGTCTCGGCCACCCAGGCAAGGATGGCGGCGTTCTGGGTGAGGACGCCCTGATCGGTCTTGAGCGCCGGGGTCACCCCGGCCGGATTGACGGCCAGATATTCGGGCGTCTTCTGCTCGCCCTTCTTCAGATCGATGACCTTGGCCTGATAATCGAGACCAGCCTCTTCAAGGGCCGAGTGCGAGGCCATGGCGCAGGCGCCGGGCGAGATATAGACGGTCAGGGACAAACGATCTCTCCTTTCAGGTTCGGGTCGGTGCGACCTGAACGGACAGATGGGGAGACGGCTCCATATTGCAACCGCTTCAGTTACGTTTAGCCTCCCGGCGCTTCACCCATTCCCGCACCCCCAGCATCAGCCCCAGCCAGACGACGGCCACGGCCGCGAGGATCAGACTGGTCCAGGTGCCGTCACCGCTGGCCGCCGCCGCGACCGCCCCGCCAAAGAAGGCCACCAGCGCCGTCTTGGGCAGGACGCCCAGGGCACAGCCGGCGAGGAAGGGCACGAACCCGGCCCGGGCCGCCCCGAAGGCCATATTGACGACGATGAAGGGCGCCGAGGGTACATTGCGGATCATGAAGCTGGCGTAGAAGGCATTACGGCCGACAAAGGTCTTCAGCCGCGTGGCGGTCTTGCCGCCCCAGCGGTCCAGCAGCCGCGCCGTCGGCCCGCGCCCCAGCCAGTAGGTCACCCCGGCCGAGATGACCGTCGCGCCCCAACTGTACCAGAAGCCCAGCGACGGCCCGAAGGCCACCACACAGGCCGCGATCAGCAGGAACTGCGGTGCCCCGATGAACGCCGCGGCGACAAACAGCACGACGGTGGCCAGAAAGGCCCAAGGCCCGCCGGCATAGCCCTGAAGCCAGGCCTCAAGCCGATGCTCGGCCTCCAGCCCCAACGCCGCCTTGCCGACCAGCAACAGGGCCACCACCGCGCCCAGCAGGACAACCGTGGCCAGCGCCGCCCGCCACCGGGCCGCCTCCATATTCAGAACGAAGTCGAGGATGCGGCGGATCACGGCCTAGATCGGCTCCCATGGGCCGAGGCTGAACTCGACCAGTCGCCACGCCCCATCGGTCTTGCGCCAGCCATGTTGAACATCCGCCGCGAAGTCATTGCCGTCCTCGTCGCCATATCGATGGACCATGCTCTCGGCCACTACATCACGGCCGACCGACCGGATCGACGTGGTATACAGACGAACGACGCGCGAGTCGTCGAGCCCGAGAGCCTCTGAAAGGGACGTTGCACCAGAGGTGCCCGATATCTGAATATCCGGCGCGGCATACGCCGCGATGCTGGAAGTTTCTTCAAAGATTTCGCCGTCTAGCAGGTTCAGCACCTCAGCCGCCGCGATCTGATCTTCCCCCTCGAGGATCAGACACCGGTCCAGCTGCGCAGACTCATTCCGGTAGTTTGCAGGATCGAGATGATTGCAGACGGGGAAACCGCGCAGCGCCTTGGCCGACAGCTCGTAGCCGGCGTCGAACAAGGGGTCCTCACCGCACGCATTGCGGATGCGCCGGACGACGCCCTTATCGTTCAGTACCTCTGTCACGCTCACCCACGCATGAAGGCAGAAGACCATTTCATCGTCGTCCGCTCCCGGGAGCGTCCTGTCTCCGCCCACCAGTTGACGGACAGGCGCGGCGGTCGCCAGCTCAGCGATCCGCGTTGTCTCATCAAGGATTCCGAACCAGGCCTCGCGTGAGAGAGACGGCGCAGGACCGTGGCCATCCCGGGCACCCCGCACGTCCAAGCGTGGGTTCAATGGACTGCCGTACTGGCTCACCTCCGTGTAGAGCACCGACACCATGGGCATATCTCTTGAATAGCCATCGATTGTGAAAACCCTCACGCCGCGCCAGCCGTTGGCTTGAGCGTCTTCTGCCGCCTCGACACCGAAAGTCTCGACAATCCCGAGCCACCCCTCAGGGTCACACAGGTCGCGCCCGTAATCGTCCATGCAGTAGGGATCAAACTCCGGCTCTACCGCATCGCCCGTTGCTTCCTGTGCCAAACTCGAGGTGGCACCCGACAACAAGAAGATTGCCGCCGCCATGCCGATCAGGGTTCGTGCTGCATTTCTCATGGCGCTCTCCTGCAACCACCCCCATTTGCACCCACGCGCGACGCCCCGTAAACAGCCAGTGCCGTGAATAACGGCCTCTCCCCTCCCCGTCTGCGAGTCCCTGTCCATGTCCGAGCTGCAGTCCAAGGCCCTTGCCCGCGTGAAGCCGTCGGCGACGCTGGCCGTCACCGCCCAGGCGCGCGCGCTGAAGGCGGCGGGACGCGATGTGATCGGGCTGGGCGCGGGCGAGCCGGATTTCGACACGCCGGACAACATCAAGGACGCGGCCATCGCCGCCATCCGCCGGGGCGAGACCAAATACACCGACGCCGACGGCATGCCCGAGCTGAAGGCCGCCATTGTCGCCAAGTTCGCGCGCGAGAACGGCCTGACCTATGCGACCCACCAGATCCATGTGGCGGGCGGCGGCAAGGCGGTGATCTACAACGCCCTGCTGGCCACCCTGTCGCCGGGCGATGAGGTGATCGTGCCGGCGCCCTACTGGGTCAGCTATCCCGACATGGTGCTGCTGGCCGGGGGTGGGCCGGTGCGGGTGGTCGGCGAGGAGGCCGACGGCTTCAAGCTGCGGCCCGAGGTGCTGGAGGCGGCGATCACGCCGCGCACCCGATGGCTGATCCTCAACAGTCCGTCGAACCCGACCGGGGCCGCCTATACCGCCGCCGAGCTGGAGGCGCTGGCCGGGGTGCTGCGGCGCCATCCGCACGTCTGGGTGCTGACCGACGACATGTACGAGCACCTGATGTACGGCGACTTCGACTATGTCACCATCGCCCAGGTGGCGCCGGACCTGTACGACCGGACGCTGACGGTCAACGGCGTGTCCAAGGCCTACGCCATGACCGGCTGGCGAATCGGCTATGCGGGCGGACCCAAGGCGCTTATCGACCTGATGCGGAAGGTGGCGGGGCAGACGACCTCGAACCCGTCGTCGATCAGCCAGTGGGCCGCAGTCGAGGCGCTGAACGGGCCGCAGGACTTCATCGCCGAGCGCGGCAAGGCGTTCGAAGCGCGCCGCGATCTTGTGGTGTCCATGCTGAACCAGGCCCACGGCATCCGCTGCGCCACGCCAGAGGGGGCGTTCTATGTCTATCCGTCGATCGAGGGACTGATCGGCAAGGCGACGCCGGACGGCACGGTGATCGACAGCGACGACACCTTTGCCAGCGCCCTGCTGGACGCCGAGGGCGTGGCCGTGGTGCAGGGCTCGGCCTTTGGCCTCAGCCCCTATTTCCGCATCAGCTATGCGACCAGCGAAACCGTGCTGGAAGCGGCCTGCGAACGCATCCAGCGGTTCTGCGGGAGCCTGCGCTAGTAGACCCGGCTGACGGCATAGTCCGCCAGCAGGTCCAGCGCCTGGCGCCAGTCGCTGTCGGGCAGGACCTGGAGTGCAGCCTTGGCAGCGTCGGCATAGTCGCCGGCGACGTCGAGAGTGGCGTTGACGGATCCGGTGCCGATCACCCGTTCGCGTGCGCGGGCAAAGTCGTCGTCATCGCGGACGGATTTGGCAAAGGCCTGATCCCAGAAGCCGTCCTTGAGCCCGCCGCCGCGCTCAATGGCGAGGATCAGCGGCAGGGTGACCTTGCCCTCGCGGAAATCGTCGCCGGCGTTCTTGCCCAGCGCTGCGGCCGTGCCACCGTAGTCCAGGGCATCATCGGCCAGCTGGAAGGCGATGCCGAGGTTCATGCCATAGTCGCGCAGGCCCTTGACCACGGCGTCATCGGCGCCCGCACCGACCGCGCCGGCCTCTGCGGCGGCGGCAAACAGCTCGGCGGTCTTGGCGGTGATGATCTCAAGATAGACGGCGGTGTCGAGATTGAGGTCGTGAGCGCGCGTCAGCTGCAGCACCTCGCCTTCGGAGATGACGCTGGAGGCGCGGGCCAGAATGCCCAGCGCGCGCATGGAGTCCGTTTCAACCATCAGCTCGAAAGCGCGGGCGAACAGGAAGTCACCGACCAGGACGCTGGAGGGGGCGCCCCAGATCAGATGCGCGGCGACCTTGCCCCGGCGCAGGTCGGAGGTGTCGACCACGTCGTCGTGCAGCAGGGTAGCGGTGTGGATGAACTCGACCGCCGCGGCCAGATGCAGCGGGGCCTCGATGCCCTTCGCCCCGCCCGAAGCGCGCGCGGCGGCGATGGTCAGCATGGGACGCAGCCGCTTGCCGCCCGCGGCAATCAGGTGATCCGCCAGCGCCGGGATCAACGGGACGTCGGACGCCATCCGCTCGCGGATCAGCTGGTTGACGCGGTCCATGTCCGGCTGGCTGAGCCGCACGATCGGGGCGACATCTCCGGCGGGTCGGCTGACGGAATTGGAAACGGCGTCCAAGGGGAACTCATGCGATACGGCGGGGAGATAAAAAACCGGCGCCCGTCTTGCCGGGGCGGGTTGGCGCGCACAATGGTGATCGGACCATGAAGGGTCAAGACGCGTGACGGTCGCAGGCAGTATCCCCGTAGTGCGGGAAGATGCCCTTTTGGGCGGGCGCGTGCGGCTGGCCCAGCCGGTGCGGGGCTATCGCGCTGGGATGGATGCAGCCGTGCTGGCGGCCTCGGTCGCGGCCCGGCCGGGCGAGCGGGTGATCGAGGCGGGCTGCGGGCCCGGGGCGGTATTGACCCAGATCGCCGCGAGGTGCCCTGGGGTGCAGCTGGTCGGGGTTGAGCGCGAGGCGGAGGTCGCCGAACTGGCGCGTCAAAATGTCGAGACGAACGGGCTGGGCGACCGGGCGGAGATACGCAGCGGCGATGTGGCCGAGGGCTTCCGTGCGTTGGACCTGGCGCCCTTTGACTGGGCGGTCAGCAATCCGCCCTTTTTCGACGATCCCGGGAGCTTACGGCCTCCTGCCCCCGAACGGCGCGCGGCGTGGATGGCCGATGACGGCCTTGAGGCCTGGACCGGATTCTTGCTGAAGGCTGTGCGCGAGGGCGGGCGGATCGTCATGATCCATCGGGCCGAGCGACTGGTCGACATCCTGGCGCTGCTGTCGCCCAAGGCCGGGTCGTTCGCCATCCGCCCGATCCATCCCTTTGCCGACCAGCAGGCCAAGCGGGTGCTGGTTCAGGCGATCAAGACCGGCAAGGCGCCGCTGCGCCTGCTGCCGCCGCTGATCCTCCATGACCGTGAGGGGGCGCCGCATACGGCCGAGGCAGAGTCCATTCTGCGCGGGGAAGCGGCCCTGCCCTTCTGAGCCGCTTCTCGCCGGGCGCGCGACAGGCTATCCCGTCGCCATGACATTGCGCCCCCTGTTTGTGACCCAGGTCTATGAGTCCGGTCTGGACGATCCGCAGCTGGTCGCGGAGCTGTCCGAGGCCTGTCGCCTGCTGGCGGTCGAGGACGGGGCGGGCCGCGCCTGGTGTCGGGATCACGGCTATCGCGGCTATACCTCTTACGGTTCGCTCAACGACCTGCCGAAACGGATGCCCGAGATCGAGGCCCTGAAGCGGCATCTGGACCGGCACGCCCTGGCCTATGCCAGGGCGCTGAACTTCGATCTGGCGAGAAAGCCCAAGCTGGATAATCTGTGGGTCAATGTGCTGAAGCCCGGCGGCGGGCATTCGGGCCACATCCACCCGCACGCCTTCCTGTCGGGCACGGTCTATATCGAGATACCCGACGGGGCCTCGTCGCTGAAGCTCGAGGACCCGCGCCTGCCGATGATGATGGCGCGGCCGGGCGTGCATGCCGACGCGCCCGAGGCCGAGCGGCCGTTCGTCTATCTGGCGCCCCGGCCCGGCACCGTGCTGATGTGGGAAAGCTGGCTGCGCCACGAAGTGCCGCCCAATGCCGCCAAGGCCGAGCGCATCTCGATCAGCTTCAACTACACCTGACGGATCAGTGTGCGCGCGCCCCGGCGGGAAGGTGCTCCTTCTCGTGGCGGCCCAGTTTGGCGACGAGGGTCCGGGCGGCCTCATTCATACCGGACACCACGACGCGCGCGCCCTGACGGCGATAGCGAAACACCACCCTGTCGACCGCGACCACGCCGGTCACGTCCCACAGATGGGCGTTCGACATATCGATCTCGACGACCGTCGGATGGCCGTGGTGCTCGAAACTGGCGGCGAAGACATCGGCCGAGGCGAAGAACAGATTGCCGCTGACCCGATATTTCAGCTCGCCCTCGGGGGCCTCGACCTCTTCCACCACCACGGTCTTGCCGACCTTGCGCATGAAGAAGATGGCCGAGAGGATGACGCCCAGCACCACCCCCTTTGACAGGTCATGGGTCAGGACTACGGTGATCGTCGTGGCCAGCATGACCACGGAGGACTGGAACGGCATGGTGCGGAGCTTCAGCACCGAGTTCCAGTTGAAGGTGCCGATCGAGACCATGATCATGACCGCCACCAGCGCGGCCATCGGAATGCGCGCCACCCAGTCCTGAAGCACCAGGATCAGGAACAGCAGGAACAGGCCCGCCCACAGGGTCGACAGCCGCCCGCGCGCGCCACTGGTCACATTGATGATCGACTGGCCGATCATGGCACAGCCCGCCATGCCGCCGAAGAATCCTGCTGCGATATTCGCAATGCCCTGACCCCGCGTCTCGCGGTCCTTGTCGGACGGGGTGTCAGTGATGTCGTCGAGCAGATTGGCGGTCAGCAGGCTTTCCAGCAGGCCGACGAAGGCGAGCGTCGCGGCCACCGGCGCGATTATGGCGAAGGTCTCCCACGTCAGGGGCACCATGGGGATGTGGAACATCGGGAAGGTGGTCGGCATCTCACCCATGTCGCCGACGGTGCGGACGTCCATCCCGCTCCAGATGACGAAGCCGCTGAGCAGGACGATGGCCACCAGCGCCGAGGGAACGGCCTTCGTCAGGCGTGGCAGGCCGTAGATGACCGCCAGGCCCGCGGCGACGAGGGCGTATGTCTGCCAGCCCATGCCGATCAGCTCGGGCAGTTGGGCCATGAAGATCAGGATCGCCAGCGAATTGACGAAGCCCGTCATGACCGAGCTGGAGACGAATTTGATATAGCGGCCGAGCCTTAGAATGCCCACGCCGATCTGGAAGATGCCGGTCAGGATCGAGGCGGCGAAGAGGTATTCCAGCCCGTGGTCGCGGACGAGGGTGACCATCAGCAGGGCCATGGCCCCGGTCGCCGCACTGATCATGGCCGGGCGGCCGCCGACGAAGGCGATCGTCACGGCGATGACGAAACTGGCATAGAGTCCTACCGCCGGATCGACCCCGGCGATGATGGAAAAGGCGATGGCCTCGGGGATCAGGGCCAGGGCGACGACGGTGCCGGCCAGCAGGTCCTTGCGCGGATGGGCCAGCCACTGGGCGCGGGCCGATTGGAAGACAGACATGAGGGGGTCACACAACAGACGACCGGCCGCGCCCATAAGCGGGGGGTAGACAGGGGCCGGTTTCATTGCTCCGGCGGATCGGCGGCCGGAATAGCCACCCGCAAGCCATCCAGTGGCGCGGGTCCAGGTTGCGCGCCGTGTGCCATGTTGCAGTGCAACAGGCAAGGGCGGCGGGTCGCCCTCCCGCGACATTCCGCCTTTACGGCCACGCTGGACCTCGGCCCGGATATAGAACATAGCATGAACGCATGGCCCGTCTCGATCTGCGCAGAAAACTGGAAATCCTCGCGGATGCGGCCAAGTATGATGCGTCGTGCGCGTCGTCGGGGGCGGCCAAGCGGAACTCGGTCGGGGGCAAGGGGATCGGCTCGACCGAGGGGATGGGCATCTGCCACGCCTATACGCCGGACGGGCGGTGCGTCAGCCTGCTGAAGATCCTGCTGACCAACTTCTGCATCTATGACTGCGCCTATTGCATCAACCGGGTGTCGTCGAACGTGTCGCGGGCGCGGTTCTCGGTGCAGGAAGTCGTCGACCTGACGCTGAACTTCTACAAGCGGAACTATATCGAGGGGCTGTTCCTCTCGTCGGGCATCGTCCAGTCGGGCGACTATACGATGGAGGAACTGGTGCGGGTCGCGCGCATCCTGCGCGAGGAGCATGACTTCCGCGGCTACATCCATCTGAAGCTGATCCCCGAGGCCGACCCCGATCTGGTGGCGCAGGCGGGGCTGTATGCCGACCGGCTGTCGGCCAATATCGAACTGCCGCGCGACGAGGCGCTGGCCCGGCTGGCCCCGCAGAAGGACGCCGGGGTGATCAAGAAGGCCATGGGCCAGGTCCGTCAGCGGGTCGAGGCCGCCCGCCCGGCGAAGAAGGATCGCAAACGCCCGCCCCGTTTTGCCCCCGGTGGGCAGTCGACCCAAATAATCGTCGGGGCCGATGGCGCGCCGGATGGGGAGATTCTGGAGCGGTCGGCCTCGCTCTACGGCGGATATGGCCTGCGCCGGGTCTATTATTCCGCCTTCAGCCCGATACCGGACTCCTCGGCACAGCTGCCTCTGTCGAAGCCGCCGCTGATCCGCGAGCACCGGCTATACCAGGCCGACTGGCTGATGCGGTTCTACGGCTTTTCCGCGCCCGAGATCGCCTCGGCCACGCCCGACGGCATGCTGGATCTGGCGGTCGACCCCAAGCTGGGCTGGGCGCTGGCCAACCGGGCCAGTTTTCCCGTCGATGTGAATGTGGCGGAGCGCGAGACCCTGTTGCGCGTGCCGGGCCTGGGCGTGCGCTCGGTCGACCGGATCCTGAAGGTCCGGCGCTACCGGACCCTTAGGCTGGAGGACATCCAGCGGCTGACGCGCAGCCTCGACAAAATCCGGCCCTTCATCACCACTCTGGACTGGACGCCCGGCGGCCTGACAGATGCGGCCGACCTCAAGGCGAGTCTGGTGAAGCCGCGCGAACCCGAGCAGCTGAGCCTTTTCTGATGCGCACTGTGCGGCTGGAGTCCGAGACCGATCTGGACGGCTGGCGGACCCGTGCCCGGGCCCTGCTGGCCGAGGGCGTCCAGCCGGCCCGGGCGGCCTTCCGCACAGGCACGACGACTGCCGGCCTGTTCGAGGAGGCCGCGCCCCCCTCGCCTGCCCCGGCCGGTTTCACCCTGACGGTACCGCGCGCCTTCATGGATCTGGCGGCCGCGGTCGTGCTGCACCGGTCGGAGGACCGGTTCGACCTGCTGTACCGGCTGCTGTGGCGGCTGCAGCAGGACCGTCACCTGCTGAACATCGTCTCGGACCGGGATGTCGCCGACGCCATGGAGCGGGCGAAGAACGTCAGCCGCGCGGCGCACAAGATGAAGGCCTTTGTTCGCTTTCGCCGGATCGAGGAGGCCGGTGGCGAGCGCTGGATCGCCTGGTTCGAGCCGGCGCACCGGGTGCTGGAGCGGACCGCCCCCTTCTTCCAGCGGCGCTTTACCACTATGCGCTGGACGATCCTGACGCCCGACGGCACGGCCGACTGGGACGGCGAACACCTGACCTTCGGCCCGCCCGCCACGAAGGATCAGGCCCCGGAGGGCGACGATGTCGAGGACTTCTGGAAGACCTATTACGCCTCGACCTTCAATCCGGCCCGGCTGAAGACGAAGATGATGCAGAGCGAGATGCCACGCCGCTACTGGGCCAATCTGCCCGAGGCGTCGCTGATCCCCGGCATGATCCGCGAGGCCGAGGCCCGGCTGGGGACCATGGTGGCCACCCCCGCCAGCCCGGCCAACGCCCGACTGATGAGGGCCATAGCGCCGGTGGTGGTGCGCCCTGAGCCCGTATCCGCGCCTGACTCTCTGGCCGCCTTGAATGGCGCCGCGCAGGGCTGCCGCCGCTGTCCCCTGTGGCGCGATGCAACCCAGGCGGTGTGCGGCAAGGGGCCCCGCGAGGCTCCACTGATGATTGTGGGCGAGCAGCCGGGCGATCAGGAGGATCTGGCGGGCGAGCCCTTCGTCGGACCGGCGGGTCAGGTGCTGGATACCGCGCTGGCCGAGGCGGACCTCGACCGGACCGCCGCCTGGGTCACCAATGCGGTCAAACATTTCAAGCACGAGCCGCGCGGCAGGCGACGCCTGCACAGAACCCCGGATGCGGGCGAGGTCGAGGCCTGCCGCTGGTGGCTGGACGCCGAGCGCGCCCTCGTCAAACCCCGGTTGATCGTGACGCTGGGGGCCACGGCGGCGCTGGGCGTGCTCGGCCGGAAGATTGCCGTCACGAAAGAGCGGGGCCGACCTGTCCAGCTGGACGACGGCACGCCAGTACTGCCGACCGTCCACCCCTCCTATCTACTGCGCCTGCCCGACGCAGCGACGCGCGAGGTCGAACGCGCCCGCTTCGTCGAGGACCTGAAGGCGGCGAAGGCTTTGGTGGAGACCGTCTGACACGCCGGGCGGGCGTTGCCCTTCGCGCCTGCAGTCGCTACATCCCGCCCCAACCTCCCCCCACACGATTTCAAGGGCGCACCGCACTCCATGGCGCAGCAGTACATCTTTCAGATGCAGGGTCTGACCAAGACCTTTCCCGGCGGCAAGAAGATCTTCGAGAACATCTGGCTGTCGTTCTACAACGACGCCAAGATCGGCGTGGTCGGGGTCAACGGCTCGGGTAAATCCACCCTGCTCAAGATCATGGCCGGGCTGGACAAGGAGTTCCAGGGCGAGGCCAAGGCCGCCGACGGCGTCAAACGCGGCTATCTGGAGCAGGAGCCGCATCTGGATGACAGCCTGACGGTCCGCGAGAACGTCGAGGCCTGGTGCGAGGAGAAGCAGTGGGTCAACCGCTTCAACGCCATCGCCATGGAAATGGCCGAGAACTATTCCGACGAACTGATGGAGGAGATGACCGCCCTCCAGGAGAAGATCGACGCGGGCGATGTCTGGGACGTGGACAGCCGCATCGAAATGGCCATGGACGCCCTGCGCTGTCCGCCCGACGACTGGTCGGTGACCAATCTCTCCGGTGGTGAGAAGCGGCGCGTGGCGCTGGCGCGCCTGCTGCTCAGCAAGCCCGACATGCTGCTGATGGACGAACCGACCAACCACCTCGACGCCGAGTCGGTGGCCTGGCTGCAGCACCATCTGGAGAACTTCCCCGGCTGCGTCATCCTGGTTACCCACGACCGCTACTTCCTGGATCAGGTGACCAAGTGGACGCTGGAGCTGGACCGCGGCAAGGGCCACCCCCACGAGGGCAATTATTCCAGCTGGCTGGAGGCCAAGCAGAAGCGCGTCGTGCAGGAACAGTCCGAGTCCGAAGCCCGCCAGCGGGCGCTGACCCGCGAACTGGAATGGGTCCGCTCCGGCGCCAAGGCCCGTCAGGCCAAGTCCAAGGCGCGTCTGGCCGCCTACGAGAAGATGGTCGCCGATCAGGAAAATGCCCGCGGCGCCCAGACCCACGCCCACATCCAGATCCCGCCCGGCCCGCGCCTCGGCAATGTGGTGCTGGAGGTCGAGGGCCTGAAGAAGTCGTACGGCGACAAGCTGTTGTTCGACAATCTGACCTTCCGGCTTCCGCCCAATGGCATCGTCGGCGTGATCGGCCCGAACGGCGCCGGCAAGTCGACCATGTTCAAGCTGATCACCGGCCAGGAACAGCCTGACGGCGGCACCATAAAGATCGGCGAGACGGTCAAGCTGGCCTATGTCGATCAGTCGCGTGACGACCTGAAGCCCGACGAGACCATCTGGCAGGCCATCTCGGGCGGCACCGATGTGATGATGGTCGGCAAGCGCGAGATCAATACCCGCGCCTATGTCGGCAGTTTCAACTTCAAGGGGGGCGACCAGCAAAAGAAGGTCGGCCAACTATCGGGCGGTGAGCGCAACCGCGTGCACCTTGCCAAGACGCTGGCGACCGGCGGCAATCTGATCCTTCTCGATGAACCGACCAACGACCTCGACATCGAGACGCTGCAGAACCTCGAGGAGGCGCTGGAGCAGTTCGCCGGCTGCGCCGTGGTCATCTCCCACGACCGCTGGTTCCTGGACCGTCTGGCCACCCATATCCTGGCGTTTGAGGGCGACAGCCACGTCGAATGGTTCGAGGGCAACTTCGAGGCCTATGAGGAAGACAAGAAGCGCCGCCTGGGCGTCGACAGCCTGATCCCACACCGCATCAAATTCCAGAAATTCGGGCGGTAGGGCGGCAAGGGAGGCGCAGTCACGCCTCCCTGCCCTCTCCTCAGCCCATCGGTCCGGCGCGTTCCCGCATCTCGACGGCCTGGCGCACCAGTTCGTCGGCCTGTTGCCGCAGGCGGGGCACGAGGGCCCGCAGGTCTGCGTCAGTGACGACCTCGCCACGCTCGCGGTTGCGGGCGATCTGCTCCGCGCGATAGGCGGGATCTTCCAGCCGGGTGGCTTCCTCGCGCATCTGGCGGGCGCCGACGAGCATCTGTTCAGCCCCCTCGGCCATCTGACGGCCGGCATCGCGGCGGGCGACGGCGGCCTGCTCGCGGGCGGCCATGGCCTCGGCGCGGGCCTGTTCAGCCTGGGCGCGGGCGCGCTCGGCCTGCTGACGAGCGACGCTGGCCTCGGCGCGAGCGCGTTCGATCTCGGCGCGCTCCTGAGGTGTAGCCTGGCTCCAGGAGATAACGCGTGTGCCGGCCCGGGGTGCGGGCGGTGCCGGCGGAGCCGGAGGCGTCGGCGGCTCCTGCAGCGTGCGGGACGGAGGCGCAGGCGGAGCGGGAGGTGCAGGCGGCGCAGGCAAAGGCGACAGGGGAGCAAGGGCCAGCACCGCAGCCGGCGGGGCGGGCGGCGCAGGGGGCGCTGTGGGTGCGGGCGGCGGCGGGGGCGGGTCCTGGGTCACCTGCAGGGCGGCCAGCGGCGTGGCCAACAGCGACAGGGCGGCAACGGTTACGGCCACCGTCAGCGGGCGGGCATGGGGGGCGTGGTCGGTCATCAGGCAATCGATCCTTTTCTTGAGAGAGCGGGCATCGGCCGCCATGGCGGTCGAGCTCCACGGGAGAGAGGCGTTGGCGACCGGCTGGCTGGCCAGTCGCACGAGGGCATGGGCATAGGTCTGGCGGTCGACGCGCGAGACGGCAGCGGCATCGGCGGCCTCTTCGGTACGGGAGACGAGCGCGGCGTGAAGCATCCAGACCAGCGGATTGAACCAGAACAGGGCCAGCGCCAGCCGCGACAGGACGAGGAACAGCCAGTCCCGGCGCTTCAGATGCGCCAGCTCATGAGCGAGAACTGCATCGGCGGTGCGCGGATCGGACAGGCTGGCGGGGTCGAGCAGGATGGTGCCGGGGGGCACGCCCCAGCTGAGCGGTCCGGGCAGACGCGCGCTGGTCACCAGTCGGGGCCGATGCCCGCTGCACAGCCGGTCCAGCGCCGCGCGCCAGGCCGGACAGGTCACGGCCTGCCCCTCGGACGTCCAGCGATCCAGCGTCATGACGCCCAGCACCAGACGCCCGGAGACGAACAGGCCGCCGACAAGCCAGACGAGAATCGCGAGGGCCATGGGCGACGGCCATGGCATGGCGGCCTCGACAGCCACACCGGCGACCGGTCCAATCTCGCCCTGCCACAGGGGAGCGGAAGCGACGGTCGGCTCAGCGACAGTAGAGGCCGGCAAAAGTGCCAACTCCCACGCAGGCAGGGCCAGCGCCACGACCGGCAGGGCCAGCAGCAGGCAGACAGTCGCGCGCAGGATGTTGGCGCGGTCCGCGGCGCCGCGCGCCAAAGTCATGGCACAGAGGACGCCCGCGCCCGCGATCACTGCAGACTTGAGGGCGAGTGACAGGATCAGGGCGGCGATCATGAGCGATCCCTCCCCTCCCCCGGCGCACCCATCCGGTCGATGGTGCGGCGCAGCGCCTCGGCCTCGTCCGCGGTCAGGGTCTGGCCCAGTCCGAGAAGTGCGGTCGCCGCGCTGGCGGCCGAGCCGGCAAAGAAGGTCTCGACCATCCGTTTCAGGGCACCCTCAGCCACCGCGTCAGTGCGGGGCACCGGGGCATAGACGAAGCCGTCCGGCCCGGCCGTGCGCCGGACCAGGCCCTTGGCTTCCAGTCGGCTGAGCAGGGTCCGGACCGCCGAGTCGCTGAGCGGATCGGCCAGCACGCCGCGCAGGGTGGCGGTGGTCGCCTGCTCCAGCCGGTAAAGGGTCTCGAACACTTCACGCTCGCGCCGGGGCAGTTGATCGATAGAGGTCTGGGGCATGGCAGGCTCGCTACATTTGTAGCGTTACACTTGTAGCGAATTGGGTCGGGAATGAGGCGCGCTCATGAAACCCTCGACAGGATGGCGGCTCTTGCCAGCGGACGGCCGACGGGAAAGGATCGCCTCATGACCCAACGCCCCGCAGTCCTGATCATGCAGCGGCATCTGGCGCCGCTGACCGGCTTTCTGGAGTCGACCTATGACGTCTACCGGTTCTGGGAGCATCCCCCGGTCGAGGCCGAGCGGGACATCCAGGCGCTGGTGGTGGCGGGCGAGTTTCCGCTGGATACCGCGCTGATCGAGCGGCTTCCGTCCTTGCGGCTGATTGCCTGTTTCACATCGGGCTATGACGGGATCGATGTGGGCTGGTGCCGGGCGCGGGGCCTGCCGGTCACCCATGCGCCGGCGGTCAATCACGAGGATGTCGCGGACCATGCGATCGGCCTGATCCTTGCCTCCCGGCGGCGGCTGGTCGAAGGGGACCGCACCCTGCGCAGCGGCGGCTGGACGCCCGAGGCGCGGCTGATCACACCGTCGCTGAAGGGGGCACGGGTCGGGATCGTCGGCATGGGCCTGATCGGTCAGGCGGTGGCCGTACGGGCCGAGGCGCTGCGGATGGCCGTCCAGTGGTGGGGGCCGCGGCCGAAGGACGTTGAGTGGCCTCGCGCGGAGACCTTGCTTGAGCTGGCGCGCGGGTCGGACGTTCTGGTGGTGGCGTGCAAGGCCGATGACGACAATCGCGGCCTGATCGACGCCGAGGTCATTGCGGCGCTGGGATCATCGGGCCTGCTGGTCAATGTGGCGCGCGGCAGTCTGGTGGATGAGGACGCCCTGATCGAGGCACTGAAAACCGGGACGCTGGGGGCCGCGGCGCTGGATGTCTATGAGGATGAACCGACCGATCCGGCGCGCTGGGCCGATGTGCCCAACACGGTGCTGACGCCGCATACGGGGGGCGCCACGACCGAGTCGGTACAAGGTATGCTGATGCTGTTGATGCAGAATATGGCGGCGCTGTTCGCGCACCAGCCGCTGGTCACGCCGGTTCCGGACTAGCGATCACGGCGAGGGCGCTCGCCCTCGGTGACGACACCGTCCCCGTCGACGTCCATCATTTCGAACAGGGTGCCGGCGGCGTGGCGGACCTCGTCGCGGGTCAGGGTACCATTTCCGTCTGTGTCCGCCCGACGCAGCATGCGCGCTCCGCCCGGCCCGTCGCCGGCGGCCAGTTCGTCGGGGGTCAGCTGGCCGTCCCCGTCAATATCCAGCCGGTCAAAGCCGGCCAGCATGCGCTGTTCCAGACCGCGCAGGGTCTGGTCGCCGCCGTCCGGGCCGCGACGACGGCGGGGGCGCTCGGCGGCGTCGGGCACAACGGAAGCGGTCGGCTGAGCCTTGGCTTCATCGGCAACCTGTTCTGTTGGTTCGGGGGCCGGCGCACTGCCTGCCTCAGGCACCGTGTCCGCATGTCGCTCCGGGGCCGGGCCGCACGCAGCCAGAACCGCCATCAGGCTGGCTGCCGTCATCATCGCCATCTTCGTCATGCCGTGTCTCCTTGCCGCGCCCTCGTCAAACTCACGCGTCAGACCGCGCATTCCGTCGCCCGATTTTGCTTGCATAATCGTATAAGGATATCTTTATATGATTGCATGAACTGGACGGCGGATCAGACCATAGAGGCCCTGCGCGGGGCGGGCGAGCCCACGCGGCTGCGCGTGCTGGCACTGCTGGCCGGGGATGAGCTGTCGGTGATGGAGCTGTCGCACATCCTGGATCAAAGCCAGCCGCGCGTGTCGCGACATCTGAAGCTGATGACCGAGGCCGGCCTGATCGAGCGCTTCCCGGACGGGGCGCGGGTCTATTACCGCCTGTCATCCGACCCCACCGCACGGCGGCTGGTCGATACGGTGCTGGACCTGCTGGATGATCGCTCCAGCGAGCAGGATCATCGACGGCTGGACGAGGTGCGCCGCGACCGCGAGGCCGCCGCCGAGGCCTATTTCGAACAGGTCGCGCCGCAGTGGGACCGCATCCGCTCGCTGTATGTGTGCGAATCGGCGGTCGAGGCCGCCATCGAGCGCGCAGCCGGGCCGGGCCCGTTCGAGCGGCTGGTCGATCTGGGCACCGGGTCGGGGCGGATGCTGACCCTGCTGGGCGGGCGGGCGCGCATGGCGGTCGGGCTGGACCTGTCGCAGAACATGCTGAACATCGCCCGCGCCAAGGTGGCCCAGGCGGGCGTCGGCAAGGTCGAGCTGCGCCACGGCGACATCTTTGCCACCCGCCTCCCCTCGCAGAGCGCCGATCTGGTGCTGGTGCATCAGGTCCTGCACTATCTGGCAGACCCGGCGACGGCGATCAATGAGGCGGCGCGGCTGGTCATGCCGGGCGGCAAGCTGCTGATCGTCGATTTCGCCCCGCACGATCTCGAGGAGTTGCGCGAGGAGCACCAGCACCGGCGGCTGGGCTTTACCGATGCCGAGATCAACGGCTGGCTGGCCGATGCCGGGCTGAAGGCGAGCGCACCCATCGCCCTGCCCCCCGACAAGGACGGTCTGACCGTGCTGATCTGGACCGCCGTGCGCCCCGCCGATGCCAGGCGGAGTGTCGCCTGATGACCTCGCTGGCTGAAGCCCGTGCCCTGTTGCTGTCGCCACTGGGACCGGTGGCGCGAGCGGGCTCGAACCGCAATGCGGTCAATGTCTCGTTCGAATTCTTTCCGCCCAAGTCCGATGACGCCGAGGCCACCCTGTGGAAGGCCATACGGCGGCTGGAGCCGCTGAGCCCCGGCTTTGTCTCGGTCACCTATGGCGCGGGCGGCTCGACGCGCGAGCGGACCCACCGCACGGTCCAGCGCATCCTGGCCGAGACCGGTCTGGCCCCCGCCGCCCACCTGACCTGTGTCGAGGCCTCGCGTGATGAGGTCGATGCGGTGATCGCCGACTACAAGGCCGCCGGAGTTCGCCACATCGTGGCTCTTCGGGGTGATCCGCCGAACGGCGCCGGGATCGGCGGAGTCTATCAACCGCGCGCCGACGGTTATGCCAATGCCACCGAACTGACAGCCGCCATCGCCCGGCATGGCGGCATGGAAATCTCGGTGGGCGTCTATCCCGAAAAACACCCCGAGAGCCCGTCTCTGGACCACGACATCGATGTGCTGAAGGCCAAGGTCGATGCGGGGGCGACGCGCGCCGTCAGCCAGTTCTTCTTCGACATCGACGCCTTTTTGCGGTTCCGAGACCGGGTACGGGCGGCGGGCGTGACCATCCCCCTGATCCCCGGGATCATGCCGGTGTCGAATTTCGCAGGCCTGACCCGCATGTGCGGCGCGTGCGGCACCGCCATTCCTGACTGGCTGAAGACCCATTTCGACGGGCTCGACAATGATCCGGATACCCGCCGTCTGCTGGCCGCCTCGGTGGCCGCTGAGACCTGCGCCCGGCTGCAGGAAGAAGGGTTTTCCGACTTCCACTTCTACACCCTGAACCGTGCCGATCTGGTTTATGCCATTTGCCGGGTTCTGGGCGTGCGCGAGACCGTGTCGTGAGCCGGGCTGACCGCATTGCCGCCCTGCATGCCGCCGCGAAAGAGCGCATTCTGGTGCTGGACGGCGCGTGGGGCGTGATGATCCAGCGCAGCGAGCTCTCGGAAGCGGATTTCCGTGGCGAGAGATTCGCAGCACTCAACGGACAGATGAAGGGCAATAACGATATCCTGTGCCTGACCCGGCCGGATGTGATCGCCGGCCTGCATGACCAGTATTTTGGGGCCGGAGCCGACATCAGCGAGACCAACACCTTCTCGGCTACAGTCATCGCCCAGGACGACTACAAGCTGGACGACCAGTCGGTGTGGGACATCAATCTGGAAGGCGCGAAACTGGCCCGCGCCGCCGCCGACCGCTGGACGGAAAAGGAGCCGCACAAGCCGCGCTTTGCCGCCGGCTCCATCGGCCCGCTGAACAAGATGCTGTCGATGTCGTCCGACGTGAACGACCCCGGCGCGCGCAGCGTGACCTTCGATCAGGTCTATGACGCCTATCGCCATCAGGTGAAGGCGCTGAACGAAGGCGGCGTGCACCTGTATCTGATCGAAACCATCACCGACACGCTGAACTGCAAGGCCGCGATCAAGGCGATCAAGGATCTGGAGGACGAAGGCATGGAGGCCCTGCCGATCTGGATTTCGGGCACCATCACCGACCGGTCGGGCCGGACCCTGTCGGGCCAGACGGCCGAGGCCTTCTGGAACAGCGTGCGGCATGCCAAACCGTTCGCCGTGGGGTTCAACTGCGCCCTCGGGGCTGACCTGATGCGGCCCTTCATCGCCGAGCTGAGCCGCGTAGCCGACACCCTGGTCGCCGCCTATCCCAACGCCGGCCTGCCCAACGCCATGGGCCAGTATGACGAACAGCCCCACGAGACCGCCCACCACCTCGAGGAATGGGCCCGCTCGGGTTTGGTCAACATCGTCGGCGGCTGTTGCGGCACGACGCCGGATCACATCCGTCATGTGGCCGAAGAGGTCGCGGGCGTTACGCCGCGCGAAATACCGGAGCGGCCGATGGCGATGCGGCTCTCGGGGCTGGAACCGTTCGAGGTGGTGGCATGAGGATGACCGCCGCAAATCCTCCCCCGCCCCTTCGCGGGGGAGGGGGACCGCGAAGCGGTGGAGGGGGCGGACGCGCGCGCTCCTCGAACACTTTGGCCGCCATTCATTCCGATTCCAGGACACCGAGTCTGTATCCGCCCCCTCCACCACGCTGCGCGTGGTCCCCCTCTCCCGCTTCGCTGAGGAGGATCTAGTGCGTCCCACCTTCATCAATGTCGGTGAGCGGACCAATGTCACCGGGTCGGCGAAATTCCGGAAGCTGATCGTCGCGGGTGACTATGCAGCGGCGCTGGATGTGGCACGCCAGCAGGTCGAAGCCGGCGCGGCCATCATCGACATCAATATGGACGAGGGTCTGCTGGACGGCGCCGTGGCCTTGCGGACCTTCCTGAACCTGATCGCGGCCGAGCCCGACATCGCCCGGGTGCCGGTGATGATCGACAGCTCGAAGTGGGAGGTGATCGAGGCGGGGCTGAAGTGCGTTCAGGGCAAGCCCATCGTCAACTCCATCTCGATGAAGGCGGGCGAGGCCGAGTTCCGCGAACAGGCGCTGAAATGCCTGCGCTACGGGGCCGCCGTGGTGGTCATGGCCTTCGACGAGGTCGGTCAGGCCGACACCGCCGCGCGCAAGATCGAGATCTGCACCCGCGCCTATCGCATCCTCGTCGACGAGGTCGGCTTCCCGCCCGAGGATATCATCTTCGACCCCAACATCTTCGCGGTCGCGACGGGGATCGAGGAGCACGACAACTACGCCGTCGACTTCATCGAGGCGACGCGGGCGATCAAGGCCACCCTGCCCTTCGCGCGCGTGTCGGGCGGGGTGTCGAATGTCTCGTTCAGCTTCCGCGGCAATGAGCCGGTGCGACGGGCAATCCACTCGGTCTTCCTGTACCACGCCATTCAGGCCGGCATGGACATGGGCATCGTCAATGCCGGCGACCTGCCCGTCTATGACGACATCGACCCCACCCTGCGAGAGGCGGTCGAGGATGTGATCCTGAACCGGCCGCAGCGGACCAATGTCTCCAATACCGAGCGACTGGTCGACCTCGCGCCGAACTACAAGGGGGACAGGGGCGCAGCACGGATCGTCGACCTGAAGTGGCGGGACGCCCCCGTCGGAAAGCGCATCGAGCACGCCCTGGTCCACGGCATCACCGAATGGATTGTTGAGGACACTGAAGAGGCCCGTCTGTCGGTCGAGCGGCCGCTGCACGTCATCGAAGGTCCGCTGATGGACGGGATGAACGTCGTCGGCGACCTGTTCGGCTCGGGCAAGATGTTCCTGCCCCAGGTGGTCAAGTCGGCGCGGGTGATGAAGCAGGCCGTAGCTTGGCTGGAGCCCTATATGGAGGCCGAAAAGGCCGGCAAGCCAAGGGAACAGGCGGGCCGCATCCTGATGGCCACGGTCAAGGGCGACGTCCACGACATCGGCAAGAACATCGTCGGCGTAGTCCTGCAGTGTAACAACTACGAGGTCATCGACCTGGGCGTCATGGTCCCGGCCGACCGGATTCTGGACGCCGCCGTCGAGCACAAGGTGGACATCGTCGGCCTGTCGGGCCTGATCACCCCGTCGCTGGACGAGATGGTGTTCGTCGCTTCGGAAATGGAGCGGCGCGGGTTCGACATTCCCCTGCTGATCGGGGGCGCGACGACCAGCCGGACCCATACGGCGGTCAAGATCGAACCGGCCTATCATCGAGGGTCGACCACCTATGTCATCGACGCTAGCCGCGCTGTCGGCGTGGTCTCCGGCCTGCTGTCAAAGGACGAGCGCGAGAAGAACCAGGCCGCAACCCGCGCGGAATACGTTCGCATCCGCGAGCAGTATGCCCGCAGTCAGGACACCAAGGCGCGCACGACCCTCACCGATGCCCGGGCCAATCGCTGGCGGGCGGAAGCGGATGCCCCTCTTCCCGGCGCGCCGTCGTTCATCGGTACACGGACGTTTGACGCCTGGGACCTGGCCGATCTGGCGGATCACATTGACTGGACGCCCTTCTTCGCCAGCTGGGAGTTGATCGGCCGCTATCCGTTGATCCTCGAGGACGAGGTGGTCGGCGAGGCCGCGCGCGACCTGTTCGTCGATGCCAAGGCCATGCTGAAGCGGATTATCGACGAGCGATGGTTCACGGCGAAGGGCGTGGTCGGCTTCTGGCCGGCAAGGGCCGAAGGCGACGACATCGTGGTCTTTACCGACGTGAGCCGCACCGACGAACTGGCCCGCTTCCACACCCTGCGCCAGCAGATCCGCAAGTCGAACGGCAAGCCCAATCTGGCGCTGTCAGACTTCGTCTCCGAGACCGGCCAGGACTATATCGGCGCCTTTGCCGTGACGGCGGGGCATGGCGAACTGGAGATCGCCCAACGGTTCAAGGATGCGGGCGATGACTATTCCGCTATTCTGGCGACGGCGCTGGCCGACCGCCTGGCCGAGGCCTTCGCCGAGGCCCTGCACCGCAAGGTAAGGACTGAACTGTGGGGCTATGCACCCGACGAAGCGCTGGACGTCGACGCGTTGATCGCCGAGCAGTATCAGGGTATTCGCCCCGCCCCCGGCTATCCGGCCCAGCCCGATCACACGGAAAAGGCGACACTGTTCCGTATACTGAATGCCGAGGAGAACGCGGGCATGGCGCTGACCGAAAGCTATGCCATGACGCCGCCGGCCTCGGTCTCGGGCCTCTATTTCGGGCACCCGGGCAGCCACTATTTCGGCGTGGGCAAGATCGACCGTGATCAGGTCGAGGACTACGCCCGGCGCAAGGGCTGGGATGTGGGCACGGCCGAACGCTGGCTCGCCCCCATCCTCAACTACCAGCCGGAAAGGCCGCCCCGGAGCGACGCGGCCTGAGCCCTATTCGCTCGCGGCGGGGGCCGGCTCCAGGCCAACATCGGCCAGGGTTGCCGGCGGCGTCGTGATGTTTTCGCGGATGCGGCGGGCGGCATGCTCGCACCGACCCGGCAGGCCAAAGAACAGGCCAAAGGTTTCATCGCGCGCGATAAGGTCCTGCTCCATCATGCGGGACCAGCGGGCACGGACACCCGCGGCGGCGGTCTCGGCAACCTCAAGCATCTCGGGGTTCTGACGCGGGCCGGCGACCTCGAGCGCGCGGCTGAACTTGCGCTCTTCGGCGCGGCCCAGCTCGATCAGTTCCAGATCCAGCTCGTCGTCGGTGTTCAGACTTTCGCCCAGGGCGACATGGCCGCTGACCATGGCTTCGCACCAGGCCACCAGAGGATAGTCGGCGGTCGGCGCGCCGGGTGGCAGCGGGTTGGAATAGGCTACCGCCTCCCACATGCGCTCGGTGTTCTGCGAGGCGAAGACGGCATCGGTGCCGCCCGTGCGCATGACAGCATCCTGCGCCGCGGCCGTGCCGGCCAGACCGACCGCCATGGCGGTTCCGAGAAGAAGTGAACGAACAGTCATCGATATCCTGAAGTCTGGGGGTAGCAGCCCCTTAATGCGTGGGCCAGCGTCGCGGTTCAACCGGGCATTTTGACGGCGGTTCCCGGCGCCGCCCAAAGAAAAGGGCGGCGAACCCGAAGGTCCGCCGCCCCAGTCTTGTATCTGGCTTACCGTTTAGAAGCGGTAGGCCATGCTCAGACGCACGCCGCGCGGGGCCTGATAGGCCGTCGGGCGGCCGTAGTTCGGGTCGGGCGTCGAGGCGTCCAGATCACCGAACTCGTTGTAGTCGGTCTCGGCTTCGAAGCCGAAGACGTTGAACACATCGGCACGCAGAACCAGGGAGTCACCGGGAATGGTGAAGACTTCCGACAGGTTGTACGCGAACGTCAGGTCCAGGTTCTTGGTCCAGTCGCTTTCGAAGACCGAGCCGCGTGGCGTGGCCACGCCCTGACAGAACCACGACGCCGGGCCGTAAAGCGAGGCGAAGAAGTCAGTCGGGTGAACCCCCTGACAGCCGAACTTGCGCGGCGACTGAATGATCAGGTTGGCCCCGATGTTCAGCGCCGGAGTCACCTGCCAGTTACCGAACGCCTTGAAGCTGTGCGCGCGGTGGTTCGGCAGGAAGCCGTAGGAGTTGTCGGTCAGGCCGGGCTGGTCGAAGTCCTGCGACAGGCCGGGGTCGGTCTGGCCGTTGTCGGACTTCAGGGCCCCTTCGTAGTTGCCTTCGCTTTCCGACCAGACGTAGCTGAACCGGGCGCCCCAGACGCCGTCGAAGGATTTCTCCATCGAGACTTCCACGGCCTTGTAGGTCCGCTCGGGCTCCGGATAGTTCAGCTGGTCGGCCGTCAGGGTGATCTCGCGGTCTTGCGTGATCACACCGCCGGTGGCGCGCGACAGGTCGGCACCCGAAAGGGTGATGACCATGTCCTCACCCGGGTTGGTCAGGACGTACTGGTGGAAGCCGTACCACACCGAATAGCACTGGGTGTAGGTCAGGTCCGTCGCGACGTTGTCGCAATAGTCCAGAACGGCGGCGTCGATCGCCACGTCGTCGATGGCCGTGCCCAGTTCACGATAGGTGCCTTTGACACCCAGGGTCCAGCCGTCCCACATCTGCTGCTCGTAGCCGAGGATGAACTCGTCGACGAACATCGGGTCGATTTCCTTGTCGACCTGGGTCGAGATCGGACGCACTTCACCGGAACCGAAGTTGGCTCCACTGATGAAGGTGCCGAGGATCGGCTCATCGGTCGTGTCGTGGATACCGTCGGCGTTGGTGTCGTTCGGCCCACCGCTCATGTCGAGGAACCAGCGATCCTGAATAAAGAACTCGGCGCCGGCCAGACGCTGGTTCGTGTTCACGGCCACCGGCAGGAAGTAACGGCCATAGAAGCCGAACAGCTTGGACGTACGGTCGCCCGTGACGTCATAGGTGAAGCCCAGACGCGGAGCCCACTGATCCTGCAGGTCGATGAAGGGCACGCCGGCGATGTTTTCGTTCTCGAAGCCTTCGTTCCGGACGCCCAGGTTCAGGGTCAGCTGATCCGTCACCTGCCAGGAGTCCTGCAGGTAGTAGGCGTTCTGGGTCGAGGTCCAGCCACCGTCGTTGTTATAGGCACGGATACGGACGCGTGTCGGCTGGCCGCCGACAAGACGCTCATAGCGATACCAGATACCGCCGGTCACATCCCCCGTACAGTTGACGGCCGTCGAGATCGGTCCACCCGGACGGCAATAGTTGTAGCCCTGACCCGAGTAGTTAATCTCCTGGTAAGCCTCGAGCTTCTCCTGGTCGATACCAAAGCGGAAGTGGTGAGGCCCGAAGAAGTCGGCATAGATGTCGACGTCGGCACGCAGAACGGTGCGCTCGTCCTGGTTCATCGAGGGTTGACCCACGCCCCAGATACCACGCCGCGGGAATCCGGGATTCTGATCGGTAATCAGGGCCCCGGCGTCGCCCGGCGAGCTGTTGGTCTCATTGTACTCGTTGACGCCATAGGCGATCGAGGTCGTCAGCCAGTCGGTCCAGATCCCGGTATAGCGGGCGATCCAGTTCGACCCGCCGAACTCGAAGGTCGAGGGCGTGAACTCACCCACATAGTCGCCATTGGCATCGACGAAGATGTTGCTCGTCTCTTGGGACTGCTCGTCCGAGAAGTAGGTGAACTCGAGACGGTGATCGTCGTTGATCAGATAGTCGATCTTGCCGCCGTAGAACGGGTCGTTCGACGTGACGCGGGTGCCGTTGGCGCCGGCACCGAAGTCCGGGTCATTGGTCGGCGCGCCGATGTTGACGAACTCACGGTCGCGGAAGTTGACCAGGCCGAAGATGAACAGACGGTCCTGGATGATCGGGCCGCCGAAGTCGAAGATGATGTCCGAGGTTTCGACTTCATCGAAGCGGTTCTGGGCCAGATAGGTGTCCGGCGAGTCCGAACGCAGCGCGTCGGGCTCCCAATAGGCGGTGATGCCGAATTCCCACTCGTTTCCGCCCGACTTGGTCGTGCCGTTCAGCACGCCACCGGTGCCGCGGCCGAATTCCGACGAATAGCCGCCGGTCTTGGTTTCCAGCGTCTGGTAGAATTCGAACGGAACCGTCGACGAACCGGTGAAGTCACGGAATTTCGTGATGTTCAGGCCGTTGATGAAGTAGGTGTTTTCACCGGCCGAAGCGCCACCGATGGTCGGGATGCCGCCAAAGGCGCCATCCGAGGCGGTCACGCCCGGAGCCAGAAGGGCCACGGCGCCGGCGTCACGGGCGATCGGCACGTTGCGCGACAGCTCTTCGACGTTAACCGTCAGGCCGGTGGTGGTGGCGTCGAACTCGGACACGGCGGTCCGGACACCGACGACGACGATGTCGTCAACGGTCGAGGCGCCCGAGGCGCTGCCGACGGTGAAGACGACCGAGGTGGTGCCGCCCGAGCCGACCGAGATGGTGTCGGACAGCGAGGCATAGCCCGGAGCCGTGATGGTCGCGGTGTAGCGGCCTTGCGGAAGCGCGATGGCGCGGAACGAACCGGAAGCGTCGGTCGTGTAGGTGCGGGTGAAGCCCTGCGACACCGACTGCAGCGTCACCGTGGCGCCGGCGACCGGCGTCTGCGACTGCGTTTCAACGGTGCCGGAAACGGCGCCCTGCACCAGGTCCTGGGCCATGGCAGTGCTGGGAGCCAGCAGGCCGACGGCCGGAGCCGCCACAAGCGCCATGAGGGCGGTTCCGCCGATCATGGTCGAGTGCAGCAGGCGTTGGCGAATGGTCTGGGTTTTCAAACTGTGGTCCTCCTGTGGCCGAGACGAAGTTCCCGTAGGTCCCCCGCGTCCCGACAACCATTATCCGTGCACCCCAATGCACACAGATTGGCGCCGACCCTAAACCCGCATCTTCCACAGCGCACGATAATTACAGGCCGGTAACCCAATCGTCGCCACATTGTCGCAATCAAGCCACAGTCCACTCAGGGCATTGTAATGCCACGCTTTTCTTGCATGGCTGCGCTTGGCCCGGGCGGATGTAACCGGTGTCACGCCTGACCGGGGAATGGACGTTCCGGCACGATTTCTGCCGCATGTCGGGAGGGGGCGATGAAATCTCGCCCCTGCAAATTCAGACTGAGTCGCCTATCGGTCGATGGCCACGCGGCTGGCGTAGGGCACCGGTTCCGGCGTGCATGAGGCCACCACCAGCTGGCTCGCCATGATACACAGCAAGGCCATTGCCACCGGCAAGAGCCGATTTGAAACATCCAGAGCCAGGGTTCGGGCCATGACGGGCACTCCACAACGGGTTTACGAGGTCTTAACGCAAGCCCCGGGCCAGCCCGCGTGACCCCTCCGCCGATCCCCTTTGTCCGCGACTTCACGCCCCTGTACGGTCAGGCGGAGCGCCTGACGCCCCGCATCCGGCGGGTGCTGGCCAACAATCCCGGTCCCTTCACCTTTGCCGGCACGGGCACCTTTCTGATCGGCGACGGCGCCTCCGTGGCGGTCCTCGATCCCGGTCCGGCGGATGACGCCCATCTTGAGGCCCTGCTGGCCGCCGTGGCGGGCGAAACGGTGACCCATGTGCTGGTGACCCATGGCCATGCCGACCATTTGCCGCTGGCGCGCCCCCTTGCCGAGGCCGTGGGGGCCCCGGTGCTGGCACATCCGGCCCTGTCGCCGGATCAGGCCCTGACCGACGGCGACCGCCTGACCGGCGACGGCTGGACGCTGGAGGTCGTCGCGACGCCCGGTCACGCGCCCGAGCACCTGGGCTTTGCCCTCCTGGAAGAGAATACCCTGTTCAGCGGGGATCATGTGATGGGCTGGTCGACCAGTGTGGTCTCGCCGCCCGAGGGCGACATGGATGCCTATATCGACAGTCTGGACCGGGTGATGACGGCCGGGTTCGACACCCTGTGGCCCACGCACGGCGGCCCGGTGACCGATCCCCTGCCCTTTCTGACAGCGTTGAAAGCCCACCGGCTGGGCCGGGACGCACAGGTGCTGGAGGCATTGGCGAGGGGGCCATCATCACCGCTTGCGATGGTCCCCGCCCTCTATGCCGCGGTCGATGGACGCCTGTGGCCGGCGGCGGCCCAGTCGCTGCTGGCCCACCTGATCCGGCTGGAGCGACGGGGGGATGTCATGGCGTCAGAGGCGCCGTCCGCCACCACCGTCTATCAGCTGCGCGGCTGAAGCTCTTCGACGATCCGGGCAAGGAGGCGGCAGGTCTCTCCGCCATTGGGCCGCGTGTTGCGGGCCGCTACCCGAATGTCGGTCTGGCCCGGCCGAATACGGATGGTCGCATCATGCTGGAGCAGGAACCACATCCCCTCGTGCGTGCCCTCTACCCGGAACAGCGACGACGGCAGCGGCGTGAAGCCTGCGCGCTGCAGGGCCGCAGTTGCGTCCTCAGCCAGAACCTGACTGGGAATGGATGAAACACCCGGACATGCCACGACGTCCGACCCGGCATGCAGGGATTGGACGCGCGCCGAAAAGACCGGGGGCTCCGCAGGGTCAGTGCTGACATCCAGAGAGGCCGTCCCATCGGGATACTGGTGCACGAAATTGGCGTACAAAAGAGCGAACCCGCCGGCAACGATGACCGCCGAACCCAGGGCCAGCAGCCACCCTGTCGCCCCGGTCCGTCTTGCGCGCCAGACCAGTATCAGGGTCGCCAGAGCGCCAAGCCCGAGCAGACAGGGGGCCACCAGGAAGGAGAGCCGGTCCCGCGCAAAATCGAGGCCCCACCAGCCGAACCGCAGGCCAAACACGGCGATGAACACCACCAGAGGCGCCGACAGCACGCCGGCGAGCAACGCCAGTGTCACCCAGCCGCCAGTGTCGCGCCGCGCCATCGGATCAGCCCTGCGCCGTCGGCAGGACGTAGTCCTTCATCCGCTCGCGCACGAGCTTCTTGTCGATCTTGCCGGTGGCGCCCAGCGGGATGTCATCGACGAACACCACATCGTCGGGCATCCACCATTTGGCGATCTTGCCCTGCAGGAAGTCGAGGTGCTCCTGCTTGTCCTGGCTCTCGCCGGGCTTGAGCTTGAGGACCAGCACGGGGCGCTCGTCCCATTTGGGATGGGCGGCACCGATAACGGCGGCCAGCTCGACCTTGGGATGGCCAACCGAGATGTTCTCGATGTCGATCGAACTGATCCATTCCCCGCCCGACTTGATCACATCCTTGGCCCGGTCGGTGATTTGCATGAAGCCATGGCTGTCGATGGTCGAGACATCGCCCGTGTCAAAGAAGCCCTCATTGTCGAGGATCTTACCGCCCTCGTCCTTGAAATAGCCCCCGGCGATGGTTGGACCGCGGACCATCAGTCGGCCGTAGGTCTTGCCGTCGTGCGGCATTTCCTGACCGGCGTAGTTCTTGAGCTTCAGTTCGACGCCCAGCGGCGGCATGCCCTGTTTGATGCGCCACTTCATCTGCTCGTCGTACGGCAGGGCCGACAGCTCAGGCGTCAGTCGAGACAGGGTGCCGACGGGCGAGGTCTCGGTCATGCCCCAGCCCTGGAAAACCTCCACGTCGAACTCGTCGTTGAAGGCGCGGATCAGGCTTTCGGGCACGGCCGAGCCGCCGATCAGCACCTTCTTGACCGTCGACGGCTTCAGTGAATTCTCGCGCATATAGGCCAGCAGCCCCTGCCACACGGTCGGCACGGCGGCCGAGAAGGTGACCTTCTCGGACTCGAGCAGTTCGTAAATGGAGGCGCCGTCCATCTGGGCGCCCGGCATGACCAGCTTCGATCCGGCTGCGGGCCCCGAGAAGGCAATGCCCCAGGCGTTGGCATGGAACATCGGCACCACCGGCAGGATCACCTCGTCCGGCGTGGCCCCCATGATGGTGGCCTGCAGGGTGACCAGGGTGTGCAGGAAGTTCGAGCGGTGGGAATACAGGACGCCCTTCGGGTTTCCCGTCGTGCCCGAGGTGTAGCAAAGGCCGCAGGCGGTCTGTTCGTCGAAGCCGCCCCACTCCACATCCTCGGAGGATTCTTCGAGCAGCTGCTCGTAGCACTCCGCCCTGGGCAGTTTGGTCGCCGGCATGTTCCACTGGTCAGTCATGACCACCACCCGCTCGACACTGGGGCAGTGGGGCAGGATGGCTTCAAGCAGTGGCACGAAGGTCAGATCGACAAAGATGATCCGGTCTTCGGCATGGTTGATGATGTAGATCAGCTGTTCCGGGAACAGGCGCGGGTTCAGGGTGTGGCAGACCGCGCCGATGCCCATGATGCCGTACCAGGCCTCGATGTGACGTCCGGTGTTCCAGGCCAGGGTGGCAACCCGGTCGCCAACCTTGACGTCCCAGCTTTTCAACACGTTCGAGACGCGTTTCGCCCGACCGTGGATCTCGCCATAGGTGCTGCGTACAATCGGCCCCTCGACCGAGCGGGTTACGACCTCGCGATGCGGGTGCCAGTTCTTGGCGTGGTCGAGGATCTTGTCGACCGTTAGCGGCCAGTCCTGCATCAATCCGAGCATCGGTTTCCTCTCCGGAATTCATGGGTATGGCCGACGTTGCCCGCGGCACTTGTCGGCAAGCTATCGGCGGCGTGAGGGATAGGCAACGTGACGCAACGTCATGGGGAGCGACTTTCTTTGCCGCAGACCGCCTGCTTTCGGCTAGTTTGTGCACGAACCTTCCCCGATCCGACCGACAGGACCCGACCATGAACCTTGCCCGCACCGCTCTCACGCTCGCCGCTGTGCTGGCCCTCGGGGCCTGTGACAGCTCGACAGAGGCGCCCGCGCCCGCCCCGGCTCCCGCGACGGGGGCTGAAGCCATGCCCACCGGACAGGCGACCGCGGACACCGTTCAGGGCGGTCTGGCGCTGGAAGGCGAGGGTCTGCGGGCCTTCACGGCGCAGGGTTCGGCGCGCGCCCTGCCCTTCGGCCTGTCGCAGGAGATGGTGCTGACCGCAGTCTCGACCCTGCTGGATGCGCCGACGCCGGAGGTCACCACGAATTCCGAGTGCGGCGCGGGCCCGACCCAGTTTGCCGAATATCCGAACGGGCTGCAGCTGGCGTTTCAGAACGGGGGATTCGCTGGCTGGTATCTCGACGAGGCGGGCCTGACGACGGCGGACGGGGTCGGTGTTGGGACGAGCCGCGCGGACCTGCAGTCGGCGCGGGAGATCGAAATGATCCCGCAGTCGACGCTCGGCGCCGAGTTTTCCAGCGGCGATCTGGGCGGTATGTTGTCGTCCGACGCGCCGGACGCCACGGTCGAAGCCCTGTACGCCGGCCTGACCTGCTTTTTCCGCTAGAGCCGATCCATGGCCATTCTGATCGCCATCACCGGGGGCTCGGGTTCGGGCAAGAGCACCCTAGCCGAGGCCCTGATCCGGCATCTGCCAGAGGGGGTCGCCGCCCTGGTCCGCGAGGACTCCTACTATCGGGACGCCGCCTCCCTGCCCGACTTCGACGCGGCGACCTTTGACTTCGATGACGTGTCCGCCCGGGATCACGATCTTCTGGCACGCCATCTCGGCGCGCTGAAGTCGGGACAGCCGATCGAGGCGCCGGTCTATTCCTTTGTCACCCACGGGCGTGAACCGGGGGGCGAGCCCGTGCCCGCCGCCGATGTGATCGTGATCGAGGGCACCCACCTGCTGTGTACCCCCGCCCTCGTGGGCCTGTTCGACATTCGCGTCTTCGTTGATACGCCATCGGACATCCGCTTCATCCGGCGCCTGTTACGCGATCAGGTCGAGCGCGGCCGCACCGCCCAGTCGGTCATTGACCAGTATCTACTGACGGTCCGACCCGGCCATGAACGCCTGACCGAGCCGGCCAAGGTCCACGCCGACTTTATCGTCGCCGACGCCACGGCCGCCGTGGTCCTGACCGACCCGCAGTCCGTCGACAGACTGGTCGCGCCGGTGCTGACCCATCCCTTGCTGGAACACTGGGTCACCCGGAAGCATCTGTAACAGAACGTGAGTTTCATCTTGCAGGACAGCGTTATCCGCGCCACCCTTTGCGGACATGAGTCTGACGAGCCCTGCCCACCATTCAATCCCTGAACCTTCGCCCGATAGTGCCGCCGACCCCCGCCATAGGGCCGTGCTGCTGGAGGCACGTCGGCATTTCATGGCCCATGGCTATGCCTCGACGCGGGTCGAGCCGATCGCGCGCGACGCCGGGATCTCGACAGCAACCCTCTACACCTTCTTTCCGTCCAAGGCCGAGCTGTTCCATGCGGTCATTGATGACGCGTCCAACGAATTTGCCCGGCAGATGGACCATGTCCGGGCCGTCGATGGGCCGGCCAGATGCCAGCTGACCCGTTTTGCCGAGGCCTACACCGCCTTCATGAGCGATCCGCTGGTGCGGTCCGTGTTCCGGTTGGTCATGGCAGAGCGACCGCGCTTCCAGACGATGGCCACTCACTTCTTCGAACGCGGCAAGGCACGGATCGGGGCCACCCTGGTCGACGCGATTGTGGCGCTGAATGCGAAGGGGGAACTGGCTTGTGACAAGCCGGCCTGGGCCGCAGGACAGCTGATGGGCATGCTGGAACATCCGGTTTTCTTCGTTCCACTGGTCACCGGTGACGCCGTCCAGGTGAGGCGTTCGCATGCCCAGATCGCCGCAGATGCGGTGGAAACCTTTCTCGCCCGGTACGGCGGACCCAATCTGGACCCGGCAGCGCCCGACCTTGAGGGCTGATCCTCAGGGATAGAGCCGCTGCGTCTGCCAGGGCGAGTCAGCGTCATCCCGGTGAAGCCGCAGCCGGTCATGCAGTCGGAAGGGGCGATCCCGCCAGAACTCGACCTGCACCGGCACCAGCCGCCAGCCGGTCCAGCCTTCAGGGCGCGGCACGTCCTGCCCCTCAAAGCGCGCCGTCTCCCGGGCCACAGCGGCCTCCAGCTCTGTCCGATCCGCAAGGGGCCGGGATTGCGCCGAGGCCCAGGCGCCGATGCGGCTCTCGCGGGCGCGGCTGGCGAAATAGGCATCGGCCTCGGCGGCGCTGACCGGCTCGGCCGCTCCCCTCAGCCGAACCTGCCGGCGCAGCGACTTCCAGTGGAACAGCAGGGCCGCCTGCGGCTGTCCCGCCAACTGTCGTCCCTTTTCACTCTCGCGGTTGGAATAGAAGGTCAGGCCGTCGGGGCCGACATCCTTCAGCAGAACCATCCGACAGTCCGGCAGGCCGTCGGCGTCGACCGTCGCCAGCGCCATGGCGTTCGGATCGTTGATCTCATGCGCCCGGGCATCGTTCAGCCACCGCTCCAGCAGGCCGAACGGCTCGTCGCAAGCAAACTCGGCCTCGTCGCTGTTGGCGGCAAGGGCCGCGGCATAGTCGCGAGCGTATTCCTCGCGCGAGGGGCTGGGCGGGATCACGGGGGTGTTCATGACCCTTCCATAGCGTCCGTAACGCCGACCTGCGAGGGCCAGCGTCACGGTTAACCCCGCATTGACGCTGTTCGTGGCTTCTGGTCGCCATGATCGGGCCCGACACCTCCCTTTTGACCTATCGCCAGGCGCTGGCGGTGCTGGGGCTGCCCGGTCCGGTGGACCATGAGACGACGCGTCAGGCCTTCCTCAGGGCGGTCAAGGCGGCGCGTCCGGACCATCCTGCCGGGGACGCCGAACGGTTCCGCGAGGTTATTGCCGCCTGGCATGTCATTCAGGCCGAGGGGCCGGCCCTGCCGGCGCTTGCGCCGCCCACGCGCCGCACGGCTGCCCTGCCGACCCTGTCCATCGACCCCATGCTGGCGCTGAACGGCGGCCTGGTCACGACCCGCCATCGGGGTCGGACCTTCCGCCTGACCCTGCCCGCCGGGCTGCGGGCCGGTGAGCATGTGCGGCTGAAGGGCGCGGGCCGCGACGACAGCGACCTGTTTCTCGCGGTGCGCATTCGTGCCGCTGATGGCCTCTCGGTGCTGGGCGATGACCTGTTCATGCAGGCCGATGTGTCACCCCGTGTGCTTAAGGACGGCGGCCGTGTCGAGCTGCTGACCCATGCCGGGCCGCGCAACGCCTGGGTGGTCGCCGGGCTTGAGCCGCCGGTGCGTCTGCGCCTCAAGGGACTGGGCCTGCCCGCCCGGGGGCGTCACGCTCAGGGGCACCTGTTCATTACCCTGACGCCCGCCGAAGAGGCCCCCTCGGCCGCCGAACATCTGCTGGACCGCTTCGCCCGGGTCTGGACGACCGCGCCGCTTGCGGCCTAAGGCCAGAGGGCCATGTCCCATAACAGCTTCGGCCATCTGTTCCGCGTGACCACCTGGGGTGAGAGCCACGGGCCGGCCATCGGCTGTGTCATCGACGGCTGCCCCTCCCTGATCCCTCTGACCGAGGCCGACATCCAGCCCTGGCTGGACCAGCGGAAGCCCGGTGGCAGCCGCTTCGTCACCCAGAGACGCGAGAGCGACACGGTGCGCATCCTGTCCGGCACTTTTGACGACGGGGCCGGCCCGGTCACGACCGGCACCCCCATCAGCCTGCTCATCGAGAACGAGGATCAGCGCTCGAAGGACTATGGCGAGATCGCCCGCGCCTTCCGCCCCGGCCACGCAGACTATGTCTATCAGGCCAAGTACGGCGTGCGGGACCACCGGGGCGGTGGCCGCTCCAGTGCCCGCGAAACCGCCCTGCGCGTGGCCGCCGGCGCTATCGCCCGGCGCATCCTCGGCCCCGACATCGGCATACGCGCAGGCGTCGTGCAGATCGGTCCGCACCGCATTCCGGATGACGCGCTCGACTTCGACGCCGTGCAGGGCAATCCGCTGTTTGCGGCATCCAGCGAGGTCGTCCAGCCCTGGTCCGACTATCTGGACGGCATCCGCAAGGCCGGCTCCTCAATCGGGGCTGTGGTGGCGCTGGAGGTCACCGGCGTGCCGGTCGGCTGGGGCGCGCCGATCTATGCCAAGCTGGATGCCGAACTGGCCGCCGCCCTGATGTCGATCAATGCCGCCAAGGGCGTCGAGATCGGCGCCGGCTTCGCCTCGGCCGAACTGTCGGGTGAGGACAATGCCGACGAGATGCGGCTGGGCCCGGACGGACAGCCTGTCTTCCTGTCCAACCATGCGGGGGGTGTTCTTGGCGGCATCTCGACCGGCCAGCCGATCACGGCGCGCGTGGCCTTCAAGCCGACCTCGTCCATCCTTACTCCACGCCGCACCGTGACCCGCGACGGCACCGAGACCGAGCTCCGCACCAAGGGCCGCCACGACCCCTGCGTTGCCCTGCGCGCCGTGCCGGTGGTCGAGGCTATGGCCGCCTGCGTGTTGGCCGACGCGATGCTGCGGCACCGGGCGCAAGCGGGCGCCTAGGCCCGGCATCGCGCGCCTCAGAGCGGAAACGCGATTTCCACGATCAGTCCGGTCGGCTCCCATTTGCGACTGAGGGTGCCGTTCAACTGGCGTACGACACTGGCTTTGAGCGATGACCCGAAGCCTTCGCGCGTGGGCGCGACGACAGCCGGACCGCCGGACTCGCGCCACACAAGCCTCACCTGACATGCGTCGAGCGTCCAGGTGACCGAGACACGGCCGCTACCACTGCTGCAGGCCCCGTATTTATTGGCATTGGTCGCCAGCTCATGCAGAAGCATGCTGATCGGCTGGACTTGGTCAGGCGAAAGCTCGACCTCGGGACCTGACACATCCACGTTTTCCCTGGGGCAAAGTGCTTCCAGCTCCTCCCGGACCACGTCCCCAAGATGCCCGCCCTCCCACCGACGGCTCGCCAGGGAGGTCTGGGCTCGCGCCAGGGCGCTGATGCGGCCCACCAGAGCCTGTTTGTAGGTTTCAAGATCATCAGCACGTGTCAGCCGCGTGAGCGACTGCACGATCGAAAGCACATTGCGCGCCCGATGGTCGACCTCGTGCATCAGAAGTTTGCGCGCTTCTTCCCTGCGCTTCTCTTCGCTGATGCCACGCACCTCGATCACGGTGCCGATAACATTCGCTTCGTCATTATGGATCGGGCTGGCGGTAAAGGCGACCGGATAGAAGGAGCCGTCCTTGTGGACAAAGACCTCCTCGCCCTGCGTCCCTGCCTTCTCGGGGAAGGCACGATCGATGGCGCACTCCGAGAGCGGGAAGGGCGAGCCATCCGGATAGGTATGGTGGATGACATCGTGCAGCGGGCGTCCGGTCGTTTCATGAAACGCATATCCGGTGAGCTGCTCGGCCGCCCGGTTCATAAACACGCAGTGCTGTCGGTCATCCATCAGGAAGACGGCCATGGTTGTGTTGCTCAGTATGCCGTCCAGTCGCAGGGCCGTGTCCCGGAGCTCGGACTCCATGCGGCGGCGATCTGTCGTGTCCTGGATCGCCGCATAGAAGACGGCATCATCCCCGTCGGCCATCAGCTGCAGCCTTGCAGCCACATCATACTCCGTTCCGTCCTTGCGCCGATGAACGGTGTCGAAGTCCAGCCTCTCGACCTTTCCCGTCTTTAGTGGCTCAATCAGGGCGAGGAAGGCGTCGCGGGTAAGGCGCGGCTTGAGGTCCCACGGGGTCAGACCGGCCAGCTCCTCGATGCTGTATCCCAGGTTGTCGCGGGCCCCCTTGTTGACGAGCCGGAACCGGAAATCTTCAGCGCCGAATATATACACTTCGCTCGCAGCGCCCTCGACGATGCGGCCAAGGCGTTCGCTCGTCATACCTCCGGAACTTGGCATGACGAGAAAACTATCGCTCCGGCGGGCAAGGAAAGGACCATCCGTATAGAAGCGCCAAAGCCGTGGCAATGATCGCAGCTCGGCGCACCCACACCCTTTTCGTCACCGGCACTGTTACCTATATAGCGCCCGAACCGACGCGGGCTGACCCGCGTTTTACAGTCAGGGAGACCGCATCATGATCGACGTCCAACCCTTCAGCAGCCTCGGCGGGGCCGACCACGGCTGGCTGAAGGCCCGCCACCACTTCTCGTTCGCCAACTACTACGACCCAAACCGCATGAGCTGGGGCCGGCTGCGGGTCTGGAACGACGACGAGATCGCCGCCAGATCGGGCTTTCCGCCCCACCCCCACGCAGACATGGAGATCATCACCTATGTCCGCAGCGGCGCCATCACCCACGAGGATTCGATGGGTAACCGGGGTCGCACCGGCGCCGGCGACGTTCAGGTGATGAGCGCGGGTACAGGCGTGCGTCACTCCGAGTTCAACCTCGAGGACGAAACCACTACCCTGTTCCAGATCTGGATCGAGACCGACAAGCCCGGCGCCAAACCCGGCTGGGGGATGAAGCCCTTTCCGAAGTCGGACCGCAGCGGGAAATTCCAGGTGCTGGCCTCGGGCGATCCCGACGACGGCGCGCTGGATATCAACGCGGATGCCCGGGTTCTGGGTGCCACCCTCAAGGCCGGCGAGAGCCTGACCTATGAGCTGGCCGAGGGACGACGCGCCTATCTGGTGCCGGCCGTGGGCTCCATCGACGTCAACGGCACGGCCCTGAACGCCCGTGACGGCGCCGGCATCAAGGATGAGGCGACCCTCACGGTCACCGCTCGCGAGGACGCCGAACTGGTCATGGTCGACAGCCGCTAGACCCGTCCTCAGTCCTTGTTCATCATTGGCCGGTAACCCTGATCCCGACCTCGGGGAGTACCGGCCAATGATCCGTTCCACATCACGTATGATCTCGCTCGCCGCTCTCGTCGGCGCGGCACTAATGCTCCAGGGCTGTCTGGTGGGCGCCGTCGTGGGCACGGGCGCGGCCGTGGTCGGTGGCACGGTCAAGGCGACCGGAGCCGTGCTGGGCGCCGGGGTCGACGCCGTCACCACCTCGGACGAAGAAACCCGCCTGAAACGCGAACGCGAACAGCGCGACTGGGAACGCGAGCAACGCCGCTGCGAACAGCGCCGCGCCTCGGGCCGCGACTGCTAGAGCCTCCGCTTCATGGCGTAGTTGTGGATCGCGACGTCGCTGATCTCGAAATCACGCCGCCTGACAACCGTATAGCCATGCCGTTCGAAGACCGGCCGCGCCGTCTCGCTCGCTTCGACATGCAGGCCCGTCAGGCCCGCTGACCGGGCAGCCTGTTCGAGTTCTGCCAGCAGTCGCCCGGCGACCCCCTGCCCTGCCCGGTCCGGGTCCACATAGAGGAAGTCGATGTGACCGTCGGCTTCCAGATCGACGAACCCGCAGACACGGCCTTCGGCGTCGACGGCGACCCAGCCCTTGCGCCCGTCGGCGATCTTCTGGCGAAAGCGCGCGGCATCGAGGCCCCGGCTGACCCAGGCCTCGACCTGCTCAGGGGTATAGTCCCGCGCGCCCAGCGCCCGGACGGCCCGCCGATAGACCTCGACCATGGCGTCGGCATCGCCTTCGCCCGTGGCTCTCAGCGTAATCACAGCGTCAGCACGCACCGCTCATTGATGGTCGGGCGGGCCACCTGTATGCGGCACAGGCCGGACCATTCCGGCTTCAGCCGGTTGGCGAACCACAGGCACAGGTTCTCGAGGCTGGGTAGTTCCAGCCCCGGCTTTTCATTCAGCATGCCGTGGTCCAGCTCCTCGGCTGCGGCCTTCAGCGCCCGGTCCAGCGCGCCCAGGTCCGCGACCCAGCCGTGCTCGGCGTCGAGTGTCTCTGACCGAACTGTCGCCTCGACCGTGAAGGAATGGCCATGCACCCGGCGATAGATGCTGCCTTCCGGCTCGTTCGGGAAATGGTGGGCCGCATCGAAGGTGGCCTGTTTGGTGATCTCGAAGCTGGGCATCAACGCACGCCAATGAATTTGTGGGTCTGGACGCTCAGGCGCCACCGGGGATGGGTCAGGCAGTAGTCGAAGGCCGCCGCGGTGTTGGCCGCCGCATCGGGTCCATCCATCGGCTGCAGCCAGAACCGTTCGAAGGCCAGGCTCTCGAACCGCTCGGGACGCGCCGTGTCCTGCGGATAGACCAGCTTCAGCTCCTGGCCGGTGGTCTGCACCACCGGCGCGTCGGCCTTGGGGCTGACGCAGATCCAGTCAATGCCGTCAGGCGCCGCGATCGTGCCATTGGTCTCGACCGCAACCTCAAAACCGCGCGCATGCAGGGCCGCGATCAAGGCCTCATCCAGCTGCAGCAGCGGCTCGCCCCCCGTGCAGACCACCAGCGGTCGCCCGCCCTGCCCGCTCCAGAAGCCGGCGACATGGTCCGCGAGGGCCGCAGCCGTCGTGAACTTGCCCCCGCCGTCGCCGTCCGTGCCGACAAAGTCGGTGTCGCAGAAGGTGCAGACCGCCGACGCGCGGTCCTGCTCGCGCCCGCTCCACAGATTACAGCCGGCAAAGCGCAGGAAGACGGCCACGCGCCCCGCCTGTCCGCCCTCGCCCTGCACCGTCAGGAAGGTCTCCTTGACCGAATAGGTCATGAGGCCACCCATTCGGCATGGCCGCGCGCGCGTAGCTCGCAGGCCGGGCAGTCGCCGCAGCCGTAGCCCCAGGCGTGACGCTCCGACCGGTCGCCCCGGTAGCAGGTATGGCTGGCCTCAAGGATCAGCTCGACCAGAGGGTCACCGCCGATGCGGTCGGCCAGCGCCCAGGTCTCGGCCTTCGTCAGGGCCATCAACGGTGTCTCGATCCGCACCGGCTTGTCCAGGCCCAGCGACAACGCGCGTTCCATGGCGTCGATCGTGTCCCGGCGACAGTCGGGATAGCCCGAGAAGTCCGTCTCGCACATGCCGCCCACCAGCACGTCCAGCCCGCGCCGGTCGGCCAGCGCCGCAGCGACGCTGAGAAACACCAGATTGCGCCCCGGCACGAAGGTGGTCGGCAGGCCCCGCGCGTCCATTTCCATGGCCTTGTCAGCGGTCAGCGCACTCTCGGAGATCGCGCCATAGCCGGTCAGATCGACCACGTGGTCCTCGGCCAGCCGCCCTGCCCGGTCCGACATCGCCCCGGCCATGCCCGCCCGCACGGCCAGCCGGGCCTGCATCTCGACCGCGTGCCGCTGTCCATAGTCAAAGCCGCATGTCTCGACCCGCTCATAGCGATCCAGCGCCCATGCCAGGCAGGTCGCACTGTCCTGCCCGCCCGAGAACAGGACGAGGGCCGAGGCGGCGGGCTGGAGATCGAAAGCGCTCATGACAAATCTGCGGTCGGCCGTCTGGCCGCGCGCATGCACAAAGAAGCCCATAGAGGCAGGGGATACGCCTCATACACCCCCGGCCAAGCCGATGCAAAAGCGTCAAAAATACGGCAGGAAAACGAGAGTTTCCCGCGTTTACCCTTCTGCAAATGGTTGTCGGTTAAGCCTGACGTTCAGTTGAGGGAGTATCGGTCAGTTATGCCGACGATCGAAAAGCTGACCGAAAGGGCCACGCCGGTCCCGCCCGAGACGCTCGGCGCGACGGTCTTTGCCCACTTCAAGGATTTTCCGGACACGCTTGTGATACCGGTGGTCAAGGATGATCGGCCCGTAGGTCTGATCGAGCGCAATGCCTTTCTGCTCAAGGTCGCGGGCCCCTTTGGCCATGCCCTGTACGGCAGCCGCCCCATCACCGAACTGATGGACCACGAGCCCTCGGTGGTCGAAGCCGGCGTCCGCATCGACAGCTTCTGCGACGCCATGCTGAGCTCGGGCCCCGGCGCCCTGACCCGGGGCTTCATCGTCACCCGCCAAGGCAAATACTGGGGCATCGGCACCGTCATCTCGCTGCTCAAGGCCATCAATGACGACCAGCGCCGCCAGAATGCCGAGTTGACCGAACAGGCCCGCGTGCTGTCCGACACCCGCACCCAGGCCCTGTCCGCCGCCCGTGCCAAGAGCCAGTTTCTTTCGATCATGAGCCATGAGCTGCGCACACCGCTGAACGGCGTGCTGGCCGTGGCCGAACTGTTGCGTCGACAGCCGCTGAACGCGACGGCCCAGTCTCACGTCCAGACCATCGTCGATTCCTCGGAAGTCCTGCTGCAGATCCTGCAGGACGCCCTCGACCTGTCTCGCGCCGAGGCCGGCGAATTGGACATCAACCTGCAGCCCACGCCGCTACGGGCTTTGATGGACGACGTTGCAGCCATGTGGGAGCCGCGCGCCTCGCAGGACAATGTCCATCTGGTCGTCAGCTATGAGGGTGACACCGAACTGGCCGCGAAGATCGACCCGGTCCGCATCAAGCAAATCTTCAACAACCTGATCGGCAATGCGCTGAAGTTCGCCCGCAACGGCATGGTCGAGGCCGGACTGAAGGCCTCGATCGAGGACGACCGCATCGTCATGCAGGCCCGCGTTCGCGATGACGGACCTGGCGTTGCTCCCGACCGCGTCGATGTGATCTTCGAGCCTTTTGTGCACGGCTCCGGCCCCGACGGCGCGGGTCTGGGTCTGGCCATCTGTCGCCAGATCATGGACCGGCTGGACGGCCGCATCTGGGCTGAAAACAATCCCGGTCGCGGCGCGACCTTTGCCTTCGACATCACGGCCGAGCGCGCCGAGCGGCCCGTCGAGACCGAGAGCAATGTGTCGGACATGATCGAGTCCGACATGATCGCCAATCCGCACATCCTGATCGTCGACGACAATGCCACCAATCGCGTGGTCGCCCAGGCCCTGTGCGAAATGTTCGGCTGCACTTCGGAAACTGCCGACGACGGCATGGAAGCGCTGGATGCCATCAAGGAACGCGACTTCGACCTCGTCCTGATGGACATCAAGATGCCGCGCATGGACGGGCTTCAGGCGACCCAGGCGATCCGCAAGCTAAAGGGGCCTATGCGCGATGTGCCGATCATCGCCCTGACCGCCAATGCCGACCCCGAGGACGCCCGCCGCTACATCGCATCCGGCATGGCCGCCGTGGTCGAAAAGCCGATCAAGCCGGAGCGTCTGCGGCATGCCATGAATGCCGCTCTTGTCGGTCCCTCGGTCGAGGAAGACGGCGATGCCGATCTGGCACGGGCCGCTGCCGGCTGATCCATCTTCCGTTTGCATGATCGGCCGCGCACGATAAGCACGGGGCATGGACGTTCCCGCAATCGCCCCTCTTCTGCCGCAACTGGCCTCGGGCGCAGCCCATACCCACGCTCTGGGCTTCACCTATGAATCGCTGGAGGGCGACCGGGTCCGGATTCGGGTGCCCTGGCGCGAGGATCTGGTGGGCGACCCCGACACCGGGGTGATCGCCGGGGGTGTCGTCACCACCCTGCTGGACCATGTCGGCGGGCTGGCCGTCTGGGTATCGCTCGACAACTTCAAGCCGCTGGCCACGCTGGACCTGCGCGTCGACTATATGCGCGCCGCCCGGCCCCGCACCGATCTGATCGCCGAGGCCCGCTGCTACCGCCTGACGCGGTCGATCGCCTTTGTCCGCGCCTGGGCGTTCGAGGATGCGCCGGACGATCCGGTCGCGGCGGCCCAGTCCGCCTATATCCTGACGACCAGCCGCCCGGAACGCCGTCCGAAGCCGGAGGCCGGGGAATGAGCCGCGTCATTGAGGCCATGCCCTATGCCCGCTTCCTGGGCCTGACGGCAGAGCAGGACAGCGACGTCCTGACGGTGACCATGCCGTTTTCGGACCACCTGATCGGCAATCCGATGCTGCCGGCCCTGCATGGCGGATCGACGGCGGCCCTGCTCGAGATCACGGCCATGGCCCAGGTGGCCGAGCGCTTTCCCGGCATGCACCTGCCCCGTCCCATCAATGTCTCGGTCGCCTATCTCCGCTCGGGGCGGCCCCAACACGTCTATGCCCGGGCGCGAATCAACAAGGCCGGGCGGCGCGTCGCCCATGTGCTGGCCGAGGCATGGCAAGAGGATGAGACCCAGCCCATCGCTGCCCTGACCGCCCATTTCCTGCTGGAAGACAGCTTTTAGTTGTAAGAAATGACCAGTCATGATTGCATGCCCCGGTGGCAGTTCGCCACGGGGGAGATTCGCACATGACCCGTTCCGACATCGGCCAGACCCTGGCCCTCCGCCTGTATGCCGCTGAATCGGCTATTGACGCCGCCTTGATCCAGACAGCCCGACTGGCTGCCTATCTGCCCGAGGCACGGGCCGAGGCCTATCTGTCAGCAGTGACCGGCCAGAAAGCCTTTGAAGACACGGCGCAATCCGTTCTGGCCCTGTCCCAGGCGCGCGGCCACATCGTCCGCACCCATGGACGGCTGGCCGCCCTCGCCCGCAGTCTTGGGCTTGATGCCTTGGCGGTCGGGCCGGTCGACAAGCCCGAGGACGAGCCGCCGATCGGTGGTGGGACCACCGGTGTCACTTCTTCCAAAACCCCTGTTTCAAGGAACTCCGAAGCGTGTTAAGACTTGCTTAACCATAGTTGCTTGGAGGCTTTCATGGACAGAACGCAAGTCATCGCTGGCGTCGCAAAGGATCTGCACGCTACCGAAAAGGCCATTGATGCGGCCATCACCCAGACCACCACCCTGGTTCAGTCCATGATCGGCGCCCGGGCCCTTCTGGAAGTCTCGCCGGTTGCCGGTGCCGGTAGCCAGGCCAAGGCCATGGAAACCATCGCCGCCCTCAGCGAAGCCCGCACGGCCATCGTCGCCTGCCATGCCGAGCTGCAAAAGGACCATCGCAAGATGGGCTGGGGCGTTTACGCCGTCGGTCCGGTCGACAAGCCCGATGACTGGGAAACCCCGGTGGGCGGCACCCCGCCGACCAAGGGTCACCTGCGCCTGGCCTGAATTCGGCGTAATGTTTGAGACCGGACGTTCCGGTCAGACCCGATTCAATGCATGATCGCCCTCTGAGTGTTTCGCTCAGGGGGCGATCTCATGTTTGACACCCTCTATTCCCAGATCGGTGCGGCCTTCATTGTGCTGGTTCTGGGGTTCGCCTTCCTGAAAGGCGAGGAGACCGAGCGGATCGCTGCCGGCGCCTATGGCCTTGGCTGGCTTGCATCGATGCTCGTCCAGAACGACAGCGACCTCTACAGCGCCCAATGGAGCATGCTGGCCATCGATGTGGTCATGTTGCTGGTGCTGGGGGCCCTGGTGTGGAAATCGCACCGCACCTGGCCGACGTGGGCCTGCGCCGCCCAGCTGTTGGCGGTTACCGCCCATGTATTGATGACCCTCGATATCCGCCCCTCGATCTCGTCCTACTACACTGTCATCAACCTGGCCGGTTACGGCGTACTGATCGCCCTCGCCGTCGGCACCTTCTGGGCCTGGCAGGAACGCCGCGCGGCGGGGTTGGAGTAGGCTTCTTTTCCTATATTCTGCCCCTCTGATTCGCGTGGAGGGCCGGTGTGCCGCTCACTCATGTGCAGATATGGCGGGGGCTGGACCGGCTGGCGCAGGCCGAGGGGCTGACGGCCTCGGGGCTGGCGCGGCGGGCGGGGCTGGACCCGACTGCCTTCAACCCCTCAAAGCGCCTGGGGCCGCCGCCCGAGTCCCGGCCCCGCTGGCCCTCGACCGAAAGCCTGACACGCGTTCTGGCGGTCTGTGGCCTGTCGCTGGGTCAGTTCGCCCGTCTGGCCGAAGATGCGGAGGAGCCCCCCACCGCCGTGCCTCTGCTGGGCCTGGCCCAGGCGGGTCAGGACGGCTTTTTCGACGAAGCGGGCCTGCCGACCGGTGAGGGCTGGCTGGAGACCGACCTGCCCCAGCCGCGCGACGGCCTCTACAGCCTTGAGGTCTCCGGCGAGTCGATGGCGCCCCTTTACCGGCCCGGCGACAAGCTGATCGTCGATGCCGAACCCCGCCCGGTGCGGCGCGGAGACCGGGTGGTAGTGCGCACCCACTCCGGCGAGACCCTGGTGAAGGAGGTCGAGCGCACCGATGCCCGTGGGCTGACCCTGCTGTCAATCAATCCGGACTATGCGCCGCGTCAGGTGTCATCGGCCGATCTGGCCTGGGTGCGGCGCATCCTGTGGGTCAGCCAATAGGCGCGCACAAGAACGGAGCGTGCCCTTGCCGGACACGCTCCGCTTTTACGCCTGACGGCGCAATCAGTAGGTCAGATAGTGGGCACTAACCCAGCCGCCGTTGCTCAGCCGGACCCATTCGCCCTGCGATCCGGTGGCCTGCACCGACTGGCCGGCGCTCAGGCTGCCGATCTGGCGATAGTTGGTGCCGGGACCCGAGCGGACCCGAAGGTTGGTCGTGGCGCGCAGCGAACTGGAGGCGGCAGGCGCCTGGCGGGCCCGGTCGCGCTGCTGCTGGCAGCCGATGTACGAGCCGGCCGCAGCACCCGCAGCCGCACCGGCCACGGCGCCCAGCTCGCGCTCATTGTCCGAAATCTGGCTGCCGGCCAAGGCGCCCAGCACCCCGCCGATCACGGCACCGGCCTGTTGGCGTCCGCCGGGGGCGTCGCAGTTGGTGATGCCATTGGCCGCCTGGGCATTGGCCATACCGGGCACCGCCGACATCGCCATCAGGGCCGCACCGGCCATCAAAGCTCTGTTGATCATCTTCGACATGACTCACTCCTTCAGTGGGGTCGATGTCTTGAAAATGCGCAGACGCAGCCAAAGGCTCCCATGAACGGGTTGTTGTTTTCGGTTCATAATTCTTGCGCTACCGCTCGCGACGCGGTCGCTCGCTGCTTGGGCGCAGGCTTACTCCGCCAGCTCGCCCCGCGCGCCCTTCTCGATCAACTCGATCGTCTGGGGCAGGCCATAAATGGCGGCGAACGAGCCGAAGCGCGGCCCCTGTGACGCGCCCAGCAGCACCTCGTAGAGGGCCCCGAACCACGCCCGGAGCGGCTGGAAGTCGTGCGCCTTGCCGACCGCATAGACCTCGCCCTGGATGACCTCGCCGTCGGTCGTGTCGGCCGGCAGGGCCCTCAGCCGCGCGGCCAGATCGAGGAACGCCGCCCGCTCTTGTTCGGTGGGCGCACGATAGGTCTTCGAGGGCTTCACGAAGTCCTCGTAATAGTTCAGCGCATGCCCCATCAGCCGGTCCAGCGTCGGCTCGCTCTCCGGCGTGGCGTCGGGCAGATACTTCGCAAAATAGGCCCACAGCTGCGCCTTCGACGAGGCATTCGCCACACCGACCAAATTCAGCAGCAGGCTGAACGAGACCGGGCTCGCCACCTCGGGCGGGTCGCCCGCGTGGATCGACCAGACGGCATTGTCCATGCGCCTGGCCGGCTCCTGGGTGCGGAACTGCTCGGTGAAGCTCAGATAGTCGTCGATCGCCCTCGGGATGACGTTGAAGTGCAGCGACTTGGCCGACTTCGGCGACTGGAACATGTACCAGCTGAGCGACTCCGGCGTGCCGTACCGCAGCCACTCGTCCATCGTCAGGCCATTGCCCTTGGACTTGGAGATCTTCCTGCCCTCGATGTCGAGGAAGAGCTCATAGTTGAAGCCCTCCGGCGGGGTGCCGCCCAGCGCGCGACAGATCTTCGACGCCTCGCGCACGCTCTCGATCAGGTCCTTGCCCGACATCTCATAGTCCACGTCCAGCGCGGTCCAGCGCATGGCCCAGTCGGGCTTCCACTGCAGCTTCACATGGCCGCCGGTGACCGGCAGCTCGGTGCGGCCACCTGCCGGGTCGTCGAAGACGATGGTGCCCGCCTCGACATTGCGCTCCAGCGTCGGCACCTGCAGCACATGGCCGGTGACAGGGCTGATCGGCAGGAAGGGCGAATAGGTCGCCCGCCGCTCCTCGCCCAGCGTCGGCAGCATGATGGCCATGACCGCGTCATAGCGCTCCAGCATGCGCAGCAGGGTCGCGTCGAACCGGCCCGAGCGATACTGCTCGCTCGAGCTCATGAACTCATAGTCAAAGCCGAAACCGTCCAGAAACGCCCGCAGCCGCGCATTGTTGTGCGCCCCGAAACTGTCGTGCGTGCCGAACGGATCGCGCACCTTCGTCAGCGGCAGGTGCAGGTCTTCCTTGAGCATCTTCGGGTTCGGCACGCCGTCCGGCACCTTTCGCAGACCGTCCATGTCGTCCGAGAAGGCGATCAGGCGCGTCGGCCAGTGGTCGCCCGTCAGCGCGCGAAAGGCGTTGCGCACCATGGTCGTGCGCGCCACCTCGCCGAAGGTGCCCATGTGCGGCAGGCCCGAGGGCCCATAGCCGGTCTCCAGGATCACCGGCCGCTGCAGGGCCGCAAAGGTGGCCAGCGCCTCATCCGCCTTGCCCGCATCGATCAGCATCCGGGCCGAATTCAGCTCGGCATCCGACAGCCGCTTCTTCAGCACATGGGCCAGAAGATTGCGGGCTTGTTCGAACGGCCACGAGCGGGCCTCACGGGCGAGGGTTTCAAGGTTCTGCAGCATGCCCGAGCGTTTGACCCGCAACGCCGCTCCGGTCAACGGCAGAGCGGTTCAGCGGTTGATCCGGGCGGCGCTGACGACACAGGCGAGGCCGCCCAGCACCACCACCACATCCTCGATCAGGGCGCCTCTGACCTGCCCGACCGCCTCGGTGCACCGGGCCCGGGCCTTGAGGCCGACGAAGGCGGAAGGCACAGCCGTCGCCACAGCCAACAGCCCGCCCAGCCGGGCCCGCCCGCGCGGCGCCAGCGCCATCCCGGCCATACAGGCGCTCAGGGCTCGCGCCATCAGTGCGCCGGGCTCGGTGCGATTCGGCGCGGACGGTTGCTTGTCGCCCAGCAGCTCCCCCAGTCCCAATACCAGCGCGGCGACCTTGCCGACGCGACTGCCCAGCCCCGCCGGGAGTCCGGGGGTTCTCAGACCCATCAGCCCCGCCCCCGCAATCAGGGCACCGGGGGTCATCGAGCGCGAGCCGGCGACGGCGCCGATCACGAGCGAGGGGAGCAGGTTCAGATGTCGCATACGGCGACAACACGCCGGACGAGCGACGGTTCAGCCGGATCGAACCCGGCCCGCGGTCATTGTTCCTGCACGAGAGGAATGGAGGACCGTCCAATGACCTACCGGCGCTTCGCCGGCATGATCGCCGCCTCGACCGTGATCATGTACGGCCTGATGTATCTGAACACTTGGCAGTGGAGCCACGTCCACTTCAGTGAAACCCGCCTCTACATGGCACTGCTCATGGGCGCGACCATGGCCGTGGTCATGCTCGGCTTCATGTGGTCGATGTACAGGGAGCGCGCCGTAAATCTGGCGATCGTCGGCGGTGCGGTGATCGTCTTCGCCGGCAGCCTCTGGCTGGTCCGCAGCCAGGCCACCGTGGGCGACGTCTCGTACATGCGCGCCATGATCCCCCACCATTCGATCGCCATCCTGACCAGCGAGCGGGCCAACATCCGTGACCCGCGCGTACGCGAGCTGGCCGACGGCATCATCGAGGCCCAGCGCCGTGAGATCGACGAAATGGAAGCCCTGATCGCCGATCTGGAGCGCAATCCGCCGAAAGGGGACTAGGCCGCCGCTGCCGCTTGGGCCTGCCAGTCTTCGCGCCAGGAGCGACTGGCCTGGGTGAACAGCTTTTCGAACATCCCGGCGGCGCTCAGCGGCTTGGCGATACAGTCGTCCATGCCCACGGCGAAATACTGCTCCACCTGTTCGGGCAGGGTATTGGCCGTCAGCGCGATGATCGGCGTGGCCGCGACCTCGCTGTCCATGGCGCGGATGCGGCGCGCGGCCTCGACCCCGTCCATGACCGGCATCTGGATGTCCATGAGGATCACATCCCAGCCGCCGCGCCGGGCCGCCTCGACGCCCTCGGCACCGTCATTGGCGGTTTCGCAGATCACGCCCTGGGCGGTCAGCAGGGTCGAGACCAGCACCCGGTTGCTCTCATTGTCATCGATATAGAGGACGACCATGGCGCGCCCCTCGCCCTCATCCTCGCCGGACGCTTCGGGCGAGGACGTCGTATCGGGGGCCGCAGCCGAGCCCGGCGTCTTCGATGCCTCAAAGTCGAGCGGTGTACCCCAGTCGTCGCGGTGCGACAGGTCGATCATCTGTTCCAGCACGACATGCAGCGTCTGCCCCGCCGCGCGGATGCGCCCCACATGGCCCGCCTGCTCGGGCTGCAGACCCGCCGTGCCCAGCACATCGGCAAAACCCATCACGGCGTTCAGCGGCGTGCGTAGCTCGTGCGACATCTGGCTGAGGAAGGCCTGCCGCGCCTCGGCCATGGCCACCTTCTGCTCGGCGGCGGCGCGGGCGGCTTCGGCCTCGACCCGGTCGGTCACGTCCCGCTCGTTCAGCAGCACGCTGATGGCCCCCGTGACGGGATCCAGCACGGGTCGACAATCAATGTGATGCCAGCGGGGCCCCTCGCGCGTGGTCATGCGATGCACCGCGTCGGTCGCCTGCCCGTCGAGCGCGCTCTGCAGCACGGCGCGGCCGTCCACGGCCTCCGCGAACCGCGCGACCAGACCGACGCCATCGCCATAGGTCGCAAAGGTTCCTGGATTGGCGAAGAGAACCGCGTCCCCGGCATCGAACAGTCCGACCGGCCCGGCCGAGTGGCGCAGGGCCTCGACCGCCCGGCGTTCCTCGGCCCCGACATCGGCCTCGGTCGCCTCGAACAGGAGCACATTGCGGCCATCGTCCAGCGCGACCGTAGAGATCAGCGCCTGCACCGTCAGCGGCTCACCATTGGGATAGAAGGTCCAGCGTTCCTGCACACCGTCGCCGCCCGCCGTGACCGACCTCAGCCGGTCCGTCCGCGCCCTCACCGCCGGCGACAGCGCGGAAAAATCCCGGGCCAGAAGCTCTTCCAGGTCGGCCGCGCCCCACAGGGCCAGCGCCGCGCTGTTGGCATAGACGCCAAAGCAGCTGTCCGGATCGAACAGCCACACCGCCCGCCTGAGGCTGTCCCAAGCCGTCAGTTCAGCGCCATCTGCCAGTCTGGGAAGTGTAACAGCCATAGGGACTTATTGATCGGGATGCCTGAAATAACGCTTAAGCTCCGGGCGATCCGGCGCTTGACCCCCGTCGCAGGTCGTGAGCAAAACCGCGACCGCATGAAGACCGCCGATTTCGACTTCGACCTGCCCGAGGACCGTATCGCCCTGCGACCGGTCGAGCCGCGCGATTCCGCCCGGCTGCTGGTGGTGCGCGAGGGAGGGTTCGAGGACCGGGTCATGCGCGACCTGCCCGATTTCCTTCGACCCGGCGACGCCCTCGTCTTTAACGATACGCGCGTGATCCCGGCCCGCATGTCGGGCAGTCGCCGACGGATGGGCGAGGATGGCCAGCTGCTCAGCGTGCCGGTCGAAGCTACCCTGCACCACCGCGATGCACCCGACGTCTGGTCGGCCTTCATGAAACCGGGCAAGCGCATCAAACCGGGTGACCGGATCCGGTTCGGACGCGAAGGCGACGCCGCTTGCGATCTGGGCCGTCTCGAAGCCACAGTGACAGTCAAGGGCGAAGACGGCCTCGTCACCCTCCGGTTCGCCCTGTCCGGCCCCGCACTCGACGACGCCATCCGCGAGATCGGCGTCATGCCCCTGCCCCCCTATATCGCCGCAAAGCGCGCCGAGGACGACCGCGACCGCACGGACTACCAGACCGTCTATGCCGAGCATGACGGCTCGGTCGCGGCGCCCACCGCCGGTCTGCATTTCACACCGGCCCTGCTGGACGCGATCCGGGCGAAGGGCGTCTCTACCCATGCCGTCACCCTGCACGTGGGCGCCGGGACCTTCCTGCCTGTCAAGGTCAATGACATCGCCGAGCACCGCATGCACAGCGAATGGGGCACGGTATCCGAAGAGACCGCCGAAGCCCTGAACCGGGTGCGCGCAAACGGGGGACGGATCGTCTGCGTCGGCACCACCTCCCTGCGTCTACTGGAGTCCGCCACCGGCGAGGACGGCGTGATCGGACCATTCCACGGTGACACGGCCATCTTCATCACGCCCGGCTACCGCTTCCGGGCCGTCGATGTGCTGATGACCAATTTCCACCTGCCGAAGTCGACCCTGTTCATGCTGGTCTCGGCCTTCGCCGGTACCGACACCATGAAGGCCGCCTACGCCCATGCGATCGCGACCGGCTACCGGTTCTACTCCTACGGCGACGGCAGCCTGCTGTTCCGGGGGTGAGGCCCCGCACGCCCTGACGGGGCGGCATCAGATAGCTCGGCATCCTTAGGCTCTCCAATCTTGACACACGCGCCTCCCCTCTCCCGTGGGAGAGGGGGTTGGGGGTGAGGGGCTCTCCGATGCCTTCGGCGTGAGCCGTCGCACCCGTCCTGCCACGGCAGTCGCCGAATGGCTCCGCCGCCCCTCATCCGGCGCTCACGCGCCACCTTCTCCCATCGGGAGAAGGGACCGTGTGCCAGGTCGAAAGCCTCCGCCATAATGGTCGGGCTAGGATTCCCCCGCCCTTTCAACACCCCTGCCCTTTCCCACACCGGTATTCTCGACCGGGTCAGCGCCTCATCCATACTGCCCGGTCGCCCAAGCCACCGGAGGACGCGAGTGTGATTTCAGACCATTCAGACGGTGTTTTCGACCGTCTGAGTTCCAGACCGTCCCGGGTTTCAGACTATTCAGACGGTTCAGACGGTAATTCGCGATCAATCCGGCCTCTCCACAGATGGAACCCGCGCCCCACTGCTCCGCTTCCCTGTCATGACTGACGCCGCCCGCACCGCTACCCTCTACCGCATGGTCATGCCCGGCCATGTCTGTCCCTATGGCCTCAAGTCGCTCTGGTTGCTCAAACAGAAGGGCTACACGGTCGATGACCGCCACCTGACCACGCGGGAACAGACGGACGCCTTCAAGGCCGAGCATGGCGTAAGGACCACGCCCCAGACCTTCATCGGCGGCCAGAGGATTGGTGGCTGGGACGACCTGCGGCGGCATTTCGGCTGGCCGGTCGCCGAGCCTGGCAGCACCAGCTACATCCCCGTCCTCGCCGTCTTCGCCGTGGCCGCTCTGATCGCCTTGGCCGTCGATGCCCTGACCACCGGCGGCATCACCTGGCATGTGCTGCCGAACTTCATCGCCACCGCCATGTGTCTACTGGCCATGCTCAAGCTGCAGGATGTCGAGAGCTTCTCGTCGATGTTCCTCAACTACGATCTGCTGGCGCGCCGGTGGGTGCCGTACGGCTACGTCTATCCGTTCGCAGAGTTGCTGGCCGGGGTGCTGATGCTGGCCGGGGTGCTGACATGGCTGTCGGTGCCGGTCGCCCTGTTCATCGGCGGCATCGGCGCCGCCTCGGTGTTCAAGGCCGTCTATATCGACAGGCGCGAGCTGAAATGCGCCTGCGTCGGGGGCGGATCGAACGTCCCCTTGGGCTTCGTCTCGTTGACCGAGAACGTCATGATGGTCGGCATGGCCGTCTGGATGGCCGCGATGGCCCTTTGATCAGAGGCCCAGCGCCCGGAACCAGGCATCGATCTCGAGGGCTTCGGCGCGTATGGCGGCCGTGCGCTCGGCGGCTTCGGCGTCGACACCCCACTGGCTTTCCTGAAACGCCTCGTCCAGCCGGCTGAGATCGTGGGCCTGGTCTCCGGTCAGGGCGCCCTTCAGCACCGCCAGCGCCAGCACCGCCGAGCCGTACAGGGGCACCAGCGAGGCCAGACCGGTCAGGGCAAAGTCGTCCAGCTCCAGCGCCAGCGCCTTCACCCGGGCCAAGGCCTCGGGCGACTGGGGGCGATGGACGATGCCCGCGCCGGGCTCCAGCCGGATGCCCTGCTCTGCCGCCCAATCCCGCCAGCGGCCCCATTCGGCGTCCTGTTTCGCCCGCAGGCTGGTGGGCGCCTCGGCCGGGTAGCAGATCAGGTCACTGCCTGAGTAGGCGGCAATCTCGTCCGCGACGGCCTCGCGTGCGGCACTGACCGCATCCAGCGCCGTCGAGGCCAGTCGGGTGGCGGGCATGGTCGCCGGCTCGATCACCTCGGTCTGGCGATCCCATTCGGCCGCGACCCGTGCCGCCGCTTCGGCGGTCGGCAGGACCAGCGGGCGGCCCGCCGGCGTCTTCGGCGTCCGACCGTCCAGTTGCACGGCATGACCGCCCTCAACCGCGGCCACACCTGCGGCCTTCCAGAAGCGTTTCGGCCGGTCACCGGGCTCGCGAAAGCCCTTCGCGGCGGCGACATTGGGGTCCAGCGGCGGGATGTGGCTCATGTCGTCTCCCTCTGGCGGGCAGCAAAGGCGTCCAGTTGGCGAGCCAGGTCGTCGAAGGTCCCGGCCACGTGATGGGCACCCGCCTCGACCTGTTCGGCCTCGGTGTGAAAGCCCCAGGCGACGCCCTGGGCCTGGACCCCGGCATTGCGCGCCATGCGCATGTCATGGCCCGTGTCGCCGATCATGATGGTCTGCTCCCCACGCGCACTACAGGCGGCAATGGCGGCATGCAGCATGGCGGGATCGGGCTTGCCGGGACCGTCCTCGGCGCAGTGGCTGGACAGGAACAGGTCGGCCCACCCTGCCCGCGCCAGGTTGCGCGCGACGCCGCGCCGCGACTGGCCGGTCGCCAGCGACAGGCGCCAGCCCCGCCGCTTCAGGTCTGCCAGCAGGTCCATGGCCCCCGCATAGAGCGGCTCCTCGAACCCAGGCTCGGCGTGCATGGCGACGAAGGCCGCCTTGTAGTGGTCGGTATAGCGATCGACCTCCTCCGGCCCCAGATCGGGCGCAAGGCGGGCCATGGCCTCGGTCAGGGACAGGCCGACCCCGCCGCGCACGACCTCATAGTCCGGCTCGGGCAGGCCCATGGCCCGCGCCGCGGTGCGGGTCGCGCTCAGGATCGTCGCCCGACTGTCGACCAGGGTGCCATCGATGTCGAAGACCGCCAGCATCTAGCGCCGCACACCCGCGAACGGGTCGTGATCGGACTCATCCTCCACGAAGCCGAAATTCTCGAAGCCGGCCTTCATCTCGGGGCTCAAGGGCGCCTCGACGATCAGCTTGCCCCCGCCCGGGTGATCCAGCTCAATCCGTCGGGCATGCAGTTGCAGCTTCAGTCCGCCGGACAGCGCCGCAGAGGTCTCGTCGCCGTATTTGGGGTCGCCGAGGATCGGATGGCCGATCGCCTTCATGTGCGCCCGCAGCTGGTGCGTCCGCCCCGTGAACGGGCGCAGCGCCATCCACGCCACCTTCTGTCCGGCGCGCGATACTGTGGCAAATGCTGTCTCTGCCGTTTCCGCCCCATGCTCCTTGAGGTCGGCCGGCCGCATCATCTCGAAGTCATTGATGCCGGTCTTCTTCAGCGCCAGCTCGATCCGTCCGGCGGCCGGCTTGGGCGTCCCCGCAACCAGGGCCCAATAGGTCTTCTTGGCCTGACGCCGGGCAAAGGCGCCGGCCAGCCGCTTGGCCGCCTCGGGTCCCTTGCCCAGCAACAGAACTCCCGTCGTGTCGCGGTCCAGCCGGTGAACCAGACGGGGGCGCTCCATCCCCTCGCCCCAGGCCGACAGCAGGCCATCGACGTGGCGCGAGGTCTTGGTCCCGCCCTGCACCGCCAGGCCATGCGGCTTGTTCAGCACGATGACCAGCTCATCCTCATGGATGACCAGCGAGCGCGCATAGGCGGCGTCGCGCGGGTTCAGGGCCTTGCGCTCGCCCGGCACCTTTTCCTTCTGCTCGGGGATCGGTGGGACACGGATCATCGATCCGGCCGACAGCCGGTCTTCCGGCCGGGCGCGCGAGCCGTCGACGCGGATCTGTCCCGACCGCGCCAGCTTCTGAACCTGAATGTGCGAGACGTGGGGCCAACGCCTGCGGATCCAGCGGTCCAGCCGTATGCCGTCTTCCTCGGCGGCCACGGGCAGTGTCTTCACTTCACGGCTCACAGCACGCCTCCCGCCAACCGGCGCATGATCCAGAGCCCGGCGAACAGGGCGACAACCGCCATAACGACCGATGCCAGCGCATAGCCCAGCGCCAGCCCCATCTGCCGACGCTCGATCATCAGGGCGATCTCGAGCGAAAAGGCCGAAAATGTGGTGAACCCGCCCAGCAGTCCGACCCCGATCAGCAGCCGCCAGGTCTCGGCATGAGCGCCACCGCGCTGGGTCAGCCAGCCGACCAGCAGGCCCATGGCAAGGCCACCCAGCCCGTTGACGGCAAAGGTACCCCACGGCCAAGCTGCGGCGGGCAACAGGCGACCAAGGCCAAGCCCGACCCCGTAGCGCAGGGCCGCGCCGACCCCTCCGCCGGCCGCGACAATCAGAAAACGTGTCATGGGCGGGCTTATACCTGTCTTCGAGGCAAAACGAAGGGCGACGGGGGTTCAGAGCGACCTGACACAATCTTCACTTGCCGGAACGGGCCATGCGCGGCGATGGTTAACCCCGGCGCGCAGGTTCGTGCGTCGGGAGAACGCCGGTGGCCGGATGGCGTGATCTGCGATACTGACCGGTCAGTGAAGCTGGGCTGTTTTCAATCATGACCGACCATACGCCGCCGCCACCGACCCAGGGATCCGAGCCCGCGCCGTTGATCGGGCCCGAGCCGGTGGTCGACACGCCGAAAGGTCCGAACGCCCCGCCACCGGGCGCAGCCGACGTCGACAACCGTGAAATTCCGGCGGGTCGGCCGCCGCGCCGCGATGCCCACATGCGGACCGCCGACGGCATCCTGAAGCCCATTCAGGACAGCAACTATTTCTCCCACGACCCCGATGAGCTGGCCATGGTGTCGGCCCACATCGACGAATACTACAACCAGGCGCTCGATATTTTTCCTTTCTGGGAAAAGGACGGAAAACCAGACCGTTTCCACGTTCTTTTCACACGTCAGATCAACGAGCGTTTCCCTGCAGACCTGCCCCTGCGCAGCCACATCCACGACTATGGCCGCCGGGTGTTTGCCGCCCTGATGGTCCATGTGGGCGTCAAGCGGCTGACCCAGGCGCTGGCCCTGATCGGTCTGATGGTGCTGGCGACGGTCGGCCCGACCTGGCTGGCGGAATGGACCGGCTCGCGCGCGATCGGGCTGGGCCTCGCGGCCGGCGGCATGCTGGTGACGTTGGGGGTCTTCTGGGCGCTGCAGGCCATCCTGTTCATCCAGTACCGGTTCCGGCTGGAAAACGACTCCTATGAGCTGTCACGGGAGATCGTGCAGCAGACGCGCGAGCTGCAGAACCTGTTCACCACTGCCCGGGCGATGGCCGATCAGGCCGAGACCCAGTACCAGATGGACGGCAAGGGCTGGGGCCAGCGCGCCCTTTATCTGACGCGCCTGACCATGTGGATCGGCGCGCGGATGGAGTACCTTGAGAAATACGTCCAGATGGAGCTGTGGCGCGTCCGCCGTGAGCGCTATTGGACGCGCTGGGTGTCACGCATAGCCACACCGCTGATCCTGATCGTCTGGCTGGTGGCCTTTGCCTATGAGCGGCCGCCGATCGACGAGGTTGCTTTCCGCGGGCTTCAGGCCCTTGCGGTGGTGATCGGTATCATCATCAGCTGGCTCTCCTACTTCCGCTGGCAGACGCCGGTCGGCGCCATTCAGGACAAGTTGGGGGCCGATAGCTGGGTGCGCTACGCCTCGCTCGATGTCGACAATGCCGTGGCCGATCAAGTGCGCCGCGACAAGGAACGTCTGGTCGAATACCGGGCTCTGACGCGGGGGCGCTAGGCTTTAGCGCCAGCCGAGGGCGCGGGTGATTTCGCGGGCGTCATAGGCGTGCGGGCTGGCGGGCTTGGTCCCGCGGCCCATCACCACCTCCAGCGTGGTCGAGGTGGCGCCCGGTCCGGTCAGGTTCAGGCCGAGGCCCACACCGACGCCCGACGTTGAAAAGCCGCCGTATCGGCCGGAGCCTGCACCGATGGACACACTGGGGCGCACTCCGCCGCGCGGATCAGGACGCCCGTCAGTCCACCGCTGGGTCACCTCGAACCAGTCATAGCCGCGCTCCAGGGTCAGCTCGGCCGCGCGCAGCAGGGCGTAGTCGGCCACGGGCCCGGGATCGCCGACGCCATTGTAGGTCACGCGGTAACGGTTCGACTCGATCGGGGCCTCGCTATAGCCCTGCCCGCCCTGCCCCATCTGGGGACCGTAGGGCGCGAGGCTGGCGCAGCCACCCAGCACGAGGATTGAGGCAGCCACGGCTGCCAAGGCGCCGGTAGGATGTCTGAATGTCATGGCATTTCTCCGCTCTATGGGGAAAAAGCGCCCGCCTGGTCGGAACGTTCCGGCAGGGTCAACGCGGCTGGCGCCATCAAGGCGTTGAAGTCGTCTGGCACAGGCGCCTCGACCCCTCGCTCGCCCCCCTCCGGATGCGGGAAACGCAGGCGGGCGGCGTGCAGCATCAGCCGCTCTGCCTTGCGACCCGCGAACGTCAAGGCGCCGCCGTACCGCACATCCCCGACCAGGGGACAGCCCAGATCGGCCATGTGCACGCGCAGCTGATGCATGCGGCCGGTGTGCGGCTCAAGCTCGACCAGGGCCCCCTGCGCGCTCCTCGCCAGCACCCGATAGCGGCTCTCGGACGGCTGGGCGCCGGGCGTGTCGTCGGAGACGGGCCGCATATAGCTCTCGCGGCCGATCTCCTGCCGCAGCAGGGCCCGGCGGATCACACCCTTATCGTGCAGCGGCGGCGTCTCGACCAGCGCCAGATAGGTCTTGGTCAGCTTACGGTTCTGGATGGCCTTGCCCAGAAAGCCCGCGGCCGGCTTGGTTTTCGCCGCAAGGATGACGCCCGAGGTGTCGCGGTCCAGCCGATGCACCAGATGCGGCCGCTTGCCGTTGGAGCGCGCAAAGGCCCACAGAAGGTCGTCCAGCGTATGGGCCTTGATGCGCCCGCCCTGGCTGGATAGGCCCGCAGGCTTGTTCAGCACCAGCACATCGGCGTCCTCGAACACCACCGACGCGCGGACGGCGGCGATCTCCTCATCGGACAGGGTGACGGGCGGCTGGAAACTCACAGCTCCGGCTTAGAGCATGCCGGTCCGCCCGTCAGCCGTCAGATCAACGCAGCACGCCCTTGCGGACCATCATGCGGCTGTACAGCAGGAAGCCGATGGCGATGAAGGTCAGAACCGCGGTCTGGACCAGCTCGGCCGTCGTGTAGACGTCCATTCCGTTGAAGACCGTCAGACTGGCCACCAGACTGATCACCATGGCGGCGAGAGAGGCGAGGAAGGCGTACATCGCCCACTTCATCCGCATCAACAGCAGTACAGCACCCAAGACGCCGCCCCAGACACCGATGGCCCACAGAGCGTTCATCCAGGCTGGCATGCTCGCCTGCCAGTCTATGGCCGCTTGGGTAGAGCCCATGCTGCGCAGGAACTCCTCTCCCTCCATCTGGGTCATCAGATAGAGGTACCCGCCGAAACCATTCCACAGAAGCGAAAGCCCCCCTACGACCCAGAGGTGCCAGGGCGTCCTTACCGTCATCGAATTCATGTCTTTCCCCTCCCAAGGTTGACGTCAGGGAGGTTACGCCGAATTTTGGAAACGGCAACGCTTCGCAGCGCCGACCCTATTCGCGTCTCATCTGCTCGCGCAGGGTCGCCCAGCGGTCGAGGCGGTCCTTGACCTTGGCCTCATGGCCCTCGCCTTTCGGCGTGTAGAAGACGCGGCGCTCCATCTCGTCGGGGAAGTAGTTGGCGCCGGAGAACCCCTCGGGTGTGTCGGGGTCGTACTGATAGCCCTTGCCGTAGCCCAGCGACTTCATCAGCTTGGTGGGCGCATTGCGGATGTGCGCGGGCGGCATCAGGCTGCCGGTCTCGCGCGCGGCCTTTGCGGCGGCCTTGTAGGCCTCATAGACGCCGACTGACTTGGGCGCCGTCGCCAGGTGCACCACCGCCTGTGCCAAAGCCAGCTCGCCCTCGGGGCTGCCGAGGAAGTCGTAGGTATCCTTGGCCGCATTGGCGACCAGCAGGGACAGCGGATCCGCCTCGCCAATGTCCTCGACCGCCATGCGCACGATCCGGCGGGCCAGATAGAGCGGATCCTCGCCCCCGTTCAGCATCCGCGCCAGCCAGTAGAGGGCCGCATCGGGATCCGATCCCCGGACCGATTTATGCAGCGCAGATATGAGGTTGTAGTGTTCTTCTCTGCTCTTGTCGTAAGCTGGCGCCCGCTTCTGCAGCGTTCCGGCCAGACCCTGAACGTCCAGCAGAGATTCACCGGGCAGGCCGAACAGCACCTCGGACATGGTCAGCAGATAGCGCCCGTCCCCGTCGGCCAGCGCCAGAAGGGCCTGCCGCGCTTCCGGCGTAAGCGGCAGGGGCTTGTCCTCCTCCCGCTCGGCACACGTCAACAGTTGATCAAGCGCATCATCATCCAGCCGCTTCAGCACGAACACCTGAGAGCGGGACAGGAGAGCGCCGTTCAGCTCGAAGGACGGGTTCTCGGTCGTCGCACCGACCAGGGTGACGATGCCCTCCTCCACGAACGGCAGAAAGCCGTCCTGCTGGGCGCGGTTGAAGCGATGGATTTCATCGACGAACAGCAGGGTCGACTGGCCGGCGGCACGGCGCGCCCTTGCCGCCTCGAAGGCCTTCTTCAAATCGGCGACCCCGGAGAAGACGGCACTGATCTGCTGATACTGATAGCCCGCCGCCCGGGCCAGCAGGCGGGCGATGGTGGTCTTGCCGGTGCCGGGCGGTCCCCACAGGATCATCGAGCCCAGCCGCCCGCCGTCGACCATGCGGCGGATCGGACCGCCCTCACCCAGCAAATGATCCTGCCCCACCACCTGGTCGAGGGTGGTCGGACGCAGGCGGTCGGCCAGGGGCGCATCAGGGGGATGGATACCCGAGGCTTCGAAAAGATCGCTCATGGGCCTATGTAGGGGCCGGACACCGCCGCGACAAAGGACATCTCATGGCCGAGACCGCCCCGCCCACTCCGATCGGACTGATCCCCTATCTGACCATCCCGTCACGGGGCGGACAGGCGGCCGTGGAATTTTATCGCGCTGCTTTCGGGGCCGAGGAGTTGTTTCGCAACGTCGCCGACGACGGCGAGCGGCTGCTGCACAGCCGGCTGAAGATCAACGGCAGCCTGATCATGCTGTCGGACGAATTCCCCGAGTACGGCGGCGAGGCCGATATCAAGCCCGTCGGCGTGGCCCTGCACCTGCAAGTCGATGACGCCGACGAATGGTGGAACCGCGCCATCGTAGCCGGCGGCATCCCCGTCATGCCGCTGGCCGACCAGTTCTGGGGCGACCGCTATGGGCGGCTGACGGATCCCTTCGGACACACCTGGTCGATCGGGGCGCCGATCAGGGACTGATCCCCCGTCAGCGCATGGTCCCGTTCAACCGCTGACCCCGTCGCAGGATTTCCACGCGATTGCCCCGCTGAAGGCCTGACAGGGCATTTGCGGTCGTGACGCCCCGGTCATTGACCGACAGCACGATGTCAGAGTTCCGGAAGCCCTGGGCAAAGGCCATCGAGTTGCGCGGCGCCTGGGTCACGATCACCCCCTCGGCAAACGGGTCGCCCAGCAGGCGGTCTGCGATGGCGGGGTTGAGGGCCAGCACCTGAGCCCCCGCCAGCGCGCCTTCGCGGATCACGACGGCCGCCTCAAGATTGACCTCACCCGGCAGGGGCTGGACACGGGCATTCACGCGCTGCTCGCGCCCGTCGCGCAGGAGGGTAATGGCCACCGTGTCGCCCGGCGCGCGGGTGCCCACGCGGAAGTTCAGTCCGCCCTGGTCGTTGATCTCATTGCCGCCGACGGCGACGATCACATCCCCGGCCCGGATGCCGGCCTGTGCAGCTGGACCGCTGTCGAACAGGTCGGTGACCTTCAGCCCCCGCGGACGATCCAGCCCCAGGCGCGTGGCCTCTTCGGCCGTCAGCGGCTCGCCTTTCACCCCCAGCCAGGGCCGGACGACGCTGGTTTCGCCATCGAGGGCGGCGTCAACCACGCGCTGGACCATGGTGGCCGGCACGGCAAAGCCGACGCCCGAGGACGAGCCCGAGCGCGAGAAGATGGCGGTGTTGATGCCGATCAGGTCGCCGTCCATATCGACCAGCGCCCCGCCGGAATTGCCCGGATTGATCGCCGCATCGGTCTGGATGAAGGAGCCCGAGTCCGAAATGCCGGTCTCGGTGCGGTTCAGCGCCGAGATGATGCCATTGGTTACCGTCTGGCCGACCCCGAAGGGGTTGCCGATCGCCAGCACCAGATCGCCGATCTGCTGATCCTCGCCCGCATCGATGCGCAGCACCGGCAGAGGCTCCTCGACGCCTTCGAGCTGGAGCACGGCGATGTCCGAGCGCTCATCGGCCAGCAGCACGGTCGCGGTGAACTGGCGACGGTCGTTCAGGGCGACGATGATCTCGTCCATGCCCTGGATGACGTGGGTATTGGTCACCACGATCCCGTCGGCCCGCACGATCACGCCCGAGCCGACCGAGCCGGTCGGCTGTTGGCGGAATTGGCCCCAATAGGGGTCGCGATAGGTCTGGACGCCGCGCGCCGATATATTGACCACCGCGGGGGCTGTGCTGCGCACCACGGGGGCGAAGCTGGCCTTGACCTCGGCCGCGTCGCGCGGGACCGCCCGCTCGGCCGCAGGCTCGAACACGCTGTCCTGGGCCCTGGTGTCGTCGGGCGCGCCACAGGCGGTCAGGGCAAGCGCCAGAGCGGAAATGGCAAGGGGCAGGAACTTCATCGGCAATCCATGGAAATCGTCAGACGGGTTCAACCGATATTGCACCGCCGCAATGGGACGGCATCAAGGCGAGCACCGAACCATGGAGAATCCTTAATCTGCAACCGGCGGTTTCCGGCTTGCGGCGAGGCACCCCGCCGGTCCACCCTCCCGGGCATGAGCGCAGTCATCGAAACCCGCAATCTCACCAAGACCTATGGCACGGTCAAAGCTCTGGATGGCCTCAGCCTGACCATCCCCAAGGGCGGCGTCTATGGCGTGCTGGGGCCGAACGGGGCCGGGAAGTCTACGCTGTTCCGCATCTTGCTGGGCCTGATCGCCCCGACAGAGGGTGACGCCACCGTCATGGGCGGCGCGGTCCGGGACCCCAAGGCCATGCGACGTATGGGCTCGATGATCGAGACGCCGCGCTATCCGCCTTATATGACCGCCCGGCAGGTGCTGACCTGGCTGTCGCTGGCGCACGGGCTAACGTCCGACACCGCACGCACAGACCGCTGGCTGGAGCGCGTTGGCCTGACCGATGCTGCAGACCGCCGGGTGCGGGGGTTTTCAGTCGGCATGCTGCAGCGCCTCGGCGTCGCGGCGGCGCTGATCACCGAGCCCGAGCTGATCATCCTCGATGAACCGACCAGCGGCATGGATCCGCCCGGCATTCAGGAGATGCGCGCCCTGATCCGCAGCCTGGCGCATGACGATGGCCTGACCGTCGTGCTGGCCAGTCACCAGTTGCTGGAGGTCCAGCGTGTCTGCGACCGGGTGGCCATCCTGAACAAGGGCAAGCTGGTCCGCGAGGGCACGGTGTCGGAACTGACCACCACGGGCGAGCGCCTGCGGCTGTCGGTCTCGCCGCTGGAACAGGCGACCACCCTGCTGGGCGATCGCGGCACGGTGGATGGCGCCGCCATCCTCGCCAATGTGCCCCGCGCCGAGGGCCCGGCCCTGATCCGCGCCCTGGTCGAACAGGGCATCGACATCGACGAGGCGCGCTGGGTCGGGACCGACCTTGAGAGCGTCTTCTTCACCGAGACGGGTTCCATCCAGACGCCGGAGCATGACCATGTGGGCTGATGCCATCCGCGCGGAAGCCTTCCGCCTGTCCAAAAGCCGTACGACCTGGTTCTGGAGCGTCTTCTTCGCGCCGATCCTGATGGTGATCTTGGGGGCCATCAGCAGCCTGGTGATCGACGCCAATGCCACCAAGCTGGCGGCAGACCCCGAAGCTCCACCTGAACTGATGCAAATGATGGCCGCCGCGCCGCTGGACATGGGGCAGGCCATGATCGCCAACGCCGGCAATCTGTCCAACGCGCTGGTTCTGCTGTTCATCCTGATCGGCGCGGCCACCGTCTATGCCGGTGACTATCGCTGGGAGACCTGGCGGCTGATCAGTGCCCGCAACACCCGGCCCAACCTGCTGCTGGGCAAGCTGGCCGTGGTCACGGGCCTGTCGCTGATCGCCATGTTGGCCATGCTGATCTCCGGCACCATCAGCGACCTTATCCAGGCCGCCGTGTTCGACCGGGGTCTCACCTTCACCCTGGATGCCGGGGATGTCGGCCAGTTCTTCCTGCTGGCAGGGCTGTCGCTCCTGCGGATCCTGCAGTTCACCATGCTGGCCATGCTTGCAGCCGTCATGACCCGCTCGCTGCTGGTCGCCCTGTTCGTGCCGCTGGTGCTGGCCATCGCCCAGTTCTTCCTCCCGATGCAGGTGCTGCCGCCGATGGGCTTCATGCCCGACAGCTGGCTGTCGATCCTCGTTGATCCCGGTGGCGCGCTCGATTCGATCAAGGATCTGGTGCGCGGGGGTGAAGCCGCAGCCGCCGTGCCGGATCATGTCCCGGTTCGTGCATGGATCAGCGTCGCCCTCTGGACCCTCCTGCCCGCAGCGGGTGCCATCGCCTGGTTCAACCGCCAGGACCTGTCGAAGGAATAGACCATGAGGCCAGGGTCAGCCGCCGCCACATTGTTCGTTCTGGCCCTGGCGGTACCGGGCCTCGCATGGGCACAGGAGACGCCCGAGACCCGGGTCGAGGACATCGTCGTCCTCGGCACGCCCTTGCGCGAGCAGGTCGAGACCTTTGCCGATACTGTGGTGGCCCCGCCGCACGGACGCGGCCCTGCCCGCTGGAGCGCCCGCTCGGGCATCTGCGTCGGCGTGGTCAATCTGCAGCGTGATGCGGCCCAGGCCATGGCCGACCGCGTGTCCGAGGTGGCGCTCGACCTCGGACTGCCGATCGGGGAGCCGGGCTGCAGCCCCAACATCCTGATCATCGCCACCGATGATGCGCCCACGCTCACCGCTGCTCTTGTGGAGCGCAGCCCCAATGCCTTTCGCCCACCCTATTCCGGATCGTCGCGCTCCCGTCTTCAGCTGAGACGGTTCATCGAGTCCGACGCCCCGGTGCGCTGGTGGCACGTCAGCCTGCCGGTCAACAGCGAGACCGGCGCGGTCGCCGTTCGCCTCCCCGGCTATGATCCCCCCCGCACGGGCGTGATGGCCAGCAGACTGACCACCGTCATCCAGAATGACCTCAGGCGCGCCTATGTCATCATCGACATCGATCAGGCCGAGAACGTCAGCTTCCGGCAACTGAGCGACTATGTGGCCATGGTGGCCTTCGCCCAGATCGACCCGGATGCCGACCTGTCGGGCTTTCCGACCATCCTCAATGTCTTCGACAATCCCACCATCGCCTTTGGCCTGACGGACTGGGATCAATCCTATCTGGGTTCGCTCTACGGGGCCGAACTCAACCGGTCCAATCCGAATGCCCAGTCCGGCGCGGTCGCCGCCCTGATGTTCCGCGAACGCCGTCGGATCGAGGATGACAGGGCGGCGGAACTGGAGGATGCTGAGGCGGAGTGATCAACCCTTGGGGTGACGGACATGCGATTCCTGTCTGTTGGCATCACCGTGGCCATTCTGGCCGGGCTGGCCCCCTCATTCGCCAAAGCACAGGAAACGCCCGAGACCACGGTCGAGGATATTGTCGTGCTCGGCATGCCGCTGCGCGAACAGGTCGAAACCTTCGTCGATGATGTCACCGCGCCCGCCACCGGGTGGGGCCCTGCCCGCTGGGACGAACGCCGGGGCATCTGCGTCGGCGTCGTCAATCTGCGCGGGGATGCTGCCCAGGCCATGGCAGATCGCATCTCGGAGGTGGCGCTTGACCTCAACCTGACCGTGGGCGAACCAGGGTGCAGTCCCAACGTCCTGGTCATCGCAACCGATGACGCGCCTGCCCTCGCGGCGGCCATGGTCGAGCGCAGCCCAAACGCCTTTCGACCGCGCTATTCCGGCGCGGCGCGGCGACCCTCAGCCCTGAAAGCCTTCGAGACCTCGGACCGCCCCGTGCGGTGGTGGCACGTCAGCATGCCGATCATCCGCGATACCGGCCGCCCGGCCGTCCGCTTGCCCGGTCTCCACCCGCCGATGATCAGCAGCTGGGGCAGCCGCCTGTCAACGCCCATCACCAGCCGGCTGCTGCGCGCCTATGTGATCATCGACATCGATCAGGCCGAGGGGCTGAGCTTCAGCCAGTTGGCCGACTATGTTGCCATGGTCACCTTCGCCCAAGTCGATCCGGATGCCGAGATCTCGGGCTTTCCGACCATCCTGAATGTCTTTGACAACCCGACCATCGCGTTTGGACTGACCGACTGGGACAAGGACTATCTCGGCGCGCTGTATGGCTCGGAGCTGAACCAGCGCCACCCCAATCAGCAGACCGGCGCCGTGGCCTCGCTGATGTTCCGTGGACGTCGTCAGGCCGAGAGAGAGGCACAAGCCCTCGCAGACGTACCGGCGGAATAGGCCGCCACGCCCGAAACAGAAAAGGGCGGTGGATTGCTCCACCGCCCCTTAAATCTGTTCGACCTGGGCCGGGATCTAGTCTTCGGCGTCGTCGTCGTTGGTGAACACCGGGCCCGAGTCGAGACCCTTGGCCGAGGTGTCGCGCTCGACGAACTCGATCACGGCCATGGCGGCGTTGTCACCGTGGCGGTAGCCGGCCTTCATGATGCGGATGTAGCCGCCGTTACGGTCGGCATAGCGCGGTCCGATGGTCTCGAACAGCTTGCCGACCTGGGGCACGTCACGCACCTGACTGATGGCCTGACGACGGGCGTGCAGGTCGCCCTTCTTGGCCAGGGTCACCAGCTTCTCGACGAAGGGACGAAGCTCCTTGGCCTTGGGCAGGGTCGTGGTGATCTGCTCGTGCTTGATCAGCGAGGCCGCCATGTTGGCAAACATGGCCTGGCGGTGACTGGTCGTGCGACCAAGCTTGCGATAGGCGGCGCCGTGGCGCATCGGGGTCTCTCCTACTCAGTCCCGGTTCCCGCATGCTCTTGGCGGGCCTGGGCCTTTTCCTTCTAACCGCTCCGTAGGCCGTCTGGCCTGGGGCGGAGGGGTTGAACTCAGATCTGGTCGTCGAACTTCTTGGCCAGGTCTTCGATGTTTTCCGGCGGCCAGTTGGGCACGTCCATGCCCAGGCTGAGGCCCATGGTCGCCAGCACTTCCTTGATCTCGTTCAGCGACTTGCGGCCGAAGTTCGGGGTGCGAAGCATTTCGCCCTCGGTCTTCTGGATCAGGTCGCCGATGTAGACGATGTTGTCGTTCTTCAGACAGTTGGCCGAGCGGACCGACAGCTCCAGTTCGTCGACCTTCTTCAGCAGAGCCGGGTTGAACGGCAGCTCGGGCTTGCCGTCCGACTGCTCGACCACGGCCTTCGGCTCGTCGAAGGTGATAAAGATCTGCAGCTGGTCCTGAAGGATGCGCGAGGCGAAGGCCACGGCATCCACGGGAGAGACCGCACCGTTGGTCTCCACTTCCATGATCAGCTTGTCATAGTCCAGCGACTGGCCCTGACGGGTCGGCTCAACCCGGTAGGCAACGCGCTTGACCGGAGAATACAGCGCATCGACGGCGATCAGGCCGATCGGCGCGTCTTCCGGACGGTTGGCTTCCGACGCGACATAGCCCTTGCCGTTCTGGACGGTCAGTTCCATGCGCACCGAGGCGCCGTCGTCCAGCGTACACAGCACGTGGTCGGGGTTCAGCACTTCGATGTCGTGCGGCACCTCGATCTGGCCGGCGGTCACCGGACCGGGGCCGGTCGCCTTGAGCATCATGCGCTTCGGACCTTCCGAATGCATGCGCAGGGCCAGTTGCTTGATGTTCAGCACGATGTCGACCACATCCTCGCGCACGCCTTCCAGCGACGAGAACTCGTGAACCACGCCGTCAATCTGGATCGCGGTGACCGCGGCGCCTTGCAGCGACGACAGCAGCACGCGGCGAAGGGCATTGCCGAGCGTCACACCGAAACCGCGCTCGAGAGGTTCGGCCACCAGGCGCGCCTTGCGCAGCGGGTCGGTGCCGGTCTCGATCTGCGGTTTCTCGGGACGGATCAGCTCTTGCCAGTTTCTTTCGATCATAGGGTCCCTCGAACGGGTTTCGTCGATCTGGAAAGTCCGCGATTGCGAACAGCCCGACCAACGGGAAAAGATTGCTTCAGCGGGCCTTAGACGCGGCGGCGCTTGGGCGGACGGCAACCGTTATGCGGCATCGGCGTCACGTCACGAATGGTCGTGATGGTCATGCCGACGGCCTGCAGGGCGCGCAGGGCCGATTCCCGGCCGGACCCCGGGCCCGAGACGTTCACTTCCAGCGTCTTCACACCGTGCTCGGCCGCCTTCTTGCCGGCATCCTCAGCGGCCATCTGCGCCGCATACGGAGTCGACTTGCGCGAGCCCTTGAAGCCCATGTGACCGGCCGAGGACCAGGAAATCGCATTCCCCTGGGCGTCGGTGATGGTGATCATGGTGTTGTTGAAGCTGGCGTTCACATGCGCCACGCCCGAAGTGATATTCTTGCGCTCGCGGCGTTTGACGCGACCCGTGTCCTTGGCCATCGATCAGCTCTTTCTCTTACTTCTTCTTGCCGGCGATCGGCTTGGCCGGACCCTTGCGGGTGCGGGCATTGGTGTGGGTGCGCTGGCCGCGGACCGGCAGGCCCTTGCGGTGACGCAGGCCGCGGTAGCAGGCCAAGTCCATCAGACGCTTGATGTTCATCGAGGTTTCGCGGCGCAGGTCGCCCTCGACCGTATGGTCGGCGTCGATCGTCTCGCGGATCTGCAGGACCTCGGCGTCGGTCAGGTCATTGACCCGGCGCGCGGCTTCGATGCCTACCTTCTCGGTGATTTCACGGGCGGCGGCGGGGCCGATGCCGTGGATGTACTGAAGCGCGATGACAACGCGCTTGTTGGTCGGAATGTTGACGCCAGCGATACGGGCCACGAATATCTCCAATAACGCGTTTCCAGACGCAGAAACCGCTCCGGTCAACAGACCAGGAGCGTGTCGCGCCCTTCGCGGAAGCGGGCCTTATACAGGGGATTCACGCGCCGTCAACGGTTGGGGCGCGCTTCAGGGTGCATTGCGCCCGAAGCGGATGGTTATGACAGCCCGCAGGTCAAAGTCAGGGCGCCCGTCGACCATAGCCGGGCGGAACCGGTATTCAGCAACCGCCGCGGCGACACCGGCGGCGCCAAAGCCCTGCCCGGCCGGCGTCTCGCTCAGGACCCGGCACTGATCCAGAACTGTATCTTGCCGGATCCGGCAGCTGACGACAGCGGTCCCTGACACGCCCCGGCGCAAGGCCTCGCGCGGATGATAGGGCCGCAGGGCATCGGGACGCGGCTCCCGCAGGTTTCGCGGACCGGTCCGCGTGCCCGTCCCGGGACCGGAACCTTCACCGGTACCGGTGCCCGTGCCGGTCCCCTGCCCGCCCAGGCCCTGACCCGGCGTGGGCGTCGGCGCCGGTGCGATGCCAACCAGAGGGGTTGGCTCCGGCGCAGGCTCGGGCGGAGCGACCAGTTCGCGGTCGACCTCGGGCGGGGGCTCGGGCGGCTGGCGGATGACCGAAGGGGTGGCAGGCGCGCCGCCCCCGGTCTCGACGGCCGGCTCAGCCGGTGGCGGCGGCGGCGGCGGCTCGGGGGAATAGAGGAAGACGTCGACCGTCCTCAGCGGCACCTCGGGCAAAGCGGGAGTCGAGCGGCTGACGGCCAGCAGCACCAGGGCATGAACGGCCATCGCCACGACCATGGCGCCGCTCCAGCGGGACGCCCGCCGTTGTCGCGGAGACAGTGAGGAAAAGGACAGGCCCATCGGCCCAGCTTAACGCCCGAAACCGGGTTCGGTCGCCTGTCGCGCTCAGGCGTCGGCCAGAACGGTGTCGATGGCCCCGGCGACGGCGTCGATCGAAGCCATGCCGTCGATCTCGACCAGCTTGCCCTGGCCCTCATAATAGGGAAGCAGCGGCGCGGTTTGCCGATTGTAAGCCTCCAGCCGCACGCGGAAGCTTTCAGGGTTGTCGTCCGGGCGCCCCTGCTCGGCATAGCGCTGGGCAACGCGGGCCTTGAGCGCCTCGTCATCGACTTTCAGGCGGACCACCCGATCGATTGTCGAGCCGCGACGCGCCAGCATGGCGTCCAGGGCCTGGGCCTGGGCCACGGTCCGGGGAAAGCCGTCGAATATGGCGCCCCCGGCGGCCTCGGCCTCATCAAGCCGGGCCTCAATCAGGGCGACGACGATCTCGTCGGTGACCAGTTCGCCACGTTCCATGATGCCCTTGACCGTCTGGCCGAGGTCAGAGCCGGAGGCGATGGCGGCGCGCAGCATGTCGCCAGTCGACAGCTGGACCATGCCCCGCGACTCGACCAGCCGTTTGGCCTGGGTGCCCTTGCCGGCCGCGGGCGGCCCGAACAGGATGAGGTTCATGGCAATCCCTCTCTGGCCTAGCGGCGTGCAGGCGCCGGCATGCCACCCCGGCCGCCGCCGCCACGTCCGCGCAGCTTGGCCTTCTTGATCAGCCCCTCATACTGGTGCGCCAGAAGGTGCGACTGGATCTGGGCCACGGTGTCCATGGTTACCGAGACCACGATCAGGATCGAGGTGCCGCCGAACAGCAGGCCGCCCATCGAGCTGGCCATGAACTCCGGCAGCAGACACACGGCGGTGATGTAGGCCGCGCCGATCACCGTCAGACGAGTCAGGACATAGTCCAGATACTCGGCCGTGCGCTTGCCCGGACGGATGCCCGGCAGGAAGCCGCCATACTTGCGCAGGTTCTCGGCCGTGTCCTCCGGGTTGAAGGTGATCGAGGTGTAGAAGAAGCAGAAGAAGATGATCAGGAAGGCATAAAGCGCCATGAACAGTGGCTTGCCGTGCGTCATTTCGGCGGTGACAAACGGCAGCCAACTCAGCCACGAGGGCAGGTCGGCATTGGCCGTCATGGCCGCCACCGTCGTCGGCAGCATCAGCAGCGACGAGGCAAAGATCGGCGGAATGACACCCGCGGCATTGACCTTGAGCGGCAGGAAGCTGCGCTCCCCTCCGGCCATACGATTGCCTTCCTGACGCTTGGGATACTGGATCAGCAGACGCCGCTGGGCGCGTTCCATGAAGACGATGAAGACCACGGTGGCGATCGCGAGCCCAGCGAGGAACAGCAACATGAAGGCCGACATCTGGCCCTGTTGGGCCAGGCCCAGCAGACGGGCCGTTGCCGAGGGCAGGACGGCGACAATGCCGGCGAAGATGATCAGCGAGATACCGTTGCCGACGCCGCGCGCCGTCACCTGCTCACCCAGCCACATCAGGAACATGGTGCCCCCCGTCAGGGTCACGACCGTCGATACGATGAAGAACAGGCCCGGCGAGTCGACCAGATTGGCCTGTCCGTTCAGGCCTACGGCGATGCCCAGCGACTGCATCAGTGCCAGCAGGACCGTCAGATAGCGGGTGTACTGGTTCAGCTGCTTCCGGCCGGCCTCGCCGCCTTCCTTCTTCAGCTTCTCCCAGGGCGGATAGACCGCGCCCATCAGTTGCACGATGATCGACGCCGAGATGTAGGGCATGACGTTCAGGGCGAACACCGCCATGCGCTCGACCGCGCCGCCGGAGAACATGTTGAACATGTCCAGAATGCCGCGCTGGCCGTCGGGGTTCTGGAAGAACTGCAGGAAGGCCTCGGAATTGATCCCGGGAATCGGCACGAACGTCCCGATCCGGTAGACCAGCAGCGCACCCAGCGTAAACAGCAGGCGCTTGTGCAGCTCGGTCGCCTTCGCGAACGAGCCGATGTTCATATTGGCAGCAAGTTGTTCGGCGGCCGAAGCCATAGCGGTTTACCCCGACGTTTCAGTCCAAGACCGGCCGCAAGCGACCGGGTGCCCATTCCCAGATAGGCGAAGGGCGGCCTCTTAGCGAGACCGCCCCGGCGGGTTTATTTTCAGGCCTTGTCCGCAGCCTGGCGGCGGGACCGGGCCGACACCTTGTTGGCGTCGCCCTTGGGGGCCTTGGGCGCGGGCGCCTTGCCCTTGGCAGCATTGCGCTTCTCGATCCGGGCCTTGGCCTTTTCTTCGGCCTCGATGCGCTGCTGCACAACCGTGCCGCCGGCCGACTCGATCGCCTTGACCGCGCCGGCCGAGGCCGACCAGACCACCAGGTTCAGCTTGGCCTTCAGCTCGCCGGTGCCCAGCACCCGCACGCCGTCCTTGGTGCGACGCAGCACACCGGCGGCGACGAGGGCGTCACCGTTGATTTCCTTCTTGATGTCCAGCTTCTTGGCATCCACGGCGTCCTGCAGACGCCACAGGTTCACCTCGGCCAGCTTCAGCGCGCCGGGGTTGTTGAAGCCGCGCTTGGGCATGCGCATGTACAGCGGCATCTGGCCGCCTTCGAAGCCCAGCAGGCTGACGCCCGTCCGCGACTTCTGACCCTTGACGCCGCGGCCCGATGTCTTGCCCTTGCCCGAACCGGGGCCCCGGCCGACGCGCATGCGCTTCTTGTGAGCGCCTTCGTTGTCACGGATTTCGTTCAGTTTCATGTGCCTGATCCTTTCGGGTGCTAGCGCCTGGCGAGGCCAGACTCGGCGTTTGAATAAATTGAAGGGCCGCTTCTAGGCGGCCCTGTCTCCTATCGCAAGCAGCGAACCGCCCTCCCCCGGCTCGGGAGAGGGCGGACCGGCTTACTTTTCGACCACTTCGACCATGTGGGCGACCTTGGCGATCATGCCACGGACGGCCGGAGTGTCTTCCAGGGTCGATTGGCGACCCATGCGGTTCAGGCCCAGGCCCATCAGGGTGGCACGCTGGTCCGACTTGCGACGGATCGGGCTGCCGGTCTGGCGGACGGTAACGGTGGCGGTGTCTTTCTTGGCCATGATCAGCTCTCGACGGCTTCCGGCGCCGAAGCACCGTCATTGCGACGTCCCATCAGATCCGCAACCTTCTTGCCGCGCTTGGACGCGATCTGGCGCGGCGAGGACTGGACCTTCAGCGCTTCAAAGGTGGCACGGATCATGTTGTATGGGTTGGACGAACCGGTCGACTTGCCGACCACGTCCTGCACGCCCAGGGTTTCCAGAACGGCCCGCATCGGACCGCCCGCGATCACGCCGGTGCCGGGAGGCGCCGCGCGGACCATGATCTTGCCGGCGCCCCAGCGGCCATTGCCGTCGTGGTGCAGGGTGCGGTTCTCGCGAAGCGGAACGCGGATCATGGTCTTCTTGGCTTCTTCCGTGGCCTTACGAATGGCTTCCGGCACTTCGCGCGCCTTGCCGTGACCGAAGCCGACGCGGCCCTTGCCGTCGCCGACGACCATCAGGGCCGCGAACGAGAACCGGCGGCCGCCCTTCACAGTGGCCGCGACGCGGTTGATGTGAACCAGCTTTTCGATGATGTCCGAATCCGGACCCTCGGCCTGGGGAGCGTTGCGGTTGTCACGACGATTGCGATCGTTGCCGCCGCCGCCGCGTTGGGGTTGTTGCGCCATGCTGCGGTTCCTTAGAAGTTCAGGCCGGCTTCACGCGCGGCATCCGCCAGCGCCTTCACCCGACCGTGATAGATGTAGCCGCCCCGGTCGAAAACGACGTCGGTGACGCCCTTCTCCTTGGCGCGGTCGGCGATCAGCTTGCCGATACGCGCCGCAGCGGCGGTATCGGAACCCTTCTGCTTCTTGCCCTTCTCGCCTTCCAGCGAAGAGGCAGCAACCAGGGTGACGCCGTTGGCGTCGTCGATGATCTGGGCCGAGATGTTCTTGTCAGACCGATGGACCGACAGGCGCATGCGACCGTTGGCCACCGCCTTGAGGCGGCGACGGGTGCGCTCGGCGCGACGCTTGGCATTCTGTTTGAGCGTAGTGGCCATGACTTACTTCTTCTTGCCTTCCTTGCGCCGGACGGTCTCGCCCGCATAGCGCACACCCTTGCCCTTGTAGGGCTCCGGCGGACGCAGCTTGCGGATGACGGCGGCGATCTGACCGACGGCCTGCTTGTCATTGCCCGAGATCTTCACCTCGGTCTGCTTGGGCACCGCGAACGTGATGCCGGCCGGCGGCGCGATGTCGATCTCGTGCGAGAAGCCGAGTTGCAGCGACAGCGACTGACCTTTCAGCGCGGCCCGATAGCCGACGCCGACCAGTTCCAGCGTGCGCTCGAACCCTTCGGTGACGCCGGTGACCATGTTGTCGACCAGAGTCCGAGACAGACCCCACATGGCACGGGCACGCTGGGTGTCCGCACGCGGGGCCAGGCTGAGACCGTCATCACCCTGGGTGACCTCGATCTCTTCGGCGACGGTCCACGAGCGTTCGCCCTTGGGACCCTTCACCACGATGGTCTGGCCGTCGATGTTGACGGTCACACCCTTCGGGATGGCGATGGTTTTCTTACCGATACGGGACATCTTAGTAGACCCTGCAGAGGACTTCGCCGCCGACGTTGGCGTCGCGGGCAGCCGTGTCGGACATGACGCCCTTCGAAGTCGAAAGGATCGAGATACCGAGGCCGTTCTTGATCGGCTTCAGGTCGCTGATCGCCGAATAGACGCGGCGGCCCGGCTTGGACACGCGGCTGATCTCGGCGATGACCGGCTGGCCGTCGAAGTACTTCAGTTCGATCTCGAACTGCGGGAACTCGCCGGGGTTCTGGACCAGCGAATAGCCGCGGATGTAGCCCTCGTCCTTGAGCACGTCGAGGACGCGCTGACGCAGACGCGAGGCCGGTGTGAGCACCTTGGAACGCTTGCGGGTGGCCGCGTTCTTGATGCGAGCGATCATGTCGCTCAGGGGATCGTTGATCATCATGGCGTTCTTCCCCTTACCAGCTCGACTTGGTCAGGCCGGGGATCTGACCCTTGTTGCCCAATTCACGCAGCGCGATACGGCTCATCTTGAGCTTGCGATAATAGGCGCGCGGACGGCCCGTCACCTCGCAGCGGTTGCGGATACGGCTGGGCGCGGAGTTGCGCGGCAGAGCGGCCAGCTTGAGGCGCGCTTCGAAGCGCTCCTCCAGCGGCAGCGATTCATCGTTGGCGGTCGCCTTGAGGGCGGCCCGCTTCGCGGCATACTTCGCAACAAGCTGCTTGACGTGCTCGTTCCGGTTTACGGCGCTTTTCTTAGCCATTGTGCTTTTCCTTTCCCGCTCAGTTCACGAACGGGAATTTGAACTCGGTGAGGAGAGCCTTGGCTTCCTCATCCGTTTTGGCCGTGGTGCAGACGACAATGTCCATGCCCCACATCTGGTCGATCTGGTCGTAGTTGATCTCCGGGAACACGATGTGCTCCTTCAGACCCATCGCATAGTTGCCGCGACCGTCGAACGAGGTGCCCTTCAGGCCGCGGAAGTCCTTCACGCGCGGCAGCGCGATCGTGATCAGCCGGTCCAGGAACTCGTACATCTGGTCGCCGCGCAGCGTGACCTTGCCACCGATGACCATGCCCTCGCGCAGCTTGAAGCCGGCGATGGAGTTACGGGCCTTGGTCGCCACAGCCTTCTGGCCGGCGATGGCGGTCAGATCCTTGAGGGCGGCATTCGCCTTCTTGGAGTCGGCCACAGCTTCACCAATGCCCATGTTCAGGACGATCTTGTCCAGCTTGGGCATCTGCATCGGGTTGGTGTAGCCGAACTTCTCGGACATCACCTTCTTGATGCGGTCGTTGTACTCACCCTTGAGGCGAGGCGTGTATTTGGTGTCGGCCATCAGATGACGTCTCCCGTCGTCTTGGCGAAGCGGACCTTCTGGTCACTCTCCACCTTGAAGCCCACGCGGGTCGCCTTGCCGTTGGCGTCGGCGATGGCGACGTTCGACAGGTGAAGCGAGGCTTCCTTGTTCTTGATGCCGCCCTGCGGATCAGCCTGGGTCGGGCGCGTGTGGCGCTGAACCATGTTGATGCCTTGCACGACGACGCGATTTTCGGTCGGCAGGACCTTCAGCACCTTGCCGGTGCGTCCCTTGTCCTTGCCGGTCAGGACGACGACGGTGTCGCCCGATTTAATCTTGGCGGCCATGGTTACAGGACCTCCGGAGCCAGCGAGATGATCTTCATGTGGTTCTTGGCGCGCAGTTCGCGCGGAACCGGGCCGAAGATGCGGGTGCCGACCGGCTCGTTCTGCTTGTTGACGATCACGGCAGCCGATTTGTCGAAACGAATAACCGAGCCATCCTTGCGCTGGATGTCCTTGGCCGTCCGGACGACGATGGCGCGCACGACGTCACCCTTCTTCACCCGGCCGCGCGGAATCGCTTCCTTGACCGAGGCGACGATGGTGTCACCAACCGAGGCGTAGCGACGCTTTGCGCCGCCCAGCACCTTGATGCACATGACCCGGCGAGCGCCCGAATTATCGGCCACCTCCAGGTTAGTTTGCATCTGGATCATGGGATCCGATCCTTCTCTATTACGAAGCCGAAGCCTGGGAGTCGGCGACGACTTCCCAACGCTTCAGCTTGGACTTCGGGGCGCACTCGACGATGCGGGCCAGGTCACCGACCTTGAGGGCATTCGCTTCGTCGTGGGCGTGATACTTCTTGGACAGGCGGACGGTCTTTTTCAGGACCGGGTGCAGCAGGGTGCGCTCGACCTTTACGACGACCGTCTTGTCGCCCTTGTCGGAGACGACCACGCCTTCGAGAATTCGTTTCGGCATCTTCGTTCCTTTAAGCCGCAGCCTGCTTCTGGCGCAGAAGCGTCGAGATGCGGGCGATGTCCTTGCGCACTTCACCCACGCGGTGGGTTTTCTCCAGTTGGCCGGTGGCCGCCTGGAAACGCAGGTTGAACTGTTCCTTCTTGAGCTTGAGCAGCTCTTCGGACATTTGATCGGGCGTCATGGCCCGCAGGTCGGCGATCTTGGTCATGCCGCTTGCTCCGTGTGACCGATGCCGGCATCCAGGCGGGTGACCACCTTGGTGCGGACCGGAAGCTTGGCGGCACCGAGGCGCAGCGCCTCGCGGGCGATGTCGTCCGGCACGCCGTCGATTTCAAACAGGATCCGGCCCGGGTGGCAGCGCGCCGCCCAGTGGTCCACAGCGCCCTTGCCCTTGCCCATGCGGACTTCGGCCGGCTTGCCGGAAACCGGCACGTCCGGGAAGACACGGATCCAGACGCGGCCCTGGCGCTTCATCTGGCGGGTGATCGCGCGGCGGGCCGCCTCGATCTGACGCGCCGTGATGCGTTCCGGCTCCAGCGTCTTCAGGCCATAGGAGCCGAAGTTCAGCGAGAAACCACCCTTGGCCGAGCCATGGATGCGGCCCTTGAAGGCCTTGCGGTATTTGGTCTTCTTCGGTTGCAGCATGACTTAGCTCTCACGTCCCCGGTCACGGCGCGGACCGCGATCACCGCGGGGGCCACGCTCGCGGCCTTCATTCGACGACGGACCGGCAGCTTCCTGGGCCCAACGCTTGTCCTGGGCCATCGGGTCGTGCTCCAGCACCTCACCCTTGAAGACCCACACCTTCACGCCAATGATGCCGTAGGTGGTCTTCGCTTCGTACACGCCGTAATCGATGTCGGCGCGCAGGGTGTGCAGCGGCACGCGGCCTTCGCGGTACCATTCCATCCGGGCGATTTCGGCACCGCCGAGACGGCCCGAAACATTGATCCGGACGCCCTTGGCACCCAGACGCATGGCCGACTGCATGGCGCGCTTCATCGCGCGACGGAAGGCCACGCGGCGCTCCAGCTGCTGGGCGATGTTCTCGGCGATCAGCTGGGCATCGACTTCCGGCTTGCGGACTTCCACGATGTTCAGGTGAACCTCGCCGTCCGTCATGGCAGCGATGTCCTTGCGCAGCTTCTCGATGTCGGCGCCCTTCTTGCCGATCACGACACCCGGGCGGGCGGCATAGATCGTCACGCGGCACTTCTTGTGCGGACGCTCGATGATGATCCGCGACACGCCGGCACCCGACAGGCGCTCACGCAGCCACTCGCGCAGCTTCAGGTCCTGGTGGAGCAGCTTGGCGTATTCCTGGCCGCCGGCGAACCAGCGGCTGTCCCAGGTGCGGTTGACACCGAGCCGGAGCCCGATCGGATTGATTTTCTGACCCATCAGGCGGCCTCGCCGGCTTCACGGACCACGATGGTGATCTCGCTGAACGGTTTCAGGATACGCGACGAGCGACCACGAGCGCGGCTCGCGAAACGCTTCATCACCAGGTTCTTGCCCACGAAGGCCTCGGCAACGATCAGGTTGTCGATGTCCAGGTTGTGGTTGTTCTCGGCGTTGGAGACTGCCGAGTACAGGACCTTGCGGACGTCGGTCGCGATGCGCTTGCGGCTGAATTCCAGCTCGTTCAGCGCCTTCTGGACCGGCAGGCCACGGATCGACTGGGCCACCAGGTTCAGCTTCTGGGGGCTGATCCGGACGTTGACCAGCTTGGCGCGGGCTTCGGTCGTCGACACGCGACGGGGGTTTTTGGTCTGGGCCATCGGTTACTTCCTCTTGGCCTTCTTGTCCGCCGCGTGACCCGGGAAGGACCGCGTCGGCGAGAACTCGCCAAACTTCATGCCGACCATTTCTTCGGAGACCGACACCGGCACGTGCTTCATGCCGTTGTGCACGCCGAACGTCAGACCGACGAACTGAGGCAGGATGGTGGAACGACGCGACCAGGTCTTGATCACATCCTTGCGGCCCGACGCTTGCGCGGCCTCGGCCTTCTTCAGCAGATACCCGTCGACAAACGGGCCTTTCCAGGAGGAGCGGGCCATCTTTAGCGAGCCTTCTTAACGTGGCGGCTACGGATGATGAACTTGTCCGTGGCCTTGTTCTTGCGGGTGCGGGTGCCCTTGGTGTCCTTGCCCCAGGGCGTGACCGGCGTACGGCCGCCCGAGGTCCGGCCTTCACCACCACCGTGCGGGTGGTCGATCGGGTTCATGGCAACACCGCGGACGTGCGGACGGAAGCCCATGTGGCGCTTGCGACCGGCCTTGCCGAGGTTCTGGTTCATGTGGTCGGGGTTCGACACCGCACCCACCGTGGCCATGCAGCCGTCCAGAACCATGCGCAGCTCGCCCGAACCCAGACGGATCTGGGCATAGCCGGCGTCGCGGCCGACCAGCTGGGCGTAGGCACCGGCCGAACGGGCCAGCTGAGCGCCCTTGCCCGGCTTCATCTCGATGTTGTGGATGATCGTACCCACCGGCATCGAGCGCAGCGGCATGGCGTTGCCCGGCTTCACGTCGGTCTTTTCACCGGCGACCACCGTATCGCCCGCCTTCAGGCGTTGCGGCGCGATGATGTAGGCCTTTTCGCCGTCCTCATAGGTGATGAGGGCGATGAAGGCGGTGCGGTTCGGATCGTATTCCAGGCGCTCGACGGTAGCCGACTGGAACTTGCGGCGCTTGAAGTCGATCTTGCGGTACAGGGTCTTGGCACCACCGCCACGGAAGCGGACGGCGATACGACCACCGGCACCGCGACCGCCGGACTTGGTCAGGCCTTCGGTCAGCGACTTTTCCGGGCGCCCCTTGTGGAGCTCCGAGCGGTCGATCAGCACCAGGGCGCGGCGGCCCGGCGACGTCGGATTGTATGTCTTCAGAGCCATTGGTTCAGAGCCCCGTGGTGACGTCGATCGACTGGCCCTCGGCCAGCGTCACGATCGCTTTCTTGATGTCGACCCGACGGCCCTGAATGCCGCGGAAGCGCTTGGTCTTGCCCTTTTGAACCAGGGTGTTGACCTTCACGACACTGACCTTGAACAGGCTTTCCACCGCCGCGGCGATCTCGTCCTTCGAGGCCGTGTCGGCGACGCGGAAGACGACCTTGTTCTGCTCGGACAGGATCGTCGCCTTCTCGGTGATGATCGGCGACAGGATGGTGTCGTAGTGTTTGGCTGTGGGTTGAGCGCCGGCCATTATGCGGCCTCCTTCTCAGAGAAGCGCGCCTCGATCGCCTCGACGGCGGCCTTGGTCAGCACCAGCTTGTCGGCCCGCAGGATGTCATAGACGTTCAGGCCGGCGTTCGGCAGCACGTCGATGTGCGGGATGTTGCGTGCCGCCAGACCGAAGCCGGTGTCGACTTCCGGACCAGCGATGATCAGGGCCTTGGTCCAGCCCAGCTTGCCGAACTGCTCGCGCAGCTTGGCGGTCTTGGGTTCCTTGACCGAGACGCTGTCGACCACGATCAGGTCGCCCGAGACGACCTTGGACGACAGGGCGTGGCGCAGGGCCAGGGCACGGACCTTCTTGGGCAGCGAGAAGCCGTGGTCGCGGACGACCGGGCCGAAGGCGCGCGAACCACCGACGAACTGCGGGGCGCGACGCGAACCGTGACGAGCGCCGCCGGTTCCCTTCTGCTTGTACATCTTCTTGCCGGTGCGCGAGTTTTCGTTGCGCGTCTGGACCTTGTGGGTACCGGCGCGGCGCTTGGCCAGCTGCCAGTTCACATAGCGGGCCAGCAGGTCGCCGCGGATGTCGGTGATGCCGAACACGGCATCCGACAGCTCCACGTCGCCCGAGGCCTTGCCGTCGAGTTTGATGACCGAGAGCTTCATTACGCTTCACCGCCTTCTTGGGTCTCGGCGACGGGCGCGTCCTCGGCCGGGGTTTCGGCAGGCGCCTCGGCGGCGGCCTTGGCCGACTTCACGGCACCGGGGAACGGAGCATCGGCCGGACGGGCCTTCTTGATGGAGTCGCGAACCTTGACGTAGCTGCCGTCGTGACCCGGGACAGCGCCCTTGATCAGGATCAGGCCGCGGTCGGCGTCGACGCGGAATACGGTCAGGTTCTGCAGGGTGACGGTTTCCTGGCCCAGGTGACCCGCCATCTTCTTGCCGGCGAAGGTCTTGCCCGGGTCCTGACGGTTACCCGTCGAACCGTGCGAGCGGTGCGAGACCGAAACACCGTGGGTGGCCCGCAGACCACCGAAGTTCCAGCGCTTCATGGCACCGGCAAAACCCTTACCGATGGTCTGACCCTGGATGTCCACGGCCTGGCCGGCGATGAAGTGGTCGGCCGTCAACTCGGCACCGACGTCCAGCAGCGCGTCTTCCGCCACGCGGAACTCGCTGACGATACGCTTGGGCTCGACCTCAGCGTTGGCGAACACCGTACGCTGCGCCTTGTTGGTGCGCTTGGCCTTGCGGGCACCGGCACCCAGCTGCAGGGCGACATAGCCGTCCCGGTCCTTGGTGCGTTGACCCACGACCTGGCAGCCATCCAGCTGCAGCACGGTCACAGGGACATGCGCGCCATCTTCAGCGAAGATACGCGTCATTCCCAGCTTCTTGGCGATCACGCCCGTTCTTTGCGCGTCTTTGCGCATCGGATCCCGCCTCTTCTTCTTAAATCTTGATCTCGACGTCCACACCGGCGGACAGGTCGAGCTTCATGAGCGCGTCCACAGTCTGCGGGGTGGGGTCGACGATATCGAGGACACGCTTGTGCGTGCGGATTTCAAACTGCTCGCGCGACTTCTTGTCGACGTGCGGCGAGCGGTTCACGGTGAACTTTTCGATCAGGGTCGGCAGCGGGATGGGACCGCGAACAGTCGCACCCGTGCGTTTGGCAGTGTTGACGATTTCGCGCGTCGAAAAGTCGAGGACGCGATGATCGAAGGCCTTGAGCCTGATGCGGATGCTTTGATCCATATCGGTCGTATTTCCCAAGCAGGCGAACCTGCGTCCCTGTGAACCATTTCAAAGACCGGAGCCTTCAGGCCGAAGCCCTCAGAGTACGCACGTCCGCAAAAACGAGCGGCCCACGCAGTTACCCGCGAAGGCCGTTTAAGTCCTGGATCGCTGCAAAGAACAGGGTCTCAGGTCGTTCCTGCGGACCGCGTCTGCACTTCATACTCACGCGAAGTGCACAGCCGGTCCAACAAGAGTGGGGGCTTATGCCGTTCGATTCCGCCTGCGTCAAGGGCGGAATCCCGTTGATGTCAGCGACCGATGCTTATATCGCCTGACCCCAGGATGGCGCGGCTGACGCGGCCTGTCACTTCATGGACCCGGACATCGCCCGAACCGGCAATCGACACGCTCAGATCGCCGACCGTGCCCCGGAATTCGACGTCTCCGGAGCCTGCTACTGAAATATTCATGCGCGGGGCCGTGCCGCCACGCACCAGCAAGTCGCCCGATCCGGCCACGCCCAGTTCGACAGGGCCGTTGACACCGGCGACCTCGACGTCACCTGACCCCCCGATACCTATGTCCAGATCACGGGTCGCCCCGGCTCGCACACTGCCCGAGCCGCCAATGCCGATCTTCAGCCTGTCAGAGGTGCCCACCAGGGCATCCCCCGATCCCGCGAGGGACAGATCAAGTGTCCCGGTGACATTGGCGATGGTCCAGTCGCCGCATCCGGCATTGCCGAACTCGACGTCGCTGGCGCCACGCCCGATCGTGCCGAACACGGCGCCCGAGGCGCTCACCTCGACCTGGCGCGGGGTTCTGACGACGATCAGCGGCGCCTCTTCCAGGCGCACCCGCCCGACGTCGCGGAGATCGACGGAGGCCCCCTCGCCCGGCTGGCGCGCGCCGTCGGGTCCCGAGCGACAGTTGCGAATGGCACGACGCGGCAGATTGCCGTCCACCTCGATGCGGTCGCCGCGCTGACGGACAGTCGGGACCGGCAGGTCGGCCCGGCCCCGTTCGATCGCGACGGCGACATCGGTGCGGTCCTCGACCAGCACGATGACCCGCGCGACGGCGTTTTCGATCTGGACGTCCTGGGCCTGGGCCGTGCCGCCCAGCGCGGTCGTCGACAGCAGAGCGGCGGACAGGATGAGTGCGGTCTTCATGGGTGTTCCTCCCTTTCCCAACATGAGGAAAGGATGCGCCCGCGCGCACCGACTGTCATTTTAACTCGAGGTCATGACCTCGAATTAATGGAGCCCGCTCCATCGACCGCCCCGACCTCGGGTTCGAAGTCGCGCTCAAAGCGGGCGATCTGGTCCGGCATCAGCTTCAACTTCTTCAAGGCCAGCGAGGCCGCCCAGCGGGCCGCCAGTCCAGCCGAGCCAAGACTGTCGGTGGACCGCGGCTGCCCGCCCCGCGCCCTGGCCACGGCATTGGCGTAGAGGGCCCCGTTACGGAACCGCGTCGGCCAGGTCTGGAAATCCATCGACAGCGACACGCAGAACCGGTCCAGGTTCTCGACCCGGTGAGGCGCATAGAAGGGCCAGGTAAGCGCCTGCCCCGGCTCCAGATCGATCACCTGCGCATCGGCTTCAAAGCTGGGCGCATAGGGCACCTCTTCGGTCGTCTGGCGCGCGACCACCTGTTCCATGGCGATCTCGGGCAGGTGCAGTTCATCTCCCGGATAGACGAACACCCGCTTGCGCCCGCGCAGGTGAAACAGCACCACCCCCGCCGCATCAAAATGATAGGGCACCCGCGCCTTGGGCGACGACAGGATCAGCTGTCCGGCGTTGCGCACCGCCTTGAGCCCCGGGTACCGCGTCTGAATGGCGGCGAACTCGCCCATGGCGGCCTGCCACAGCTCGGGCCATCCCTGCTCGACCGAGCGCAGGTTGACCCACAGCCGCCCCTGTTTGATCGCTTCAAGCAGTTCGGCGCCTGACAGACGTCCGCGCGCACCGGTCCGCAGGCGCGACTGGCCGTCGTCGCCATAGTCATACAGATTGATGTCGAACAGCTCGGCCGGATAGCGATCCAGCAGGGCGGCCAAAGCCTCATCCAAGGCAAAGCCTCGATCGACCAGAGCGTGGGAATGCACATCGGCCTTTTCGATGGGGCCGGTATAGCGCGAACGGGATGTCTTCTGCAGCATCGGGTCTCTCCGGGTGATCAGGCCGAGGCCGTCAGGATATCAGGCGTCTTCCTCAGGGCCGCGCGGGCCGCCACCGCCACTCCCCGCACGCGCGCCAGACCATCGACCTCGCAGGCCTCAATGGCAGACCACCGTCGGCGCAGGCTGGTACGCAGGGCCTCGCTCCGCACCGGGCCGACCAGGGTTTCCAGCGTCGCCGCTGCCGCCCCGCCCATGCTGGCCTTCAGGCCCGGCTTCTGGATGACGGCCTCGCGCAGGCTCCGGGAGGCATTGCAGAAATACTTCTTGTAGTGCTCGCCACCAAAGCCGAAGTCGAATACGCGATAGCCCTTTTCCGAGCCCTTCCGCATGGTCTCGAGGCTCAGCAGCACTCCTGGCGAGCAGCGGGCCAGACCCGGCACATAGGCCGGGAACCAGAAGTGATAGTGGCTGTCGGCGTGCAATGAATATTCCAGCGCACACAGCCTGTCCCCGGCCCACAGCGCCGCGATGGACGCACCAAAGTCGCCGCCGGCCTCCATCAGGGCCTCCAGCAGCCGCACGGTCCAGCCGCAGGCGAACACATCGTGCAGACCACTGCGGCGATACTGGTCGCGCTTCAGGTCGATCACCTGTGTCAGCAGGTCGGGATCGCGGAGTCCCATCTCGACCCGCACCGGCCCCAACTCCGCCTCCAGACTGCGGCGGGCGCGCTCCTTGTCCTTGAAGTATTTGCCTTGGGCCGAGCGCTGTTCGGCATACCAGGGCTCAAAGCCCGCATCCGGCAGAACAGCCATCACCGCCTCGCGCACCCGCCCCGCCCCGCCCGGGCCGACCCAGCCGCTGACGTTCAGTCGGTTGCCGTCCAGCAGATCGGCCACGTGGTTCAGCGTCGGGGCCGCCTCCGGGTGGCTGATGATCCCGTGATAGTCGTTCAGGGGCGCGGCCAGCGGCTGGATCGCCCCGCCGCGCTTCTGGTGGGGGAAGAAACCCACCACATCCTCGCCCCGGTGCAGAACGGCCACCCGCGCCCCCGGCGTGACCCCGGCGGCGATGCGGGTGAACTCCGGCCGGAAATAGGGGCTGGACAGCGCCGGATTGGCCACCTGCATCCGGTTCCACAGCGCCCAGTGGTCCGCCGACAGTGCATCGACGCCCAGCATCTCGACCTTCAAAGCTGTGTTCATATCTGTTCCGTCCGCCACGGTCGGGCCCGCCTGTCACGCACCCCTTCACCCTGATCCTATCGGCTCAGCCTTGAATCTGAGTTGAGAGCCATGGTGAACGCGGTATTAGTCACGCCGCCCAGGCGGGAGCCGCCTGGCCACCTTGAGCGTTGGAGGTCCACGGGGCACTGTTGCCCTTCAAAGGATCTCTCCATGACCGACACCCGCCCCGACAACCGCTCCGTCGAAAATGAAGACCAGCGTCCCGGCAAGGACGGACAGCCTCCGCGTCCGGCCACCGAACCGCGCGGCTCGGAGGGGTCCAGCAATTCGGGCGAGACCGAGACCGACCCGGCCACCGGCGAAGAAAACTGATGCGCGCTGCCGGCACTCTCGCCTCGCTGCTGGGCGTGCTCGCCATGGGGGCCTGCGCCCCGATTCCGGGGCCCTCGCACATCCAGGCGTTCGACGTGCCGGCGGCCTGCCCGGTCTCCGCCAGCAGTTTTGAGGCGAACGACGGTCTGGAACACAGCCGCACTGCCCTGCGAGCTGGCTCGCTGACTATCCTCGCCGTTGGCTCGTCGAGCATTGAGGGTGTCGGCGCCAGCCGGCCTGAACTCGGCTATGTCCCCCTGGTCGAGACGGGCCTTCGCGAGGCCTTCCCCGCCGCCCGCATCACAGTGATCAACCGCGGCATCGGCGGCGAGACAACCGCCGACACCGTCAACCGCCTGCAGACCGAAATCGACGCCGCCCGTCCCGATCTGGTCATCTGGCAGCTGGGCACCAATGACATGCTGCGCGACCTGACCCTCGCCCGGGTGGTCAGCGACTTTGAACGAGGCCGCGACATTCTGGATGCCGCCGGCGTCGATGTTGTGCTGATCGATCCGCAGCGCCTGCCCGAGGACACCGACAACGACGGCTTCCGGGGCCGCAACTCCCTGCTCGCCGGGGTGTCGGGCACGATCGCCTGGCTCGGCGCTCGTGAAGGCTATGCCGTCGATCCGCGGTTCGATCCCATGTCCGGCTGGTCGGATCTGGAGGGCGGCGGGGTCGGCCCCGACGACCTGCACCTGAACGACGCCGGTTATGCCTGCTGGGCCGCCAACACCGTCGCAGGCCTCGGCGAGGCGCTGCGCTAAGGGGAACGCCTGCGACCCTGCGGGATTGGACAGGTCCCCTCAGCCGGAGTCTGCCCATGATCCCTCGCCGTCCAGCCCCGCTCGCCGTGCTCGCCGCCTTGCCCCTGCTGGCGATGGCAGCCTGCGGTGACAATGACCGCGACCGGTCCCGGCCAGAATCGACCAGCCCGGCCAGCGATGAGGCGTCCCGCCTGCGCCAGTCGATCGAATCCGCGACCTTCACTCCGCCCGCCCCTGCTACCCAGGCCGATACACCGAATGGGGCGGGTGCGACGACCGACACCTCGGGGCGCGGCGGCACGGTTGCCGGCGAGCTGCCCGACGAAGCGCGTCCCGACCCGGCCATGGTCCGGGTCCAGATCCTGCTCGACCGCACCCGTTTCTCGCCCGGCATCGTCGACGGCCTGGGCGGCGAGAACACCCGCCAGGCCATCGCCGCCTTCGAGGAGGCCAACGACATGAAGGTCGACGGCGAGCTGGACGCCGCCATGTTCGACCGCCTGACCAGAGGCGACACCGCCCGGGTCCTGACCGACTACACGATCACCCATGCCGACGTCGCCGGACCCTTCATCGGCACTGTGCCCGATGACCTTGCCGACATGGCCGGGCTCGAAACCGTCGGCTACACCGATCCGCTTGAGGCGCTCGCCGAGAAATTCCACATGAGCGAAGCCCTGCTTGAGGCGCTCAATCCCGACGTCGACTTCGGTCGCGCCGGCCAGACGATTGTGGTCGCCTTGACCGGCCAGCAGGCGCTGGACGGCAAGGTCGCCCGTATCGTCATCGACAAGGCGGAGAGTTCGCTGCGCGCCTTCGATGCCGACGGCAAATTGCTGGCCTTCTACCCCGCCACCATCGGCAGCGGTGAGATGCCGTCACCCACCGGCACCCACACGGTTAGAGCCATCGCGCCCCGGCCTAACTATACCTACGACCCCTCGCGGGTCAGCTATGGCGAGGGTGGCAGCAAGGTGATCGTACCCCCGGGCCCGAACAACCCTGTTGGCTCCGTCTGGATCGACCTGTCGAAGGACACCTACGGCATCCATGGCACGCCCGAGCCTGCGGAGATCGGCAAGACCGCCTCCAGCGGTTGCGTGCGCCTGACCAACTGGGACGTCGAACAGCTGGCCGACGCCGTCGAACAGGGCATGACGGTGGAGTTTACCTAGGCCTCCTCGGGGTCGAGGCCGGCGTACCAGTCGGCATAAGGAGTCGTGCGCGCCATATGACGGTTGAGGTCAGGCGCGCCGTCCGTCCACCACACCGGACCGCGCTCTCCCAGCGCGACCTTGGCGGCGTCCACCGCCTCCCCGGCCGCAGCCAGCGCCTCGCGGTCGCCGGCCTTCCGGGCACGCCCCACCTCGCGGCGCGCCGCCATGAGCGCCTTGACCAGCAGAGCCTTCTCCTCCGGCGACAGCGCTGGATTGGTCGTGCGCCACAGACGGCCGCGTACAACGAAATAGCGGCCATCAGGCGTGGTCGGATAGATCGGCTTCATCCTGCCCCAACGGAAACGGCCCCCGGATCGCTCCGGGGGCCGCTCTGTCTTTCAGCCTGTGGGGCTGATTACTCCGTGATCTTCGACACGACGCCGGCGCCGACGGTGCGGCCGCCTTCGCGGATGGCGAAGCGCAGGCCCTGGTCCATGGCGATCGGGGTGATCAGC
>CAXQIE010000019.1:0-61190 GCA_964224415.1 Neptunomonas phycophila
CCCGGCTTTCGCGTCCGAGCCCTGCACCTGATAGCCGATCTTGAGCATGATCTCGGCGATGCCGCTCATGCCGATGCCGCCGATGCCGACGAAGTGGACGGGCCCGATCGGGAAGGGAACTGGACGACGACGTGCGATCATCGGGGCGTCCTAGCGGCCTTTGTCGGGATTGCACCAGACGCGCCCCCGTCCGATTTCGCCGACATGGCTAACTGCCTCTTAACCCTGCGGACTCAGGATCGCCGCCTGTATCAACGGGGCCGCATTCATGTCCGAGTTCAAGACCGACGCCATTCTCAAGGGTGACTGCATCCAGGTGCTGAAGTCCCTGCCGGACGCCTCGGTCGATGCGGTGTTCGCGGACCCGCCCTATAATCTGCAGCTGGGCGGCGACCTGCTGCGCCCCGACAATTCGCGCGTCGATGCCGTCGACGACGACTGGGACAAGTTCGACAGCTTTGCCGCCTATGACGCCTTCACCCGCGCCTGGCTGGCCGAGTGCCGACGGGTGCTCAAGCCCGAGGGCACGATCTGGGTGATCGGCAGCTATCACAACGTCTTCCGGCTCGGCTCGGCCATTCAGGACCTGGGCTTCTGGGTGCTGAACGACATTGTCTGGCGCAAGTCCAACCCCATGCCGAATTTCAAGGGCACGCGCTTTACCAATGCCCACGAAACCCTGATCTGGGCGGCCCGCAGCCAGGGGCAAAAGCGCTACACCTTCAACTATGACGCCCTGAAGGCCTTCAACGAAGACACCCAGATGCGCTCGGACTGGACCTTTGCCCTGTGCACAGGCGAGGAGCGGATCAAGGACGCCGACGGCAAGAAGGCCCACCCCACGCAAAAGCCCGAGGCCCTGCTGCACCGCGTGCTGCTGGCCTCGACCCGGCCCGGCGATGTGGTCCTCGACCCCTTCTTCGGCACCGGCACGACCGGCGCCGCGGCCAAGCGTCTCGGCCGCCACTACATCGGCATCGAGCGCGAGGACGACTACATCCGCGTGGCCGAAAAGCGCCTCGCCGCCGTCGTCCCCGCCAATCCCGAAGACCTCGCCGTCATGGGCTCCAAACGGTCCGAGCCGCGCGTGCCCTTCGGTGCCCTGGTCGAGGCCGGCCTGCTGCGCCCCGGCGACCGCCTCTATGCCCCCGATGGCTCGCGTGAGGCCCGCGTCCGGGCCGACGGCAGCCTGATCCACGGCGACCTGACCGGTTCGATCCACAAACTGGGCGCCCTGATGGAAAACGCCCCGGCCTGCAACGGCTGGACCTACTGGCGCTTCAAGACCGACCAAGGCTTCAAGTCCATCGACACCCTCCGCGCCGAAATCCGCGCGGCGATGTAGAGGCGACGCGTCAGCCGGCCTGCGCCCGCACCAGAGCCTTACGGAACACCGTCGGCAGCACATCCTCGGCCTGATCAGTCGCGCGCCAGATAAGGTCGGCCATACCCTCGCCCCGCATCACCGTCAGCTCCAGCTCGAAATGGGTGAAAACGTGCCGGACCGTGCCGACGTCCCGCCAGTCGGCACGGGCCGGCGGGGCGACATCGGCGGCGCCGTCCCAGCCGCCGGTCGGCAGCCCCAGCATCCCGCCGAGCAAACCCTTGTCGGGCCGTTTGACCAGACCGATCCGGCCCTCGCCGTCGAACAGCGCCCAGACCACGCCCTCCCGCCGGGGTTTCGCCGTCTTCGCCAGCTTTTTCGGCCAGGCCTCGGGCGTCCCGCTGGCCCGCGCCTGACACTCACCCGCCAGTGGGCAGTCGCTGCACAGCGGCGACCGGGGACGACAGATGCGCGACCCCATATCCATGAGCGCCTGGGCCCAGTCGCCGGGATCGTAGTCCGTTGGCTCCGGCGTCAGGGCGTCTGCCAAGGCACGAAGTTCCGGGCGCGCCTTCGGCAGCGGCGTCTCCACGGTGAACAGCCGCGCCATCACCCGTTCGACATTGCCATCGACCACCACGGTTCGGCGGCCAAAGGCGATCGCCGCCACCGCTGCCGCCGTATAGGCCCCCAGCCCCGGCAGATTGCGAAGGCCCGCTTCGGTACCCGGAAACACCCCGCCATGATCGCGCGCCACCGCCCTCGCACAGGCCAGCAGGTTCCGGGCCCGGGCATAGTATCCCAGCCCCGCCCAAGCCCCCATGACGGCCTCGTCCGGCGCCGCCGCCAGAGCTTCGACTGTCGGCCAGCGCGCGGTGAACGCCTCGAAATACGGCGTTGCATGCGGCACGGTGGTCTGCTGCAGCATCACCTCCGACAGCCAGACCCGGTAGGGGTCGGCCCGCACCGCAGACCCCGGTGCCATGCGCCAGGGCAGCGCCCGGGCATGGACGCCATACCAGGCCATCAGCGCGTGCCGGATGGCGGCCAGTCTGTCAGAATCGGGAGGGCTCATCGTCTCCAGCATAGGAGCGCATGACATCCCGGGGTATAGTGACACCATGCCCCGCCCGCTGCCCACGGAAGACGAAGCCCGCGCGATCCTGGCCCGCCGCAAGACGCGTCCCCTGCCGCGTCCTGCCCCGCGTGTCGGCCGGGCGCTGGAAAAGCTGATCCGCACCCTGGACGACCGCTACGGCCGGGGGGCTGACGCGCTTGAGGCCCGCTGGCCCGAAATCGTCGGCGAACGGCTGGCCGCCGTCACCCGCCCCCAGAAACTGACCCGCCCGCGCAAGAGCCCCGACGGCAAATCGGCCGGCGCCACGCTGGAACTGCGTGTGGCCGGCCCCGCCGCCCTGCTGGTCCAGCATCAGTCGGCGGACATTCTGGAGCGGGTCAATCTGTTCCTCGGCCAGGGCGCGGTCGAACGCCTGCGGATCGCCCAGGGCCCGATCGGGCCGCGGACCGCTCGCTCCCTCGCACCTCAGACCAAACCTGCCACCCCTCCCCCGCTCGGCGCTGCCGACGAAGCCGCGCTCAAGGCCTCGGTCGCCGGGGCCCCCGCGCCGCTGGCCGCCGCCCTCGAGCGGCTGGGCCGCAGCGTGCTGAATCGGCGCACCGGCAGACCCTAGGACAAAACTTTGCCGCAAGGCGTCTCGACAAAGCCGGGGCGGGGTCCTAGCCAAGGACTCGCTGTATGACCCGCCTTTCGCGCGCTGACCGTCAAGAGGATTGACCCATGTCCACCGGCCCCAAGACCGCCCGCTTCCGTTTCAGCGCCATGAGCCGCCGCGCCGCCATGACCGGAGCGGCCCTCGCTGCCATGGGCACCCTGGCTGCCTGCGGCGGGTCTGAAGGCGGACAGGCCGCCCAGGGCGACATGGCCAAGGGCGCCCCCGAAGGGGCCAAGGTCACGGTTGTCGAATACGCCTCGGTTACCTGCGGCGTCTGTGCCGCCTGGCAGGAACGCGTCTGGCCCGAGTTCAAGGCCAAATATGTCGACACCAATCAGGTGCGTTACGTGTTCCGCGAATTCCCGACCCCGCCGGCCGATGTCGCCGCCGCCGGCTTCCTGCTGGCCCGTTGCGCCGGCGAGGACCGCTACTTCCAGGTGGTCGAGGAGATCATGGCCAGCCAGCGCGAGTGGCAGCAGGGCGTCCCGCCGGCCGCCACCCTCAGCCGCATCGCCACCTCGGTCGGCCTGAGCGAGGAAGAATACCGCACCTGCGTCACCGACCCCGAGGCCCTCGCCGCATTGGAAGAGCGCATCCAGTCGGGCCGGTCTGCTGGCGTGACCGGCACCCCCACCTTCTTCGTCAACGGCACCCGCGTGGCTGACAGCTCGCTGGCGGGCCTGTCGGCCGCTATCGACGCCGAACTGGCCAAATAGACCTCATGCGCGTCGCGGGTCTTGCCACACTGACCGCTCTGGCGGTTCTCGCCCTGGGCCAGCCGGCGCTGGCCCAGGAGACGGTGCGGCCGGGCTCGCTTGCCATGGCCGCGCCCGAGCGGATTCTGGCGGTCGACCCCGCCGATCGCACCCTCGGCCGGGACGACGCCCCCGTGACCCTGACCGCCTATCTCTCGACGGTCTGCGGCCACTGTGCCGTCTGGCACGAGGCGGACTTTCCCGAGATCAAGCGTCGCCTGATCGACACGGGTCAGGTGCGCGTCGTCTGGCGGGACCTGCCGACCAGTCCTCCCCAGGTGGCGCTGGCTGGCGCTGTGCTCGCCCGCTGTGCGGCACCCGAACATTATGACGATGCCCTGGGTGCCCTGTTCCAGGGTCAGGCCACCTATCTGCAAAGCGGAAACGTCGACGGCTGGCTGATCGCGGCTGCCACGGCCGCCGAACTGCCGCTGGACCAGGCCCAGGCCTGCGTCAGCGACGAGGCCCGCTATACCGAGATAGAGACCCGCGCCCGTCAGGCGTCCAGCCTGGGGGTGCGCAGCACCCCGACCCTGTTCCTCGACGGCGTCGTGACGTCGGCCCGCACAGCGGACGAGATTGAGGCCGCCATCGCCGGTCGGCCACGCCCCGCGCCCCCTTCGGCCGACTGACGCCCCGGCCCGATGCAGTTCCAGCGGCTCAGGCTTGTCGGGTTCAAATCCTTCGTCGATCCGACCGAGGTGCACATCACCCCGGGCCTGACCGGCATTGTCGGACCGAACGGCTGCGGCAAGTCCAATGTGCTGGAATCCCTGCGCTGGGTCATGGGCGCCAACTCCGCCAAGGCCATGCGCGGTCAGGGCATGGACGACGTCATCTTCGCCGGAGCCGCCGACCGTCCCGCGCGTAGCCATGCCGAGGTCTCGCTCAGCATCGACAACAGCCAGCGGCGCGCGCCCCAGCCCTTCACCGACTCCGCCGTGCTCGAGGTCTCGCGCCGTATCGACAGGGGCCAGGGCTCGACCTACCGCATCAACGGCAAGGAGGTCCGTGCCCGCGACGTCCAGCTGCTGTTTGCCGATGCCTCGACCGGCGCCAACTCCCCGGCCCTGGTCCGTCAGGGCCAGATCAGCGAACTGATCGCCGCCAAGCCGCAGAACCGCCGCCGCATTCTGGAAGAGGCCGGCGGCGTCTCGGGCTTGCACACCCGGCGGCACGAGGCCGAGCTGCGCCTCAAGGCCGCCGAGACCAACCTCGACCGGCTGGACGACATCGGCAAGGAGCTGGAAACCGCCCTCTCCCGCCTGAAGCGTGAAGCCCGACAGGCCGAGAAATACCGCAAGATCTCCGCCGAAATCCGTGCCCTGCAGTCCGCCGTCCTGCTGGCCCGCTGGAAGGAAGCCGTGCAGGCCCGCGACGACGCCACAGCGGCCCTGCGTGAGGCCGAAGCCGAGGTCGGCAAGACCGAGGTCGCCGCCGCCCACGCCCGGACCGAGGCCCTCAAGGCGCAGGAAGGCCTCAAGCCCGCGCGCGAGGAAGACGCGGTCGCCGGCGCCGTCCTGCACCGCGCCACGCTGGAGCGCGACCGTCTCGACATGGCCGAACAGGCCGCCCGCGCCGAGGTGGAACGGCTGGAGCGCGAGGCCGCCCGCATCGCCGCCGACCTCGCCCGCGAAACAGCCATGGCGGGCGACGCAGAAAGCGAGCTGACGCGCCTGTCGGAAGCCGTCGCCGAGCTGGAAGCAGAGATCGAGGCCGCACCGACCCGCGGCCCCGAACTGGATCGCTCCCTTGATCAGGCCGAGGCCGCCCGCCAGACCGCCGAGGCCGAGGTCGAGCGTCTGACCTCCGAACTGGCCGCCGTCGAGGCCCGCGCCCGCGCCGAGTCCGCCCGTCGCGAGGAGGCTGAAACCCGGCTGGCGCGACTTGAGGCCTCCCGCGCCCAGACCGCCGCCGAGCGTGAGGCGCTGGCCCCCTCCGACACCCCCGAACAGGCCGAGGCCGAAGCAGAATTGGCCAGGGCCCAGGCCGATTTGGCCGCCGCCCGGGACGCCGTCGAACAGGCCGAGGCCGACCGCGGCGAGCTGACCCGCGCCGAACAGGACGCCCGCACCGCCGCCCGCACCCTCGAAGACAAACTTGGACGACTGCAGACCGAGGCCCGGGGCCTCGCCCAGCTTCTGGCCCGGGGCAAGCGCGACCACCCCCCTGCGCTCGATTCCGTTCAGGCCACCCGGGGCTATGAGGCCGCGCTGGCCGCAGCCTTGGGCGAGGATCTGGACGCCGCCCTCGACCCTGCCGCTGCCGCCTATTGGTCCGGTGCTAAGGCCGCGCCCCCCGTCTGGCCCGAAGGCGTCACGCCCCTGTCCGACCATGTGACGGCCCCCGACGCCCTGTCCGCGCGCCTCGCCTGGTGCGGCGTGGCACCGACCGACCGCGCGTCGCAGCTGGCACATCAGCTGCCTGTGGGTGCCCGTCTGGTGACGCAGGGGGGCGATCTCTACCGCTGGGACGGACTGGTCGTCCGCGCCGAAGCCCCCCGCCCTGCCGCCATCCGTCTGGAACAGCGCACCCGCCTGTCCGAGGTCGAGACCGAGATCGATCAGGGACGCCCCGCGCTGGATACCGCCCTGGCCGATCTGAAAGCCCTGACCGAGCGCCTGCGCACCGCCGATGAGTCCGTGAAAGCCGCGCGCCTCGCACCCTTCGCCCTCGACAAGGCGGTCACCGCCGCCCGCGACCGGGTTGAGGCTCTGGCCCGCGACACCGCCCGGCGCGAGGCTCGCGCCCAGTCTCTGGACGAGGCCCTGTCCCGCCTCGATGCCGAGATCGAGGCCGCCTCGGCAGCGGTCGAAGCCTCCCGTGCCATCGAGGCGCCCGCCACCTCGCCCGACGATCTCCGGACACGGGTGGCCGATGCCCGGACCGAGGTCGAGGCGGCCCGCGCCGCTACCGCACAGGCCCGTCTGGAGCGCGACACCGAGGCCCGCGCCGTCGAGGGCCGCACCCGTCAGCTGCAAACCCTGACCCGCGAGCGCGACGCCTGGTCTGGCCGGGGCCATGAGGCGCGCACCCGTCTGTCCGCCCTCGAGGCCGAACAGGGCATGACCGCCGATCAGCTCAAGATCGCCGCACAGGCTCCGGAGCAGTTCACCGGCAAGCGCAACGCCCTGCTCGACACCCTGACGGCCGCCGAAACGCGCAAGAAGGCCGCGTCCGACGCTCTCTCCGTCGCCGAGAGCCGCGCCACCGAGGCGGACCGGGCATCCCGCGCGGCCGACGCCGCCGCCTCCCAGGCCCGTGAGGCCCGCGCCGGTCTGGTCGAACGCGCCCGCGCCACCGAGGACGCCCTTGAACTCGCCGTCAATCGCCTGCGGGAAGCCTCGCAACTGTCCCCCGAAGCCCTTGAGGCCAAGCTGTCAGAAGACGCCGTCGCCCGTCCCGCCGATGTGGCGGGGGCGGAAAGCCTGCTCGCCGGACTGGAGCGCGAGCGCGAGCACCTCGGCGCCGTGAACCTCCGCGCCGAGGAAGAGGCCGCCGAATACGCCGAGCGCCTGGACGCCATGCGCACCGAGCGGGCCGACCTGACCGGCGCCATCGCCCGGCTTCGCGACGGCATCGACGAATTGAACGCCGAGGGCCGCGAGCGCCTGCTGGCCGCCTTCGACATCATCAATGACAACTTCAAGGCCCTGTTCGAGGCCCTGTTCGACGGCGGTCAGGCCGAGTTGAAACTGGTAGAGAGCGATGACCCGCTGGAAGCCGGCCTCGAAATCTACGCCTGCCCCCCCGGCAAACGGCTGGCGGTCATGAGCCTCATGTCCGGCGGCGAACAGGCCCTGACGGCCGCCGCCCTGATCTTTGCCGTATTCCTCGCCAACCCGGCGCCCGTCTGCGTGCTGGACGAGGTCGACGCACCGCTGGACGACGCCAATGTCGATCGCTTCTGCCGCATGCTGAACGAGATGCGCAACCGCACCGACACCCGCTTCATTGTCATCACCCACAATCCGGTGACCATGAGCCGCATGGACCGCCTGTACGGCGTCACCATGCCCGAACGCGGCGTCTCACAGCTGGTCAGCGTCGATCTGAAACAGGCCGAAAAGCTGGTGGCCTAGCGCCGCAGTGCCGACCTCAGGTCATCCATGATCGGCCCGATCAGGTGCCAGGGCTCGACGCAGTAGCGGTGGAACAGACGCTTGGGATCGACCGCCAGCCGGTACAGCCACTCCAGCCCCAGCCGACCCACCCAGCGCGGCGCGGCCTTCTGCACCCCGGCCTCATAGTCAAAGGCTGCGCCCACGTTCAGCACCACACAGTCCGGCAAGGCGTCCAGATGGTCGGCGATCCAGATTTCCTGCCGCGGCATGCCCATGCCGACCAGCAGCACCTGCGGGGCAAACGCGTTCGCCGCCTCGACCAGCTGGCGGTTGTCCTCTGACCCCGGCGTCGCATCGAAATAGCCGGACCGAACCGCCAGATCGACGCGACCGTGCCGCGCCTTCAGCCGCTCCGCGGCAGCGTCAGCCACGCCCTCGGCACCACCGATGAACATAACGCGCCAACCCTTGCGGTCGGCCAGGCTCCAGAAATGCTCGCGCCAGTCCAGGTAGGTCGAGCGATGCTTGCGGCGTGTGCCCCGCCCCACCAGACGCCCGAAGGCGATCAGCGGCGTGGAGTCGATCTGCACCATATCGGCAAGGGCGTAGAATTCGGCCAGCCGGGGCTCGGTCCGGATCAGATGCAGGCTGTGCAGATTGTGGTTGGCGATGACCGCCTTCACCCCGTTCTCGACCCAGGCCTCCAGCTGATGCATCACCTCCTCGGGCCGCACCTTGTCCATCACCTGCCCCAGCAGCCGGATGCGCTCACCCTCGCGGCGGGTCAGCCGATGCGGTACTCGCGACCGAACCCGCCGGTCCGGCGCGGCAACCACATTGGAAAGGGCCATCTGCTGGTCAAACATGGCATGACGTTACAGCAGCGCTCTAAAAGCGGGATGATCGAATGCGGTTAATGAAATCCATCGCGCTCGCCTTCGCCGGCGGGATCGCGCTGGCGGGATGCCAGACCGCCGCGCCCGCGCCTGGGGGGCGGCAGCTGCTTCTGATCGGGGTTGGCCGGTATGCTGTCTTCGCCGACCTTTCGACCCGCACCCGCTCCGGCGAGAACGCCCGCATCCGCTCCCTGCAGGTGGTTGAGCCCGGCTTTGAGGTCGATGGCCGCGCCTTCTGGGGCGGATGGTCGTGGTGGGCCTTCGACTGTGGGGCCCGAACGGCTGACCGGCTGGACTTCACCTCGGTGTCCGAGGGAGGGGTCGAAGGACCTGCGGTACCCGACACCGATCCTTCCTACCCGGCTGCCCCGGGCGGAGACGCCGCCGAACTGCTCACTGTCGCCTGTTTCGGGCCGGCAAACGAGCCGACCTTGGCAACCGTGGAGTCCGCCGTCACTGCGGGGCAACAAGCCTTGGCCGAATAGTCCTCCCAGCGACGACGTCCCTTGGTCTCACCCGTTGTGACTCTCCGGCTCTAGGCAATGTCCCTCGCTTCCTTCATGGTCAGGAACAGTCAGGGGGGTCTGACAGGATTTTGCGGTACCAGAGGTTCACGCAACAGGAGCACACCATGCTGAACACCAAATTCACCCTCGCGGGCGGCATCGCTGCTCTCGTTCTCGCGGCCGCTGGCACAGCTTCGGCCCAAAGCGCACCGCTGAGCTACCAGCAACACCTGACCTGCTCGGCCATGTTCTTCGCCTTCTCGAAGATCCAGTCCGACCCGGAGGACGTCAGCGCCCTTGAGGCCGCCACCGGCGTGATGCTGAACCGCGCCCAGGCCCTGCCGGCCGCCCGCGGCTTGTCTGAAGACCAGGTCATCGAGGCCGCCGTCGCCGAGGCCGTCCAGATCATGGAACAGGTCGACGGCCAGTCCGGCATGACCGCCAAGCAGCAGGTGATCTACAGCTGGGGTCCGGGACTGGACCGCTGCCTGGAAGCCGTACTCGCGGAAGAATAGTCGATCCGGTCTGATCGACGTGGCGGGCCCCGGGGGACATCCTCCGGGGCCTTATTCTATGCGGCTGCCGCTGCGATGTTGGCACGGAAATCTCTTCCTGTTTCCCGGCGAAGGCTGGGGCCCAGAAGGCAAGAAACTGGATCGAGAAACCCCCACGCCCGCACCCTTCATCTGGATCCCGGCCTTCGCCGGGAAGACGGATGAAGGGTGCGCCACCAACACGTGACCAGAGTTCAGTTCGCTGCCGCCTCGACCAGATCGGCCAGTCGCGCTGCCGCATCGGGCAGGGCCGCAGCCCGCGCGCCCTCGGCCATCACCGCCAGACGGCCGGGCTCGCCGAGAATGCCCGCGAGGGTCGCGCTCATCTCCTCGACGGTGAGGTCATCCTCAAGGATCAGTACCGCCCCGCCGCTCTCGACCAGCCCCCCCGCATTGAAGCGCTGGTGATCATCGGTGGCGATCTTCAGCGGCACCAGAACCGCCGGCAGGCCAACGACCGCCAGCTCCGTGCAGGTCGAGGCCCCGGCCCGGCCGATGGCCAGATGCGCCTCGGCCAGCCGCGTCGCCATGTCAGAAAAGAAGGGCGCCACCTCGGCCGCGATGCCCGCTTCCGCATAGATGGCTGCGGCGGCATCCAGAAACTCTGGCCGCGCCTGTTGCACGACCTTTAACCGCCTGCGCAGCGCCTCGGGCAGGGCCGCAACCGCGCGCGGCACAGTGTCGGACAGGATGCGCGCGCCCTGACTGCCGCCCGTCACCAGCAGGTGGATGTCATCCGCAGCACCGGGCGCACGATAGGCCTTGTCCGCCAGCGCTGCGATTGGCGGCCGAACCGGATTGCCAACCACCTCCAGCCGGTGCTTCAGGCCCTCGGGAAGGCGCCCCAAGGTAGGAAAGGCCGAGGCCACTGTGCCGACCCGACTGGCCAGTAGTCGGTTGGTCCGGCCCAGCACCGCATTCTGCTCATGGATCAGCGTGGGCAGGCCCATGCTCATCGCCGCCAGCAGCGATGGCGCTGAGGGATAGCCGCCAAATCCCACCACGACCGAAGCCTCCAGCCGGCGAAACGCCTTGCGCGCCTGCGCCACACCGATGGCGATCTTGACCCCGGCCTTCAGCAGGCCGATCGGCCCGCTGCCCGTCGCCGAATCCAGCGCCAGTCGTTCATCGGCCGGAAAATGCTCGGCAAAGGCCTGCCCGCGTCGGTCGGTCGCCAGCACGATCCGCCAGCCGCGCCGCGCCATCTCCTCGGCCAGCGCCTGGGCGGGAAACAGGTGCCCGCCGGTTCCCCCGGCAGCAACGACACAGACCTTGGTCATGGATGTCCCTATGGAAGAATGCGGCCCAGCTTGGGCGCCGGGCGACGGCCGGTACCGGGCTCGTAGGCGCCGGCTCGCCTGCGGGTCAAGGCCAGGGCCAGCCCCATGGTCAGCCCCATGGCCACCATCGACGACCCGCCATAACTGATGAAGGGCAGGGTCATGCCCTTGGTCGGGATGAGGTTCAGATTGACCGCCATATTGATCGCCGCCTGCAGCCCGATCAGCATGAACAACCCGGCTGCGGCCGTCTGTTCAAACGGGTCGTTGAGCCGCATCGCCCGCGACAGGCCCCTCAGCACGATGAAGGCGTAAAGGCTGATGATCACCAGCGACAGGATCAGGCCGAACTCCTCCGCCCCGACCGAATAGATGAAGTCCGTGTGCAGGTCGGGCACATGGCGCTTCATGACGCCCTCGCCGACCCCCCGACCGAACAGGCCTCCAGCGCGGATAGCCTCCGAGGCGCGGTCGATCTGGTGGGTGTCTTCCTGACCGGGCGCCAGGAATTTGGCCACCCGCTCCCGTACGTGATCGAACAGGAAGTACAGCGAGAAGATGCCGGACATCACCAGTCCGCCCAGCACCGCCATCCACTTCAGCGGCACCCCGGCCATGAAGAAGACCGCCATGAAGGTCGTGGTGATCAGCAGCGTCTGGCCGATATCCGGCTGGATCAGCAACAGGCCGACCGTCACGGCGTAAAAGCCGAAGGCGATCGACACGCCCGGTACGCCCTGCCCCTTCTGTCCCTCGGCAAACATCCACGCGGCCAGCACAATCAGGGCCGGCTTGGCGAACTCGGACGGCTGCAGGCTGAACGGCCCGATCAGGATCCACCGGGTCGCGCCCTTGGCCTCATTGCCCAGAATCGGCAGCACGGCCATGACCAGCAGCGCCCCGACAAGCGCAAAGGCCGCCACCCGCCTCACCCCCCGGGGGGACAGAAGCGACGCCCCCAGCATCACCCCCACGCCCGCCGCCACGAAGGCGATCATGCGGATCGAATAGTGGAACGGGTTCGACAGGCCCTCATCAGCCATAATGGCCGCCGGGCTCGACGCGAACGACAGGGCCACACCAATGCCCATCAATGACAGGGCGGCAATCACCAGCCCACGATCGACCGTCCAGAACCACCGGGCCAGCAGGCTCTGGTCGCTGCGGGAGAAGGGCGGCACATAGGTCTGGGTCATGCGACGGGCTCCGACCGGGCGCCGAGGGCCAGGGCAGCGGCACGAAACGCCTCCCCCCGCACTTCGAAATCGGGAAACTGGTCGAAACTGGCGGCAGCGGGGCTCAACAGGACCACCTCCTCGCGGCCGGTCGCGGATGCGGCCTCGAACGCCTGCTGCACAGCGCTGGCCATGTCGCCGCTGATCCGGTGGGGCACCTCTCCCAGCGCCGCCGCGAACGGCCCGGCCGCCTCCCCGATCAGGAAGGCCTCGACCACGCGCGGGAACAGTTCGGCCAGATCGTCGATCCCGCCCGCCTTGGCCCGTCCACCCGCGATCCAGAACACCCGCTCATACGCCGCCAGCGCCTGCCGCGCCGCATCGGCATTGGTCGCCTTGGAGTCATTGACGAACTTCACCTGACCGATTTGTCCGATGGGTTCCATCCGATGCGCCAGACCGGGGAAGGACAGCAGACCTTCGACCGCAGCCTCATGATCCACCCCCATCGCCCGCGCGGCCCCATAGGCGAAGGCGGCATTCTGCGCATTGTGACGCCCCGCCAGCGAGCGCGCGCCGGACAGGTCGATGGTGTCCGTCGGGGTCTCGATCCGACTCGCAGTGGGCCGATAATCACCCCCAGGTCCGACGGGCACGGCCCCCTCGACCATGGCCGCGAGATCAGTCCCCCAGCGCTCATCAGTGCCGATCAGGGCCACTGCCCCCCGGCCCGCGTGCGCGAAGATCCGCGCTTTGGCCGCCACATACCCCTCCATCCCGCCATGACGGTCGAGGTGGTCCGGGCTGATGTTGGTCAGGATCGCCACATCGGGCGCGAAGGTGGTGGTCAGGTCCAGCTGGTAGGACGAGCACTCAATCACATAAACCGCGCCCGCTGTCGGCTCCGGCAGGGCCAGTACGCCGATCCCGATATTGCCGCCCATGTGGACGGTCATCCCGGCCTGCCTGAGCACCCAGGCGGTCAGGGCCGTGGTCGTCGACTTGCCGTTGGTCCCCGTGATCGCCACCACCTGCGGACGCTCGCCCTCGGGCAGGGCCGCCAGCGCCCGCGCGAACAGCTCCAGATCACCGATGATCTCGACCCCGGCCTCCTTCGCCTTCTCGACGGTCCAGTGCGGCACCGGATGCGTCAGGGGCACGCCGGGCGAGAGCACCAACGCGGCAAAGCTCGACCAGTCGGCGCTCGTCAGCTCCTCGACGGCAAATCCCTCGGCCTCGGCCTGCATGCGGCTGGAAATGCCGTCATCCCACAGCACGGGCTCTGCGCCCCCGGCCTTCAGCGCACGCGCCGCCGTCAGTCCCGACCGTCCAAGGCCGAAGACCGCGACCCGCCTGCCCTCAAAGCCCGGGACCCGGATCATCGTCTATCTCAGTTTCAGGGTCGCCAGACCCGCCAGCGCCAGCATCGCTGACACGATCCAGAAGCGGATCACCACCGTCGACTCGGGCCAGCCCATCTTTTCGAAATGGTGGTGGATCGGCGCCATCAGGAAGACGCGCTTCTTCGTTGCCTTGTAGTAGCCGACCTGGATCATGACCGAGAGCGCCTCCAGCACGAACAGGCCGCCGACAATGCCCAGTACCAGCTCGTGCTTGGTGGTCACCGCCACCGCGCCCAGCGCCCCGCCCAGCGCCAGCGATCCCGTGTCACCCATGAAGATCTTGGCCGGAGGCGCATTGTACCAGAGGAAGCCCGTGCCTCCGCCGATGATGGCCGCCAGGAACACCGACAGTTCACCCGCGCCGGGCACATGGTGGATCTGCAGATATTCCGAAAAGACGAAATTGCCGGCCAGATAGGCGATCATGCCGAACGCCGCCGAGGCCATCATCACCGGCACAATGGCCAAACCGTCCAGCCCGTCCGTCAAGTTCACGGCGTTGGAAAAGCCGACGATGGTGAAGGCCGCAAACGCCACATAGAACCAGCCGATATTCAGCAGCACATCCTTGAAGAACGGAAAGGCGACCGAGGTCTCCAGCCCTGCCGAGGTCGACGGCGTCATCCAGAGAACAGTCGCCACGCCCGCGATCACCGCGACAATGGTCTGGGCCACCAGCTTCTGTTTCGAGGTCAGCCCGGCCGAGGTCTGCTTGGACACCTTGGCGTAGTCATCGACAAAGCCCAGGACCGCAAAGGCCGCCGTCACAAGCGACACGATCCAGATGTAGGGGTTGGTCAGATCGGCCCACAGGAAGACGCCCGCCGCAATCCCGGCCAGGATCATCAGCCCGCCCATGGTCGGCGTGCCCACCTTGGACAGGTGCGAAACCGGACCGTCCTCACGGATCGGCTGGCCCTTGCCCTGCTTCTTGCGCATCCAGGCGATGAAGCGGCTGCCCATGGCCACGGCCACGATCATGGCGGTCGCCAGCGCCAGCGCCACGCGCACCGTCTGGTACTGGACCAGGTTCAGAAGCGGATAATCCTGAGCGACATCCGCATAGTAGAGATAGAGCAGGTAAAACACCTCGGACGGCCTCCTTAAGCCCCATCGTCAGAATGCAAGGCGGTCAGGGCAGCCGCGATCTGTCCGGCGCGAGAGCCGTTCGATCCCTTGACCATGACCGTATCTCCGTCGCGCACCAGATCCGCGACCTCGTTTGCCAGCTGCGCCGCTGTCTCGCGCCATTCCCCGCGTCGCACAGGCGGCAGGGTGTCGTGCAGGTGGCGCATCATCGGCCCGGCGGTGTGAACCACATCCACCCCCGCCGCATCCAGCGGTTCGGAAAGGCCGGCATGCATGGCCTCGGCCTGATCGCCCAGCTCCAGCATGTCGGTCAGGAACACCACCCGGCGTCCGCCCTCGGGCACGACGCGCGCGCCCAGGCTTCGGAACCCGGCCGCCATCGATAGCGGGTTGGCGTTATAACTCTCATCAATCAGGGTGAAGGCGGCGCCCGACGCCAACCGGACCTGTCGCACCTGTCCGCGTCCGGCCAGCGGTGAGAATCGGGCCAGGGCCTCCAGCGCCGTGTCCAGCGACACATCCATGGCCCGCAGCACCGTCAACACCGCCAGACTGTTCAGCCCCCAGTGATAACCGGACTGGCGCAGGCGGAACTCCAGCGCCTGACCGTCAAAGGTCGCCGAGACCGTGGCCCCATCGGCATCCGGCTGAAAGTCCAGCAGGCGCGCGTCATGATCCGCCGCGCTGCCGAACATCCGAACCTCGGCCCCATGCTCACGCGCGACCTCGGCCAGCCGCCGCGTCCAGGGATTGTCGCCGTTGATCACGGCGATCCCGCCTGGCTCCAGCCCCTCAAACACCGCCGCCTTCTCGCGCGCTACCCCGGCCTCGCCGTCGGTGAAGGCCTCGATATGGACCGGCCCGACCGTGGTCACACAGGCCACATGGGGGCGCACCAGCTGCGAAAGGGGCGCGATCTCGCCCGGGGCATTCATGCCGATCTCAAACACGGCGTGCGCCGTCTCGCGCGGCATGCGCGCCAGCGTCAGCGGCACGCCGATGTGGTTGTTGTAGCTCTTGACCGAGGCATGGGCGGGCCCTGCCAGATCCAGCCCCGCCTTGATCGCCTGGGTGACGCTGGTCTTGCCGACACTGCCCGTCACCGCCGCCCGTCGCGCCGACGACCTGTCTCGCGCGGCCTCGCCCAGGGCTTCCAGCGCCTTCAGCGTATCGGCCACCGTGATGCAGGGCCCGCCGTCCACGACACGCTCCACCAATGCGCCCGCCGCACCGGCTTCGAAAGCCGTTCCGGCAAAGTCATGACCGTCACGGACACCGCGCAACGCCACGAACAGCTTGCCCGGCTCGATCTCGCGGCTGTCGAAGGCGACACCGTCGACGGCAAAGTCCTCGCCGTGGCGCTGGCCACCCGTCGCGAGGGCGATCTCGTCAGCAGTCCAGAGCGGCGAAACAGGGGTCTCAGGCATGAACGCTCAGGGCCTCACTGGCGACAGTCACATCGTCGAACGGATGCACCGTTGCGCCGACAATCTGTCCCTGCTCATGCCCTTTTCCGGCGATCAGCACCACATCTCCTGCGCGCGCACGGTCGATCGCCGAATGGATGGCCATACGCCGGTCACCGATCTCCTCGGCATCCGGACAACCGTTCCTCACCTCGGCACGGATGGTCGCGGCATCTTCCGAGCGGGGATTGTCGTCGGTGACGATGGCCATATCCGCCAGTTCGGCCGCCACCTGCCCCATCAGGGGTCGCTTGGCCCGGTCGCGATCGCCGCCCGCGCCGAACACCACGATCAGCCGCCCGCGCACATGCGGGCGCAGCGCCTTCAGCACCGTCTCCAGCCCGTCCGGTGTATGGGCATAGTCGACATAGACCTCTGCGCCGCTCCCGGCCCCACCCGCCCGAACGCGCTCCAGCCGGCCCCGGGCAACCTCGATGTGCTCCAGCGCCGCCAGCACATCCCCGACGGCCGCGCCGCCCGCGATGCACAGACCTGCCGCGACCAGGGCATTCGAGGCCTGAAACGCTCCGGCCAGCGGCAGCAGCACCTCATGGGTTTCGCCGCGATATTCCAGCACCAGCTTTTGCCCCTCGGGGCGGGCTTCGCGTCCCATCAGCGTCAGGTCACGGCCTCGCTCGCCCACACCCAGAATGTCCAGTCCCGACATGATCCCGGCGGCGGCAAAACGGGAATAGGCGTCCGAGTCCGCATTCAGAACTGCCGTTCGACCCCGGGGCAACAGCGTCTCGAACAGGCGCAGCTTCGCAGCTCGGTAAGAGTCCATGTCGCCGTGATAGTCCAGGTGATCCTGGGTCAGATTGGTAAAGGCCGCCGCCTTCAGGCTCACCCCGTCCAGCCGCCGCTGGTCGATCCCGTGTGACGAGGCTTCCAGCGCCAGATGGGTCACACCGCCCGCCGCCATTTCGGCCAGCAGGCGCGCGGCCTCGGCGGCATCCGGGCTCGTCAGGCCGGGCCCGGTCAGGGCGGTCAGCTCGCCCTTGCGCTGCACGGTCGCGCCGAGGGTGCCCATGCTGGCCGAGACCAGACCCATCCGCGCCCAGATCTGGCGACAGAAGGTGGCGACCGAGGTCTTACCATTTGTGCCCGTCACCGCCACGCAGGTCTTCGGCTGCGCCCCGTAGAATCCCCGCGCCGCCAGCGCATAGGCACGGCGCACATCACCCGCAGTGACCAGCACCGGCGCGGTATCGACCGGCGTATCAGCGGGGGCCAGCACAGCCGCCGCGCCGCGGGCCAGCGCCTGCGGGATGAAGGCGCGCCCGTCCTGCACCGTTCCGGGCAGGGCGACGAACAGGCTGCCGGTATCCACCCGGCGGCTGTCGGCGGTTACTCCGGTGATCATCGGATCGGACGGGACATCCCGTTTCAGCAGATCGGACAGGCGCTGGCTGTGCATCACAGCGAGGCCTCCATGTCCTTGAGGGTCGGATTCGGACGGCCGTCGGCCAACTGCCAGCGGTCATCAGCGCGCTCGACACCGACGAACGGCGCAATGCGGTCGGCGATGCGTCCAACGGCGGGCGCGGCGACAAAGCCGCCCGTGCGTGGGTACTGGCCCGGCTCGTCGACCAGCACCAGAATGGCATAGCGCGGCGCATCCAGCGGCCCGTCGCTGGGGAAGACACCGATGAAGGTGCCGACCGCCACCGCCGGATCATAGCGGCTGCCGGTCCATTTGTTGGCCGAGCCCGTCTTGCCGCCGACGCGCAGGCCCGGCGCATTGGCGCGCCCGCCCGAGCCGCGCACGACATTGCGCCGCATCAGATCCAGCATGTTGAGGCTTGTCTGTGGCGTGACGACGGTACTCGGCTCCGCACCGATGGCGCCACCCTTCCGCAGGCTCAGCGGCACATAGCGCCCGCCGTTGCTCAGCGCCCCGACCGCCGCGATCACCTGCACCGGCGTGACCATGATGCCATAGCCGAACGACAGCGACGCGAGGGTCGAAGGCGTCCAGTCGTCAGGCACCTTGGGCGCGGCAGACTCCCGCAGCTCGATGGGGGCCCGGTCCAGCAGGCCCAGCCGCCCGAAATAGTCCTTCATCACGATCGGCCCCATCTGCACCGCCAGTCGCGAGGTGCCGATGTTGGACGAGTGCAGATAGACCTCCTCCAGCGTCATGACGCGGTTCTGCGCGTGGAAGTCCGTGATCCGGCGATTGCCGATCATGAAGGGCTCGGACGCGTCGAACAGGGTCGCCATATCAGCCGCCCCGGTATCCAGGCCGGCGGCCACGGCGAAGCTCTTGAACACCGAGCCCATCTCATAGTGACCCGAGGTCGCCAGGTTGCGCGATCCCGTCTCGGGCCAACTGGCCATGGCCAGAACCTCCCCGGTCTGGACATTGGTGACGATCGCCACCCCGGCCTTGGCCCCGGTCTCGGCCATGGTGGTGGCCAATTCGCTTTCGACCACGCCCTGAATTCTCAGATCGATGGACAGTTCGAACGGCGCGCCCGCGGCGCCCTCGGCCCGCAGTTCCTTGTCAAAAGCCAGTTCGACGCCGGAAATGCCCTGCCCGCCGGTGTCGGTTGCCCCGATCAGGTGTTTGGCCTCGCCCTCCAGCGGATAGACGCGCCCGTCCTCCATCGCAAAGGTCACGCCTCCCAGCCCCAGATCGTGCACTCGGGCGCGTTCCTCTGGTGTCAGACCACTGGCCACGATTACCTGCCGGTCGCCCCAGATCGCGCCCTTGAGGCGGTCGGCATCCAGCCCCGGCATCACCCGTCGGATTTCACGATAGGCGACATCGCGGTCCCAGACCTGCGACGGGTCAATGAACATGGCGTAGAAGATCACGTCTGTGGCCAGCAGCCGCCCATTGCGGTCCACCAGATCGGCTCGGCTGCGATCCGAGGCCGCGCCGCGATAGCCGGCGTCGACCGGCTCGAACAGGGCGGCGTATCCGGCCTTCAGACCCAGGCCTGCGAACACCACACCGAATACGGCAAGGACGAGGAAGATTCGGACCCGGCTGTCCTCTTCCGGGCGAGCATGGGCCCGCGCCCGCTCGAAGCCATGCTCGATCCACCAGACACCCTCGGCCAGCCACCGCCAGGACGGGGTCTGGAGTCGGGGACGCCGCCCGGCAGGCCGGCGCACGGACGAGGGATGCGGCTGCACACTCATTGCGCCGCCTCCTCGACCGGAGAGGGCTCGGCCGTCTCATCTTCCACAGGGGGCTCTTCGGCGACAGGCGTCTCGACAACCGGCGGCTGGCCGATCGGGGCCAGACCGGCCTGCAGCGACAGGGCCTCCAGCCGCGCCGGGCTTTCCAGCCGGGCCACCTCGGCCCGCAGCATGCGCACCCGCATCGACGACTGGTCGATCTCGCGCTCCAGCTCGGCGATGCGATTGGACTGGCGCGCCGCTGCCGCCTTGGTCAGATAGACCGACAGCAGCATGGCCGCGACGCACAGGATGCCGAAAATCTCGACCCACCGAATGCCTCGCACCTTCCAGTCGAACAGGCGTTTCAGGACCGTCATGCCGCCAGCCTCCCCCACGCCGGCGCGTCGGTCCTGACCGCCGCCCGCAGTCGCGCCGAACGCGCCCGCGGATTGACGGCCAGCTCGGCCTCATCGGCATCGATCGAGCCCTTGAACTGCAGGGCAAAGCTCGGCGCCCGCGGCTCGATCCTTTGCGGCGCATGGCGCGATCCGCCGGGCGCATTGCCGGTGCGCTCGGTCAGGAAGCTCTTGACCATCCGGTCTTCCAGCGAGTGGAAGGTCACCACCGCCAGCCGCCCGCCTTGCGGCAGGACCGCCTCGGCGCCCTCGAGTCCACGCGCCAGCTCGCCCAGCTCGTCATTGACCGCGATCCGCAGCGCCTGAAACACCCGCGTCGCCGGATGCGTCGGCGCACCGCGCCTGCCGCCCAGCGCCGCCTCGACCACATCGGCCAGATCCAGCGTCCGCTCGAACGGGCGCTCGACCCGCCGGCGCAGGATCGCCGTGGCGATCCGGCCCGACTGTCGCTCGTCGCCGTACAGTTTGAAGATATGCGCCAGCGGCCCGTGGTCCCAGCTGTTGACAATGTCGGAGGCGCTTTCGCCCTCGCGCGACATCCGCATGTCCAGCGGCCCGTCCTTCATGAAGGAAAAGCCGCGCTCGGCCTGGTCCAGCTGCATCGACGACACGCCGATGTCGAACACGACCGCATCGACCGGCGCCTCATCCGCCAGCACCTCGGCCAGCTCGGAAAAGGCCGCCCGGATCAGGCCGAACCGGTCAGGAAAATCGCGGCCCAGGGCATCGGCATAGGGCTGTACCGTCGGGTCGCGGTCCAGGGCGATCACCTCGGCCCCGGCCTCCAGAAACGCGCGCGAATAGCCGCCGGCGCCGAAGGTGGCATCCACCACCCGCTGGCCGGGCGCGGGCTGCACAGCCTGGATCACGGCCTCCAGCAAAACCGGAATATGCGGACGGGGCGCATCGGTCACGACCCACTCCCCTCGACCTTCAGCTGGGCCGCAAGTCTCAGCGCCCCCAGTTCGGCGATGCCCGCGCGGGCCAGCTGCCGACGCTCGGCCCGGCGCGCCACCCAGGCCTCGCGATTCCAGATCTGGAATCGGTCGCCCAGCCCCACGATCACCACCGTTTCGCCCAGACCGGCATCCTGGATCAGGCTTTCGGGCAAGGTCACGCGTCCGCCGCCGTCGAAGGTCAGCCGGGTCTGCTCGCCCAGCACCTGCCACTCCAGCGCCGAGCGCTGCTCTGACCCGAACGGCAGGGACCGGATCATCTCGACATAGGTGGCGAACAGGGGATCCCCGCCGGCCTCGAGGCAGTCGGCCTCGATCGACGGGAAGACGAAGATGGCGTGCTCGGCCCCATTTTCAGGGGTGCGGAAGTCCTGCGGGATCAGCAACCGCCGCTTCGCGTCTAATTGTTTCTCGACCGTCGAGAGAAACACCCCGTCCACTCGGACCTGTCAGGCCCGCCCCTTGGCTTACAACGCGACGCCCAGCCGACGTCAGACACCCCAAATCATTCGACTGGGATAGCATGGGATGAAATGGGTCTCAATGGGATTAGTTGACGATCCTTAACCATGAAGACGGTCAACAACTGTCACCTCGACTGCAAAGTCGAGAACATACAGCGAACACGGCAAGTATTAACAGCCTGTGGACACAGTGTGTGCCACCTTTGCTCTCAAAGGGTTAACGCCCCCGCCGCAGGCAGCGAGCCGCTGCGTGGCGACCGCCAGGCCTGGAAAACTGCCTCAAGCAGCGAGCGCCCGCGGCGCGAGCGGTAGGCCAAAAATAAATGCCAGACGGTCTATAAGCCGGGTTCTGTCCCGCCCCCGAGGGAGCATGGACGGTCATTCCTCTTGGCCGATCGTTGCCGACCGGCTCCAGCAACCTACCCGGACGTCTGGGGCGGTGACCCCCGCAGGCGAGCCTGCACGACATCCCTATTCGGTCTTGCTCCAGGCGGGGTTTACCGTGCCGTCTCCGTTGCCGTCGACGCGGTGGGCTCTTACCCCACCCTTTCACCCTTACCGGCCTCGGAAGGCCGGCGGTTTGCTTTCTGTGGCACTGTCCCTCGGGTCACCCCGGGCGGGTGTTACCCGCCGCCTTTTCACCATGGAGCCCGGACTTTCCTCGACACACCGAAGCATGCCGCGACCGTCCGACCGTCTGGCGGCGGCACAGATGCGCGCTTCCGGCGCGCCCGTCAATCTGGCGGCAACGTGGGGTCGCCTGCCGAATAGCCATAAATCCAGAATCCGCGATGATCCTCGTGGAACGGCAGGCTCAAGCCGGTCAGTTCTGTCCGCAGGGCCTCAGAGCTATCCGCGACCAGTCTCATCGGCACCAGCGCGCCCTCTTCCCGCCACAGACGCGGCAGGATGCGGATCCATTCTATAGCCCAGAAGGGCTCTATACATTCGGCGCACCAGCAGCCTTGGGACGTCACCTGGTCGCTGGACCACAACGGCTCCCTCGGCGCCAGAACCGTCTGCATCTGAAACGCCGGCTTGAACGGCAACCTCAGCATGGCCGCCCTCAGCTCTTCCCAGCGCGTCTGGTTCATGACCGAGGCCAGACCACGCCGCTGAACCTCGGCCTTCACCTTTGCCCGAAGCCGTGTTCGTTCAACCTGATCGAGACGCTTCAGCTCTTCAGCATCCGGCGCGCGCCTCACGCCGGCCTCACGGCAGCACGCCGGTCCGGCTTTCCGCGGTCGCCAGTTGCAGCACCCCCATCAGCGTCGCGCGCGTCTGGCCGTCCGCAATCCCGTCCACGCGCTCCTGTCGCCAGTGCCGCTGGAAAGCGGTGACGGTCTGCTGCGTCGCGTCGTCGTAGTCACCGCCGGGCATCAGGCCATAACCCAGCCGATGCAAACCTGCGCGCAGCACGATCACCCCCAATCCTTCATCACCAAGCCCCAGGGGAGGCCCCAGCGCCGCCACCCGCTCGGGCGCAGGCTCGAACCACAGGCCGTGCCCCTCGCCCGCCAGCCGCTTCCACGGAAAGCGTTCGCCCGGATCTTCCTTGCGGTCAGGCGCCAGATCGGAGTGGCCAATGATGCGGTCGTCGGGAATGGTCCAGCGGCCGCGAATATCGGCGATCAGGGCGATCACCGCATCGATCTGAACGTCGGGAAAGTCGCGATAGCCCCACTGATGTCCCGGATTGACGATCTCGATGCCGATCGAGGCGGCATTACAGTCGGTCTCGCCCTGCCAGACGCCCTTGCCGGCATGCCACGCGCGGCGTTCCTCGGGCACGAGGGCATAGAGGGTGCCGTCCTCATCGACGACATAGTGGGCTGACACCCGCGCCTCGGCATCGCGCAGCCGGGCGATTGCCTCCTCGGCCGTCTGCATGCCCGTATAATGCAGCACCAGCATATCCGGCAGTGCGCGCCGGGCATCGAAATTGGGAGAGGGTGTGGTCTGGAATTCCAGTGTCACGACCGGCTACCGGCCTGACCGTTCCCAGCCATAGGCGACCCAGGTGCCATCGACCTTGTGCGCCTCGATCACCGTATCGTCGTCATCGGTGCGGCGACGGCCCTTGCGGGGTCCACCCGTCGTGCGGCGCGCGCGACTGGCCATGCCCATCAGGAACATCACCACTCCGGCGACCACCGCGATCACGGCCACGGCAATAGCGGTGAAGACCGCCAGCAGTGCGCCGACCGCCATGGCACAGCCCGCCGCGATCAACCCTGCCAGCCACATCAGCGGTCGCAGGAAACCACCCCGGTCTCCGACGCTCGCCGTCGCGGCACCCAGGCTGTCAAAGCGAGGTCCAGTCGAACTCATGCCTACTCCTTGTCGGCTCCGGATCGGGGCCTGCCCGTCCTTAACGCCGAACCCTCAATGTCGGTCCATCCTGCCTTTCGGTCAAGCAACCGGGGGGTGCGGCAAACCCGCCGCCCGTTAACCCAGCGGCCGATCCGCCAGCACCACGGCCCCCTCGCGGCGCATGCGGTCGGCCTCTATCCGACGCATCACGGCCTGGGCCTGCGGATCCTCGACCGCGCCGCCGATCATAATCAGCGCCCGCGCCGCTTCGCCCGACACACCAAAGGCATTGGCGAGGGCCTCGAACGGCGACTGCTGCTCGGGGAAGCGCTTGATCCGGACCGATGTATCGGCGTCAATCCCGGCCAGCTCCTTGGCCTTGGCAATGGCCTCATTCATGCCGCCCAGCTCATCGACCAGACCCAGCCCCAGCGCCTGGGCGCCCGTCCAGACCCGGCCCTTTGCGATCTCGCCGACCCGCGCAGGCGTCAGGTCACGGCCGCGCGCCACCAGGGTGATGAAGTCGCCATAGATCCGGTCCATCGAACCGGCAAAGGCCTCGCGCTGCGAGGGCGTAAACTCATCGCTGATCGCATAGGCATCCGCATAGTCACCGCCGACCGACAGGCCGCGCACATCGACACCGAACCGCGCCAGCGCATCGCGCAGCACCATCTTGCCGCCGAACACCCCGATCGATCCCGTCAGGGTCGAGGGCTGGGCCACGATATGGTCGGCCTCAGCACTGATCCAGTAGCCGCCGGACGCCGCATAGGTGCCCATCGACACCACCACCGGCTTGCCCGCTGCCTTGGCCGCGCGCACGGCGGCGGCGATCTGTTCGGACGCTTCGGGCGACCCGCCGGGCGAGGACACGCGCAGCACAATGGCCTTCACATCCTTGTCCTTGATGGCGTCATAGATGGCCTCGGCCATCACGTCCGAGTGAATGGACGAACCGCCGCCGAACGGATCGGCGTTCCCACCCGACCCGGTGATGATAGCCCCCTCGCCACCGATCACGGCGATGGCGTCCCGGCCGGAGCCATTGTTCGGCCCCTTGGCGCTTGAATATTCGTCGAACGGAATGATCCGCGCCCCCCGACCGGCGCGACGCAGGGCCTCGGCCTCGGCCTCCTCGACGTGCCCGACCTTGTCGATCAGATTCCGCTCCAGCGCCTGATCGGCGGTCCATGGTCCGGCCTCTATACTGGCCTTCAGCGCGGCCGGCGCGATCTTGCGATCCTGCGCCGCCTGGGCGACCGAGGTGTCATAGATCGACCCCATCCAGGCCAGCATGGCCTCGCGGTGGGCGGCCGTGAAGTCGTTCTGCGTATAGATGTTGACCGCGTTCTTGTACTCATAGCGCTGCTCGAACTCGGGCTCGACGCCGTATTTCTCGAACGCCCGGCCCAGGAAGATCTCCTCGGCGCTGAAGCCCGTGGCCTGGAAGCTGGCGGTGTTCTGCATCCACAGCTCGGACGCCGAAGCCCCCACCATGTAGCTGGACATGACGGCCCCCGCGGGCAGGAAACCCTGCGAATGGGCGATGACCGGCTTGCCCGAGGCGCGGAACCGGCGGATCGCCTGACGCACTTCATCCGCCGCGGCCGGCGTCATGCCGGTCTCCGGCAGACGGATCAGCAGCACCTTGACGTTGGCGTCATCCTCGGCCTGGGACAGGGTATCGACCACCTGCATGACCGACAGGCCGCCCCCGCCGAACAGGGCAAAGGGCGAGGCCGGTGGCTGATCGCTCAGGCCGGCGCGCAGATCCAGTTCCAGCACCGCATTGCGCGGAACTTCCGGGCCTGACGAACTGGCCGCCGCCATGGTGATCAGCACGATCGGCACCACGACCACAAACAGCACAAGGCCGGTAAAGACCCCCAGCACGGTCAGGAAAAACTGTTTCATATCGGTTGGAAGTCCCGTCGAGGCCCGGATGCGGCGGAGGATCGACCATAGAGGGCAGGCCGTCACCGTCAAATGAACGTCCCGTAACACGCGAGTTGACAGCGTCCGGTTTGTTGCGTCGCAGCATCGCGATTGATGCCCGTCGGGGAAGCCCCTATATGAGGCATCCCTCAGCGGGGGCTGTTCCCCGCGCCGAACCGGAGACCGCACTCCCCATGCTGGTCACCCTGATGAAATCCAAGCTGCACCGTGCGACGGTGACCCAGGCCGACCTCGACTATGAGGGGTCGATCGCCATTGACCGCGACCTGCTGGACGCGGCCGACATCTATCCGAATGAACAGGTCGATGTGCTGAACATCACCACCGGTGCGCGCTTCACCACGTATGCCATCGAGGCCCCGCGCGGCTCGCGTGTGATCGGCGTCAACGGTGCCGCGGCCCGTCTGGTCCAGAAGAACGACAAGGTGATCATCGTCACCTATGGCCAGCTTCCCGCCGAGGAAGCCCGCAATTACGCGCCGACTGTCGTCCTGCTCGACGACGCCAACCACATCAAGCGCGCCGCCTGATCGGCCCTGAAAGCCGGGCACGAAAAAGGGGTGACGCCGCGCGCCACCCCTCTCCGGTCTGATCTTCGATCAGCCTAGCGGATCAGGTCATAGACCCCGCTGATATCCACCCGCACCGTCAGCTGCCCGGGCGACACCGAGGTCGAGGCATCGGCCGACTCCATGGCCATGGTCCGCGCATAGGGCATGGGCGGCGGAGCGCTTATCGACGTGCCTTCGCTCAGACTACGGATACCGCCCAGCTGCACACCCAGCGCCTCGGCATACAGGCCAGCCTTGCGCTGCAAATCCCGTACGGCCAGACGGCGCGCCTGATCCTCGGCCGCCGTCCGGTCGGTCAGACCAAAGCTGATGCCGTCGATCTGGTTGACGCCCGCGCTGACCACGGCATCGGCCGTCGTGCCGACCCGGCTCAGATCGCGCACCGTCACCGTCACGCGGTTGGCCGCCTGATAGCCGCGCAGGCGGGGCGGCTGGTCCTGCTGATAGTCATACTGGGCCGACAGGTTCAGGCCGGAGGTCTGGATGTCGCGCTCGGCGATCCCGGCCCGGCGCAAGGCCGCCATGACCCGCTCCATATATTGGGCGTTCTGACGCATCGCCTCCTCGGCTGTCGCCGCTTCGGTCATGACGCCGAAATTGATCGTCGCCATATCGGGCGCGACCTTGACCTCGCCATAGGCCGCCAGACTCAGATGCGGTGGCGCCACCATGTAATGCCCGGCGGGCTCCATCGACTGCGCCAGCGCCGGCGCCGAAACGCCGGCCAGGGCCACCGCAGCGGCCATCGGCATCAGCAGCCGGAACGGGGCCGGCAGCCGGGTTGAGGAACAGATCATCTAAATCTCCTGAGGTTCGAACACGCGCCACCCGCGCGCCCTGTCAGTCCAACCTGGACCATACCGCCTGAATGAACGCGCGCGCCCCGGGGTCAGGTTCCGTTCATCAAGGGGGGAGGCACCGCCCTCTTTGCAACATCCCGTGCGCCTGCTAGGCCCGGGCGTCGCCTCCGGGGGCCCGTAGCTCAATGGTTAGAGCCGACCGCTCATAACGGTCTGGTTGGGGGTTCGAGTCCCTCCGGGCCTACCAGAAGCCCCGGCGACGACGGTCGTTCCAGCGATCATCGCCATAGTAGTCGCGATCCTCGATGTAGCGCCCGTCGCGGTCGTACCAGCCGTAGCCGTCCTGGTAGCTGTCATACCCCTGCAGGGAATAGCCGTCGTCGTAGTAGTCGAGGCCCAGCAGACCGTCCTCTTCGGCCCACCAGTCCCGCGGATAGGAGCCATAGACACACTCCCAGCCCTGACCACCCGACCAGTAGGGTTCATAGCGGCCACGATAGCGTTCGCGAAACCGGGCGCGGCAGACGTGGCGGGACCAGACGCGGTTGCCGCTGGCCTCTATGCTGGCGCGGTCTTCGCCGTAGATAACCTCGCGCACACCCGAGAAGACATTATTGGTAATCACGGCCCGGCCCGAGGCCACGGCCACGCCGACGCTCTCGGCCCGGATGCGGGTGTCGGTCAGGGTCAGCTCGCCGTTATAGACGACCACGCCCTTGTCAGAGCGACAGACGCGGCTGCCCTGGATGTCGACCGAGGCGCCTTCGACGGCGACGCCCTCGACGTAGCCACAGATGGCGGTGTTGGTGATCTCGACCCGACCATAGTCGCGGCCCGAGCGGATGATCATGCCGATCGAGCGGGGTCCAAAACTGTTCGGTGCACCGATGCCCTTGAGCGTGGTCGAGTCCACGCGGGCGGTCTGGCCGGGCCCGGGGATCAGCTCCATGCCCACATGGGCGCCGGTCACGACCACTTCCCATGCGGTCAGCGAGGCCCCGTCGGCCACGATGGCAGGCGCCACCGTCTGAGTCTCCAGCACGGCGTTGCGGACATCCAGCAGGCCCCCGTCCATATAGATGGCCGCCTCGTCCCCGACATGGCGGAACCCGACCCGGTTCATCAGGATCTCGGCGCCATAGCCGATAACGCAGGCGGCATCGCCGGCACGCTGCGACGAGAAGACCACGTCGCGCACATCGACCCGGACCCCCTGGGCCACGGTCATGCAGGGCAGGCCGTCCGGAGCCTGCAGGGTGGCCGTGGGCTGGCGGTTCCAGTCGCGCGGATCAAAGCCGCCCTCGCCGATGATGGTCAGGGGCTTGTTGATGTTCAGCCAGCCGACACAGGGCCCGCCGCGCGCTCTCAGGATCAGGGTGCCGCCCGGCGCCACGCGGCGCACGGCATCCTCAATGGCACCCGACCCCGGATTGCCGCCACAGTCGACCAGCACCACCTGTTCGCCGCCGGCGGCATAGGGCCGCCCGTCGTGGGGGCCGGGACCGGGGTAGTAGCCCGGGCGGTGATCCCGGCTGGTCCAGCGCCGATGGGTGGTCGCGCGGCTGCGGCGCGGCGCCGGCGGGTCCAGCAGGACGCCAAAGTTCGGCCGGGTCTCGCTTTCAACGCGCGCTGCCTCCTGGGCATTTGCCTGCGGGGCCAGCGACATCGCGGTTGCAGCGACCGCGAGGCCCAGCGCGGGCGCGATAAAGGAGCGAAAGCGGAGGGGGGTGCGGAACGTGATCATGTCTCAACGCCCTCCTTAACGGCGCTGCTGGGAACGGGAGACCTGGGACAGGACGGCCTGCAGGCGCGCGACCGAGGGGGCGAACCCGGCGAGCGCCGAGTCGATGCGCATCACGACCGCCTCGGCCTTGTCCTGATCGGCGACGCCGGAGACGCCAAGGGCGAAGAAGGTCGACAGGGCGAACTTGGCCTCGGGGCTGCCCTGTCTGGCGGCCTCCTCGTACCAGAAAAAGGCGCGGGCGTAGTCGGGCGGGACGCCTATGCCCTCGGAATACATGACCGCCAGCACCAGCTGCGCCTCGGAAGAACCATTGACGGCGGCCAGCTGAATCGCCCTCACCCGTTCCTGATAGGACAGCCGTCCCTCGATCGGATGGCCCAGCACGGCCTCCAGCGATTCGACCTCGCGCTTGGACAGATCCTCGGGGCGCGTGGCGGCGCGGTCGGCGATGCCGAGATAGCGGATGGCCCGGCCCACATGCACGAAGGGCAGTTCCGTCACCCGCGACAGGGCATATTCATAGGCGTCACCGCGCGGCCGGCTCTCGTCCGAGAAGGGCACGCCCGACGCCGGCGCCGCATTGGGATAGAATTCAAACGGCGGCACCCACTGACGGGCCTTGGCCTCGACAAAGCCGCTGTACTGGGCCCGGCCGGGCGAAGAGCTCTCGAAGTCCTTCATGAGGACAAAGGCGCCCACGTCGCCGGTCTGCACTGCCAGATAGTTGTAGAGATAGGCGTCAACCTCATTGCGCTGGAACAGGTTCAGCGCGGCGGGATAGCCGCCACGGCGACGGTCGCGGCCCGAGCCCCGGCCGATCGCCTCGCGGGCCTGGGGATTGTCCTGCGGCTCGCCGAAGGCGCCGTACAGGGCATCGTGCAGGCGCGCCAAGGTGCGATAACCGTCGGCCCCTTGGGTCGACAGGACGTAGATGACGCGGTCCCGGACCTCTTCCTGCTCGGTCAGGGTCATACGCGACAGCTGGCTGTTCAGGCGCTGATAGGCGTTCTGGCGCTCCCATGCCCGGCAGTCGTCGTACTTGGACAGCGGGCGCCAGCCGCCGAACATGCCGCGCTCGACCCGGTTGATCGGGGCAAATCCGTCTTCGTTGGCCAGCGCCATGGCCAGCCAGACCGAACTCTCGATGGGGTCTTCCAAGTTCTTGTCGGTCGCCCGAAGCGCCGCATAACGCCCGCCCAGTTCCAGCTGGGCGAAGAAGTCACCCCGGAACGCCGCTCGCCGAAGGGCGCGAATGCCGCTCTCCTGGGCGTTGAATTCGGAACCCGTCAGATTGGCCGGACGGGGACAGGGATTGGCTGTGTCAGCACGCCGGAAGAAGGTCGGGGCCCGCTCGCCACAGGCCGCCATCGACAGCAGAGCCAGAATCAACAGCACGGCCACAGCCGCGACGGCGATCGGGCCGGTGCCGCCCCGCATGCCCCTGTTCCTGCCGTTGTCGCTCATATTCCCCCAACCCCTTGCCGCACCCGAAGGCCGCACGACGTTAACCTTTTCCCAATCCGTCGGATCGGTCCAGTGAACTTCGCGATATGGTTAACGCGACCGACGCCATACCGTTGCCGCACAGTGACCACATTGTGTCCGGGCTAGACTTTTCCCCAGATGGTTGCTTGCGAATTCACCTGCGGGGCGAGGGGCTTACCCCTTTCGCTGCGCCAATCCGGGCCCATATGGCCAATCTGACACGAGCTCAGGATTTCTGCACCCATGGCTTATATCGCCCGCGACGACCGCCCCGAGGACAAGGCTGCCCGCTACGCCGAGGTCGCCGAGGAAATCATGGCGGTTCTGGAGGGCGAGCCGAATCGCACGGCCCGCATGGCGACCGTCGCCTCGATGCTGCACGACGCCTTCAAGACCTTCTTCTGGACCGGCTTTTACGTCGTCGATGAGGACAAGCGCGCCACGGGCACCCATGAACTCGTGGTCGGGCCCTATCAGGGCACTCTGGGCTGCCTGAGGATCCCGTTCGGGCGCGGCGTTTGCGGCGCGGCGGCGGCCACCGGTCGAACCCAATTGGTCGACGACGTTCATGCCTTTCCCGGCCATATTGCCTGTGACAGCCGCTCGGCCAGCGAGATCGTGCTGCCGGTCCGGGATGCGGAAGGACGGCTGATCGCTGTTTTTGACGTCGACTCGACGGAGAAGGCAGCCTTCGACCGCGTCGATCAGGCAGCGCTGGAAGACCTGCTCAGCCGGGCCTTCGCGGTTTGAACCCAGTTTGATCCATGGGCGTAGCCGCCTATGGTCCGCCGGATGAACAGCGGGAGACTACAGGTATGAGCGACAGGGTATTGGTCATCACCGGCGGTCAGGGCCAGCTGGGCCGGGCCGTGATCACGGCGGCGCTGGCCCGTGGGCTGAAGGTTGCCGCGATCGACCATTCGGCGGTGGACCCGTTCGACTCTCAGGCCTGTCTGGAGATCGGCGGTGTCGACCTGACCGACGCCGACGCGGCAAAGCGCGCGGTGGATCAGGCCCAGGCCCATTTCGGGCGGCTGGACGCCGCCCTGAACATCGCCGGAGGCTTTGTCTGGCAGACGGTGGACGACGCCGAGCCCGCCTGGGACCGGATGCACCGGCTGAACCTTGTCACCGCCCTGAACACCAGCCGGGCCGCCCTGCCCCACCTCATGGCGTCGGACGAGGGCCGGGTCGTCAATGTCGGCGCCGCCGGCGCGCTCAAGAGCGGCATGGGCATGGGCGCCTATGCGGCCTCGAAATCGGCCGTGCACCGCCTGACCGAGAGCCTGGCAGAGGAGACCAAATCCAGCTCGGTGAAGGTCAATGCCGTCCTGCCGTCCATTCTGGACACGCCCCAGAACCGCAAGGACATGCCCGACGCCGACCCCGCGGCCTGGGTCAAGGTCGAGGATCTGGCCGAGGTCATGTTGTTCCTCGCCTCCCCCGCCTCCCGGGCCATGACCGGCGCCCTCGTGCCGGTGACCGGTCGGGTCTGAGCGGCATGACGCCCCGGCCCTGCCGCAGTGTGCTGTTCGTCCCGGCATCCAATGCCCGGGCGGTCGAAAAGGCGCGCGGGCTGGACTGCGACATCGCCGTGTTGGACCTTGAGGACGCCGTAGCGCCCGATGCCAAGGTCGCCGCGCGCGAGGCCGCCTGTGCGGCGGTACGCCAGGGGGGATTCGGGCCGCGACTGGCGGTCCGGATCAACGCGCACGAGACCGAATGGGGCGAGGACGACACCCGTGCGCTCGCCGATGCCGGCGCCGATTGCATCATCGCACCCAAGGTCGAAAGGGCCAATCAGATCAGGGCGGTCGCGCGGATCATGGGCAAGCACTGCGCGATCTGGGCCATGATCGAAACGCCGCGTGCCCTGTTCAACCTTGAGGAAATTGCGCAGTGCGAGGCGCCGCTTGAGGCGTTGATGCCCGGCGTCAATGACCTGGCCGATGCGCTGGGCGCGACGCTGGGCGAGGACCGCGAACCGCTGAAATCCTGGCTGGCGATGATCGTTGCGGCGTCGAGGGTATCGAACCGTCTGGCCATCGACGGTGTCTACAATCGTATCGACAACCTCGACGGTTTTGCCGCCGAGTGCGCTCAAGGCGCGGCCTTCGGCTTTGACGGCAAGAGCCTGATCCATCCCTCGCAGATCGGACCCGCGAATGCGGCTTATTCGCCCGATGCGGCAGCCGTCGCCCATGCCCGCAAGGTGGTCGAGGCCTTCGCCGCTCCGGACGCGGAGGCGCTCGGCGTGGTCCGGATCGATGACCAGATGGTCGAACGTCTGCACCTGGCGGCGGCAAGGCGCCTACTGGCCCGTCATGATCGCCTGACCGGCGCGCGGAACGGCGAATGATCCCGGACGACCGGCCGCAGGCGTGGGTTTCGGCGCCGGGTCTGTGGGACATTCGCGCGCTTGAGGCCTTTGTCCCGGAATACCGCCTGCAGCGGCTGCCCTCGCCGGGCACCCGGGCGGTCATAGGCTGGGGGCGGAAGGGGACGTCGTGGGTCGGCCGGACCTGGGCCGCGCGGGCGGGGGTGCCCTATCTGGCGCTCGAGGACGGCTTCCTGAGGTCGGTCGGGCTGGGCGAGGCCGGAGCCGCGCCGCACAGCCTGCTGATCGACGACCTGGGGGTGCACCATGACGCGCGACGCCCTTCGCGACTGGAAAGCCTGATCCGCGAGCCCGAGCCGTGGTTCGATAGCGCCATGGAGGCCCGGGCCCGCGCCCTGACCCAGACCCTGCGCGACACCGGCCTGAGCAAGACCAGTATGGGCCGTCTGAATCTCGACCTGCCAAGCGCCTCCGGCCCCCGCATTCTGGTCGTCGACCAGACCGCGGGTGACGCCTCAATTGCCGGGGGACTGGCAGACGGGGACAGCTTTCTGGCCATGGCCGAGGCAGCCCGGGCGGCAGCAGGCGGCGGTCAGCTGCTGGTGAGACGGCACCCGGCGACCGTGATAAGGCTGAAGTCCGGCTGCCTGCCAACAGAGGCGCTGAAAGGCACGACCGCGGTCGATGACGTGGCGCTGGACATGCTGCTGCCTCAGGTCGACGCTGTCTTTACCGTATCCAGCGGACTGGGGTTCGAGGCCCTGATCAGGGGTCTGCCGGTCCACTGTTTCGGCCTGCCCTTTTATGCCGGGTGGGGGCTGACCACCGACAGCCTCACCGCACCGCGACGGAGCGTTGGGCGGTCGCTGGAGGTGCTGGTGGCGGCGGCCCTGATCGTTCAGGCGCGCTATGTCGATCCCGTGACCGCAAGGCCTTCGCCCCCCGAGGCCGCCGTGTCGCGGCTGCTGCAGCAACGGGATCGGGCCCGCAGACTGGCGGGCTACTCGGCCTGCGCCGGCTTTTCCCCGGCCAAGCGCGGCGCGATCAGGCGGCTGATGAACAGTCCGCTCGGCGAAACAGCCTTCTTCACCTCGGTCAAAACAGCCGTGGCGGCGGCCCGGGAGCGTGACGGTCAGTTGGTCGTCTGGGCGGGTAAGGAGTCTCCCGAAGTGGCTCCGGCGGCCAAGGCTGCACAACTGCCCCTCTGGCGGATGGAGGACGGCTTCTTGCGCTCGCGTGGCCTGGGATCGGATTTCCGTGCGGCCATGTCGGCCGTGCTGGACCCGACCGGCATCCATTTCGATGGTGCGCGTGCGTCTGCGCTGGAGGACGCGCTGGAGGCGGGGCAGACCCCTGCGGCGGACCGCGCCCGGGCGAAGGCCCTCAGGCAGGTCCTGATCGAGCGGGGACTGAGCAAGTATAATCTCGGCGGGGGGGTGCCACCCGACTGGCCGACCGACCGCCCCCGGGTGCTGATCGTCGGTCAGGTCGAGAATGACCGTTCCATCCTGCTGGGCTGTGAGGACATCCGCACCAATGCCGGGCTGGTCCGCGCGGTTCGCGACCGCCTGCCGAACGCCTTTCTGATCTATCGCGACCATCCCGATACGGTGGCGGGCAACCGGCCGGGCAGACTGGACGCTGAAGCCGCCCGGCTGGTGGACGCCCGCGCCGAGGGGTTGGACATCACCGCCTGTCTGGACGCCTGCGATACCCTGGCCACAATGACCTCCCTGACCGGCTTTGAGGCCCTGCTGCGCAACAAACGGGTGATGACCTGGGGGCGGCCCTTCTATGCCGGGTGGGGCCTGACCGAGGACGCGTTGGGCTTCCCCCGCCGCACCCGCCGGGTTGATCTGGACACGCTTATCGCCGAGGCCCTGATCCGTTACCCGCTGTATGTGACCCCCGACGGATACCCCTGCGAAGCCGAGGACCTGGTCCGGCACCTGATCGACCCGGAGTCTCCGGCAGACAGCGGACGCCCCGGCGGCTTGCGGCGCTGGGGACGCGGCCTGATCGCCAGCCTCGACCGCAGCGATCCACCGGCCTATTGAGGGCCAGCATCAGAACACGGATACCCTTAGTGAGCGCCTCTTCTCCGACTGCCGTCATCGCCGCCACCGGCCTGTTCACGCCGGAACAGTCCATCTCCAACGCCGAGCTGGTCGAGGCCTACAACGCCTGGGCCGAGTTGGAGAATGCCCGCCATGCCGATGAAATCGCGGCCGGCACCCGCCAGGCCCTGACGCCGTCCTCGGTCGAGTTCATCGAGAAGGCCTCGGGCATCAAGAGCCGCTTCGTGCTGGACAAGACTGGGGTGCTGGACCCCGAGCGGATGGTCCCCCACCTGCCCGAGCGGTCCAACGACGAGCTGTCGATCCTGGCCGAAATGGCGGTCAAGGCCGCGCAGGAGGCCATCGCCGCCTGGGGCAAGCCAGTCAGCGAGATCGGGGCCGTGCTGTGTGCCGCCTCGAATATGCAGCGCCCCTACCCGGCCATGGCCATCGAGGTTCAGCAGGCGCTGGGCATCGAGGGTTTTGCATTTGACATGAACGTCGCCTGCTCCTCGGCGACCTTCGGGCTGAAGACGGCCGCCGACTTCATCGCCTCGGGCTCGGTCAAGGCGGTGCTGATGGTCAATCCGGAAATCTGCTCGGCCCATCTGAACTTCAAGGATCGCGACAGCCACTTCATCTTCGGTGATGTCGCCACCGCCGTCATCGTCGAGGCCGGCGATCAGGCCGGGCCCGGGGGCTGGGACATTCTGGGCACGCGGCTGAAGACCGTGTTCTCGAACAATATCCGCAACAATTTCGGCTTTCTGAATAATGCCGCGCCCGACGGCATCGGCAAGCCGGACAAGTTGTTCGTCCAGCAGGGTCGCAAGGTGTTCAAGGATGTGGTGCCGATGGTCTCGGAGATGATCGTGGACCATGCCGGCGAGCTGGGCCTGAAGCCGTCCGGCCTGAAGCGGCTGTGGCTGCACCAGGCCAACATCAACATGAATGAGATGATCGGCCGCAAGGTGCTGGGCCGTGATCCCGAGCCGTCCGAGAACGTCATCATTCTGGACGACTATGCCAACACCTCCTCCGCCGGCTCGGTGATCGCCTTCCACCTGCATCAGGAGGACATGTCGCCCGGCGATATCGGCCTTATCTGCAGCTTTGGCGCGGGTTATTCGGCGGGAACGGTGTTCGTGCGCAAGCGCGGCTGACGCGTTCCGGCGATCACAATTTACGGCGCCGCTTGCACGCGGCAGGCGTTTTTGCGAACGGGTATCCCAAGTCCTGGAGACGAGACGGGAGCCCCAGTCCATGACCCAGTATGCCGCCCCCGAGTTTTCCGGTCCCTGGATGGCCCGGATCGAGGAACCTCTGGCCCGCGACGTGGCGACTGTTTTGAAGAGCATGGGCGGATCGTGTCATCAGGCACAGGTGGTCCAGTGTGTGGCCGCCCTTAAACGTCAGCGCGGCGAGACCGTCGCCCAGGACCTGGCCCAGAAGATCGTCGAGGTGTTTGAGCGCTATCGCGACCTGTTCTTCCGCCCCTTCGGCGAAGGCTCGATGCGCTGGGCGCTGAACCCCGAACTGGCCTGACCTCGGGTCCGGACACAGAAACGGCGCGCCACCGCAAGGTGACGCGCCGTTGTCATGTCTGGGGACAGCCCTAGAACTTGCGGACGAAGTTCAGCGACCAGACGTCGGCGTCGCCGTCGTCACCGAAATCGCGGCGGGTCCAGTCGGCGCGGATGCCGTTCTGGCCGTCCAGCGAGTACTGGGCGCCCACGCCGTAATTCCAGCTTTCACCGTCAGCCGAGGCCGAGACGGCACCGCTGGACAGTTTCACTTCGCTGGTGCCGTAGCCGACGCGGCCGAACAGTTCGAAGTTCGGGCTGAGCGGCACATAGCCGACGCCATAGATGGCGGCGTCATATTCCAGCTCGGCGGTAACGGTCGTCGCGCCGACGGTGAAGTCTTCGTCCTTCACGCCGAAGGAGGCCTCGCCTTCGATGCCGAAGTTCGGGGTGAAGCGGGTGCCGAGGCGTGCGGTGACAGCACCGAGGTCAACGCCGTCGGCGTCCAGCTGGCTGTAGCCGATGGTGCCATAGACGTTCGAAGCCGGATCCTGGGCCAGGGCGGGCGAGGCCATCAGGGCCAGGGCGGCGGCAGAGAGTACGAGACTACGCATGCGTGTAGTTCCTTTTTTATCGTTGATCAGTTACCAGCCATCCCGACTGGCAAGGATCAAGTATGTACGAGTTCGGGCAGTTCCAAGGCCGAACGATTACATGGCCGTAACCGTGCGATTGGTGCCACATACCGCGTTCCACTAAATGCGACATAATTATGTATACTTGAAGCCAGGACCGCCACAATCATGGCGCGATGGTCATGAAAGCGGCGGCCGCCCGCTGGGACGACCGCCGCATTTCATCGCAAAGCGTCAGCCTTAGTTCGGCACACCCACCACGGCGTCAACCGAGTTACTGGTTACCGGGTGATAGAGGGGGCGAGCCTCAGTATAGATGCGCCGCGCCAGGTCGCGGCCCCATTCGCCCTCGCCCCAGAGGGTCTGGAACAGCGGCAGGACGAATTTGCGGCGCCCCATCCCGGTCAGGAAGGCTTCGGTCGGCGCCACGGCAGGTTCATAGCGATGGGTCATGGCAATCTGCAGCCAGGCAAACAGCACTTCCGAGTTGCCGGCTGCCGACAGGCCGAGGCCTTCGTCCAGTGCCTTGAGTTGCGCATCGCTTAGCCAGTCCTGACCGGCCTCATGCCCTTCGGGCCGCCAGGCGAGGAAGCGCTGGCGCTGCTGGGTGTTCCAGCCCTGCCACAGGGATTGCGGCGGCGCCCCGCCCTCAAGGAAGACGCTGCGGGCTGCGGCATCAACAGGGTCGAAGGCCTGCGACACCGGGGCCATGGCGTTAGACGGCAGGCCGGGCTGATAGACCCAGGCGTCCATCATCAGGGCCTCTTCCAGTGCAGCATCGCCCCGGATCAGATGGGTGCGGATATCCTCAAGGAACATCGCCGTCGTCATGGGCCGATAGGCATTCCTCTCGAAATAGCCCTTCAGCCAGGCATCGAACCGGTCGCGCCCGACGATCCGCTCGATCGTTCGGAGGAAGAACGCGCCCTTTTCATAGGCGATGTTGGTCATGCCCTCGTCCGGATCGCGCCCGGCGAGGTCCAGCTTCAGGCGGGTGTCTTCGGGCGGCAGGTCGGCCAGTTCGCCCTGAAGGTCTTCCCAGCCCAGCACCTGCTCCTGCATGGCACGGTCGCGGCCATAAACCGCCTCCATAATCCGGTTCTCGAAATAGACGGTGAAGCCCTCATTGAGCCAGAAGTCGTCCCAAGTGGCGTTGGTCACCAGATTGCCGGACCAGCTGTGGGCCAGTTCGTGGGCGACCAGGGCGACCAGCGACTGGTCCCCGGCGACGATGGTCGGGGTGGCAAAGGTCAGGCGCGGATTTTCCATACCGCCGAAGGGGAAGCTGGGGGGCAGCACCAGCAGGTCGTAGCGGCCCCAGAGGTAGGGACCGTACAGGGCCTCGGCCTCCTCGACCATGGCTTCGACCGCCGGAAATTCGGCGCGGGCGGCCTCGAGCATCGACGGCTCGGTATAGACGCCGGTCCGCTCGCCCAGGGAGGCAAAGGCGATGTCGCCCACGCCAATGGCAATCAGATAGGGCGGCACCGGATTGGCCAGACGGAACCGGTAAGCGCGCTGGCCAGGCCCTGCGGGTTCACCGTCCGGGGTTATCATCTCGGCGCTCATCACCGCCTTGAGGTCTTCCGGCACCACGATGCGGGCCGAATAGGACTGGCGGATGCCCGGACTGTCTTGGGTCGGGATCCAGGTGCGGGTCAGGATCGCCTGGCCCTGGCTGAACAGATAGGGTTGCTCGCCGCCCGCCGTCTGCGCCGGGCTAAGCCATTGCAGGGCGGCCGCATCCGGGCGCGTCGCATAGCTGATGACCAGTTTGCGGGTCTCACCTTCGCGGAACGGCACCATGTCGATTTCCAGCGCCTGGCCAAGAATCGGGTCGTTGGCGCCCAGTCGCCAGGTCAGGGCCCGACCCACGCCATCGGTGACCGAGGCGATATCCAGATTGCGGACATCAAGAATGATCTGGTCCGCGCCTTCGCGTCCGCTGATATCCAGGGTCGCCTTGCCGGACAGGACCTTGCGATCAAAATCGGCGGTCAGGTCCAGATCGACGTGGCCAACACGCGCGATCTCGGGCCGCGCATGCGAATGGACGTCACGCACCCACTGGACAGGGGCAGGTGCTTCGATCACAGGTTCAATGCCCGCCCCGCCCCATCCCGGCATCGACGTACAGGCCGCCATCGTCATCCCCAGAGCGGCGGTAAGGGCAAGCGTGGAGACGGAAGCGAGCTTGAAGGCCATCGGGGTTTCCTCATGGTGTCATTTCGGCGCCCGCTGGAAATGTGTCTCGCGGGGCCTTCGTTCCGGCCAACCGACCAGCCCCGTCGCCGAAGGTCAAGCTCAGGCGGGCGCACTGCCGGTCTCGACCGTGCTGAACAGGCGGCCTCGCTCGGCCACCAGAACCGCCACCAACGCCATAATCCCGCAGGTCGTGATGCCCACGGTCATCGGCGCCGCCGTGCCGTCAAAGCTCTGGCCGATCAGGAAGCCGGTCAGCGAGCCGAAGGTGGTGGAGACAAACCCCTGAACGGAGGACGCCGTGCCCGCGATCCGGCCCATATTGTTCATGGCTAGGGCGCCGAAATTGCCCGCGATAAAGCCGAAGCAGAACATGGTCAGTCCCTGCAACAGGGCGAAACTGATCAGGCTCTCATGACCCGACAGGGCAACCCCCGCATGGACGGCTGCCGAGGTGACGAAGCCGATCAGCGCCAGATGTGACAGACGCCGCGAGCCCATCCGCTCGACCAGTCGGGCGTTGGTCAGGGACGCCACGGCGATCCCCGCTGCCATCAGCCCAAAGACGGTGGTGAACAGGGCCGGCTGGTCAAAGACGTCGAAGAAGATCTGCTGGCTGGAGTTGATGAAGGCGAACAGGGAGCCGGTGATCGCCGTCATGGCCAGAGTGTAGCCGACCGACAGCCGGTCGCTGACCACGGCACGGAAGGCTTCGGCGATCCGACCGAACCGGATGGGCAGCCGGTTCTCGGGGGCCAGAGTCTCGGGCAGGCGGATCAGGGCCCAGATCATGAAGCCCGACCCCGCCAGCGCCAGCACGCCAAAGATCCAGCGCCAGGGTGCGACGAACAGCACCAGCTGCCCCAACGTCGGCGCGAGGATCGGCACGCCAAGGAAAACGAGGAAGCTCAGCGACATGACCCGTGCCATCGTTCGCCCGGAATAGCGGTCCCGCACGATCGACACCGCCAGCACGCGCAGGGCGGCCGCGCCCAGGCCGGTGCCCAGCCGCGCGAGGATCAGGGCCTCGAACGTAGTGGTAAAGGCCGCCGCCACGCTGAACAGCACATAGAGACCCAGGCCCACCATCAGCACAGGCTTGCGGCCATAGCGGTCCGCCAGCGGGCCATAGATCAGCTGGGCCACGCCGAAGCCCAGCAGATAGGCGGTTATCACCCATTGCCGCGAGTTCTCCGACGCGACGCTCAGGGCCTCGCCGATGGCAGGCAGCGCCGGCAGCATCATGTCGATGGCCAGGGCATTCAGCGCCATCATCATGGCGATCAGGGCGACGAATTCCGGAAAGCCCGGGCCGCGCACAGGCTTGGGAGTCGTTACATTGCCGGCTTGCATTGCGTGCAGATGTGACCCGACAGCGGACTTTGCAACTGCGAAAAGCCTCTCCCCTGCCAATTCCGGGTCGACGCTCTGTCGGCCTCTGCTAATCCTGACGGATGACGCCTGATCCAGAGCAGCCTACCCCGGACGAATCCGCGCGCGAGATCGCTGAGCTGCGGACGCGGGTAGACCTTCTGGAACATCAGTTGCGCGAGTTGTCCGTCCTGCGTCGACCCGACGAAGGCCACTGGCTGGGCCGGCCGAAGTTGCGTGAAGACCGCAAGCCCGGCGTGGACGTGCTCAACCACTCCCGCCCTTGTCGGCAGGCTGATTTCGAGACCCCGTGGTTCTCCTACTGGTCGGAACGGCTGGGGGAACGGCTCCGCTATCACCGCAAGCTGTGGGAATTCGTCTTCATCGCCCAGGCCCTGCATGAGCGCCGCCAGTTACGTGCCGGGGCCCGGGGGCTTGGGTTCGGCGTCGGTCGAGAGCCGCTGGCCGCCTACTTCGCGTCGCGGGGCTGCCGGATCACAGGCACCGATCTGGCCCCGGAGCAGGCGGCAGACGCCGGATGGACGGCCACCGACCAGCACGCCGAAGGCAAGGCCGCCCTGATGCGCCCGGACCTTTGTGACCCCGACGTGTTCGAGACCGCCGTCGATTTCCGCGTGATGGATATGAATGCCATCCCGGACGACCTTACAGGCTACGACTTCTGCTGGTCGGCTTGCGCGCTCGAGCATCTGGGCAGTCTGGCGGCTGGCATGGCCTTCATCGAACGATCGATCGACACCCTTCAGCCAGGCGGTTTTGCGATACACACGACCGAACTGAACCTGACGTCGGACCAGCGCACGCTCGAAACGGGCGGGACCGTTCTCTATCGCCGCCGCGACCTGACGGCCCTGGCCGAGCGGCTGACCGCTGCGGGCCATCGCGTCGCCCCGCTGGATTTCGATGCCGGAAGCGGCCCTGTCGACAGCTTTGTCGACATCCCTCCCTATCTGTCGGAGCCTCACCTGCGGCTGGCGCTGGCCGGATTCGCGACCACCTCCGTGGGCATCATCGTCCAGAAAGCCGGCCAGCCCTGAGGGCCATGGTGCGGGTGGTCGGGCTCGAACCGACACTCCTTTCGGAACCGGATTTTGAGTCCGGCGCGTCTACCAATTCCACCACACCCGCGTGAGGTCCGGGGGATTTAGCGGATCATCGCCCGGAGCGCCATACTCTGCCCTGCCAAGGATCGCTAATCTACAAACAGGCCCAGCGTGAAGTGAACGATCACTGGCGGCACCGGCGCGTCCGGGTCGCCGGCAACTTCGACGCGCGCACGGCGGGCGGCCGATGAACTGGATCGTGCGGCCGTGGCCCCGCGCGGGTGCTCCGACTCCACGACACAGTTGTGAAGACGACCATTGGGTCGGGTGAGGCAGCTGACTACGGCGAACCCGGACACAAGGTCGCTCGCCCGGGGCACCAGGTTCGGCTGTTCAGCCCAGACAATGCGGACCGGCAGCCCGGTCGTACCCACCTCATCCAGAAGCTCGTCGCGGGGATCAACAAGCGGGCGGCGGCAGGCGGTCAGCACTTCATCAACGTTCAGCGCAGAGGGCGGCAGTTCGACCCGATAGGTCACCATCTGCCCTTCGTCACCGGCGTCGGGAACGCCCAGCTCCAGGGTTCCTCCTTGACGAAGCTGGCGTGCAAAGGGTGCCGGAAGGAGGCTGACCGCGAGCGTGTCGTCCGCCCCGACCGCCCAGAACTGCCGTCGGTCCTCCTCGCCGCGGAAGCGCAGATCGAGGGGGCGTTCCCGGAATCCCAGCCGACCGGGTCTTGCGCTGGCCGGTGGAAGCCCGCCCACGACCACGTCGAGCGATCTGTCCTTGCACTGGACCATGATGGCCAGTCCGTTGCTGAACTGTAGGTGGGCCATCTCAGCCCGGCCGCGCCGGTCACGGACGATATCCCAGTCATCGCCGGTATCCTGGGCCAGGGCGGGCGCGGTCTGGGCCAATCCCAGGCAAAGCGCGAAGGCCACGATCCACGGCTGTGACGCTGTTGGTCCCATCGCCTATTGCACCAATGTCGTCAGGCGGATCGAGACGAGGCGTCCCGGCGGCACTTCTCCGCGGATGCGGGACTCTTCCAGCGAGCGGACACTGGCCTCGCCATAGCCATAGCCGGCGGGGCTCTCAGCCTCGGCCTCGCAGTCGGTCAAGCGACCGCCCTCGGCCGTCATACAGGTAACATAGGCCCAGCCCGACACCCGGTCACGCGCGGCGCGAGGGGGAATGATCACCCGGCCCTCGCGAAGAAAATCATCACCCCCGGCAGACAGGCGGAGCGGCTCGGCCTCATCCCTTTCATGGAACAAGGGCTGGCCACAGGCCGTCAACACGGTCGCCATGCCGGAGGTGTCAGCCGGCGGGGTCAGGGTGAACTGGGCCGCGCCGTCCCCCTGGCCGAACTGCAGCATGGCCGACCGCTCATTGACGAAGCCCCGCATCAGCTGGGCCGGGCGTTCGGCGATCAGGTAGCGACCGTTTTCAGAGGGGGTCCACGTCGCCCAATGGACGCGGCCGTCCCCGAACCGTGCGGCGACATCGATCTGCGGTGTCCGAATCTGAAGCCCCTGCACAAGAAGCTCGGGTGTGCCGGCCTGACACCGGGCGATCACCGCGATCCCCTCCGGAAACACCGCATAGGCCAGGGTAAGGTCGTCCGTGCTTTGGTGGGTCCAGGCCTCCGGCTGCTGGGCCAGCGCTGGCCCCGCCACCAGCGTGGCGATCAGGGCACCGACGATCGTCTTCATCCCACAGGCTCCACGGTCTGCTCGATCGTTCCGAAGATCGAATGATGCTTTTCGTCCAGCATTTCGATGCGCACCGTGTCGCCGTGCTGGAGGAACGGGGTCTCGGCCTTGCCGCGCAGGATGGTCTCGACCGTGCGGACCTCGGCGATGCAGGAATAGCCCAGCCCGCCGTCGCTGACCGGCTTGCCCGGCCCGCCGTCTACGTCGCGGTTCGACACGGTGCCCGAGCCGATGATCGACCCCGCCACCAGCGACCGGGTCTTGGCCAGATGGGCGATCAGGGTGCCGAAGTCGAAGGTCATATCGTCCCCGGCGTCAGCCTGACCGAACGGCTTGCCGTTCAGGGTAACCGTCAGTTCGCCGTGCAGCTTGCCGTCCTTCCAGCGCTCACCCAACGAGTCAGGCGTGACGAACACGGGGGTGAAGGCACTGGCGGGCTTGGACTGGACGAAACCAAAGCCCTTGCCCAGTTCGGCCGGGATCAGGTTGCGCAGGGACACGTCATTGACCAGTCCGACCAGCCGGACATAGCCGAGGGCCTCGTCACGGGACACGCCCTGGGGCACGTCACCGGTCACCACCACCACCTCGGCTTCGAGATCGCAGCCCCAGGCCGGGTCGGCCAGCGGAATGGGGTCGCGCGGGCCGAGGAAGCCGTCGGAGCCGCCCTGATACATCAGCGGATCGGTCCAGAAGCTCTCGGGCATTTCGGCGCCCCGGGCCTGTCGGACAAGAGCGACGTGGTTCACATAGGCCGAGCCGTCGGCCCACTGATAGGCGCGTGGCAGCGGGGCGGCGGCCTCGCGTTCGTGGAAGCGGCCGCGCGGCACGGCCTCATGCTCCAGACTTTCGGCCAAGGCGCGCAGGCGCGGTTCGCACCGCTCCCAGTCATCCAGCGCGGCCTGCAGCGTGGGGGCGATCAAAAAGGCGTCAGTGAACCAGTTCAGGTCTTCCGACACCACGACGAGGCGGCCGTCACGGCCATGTTTGAGCGATGCGAGTTTCATGTTTATCGATTAGGCGGTTTCCATCGCGAGGAAAACCTCAGTCCGACGACAGCTCGCGGTGGGCGTCGCGCATTTCCCCGATCCGCTCGCCCTTGTGGCGCCACCAGTCGTTGAGGTCCGCGATGGCGGCGCGGATGGCATGGTCCCGCTCGCGGGGCGACAGGGAGCCGCCATGGTCAGGGGTGCGGCCGCCACCGCCGCGACCGGTCCCGCTTCGCCGACCTTCCCGGTTGCCGTTGATCACCGTAATCTGGGTGACAGAGGCCGACGACGAGTCCTCGGCGCCATGGTCATCGTCCGCATGATCGTCATGATCGTGCTCGCCGTGATCCCCGTGCGATTCAGCATGACCATGGGCATGCGGCACATGGCGGCGCCCGTCCAGCGCCGCCCTGAGGCTGTCCAGCCCCGGATTCAGGCCGTTCGCGATGGCCAGCGTCGCGCCCAGCTTGTTGCGGATGACGCGATCGACGTCCTCGGCCTTGCCGACGAGGGAGCCCCCATCAGCCTTCATCGCCGCCTTGATGGCGTCATCGATCGCCTTCCAGATGCCTTCGGCGGCGTCAGGGTCGCGGCGTGTCTGGCTGTTGCGCAGTTGCCAGCCCAGAAAGAACAGGACGGCACCGATGGCCACCAGAAGGGCCAGCAGCAGCGGCTCGATGCCCAGAAACACGGGTGGGTCCACGGGCTCGAACGTGCCGCCCCCCTGAAAATCGGTCGCATAAACAGCCACGATTGTCTCCCTCAACCGCGGCCATGATGGCAGGGTCCGCCCCTTTGGCAACGGGAAAGGTTAACGGTCGCCCGTCAGCGTGACGGTTCGATCACGGCACGGGCCTCGGCACCCTGTCGCGTGCCGGGCAGGCGCACCTCGACCTCAATGGCGATGGCGCCCTCGGGCTGGTGCGCCCAGATGTAGCGGCGCTCGACCTCGACCTCCAGGCCGCCGGCGGTCAGACCGTCATAGGTGTCCCCCCAGGGGGTGATCCGCTTCATCTCGGCCCAGCTGAGGGCGCATGCGGCATCCAGCTCCTCGATGGCGAGGGCGGACAGGTCGTCGGGGCGTTCCGTACTCACAGCCAGCGCCTCACCCGATTGCGATAGGCGTCGTACTCGGCACCGAAGGTGCGGGTCAGATAGGCCTCTTCCTTGCGGATCACGGCCCAGTCGATGACCACCAGACAGGGCACCAGCATCAGCAGGGCAATCGGCGAATCCATGGCGATGGCCAGCCCCGCATAGGTGATGGCGAACCCGACGTAGATGGGATTGCGGCTGAACCGGTAAGGGCCGTCGGTCGCCAGCGCGGTCGAAGGCTTCCACGGCTCGACCGCCGTGCCCAGTCGCCGGAACAGGCCCGCCGCCATCCCGTCCAGCAACAGACCGCCGATGATCAGGCCCAGGGCGATGCCGCGTCGCAGCTCGGTCCCGAGGCCGAGGCTGATGTCCTCCCCCGCCGGCAGGCCGATCTGCGCGCCGTAGCGATCCAGCGCCCAGCCGAGACCGAGGAAGCCGAAATAGATCAGCGGCGGGGGCACGGCCACATTGGGATGATCGCGGGTGCTCACGGCTCAGTCGTCCTCGTCCGCATAGATGGCCACCCGGCGCTCCTCGCCCTCCGCCACACGGCCCCGGTACATGCCCGAGGTGTTCATGGCGAAGGCAACGGAGCCGTCCCGGCCCATAACAATCACGCCGCCGTCGCCACCGATTGACCCGACGTCCAGGATTTCCGCCTCGGCCGCGCTTTGCACATCGTCGCCCGCGCTCGTGCGGTGGCACACATCCCGCGCCACGGTCGCGCGGATGAAGTACTCGCCCGAGCCGGTGGCGGATACGGCGCAGCCCTCGGCGTTCGAGGCATAGGTGCCCGCGCCGATCACCGGTACATCGCCCACCCGGCCCCAGCGTTTGCCCGACATGCCACCGGTCGAGGTGCCGGCCGCCAGCCGTCCCTCGCGATCCAGCGCGACCACGCCGACAGTCCCGAATTTGCGTTCGTCCAGTGGCGGGGCGACCGCGGCCATTGCGCCCTCCGCGGGCGCACCCGCCGGGCGAGCCGGCACGGGCAGGCCCTCGCGCTCCAGCTGACGAACCAGTCCCAGCCAGCGTCGCTCTGTGAAGAAATATGCGGGCTCGACCTCTTCCAGTCCCTGATCGCGGGCGAAGGTCTCGGCCCCCTGACCGATCAGGAAGACGTGCGGCGAGTCCTCCATCACCGCGCGGGCGGCGCTGATGGGATGGCGGGTGCGGGTCAGGCCGGCAACCGCCCCGGCGTCCAGCGTTGTGCCGTCCATGATGGCCGCGTCATGCTCGATCCGGCCGTCGGCGGTGAAGACCGCCCCGCGCCCGGCGTTGAACAGGGGATCGTCCTCCAGCACCTGGATGACGGCCTCGACCGCATCCAGCGCCGAGCCGCCGTTGTCCAGCACCTCGACCCCGACCTGAAGCGCTCTGTCCAGCGCCGCGCGATAGGCGGCGTCCTGCTCCGGGGTCAGACTGCCCCGCTCGATCACCCCGGCCCCGCCATGGATGGCCAGCGACCACCCGCCGTCCTGGGCAAGCGCGGGCGAGGCCAGCGCTACAGTCAGAGCGGCCGCAGCTGCCGCAAGACAAGTCTTCATTGGTCCGCCTCTCCCACTGGATGTCATCGTTCGTGATGGGCCCGTTTCCACAGCTGATAGCCGACCACCGGCACCAGCCCCATCAGGGTGGCGACCAGCACCAGCGGCCAGAAGCCGAGGTGCGGCGCGGCCAGCCCCGCCGTCACCCCCGCTGCGACCGGTCCCGTAAACGGGATCCAGGCCGGAGGCTTAGGCATCCACCTTGATCACGCCACGCCGGATCTGGTCCAGCTCGATCGAGTCAAACAGCGCCTGGAAATTACCCTCGCCGAACGCCTGATTGCCCTTGCGCTGGATGATCTCGAAGAAGATCGGGCCGAAGGTGTCCTGGGTGAAGATCTGCAGCAGGATGCCGTCCTCGTCCGAACCGTCGATCAGGATGCGGTTCAGCCGCATGCGGGCGACGTCCTCGCCGTGGTTGGGCAGGCGTTTGTCGATCAGGTCGAAATAGGTCTCGATCGTGTCCTGGAAGGGAATGCCGCGCCGCTTCATCTCCTCGACGGTCTCGAAGATGTTGTCTGTGGCCAGGGCGATATGCTGGATGCCCTCGCCGTTGTAGCGCTTCAGGAATTCCTCGATCTGGGAGTTGTCATCCTGGCTCTCGTTCAGCGGGATGCGGATCGCGCGGTCGGGGGCGATCATCGCCTGGGACAGCAGGCCGGTCGCCTTGCCCTTGATGTTGAAATACTTCTGCTCCTCGAAGGCGAAGACGTCGCCGTAGAAGCCTGACCAGGTGCGCATCTGGCCCCGGCGCACGTTGTGGGTCAGGTGGTCGAGGCTGAAAAGACCAACGCTGTTCTTGCGCTCCGCCTCTTCCCAGCCCTCGACCTCGTCCCAGCCGTCATAGAGCGAACCGCTCTCTCCATACTGGTCGACCAGATACAGCAGCGAGCCGCCGATCCCCTGCAGCACATAGGCATAGCCCTTGGCCAGCGCTCCGCCGTCATGGCCGTCGGCCGGCTTGGCACCGCGCGCCACGGCCCCTTCATAGGCCGCCTTCGCGTCATTGACGCGGAAGGCCATGCCGTTAGCCGACGGGCCGTGCTCGGTGGCGAACTCGCCCGCCTGACCCTTCGGGCTGCGGTTGACGAGCATGGTGATGTCGCCCTGCTTCAGCCGGACCACGTCGTTTTCCGGGTTCACATGGGTTTGGGTAAAGCCCATCAGCTCCAGCCGCGCGATCATGGCCTTGGGCTCGGGGCCCGTGAACTCCACGAATTCGAAGCCATCGACGCCCAGCGGGTTTGCCGCATTGATCTGCTGGGCGGTGGGGGTTTGGGTCGCGTCGTCCATGGTCGCGTCTCCTGATCCTGAAGGGTTCACGGCGGCACGCACGGCCACCTTTGTGGCCGGAACCTAGTCATCCGGACCGCTCAAGCCAAGCGAGGCGGCTTCACCTTGTGGCGAGCGGGCCTCAGCCGAGCCCCGGAACATGGTCCGTGACCAGCCGCATCGCCCAGTCCGCGCCCAGCAGGAAGGCGACCGCGAGGGTAGTCAGCAGGCCGATCCAGGCCGTGGCCACGACCGCTCCGCCGATGACGAAGAGGCCATCGCGCTGGATCAGACCCACCGCCAGCAGCGACAACGCCACCGACGGGATGGTGTTGGTCATGGGCAGGACGATGGTCAGGGTCGCGAGGATCATGAACAGGGCCGCCAGCTTCTCGCCCGCGCCCGAAGCAAAGGCCGACAGCCGGGGCCGCGAGAACCGGTCGATCCAGCCCAGCCGCTGCTCGGCGAAATCGGCCATGGCCTTCAGCCAGCCGGCCCTGGCCCGCAGCTTCAGCACCCACTGCGGCAGCCAGGGTTCCTCGCGCCCGACCAGCAGCTGGGCCGCGAGGATGACGATCACGATGCCGACCACCTGGGGCACGCCGTAGAGGCCCGGCACCAGACAGGGAATGGCCAGGATCAGGATCAGAAGACCATAGGCCCGCTCGTCCAGCCGGTCGCGGATCTCGTGCAGGGTCAGGCCGTTTCCAGCCCCGTCGTCGGCCAGCCGCCGCAGCAGGCGCGCCAGATTGTGGCTGACGTCGTCCTGTTCCGAGGACGGCGGGATGGGCACGGGTTCGGTCGTCATGACGACCGTCTAGCATCCCCGTGTGTCAGGTCCAGCCGCCGACGATGATGGATCGACGTTCCCGCGGGACCGCGCTAAGCATCGCAGCATGATGTCGGCCTATCGTGTCCTGACCCGCTGGTGGACCGTGTTCGCCCTTGCGGCGTCCCTGAGCCTCCTTGCCGTCGCCCACGCCTTTGAGCGGTTCGGCGGGCTGGCCCCGTGCAACCTGTGCCTCAAGCAGCGCGAAGTGTACTGGGTCGCGGTCGCCATCGCCCTGACCGCCAGCCTGTGGGCTCTGGTCAGCCGGGCCAGCCGCGGCACGCCACGCGTCGCCGCCTTCCTGCTGTTCATCGTGTTCCTGACGGGCGCGATCACCGCCGGCTTCCATGCCGGGGGCGAGGCCGGATGGTGGGAGCTGCCGGCCGTGTGCTCGGGCGGCGCGGGCGAGATCAATCTGGAGCGTCTGGCGGCGCTGGCCATGGGCACCGCCGAGGCCGAGCCGATCGTGGCGTGCGACGCCGTGACATGGCGCTTCCTGGGCCTGTCCATGGCAGGCTGGAATACCCTGATCTCTGCGGCCCTCGCCATTTTCAGCCTGCTGGCCGCCAAGCGCCCGAAGGATGCCCGTGCCCCCAGAGGCTGACCCCTCCGCCGACCCGCTGAACGACCCGGAGATCACGGGCCGCAAGGGCTCGCGCGCCATTCCCCTGCCCCGGCCGGGATCGGGCATGAGCCGGGCGCGGATGGCCGAGATCCTGCGGGTCGACCATGCGGGCGAGTATGCCGCCGTCCAGATCTACCGCGCCCAGCGCGCCGTGTTTGAGGGGCGTAAGGGCAAGGCGGCGATCAGCGACGACCTGACCGAGATGGAGGGCCACGAACAGGTGCACCTGTCGCGGTTCGAGGCTCTGCTGAACCAGAACCGCGTCGCCCCGACCGCCGCCCTGCCGCTGTGGCATCTGGCCGCCGGCGTGCTGGGCGCGGGCACGGCCCTGCTGGGCGAGAAGGCCGCCCATGCCTGCACCGAAGCGGTCGAATCGGTGATCGAGCAGCACTATGCCGACCAGATCGCCGAACTGGCCGACCGCGACCCCGAACTGGCCCGCGAGCTGGCGCAGTTCCGGGCCGAGGAGATGGCCCACCACGACCACGCCATCGAGCACGGCAGCCGCGAGGCGCCCGGCTATCGCCTGCTGTCCTCGGTGATCAGGGCCGGCTGCCGCGCGGCCATCAAGGTCAGCGAGCGGGTGTGAGCGGACGCCGTCGGCGGAGTTTGCTGGCAACCGTGCTTCGAGGGGGCGCTGTCGGACGCCGCATCCGGGTCAAGTCCATCCTGCTATCGAGTACGCGGGGCGACCTCCGCCGACTCGGAGACTGGGTGGCGCTGGAGGCGGGCAAGGCCGTCATCCCCGTCATCCTGTTGGCCGTGGCAGGCTATTTTGGGGTGCAGCTTCCCGGGGTCGTCGCCTACGGCCTGATGGCGGGTGCGCTGGCCTGGGCCTGTTTCGTGGGCTGGCACGCCTACTCCATGGCCTTCCGCGTGAACCGGCGGTACGCCGCCTACCTGAAGTCGGTTGGGATCGATATCGACCTCCGGTCCGCGCTCGGCGATCGCGACCTGTGGCGAAAGTCCCGCGCCGGCATGACAGTTCGTGAGTTCATCGCAGAGCGACGACAGATACCTCCCTACTCGCGGTCTAGGCCGCCCGCCTGAGCCGCCGGCTCACGCGCTCGGTCTTCGGCTTGACGTCGAACAGCTCGGCCAGTTTCTCGATCATGGCGCCGGCCAGCTGGTCGACGTCGGTGATCATCAGGGCGCGACGGTAGAAGCGGGTCACGTCGTGACCGATGCCGATGGCCAGCAGTTCGACGTCGGACTTGTCCTCGATCATGCCGATCACCTGGCGCAGGTGGCGTTCCAGATAGTGGACCGGATTGGCGGTCTGGGTGGTGTCGTCGACGGGCGCGCCGTCGGAGATGACCATCAGGATGCGCCGCGCCTCGGTGCGGGCCAGCATGCGGTCGTGGGCCCACATCAGGGCCTCGCCGTCGATATTTTCCTTGAGCAGGCCCTCGCGCATCATCAGGCCGAGGTTGCGCTTGGATCGACGCCAGGGGGCGTCGGCGGTCTTGTAGATGATGTGGCGCAGTTCGTTGAGACGGCCGGGGTTGGCGGGGCGGCCGGCGGTGATCCAGGCCTCGCGCGGCTGGCCGCCCTTCCAGGCGCGGGTGGTGAAGCCGAGGATCTCGACCTTGACGCCGCAGCGCTCCAGCGTGCGGGCTAGGATGTCGGCACAGACAGCGGCCACCATGATCGGCCGCCCGCGCATGGAGCCGGAGTTGTCGAGCAGCAGGGTGACGACAGTGTCGCGGAAGGGGCTTTCGCTTTCGGCCTTGAACGACAGGGGTGCGGTCGGATCGGTGATGACGCGGGTCAGCCGGGCGGTGTCGAGCACCCCCTCCTCCAGATCGAACATCCAGCTGCGGTTCTGTTGCGCCAGCAGGCGGCGTTGCAGCTTGTTGGCCAGCCGGGCGACCACGCTGGACAGCTGGGTCAGCTGCTGGTCCAGCAGGGCGCGCAGCCGGTCCAGCTCGACCGGGTCGCACAGCTCCTCGGCGGCGATCACCTCGTCAAAGGCGGTGGTGAAGGCGCGATAGATCGACGGGTCGTTGCCCTCCTCGCCCTCGGTCCGACCGGGGCGCATGCCCTCTTCGGTGTCGGAGGCCTGATCCGACTCCTGCCCGTCGGCCTCGGCCGGAGCGCCGTCCGGACGGCTGTCGCGCTCGCCCTCGGAGCCTGAGTCCTCGCTGCGGCCTTCGGGGGAGTTGTCCTCGCTGTCCCCGGTGTCGGGGTCTTCGCTGTCGTCCTCGGTGTCCGAGGGGGCGTCGTCCGCCGACTCATCCTCGCCTTCGGTGTCGTCGGCCTCGTCGGCCTGGCCATTGCCGGGATCGAGGTCGAGAGCCCTCAGCACCGCCTGCATCTCGCGGCCATAAGTGTCCTGGTCGTCGAGGGCGGCGACCAGCCGGTCGAGCGCCGGACCGACCCGCTCGATCAGATCGTCGCGGACCAGATCGAGGGCGGTGGCGGCGGCTTTGGGCAAGGGGCGCTCGCCCAGTCGTTCGGCCAGCAGCAGGCCCACGGCCTGATCCAGCGGCACCTGATCCGCCTCGGTCACGCGGGTAAGGCCGCTGCGCTCCATGCGGGTGACAAGCGCGGCATCCAGATTGGCGCGAACCCCGGCGAGGGCACGACCGCCCACGGCCTCGACCCGGGCCTGTTCGGCGGCCTCGAACACCTCGGCGGCGCGGGTGTCCAGCGGGGTCAGGGTGCGATGCAGGCTGTCGTCGTGGTTGGCCAGCCGCAGGGCCAGCCGGTCGGCCTGCCCGCGCAGCGAGGCGCTTTCCGGGCCGGAAGGGTCGCGGGGTGGGTGCGGCAAGGTCAGGACCCCGTTCGCCATACGCGGCCCGTCCGAGGCGAACACGACCTCGAGCTCGTCCTGCTCGGCGAGGGCCCGCGCGGCATGGGCGAGGGCGCGCTTGAAGGTCTCGGTCGGGGTATCCGGCGGCATGGTCCTGACCTAGCCCCGGCGGGGCGCGGGGGGAAGGGTCGGGCGGGGAAAATGAGACGGTGAAATAGACCGTCTGAATAGTCTGAATGGTCCGGGATGGGGTTCCGCTGGTGGGAGCTCGACCCTTCTCCCGATGGGAGAAGATGGCGCGTGAGCGCCGGATGAGGGTCGGCGGTGCGCGTCGGCGAATGCCGTGGCAGGACCGGTGCGACGGCTCACGCCGAAGGATGTGTTGAGCCCCTCACCCCCTGCCCCCTCTCAGGCTCCGCGCTGCCCTTCGGGTCCCACGGGAGAGGGGACGACAATACCGTCTGAATAGTCTGAATGGTCTGGATTGGCGCCTCCGTTGTCCGGGGGGAATGGCAACTGGACAGTATGGATCAGGCGCGGAGCTGGTCGGGAAGAACGGTGGGGGAAACAGCGGGGGTGTTTAAAGAGTTGGGAAATGGGGCCTGAGCCATCGCGATACCCGTCTCCTCCCTGGCAAAGCCGGGGAGGTGGATCGGATGCGAAGCAGCCGAGACGGAGGGGTTCTTAAGGGCTTGCGTGCGGTGAAAAACCCCTCCACCGCTATGCGGTCCCCCTCCCCATCAGGGATGGGGAGGAGACAGGTAGGTACTCAGCCCTTCTTGTCGGCTTTGAGCTTGTCCTGGTGGGCGCGGATGCCCTGGGCGATCAGTTCGGCGGCCTCGCCCGCGTCGCCCCACCGCTTGACCGTGGTTTCCTTGTTCTTCTCCAAATCCTTGTAGCGGGTGAAGAAGTGCTGGATCTGGTCGATCATGATCGCCGGCAGCTGACGGTAGCTGGCGACGTCGGTGTAATAGGGGTGCAGGGCATCGACCGGCACGGCGAGGATCTTCTCGTCCATGCCCTTTTCATCTTCCATGATCAGCACGCCGATCGGGCGCGAGCGGATGACGCAGCCCGGCACCACCGGGGTCGGGTTCAGGACCAGCACATCACAGGGGTCACCGTCGGCCGACAGGGTGTGGGGCACAAAGCCGTAATTGGCCGGATAATACATGGCCGTATGCAGGAAGCGGTCGACGAACAGGGCGCCCGACGCCTTGTCCATCTCATATTTGACCGGCAGGCCCCCTTGCGGGATCTCGATGATAACGTTCAGGTCCCAGGGGGGATTGGGGCCGACGGGGATGGCATCGATGTTCATGACGGGTCTATTGTGCACTTGCGAAACGGGGAGGCGCGCGTGATAGGCAAACCCGGCACCAGTAGCAAGCGTTCCGCGCAGGATCCGACGGATCGGGCGGCAAGGGCATTTTCCGAGAGGTTTGGCGCATGAGCTCGCTCGACTGGGCCGCAGTGGCGCTCTTCATCCTGTGCTGGCTGGGCTATGAACCGGTGCTGCGCGTCCTGTCGCGACGGTTCGGCACCTTGAATCAGGACATGGACGTCGTCCGGCAGGTCTGGATGTCGGCCATGACCCGGCGGGAAATCCGGCTGGTCGACAGCCAGTTGATGGGCCATTCGATCAATTCGGCGTCATTCTTTGCCTCGACCAATCTGCTGCTGATCGCGGCGGTGGCGGGGATATTGTTCGGAGGAGAGGCGGCTCTACGAGGCTTTGCCGCCGTGGGCGCCGAGGCCGTGCCCCTGCCGCTGCTGGAGGCCAAGCTGGCGCTGATTCTGGTGTGTCTGGTGCGGGGCCTGCTGGATTTCATCTGGTCCATCCGGCAGCTCAACTACACCCTGGCGGTGATTGGCTCGGTGCCCGAGCAGGACGAGGCGCTGGACCGGGTCGCGCTGGGCCGGGCGGCTGGAGAGCTGATCAATCCGGCGCTGGCGTCATTCAGCCAGGGGGTCAGGGCCTATTACTTCGCCTTGGCGGCGGCGGCGTGGCTGATGGGACCGCTGTGGCTGGGTGCAGGCGTGATTGCGGCCTTTTCCCTGCTGATCTGGCGGCAGGAAGGGTCGCCCGCTGCGCGGGCAATCCGCAGGGTGCGGGCGGTTCTGGAAGCGGATTCCGGCAAAGGCCCGCCCGCGCCCTGAGAGTGAGCACGCGCGGCCATCGGCCGGACGTTTTTTAACTTTGAAACGGTTACATTGGCGAAATTTGCCGCATGACCGTTACAATCCGTGACAGCCGGTGAAAAATAGCTGCTTGACGATTTGTGCACTGCAACCTAACTTGACACTGACGCCTTCGGGCGTCTTGCCCTTCCTGGGCGTTTCCTCCCTATAGACTTTCATGCCGCGCCCCCGGGCGCGGCATTTTTTCTGTCCTAAGGGTCAGGACACGAGGTCGCGCGCCTCTCGCGCCAGGCTGTCGATCAGGCGGTTGATGATGCCCTGGGAGCGCGCCCAGCCGGCGCCCGGCTGCATAAGCGCCTCGTCCAGATACAGCGCCCGCGAGATCTCGATCTGCAGGGCGTGGAAGCCCTCGCCCGGCCGGCCCCAGCGCTCGGTCGTCCAGCCTCCGGCATAGGGCTGATTGAGCGCCACCCTGAGGCCCTCGCCACCCAGCAGGGCCGCAACCCGACGCGTCAGGGCCGTTCCGCAGGCCACACCGTGTCGGTCGCCCAGAACGATCTGGGGGAAGGCCGCGACCGGGCGCTTGGCCGGCGGACTGGCGCGCGGCCCGGGCATGGAGTGCCAGTCGATCAGAACGGCCACACCGTGCCGGGCGCGGGTCTGCTCCATCAGGGCGTCAAGCGCCGCGTGATAGGGACCATGGGCCGCCTCGATGCGGCCGGTGACCTCGGAGAGGCTGATGCAATCGCGGTAGAGGGGGCGCCCGTCGCCGGTCAGGCGCGGCACCACGCCATAGCCCGATTGGGCCCGTGGCCCGCCCTCCGATCCTGTCGGCAGGTCGTCGATGAGGGTGGGATCGAGGTCGGTCGGGGCCCGGTTGAGGTCCAGCCAGGCCCGGCCATGGGTCGCCAGCAAGACCGGTATGCCGCGTTCGGGCGCGCCCTCGATCAGGCGGTCGACCAGGGCATCCTCGGCGCTGCGCAGAGACAGCTCGGAGAGGTCCGGGTCAAAGCCCGCCCCCTTCGGATAGAGGCGGCCCGAGTGCGGCGAGGCAAATACCAGCGGGCTGGCAGCTTCCCCGACGGGGGACAGCAGGCGAAACGGGGCCTCGGCCTGCAGATCCCCGTCTTCACCCGTCATACACCCTCCCCTTTGGCCCGCCCGTCGAATCCCTGTGGACACGGATCGCTGATTTTCATGGCCGGTTTACGCTTGTCGCCTTAACCTTTTCCGCAAGTGAGGCAAACGGCCGTTCGGGCAGACGGCTTTGGGGACCAATCGATGGCACGCATTCTTCTGGCAGAAGACGACGGATCGCTGCGGGGCTTTCTGACCCGGGCGCTGGAGCGGGCCGGTCATGAGGTGGTCGACTGCGAGAATGGCGACGATGCCATCGATGCGCTCGAGCACGGCCCCTATGACCTGTTGTTGACCGATATCGTCATGCCGGGCGCCGACGGCATCGAAGTGGCCCGCGTGGCCGCCGCCCGACAGCCGGGCCTGCGCATCATGTTCATCACCGGCTTTGCCGCCGTGGCCCTGACCGCCGCCCAGAGCACGCCCCAGGCCAAGGTTCTGGCCAAGCCAGTCCACCTGCGCGACCTGGTCGGCGAGGTCGAGAAAATGATCGCCGCTTAGCGCTTGCAGTTTCGAGGCGAGCCGGGTTATACCGCGCGCCTTCCCGCCCCGGGGACACTTGGGGCCGTCAAGGCGGACGCGTAGCTCAGCGGGAGAGCACTACGTTGACATCGTAGGGGTCACAGGTTCAATCCCTGTCGCGTCCACCATTTCCCTTCCCGTCGCTTCCGGGTGTCGCTGGCTTGCCCTTGCCGTGGCGTGCTGACATCGTGATCGGCATGGGAGGACGCCTCATGAAGATGTCTCACTGGCTGGCCGCCACCGCGATGGCCCTGGCGATGCCGGGCGTGCCACTCGCGCAGGATGTCGGCGACGACTGGGATCTGGTGCGGGACCCGGAGCGGAACCTGACCATGGCCGTGCTGGCCTTCGACAGCGGTCCAGCGGTGCTGGTGCGATGTCTGAGCGGCGAATTCGAGGTCCTGCTGTCAGGCCTGACCCGCATGGATGACCAGACCGCCATGCTGGACATGGGCTTTGATGACGAACCGCTGCGAATAACCCACTGGTGGCCGACGGAGTCCGCGGGCCTGTTCAAGGCCGCACACGCTCAGTATCTGGCCCGGCGGCTTCGCGCCGGCGGCGCCCTCACCATAGCCAAACGCGTGGCCGAGGACGAAGCCGGGGTTCGCTATGTCATTCCGCTCGTCCCGTCCGCCGCTGCGGTCGACGCCGTATTGTCGGCCTGTGATCTGCCGGCGGACGATCCTCGCGTCACCGGGGATGCCTGGGCCGCGACCCTGCCCTCGGAGCAGACGTCCTGGCAAAGGCGCCCCACCCCGAGTTATCCTGAGGTGGCCGTGCAGGCCGGGATCATGGCCGGGCGGGTCTATGTGAGCTGTGTGGCCATGCCATCTGGCGAGATCCGTGACTGCCAGGCCGACAGCCAGAGCCCTGCAAACGTGGGCTTTGACCGTGCGGCGCTCCGAAGCCTGCGAGACGCCCGGCTGGATCCGTATGAGCCCTCCAATGCAAGGGAAGCTGAGGAAGGCCGGCTGATAGTCAGTGCAATCGCCTTCCGCCTGCGATAGCCCCCTCACTCCTCCGCATCGGGCACGGACTCGCCGGTGTCGCCCTCGTCGAACAGGCGGAACTCGTGCCAGAGGCCGTTGAGGATGCCGAAGGCGACGGCGAGGCCGAGGCCGAGGATCCAGGCAAAATACCACATGGTCGGGCCTTTCGGTTCAGTAGAGGTCGGGGTTGGTCTTGAGCGCGGCGGTGGTCGAACGCCCCCACAGCACCTTGTAGACCCAGGCGGTGTAAATCAGGATCAGCGGCAGGAAGACCACAGTCACCCCCAGCATGATGAACAGCGTCAGGTGGCTGGAGGACGCATTCCAGACCGTCAGGCTGGAGCCCGGATCGATCGAACTGGGCAGGATGAAGGGGAACATCGACAGGCCGACGGTCGAGATGATGCCGACAGTCCCCGCCGAAGAGCCGATGAAGGCCAGCGGCTCGGACTTGCGCCACAGGCCCAGCAGGGCGGCGGCGGTACCCAGAAAGCCGAGGGCCGGGGCGATCAGCATCCAGGGGTACGTCGCATAGTTGTCCATCCAGGCCCCGCCGGCAGCCTCGACCGTCGAACGCAGGGGGTTGGAGAAGGCATTGGGGTCGACCTCGCTGACGATGCGGAAGCCGAGGTCGCCAAAGGCCACCCAGGCACCGCCCGCCGCGAACAGCACGAGGCTGAGCAGGCCCGCGACGGTGCCGATGGCAAAGGCGCGCTTCTGGATCGGGCCGCGCTCGGCCTTGAGCCCCAGCCAGGTCGCACCGTGCAGGACCAGCATGGCGACCGACAGCAGACCACACAGCAGGGCGAAGGGGCTGAACAGGCCCAGCAGGGTGCCCTCGTAGAAGGACCGCAGGTCGCTATCGAGCCGGAAGGGGGCACCGATCAGCACATTGCCGACGGCCACACCGAACACCAGGGCGGGCACGAAGCCGCCGATGAACAGGCACCAGTCCCAGAAGCTGCGCCATCTGGGCGAGGGTCGCTTGGACCGGTATTTGAACGCTACAGGTCTGAGGATCAGGGCCGACAACACCAGGAACATGGCGAGGTAGAAGCCGGAAAAGCTGACCGCATAGACGAACGGCCAGGCGGCGAAGATGGCGCCGCCGCCGAGGATGAACCAAACCTGGTTGCCCTCCCAGGTCGCGCCGATGGTGTTGATCACCATGCGGCGTTCCTCGTCGGTCTTTGCAACGAACGGCAGCAGGGCGCCGACGCCGAGGTCAAAGCCGTCGGTCAGCGCAAAGGCGATCAGCAGCACGCCCAGCAGTCCCCACCAGATGACGCGGAGGGTAGCGAAGTCGAGAGGCAGTTCCATGACGGATCTCCGGGTCTGTCGGGTCAGGCGGTGGCGGGTTCGGTTTCGCCCGAGGGCGATCCCGGTTCGGAGTCGGCGTCGCCATGTCCGGCGAAGGGCCCCTTCTTGATGGTGCGCAGGATCAGGCCGACCTCGACCACGGCCAGCGCGCCGTAAAGAAGGGTAAAGCCGATGATGGTGCCCCAGAGCTGCGGCACGGTCAGGCTGGAGGCGCCGAGGAAGGTCGGCAGAACCCCTTCGACGGCCCAGGGCTGACGGCCGACCTCGGCCACGATCCAGCCCAGCTCGGCGGCGATCCACGGCAGGGGGATGGCCAGAACGGCGAGACGCAGGAACCACTTCGTCTCATGCTTGCGCAGGGTGCACAGGATGAAGGCCGTGGCGAACAGGCCGATCATCAGAAAGCCGATCCCCGCCATGATGCGGAACGACCAGAACATGACCGGCACATTGGGCACGGTCGCCCATGCGGCGGCGCGGACCTGTTCGGGCGTGGCCGCGCGCGGGTCCTCGACAAAGCGGCGCAGCATCAGGCCATAGCCCAGGTCATTGCGGTGCATCTCGAAGTCGCCCCGGGCCGTGACGTCCTCGGGATCCGCCTTGATCCGCTCGAGCGCGTCATAGGCCAGCATGCCGGATTCGATACGGGTCTCGGCCACGGCGACGAGGGGCAGGATGCCCTCGACCTGACCGTCCAGACTGCGGGTCGAGATCAGGCCCAGAACCCAGGGGATCTTGATCTCATAGTCGGTACGGTGATCGACCATGTTCGGCAGGCCGACGGCGGTCAGGCCGGCAGGGGCGGGCTCGGTCTCCCACATGGCCTCAATGGCGGCCAGCTTCATTTTCTGGTTGTCGGTCAGGGCATAGCCGCTCTCATCCCCCAGCACGACGACCGACAGGGACGAGGCGAGACCAAAGGCGGCGGCGACAGTCATCGACCGCTTGGCGAAGCCCTTGTGCCGGCCCTTCAACAGATAGAAGGCCGAGACGCCCAGCACGAAGACTGCGGCGATCACATAGCCGGCCGAGACGGTATGCACGAACTTGGCCTGGGCCACCGGATTGAACAGCACGGCCATGAAGTCGGTGACTTCCATCCGCATGGTGTCGGGGTTGAAGTCGGAGCCGACCGGATTCTGCATCCAGCCGTTGGCGATCAGAATCCACAGGGCCGACAGATTGGTGCCGAGCGCCACGAGGAAGGTCACGAACAGGTGGGCGTGGGGCTTGAGCTTGTCCCAGCCGAAGAACATCAGCCCGACGAAGGTGGCCTCAAGGAAGAAGGCCATCAGCCCCTCGATCGCCAGCGGCGCCCCGAAGATGTCGCCGACGTAGTGGCTGTAATAGCTCCAGTTCATGCCGAACTGGAATTCCATGGTCAGGCCGGTCGCGACCCCCAGCACGAAGTTGATGCCGAACAGCGTACCCCAGAATTTGGTGATGGTCCGCCAGATCGGGCGGCGGGTCATCACATAGATGGACTCCATGATGACCAGCATGAAGCTGAGCCCGAGGGTCAGCGGCACGAACAGGAAGTGGTAGAGGGCCGTCAGCGCGAACTGAAGGCGGGACAGGTCAACGACCGCCAGATCGATCATGGAACCGAACACTCCCTGAAGTCATGGCCGGATTGGCCGGATGTGATGCCGCCCTAAAACCATGGGGCGAGTCGCGCCTTGATCTGGATCAAGGGCCGATGGGATCGATATCCAGTATAAGGCCGGGGTGACCACAGTACCCCCCTCCCCCCACCCCCTGCGACACTGGCTGCGTGAGGCGGGTCGCCCGCAGCGGCGGGGCTTAAGCCTCGCGGCCCTGCTGACCACCGCCGATGTGCTGCCAGCCGTGGGTTTCGCGGCGGGGCTGGCCCTGACCCTGACGGCGTGGGGGGATCGGCCGGACGCAGTGGTGACCGGTATTCTGCTGATGGTGGTGGCGTTTGCGGTGCGCGGTTTGGTGTCGCAGCAGGCGGCCGACGTCGGCGCGCGGGCCGCTGCGGGAATCAAGGGACAGGTGCGACGCGGTGTCGTGGCAGATCTGTTCGCGGGGTTACGTCCCTCCGGAGGCGGGCTGATCGCGGCGGTCGAGGGCGTGGACCGGCTGGAGGGCCACTATTCCCGATTCGAGCCCGCGCGGATGGCGGCGGTGTTCGCCCCGGTTCTGGTGCTGATCGCCATCGCCACGGCCAGTCCGGTATCGGCGCTGATTCTGGCCCTGACACTGATCCCCTTTGCGTTGAGCCTGTGGCTGGCGGGAACGGCTGCGGCGGCCGAAAGCCAGAACCAGTTTCAGGCGCTGGAGCGGTTGTCAGGGCTGTTTCTGGACCGCATACGGGCCGTGCCGGCCGTCGCGGCCTTTCAGGCCTCGGACACCGTAGCGTCTGAGGTCGAGCGGGCCTCGGACGCCCTGGCCCGACGTACGGCCCGGGTGCTGAGGATCGCCTTCCTGTCGTCAGGGATACTGGAGTTCTTCTCGGCGCTCGCGGTGGCGCTGGTCGCGGTCTACTGCGGCTTTCAGCTGCTGGACCTGATCCCGGTGCCGATCCCCGAACCTCTGGATCTGGGACGGGCGGTGTTCGCCCTGGTGCTGGCGCCCGAGGTCTACGCCCCCCTGAGACGCATGGCCGCCGCCTATCACGACCGGCAGGCCGCCGAGGCGGTTGTGCCAACGCTGGAACGGCGCGACTCCCCGGCCCGAGTGCCGGCGCCCCGGCTGGGCAAGGCGCCTGCCGTGACCTTCCGGACCGTTGGCATTGCCTATGGCGACGGGCCGCCCGTCATCTCGAACTTCGACCTTGAAGTCCGGCCCGGTCAGGTGATCGCCCTCACGGGCGCCAGCGGGACGGGAAAGAGCAGCCTGCTGCACCTGTTCCTCGGCCTGTCGCCGCTGACGGCGGGCGAGGTCGAGGTCGATGGCCATCCCCTGTCGCAACACGGCGACTGGTGCGGACAGATCGGCTGGATGGGGCAGA
>CAXQIE010000020.1:0-15873 GCA_964224415.1 Neptunomonas phycophila
GGGTTGCACACCGCCGGGCCCGGTCGGGCAGAACGGTGCGGGAAATGGTGGGGGCGTTGAAAGGGCTGGGGAATTTGGCGGCGGCTATCATAGCTGAGGCGTTCGACCTGGCACTCATCCGTCTCCCAGGGGAAGCGGAAGAAAGGAAGCGGCCTCTGTCGCGGGTGGTACCGATCCTCGGGTCAAGTCGGAGGATGACGGGTTTGCTGTCTCCTCCCTGACGAAGTCGGGGAGGTGGCGCGGCGGCGCAGCCGACGTGACGGAGGGGTTCTTGGGGGTGGGCGAGGTTCAGAACCCCTCCACCACTCCGTGGTCCCCCTCCCCGTCACGGATGGGGAGGAGACAGCCTGCCAGCCGGCAAAACGCCCGGCGCAGGAGCTGCGGCCGGGCGTTGAAGCGGTCAAGGATGACGGAAGGATCAGACCTCGTCGTCTTCCTTCATCAGCTCTTCCTTGCTGATCGGCTTGTCGGTCATTTCGGCCTGACCGAAGATCAGTTCGCAGACCTTTTCCTCATAGATCGGCGCGCGCATCTGGGCAGCGGCCTCGGGGTTCTGGCGGTAGAAGTCCAGCACCTGACGCTCCTGACCCGGATAGTTGCGGGCCTCGGCCATCAGGGCGTTGTTCAGCTCCTGATCGGTGACGCCGACGTTGTTGGCGCGGCCGATCTCGGCGAGCACCAGACCGAGACGCACACGGCGCTCGGCGATCTTGCGGTACTCTTCCTTGAGCTCCTTGTCGGACTTCTTCGCGTCCTCTTCCGGCAGGCGACCGGCTTCCTTGTCGGCTTCGACCTGACGCCAGATGCCGTCGAACTCGGCCTCGACCATCTTGGGCGGCAGGTCAAAGCTGTGGGCGGTATCCAGCTGGTCCAGCAGGGCACGTTTCAGCTTGAAGCGGGCGGCGTTGGTGTATTGCTGGTTCAGATTGTCCTTGAGGATGCCCTTGAGCTTCTCAAGGTCTTCCAGACCCAGGCGCTTGGCGAACTCGTCGTCGATCTTCGTTTCGGCCTCGGCCTTGATCGCCTTGACGGTCACGTCGAAGGCGGCCTTCTTCCCGGCCAGATGGGCCGCCTGATAGTCCTCGGGGAAGGTCACCTCGACGACCTTTTCCTCGCCGACCTTTGCGCCCTTGAGCTGCTCTTCGAAGCCGGGGATGAAGCGGTTCGAACCGATCACCAGATCGGCGTCGGTGGCCGAGCCGCCCTCGAAGGCCTCGCCGTCGATCTTGCCGACGAAGTCGATGGTCAGCTGGTCGCCGTCGGCGGCCTTGACCGTCTTGCCGGTCTTGTCCTCGTACGATTTGGACTGCGAAGCCAGTTCCTTGAGGGTTTCGTCGATGTCGGCATCGGTCGCCTCGTAGACCGGGCGCTCCAGCTTGAGCGTCTTGGGGTCGACGGGGGTGAAGTCAGGCATGACCTCGAGCGACATTTCATAGGCGAGGTCGGCCTGACCGGCGACGACCTTGTCCATGTCGCTGGTCAGCTTCATCTCGGCCGGGGCAGCCGGGCGCAGCTTGGCGTCTTCAAGGGCCTTCTGGCTGGACTCGTTCAGGGTGGCGTTGACGATCTCGCCCATGAAGTCCCGGCCATAGGCCTTGCGCACGTGCGAGGCCGGCACCTTGCCCGGGCGGAAGCCCTTGAGGTTCATCTGGGGGGCGACTTCCTTGATGCGGGCATCCAGCTTTTCGTTCAGCTCAGTGGCGGGAACGATAACCTCGATCACGCGGCTGAGGCCGGCGGCGGACTTTTCAACGACTTGCATGGACGATCTGACGCTCTGGGGCGCGACCGTTCCGGATCGCGCGCATGGTGGAATAAGCAAACAGGGCCGCCCCCGGCAGGAGCGGCACCTCGAAGCCCGCCCTTATGTCGAGAACGCCGCCAAAGGTCAACGCGCGGCGCGTGCCGGGGGCGGTTCACAGGCCGGGCGCACCGTCCTATGTCTGGGGGATGAGCGCACCCCCCTCTCCCCTCGGCCTGTTCATCAGCCCGGTCACGCCCCTGCAGCAGAACTGTACCGTCGTCTGGTGCACGGCCACGAAGAAGGCCGCCGTCATCGATCCCGGCGCGTCGGGCCCCGCCATCCTCGCGGAAATCCAGCGGCGCGGGCTGGAGATGGAGGAGATCTGGATCACCCACGGCCATCTGGATCATGCGGGCGGGGCGGCAGAGCTGCAGGAAATCTCCGGCGCCCCGATCATCGGACCGCATCCGGATGACCAGTTCTGGATCGACGGTATTCCGGCGCAGGGGCAGATGTACGGTCTGCCCCAGGCGCGGTCGTTCACGCCCGACCGCTGGCTGGACGAGGGCGACGAACTGACACTGGGCCAGACCCGCTGGCGGGTGTTTCGAACCCCCGGCCATACGCCCGGTCATGTGATCTTCTATTGCGAGGCGGCGCGCTTCGCCCAGGTCGGGGATGTACTGTTCAAGGGCTCGGTCGGACGGACCGACTTTCCGCAAAGCGACCCGCAGGCGCTGGTCACCAGCATCGTGACGAAGCTGTGGCCGCTGGGAGATGATGTGACCTTTGTGCCGGGCCACGGACCCCACTCGACCTTCGGGGCCGAGCGGCGGGATAATCCGTTCGTGTCGGACCGGGCGCTGTCTGGACAGGGGATGCGGATCTCCCCTGAGTCGGAACGTCGCAGCCCGCCGTAAGCGGAACCGGACGGGGGCCACGGGGTTCTTTCTGCACAGTTTTCGATTTGTCAGAAAGGTCAACACCATGGCCGAGGCCAAGCCCCCCGCCCGCCCGTCCGGAGTCTCGAAGCGGGGCTTTGCCTCGATGGACCCCGAGCGCCAGCGCGCCATCGCCCGCAAGGGCGGCGCCAGTGTCCCCAGCGAGAAGCGCAGCTTCTCCCAGGATCGGGCTCTGGCCGCCCAGGCCGGGCGCAAGGGCGGAGAGGCCTCTCACGGGGCCCGTCAACCGGAAACCACGACGGGCGCGTCCAGCCCCAAATAGGCGCGATATGAGCCCTCAGCCCTGCAGCAGGGCGAGGGCCACGGCGGGCGAGCTCGACTCGCGCCAGTCGACCAGCCGCCAGCCGGCCTTTTCCACCAGTTCGGTTACGACCTCTCTCGTGAACTTCCGCGAGCTCTCGGTGTGCAGGGTCTCGCCCTCCAGGAAGCGGAAGCGGGTGCCGTCGAGGGAAACGACCTGATCCCGCACCGAGACCAGATGCATCTCCATCCGCGAACAGGCCGAGTTCCAGACGGCGCGATGCCGGAAGCTGTGGAGATCGAAGTCCGCCCCCAGCTCGCGATTGGCGCGCTCCAGCAGGTTGAGGTTGAAGGCCGCGGTGACGCCCTGGGCATCGTCATAGGCGGCGACCAGCAGCTCGACCGGCTTGACCAGATCGACCCCCAGAATGAAATGCGAGCCCGGGCCCAGCCGCTCATGCGCCGAGGTCAGGAAGTGGACGGCCAGATCGGGCGTCAGATTGCCAATGGTCGAACCGGGGAAGAAGCCCGTGCGCGGCCCCTTGCCCAGTTCGGGAAGCGGCGGCAGGTCGAGGAAGTCCCCGGCGACCGGGCTGACTTCCAGATCGGGATAGGCCTCGCGGATACGGTCGGTCGCGGCATCCAGCGCATCCGTGCTGATGTCGATCGGCATATAGGTGGTCACGCCGGGCGCCTGATCGAGCACAATGCGGGTCTTCTCGCTGGCGCCCGAGCCGAACTCGACCAGCACGGCGTTGTCGCCCATGAAGCGGGCGATGTCGGGGGCCATGTCGCGCAGCAGGACGGTTTCCTGACGCGTCGGATAGTATTCCGGCAGGCGGGTGATGTCCTCGAACAGGCGTGAGCCCTCGGCATCATAGAGCCATTTGGGCGACAGGGATTTCTGTGGCTTCGACAGACCCTCGATCAGATCGGCACGGAACTGGGCGGTCTCGTCGTCAAAAGGCATCCGGGCTCCGGGCTGAGGATCAGCGTCGCGCGCCAGCCTGAGGCCGGCGAACGCCCAGCGCTGATGCGGATAATAGAAGTTGCGATAGGTCAGGCGGCGATGGTCGGGGGGTGTGGCGAAACAGGAGCCGCGCACCACACCCTGATTGGCCATGAACTTGCCGTTGTACTCGCCCGCGGTGCCGGGCGTGGCGCGAAAGCCCGGATAGGGCGCATAGGCGCTGGCGGTGTGCTGCCAGACCTGACCGTCGAAGCCTGAGAGGGCCTCGGGGCGCGTACGGGCGGCGTGCTCCCATTCCGCCTCGGTCGGCAGGCGCGCGCCAGACCAGCGGGCGAAGGCGTCGGCCTCATACTGGCTGATGTGACAGACCGGAGCCTCGGGATCGACGGGCTGACGGCCGGTCAGGGTCAGGACGGTCCAGCCTGTGTCGCCGGACTGCCAGTAGAGAGGCGCCTGCCAGCCTTCGGACCGGGCCGTCGCCCAGCCGTCGGACAGCCACAGCTCGGGACGGCGATAACCGCCGTCGGCCATGAACTCCAGCCACTGGCCGTTGGTCACCAGGTCGCGGGTCAGCTGGTAGGGCTGGAGGTGCACGGGGTGGGCCGGGCCTTCATTGTCGAAGGCAAAGCCCGCGCCCTCATGGCCGATCGTCACGAGGCCGCCGTCGAACGCCTCCCAGCCGCCGCGTGGCGCCTCGTCACTGCGCCAGCCGGGTTCGCGGTCGAAGGCTACGGGATCCAGCGGCGAGCAGGACATCAGGTTCAGCAGGTCCATCAGGAACAGCTCCTGATGCTGCTGTTCGTGGTTGAGGCCGAGCACGAACAGATAGCGCCCCTCCCCGTCCGTCAGGCCGGCGCCCAGGCGCTCGACCATGCGGCGGTCGATCTCGCGGCGATAGGCCATGACATCGTCCAGCGAGGGCCGGGTGATCAGGCTGCGCCGGTCGCGGGCGATCCGCTCGCCGACGCCGTCATAGTAGGAGTTGAACAGGGTGAACCAGACAGGATCGTAGGGCCGGTAGTCCGGGTCGCGGCCGAGGATCATCGCCTCATAGAACCAGGTCGTGTGCGCCAGATGCCATTTGCCGGGGCTGCAGTCCGGCATGGACTGGGCCTGCAAATCCTCGGCCGACAGCCCCTCGGCGAGGGCCGGCATGACGCGGCGAGAGGCCTGGTAGCGGGCCACATCCCGGGCACTCTGATCCTGAACGGAGGCGGGCGCGTTCATGGGTGTCTCCGGTGTCCGTCGCAGGAGGATCGAGCCCACGAGCCCGACGCGAGTCGACCTAACGTATCAGCCGCCGGGGCGTTGCCGCAAAAACGGCGGGGTTCAGCGAACCGGACGGCCGCCGTGTCTGGCGTATTCCAGACGCGCGATGGTGCGGTTGTGGACCTCGTCCGGGCCGTCGGCGATGCGCAGCGTGCGGACCATGGCGTACATCTCGGCCAGCGGCGTATCGGCAGAGACGCCGGCTCCGCCATGGGCCTGGATGGCGTCGTCAATGATCTGCAGGGCCATGCGCGGCGCGGCGACCTTGATCTGGGCGATCTCGGAGCGGGCGTTCCTGGCCCCGCCATTGTCCATCATCCACGCAGCCTTGAGCACCAGCAGGCGGCACATCTCGATCTGGGTGCGGGCCTCGCCGACGCGCTGTTCCCAGACCGAATGCTCGGACAGCGACTTGCGGAAGGCGGTGCGCGACAGAAGCCGCGCGCACATCAGCTCCAGCGCCCGCTCGGCCATGCCGATGACGCGCATGCAGTGGTGGATACGGCCCGGCCCCAGGCGGCCCTGGGCGATCTCGAAGCCGCGACCCTCGCCGGCGATCAGGTTCTCGACCGGGACGCGGACGTTCTCCAGCACGACCTCGGCATGGCCGATCGGCTTTTCGTCATAACCGAACACGGACAGCATCCGCTCGACGCGGAAGCCGGGCGTGTCGACGGGCACGATGATCTGCGACTGCTGGGCGTGGGTGGCGGCCTCAGTGTCGGTCTTGCCCATGACGATGGTCACAGCGACGTTCGGGTGGCCCATATTGGTCGACCACCATTTGCGGCCGTTGATGACATAGTGGTCGCCGTCGCGCTCGATCCGGGTCTGGATGTTGGTGGCGTCGGACGAGGCGACCTCGGGCTCGGTCATCAGGAAGGCCGAGCGGATCTCGCCGGCCATCAGGGGCTTGAGCCATTTCGCCTGCTGGGCCTCGTTTCCGTACATATGGAGCACTTCCATATTGCCGGTGTCGGGGGCGTTGCAGTTGAACACCTCGGCCGCCCACAGGTGGCGGCCCATCATCTCGGCCAGCGGCGCGTATTCGAGGTTGGTCAGGCCGGCGCCGTGATCGCCGGGCAGAAACATGTTCCACAGGCCCGCCTCGCGCGCCTGGGCCTTCATCTCATCCATGGCGGGGGGCTGGCGGGTCGAATCCTCGCGCACCTGGGCCCAGTATTCGGCCTCGCGCGGCAGGACCTTGTCGTCGAGAAACCGGCGAACACGCTCCTGCCAGTGAAGAGCCTTTTCGCTGTGCTGGAATTCCATGGAGAGGTCTCCTTCTCCCTCCCCCCTTGTGGGGAGGGTGGTCGCGAAGCGACGGGGTGGGGAACGCTGAAGCCGGGCGCCGGCGGTGCGGAACCGGTTCTCCCCACCCTGTCGTCGCTTCGCGCCGACATCCCTCCCCATGAAGGGGAGGGAAAACGCAAACAGCCTAGCGCTTCAGCAGCGGGGCCAGCTTCTGGGCGATCATCATGTCGCCGGTGATCTTCAGCTTGCCCTGCATGAAGGCCATCATCGGGTCCAGCTTGCCTTCCGACAGGGCCATGAAGTCGTCCCAGGCCATGGAGACGGTGGCGTCGGCGGGCTTGTCTTCATTGGTGACGGTGTTCGGCACGGAAGCGCCGTCGATGTAGATGACGCCCTTGTCGCCGAGATCCAGCTTGACGGTCTTGCCGAGGCCGGAGTTCTCGCCCACGGCGGCGCGGATGTGTTCGGTCACGGATGCCAGATCGGCCATGTTGTTTCTCCCTGAGAGGTGTTGGCAGATGGCGTAGCCCGCCAGCCGCCCCCTGCCAAGATCACGTCGGGTAAAGATGGGGTGAGCCGTCATCAGGGTTGACCCGGCAGACGGACTGGTCCGAACTGGCGTCGACTCCTTCCACGATCCGCGAGTGTACCATGCGCCTTCGTCTGACCGTTTCCGCCCTGGCCCTTGCGCTCAGCCTCGGCATTGCCGCCCCGGCCTTGGCCCAGGTGGGCACCCCTGCCCTGCCCCGCGCCCTGCCGGAAATCCCGGCGCCGGTCGATCAGGCCTATCCCGGTGTGATCCGCTACGAGGTCGACGCCACCGACATCGATCGCAAGATCGTCCGCGTGCGCCAGACGATTCCCGTCAGCGCCGGCCCCCTGACCCTGCTGTATCCGAAATTTATTCCCGGCAACCACGCGCCGACCGGCCCCATACAGCTGCTTTCCGGAGTGACTGTGCACGGCAATGGCGAGCGGATTGAATGGCTGCGCGACACCCTCGATCCCTACGCCTTCCACGTTGAGGTGCCCGAAGGCGTCGACGAGATCGTCGTTGAATTCCAGTGGCTGACCCAGCCGGATGCCAGCAACTGGCGCGTGGTGATGGCCTCGTCCATGCTGAACCTGCAGTGGGAAAAGGCCGTCCTCTATCCTGCGGGATATCGTCACAGCCGCATCACCTTTGCCCCCTCGATCCGCCTGCCCGACGGATGGCAGTACGGCGTGGCCATGGACACGGTGTCGTTTGAGGACGGTGTGGCGACCTTTGCCCCCGTCAGTCTTGAGACGCTGGCCGACAGCCCGATGTTCGCCGGGGCTCACTACAAGGCCTATGACCTCGACCCCGGTGGGCGGTCGCCGGTGACGCTGCACATCGTGGCCGATCAGCCTGAGCAGATCGCGCCGACGCCCGAACAGCTGGCCAAGTATGAGGCCCTGGTCGATGAGGCCGACCTGCTGTTCGGATCGCGTCACTTCGACCGGTATGAGTTCCTGCTGGGTCTGACCCGGGAGATGGGCGGCATCGGTCTGGAGCACCACCGGTCGAGCGAGAACACCGCGCCGCCGAACTTCTTCGGCGCGGGCTGGGAGCCCAGCCACGGCACGCGCACCCTGTTGCCGCACGAGTTCGTACATTCGTGGAACGGCAAGTTCCGGCGGCCGAGTGACCAGCTGACGCCCAACTTCAATGTACCCGTCCAGAACACCCTGCTGTGGGTTTATGAAGGCCAGACGGAGTATTGGGGCGAGGTGCTGACCGCGCGGTCGGGGCTGGGCACCAGGGAGGAGGCGCTGGCCTCGTTCGCCGGGATCGCGGCCTTCTATCAGTATCAATCCGGGCGCGAGTGGCGGTCGCTGCAGGACACGACAAACAACAATCTGCTGGGCTATCGGGCATCGAACCCCTGGCCGTCGTGGATGCGCGGCACGGGCGACTATTACCGGGAGTCGGCCCTGATCTGGCTGGATGCCGACACCCTGATCCGCGAGAAGACGGGCGACACCAAGTCGCTGAACGACTTTGCCAAACTGTTCTTCGGTATCGACGACGGCTCCTGGACGGCGACGCCCTATACGTTTGACGACATTGTCACGGCGCTGAACACGGTCGTGCCGCACGACTGGGCCGGCTTCCTGCGTGATCGCCTGGACGCCGTCGGCCCCGACGCCGAGGCGCCGCTGGATGGCATTGAACGCGGCGGTTATCGCCTGGTCTATACCGACAGCCCGACCGAGGTGGAGACACGCATCAACGGCAGCGGGCCGGGCGACTACCTCTATTCGCTGGGCTTCTATCTGGCGGGCGGCAACCGCATCGTCGCCGTGCAGTGGGACAGCCCGATCTTCAACGCCGGGATCGGCGCGGGATGGACCCTGGTGTCGGTGAATGGCGAGCGGGCCTCGCCCGAGGTGCTGTCGAACGCGATTACGGCCGCGAAGACCTCGCCCGATCCGATCGTGCTGGAAGTGCGCAATGCCCGCGGCAGCCGGACGCTGGAGATCGATTACCACGACGGCCTGCGCTATCCGCGTCTGGAGCGCATTCCCGGCACGCCGGACCGGCTGGGCGATATCCTGTCGCCGATGCGGGACTGACGAACGCCCCGGCCCGGGCCTGCTACCAGCAGGCCTGCGGCTTGGGTGTCGCGCCCAGCTCGTTATAGATGGCCGTGCAGCGGGCCGTGACCTCGCCCTCCGGCAGGGCCTCCAGCTCCGCGCGCAGGCTGCGCAAGTCGTCGATAAGCGGCTGGTCGCCCTCGACCAGACCCCGCTTCACATCGCACTGGTGCATGTCGAACTTCATGCTGGCGATCGGCTTGCAGGCCAGCGGCAGGCCATTCATCAGGCTGATGGCGCCGGCCTGGGTCAAGGGCCCCTCCGGCAGGGCTGGTGCCTCGGCCCTGGGCGCGGGGGCCGGAGCCGCGGGGGCCTTGGCCTCCTGCTCCGAACAGGCGGCGAGCACCAGGGCAGCAATCCCGGCAAGCAAGGCGGTTGTGTGTGCAGACATCGGTGTTCCCCTGATTCAGGCGCGGATTTGGCGGGCTGGGAGAGCCGTTGTCCACCCCTCTTCCCGGACGGACGACCGAAAATGAAAACGGCCCCGGCGGAGATCCACCGGGGCCGTTCATCTTACAGTGCCGAATGGCGCCAGATTACTTGATCTGGACCTTGGCGCCGGCTTCCGTCAGCTTCTTGGCGATCTCTTCGGCTTGTTGCTTGGAGACGTTTTCCACGACGTTCTGCGGAGCGCCTTCGACCAGGTCCTTGGCTTCCTTCAGACCCAGGTCCGAACGCACGCCACGGACTTCCTTGATGACGTTGATCTTCTTGTCGCCACCGTCCGTCAGGACGACGGTGAACTCGGTTTGCTCTTCGCCGGCCGGAGCGGCGTCACCGCCGGCAGCGCCACCGGCGGGCATGGCCATGGCGACCGGAGCAGCGGCGGAAACGCCCCACTTTTCTTCGAGCATCTTGGACAGCTCGGCGGCTTCCAGGACGGTCAGGGCGGACAGGTCTTCAACGATTTTGGCGAGATCGGCCATTTGAGTTTTCCTTCGGAGGATTGGGGTTCAGTAGAGAGGTTGCAGAGATGAAAGAGGTCGGTCCGCTTACGCGGCGTCCTTGGCGGCATAGGCGCTGAAAACGCGAGCCAGTTGAGACGCCGGAGCTTGAACGACGCCGGCGACCTTGGTCGCGGGAGCGTTGAGCAAGCCCAGCAGCGAGGCGCGGATCTGATCCAGCGACGGCAGTTTGGAGAGAGTCTCCACGCCCTTCGCGTCCAGAACCTTGTCACCCATGAAGCCGCCCAGAACGACGAACTTGTCGTTGCCCTTGGCGAATTCAGCGGTGACCTTGGCAGCCGTCACCGCATCGTCGGCATAGGCGATGCCCACGGGACCCTTGAACAGGCCGTGGTAGTCGCTGCCTTCTTCGGCTTCGAGCGCCTTGAGCGCCAGGCGATTCTTGATCACCTTGAACGCGCCACCTTCCTTGCGGAGGCGGCCACGCAGGTCTTCCATGTCCGCAACGGTCAGACCCAGGTTGTGGGTCACGACCACGGCGCCGGCGTCGGCGAACACGCCCTTCAGCGTCTCGATCGACTCGGCCTTTTGTGCGCGGTCCATTGCGGTCTCCAGTCTTGAGGTTCATCGCCGGGCTTATTCCCGACGACGAGGTGGCCCATACGCCTTCGCGTCGCCGCGAGGGGTCTGTACCGGTCGTAATGTCCGAAGGAAGCTCGGAGGCCATGCCGACTGCGCGCGCGCAGGCCGGAGGGCGTCGTCTGCATCCCCATCTCCCCACGGTGCCAGAGGGCTCTCTGACGTTTATGGCATGGGTGGCCCCCACGCCCCGAAGTTCTCGGACAGGCAGATCGGACCCGGAAGCCCGATCAAGGCGCGCCGTATACACAGGCGCGCAGGGAAACTCAAGCGTGGACGGCTATTTGGCCGACGGGACGACCGCCATGAGGGGTTCGCAGTCAAACTCTGCGCAGTACTTGGCCTCAAACGTCTGGAAAAACTCGATCATCGCACCCCCCAGAAGTTCGTCGATCCTTGAACCGAGTTCGAACTCCTTGATCGCCACCGCCTGCCCCAGGGGGGTGCTGTAGAAGGCCACCAGGGCTTCAAGCTCCTCGATGGTGAAGGTCTCGGCATAGATGGGCGCCATATCCTTGGCCATCCGGTCGATGGCCTCAAGGATCATCGGCGGCATATTGGCCCTCATCCACGCTCGCTCGCGGTCGCTCATGTCGGGCGACGCGGCCAGATCTTCCTCAACGATCTGGCCGACAAGGGCGGCGATATTTTCACCGAGCGACAGTTCCACATACTGTTCGGCCAGTTGAAGGCGCCGCGCAGCATCCGGGTCCTGGGCCAGGGCCGGTGCCGCCGTGAACAGGCCGAGGCAAAGGGCCAGTGCCGCCAGAATACGCATGTAACTCTCCTGAAAACCCGGAGACAGGGTCGCCGTCCCGGTCACAACCGGCAAGTGCAGGCGCGACACGGCGGGCAAGAAAAAAGGGCGGTGGTTGCCCACCGCCCCTCATTCGTATCGTCAGCGATCCCGCAGGATCAGGCGCCCAGCGAGGCCGGGTCCACCTTGACGCCCGGTCCCATGGTCGAGGACAGGCTGATCTGTTTGACGTAGGTGCCCTTGGCACCCGACGGACGGGCGCGGACCAGGGCGTCGACCATCGCCTTGACGTTGGCTTCCAGGGCGTCCTGGGCGAACGAGGCCTTGCCGATGCCGGCGTGGACGATGCCCGCCTTCTCGACGCGGAACTCGACCGCACCGCCCTTGGCGTCCTTGACGGCCTGGGCGACGTTCGGGGTCACGGTGCCGACCTTGGGGTTCGGCATCAGGCCGCGCGGGCCCAGCACCTTACCCAGACGGCCGACCAGGGCCATCATGTCGGGCGAGGCGATGACGCGGTCGAACTCCATGAAGCCGCCGTTGATCTTCTCGTACAGATCCTCGGCGCCCACATGCTCGGCGCCGGCGGCGCGGGCTTCGTCGGCCTTGGTATCCTTGGCGAAGACGGCGACGCGGACGTCACGGCCGGTGCCGGACGGCAGGTTGACCACGCCGCGGACCTGCTGGTCAGCGTGACGCGGATCGACGCCCAGATTGACGGCGATCTCGATGGATTCGTCGAACTTGGCCTTGGCGTTGTCCTTGACCATCTTGATGGCGTCGGCGAACGGCAGGGCGTTCGAGCGGTCACCGGTCCAGGCCTTGATGCGCTTGGTTTGCTTGGTCATGGTCTTCAAGCCTCCACCACGTTGAGGCCCATGGCGCGGGCGGAGCCTTCGATGATCTTGGCCGCAGCCTCGATGTCGTTGGCGTTCAGGTCCTTCATCTTCTTCTCGGCGATCTCGCGCAGCTGGGTGCGGGTGATCTTGCCGACGGTCTCGCGGCCGGTCGCCTTGGCGCCCGACTTCAGCTTGGCCGCTTCCTTCAGATACCAGGTCGCCGGCGGCGTCTTGGTGACGAAGGTGAAGCTCTTGTCCTGATAGACGGTGATGACGGTCGGAAGCGGGGTGCCCTTGGCTTCCTTTTCGGTGCGCGCGTTGAACTCCTTGCAGAAGCCCATGATGTTGACGCCGCGCTGGCCGAGCGCCGGCCCGATCGGGGGCGAAGGCGTGGCGGAGCCCGCGGGCACCTGCAGCTTGATATAGCCGAGAATCTTCTTGGCCATTGGTCTCTCCTATGAAGCGGGGAAATCAATCCCTGCGGATGAGCCGTGGTGCGGCATGGCGGCCTCCCACGGATTTGTGCGAGCAAGCCCGCACCGCCCTGATCAGAGCGAGGCGCGCGTATAGCGGACGCGGCGCCGGTTGGCAAATGGAGGAACGGGCGCCCTCCGTCACGCCACTTGCGCGCCGTGCCACCTCCCCGCAAGCGGGGAGAAGATGGCTGGATGAAGCCTAGCCCGCGACCTTCTCCACCTGGTTGTATTCCAGATCGACCGGGGTCGGGCGGCCGAAAATGGACACGGCCACGCGCAGGCGGGCGTTGTCCTCGTCGACGCTTTCGACCTGGCCGTCGAAGCTGGCGAACGGGCCGTCGACGACCTTGACGGTCTCGCCGATGTCGAAATGGATGCGGGGCTTGGGCCGCTCGACGCCCTCTTCCGAGGTGCCGATGATGTTCTGGATCTCACGCTCCGAGACCGGCAGCGGCTTGGTGCCGCCCTGGGCGCCGAGGAAGCCCGTGACCTTGGGCGTGTTCTTGACCAGGTGGTAGGCCTCGTCCGTCAGTTCCATCTTGACCAGCACATAGCCGGGCATGAATTTGCGTTCGGCATTGATCTTGCGGCCCCGGCGGATCTCAACGACCTCTTCGGCCGGGACCAGGATTTCCGAGAAATAATCGCTCAGGCCCTGCTGGCGCGCCTGGTCTTCCAGGTGCTGCTTCACCTTCTTTTCGAAGTTGGAGTAGGCGTGGACGATATACCACTTGTGGCGGGGGTTGGCGGGCGCTGCGGCGGGGGCGGCATCAGTCATGTCGAAATCCTCAGGTGCCGATGGCGAGAATGCGCTGCGAGATCGCGCTCAGGCCGAAATCGACCACGAAGAAAAAGGCAGCAGCCAGCGCCACCATGATGAACACCATCACCGAGGTGATCCAGGTCTCCTTGCGGCTCGGCCAGACGATCTTGCGCCCCTCGGCCTGCACCTGGGAGAAGAACTGGACCGGCGAGGTCCGCTTTTTCGGCGCCGGAGCGTCGACCGAAACGGTCTGGGCGGCGACCGGGCCCTTGCCCCCCGTCGTCCGACGTCCACCCGGTGTTTTCGCCTTGGCCATCTGCTGTCTCTTCAAAACTCTTGGACTGTTGCCTCCCACATGGGCATTCCCAGGCGATGGCAACAGGGGAAATGGCAGGAGTGGAGGGACTCGAACCCCCGGCCCTCGGTTTTGGAGACCGATGCTCTACCAGCTGAGCTACACTCCTGTGGCCCGGACAATGAACAACGCGCCGTGGGCGGACCCATCGGCGCGCGGTCTTGACCAGAAGGGGCGTATGCCCCAGCACGCGGTGCATTTCAAGCAGACATTCATGTGCCCGCACGCATTATGACAGCCCGGCGACGGGGGCTCAGTGGCCTTCCGGAGCGGTCACCGATGCATTCGGCGCGATCACCGCGCGGAACAGCAGCTTGTCGATCCGCCGGTCGTCCATGTCGATGACCTCGACCTCGAACCGGCCGACCTGCAGGACCTCGCCCTCGTCCGGGACGCGCGACAACTGGTGCAGGATCAGGCCAGCGACGGTGTGGAAGCCATCGACCTCGCCGAAATCCTCGCCCAGGGCATCGGCCAGCTCCTCGATGTCGGCCTGGCCATCGACCAGCCAGCTGCCGTCTTCGTGCTGACGGATGTAGGCTTCTTCCTCATCGTGGCCCTCGTCGAAATCGCCGGCGATCATCTCCAGCAGGTCGGTGGCCGTGACCACCCCCTCGAACGCGCCGTACTCGTCGACGAGGAAGGCCATGTGGACCTTCGACGCCTTCATGATCCCCAGCGCCTTCAGCACCGAGGTCGACTGGGGAATGAAGGCGGGCTCCTGCACCAGCTTCTCGACATTGAACTCGCCATTGTCGAGCAGGCTGTCCAGCAGGTCCTTCTTGTGGACCACGCCCAGCGGATTATCGACGTCGCTGTCCCGGGCCACCACGATACGGGAATAGGGACAGGTGCGGATTTCCTCGCGAAGGGCCCCCTCCTCCTCGTCCAGGGCAATCCAGAAAACCTCGTGGCGCGGCGTCATGGCCACGCGGATGGGCCGGTCGCCGAGGCGCAGGATCTCCTCGATCATCTCCTGTTCCTCAGGCTCGATCAGGCCGGAGGCCGTGCCCTCGGCGATCATCGACTCAACCTCTTCCTGGGTGACGTCGGATCCGTCGCGGTCCTTGACGCCCATGACCCGGAGAATGGCGGAGGTCGAGGCCGTCAGCAGCAGCACGAACGGGTGCAGGACAATGGCCACGGTCGAGATCGGCGATGCCATCTTGGCCGCGATGCTCTCCGGGAAGATCAGGGCCAGCCGCTTGGGGACCAGTTCGCCGACGATCAGCGAGACATAGGTGATGCAGATGACCACCAGCATCGTCGAGAAGACTTCGGTATAGGCGTTCAGCGCCGGAAAGGCCGCCTCGAGGATCCGGTTGAGATCGCCGGCAATCGCCGCCTGGCCATAGGCGCCCGCCAGAATGCCGATCAGGGTAATGCCGACCTGCACCGCCGACAGGAAGTGGGTGGGATCTTCCGACAGTTTGAGGGCCGATCGCGCTCCGCGATCGCCACGCTCGGCGCGGCTCTGGAGCTTCGACCGGCGGGAGGTCACGACCGCCAATTCGGTCATGGCGAAAAGCCCGTTCAGCACGATCAGCAGCAGAACGACGACAATGGCGATGAGTAACATTTAGGGGGGCGGGAACCATGACGCGGCGCATCAGCGACTGCCGCGCGACAGATGATAAGGGGGTTTTCCCCCGTCCGCCACGAATTCCTTCGGCTTAGCGCCCGGGCCCGGCCTCGATCGAGCCGTAGGGTCCGGCCACGCTGCCGTGATGCGGCCCGGCGGCAGCGCAGGCCGACATGCCCAGCAGGGTGCCGATGAAAATGCCAATGTGAAGCGAGCGACGCATGGTTTCCCAATCCTTAACGCCGCCACGGTGACAGGGTTCAGGACGGGCACAAGGCCACGCACCGGCAAGCGGGCATGTTTACCGTGTCCGTCGCCTGCAGGGCGAAACCCGGGGCAAACAAAAGCCCCCGCCGGATTGCGCCGGCGGGGGCTCTGTCTTTCAGCCTGTGGGGCTGATTACTCCGTGATCTTCGACACGACGCCGGCGCCGACGGTGCGGCCGCCTTCGCGGATGGCGAAGCGCAGGCCCTGGTCCATGGCGATCGGGGTGATCAGC
>CAXQIE010000021.1:0-6230 GCA_964224415.1 Neptunomonas phycophila
TCGTCAGCCCGGTCAAGCGCGCCGGGGGGCGGCGCTTCTACCGCGCGCAGGACGTCGAGGTCCTTAAAGGCGTGCGGCGCCTGCTCCACGAGGAGGGTCTGACCCTCAAGGGCGTGGCGCGTCTGCACAAGACTGAAGGGCTGAAGCGCATGCTGGGCGAGGACACCGCCACAGTACCGGTCGACGCCCTATCACCCCCGGCGGCGAGTGCCGCAGCTCAAGCCCCCGCGGGGACCGGACTGACCGACGACCAGCGCGAGCGCCTGACCTCGGTCCTGCGCGATATCGAGGCGGCGCGGACGCGTCTGGAAGCTGCGCTCAGCCGCTGAAGCAATATTGTGGGGCCGGGCCCGGATTTGGGTTTGCGAGGGCCGGATTGCCCGTCTATAGGGGGCGCCTCCGGAGCGTGGCGCAGCCTGGTAGCGCACTTGACTGGGGGTCAAGGGGTCGCAGGTTCGAATCCTGTCGCTCCGACCATCTTCCGCAATGAAGACGGTTGGTTGAAGGGGTCGCTCTCGGGCGGCCCCTTTGCAACTGGGGCTACCGCAGCTGGCTGTCCTTGCTGCCGCGGCGGTTGATGGCGGAGTGGCGGATGGTGGCGTCGCGACCGGACTGGCACTGGACGCAGGTGGTGACGCCGGGCAGGGCCAGGCGTCGGCGTTCCGGGATGACCTCGCCGCATTCGACGCACTCTTCGGTGCCCGGGCCGGAGGGCAGCCGCGCGCGGGCCGACGACACGCCGTCGCCGACCGTATCCTCGATCTGGTCAAGAACCGCGCCGTCGCGTGTCCAGCCGCCTGCCATTGTGTCGTCGCTCCATCCGGTTCGTTCCGTATGGATATGGAAAGCCGGCAGGAATTTTAAAGTTCCCGGAGGAGGCGGGCTAGCGGGGCGGCGGTTCCTGCTCGGCCCACTTCAGCAGGGGGAACAGGGGGATGCCCCAGGCAATTCCGGCGATCGGATAGAAGATCAGGTCGGTCCAGAAGGAGCGCGGCAAGAGGGCGTGGATCGCCAGCACCGCCCAGATGTAGAAGGCCAGAAAGGCGAGGATACCGATCATGGCCACCAGACGCCGCATGCGCACGGGCATCAGCGGGTATTCCGGAACAGGAAGTGGGCACCCAGCGCCAGCGCCGCGCCGACAACCGACCAGATGACCCACGGCCACTGATCCATGGTCGCCGCGCCAAACACCCGCACGGCCAGAAAGCCGCCGCACAGGGCCCCCGTGAAGGCCACCAGCAGCGGCGCGGCCAGGCCCCGCCGTCCGGTGACGGCATCAAACCCGAAGGCGAGGGCCGCTGTCAGGATGACGGCCACCGCGATGTCCAGATTGCCCATATCCGTCTCCGATCCTGTGCGACGGCATGACCGTCAGAAGCGACTCGATCTTGCCGTCATCGACAGGCATATCGCCTGTATCGAGGTCGGGTCCATCGGCCTTTCACTGTAGTGTACCCGTGGCGAGCTTTGAATGAACCGATTTGGTCAGCCCGAGCGTAGCGTTTCCGCGGCCGTGTGGCTGTTTCTGGTGGCGGCACTGGTGTTCGCCATGGTGGTGGTGGGCGGCATTACCCGCCTGACCGGCTCGGGCCTGTCGATCACCGAATGGAAGCCCCTGATGGGCGCCATCCCGCCGATGAACGCGGCCGACTGGCAGGAGGCCTTCGACAAATACAAGGCCATTCCCCAGTACCAGCTGGTCAATGCGGGGATGAGCCTGTCGGAGTTCCAGGGCATTTTCTGGTGGGAGTGGATCCACCGCCAGCTGGGCCGTGTGATCGGTCTGGCCTTTGGCCTGCCGTTTCTGGTGTTCCTTGCGGCGCGTCATGTCACCGGGCTGAGGCGTCTGGGCCTGCCGGCCCTGCCGGACCGGCTGGTGTGGCGGTGTCTGATCCTGCTGGTGCTGGGCGGGATGCAGGGGGCCGTCGGCTGGTGGATGGTGTCGTCCGGGCTTGAGGCGCGCGTGGATGTTGCGCCCGAGCGGCTGGCCTTTCACCTCGGTCTGGCGCTGTTGATCTTTTCGGCCCTGATCTGGACGGGGCTGGAGGCGCTGAACGGGCCGGAGCGGTCCGAGTCGCCGTCGGGCTGGACCCTCGGGGCCAGCCTGCTGCTGGGGCTGGTGTTTGTGCAGTGCCTGCTGGGGGCGCTGGTCGCGGGGGGCAAGGCGGGACTGGTCTACACCGACTGGCCGCTGATGAACGGGGCCTTTCTGGCGCCGGTCGACTGGGGTCAGGGGGCGCTGGCCTTTCTGCACGATCAGGCCCTGACCCAGTTCAATCACCGGATGACCGCCTATGCCCTGATGCTGGCCGTGGTCGTCTATGCGGTTCAGGCCTGGCGCTGGAGGCTGGCGGAAGGGGCGGGGGCTTCGGCCTATGTGGTGCTGGCGGTCGTGATGATGCAGGCGGGGTTGGGCATCGCCACCCTGATGCAGGCCGTGCCCGTCTGGCTGGGTGTGCTGCACCAGGCCGGGGCCGCCGTTGTGCTGGCGGCCGCGACGGTCAATCTGTGGCTGGTGATGCGGTCGCGGCCCCGGCGGTTTATCGCCGGACCGAGGTCCATGGGCCTCTGATCGCCAGGGTCATGCCCGGGTACATGATATTGACGAACAGCACCTGCCCGTCCGGCGAGAAGCAGGCGCCGGCGAACTCCGCGTTTCCGGTAAAGACGTTGCGCGCGATCGTGTAGAGCTTGCCGTCCGGGGTCACGCCCTTGATGTGATTGCGGATCTGGCTGGAATAGTTGTCCTCGCACAGGATCAGGTCGCCCCACGGCGCGATGGTCAGATTGTCGGCCATATTGACCATCTTCTCGTCCGTGCTCTCGACGAACAGCTGAATCCGGTCGGGCCCGCCGTCGACGCTCGGCTGCAGGCGCATGACCTGACCGCGGCGGATCGGCCCGCCCGAGGTGGCGGTCATGTAAAGCTCGTCTGTGCCCCACCACAGGCCTTCGCCGCGTGCCACAAGGGCCGCGCCCGCCGCATGGCCGCGCTGACGCAGGTCGTCCTTGGGCGACTCGACGTCCTGCATGTCGATCCAGTCGACCTCCAGCCAGTCGCCGACATTCCAGGTCCGGCTGTCCTGATTGCGGGTGTCGGCGCCGGCCTGACCGCGGATCGCCATGGCCTGCAGCTTGCCGCCCTCGGCCAGCCTGTCTGCGACATTGGGGATGAAGCGGTAAAACAGGCCGTCGTTCATGTCCTCGGTCAGATAGACAATGCCTGTGCGGGGATCGATGCAGACCGCCTCGTGATCGAAGCGGCCCATGGCCTTGAGCGGCACAGGCTCGACCAGTCCCTCGGCCGTCGCCGGGACCTCGAAGACAAAGCCGTGCGGCTTGGTCACATCATCGGTCTCGGGCAGTTCGACGTTTTCCTCGCAGGTCAGCCAGCTGCCCCAGGGGGTGATGCCGCCGCAGCAGTTGGTCGAGGTGCCGATCAGCGACAGGTATTCGCGCACCGTCCGGCGGCTCTCCAGATCATAGACCAGCGTCGTGGTGCCGCCCGGGAGCGGGCGCCCGTCCTTGTAGGTATCGTATGCGCGCGACGCGTCGACGCCGTTGATGCGCTCCTGATTCAGGCCACCGGGCCCGAGGTTGCGGTGCAGGGCGCTGGAGCCCTTCAGCTCGTGGTTGCGGACCAGCGCCACACGTCCGCCACCGAGGTCGAAACAGCCCATGCCGTCCGGCTGGCCCGGCACGAACAGGCCGTCATCCATCGTATCGCCGCTCTGGGAGATGACCTGGTAGGTGAACCCCTCCGGCAGATCCAGCAGCCCGCCCGGGTCGGTCTTCAGCGGACCATAGCCTTCGACCTCATTGATGTAGGTCTCTTCCGACCGGGCGTGGGCGTGACGGGCCAGTCCGGCAAAGGCCAGACCGGCAATACCTGAGGCCAGGACTTCACGGCGCAGGAGAGACATGGGAGCACCTGTCAGGACGGGGAGTAGAATGCCTTATGCCCCGCGCCGCGCGTCCGGATCATCACCATTCGATGACGTTTCGGGGACGGATCGTCACAGGTCCAGGTCGGCCTGGGCGAAACGGGCGTTCTGCTGGATGAAGTCGAAGCGGGGCTCGGCCTTCTTGCCCATCAGCCGCTCGACCAGATCGGCGATCTCGTCCTCGGATTCGGGCAGGGTGACGCGCGCCAAGGTCCGCTTCTTCGGATCCATGGTGGTTTCCTTGAGCTGGGACGCCATCATCTCGCCCAGACCCTTGAAACGCCCGATCTCGGTCTTGCGGCCCTTGAAGGTGGTGGCCAGCAGCTCGTCGCGATGGGCCTCGTCCCGGGCGTATTCCGACAGGCTGCCCGCCTGGATGCGGTACAGCGGCGGCAGGGCCATGAACAGCCGACCCTCACGGATGACCTCGGGCATGACGCGGTAAAAATAGGTGATCAGCAGGGCCGCGATGTGGGCACCGTCCACGTCGGCATCGGTCATGATGATGACCCGCTCATAGCGCAGGTCTGAGAGGCTGAACCGGTTGCCCGGCTGGACGCCCAGCGCCAGCGCCAGATCCGACAGTTCGATATTGGCGCGCAGCTTGTCGGCCGTGGCCGAGGCGACGTTCAGGATCTTGCCTCGCAGCGGCAGGATCGCCTGGGTGGCCCGGTCGCGCGCCTGTTTGGCCGAGCCGCCGGCCGAGTCGCCCTCGACGATGAACAGTTCCGTGCCCTCGGCGGCCTGACGCGTACAGTCGGCCAACTTGCCGGGCAGGCGCAGCTTGCGGGTGGCGGCGGCGCGCTGGACTTCCTTGTCCTTCCGGCGTTTCAGCCGGTCCTCGGCCCGGTCGATGACAAAGCCCAGCAGGGCGTTGGCCTGTTTCGGGCTCTCGGTCAGCCAGTGATCAAACGGATCGCGCAGCAGGGCCTCAACCAGCCGCTGGCCCTCGGGCGACGACAGCCGGTCCTTGGTCTGGCCCTGGAACTCCGGATTGCGGATGAAGACCGAGATCAGCGCGCCGGCATTGGCGATGACGTCTTCGGCGGTGATGATCGACGCCCGCTTTTCGTTCGACAACTCGCCATAGGCCTTCAGGCCCTTGACCAGGGCCGCGCGGAAGCCCGCCTCATGGGTGCCGCCGTCGGGCGTGGCGACCGTGTTGCAGTAGGACTGGACGAAGCCGTCGGCCTCGCCAAAGCCGATCGGGCTCCAGGTCACGGCCCATTCGACGGCCCCGGCCTCACCTTTGCGCTCGACGCGGCCGCTGAAGGTCGGGGTGACGGTTTCCAGCTCGCCGATCCGCTCGACCAGGGCATCGGCCAGACCATTGGGGAAGTGGAAGACCGCCGTCTCCGGGGTCGCATCGACGATCCGCTCGGGCGCGCAGGTCCAGCGAATCTCCACGCCCCGGAACAGATAGGCCTTGGACCGCGTCATGCGGAACAGGCGCGCGGGCTTGAAGGCGGCACCGGCGCCAAAGATCTCGGCGTCCGGCCGGAAGCGGATCAGGGTGCCGCGCTTCTTCGACGGCTGACGCTTTTCGAGGCCGCCCTGCGGCAGGCCGCGCGAGAAGCTCTGGTGCCACTCAAAGCCGTCGCGCCAGACGGTCACCTCGAGCTGATCCGACAGGGCGTTGACCACGGACACGCCCACACCGTGCAGGCCGCCCGAGGTCTCATAGGCCTTGCCCGAGAATTTGCCGCCCGAGTGCAGCACGGTCATGACGACTTCGAGCGCGGACTTGCCGGGATGCTTGGGATGGGGATCGACCGGGATACCGCGGCCGTCGTCCTGAACGGACAGGAATCCTTCGGCGTCCAGCTCGACCCTGATCAGCCTGGCATGGCGGGCCACGGCCTCGTCCATGGCGTTATCCAGCACCTCGGCGAACAGATGGTGCAGGGCGCGCTCATCCGTGCCGCCGATATACATGCCCGGCCGGCGACGGACCGGCTCCAGCCCCTCCAATACCTCGATGGTCGCGGCGTCATAATCGGTGGTCGTGGTGGGGGTGGCGGCAAACAGGTCATCGGACATAGCACCAAGCTATAGGCAGGCGGGGCGCGCGTGCAAGCGGATCGACATGGTGCGGCGCAGCAACATAATGTTACGATAAGCCGTGAAACCAATATAGATCATGAACCGTTTGCCCTCCCGAACAGGGGACTTGTCCCAGGCGAGGAGATAAATTTCATGAAAATTAAGATGCTGGCGCCAGTTGGCGCCGTGATGGCGCTCGGCCTGTCGATGCCGGCCATGGCGCAGGACGGCGGCGCGGTG
>CAXQIE010000022.1:0-29893 GCA_964224415.1 Neptunomonas phycophila
GCCTGCCCTCCAACCCGCCGCGAATACGGACGGGCGCTTCCGCTCATCACCTCCCCATCGAGATGGGGAGGGGGCCCCTGCGAAGCCTTGGCGAAGCAGGGTGGAGGGGGCGGCACCGCCGTCAGAACGCATGAGCGCTCAAGGCCTCATCCCCGCTCAGCCCCCTTGGCCGCGGTCCAGAGGGCATCCATCTCGGCGAGATCCGATTGATCGGGCGTCCGTCCATCTTTGGCCAGCTCAGCCTCAATGAAGGCAAAGCGGCGGACGAACTTGGCGTTTGACCCGCGCAGGGCATCCTCGGGCTCGACGCCCAGCTTGCGGGCCAGATTGGCGACCACGAACAACAGGTCGCCGACCTCATCCTTCATCCGCTCGCTGGACCCGGCGGCGATCTCGACCTTCAGCTCGGCGACCTCCTCGTCCAGTTTGGCGAACACCTCGTCCGTCGAGGGCCAGTCAAAGCCGACCCGTGCCGCCCGCTTGGTCAACTTCGCCGCACGCGCCAGCGCCGGCAGGCCGACGGGCACATCGTCCAGCACCCCGTGCTGGGCCTTCGCCTTGCGCTCGGCGGCCTTGATGTCCTCCCAGCGCGCCTTCTGCGACACGGCATCGGTCTTCGCCGCCTCATCGCCGAACACATGCGGGTGACGCCGCTCCAGCTTGTCGGCGATGGCCCCGGCCACCGCGTCAAAGTCAAACAGGCCCTGTTCCTCGGCCATCCGGGCATGAAACACGACCTGAAACAGCAGATCGCCCAGCTCGGACTTCAGCTCCTCGAAATCGCCGCGCTCGATGGCATCAGCGACCTCATAGGCTTCTTCCAGCGTATAGGGTGCGATGGTCGAAAACGTCTGCTCCACATCCCACGGACAGCCGGTCACGGGGTCGCGCAGCCGCACCATAACGGCGCGCAGGCGGTCGAGCGGGGCAGGGGGCGTGTCGGTCATCCGCCGGACCTAACCGGCTCCGCCACGGGCCTCAAGCGCCGCGCGGATTTCTGCATGGCGCTTCTGGTCCAGCGGATAGCGCCACAGGGCCCAGGCCCCGACCACCAGACACAGGGCGGGCAGGCCTGCGAACATGATCTGCAGCCATATCAGCGCCGTCTCGCTGTTGGCCCCGCCCAGCGTCGGATCGAATCCGGTCAGTCTCAGTCCGGCAAAGGTCATCACCGACACCGCATAGCCCAGCTTGGACGTCGCCGTCAGGATCGAGAACAGCAGGCCTGTCCGGTCCTCGCCCTGGTCCAGCCGCACCTGATCGGCGACATCCGCCATCATGGCCCGCAGCAGCAGATCGCCCGAGGCAAAGGCCAGACCGACCAGGGCCACCATCAGCCCGGCGACCACGACCTCGGCGTTGCCCAGCCCGGCCGCCTCGGCCAGCGGCACCAGCACCGGCCCGGCAAAGGCGGCCAGCAGCAGGGTCGCGGCGAAATAGACGCAGGCCAGGATCAGCGCCCCGTGCTTGCCCATCCGCACCGCCAGAGCGCTCCACACCGGTGCCCCCGCCAGACCGGCCACGAAATAGACCAGCAGCAGGATCGAGGTCTCGGCCCGCTGAAAGCCCTGCACCGCCTCAAAGAAGTAGAAGAACAGCGCCCCGACCACGCCCCGGGCAATGCCCAGCATCAGGTCGGCGGTCAGCAGCCTTTGCAGCACCGGCAGCTTGAACAGCGACAGATAGGCGAACCGCGTGCCCTTGTCGGGGCTGGGGCCCGCCTTGGGTTCAGGCGTGAAGGCGAAGGTGATGACCAGCGTCAGGGGCAGGGCGACGATGATGAACCACCCCTGCCAACGCACGGCCGAGGCATAGTCGCCAAGGCCCAGATTCTGCACCAGCGCCGGGATCAACAGCACCACCAGCACGCCGACGATGTTGGCCGTCTGCCACCAGCCATAGATCCGCGACCGCTGATCATAGTCGCTGGTCAGGGTCGAGGCCCAGCTGACCTGCGACAACAGGCTGACCGAGAAGCCCAGCGACATGACGATCAGCCAGATCGCCAGATAGGCCCCGCCCGCACCCGGCCTGACCATGAACAGCATGCCGACCGCCAGCATCAGCACCGGCGCGGCCATCCCCATCCACAGACGATAGCGGCCGAAGCGGCTGTGGGTCCGGTCGATGACCATCCCCAGCGCAGGATCGACGACAATGTCCGCCAGCCGGATGACCAGAAAGATCACTCCGACCAGCGCCAGATCGACGCCGACATGGCTGGCGTAAAACTCGGGCAGGGTCACATAGACGGGCAGGCCCAGCGCCGCATAGGGCAGGCAGGCGGCGGAAAAGGCGGCCAGCGTCCGGTTCGGCAGGCGTTTGGCGGGCGAGGGGGCAGACGTCATGAAGATCCGCTGGCTCAAGGCGCGACTCGACCGCGCCGCCCGTCATACCGCGAATCCGCGTCTGGCGAGTGCCCTCTTGCGATCCGGCGCGGCGTCAGGCTTCCTCTCTTCATGATGCGGATCGTGACCGTTGTGGCTGTGCTCCTGATCGGGCTGGGCGTGGCCCGTCCGGCACAGGCCCGGGACGACTGCGGCGGGCCTCCCGGCTTTGCCGGCATCGCGCTGGCCAACGGCTACTCCTTCGACTGGATGATATGGCGTCCGTTCGATCAGACCGAGCGCGGCTGGCTGGCCTATCTGCCACTGATCTCGCGTGAACTCGGCACTCGCTGCGGCCCGGACACCGTCGGCTTTGCCGTGGCGCTCGCCGGCTTCCAGAAACGCTATGGCCTCGTCGCCAACGGCCTCTTCACCCGGGACACTTTCCAGGTCTTCAAGGGCCTGTGGCAGGAACGCCGCCCGTTCGTCATGGCCCGCGTGGCCGATATCTGCCCGGACCCGCCGCCCCAAAGTGAACTGGGCTATGTCGACCCGACAGAGGAGCACGCAGACCGCATGGTGCGCCTGCTTCAGTACGACGCCCTGAATGCCTATCGGTTGATGGTCCGCGCTGCCCGCGCCGAGGTGCCCGAGATCGCCGAGAACCCCGAACTTCTGCAGATATTCTCCAGCTATCGCGACCCTGAGGCCGACGCCGCCCGCTGTGCCCGCGAGGGCAACTGCGATGGACTCAGGCGCGCCGTGTGTTCGCCTCACCGCACGGGGACGGCCATTGATCTGTATGTCGGTCACCTGGCGGGGCATGGGGTCGATTCCACACGCTGGGCCAACCGCCGCCACCAGACGCGCGGCCCGGCCTATCGCTGGCTGGTCGAGAATGCCCACCGCTTCGGCTTCGTCCCCTATGTCTATGAGCCCTGGCACTGGGAATGGACCGGCCCGACCACCGAGGTTTTGAACTCCGAAAGGCTGGCCCCCCGGCCGCACATCCCGCCGATGATGGTCAAATGATCCGGGCGCTTGCCCCGGGCGAGGTCGATCTGGCCCGGACGGTCTTCGGCAAAGCGCTACGGACCGACACCGTCCGACTGCTGCGCCTTCCGCCGATCCTCAGGCGTGCCTTCGTGCCGGGTAGACTGGCGGGCCGGGAGTGGGTCTGCTGGCCGACTGCAGTCTGGTCGGATGACCTGTCACGAGGACCTCTGCGTCGTCAGGCGACCCTTATTCACGAATTGGTCCACGTCTGGCAGGCTCAGCAGAGTGTCAACCTGCTGCTTGCCAAGCTCAGTGCGGGTGACGGCCCGGCGGCCTATGCCTACGACTGCGGCCCCCGGACAGACTGGAGCGGCCTCAACATCGAGCAGCAAGCCTCGGTGATCGAGCACCGCTTCTTGTTGTCCCAGGGTGCAACCGTTCCCGGCGACGACGCCTTTTACAAGCGGGTCTGCCCCTTCTGAAAATCTGATGAGCGGCCCTTGAATGCGTTGAACTGCATCCTATTTCGACACTGTAACGGTTACATATTACAAGGAGGCTCATATGCCCAAGGTTCTCGTCCTCTATCACTCGACCTACGGACACGTGGAACGCATGGCTGAAGCCATCGCTGAAGGCGCGCGCGAGGTTGACGGCGCGGTCGTCGACATCAAGCGCGTGCCCGAACTGGTCCCCGAGGAGCTGGCGAAGAAGAGCGGCTACAAGCTGGATCAGGAAGCCCCCATCGCCAGGGTCGAGGACCTGGCCGACTATGACGCCATCCTGATCGGGGCCGGCACACGCTACGGCACCGCAGCCTCGCAAATGCGGAACTTCCTCGACCAGACCGGCGGTCTCTGGGCAAATGGCAAGCTGGCCGGCAAGGTCGGCGGGGCCTTCACCTCGACCGCCACCCAGCACGGCGGCAATGAAACGACCCTGATCGGCCTGATCCAGACGATCCTGCACCACGGCATGCTGGTGGTGGGCCTGCCCTACACTTGGCAGGGCCAGATGCGCATCGATGAGATCACCGGCGGAACCCCCTACGGCGCGTCGACCATCACCGGCGGTGACGGTTCGCGCATGCCCAGCGACAACGAACTGGAAGGCGCCCGCTTCCAGGGCCGGATCGCCGCGGAAACCGCAAAGAAGCTGTTCGGATAACGGTGAACCCTGCCCCGGGATAATCCCCGGGGCAGGGACCCGATCAGGCCTTCTTGGCCAGAATGCCGTCCACGCTCAGCGCGCCCGGACCGGCGAAGAAGACGAACAGGAAGACCCAGCAGTAGAGCGCCGCAAGCTCTCCGCCGTTGACCATCGGGAACAGGCCGCCCGACATGGCGTGGAACTGGAAGTAGGCCACAGCCATCATGCCGGACAACAGGAAGGCGACCGGACGGGTGAACAGGCCCAGCACGATCAGCGCGCCGCCGACCAGCTCAAGCACGCCGCCGATGCCCATCTGGCTCATCAGCTCGAAAGGTCCCCGTGCCTCGGCCGGGAAGGAGAAAATCTTCTGGGTCCCGTGCTGCATGAACATGAGACCGGTGATGATCCGAAGGCCCGCCAGGGCCGTAGGACGGTGACGCTCAAGCGAATCGAACATGGTGACAGCCTCCCTTGATTGGACGGGCAGACTGCAATGGCTACGGTTTCAGATCAATCGCCGTTGTGACGACGCTCAGGCGGCTTCGGCCTCGGACTCGACCATGCGCTGGATGGCGACATAGTCGGTCTTGCCGGTGCCCAGCACCGGCACTTCCTTTACCTTGATGATCCGCTTGGGCACGGCCAGATCCGGCGCGCCATGGCTGCGCGCCCATTCGGAGAGGCGGGCAGAATCGGCATCCATGCGGTCGGTGACCAGCACCAGCTTTTCGCCCTTGCGGCTGTCCGGCACGGCGACCACGGCGTGGCGCGACTCGGGCCAGACGGCACTGGCCAGACCCTCGACCGCCATCAGACTGATCATCTCGCCGCCTACCTTGGCGAAGCGCTTCACACGCCCGAGGATGCTGACATAGCCGTCGGTATCGATCTCGACGATGTCGCCCGTATCGTGCCAGCCGTCCCGGAGCGGCTCGACACGTTCAGGATCGTTGGCCGAGATATAGCCCGCCATGACATTGGGCCCGCGCAGGTAAAGGCGACCGCCGGTTTCGATGCCCGCCACCGGATCAACCCGCCATTCCATGTCCGGCAGCATCTGGCCAACGGTGCCCGGACGGTTCCGGTCCGGGTGGTTCACGGCGACAACAGGGGCGGCCTCGGTCGCCCCATAGCCTTCCAGCAGCTTCAAGCCGCCAAAGCGCGTGTTGAACAGGTGATGGGTCTCGTCCCGGACCCGCTCGGCTCCGGCCACCACGAACTGGAGGGTTGCGAAGTCATCGGGCCCCGCCACCCGGGCGTACTGGTTCAGGAAGGTATCGGTGGCGAACAGGATCGAAGCCTTTACGTCGGGCAGGAGTTCGACGATCTGCTTGGCATGCAGGGGCGAGGGATACTGGAACGCCTTCATCCCGGTCAGCAACGGAAGCAGCACGCCACCCGTAAGGCCAAAACAGTGGAAGGTCGGCAGAGGATTGAACATCACCCAGTCGGGGTCAAGGTCGATGTGGGTAGCCACCTGACGCACGTTCGAGACCAGATTAGACTGGCTCAGCATCACCCCCTTGGGGCTGCCGAAACTGCCCGAGGTAAACAGGATAACGCCCGGATCAGCCGGCCGGGTCTCCACCCGGAACTGCCTGGGGAAAAATCCCGCCATCAGGCCGAACAGCTTGTCGGGCAGGCCGATGGTCTTGCGGATATCGTCCAGCCAGATGATTTCGGCGACCTCGGCCAGGCTGTCGGTCAGCGCCTCCAGCTTGGCCTGGGTGATGAACCGCTTGGCCGACAGGACGCGCTTGACGCCCGAGGCCTTGATGGCCGCCTTCAGATTCATCTCGCCGGAAGTGAAGTTCAGCATCACGGGCACGCGGCCCATGGCATGCAGGCCATAGAAGGTGACCACCACACCCGAGCTGGACGGCAGCAGGATGGCGACCCGCTCGCCCGTCTCGGTCATGGCGGCGATCTTGCGGCCCAACACCATGGCGGCCCGGATCAGACCCGTATAGGTCAGGGGGTTACGGTCCAGATCCTCAAGGATCGGCTTGTCACCATACTTGTCGCGAGCTGCGATGAGGGCGTCGAAGATGGTTTCCTGAACGGCCCGTGCGTGCATGTCTGACGACAAACGATACCTCCCTGCGAGGGGTCTTGGCGCCCCTCCTTGATCTCGGGGCCAAACTAGAGACCTGAACGCCCCTTGAAAAGATAAGTTACACGGCGTGAGGGCCTGCGATACGCCCTTGCGGCTTGCCATCCGGGTGCTGAAGGCCGACATAGCGCCTTCTGAGCTCCTTACGCCGCCGCCGAAGCCCTGACGCCATGGTCACCCTGATCGACACCCTGCAACGGTCGCCCGCCGAACTGCGCCATCCGGAAAAGCGCAACCGACCGGAAAGCCCTGTGCTGAGGAAGCCCGACTGGCTGCGGGTCAAGGCGCCCGGGTCGGGTCAGTACAATGCCACCAGGGCCATCGTGAAGGATAAGGGCCTCGTCACCGTCTGCGAGGAGGCGGCCTGCCCGAACATCGGCGAGTGCTGGAGCCAAAAGCACGCTACCCTGATGATCATGGGCGATACCTGCACCCGGGCCTGCGCCTTCTGCAACGTCAAGACGGGCCTGCCCCAGCCGCTGGACCCGGAAGAGCCGGCCAAGGTCGGTTTGGCCGTGGCCCAACTGGGCCTGAACCACGTGGTCATCACCTCGGTCGACCGGGACGACGTCTCGGACGGCGGCGCGGCGCATTTCGCCGAGGTCGTGCGCCAGATCCGCCTTCAGGCGCCGAATACGACGATCGAAATCCTGACGCCCGACTTCCTGCGCAAGGACGGGGCCGCCGAGGTCATGATCGACGCGAAGCCCGACGTCTTCAATCACAACCTCGAAACCGTGCCGCGCCTCTATTTGAAGATCCGGCCCGGCGCCCGCTACTTCCACTCCCTGCGCCTACTGCAACAGGTCAAGGAACGCGATCCGAACCAGTTCACCAAGTCCGGCATCATGGTTGGGCTGGGCGAGACCAAGGAAGAGGTCATGCAGGTCATGGACGACATGCGCAGCGCGGGCGTCGACTTCATCACCATCGGCCAATATCTGCAGCCGACCCGCAAGCACGCCGCCATCGACCGGTTCGTCACTCCGGACGAGTTCAAATCCTACGAGGCCATCGCCCGCGCCAAGGGATTCCTGATGGTGTCGTCTTCGCCCCTGACCCGCAGCTCGCACCACGCCGGCGACGACTTCGCCCGGCTGAAAGCGGCGCGACTGGCCCAAACCGGACGCTGAGCCCCGCTTGGCCGTCCATACCCTGACCCGCATTCTGCCTTATGCACCCGACCAGCTGGCCGCGCTGGTCGCTGACGTGCGCGCCTATCCGGACTTTGTGCCCTGGGTGACCACCATGCGGGTCTGGAACGAGCGTGAGGAAGCCCCTGGCGTCAGCCTGCTGGATGCCGAGGCCGGCGTGGGCTTTGCCTTTCTCAAGGAACGGTTCTCGACCTGGGTCCGTCATGACCGCAACCTCACCAAGGTCGAGGTCGGCCTGATCCGCGGGCCGTTCAAGCACCTGAAGAACCGCTGGGCCTTCTTCCCGCATCCCGAGGGCGCGCGGCTGGAGTTCATGATCGACTTCGCCTTCCGCTCGCCGCTCCTCGACGCGATGCTGAAGGCCAATTTCGACCGTGCGGTCGAATCCCTGATCCGCAAGTTCGAGGCCGAGGCCGCCCGCCGCTACGGCGCGTCATGACCTTCGACTTTGACGCAACGGTCGTGGGGGCAGGGGCGGTCGGCCTTGCCTGCGGCCGGGCGCTGAGCAAGCGTGGCCTGACGGTCCTGGTGCTCGAAAAGGAGGCGCACATCGGCCAGGGGGTCTCCTCGCGCAATTCCGAGGTCATCCACGGAGGCCTGTACTATCCGACCGGATCGCTGAAGGCGCGGGCCTGCGTCGAGGGGCGGCGCCTGCTCTATGCCTTTCTGGAGAGCCGCAAGGTCGATCACTGGAAATGCGGCAAGCTGGTCGTGGCGACTGACGAGGCCGAGGTTACACGCATCGAGGCCATCTTCCGGCAGGCCAGAACGAACGGCGTTGAGGGGCTGGAGCATCTGACCGGCGAACAGGCCCGGGCGCTCGAGCCTGCGCTCAATGCCCATGCCGCCATCCTGTCGCCCGAGAGCGGCGTGTTCGACAGCCACGGCTATATGCTGGCGCTGCAAGGTGAGATTGAGGACGCGGGCGGCTCGGTCGTGGTGTCGGCACCGCTGGAGGGCGCCGAGCCGCTGGCTGGCGGGGGCTTTTCGATCCGGGTCGGCGGGGAGGGGGCTATGACTGTCACAACCCGCCTGCTGGTCACCGCGCCCGGTCTTTCGGCCCAGACCGTCGCCCGCTCGATCGAGGGCTATCCGGCGGATCTCATTCCCGAAGGCCATTTCGGCAAGGGCGTCTATTTCCGCCTGACGGGCCCGGCCCCCTTTAACCGCCTGATCTATCCACCGCCCATCGCAGGGGCCTTGGGCACCCACTACCGCAAGGATCTGGGCGGGCAGGGGGTGTTTGGCCCGGACCTCGCCTTCGTCGAGTCCGAGGACTACGGCGTCGAGCCGGACAAACGCGACGTGTTTGCGCATTACATCCGCCGTTTCTGGCCCGGTGTTGAGGCGGAGCGTCTGGTCCCCGACTATGCCGGCATCCGGCCCAAACTGCATGGAGAGGGCGAGGACCAGCCCGATTTCCAGCTTCATGGCACTGAGACGCATGGCATCGACGGCCTGATGGCCCTGTTCGGCATCGAGAGCCCCGGCCTGACCAGCTCGCTGGCACTCGGTGAAATCGTCGCGGATCGCCTCAATGTCTGAGTTCCGCCCCGCCACGCCCGATGATCTTGAGCCCCTGCACACTCTGGTGCACGCCGCCTACCGCGGCGACAGCGCCCGTCGCGGCTGGACGCACGAGGCCGCTCTGCTGGACGGTAGCCGCATCGACCGCGACTCCCTCCACTCCGCCATCACCTCGTCCGGTCAGGTCGTGCTGGTTGCCACGGACAGCGAGGCGCTGACCGGCTGCGTCCACGTCACCGATCGCGGGGAGGGGCTGGCCTATCTTGGTATGCTGACGGTGGATCCGTCCCTGCAGGCCAGGGGTCTGGGCCGCCGCCTGATCGCTGCAGCCGAAGCCTGCGCCTTCCGCCATTTCGGGACCCGGCGGATGGAAATGACTGTCATCGTCCACCGGCACGAGTTGATCGAGTGGTATCAGCGGCGCGGCTACCGGCTGACGGGCGAAACCCGCCCGTTCCCCGCGACCGACCCCCGCTTCGGTCTTCCCAAACGCGATGACCTGGCCTTCACCGTGCTGGAGAAGTCGCTGGACCGGATCGTCACTGCCCGACTCGTGCTGAGAGCCGCCCGGCTTGATGACGCCGACTCCCTGCACGCCATCTTCACGCGGCCGGAGGCCATGACCTGGTGGTCGTCCCCGCCCCACGAGACCTTCGACCAGACCCGGGCCTGGCTGGACAGTATGATCGCCCGCCAGCATTCCGGCCTCGACTTCCTGATCGAGCGCGACGGGCAGGTGATCGGAAAGGCCGGCTTCTGGAAGGCTCCGGACATCGGCTACATCCTCCACCCCGACCACTGGGGGCAGGGGCTGGCCCGTGAAGCCACGATCGCCGTTCTGGACCGTCTGTTCGCCCTGACCGACCACGCCGAGGCCACGGCCGACGTCGATCCTGATAATGCCGCCTCGATTCGCCTGCTGGAAAGTCTGGGCTTTCGCCGCACCGGCTTTGCCGAACGGACCTGGAATGTCGGAGGTGAGTGGAAGAACAGCTATTTCTACGCCGTCTCGCGTGAGGAATGGCTGAGTCGCACAGGCGCTTGAACTCCGGCGCGGGTTGAGGCATAAGCCGCCCTCCGCTGGCGGCTCTTCTGGGCCGCCGCAATTGTTTTCGCGCCCCAACGGGTGCCTCTAACCAAGATTGAGACGGAAATGGCCGTTCCGAAGCGCAAAGTATCCCCCTCGCGTCGCAATATGCGTCGCGCCCACGACTCGCTGGGCACCAATGCCTATGTCGAGGACAAGGACACGGGCGAGCTGAAGCGTCCCCACCACATCGACCTCAAAACCGGCACCTATCGCGGCCGCCAGGTTCTGACGCCCAAGGAAGACTAGGTCCGTCGCCTCGGCGACGCCTGATTGGGTGCATGTTTTAACGCCGTCCGGGCACCCGGGCGGCGTTTTGCGCGTTAGGCTGGCGACGAGGGAGAGTCATCACATGTCACACCACCTGAAGCAGCTGTTCGGCGCTGCCGGAATGTTCGCCTTGCTGGCGGCTTGCAGTCCCGAGACCAAGGCCCCGACCGAGCCGGTGCCGCCGCCCGCAGCAACGGACCCGACGGCTGCCGCGACAACAGGTGTCAGCCTGACAGGTGAGGGCTGGGAGTCCCTGCGGATCGGCATGACCCGCGCCGAGATCGTCGAGGCCCTTGGTGAAGACGCCAATCCCGATGCTGTGGGTGGCCCGGACCCCGAAAGCTGCGACCAGTTCCGGCCCGAGCGCGCCCCGGAGGGCATGCTGCTGATGGTCCAGAACGACCGCCTGACCCGGATTTCGCTGGGCGATGAATCCGGCATCATGACCGACGAGGGCCTTCGCGTCGGTGACACCGCCGAGCGCGTCAAGGCCGTCTACGGGGATCAGGCGATTGTCACCTCTCACAAATACCAGGCCGCGCCCGCCGAATACGTCACAGTCTGGACCCGCGGCGGGGGCGAGGGCTACGTCGAGGACGAGACTGCCCGTGGGATCGTCTACGAGATCGGCTCCGACGGCACGGTCATGGCCATCCATGCGGGCGGTCCCTCCATCCAGTACGTCGAAGGCTGCGCCTGATCGGGCCGGGTGTTGCGTCGGGGGTGCGGGCGCGGTGCAATCGCCAGGCCCGCCCTCACCCGCGGTATGCAAGGCATTGACTCCTGACGCCGCTCCCGTCCATTGCGGCGGGGAGCAGAGTGCGCGAGTGCTCCTGACCTTCTCGCCTGGGGGGTGCTCGGCAGGGTGGGGCTTCCGGGGCGGCTGTCGTGTCAATCATACGCAAATTCATTGCCTTCAATCAGCGCCTGTCGCTGGCGTTTGATCGCCTGCTGCCGGACCGGCTGACGGTCGACGGTAATGGCTATTTCCAGACCTATGTGCTGCCGCCCCTGATCCAGCCTGACGAGCGTGTCTATGATCTGGGCGGGGGCTCCCGGCCCTATCTGTCGCCGGACCAAAAAGCCGCGCTCAACATCCACGTCACGGGTCTGGACATCTCTGGCGAGGAACTGTCTGCAGCCCCGGCTGGCGCCTATGACCGCCAGATCGTCGGGGATCTGTGCCAGTTCGTCGGTGAAGGCGAGGCCGACCTCGTCATCTGCCAGTCGACGCTTGAGCATTTGCATGATGTCGAAGGGGCACTGCGGGCCATTTCCAGCAGTCTGAAGCCCGGCGGCCGCGTGGCCTTCTTCTGCCCCTGCCGGAACGCCCTGTTCGCGCGGTTCAACATTGTCTTGCCCGAGGACCTGAAGAAGCGCCTGCTGTTCTTTCTGTTTCCGGGCAAGGCAACCGGACACGACGGCTTCAAGGCCTATTACGACAAGTGTAAGCCCAGCCTGATCGAAGCCATCAGCCGCAGGCACGGCATGCAAATCGAGATGCGCCGCCTGTTCTGGAAGAGCTCCTACTTCAGCGTCTTCTTTCCCGCCTACCTGGGCTGGCGTCTTTACCAGGCCGCGATGTGGCTGCTGGTCCGTGACGATGCCGCCGAGACCTTCTGCTACGTCCTGATCAAGGACGACGCTTCGGTCGGTTAGGTTGCGCACGAGCAGGGCGGCGATGGTGGCATATCTTTCCGGACTGGATTAAACCGCCCGCAGTCGCGACGGCGACCCTTGCCCCTTCATCCCGGAACCCGCCCATGACCGACATCGCCGACATCACTGCCCGCCAGATTCTGGACAGCCGGGGTAACCCCACGGTCGAGGTCGATGTGACGCTGGAAGACGGCGCTTTTGGACGCGCGGCTGTGCCCTCGGGGGCCTCCACCGGCGCCCATGAGGCCGTTGAACTGCGCGACGGCGACAAGTCCCTTTGGGGCGGCAAGGGCGTGATGAAGGCGGTCGACGCCGTCAACGGCGAGATCTTCGACGCCCTCAGCGGTCTGGATGCCGAAGACCAGCGTCGTATCGATGAAACCCTGATCGGCCTTGACGGGACGGCCAACAAGAGCCGTCTGGGCGCCAATGCCATCCTCGGCGTCAGCCTGGCCTGCGCCAGGGCCAGCGCCATGTCGGCGGGCCTGCCGCTGCACCGTTATGTCGGCGGCGTCACCGCCCGCATCCTGCCGACCCCGATGATGAACATCATCAATGGCGGCGCCCATGCCGACAATCCGATCGACATCCAGGAATTCATGATCCTGCCGACCGGTGCGGAAAGCTTCTCCGAAGGTCTGCGTATGGGCACAGAGATTTTCCACGCGCTGAAGAAGGCGCTGAAGGACGCGGGCCACAACACCAACGTCGGTGACGAGGGCGGCTTCGCCCCCAACCTCGCCTCGGCCGAGGCCGCGCTGGAGTTCATCACCAGGGCAGGGCAGGCGGCCGGCTATCTGGCGGGCGAGGACTTCCACCTTGGTCTCGATGTCGCTTCAACCGAATTTTACAAGGACGGCAAGTACCGCCTTGAAGGCGAAGGCAAGACGCTCGATTCGGAGGGTATGGTCGCCTACCTGGCCGACCTGTGTGAGCGGTTCCCGATCGTCTCGATCGAGGATGGCTGCGGTGAGGACGACTTCGACGGCTGGAAACTGCTGACCGATCGTCTGGGCGACAAGGTCCAGCTGGTCGGTGACGACCTGTTCGTGACCAATCCCGTGCGTCTGGCGGCCGGCATCGGCGAAGGGCTGGCCAACTCAATCCTGATCAAGGTCAATCAGATCGGCACGCTTTCCGAGACTTTGGATGCGGTCGATATGGCCCATCGTGCGGGCTACACGGCCGTGATGAGCCACCGCTCGGGTGAGACCGAGGACTCGACCATCGCCGATCTGGCAGTGGCCACCAACTGCGGACAGATCAAGACGGGTTCGCTGGCCCGCTCGGACCGGACGGCCAAATACAACCAGCTGCTGCGCATCGAGGAGATGCTGGGCGATCAGGGCCTCTATTTCGGCGACGGCATGCTGCTGAAATAGACGAAAGCAACTCCCTTCAGTCGCTGAAATCCAACGGCCAAGCTACGGTTCGTTAGGCATTTTCGTGCAGGCATTGAGAACCATAGTTCACGCTCAGAAGGAGCGTTCTCAATGCCCGAACGGATGAAACCCTACGTCCTGTCCGCCTTGCTTGTGTTGAGTGTCCTCTATCTGGGGGTGCAGGCTCTGACGGGGCAGTACGGCCTGCTGACCGGCGACGAGCGAGCCGCGACCCTTGCAAAACGCGAAGCCACCTACCTGCGGCTGACCGAGGAACGCCAGGACCTCGAACTCCGCGTTCGCTATCTCCAGACCGACCACCTGTCGCGCGACCTGCTGGAAGAGCGGGCGCGCGTGCTGCTGGGCTATGCCGACCCGGCCGACCATGTGATCCGCGTCAGCCTCGCGACACCCGCGGATACATCGGTCGCTCCCAGCCTCTAAACTAATGTTACAGCCCGGACGGGCCGCTTTGCGTTTTCGGAACGAAGGCTGCTAAAGCCGCTTTCGTAATGACAGGCGCGCGCATGGGCGACGGGCCGCAACGCCGGGAGGCCCGGATGGCGAAAGCCGCCGCACAGAAATCGACGTCCGCCAAACGGTCCAACGGCCCCGCCGCGACCAAGGAAGACCTGCTGCGCTACTACCGCGAGATGGTGCTGATCCGTCGCTTCGAGGAGCGAGCAGGCCAGCTGTACGGCATGGGCCTGATCGGCGGGTTCTGCCACCTGTACATTGGCCAGGAAGCCGTGGCCGTGGGCGTGCAGGAAAGCGTCAAACAGGGCCACGACAAGATTATCACCGGTTACCGCGACCACGGCCACATGCTGTGTGCGGGCATGGACCCAAAAGAGGTCATGGCCGAGCTGACCGGGCGCATCGGCGGATCAAGCAAGGGCAAGGGCGGCTCGATGCACATGTTCGACGTGCCGACCGGCTTTTATGGCGGCCACGGCATCGTCGGGGCGCAGGTCGCGCTCGGCACCGGTCTGGCCTTCGCCGGACGCTATCGCGGCGATGACTCGGTCGCCTTCGTCTATTTCGGTGACGGCGCGGCCAACCAGGGCCAGGTCTATGAGAGCTTCAACATGGCCCAGCTGTGGAAGCTGCCGGCCATCTACATCATCGAGAACAACCAGTACGCCATGGGCACGAGCATCGAGCGCTCGTCCTCGACGACGCGGCTCAGCGAGCGCGGCGCCAGCTTCGGCATCCCGGGCGAGCAGGTCGACGGCATGGACGTCATCGCAGTCCGCGACGCGGTGGCCAAGGCGGTCAAGCGCGCCCGCGAAGGCGGCGGCCCCTACATTCTCGAGATGAAGACCTATCGCTACCGCGGTCACTCCATGTCGGATCCTGCCAAATACCGCGCCAAGGAGGAGGTGGACGAAATGAAGTCCACCCGTGACCCGATCGAACATGTGAAGAAGCTGCTGGGCGAGGCCAAGGCCACCGAGGACGAGATCAAGGCCATCGACGCCGAGATCAAGGGTATCGTCGCCGAGGCCGTCCAGTTCGCCCAGGAAAGCCCCGAGCCGGATCCCTCCGAGCTCTACACCGACGTCTACGTGGAGGCCTGAACGTGACCGACATTCTGATGCCGGCGCTGTCGCCCACGATGGAAGAGGGCACGCTGACCAAATGGCACATCAAGGCGGGGGACACGGTCTCCGCCGGGGACGTGATCGCCGAGATCGAGACCGACAAGGCGACGATGGAGGTCGAGGCCGTCGATGAGGGCGAAGTGCTGGAAATCCTCGTTGCTGAGGGCTCCGAGGGCGTGAAGGTCAATACGCCGATCGCGCGTCTGGCCGGTGAGGACGGGGCCGCTGCGCCCGCGCCCCAGCCGGAGCTGGAAAAGGCGCACGACACCGCCGACGCCAAATCGGAGGCTCCGGTTGAAGGCGCGCCTGCCGATGCGCCGGTCAAGCCGAAGACCGAGCTCAAGGACCCGGAAATCCCGGCCGATGCCAAACTGGTGAAGACCACCATCCGCGACGCCCTGCGCGACGCCATGGCCGAGGAAATGCGCCGCGACGAGAGCGTTTTTCTGATCGGGGAAGAGGTCGCCCAGTACCAAGGCGCCTACAAGGTCAGCCGCGAGCTGCTGCAGGAGTTCGGCGACAAGCGCGTGGTCGACACCCCGATCACCGAGCACGGCTTTGCCGGCCTGGGCGTGGGCGCGGCCATGGCGGGGCTGAAACCGATCGTCGAGTTCATGACCTTCAACTTCGCCATGCAGGCCATCGACCACATCATTAACTCGGCCGCCAAGACCCTCTATATGTCGGGCGGTCAGATCCGCGCGCCCATCGTGTTCCGCGGGCCGAACGGCGCCGCCAGCCGCGTCGGTGCCCAGCACAGCCAGGACTATTCCGCCTGGTATGCCCAGGTGCCGGGCCTCAAGGTGGTTGCTCCCTATGATGCGGCCGATGCCAAGGGACTGCTGAAGGCCGCGATCCGTGATCCGAACCCGGTCGTCTTCCTCGAACACGAAATGATGTACGGCCTCGAGTTCGACGTGCCCGAAGTCGACGACTACGTCCTGCCGATCGGCAAGGCCAAGGTCCGTCGCGAGGGCACCGACGTCACTATCACCGCCCACAGCCGCATGGTCGGCTTTGCCCTGCAGGCCGCTGAAAAGCTGGCGGAGGAGGGGATCGAGTGCGAGGTCATTGATCTGCGCACCCTGCGTCCGCTGGATCACGACACCATCATCGAGAGCGTCAGGAAGACCAATCGTCTCGTCTCCGCCGAAGAAGGCTGGGGCCCGATGGGTGTCGGCGCCGAGGTCGTGGCCCGGGTGATCGAGCACGCCTTTGACTATCTGGATGCCCCGCCACTGCGCGTGCATCAGGAAGATGTGCCGCTTCCCTATGCCGCCAATCTGGAGGCCCTGTCGCTGCCGGGCGTCGACAAGATCATCAAGGCTGTGAAGGCGGTGACCGCATGACCCAGGAACCGTCCGAATTTCAGCTGACCACGCCCGACAGCGTCGCGTCAGATCCCAATGCCGTCGAACTGACCCGCATGTGGTGGTCGAAGGGTGAGCCGGTCATGTCGATCAAGCCGGCCTTCAGCGATCCCCGCCAGTACGGTCATATGCTGGCCCTGGCCGCCAAACACATGGCCCACGGCTATGCCGTCCGTCACGGCCACGATGAGCGCAAGGCCTATAACGCCATCCTCGAAGGCTTTTCGGAAGTCCTGAAGCGCAACGACGTCCAGACCATCGTCGAGAAGGAGTGAGCGCCGCATGACCGACATTCTGATGCCCGCCCTGTCCCCGACGATGGAAGAGGGCGTTCTGGCCAAATGGCACGTCAAGGTCGGCGACACCGTCTCGGCCGGGGACGTGATCGCCGAGATCGAGACCGACAAGGCGACGATGGAGGTCGAGGCCGTCGATGAGGGCGAGGTGCTCGAGATCCTGGTCGAGGCCGGAACCGAAGGCGTGAAGGTCAACACCCCAATCGCCCGTCTGGCCGGCGACGATGCTGCGCCCGCGCCGAAGAAGGCCGAGCCTGCGAGGGAAGACGCCAAGGCCGAAGCGAAGGCCGAACCCAAGCCGGAACCCCAAGCGGAATCCAAGGCCGAGAAGGCAGAGGCTCCCAAGGCCACACCTGCTCCCACGAGAGACGGTGAGCGAATCTTCGCCTCGCCGCTGGCCCGGCGCGTCGCCGCGCAGAACGGCGTCGATCTCAAGTCGGTCAAGGGCACGGGCCCGCACGGTCGCATCGTCAAGCGCGACGTCGAAGGCATGAAGGGCGGCACCGCGTCGGCTTCCGCCGCCCCGGCGAAGGGCGAACCCCGTCAGGTGCTGTCGCTGGAGCAACAGGGCATCGCTCCCGGCAGCTATGACCTCATCCCGCTGGACGGGATGCGCAAGGCCATTGCCCGCCGCCTGACCGACAGCTTCCGCGACGTGCCGCACTTCCCGCTGACCATCGATTGCGAGATTGACGGCCTGCTGGCGGCCCGCGCCCAGGTCAACGCCCTGCTGGAGCCGCAGGGCATCAAGGTCTCGGTCAACGACTTCATCATGAAGGCCGTCGCCATGGCCCTGAAGGCCGTGCCTGAGGCCAATGCCAGCTATTCGCCCGAGGGCATCGCCATGCACCACCATGCCGATGTGGCCATGGCGGTCGCCATCGACGGCGGCCTGATCACGCCGATCATCCGCAAGGCCGAGACCAAGTCGCTGGCCGAGATCGCCACGGAATCCAAGGATCTGGCCAAGCGCGCCCGCGACCGCAAACTGAAGCCCGAGGAGTTCCAGGGCGGCACCTTCTCGGTCTCGAACCTCGGCATGTTCGGCATCAAGTCGTTCGCCTCGATCATCAACGAGCCCCAAGGCGCGATCATGAGCGTGGGGGCAGGGGAGAAGCGTCCCGTCGTGCGCGGCGACAGCCTGGCGGTCGCCACCGTCATGACCGTCACCCTGACCTGCGATCACCGCGTGGTCGACGGGGCCATCGGCGCCCGCTTCCTGCAGGCCTTCAAGCCGATGATCGAAAACCCCGTGACGATGCTGGCTTAAGGACGACACTGTGGCTGACACCTTCGATCTCATCGTCATCGGCTCGGGACCGGGCGGCTATGTGGCGGCCATTCGCGCCAGCCAGCTGGGCCAGAAGGTCGCCATCGTCGAGCGCGAGAACCTGGGCGGCATCTGCCTGAACTGGGGCTGTATCCCCACCAAGGCCCTGCTGAAGTCGGGTGAGAAGTACGAAAGCCTGTCGCACCTCAAGGATTACGGTCTGTCGGCTGACAAGGTCGGTTTTGACTTTGAGGCCATCATCCAGCGCTCGCGCAAGGTCGCCAAACAGCTGAACAGCGGCGTCGGTTTCCTCATGAAAAAGAACAAGATCGAGGTCATCGAAGGCACTGCGAAGCTCGAGAAGGGCACGGCGGCCCCGAAGGTGGTCGTGGCCCTGAACGCCGGCGGCAACCGCACGCTGGAGGCCAAATCAGTCATGCTGGCGGTCGGCGCCCGTGCGCGTGCGATCCCGCAGATCGGGCTGGAAGCCGACGGCGACCGCATCTGGGCCTATCGCGAGGCGATGGCGCCGAAATTCATGCCCAAATCCATTGTCGTGATCGGTTCGGGCGCCATCGGCATCGAATTCGGCAGCTTCTATCGGGCGCTGGGCGCCGAGGTGACCGTGGTCGAAGCCGTCGACCGCATCATGCCGGTCGAGGACATCGAGGTCTCCAAGGCCGCCCAGAAGGCGTTCGAAAAGCGCGGCATGAAGTTCCGCACCGGCTGCAAGGTGACGAAGGTCACCAAGGACAAGACGGGCGTGAAAGTCGCCATCGAGGCGGGCGGCAAGGCCGAAACGCTGGAGGCCGAGGTCTGTATCTCGGCGGTCGGCATCACCGCCAATACCGACGGCATCGGCCTCGAGGCGCTGGGCGTCAACATGGACCGCGGCCACATCACCATCGACGGCCACTGCCAGACCAATGTGAAGGGGCTGTACGCCATCGGCGACTGCGCCGGCGCCCCCTGGCTGGCGCACAAGGCCTCGCACGAGGGCATTCATGCCGCCGAACACATCGCCGGGTTCAAGACGCCCAATGTCCACTCGCCCATCGCCGGCTGCACCTATGCCCAGCCCCAGGTCGCCTCGGTCGGCATCACCGAGCAGCAGGCGAAAGAGGAAAAGCGCGAGGTCAAGATCGGCCGCTTCCCCTTCAAGGTGAACGGCAAGGCCATTGCCTCCGGCGAGACCGAGGGCTTCGTCAAGACCATCTTCGACGCAAAGACCGGCGCCCTGATCGGGGCCCATATGATCGGCGCCGAGGTCACCGAGATGATCCAGGGCTATGTCACCGCCATCACGCTCGAGGCGACCGAGGAGGACATCCACGGCATCGTCTATCCGCACCCGACCATGTCCGAGGCCATGCACGAGGCCGCTCTGGATGCCTACGGCCGGGTGATTCACATCTAGGGCCGCGCCCGGCTGCGGCCGAACATGAGCGATTTGTAAGGTTGGGGCCGGGGCCTTTGTCCTTGCGTATCTGACCTTTGCGGACCTAGTCTGCCCCGCGTCTCAAACGGCTAAGGGTTCGCGTCTTGTTGCACTATCTGGGCATTGCCCTGGCGGGTTTGATCGTCAGCCAGGATCCGGTTGTCCAGGATCCGGATGCGGCCCCGATCGTCAACCCGGGCGCTCCCGGTGCAGTCTCGCGCCAGATCACGGCCGCCGAGGCGGTGGACCTCAGCCGTACCACTTACACGGCCGAAGATGTGCGCTTCATGCAGCACATGATTATCCACCATGGCCAGGCCGTAGAAATGGTGGAGCTGTTGCAGACCCGGGCCAGCTCGCCCGCCGTCCGTGCCATCGGCCGCCGCATCGCCCTCAGCCAGGAGGCCGAGATCGATCTGATGCAGAACTGGCTGCTGTCGCGCGGCCTGCCGCTGGAAGCCGCAGACCTGCACGCCGGTCACGGGCCCGCAGCACCGGCCTCGACGGCTCACGATGCGCACGCGGGTCACGATGCCCACGCCGGTCACGGTACAGCCCCGGTCGATCCCGATACAATTCCGATCATGCCCGGCATGTTATCACCGGCCCAGATGCGCGCCCTGGCCGCTGCCGAAGGCCCCGAGTTCGATCGCCTGTTCCTGGAAGGCATGATCCAGCACCATCAGGGCGCCCTCGACATGGTCGACGAGCTGCTGTCCTATCCGGACTCCGGCAATGATCCGATGCTCTCGGACTTCGCCTCGTCTGTTGTGGCCGACCAGTCGGCCGAAATTCTGCGTATGCAATCCCTTCTGTCTGAACTCTGACCCCGAGGAGCGGCCATGTTTGTTCGCAAAGCCCTGTATTCATCCGTTGCCGCCATGGCCGTCCTGCTGGGGGCAACCGTCGCCTCGGCCCAGGTCCAGACCATCCCGTCCGACGATCGCACCGAATTGGCACCCGGCATCTATGACGCGGCTACGGCCAGCTCGGGCCTCGCGCTGGAGCACACGCTGGCGCCGCCTCCGGGCTTCTTCGACCCGGACGCCATCTTCGCTCCGCCGACGACGCGTGAAGAGGCCGCCGCATACCGCGCCAACCCGCCGCGTTACAGCCCGCTGGCGCTGGCCAACAGCGACATGGCCGTCTCGGACGGCAAGCTGTTCGTCGGTAACTTCAACGGCTTCAACATCTATGACATCAGCGGGGGAGGGGAGCCCCAACTGCTGACCTCGGTCGTCTGCCCGGGCGGGCAGGGCGATGTGTCGGTTCACGGCAATCTGCTGTTCATGTCGGTCGAGCAGAACAACGGCCGGATCGACTGCGGTGCATCGGGTGCCGACGGCGCTGTGAACCCCGAGCGCTTCCGCGGCGTGCGGATCTTCGACATCAGCAACATCAGGGCCCCGCAGCAGGTCGCGGCCGTCCAGACCTGCCGCGGATCGCACACCCATACCCTGGTGCCGAACCCGGCCGACTCGAACATCCTCTATGTCTACAACTCGGCCACATCGGGCGTTCGCCGCAGCGACGAACTGTCGATCTGTTCGGATGGCGAGCCCGGCACCAACCCCGACACGGCCCTGTATTCGATCGACGTGATCGAAGTGCCTCTGGATCGTCCGCAGGACGCCGCCATCGTTAACCGCCCGCGCATCTTCGAGGATCGCGAGACGGGCGCCGTGGCCGGTCTCTGGATGGGTGGTCGCGCCGGCGTCGCCAGTCAGGCCACGGCCCGCACCAACCACTGCCACGACATCACGGTCTTCCCCGAAATCGGCCAGGCCGCCGGCGCCTGTTCCGGCAACGGCATCCTGCTGGACATCTCGGACCCGAAGAACCCGCAGCGCATCTCGGACATCTTTGATCCGGACATGGCCTACTGGCACTCGGCGACCTTCGACAACACCGGCGCCAAGGTGGTCTTCACGGACGAGTGGGGCGGTGGCACTTCGCCGCGCTGCACCGCCGATGCGCCGGGCAACTGGGGCGCCAACCTGGTTGCCACCATCACCAACGGTGAGCTGCGTGGCCGCAGCTACCACAAACTCCCGTCGGTTCAGGGACCGGCCGAGAACTGCGTGGCCCACAACGGCAACATCATCCCGGTCCCGGGTCGGGATCTGATGGTCCAGGCCTGGTATCAGGGCGGTGTCTCCATCATGGACTTCACCGACCCGATGAACCCGATGGAAATCGCCTATTTCGACCGCGGCCCGTTGGGCGAGCGTCTGATGATCGGCGGTTCGTGGTCGGCCTACTGGTTCAACGGCCGCATCTATTCCAGCGAGATTGCGCGTGGTCTGGACGTCCTGCGTCTGGTTCCGTCGGATCAACTGTCGGCCGCTGAAATCGCGGCTGCCGAGGCGGTCATGGTGGATGAGATCAACCCGCAGACCCAGACCCGGGTCAGCTGGGCGAATACGCCTGACGTCGCCGGCGCCTATCTGGACCAGCTGAAGCGCGCCGACGCGATCGACGCGGCTTTGGCCGGACAGGTGTCTGCGGTGATCGATGGCTGGCGCGCCGGTCGGATCGATGCCGTTGCGGCTGCGGCCGCTGTCGCATCCCTGACGGCGTCTTCTGAAGCCCAGGGCGTCGCACCTCTGGCAGCGGGTCGCATGAAGGCTCTGGCCGGAGTGCTGGCCAGCGCCGCCGGCTGATCAGGGCCTGACGGAAAGGGAGCCCGCCGGTGCGATTCCGGCGGGTTTTCCCTGACATCCGATCGCCGCCTAAGATATATTATGTGAAATCAAAGGCGCCGCTTCACCGATATTCCGGGTTGGGGTGGTCGAAGCGCTCGCCCTTGTCCCACAGGCTCTTCTGGTTGCCATGGGCCGGAATCCCGCCTGCGTCCTTCAGCATCCGCGCCAGATGCATCAGGTTCCAGGCCATGAAGGTCGTGTTGCGCTGGGTGAACTCATTGTCGAGACCGACCTTGCCGTCGTCGCCATAGGACGGCCCGGGTCCGGCTTCGCCAATCCAGCCAGCGTCGGCCTGCGGTGGGATCACATATCCAAGATGTTGCAAGGAATACAGCACGTTCATGCCAACATGTTTGATTCCGTCTTCATTGCCGGTGACGATGCAGCCCCCGACCCGGCCGTAATAGGCATATTGCCCCTTGTCGTTCAGCTTGCCGGAATAGCCGTATAGCCGCTCGACCACGCGCGTGCAGATCGAGGATTTATCGCCCAGCCAGATCGGCGTGCCGATCACCAGGATGTCGGCGTCCATCACCTGCTTCTGCACCTCGGGCCAGCCGTCGGTCGCAAAGCCATGTTCGGTCATGTCGGGTTGCACCCCCGGTGGCATGTCCAGATCGGCACAGCGGATCGTTGTCGTCGAGACGCCATTGGCCTCCATGATGGCGATGGCGACATCCATCAGGGCCTGGGTGTGAGAGGTCTCGCCCCCGAGCTTCAGGCTGCAGTTCAGGAACAGGGCCTTGAGGTCATCAAATCGGGCCACGCGGAGGTCCTTTCGTTACAGACTGAAGCGCGCGGTCCATCCGTCATGGGCGACATCGACATGGGCCGGCAGGCGCGACTTCAGCGATCGATAGTCGAGGTCGAGGTGCAGGTTGGTCAGTACAGCGTTCGGCACGCCGGTTCGTTCAATCCACTCCAGCGCGCGATCGACGTGGGCGTGGGTCGGATGCGGGGTCCAGCGCAGTGCATCCACGATCCAGAGGTCACTGCCGCGCACGGCCTCCAGCGCCGCATCATCCAGGGCATCCACATCGCTTGAGTAGCTGACCGGCCCGAGCCGGTAGCCGACCGAGCGGATCGGTCCATGTCCCTGATCAAAGGTCACGACCGGGACGGATCCCCCTGCCCCGTCAACGGCCCAGAGCGTGCCGTGCGGAGGAATGTCCCGCGCCTCCAGCAGCGCCGGATAGCCCTGCTGGTCCATGAAGATATAGGGAAAGCGGCTCTCGAGCGCCGCCCGCGTGGGCGGGTCCATCCAGGCCGGACTCCGGGCCCGGTTGCGCAGCACAAACACCCTCAGATCATCAATCCCGTGCGTCTGGTCAGCGTGGTCGTGGGTGTAGAGGACCGCATCGATCCGCTTCAGCCCGGCCATCAGCGCCTGCTCGCGCAGGTCCGGCGAGGTGTCGATCAAGGCCGTCGTCTCGCCGTCCGCGCCCGTCAGGCGCGCCAGCATCGAACAGCGCATGCGCCGGTTCTTCGGTTCGGAGGGATCACAGGCGCCCCAGTCCCCGTCCCCGCGCGGCACCCCGCCCGACGACCCGCAGCCCAGGATGGTGATCTCCAAATCGCCGCTCATGCGCCCTCCGGCAGGGGAATGCGGTCGAACAGGGCGAAGAAGGCATCCGTCGTCCGCGCCTCGGCCTCATCGCGGCTCCAGCCCCGGATCTCGCCCAGCTTGTCCAGCACATGGCCGACGTATGCCGGCTCGTTGCGTCGGCCCCGGTGCGGCACCGGCGCCAGATACGGACAGTCGGTCTCGACGATGATGCGGTCGCCCGGCATGTCGCGGATCACCGCCCGCACATCCTCTGCCGCCTTGAAGGTCGCAATCCCCGAGACCGAGAACCAGGCACCCAATTCTGTCGCCAGCTCTGCCAGTTGTGGCCCGCTCGTGTAGCAGTGCATCAACAGTTTGAACGGCTTGGCCGCCATCTCCTCCCGCAGGATATGGCCCATGACGTCGTCAGCCTCGCGCGTATGCACCACCAGCGGCAGGTCCGTCCGGCGCGCTGCCTCGATATGCACCCGGAACACCGCCGCCTGCACCTCTCGCGGGCTCAGGTCATAGTGAAAGTCCAGCCCGCACTCGCCTATTCCAACGACCTTTTCTCGGTCAGCCAGCGTGACCAGCTGCTCGACAGTCAGATCCTCATAGTGCCGCGCCTCGTGCGGATGGACCCCGGCCGTGCACCAGATGTCCTCATGCGCCATGGCCAGCCCGTGGGTGGCCTCAAAAGTTGCCAGCCGATCCGATATTTCGACCATCAGCCCGACCCCGGCCTCGCGTGCCCGGGCGATGACCGCGTCACGGTCCTCGTCGAACTGGGGGGCGTGCAGGTTGACGTGGCTGTCGATCAGCATGCGGCGCGCGCCCTTGCCCGGTCCAGCTCGGCCATCAGGGTGAACAGCACGTCCTGCCGGTCCAGGTTCAGCCCCGCCGTCTGGTCCGCCCGCGCCTGGATGCTGGACCACAGCTCGGCCCATGCGTCTGCTCCCGGTCCGCCCGACAGCGCCCGTCCCTTCACGGCGGCCGCCAGCCGGTCGAGGATGAGCTCAAACTTCGGCCCGCCATCAGCGCGCTTCAGGCTCTCTGCGACCGGGATGATGGCGCTCATGTCGGCCCCTTGCATCCAGCCATTGACCAGGGCGTCGACGCCCGCCACCTCATCGCCCGCCAACGACAGCGCCCGTCCCGGCGATCCTCCGGCTGCCCGTGCCGTCGCCCGGGCCTGTTCCCCATCCAGCCCCAGCCGTGACTGCAACAGGGCCGCCAGCCGATCCTCGCTCCACACCGGAAAGCTCAGTCGCCGGCACCGCGACCGGATGGTCGGCAGCAGCCGCCCCGGCGAATGCGCCACCAGAAGCAGCACGCCCCGCTGAGGCGGCTCCTCAAGAATCTTGAGCAAGGCATTGGCTGCATTGATGTTCAGGTCGTCCGCGCTGTCGACGATCGCTACCCGCCACTGCGACCGCGAGGGGCTTTTCGAGAAGAACCCCGGCAGCTCGCGCGCCTGGTCGACTGAGATGGTCTTGCGGGCCTTCGTCCCCTCGGTCACCCGCTCAAGCACCATCAGGTCGGGATGCGACTGGGCCGCGATCAGCTGACTGGTCGGGTCGCCTGGCGCACTGCCCAGTGGTCCCCGGGACGGGTCTGGCGCTGCCCCCAGCAGCCGCCGCGCCGCGCGATAGGCAAAGCCCGCCTTGCCCACGCCCTCGGGCCCGCACAGCAACCACCCGTGATGCAGCCGCCCGCCCGCCATGGCGTCGACAAAGGCCTGTTCTGCCGCCTCGTGGCTGACCTCGTCATAGCGATTCCGCGGATGGTCCGTCACGCCATCACCTTCGGCAGGGGCAGCCGCGCCTCGATCGCATCCCAGACGCGCAGGGCCACGCCATCCTCGGTGCCACGCGCATCGATCACCCGACAGCGCTCGGCATGCTGGGCCGCAATGTCCAGAAACGTCCGGCGCAGCCGCTCGTGAAAGGCGACGCCCTTGGATTCGAACCGCGTCTCGAACAGCCCCCGGCCAAAGGCACGCTCCAGTCCCTCCTCGACCGGCAGGTCAAAGATCAGCGTCAGGTCCGGCTGGTCCGTCCCCACGACGGCCTGGTCCAGCGCCTCGATAAAGGCCCGGTCCACCCCGCCGCCGCCGCCCTGATAGGCCCGGCTGGAGTCCGCAAACCGGTCGCAGATGACCCAGTGCCCGGCGGACAGCGCCGGGCGGATCGTACGCTCCAGATGGTCGTTGCGCGCCGCAAACATCAGCAGCACCTCGGTCTGCGGCGACCAGCGCTCGCCCTCGCCATTGACCACCAGCTCGCGAATCGCCTCGGCGCCCGGGGAACCGCCCGGCTCCCGGGTCAGGAGGACCTCGAGCCCCCGCGCGCGCAGCCGCTCGGCCAGCCGCCCTGCCTGGGTCGACTTGCCGCTGCCCTCCCCGCCTTCAAAGGTGATGAACCGTCCGCGCGCCATCCGCCCAGAATGGCGGCATGCCGGGGGGAAACCAAGCCCGATGCGTCGATATCAACAGGCGCGCGACCTACAGGCGCGGCGCAGGCCCCAGATAGCGAACCCGAACCCGGCCCACGCCTCTTTGCAACAGGCCCAGTTCGTCCGCCGCCCCGCGCGACAGATCGATGATCCGCCCGTCCACGAACGGCCCCCGGTCGTTCAAGCGCAGCACAACGGTGCGCCCGTTGTCCAGGTTGGTCACCTCGACCAGCCCGGGCAGCGGCAGGGTCTTGTGCGCGGCGGTCAGGGCATTCTGGTCGAACCGCTCTCCGGTCGCCGTGGGCCGCCCGTCAAAGCCCGGCCCGTACCAGGAGGCCATGCCGACTTCTTCGTAGTCCGGGTCCTCAGCCGGATGATACCAGCGCCCGCGGATCTGATAGGGCCGCATGGTGCCGGATACGATCGGTGCCGGATTATCGACCCGCACCGAGGCTCCGGCCCGCGACCCACCCGTCAAACCGGTCGCCCGCGCCCCGAGCCGCACTGTGCCGGCTGCGATATTATAGCCCCCCTCGGCCACATCCCCCGCCAACCCGGCCGCCGCCCCGACCGTGCCACACGCCGACAGGCTCAACCCCGCCAGCACGACCGTCAGAAGGCGAACCGCAGATACAGGTGTGGACATGGCGCACCGGCCTCGAAATCAAATTGAGGCCGTCAGAATGCCCGCATCATTTTCTTCTTTGGTTAACGCCCCCTCCCCCTGCTATGAGGCCGATCCACGCCGGGGACAGGTGGCCGAGTGGTTTAAGGCAGCGGTCTTGAAAACCGCCGTAGGTGGAAGCCTACCGTGGGTTCGAATCCCACCCTGTCCGCCACAACCTTAGGGCTACATAGCTCGCGGTGCCACGGCCTTCCGAAGGGCCGGTCTTCTCAACGCTAAATCAGTTCAATCCCGACGATCGCGGCCGCATCCTGCGGTCCAATCCGGCCGTTCTGGACGTTTTCCGCCCGCCAGTCTCCGCCGTCTTGGAGAGTCTGGAGTTTGGCGTTAATTCTGTCCCTATGCCCAGTGAATGAGCACATTTTGCTCGGGGCGCTGGGCCAGCGAGCCACGATGGCATTTGCAGAAGACCAGCCACGGCTACCCATCCGCTTGCTGAAGCAAGAAGGGCTCCTCGTTGAAGCGGGGCGGCGGATGTATCTACGCACGGCTGGTCTCACTGTGATCGTCGTGTCCATGGACCCGAGTAGCGCTCTGATCGCGTGGGAAAGCGAGGGAAAGTTTCAAAGTGAGCTCGTCGACTACTCCATCAACTATCTTCGCTTCGGAGAGCGGCCGGTTTTCATCTGCCCCTTCACCGGACAGAATTGCTACGACCTCTATCTCCATAAGGGTAAGTGGGGATCCGCCCGAGGCCATGGACTGCTAAAGGCGACGCGTGACGGAAGTCGTCTTGATCGCCAACGGGCGAAGCTGGACAGCATCCACGCCAGGCTTCAGGGCGCCGAAGGGCTCCCAAAGGCCCGTGGCGCCACCCGCGCCCGTCTGGTCGCCCGCGCGCTCAAAGTCCCCTACGCCACGCAGGTCATTCCTGACCTCGAAGCTGCCGCAGCCGATGAGGACCGAAAGCAGCAGGCGGCGCGCGCAAGGGCCTACCGCTCTAATCGTAAAAATGGTCCGTGCTCAACAAAAGCGGCTTTGGCCGGCGGACGTGCCCAGCCCTACCGAGGCGTCGCGGCCACTCCCATGAGCATGCTGGCGATCATCGGAGGCGCCAAGGTCGAGCTACTAGACCGCGCCGCCTTGTCGTCGCGCGCGCTCCTCAAACTGGAAGAATGTGCCGCGCTGGATGCGCGGGTGCTCAGTCGGATATGGGCTAGCGGCGGAGCGGCGCTCACCACTCTGGTCTGGCCAGCCGGTATGGAGGACGCCACCCAGTTTGTGCTGGCTGCAGATTTCAGGGAGGGGTCGGCGCCATCGGTCGGCATCTGCCGGCTGTCGCCGAATGGTCCCGGGTTTCAGTCGCTGACCGTAGAGGCCGCAGGTCTCTACAAGCCCGGCAACTGGGTGTTCCGCTGTCCTGTCCTCGGGACGCGGCACGATGTCTTGTTCCTTCGCGACGGTCAGTTTGCGTCGGCCAAGGCCCAGAGGCTGGTCCACGCGTCACAACGCAAGTGACTCCTCGTCCTCATCATCTTCGAGGAGTTCGGGGAAGACCTTGGCGAAAGCCTGGTACAGGCGGGCTGCCTCAACTGGATCGACCACGTCGCAGGGCTTGCGAGCACGTCCATAGCCTCGTTCTGTGCCAAACCTGTCAAGCCACCAGCGGATCGCTTTGAAATCTCCAGCGCGAACGCGGGCAATCACAGCGCCGAGGGCATGGTCCAGCATACCCTGCTCGATGTGATACTGGGTCAGGCACAGGTCAGGGTTTCGAGAGATTCGGCGGGACAGGGTTCGAGGCGACATCCCGAGATACCTCGCGGCAAAGCCCACAATGCCGCCGAAGCGCTCAAGTGCAGCCTGGATCTCGGCGTCGGTAATGTTGATTCGGCTCGGCAAGGGGCCTCCTGGCCCTCGTTTACCTCACAAGGGCGGAAATCCGAACGCTCGGCGCTGATCCGACCAGGAAGCGGGCACGCCGCTGGACTGCAACACGGACAGGGTCAGGGATCTCGGATGGCGCCCCTCAAGGATGGCCTGCTGGATATCAGGGGCGAGCAAGGCCAGCGATACCAGCGTCCGTTCATAGGTACTGTTGACTGCCTGCGCCGCTCTTGGCGGGAGCCCGGCCAGCGGGAGGCCTATCGTACTCGCTATCCCGTGGGCCCGACGAAGCGCTGAGACCAATGCAGCATCGGGGCGGATCAAGGACCGGGGCTGATGGCCCTCCACCCATGTTCTGCCACCCCTGAACACCAAACTGACCGGGGTCTGGACGATAAGTGCATTGCCGCGGCCGGACCAAGCGCGTTCACCATCGCGCAGTCGCTCCCTGACCTTTCCGAGCAGATACTCCCACTCGGTCGGATCCGTGTCTGAAGGACGCTGAAACGACAATTCCAGCCCGGCATCCTTCGCTGTCACGGAAGAAAGTACGGCCTCGTGGGCAGAGGTCAGGCGGACCGTCAGGTCTTCCACGAGGCGGTCGAGGTCCGGGCCAGGGATCCTCCGCTTCGTGCCCCCGGCAGCACCTTTGCCACCGGTCTGCAGACTGGCCGAGACATAATACCGATAGCGCTTGCCGCCCCGGCCCACCGAGAACGTCGGCGTCATGGGCTCTCCGGCTTCATCGAACAGGGCTCTGTCAGCTCAAATGCACCGACAGGTAAGGCCTAGGGGTTAGGCAGGCCAAATGGCCCGTCCGAAAAAGACCCCCGACCCGTTCCGCTGGTTCGACTCGTCGCCCGAGGTGATCCGCCTCGTGGTGATGATGTACGTGAAGTACCCACTGTCGCTTCGGAACGTGGAGGACCTTCTGGCCGAGCGCGGCATCGACATCTGCCACGAGACGGTGCGGCTGTGGTGGAACCGGTTCGGCCCGATGTTCGCCGCGGAGATCCGCAGGAAGCGGGTTC